>CAWJMO010000011.1:0-11448 GCA_963843865.1 uncultured Solirubrobacteraceae bacterium | reverse complement strand
TTGCGCCATGTGTCGAAATGTTGTGTCATAATTGCCCATGACCGGCGAACGACGCGCAACCGGGTACTTGGAGCTGAAGAGCGAAAAACGGGCCGCGTATGGGTCGCCGCGTTGCGCTTCGGCGCGGCCGGGCGCTCGCGAAAGGTGCTTGGGCCGGCGTGGGCGAAGGCGAGCGCGAAGCGGGGCACGCGGGGAGGACCGGCGTGGCGCGCGGCCGACGGTCCGGCACCCGAGGGCTACCTGACGCCGAAGGCGGCCGAGGAGCGCCTGCGGCGCTCCTCGACGAGCTGCCGCGCCAGACGCCCGCCGCGGCCAACACCTACGCGCACACCCTCGGCGATGCGGTCGACGAATGGCTGCGCCATCGCGAGGTCGAGAAGCGGCTGAAGCCGACGACCATGCGCTACTACCGCCACCTCGCCAACCACTACGTCCTTCCGGAGCTCGGCCGGGGGCGCTCGAAGGCGCCGGTCAGCGAGGAGCATCCAGGCGCTTCGGACCAAGGGGCGAGGGCTCGCGCTCCACAAGATCACCGAGGAGCACGTCGACCGCATGCGGCGCAGCCTGCTCGAGCGCGGGCTCTCGCCGTGGACGGTGGCCAAGGCGATGGTCGCGACCTTCGGCCTTTTCGAGCGCGCGCGGCGCTGCAAGTGGATCACGGTCAACCCGGCGGCCGACGCCGAGCGCGTGACGTTCAAGAGCTCGCGTTCGATCACGGTTCTCGATCCTGAGGCGGTGCTGGCGATCGCCGCCGCGTGCCCGTCGACTGGCACGCGGCGGCGATCCGCTTCTCCGCGTTCACCGGCCTGCGCCTCGGCGAGCTCCGGGCGCTGCGCTGGCGCGACGTCGACTACGCCAACGAGATGGTGCGGGTGATCGGGAACGTGCCGGCGGGCTTCAACGAGGAGGGCCTACCAAGGGCGAGCACTCCCGTGTGGTGCCGCTCGTCGACCTGGCCATCGAAGCGATCGAGCCGCTCAGCCGCCGCGAGCGCTGGACCGCACCCGGCGACCTGGTCTTTCCCGCACCCGACGGGGACTTCTGACGCCCGACCCGATGCGCAAGTCGCTCCACAAGGCGATGGAGGGGGCGGGCTTCGGGCACCTCCGCGAGCCTCGCGCCGGCCAGCAGCCGTTCCGCTGGCACGACCTGCGCCACTGCTTCGGCACGCTGGCCGCCCAGGCGTTCCCACTCCGCGACGTGCAGGCCTACATGGGGACCAGCACATCACCACGACCGAGTCTACCTCCACCACGTCCCGCAGACGGACGCCGCAGCGAAGCTCAACGCGATCATCAGGCCGCGGGTCGGCGCCGATGCTTTGCTGCGCCCCGAGCGCGTGTCGAGGCCCACGAGCGAAGCGACTCCTCGCTGATGCCGACCCGCCACGAAGCGCATGAGGTCGTTGAGCTGCTATCGTCAGTCGGCCGCTGGGCGGCGGGCACGTCGGGACTGTCGTCGACTCTGGCGACACCACGGCACTTGTCGAGATCTCCGACGATCGCGGGCACGGGCTCGACGTCCTGAGCGTCCCGCACGACGCGCTGTCTCCGTCCGGCCGCAGTTCGTGACGGCTTGACGCTTGGCACAAACGCTACCGCCGCCGGCCGCTTGCGCAGGCTAGGTCGCTTCCCGCGCGGCTCCAGCGGTCTGGGCGGGCCAGACGATGCGACGCGGATTGCGCAGCTTCCCGCGGAGGACTGTCGCCCGGGAGTCTGGGGTCGAGCTCGTCCGCCGGCGCCGCGCGATCTGGCCATGTTCGCTCCGTGGGCGCACCAGATCTCTGTCAGTGGTTCGTCTTCGTGCGATCATTCCCGGTATGCGTGAAGCAGCGACCCTCAAGCTCGACAACGGTGACGAGGTCCGGGTGGATGTCGATCTCACGGACTTGAACGCTATGCGTCGTCGTGCGTGAGCCGCTCCCACCATCAAGCCGCGGCGCGGTCCTCGCTGGGGTGGGCGAGCAGCTCGTAACGCGAAGCGGCTTCCCGCGGGAACGCGGTCGGCTCCTCGAGGACGTCGATGGACGGCGTCTAGATGGTCGGGCTCTACCTCGCACCTCCGCTCTGGTCGTCTCCTGCTGGCCGTGCCAGACGCCAGCGCCATGCGCCAGGTGCTCGAGGGGTCTCCGGTGGTCGGTCGAGCGGTTGCATGGAGTGGATTGGATCGTCTGGCGCCCGAGCGGGCTTCGAACGCGTCACTGAAACGATTATCTCGAGGAGATTGCGGCTCCTTGGGTCGTCCCGCGCCGATGACGAGCCAGCGGTCGGGCCGATGGTCGTCCGGCGCTCGTGCGGTCAACCAGGGCACTGTTGAGCTCGTGGAAACGGCCTGATCGCCGGTTCTGACGTACGATCGCCGCTCGCTGATGGCTGCGCTCACCCGATCTCGCGGTAAGCGCTCCATCGAGCGAATCGTAGTACGCCAATCGGTGGCTCTCGCATGTCAGACGACGCGGCGGCTGCTGAGCCACTGCTCGAGCTCGGCCGGGCAGAACCGGACGTGCTTGCCGACGCGCAGGCAGGGCAGCCGGCCGTCACGAGCCATCTGCAGCACCGTGTAGCGGGGGATGCCGCCGAGCAGCATCCCGGCCTGTTCGGCGTTCAGCAGTGGGCGGTCCAAGGGGATGGGAGAGGCCATCACCTTCCTAGTCGCGACCGAGCCCGGAAATCCCCCCTGCGACTTCGTCGCTCACATGCCGAGATCGAGGCCGGTACCGCGGTCGAGGTCGGCGGGGCCAGGCATTTCCGGGTGAAGGCCGGGGGCCTCGGGGGTGAGGCCACCGAGCGGGTCAAGCGCCTTGCTGAGGGTGGGCTTCGCGTGCTGTTCGTGAAGCGTGTCGCGTCGCTCTCGTAGGCGCTCGGTCTGCTTGGCGGCTTGCTCGCTGCGGTCACGGAGCTCGCTGCGTGCTCCGAAGCGGTGCCACCCGGTGTCTTCGAGCTGCTCGGCGAGCCGGGCTTGTCGGGCTTCGGCCTCTTTGACCTGCTCATCCGCGTGCTCGAGGCGCTCGGCACGGTGCCGGTCGGCCTTGCCGACGGCGAGCTGCTTGATGCGGCTGTCGAGGAGCTTGTCGAAGACCGCGGAGGAGACATCCGTCTGGCGTGGTGAGCGGCGCGGCGGGCTCGTTGACGAACTCCGGGCGCGCGCTGACGTAGAAGCGGGCCTCGTCGCGGTGGCGGCTGAGCGCGGTGTAGCCCCACTCGCGGTAGAGCTCGTCGCTGCCGAGGACGAAGGCCCGGTCGACGGTCGCGCCCTGGGCGCGGTGGGCGGTGATCGCGTAGCCGTGGTCGAGGTGCCCGGCCTCGAGGTAGTCGAGCGGGAGCTCGAGCTGCGCTCGCCGTTGTCGAGCTGGACGTCGAGCGTCGCTCGCTCGGCGGTCGCCGCCAGGACCGTGCCGCGCTGGCCGTTGAGGACCCCGAGCGCGCCGGTCGTTGCGGCGCGGCGACGACGCGGTCGCCGACGGCGAAGCCGCGGTCGCCGAGCTCGAGCTCGTCGGGCGCCGAGGCTGGCCGGCCGTCGCGCATGCGCTGCGCGGGCGCGCTGGTTGAGGTCGGCGACGTCGGCGCGGCGGTGGGCGATCATGCAGCGCGTCGCCGCCGTCGCGCGGCCTGCCACCAGTCGTTGACCAGCTGCTCGCGCGCAGTGCCGGTGCCGTGGGGCGGTGACGACGCGGCCGTGGTCGGCGTAGGCGTCGGCCCAGCGCTCGACGCTCGCCGTCGCGCAGCGCGTCGAGCGCCTCGCGGTCCCAGGCCTCGTCCTGGCGGCGGACCTCGCGCAGCTCGACGGTCGGCCGCAGGCGTCGGCCGAGCGCGCGGAACGCGCCGCCGGCCTCGATCTCCGGGAGCTGGCGGTCGTCGCCGACGAGCACGAGCTTGGCCTGCGCTGGCTCGGCGGCCTCGGCGAGGCGGCGAGGTCGCGGGTGCCGACCATGCCGGCCTCGTCGACGATCAGCACCGAGTCCGTCCGCGAGGCGGTGCGCCGTCGTCGAGGCGCGTGCGTAGGCGGGCGATCGTGGTCGCGTCGATCGCGGCCTGATCGCGCAGCTCGCAGGCGGCTCGAGCCGACAGCGCGCAGCCGAGGACCGGGACGCCGGCGGCCTGCCATGCCTCCCGGGCGGCGTCCAGCGCGAACGTCTTGCCGGTCCCGGCCGGGGCGCGGACGACCTGCACCCCGCCGCGCCCGAGGCACGAGCTGCTCGACCATCGCGGCCTGCTCGGCCCAGAGCGACCGGCTTTCGAGCGTCGCCGCGACGAGCGTCCGGCCGGATGGTGACGCGGAAGCGGCTCGTCCCGGCGCTCCTGCGGCGGTCGAGCAGCTGGCGCTCGAGCCCGACGAGCTCGCGGGTGGAGTAGCGGCCCTCGCTCAAGCCGGGACGACCCGCGGGATCGGCGAGCAACGCGTCGGCGCGCCGCTCGAGCTCGGCGACGCGCGCGCCGTCACGGCTTGCCCGCGCGAGACGCGCGGAGCACGGCGCCGCGGTCGAACGCTCGAGTCGCTCGCGGTCAAGCCGTGCGCGCCGAGCAGGAAGTCACCGACCTCCGCATCGTCGGCGGCGCGGGGTCACGCCGCTGGCGCAGGGTCCGAGCGTCCTCCACGGTGCGGGCCTCGAGGCCGTAGACGTCGGCCGTGCGCCGCCAGTCCTCCCGCTGATCGGCTACCGCGACGATCGTCTTGCCGCGGCGGGTGTCCAGCGTGGCCACCTGCGCGGCGCGGGCGGAGTGCTCACCCCGAGCCTCCATCGCCTCGAGGATCTCCTGGCGCCGCGTGGAGAACCGGTCGATCGAGCTCCCGCGAGACCCCGCGCAGGTCAGCGGTCCCGTTCTCCACCGGCCCCCAATCCACGCCGAGGCGCGTCGAGAGCTCCTCGCGCAGGACGGCTTGGTAGAGGAAGCCGGCGGTCTTGGCCTGCGCGTAGAGCTCGCGACCGAACAGGGCGGTCCAGCGGCCGTCCGGGCCCTCAGCCGTGTTCGCCGACCACGACGTGGGTGTGCAGCAGCGGCTCTCCGGCACGTGAGGCGCGATGCCGGTAGGCGGCAGCGACGAACCCGCCGCCGGGCAGCCGGACCGCGCCGCCCCGTCCGCGCCGCACCACGCACGCCTCCCGCTCCAGGTAGGCGAGTGCCTCGTCGACCGCGGCCTCGTGCCCGTCCCGGACCTCCGTGGAGAGCTGCTCGTCGCCGATGCCGAACAGGATGCTCACGCTCTTCGGGGCCCGGAAGGTCAGGTCGAACCCGGCGACGTCACCGGACTTCAGTGGACGCCCAAGGACCTCACCGGACCCGGGGTCCTGACCGGCGAGCATTCCGAGCAGCTGCTCATCCTCGACCTGGCCGTCGAGCCCCAGCCGGCCGCTGCCGGAGCCCAGCCAGCGCCCGGGTGCCTCCCCCTCACCCGAGTAGTAGTCCTCCCGGCCCTGGGCCACCTGGTCGACGTAGTAGCGGCCCGTACCCGGGCCCGCGGCGAGCTTTCCGATCGAGAGCACACTCCTTAGTCGCGCGAACCCCCAAACACCCCCCGGGTGAAAGTCTGTGCGGGCCGTTGCAGTGGAGCTGCCAGCGGCGCTCGGGGCAGCGGCGGAGTGCTCGTAGCGGGTCACGGGCGGGAGCGACCAGGGAGGGCGCGCGCCGGGCGGCGTCGACTGGTTCCAGCTCTGTGTCGGGCTGAGAAGCGGCGACGGACTGAAGGCGACCGGGTGGAGCGAAGCGGCCGTCAGGCTGGGAGATGACCGGATGGGTGTCCCAGATGAGGGACCCCAGCGGGATTTCATTTCGGACGGGTCTACTGGGACGCTCCAGGCGCTGCCTGCTCCAAACGATGTCGGAACCGACCGATGTCCGCGCCGCAGGTCCGTTCGCCGCCGCTCAGCCGGTTCCGCGCGAATCCCATTTGACGTTCGGCAGAAGGGCGGTCACCTAGATGTGCGCCCGCCGCCCTGGAGAACTTGCGGCTCCGCGCGATGAGCGGACGCCAAGGGTAGGTAGCGAGTACCACGACTCGTTCTCCTGTCGGAGTGCGTGGCGATCAGCGTCGCGTCGGGTTGTGGAGCGACAGAATCGTGTCTGTGGATGCGACCGCGGATGTCAGTAGCTGTGGTCCCGGACCGGCCTGGGCGGGCGATGGACCGTCAGATCTTCGGTTCGACGTTGCGTAGGCCTTTGCGCAGACCGTTGGCCAGGGCGGGCTTGAGGATGGCTCCGAGGCCGGGGAGCTTGGTCTGGAAGTCGATGGTGTAGACGAGCCTGGTGCCATCGCCGTCGGGGGTGAAGGTCATTAGGCCGGCGTGCTGCTTCATCGGGCCGCCTTGGGTGATCGTGTAAGCGATGCGCTGGTTGGGAACGACTTCCGTGATCGTCTCGACGAAGGAGGTCGGGCCGAGGCGCATGTCGCGGGCTGAGCCGACGCCGTTGCGATCGGTGTCGCCGTCGTTGCGGCGTGAGACCTTGATCGGCTTGAGCAGCGGCTGAAGGTTCTCGTGCTCGCTGAGGTAGGCGAAGACCTGGGCGGGCGGCTGGGGGAAGGTGTGTTCGACGCGGATGTGCGGCATGGCAGAGGGCTCCTGATCAGGGCGTGGGTTGGGGAAGGGCGTCGCGGGCGATTGCACCGGCGTGTGAGGTGTCAGCTGCTCGGCGTCGGCGTCGGCGTCGGCGTCGTGCCGGCGACGGCGTTCAGCCAGGCCTGCTCGGCAGCGCGCTCGGGTTCGGGCAGCAACTGGCCGCCTTCCATCGCCCAGCTGGCCGGGACGTCGATGACGGCCACGAGCACCGCCATGGGGGCCGCGCCGGTGACCTGGCGGTAGAGGTCGTAGGCGCCCTGGATGAGCGCGCGGCGGACCTCGGGTGGGCGTCCGGCGCGGATGCTGCCGCGGATGATCGCCGGCTGGGATGGCTCGCCGGCGGTGAAGGCGCGGCCGGCGGGCAGCTCGGGGAAGGTGACCTGGACGAGTTCGGGCGGCGCGCCGGTGTGCTCGACGTGGGTGCGCGTCAGGCCCTGGGCCAGGCGCTGTCGTTGGTCGTTGTCGAGCGTGCCCGCGACGGTCAGGCATTCGTAGAGCGGCATCAGCGGGGGCCGGGCGGGGCGTCCAGCCGGCCGCGCTGGGCGGGCCCGCCGCCGGCCTGGTCGTCGGGGACGTCGGGGATCTGCGTCAGGACGGCGGCGGTGATCGCGCGGTCAATTGGGCCCTTGTCGTGCCGGACGGCGCGGTTGAGCAGCGTGGTCTCGACGTCAATGCGCTTCTCCCGGGCGCGTAGCGCGAGCTCTTGTCGGCGGTTCATGCGGGCACCGGCGGGACGGGCTGGTCCTGGTAGAGGACGTGGGCCATGTGGGCGGGCGGCCCGGGGAGGCGGTCGATGCGGCCGGCGAAGCCCTTGAAGTGCGGGACGCCCTGCTCATGGTCGACGTGGTGCTCGGTGTCGTTGACGAGCATGCCGTCGTTGTGCTGGTCGGCGGCGCCGTCTGTGACGGTGTCGATGAGTTCGGGGAACCACCAGCCGTGCGGGACGCGCAGGTGCCCGCGCGAGCATGTCCGGGCGCAGCGCGACGATGCCGGCCAGGGCGCCGTGCGGGGTGGAGACCTGCGCCCAGTCGCCCGCCGCCAGTCCTTCGGTCGGTGGCGTCGTCGGGGTGGACGAAGATCTGCGGCAGCGGACTCATGCGCCGCAGCGAGGGCAGCTGGCGCTGGCCGGTCTGGAAGTAGGGGTCCTCGCGGACGCCGATGAAGACGCTGTAGGGGTGTTCGGGGTCCTTGGGCGCCTCGCGGAAGTACGGGAGCGGGTCGTAGCCCGATCGCCTCCAGGATCGAGGAGCGCAGCTCGACCTTCCCCGACGGCGTGCCGAAGCCGGTGCGGCGGTAGGAGCGGTATTCGTCTGGGCGCGATGCGCATGTCGTAGGAGGCGACGAACTCCTCATAGCTCTTGCCCATCGGCGAGAGGCGGTGGTCCAGGGCCTCCTCGATCGTCTTCCACGGCAGCTGCTCCTCAAGGCCCATCCGCACGCCGAGGTCGCGCCAGAAGTCGAAGACGCTGCGACAGGACCCGGGCGGCTGGACGGCCTGCTCGGAGGCTGATCAGCCACGAGCGCCAGCCGAAGGAGTCGTGGATGTTGGGCCGCTCCAGCCATGTGTCCCCGGGCAGCACGTAGTCGCACAGCGCGGCAGTCGGGCGTCATGAACAGCTCGTGGGCCACGAAAAGGTCCTGGTTGAGCAGCCCGGCCCGCACCTGCTGCTGGTTGGGGTAGCTCATCAGCGTGTTGTTGCCGAGGGTGATGAACGCCTTGACCGCGTAGGGGTCCTCGGTGGCCATCGCCCGGAACAGGTCGGTCGGGTTGGCCATGTAGGAGCCCATGACGATGTTCGCGTACTCGTGGCCGTGGACGCGTTTCGGTGTGCGGGGCCAGCAGCTCCCCGGCGCGGTGGGTGTAGACCGGGTAGGTGTCGTAGCCCAGCTGCTTGGCGCGCTGCTCGGGGCTCAGCGCCTCGTGCAGCTCGAGCACCGTCTCCGAGACCACTTCGGGGTTGAAGCCGTACATGAGCTCGCCGCCCGGGATGTCCAGGTGGCCGCAGATCGCGCGCAGGATCGACTGGCAGGCGGATCGCCGACGTCGAGGAGACCTGCTGGTCGAGCGTGGGCGACCACGGCATGCACGCCGAGCGCGCCGTGGCGTACATGCGGGCGGACTGCGCGATCAGCTCCTCCGGGACACCCGTGACTTGCGCCGCACGCGCGAGCGGCCACTCCTGCAGGCGCACACGGAGGTCATCGAAGCCGACGGTCCAGTCGCGGACGAACTCCTGGTCGTAGAGGCCCTCGTCGACGATTACCCGCAGCCAGCCGAACAGCAGCGCGGCGTCGGTCCCGGAGTTCAGCTGCAGGTGCACGTCGGCGCGCTCAGCCTGCCCGGACACCCTGGGGTCCAGGACGATCAGCTTGCCGCCCTTCTCCTGCGACCTGGCGGATCAGGTTGTAGATCGGCGTCCAGGAGTGCTTGCGCGGGTTGTGCCCGAAGAGCACCACGCAGTCGGTGTTCAGCAGATCCGGCCAGGGGAACCAGCCGTAGGTCAGCTTGTTCGTGGCGGCGGTGTTGCCCATGCACATCGCCACGCCGCTGACCCAGTTCGGCGACCCGAGCAGGTTCATCACCCGCCGGCCCATCCCCGACTCTACGCTGGTGTTCCAGTTCGACGTGGACACCGCGAACGCCTCCGGGCCGTGCTCATCGATGACGGCCCTGAGCTTGAGGGCGATGTCGTCCATCGCCTCCTCCCACGAGACCGTCTCCCATTTTCCTTCGCCCCGCTCCCCGACGCGCTTGAGCGGCTCGGTGATGCGCTCCGGCCGCGCGTAGAGCTTGTGGGCCTGCACCCCCTTCAGGCAGAAGTTGTCCTTGACCACCGGGTTGCTCGGCGGCGTGATCTTTTGCACCGCCCCATCGGCGACGTGCACCTCCAGCTGGCAGGCGATGTCGCAGACCGTGCAGACGGCTCGTTTGATCTCGGACGCGGTGTCAGGCATGCTCTTACTATGAGAGCAGATCAGGACCCGGTCGCGCAAGCACCCGCCGATGAGCCTGCCGTCGCGCCGACCCCTCGCCCAGGCCGGCCCGTCCGCGGCTCGAGCACCGGCCGGCCGCTCAGCGCCCTGTTCGACCTGCTCGGCCGTCGCTGGGCCCTCACGGTGATCTGGACGCTGCGAGATGGACACATGACCTTCCGCACACTTCAAGCCCAGACCGAGGGAATCGCCACCTCCGTCCTCAACACCCGACTCCGGGAGCTGCGAGACGCTGCCATCGTCGAGCACGACGGCGACGGCTTCGCCCTCACCGACCTAGGACGCGGCCTGCTCAGCGCAGGCGAGCCGCTGGTCGCTTGGGCCCAGCACTGGGCCGACAGCCTCGACGCAGATCCGGGATCGACCTAGTCGCCGCTACGGCTTGGCTTGCTGCCAGTGCGCGGGAACTGCTGCTGGATCGCCCGCGCTGAGGATGCACGGTGGGGGTGCGTCGGTCACGACGCCAGCAGGCCTCGCCGACGGGCCGGCGCGGCGGCACGTCGAGCAGAACGCAAGATCCAACACGGCCCGCACGACCCAGAGCGCCGGCGCCCAATCTTCTGCGGTGATCGAATTCATCGTCGGCACAGATGCATCGTGACTCCTGAAAGGATTATGCTCTTATATTAAGAGCAGGGGCGGAAGCGTGTCGACCGCGTCATCGGCTGGACGCTGGGGCCTCCCGGACGTCGGAGTGAGCGGCCCGGGCCACTCCAGCCCGGCGATTACGTAGGCCGGTCTCGGCCCTGGCCGCAGCCTTCGGAGTCGCCGTGGGGCGCTGTGGCGGCGGGGCCGCGGCCGGTCACCTGCGGAGGCTTTTGACACAAGAGCCCGCACAGGGCACGAGAAGCTGCCGCACGCGCGACACCGCCGCTCGCCGCGTGATCGCCGCCTGCCGTCGACGCCGTTGCTCGCCCTTACGCGCCTTACCGCTAGGCGCCGGCAGTGCGCGCTTCTACGAGGCGTCCCGTATGACGTTCCCATGCGGGAGATCAGACGCCAGCGTCCAGCCGCGGCGCCCCTTCGCTGTCGCTTGGACGAACGGGGCAGTTGCCGACGCTTAGCCTGGCCGTGAGTCAGGCGACGGCGTGATGACTGGCAGCCGACCACACGATCTTGACGGCCGAGTACGGCGCCTCGAAGAGCCCGAGCGTGCGGCCTTCGTCGTCGCAGACCTCGATCATGCCGCTGGTCCCGTGGTCGTCCACGACGGTGCCGGTCGTTCCGACGACCCACGTATCGACGGGCGCGATGAGCTCGATGACGTCGAGGTCGGCGGGATGGGCCATGTCGCAGATGGTACGGGCCTGGCGATCAGATGTCGACGTAGGCGGTGGCAAGCGAGGGGCGTCGCTCGGGGTCGGCGTCCGCGACGTACCAGCCACTGATGACGACGGCCGTTCGGCCGTTGGGCCCCGTGACCTCGATAGGGACCTCGGCGCTGTAGCCGCCGTACGTCACGCGGATGTCGGCGACGCTCGCGAGCATCAGCCCGCTGAGCAGCTGGTCGCGGAGGTCCACCCAGCCGTCGCGCTCGAACCCCAGGACGGACTTGAACACCCTGGCTTTGTGCCGGCCCCTGGGGTGATCGGGGTTCAACGCGTAGTCGCGGAGCTTGGGTGGGGCGATGTAGGCCGATTCGGCGTTCGGGATGACCGCGTCGGCGTTGAAGGGCGTGGGCATGGGCGAACCGGGCACCGGCAGTGCGCCCGTTGACCGCCGACGCTACCGGGGTCAGCCGTCGCGATCGACCCCGGGAGCGATTGCCCCCATATTGCCCCCATCGAATGCGAAAGGCCCGCATGTGCGGGCCTTCGTGAAGCGGGCTACGGGAATCGAACCCGTCTCTCGAGCTTGGGAAGCTCACGTTCTACCGATGAACTAAGCCCGCGGAAAGGCGC
>CAWJMO010000010.1:0-134329 GCA_963843865.1 uncultured Solirubrobacteraceae bacterium | reverse complement strand
CCAGCTGCACGCCGACGCGCAGACGGTGACGGGCCAGACCATCGGCGAGATCGCCGAGTCCGCGAAGGAGACGGAGGGCCAGGTCGTGGTCCTGCCCGCCGACGCGCCGCTCAAGAAGACCGGCGGCCTCGCCATCCTCAAGGGCAACCTCGCTCCCGACGGCTCCGTGGTCAAGCTCTCCGGCCACGAGCGCCGCTACCACCAGGGCCCCGCCCGCGTCTTCGAGGGCGAGGAGGCGGCGATGAAGGCCGTCACCACCGGGCAGATCAACGAGGGCGACGTCCTCGTCATCCGCAACGAGGGCCCCGTCGGCGGCCCCGGCATGCGCGAGATGCTCGCCGTCACCGCTGCCCTGGCCGGCAACGGCATGGGGGAGCACGTCGCGCTGCTCACCGACGGCCGCTTCTCCGGCGCCACCCGCGGCTTCATGGCCGGCCACGTCGCGCCCGAGGCGGTCAAGGGCGGGCCGATCGCCGCCGTCCACGAGGGCGACACGATCACCATCGACGTGGAGAACCGGCGCATGGACGTCGACCTCTCCGACGAGGAGATCGCGCAGCGGATCGCCGACTACCCCGTCCCGGAACCCGAGCACACCACGGGCGTGCTGGGCAAGTACGCGAAGCTCGTCTCCAGCGCCGCCGAGGGCGCATCACCCGTGATGCGCTGAGGAAGTCCTCGACCTCGCGGTTGAAGCGCTCCGGCGCCTCCAGCTGGACGACGTGACCGACGCCCTCGTAGATCGAGACGCGTGATCCCGGGATGAGCTTCTCGAGCTCCTTGGCGTGGCCGACGCCCACCAGCGGGTCCTTCGTGCCCCACACGACCAGGGTCGGGGCCTTGACCTGCTCGAGCTCGTCGCGCAGGGGATAGGACGACAGCGCCTGGAAGGCGGGGAGGAAGCCCTCCGTGCGGCGGGCGGTGAGCAGCAGCTCGCGCTGGAGCTCACGCGGCGGCTGGGCGCGGATGCCGCCGAAGCGCAGCGCGCGGGAGCGGGCGCGGGGCCGCCGCAGCACCCACTCGGGGACCTCGGCGAGGACGCGCGCGGCGACCGCCTCCGTGGCGTTGGCCAGCGTGACCAGCGGCTTGGCGTGCCGGTACTCCTGCCACAGCACGGCGGCGGAGACGAGCACGAGGCGCTCGACCAGGTCCGGTCGCCGGATCGCGAGCTCCAGCGCGATGAAGCCGCCCATGGAGTTGCCGACCACGCCCGCGGACGTGATGCCCAGCGTCTCCATCAGCTCGGCCACCGAACGGGCGTAGCGCTGCATGGAGACGTCGCCGTCCACCGGCTCCGACGCGCCGAAGCCGCCGAGGTCCATGGCGATGCAGCGGTGCGTCCGCGAGAAGTGGGGGAGGTTCTCCAGCCAGTTCTGCCAGGACCCACCGAGGCCGTGGACGAAGACGAGCGGGGGCCCCTCGCCGATGTCGACGTAGGTCATCTCGGAGCCGTCGACCTCCGCATGCCGCGTCACGGCCGGCCAGTCGACGTCGAGCCACGCGGATCGGGTCATTGATCCAACGCTAGCCCCTGGTGCGCAGGAGTCCTTGCATGATTTCCATAAAGCCCGGGTCAACGGTTTAGAATGCGTGCGCAAATGCGCTCGAAGTCCTTCATGGCCGTCGCTCGGCGCAGCTCGTCGTCCTGCTCGTCCTCGCCGGCGGGGTGCTGGCCTACGACTCCGGCCGCAAGGACACGATCGCCAAGGGCATCAGCGTCGGCGGCGTCGACGTCGGCGGCCTCGAAGCGCGGCGCCGCGGAGGCCAAGCTGCGCGAGCAGCTCGCCCAGCCGCTCCGCGCAGCCGATCGTCGCGCAGCTTCCGCTCGCACCACTTCACGCTCACGCCCGAGCGCTCGCAGGTCGTCGTCAACATCGAGGACAGCGTCAGCAAGCGCGCTGGACCGCTCGCGCAGCGGCGGCATCCTCACGCGCACCGATGCGCGGCCTCACCGGCGGCAGCGTCAACGACGACCTCGACGTCGACATCTCCTACGACCGCGCGGCCGTGAGCGCGCTCGTCAAGCGCGTCCGCGAGCGCCTCGACCGGCCGGCGGTCGACGCCGACGTCGACATCTCCAGCGCCGGCGTGAAGACCGTCACGCTCCAAGCGCGGCCTGCGAGGTCGACACCCGCGCGCTCAGCCGCTCGCGTGCGCCGCAAGCTCGTCTCCGACCCGCGCCGACGCGCGTGCTCGAATCGCCGCGCAGACGCTGAAGCCCAAGGTCACCACCAAGGAGCTCGCCAAGAAGTATCCGTCGGTCATCGTCGTCAACCGCGGCGGCTTCTCGCTGCAGCTCTACAAGAACCTCAAGCCGGAGCAAGAGCTACCGGATCGCCGTCGGCATGGCCGGCCTCGAGACGCCCGCAGGGCCTCTACGAGATCCAGGACAAGCAGGTCAACCCGTACTGGCACGTCCCGGACTCCGACTGGGCGGGCAGCCTCGCCGGCACAGTCGATCCCGCCGGGCCCGCAGCAACCCGATCAAGGCGCGCTGGATGGGCATCTACAACGGCGCCGGCATCCACGGCACCGACGCGATCGGCTCGCTCGGCACGCGCCGCCTCGCACGGCTGCGTCCGCATGGCGATCCCCGACGTCGAGGACCTGTACGACCGGGTCGACGTCGGCACGCCGGTCTACATCGGCTAGACCGTCAGAAGGTCGACGCCGATCTGCCGGTGTTCGGGACCTCCTCCCAACCCTTGGCCAGCAGGGAGGCGTGGTGGTCCGAGTGGCGAATGCACAGGGCACCGATGTGCACGCCCTTCGTCTTCCTGCGCATCACCGCGTACCAGAGCGTCGTGGCGTCGCCCGAGCCCTGGATGCGAAACCAGGGCGGCGGCGGCCCGTCGATCGGGTCGCGCCATGCCGCTCTCGTCAGCTGCCGCCCGGTGGCGACCTGACCCGATGACGTGTCGATGAAGAACGTCACCCATCGCCCAACCGACGCTACGCGCACCGCAGCTGCCGGACCCGTGGCGGGAGGCGCTGAGCCTGTTCGACAAGGACCTGCGCCGCCGCGGCGCGGCCGAGCGCACGCGGCGCGCCTACGGCATCGACCTCGGCCAGCTCGCGCGGCTGGTGCGCCGCGCGCGGGGTCGACCCGGCCGAGGTCGACTACAAGACGCTGCGCCGCTACGCCGCCCACCTCTCCGAGCGCCGCGTGGCCGCCACGACCGTCGCCCGCAAGCTCGCCGCCGCCCGGCAGTTCTTCGGCTCGCTGGTCGAGCACGGCCACATGGGCGCCAACCCCGCCGACCTGCTGCCGCTGCCGCGCAAGGACCAGCCGCTCCCGCAGGGCGCTCAACGCCCAGGACGTCGGCGCGCTGCTCGATCGCATCCCGACGACCACGCCGCTCGAGCTGCGCGACCGCGCGCTGTTCGAGATCGCCTACGGCTGCGGCCTGCGCGCGGAGGAGCTCGTCACGCTCGACGTCGCCAGCGTCGACTTCGACGGCGAGCAGCTGCGCGTGGAGGGCAAGGGCGCCAAGACGCGCTTCGTCCCCGCGGGCGAGCACGCGCTCGGCGCCGTGCGCGCCTACCTGGACGCGCGGCCGCCCCGCGCTGGCGGTCGACGCCGAGGCGCCCGCCGCTGTTCCTCTCCAAGACCGGCCGGCGGCTGTCGACCAGCGACGTCCGGCGCCGCCTGCGGGCCTGGGCCCGCCACGCCCAGGACCCAGGGCGCGGTCCATCCGCACGCCCTCCGGCACTCGCTTCGCGACGCACCTCCTGGAGGGCGGCGCGGACCTCCGCGCGATCCAGGAGCTGCTCGGCCACGCGACCATCTCGACGACCCAGGTCTACACTCGCGTAGACTCCGCGCGCCTGCGGGCGGCCTACGAAAACAGCCACCCCCGGGCCTGAAAGAACACGTGGAAACCAACGTCAAAGCGATCGAGCTCCGGGACCTCTGGCGCCGCTACAAGTCGACGGGCGACGAGCGGGCGCGCGAGCAGCTCGTCGTCGCCTACTCGCCGCTGGTCAAGTACGTCGCCGGCCGCATGTCGTCGCGGCCTGCCCGCGCACGTGGAGGAGGCCGACCTCATCTCCTACGGGCTGATCGGCCTCATCAACGCGATCGAGCGCTTCGACATCGCGCGCGAGATCAAGTTCGAGACCTACGCGATCACCCGCATCAAGGGCGCGATCATCGACGAGCTGCGCGCCCTGGACTGGGTGCCGCGCTCCGTCCGCGCCCGCGCCCGGGAGATCGAGCGCACCCACGGCAAGCTCGAGCACAAGCTGCACCGGACGCCGACCGACGAGGAGATGGCCGCGGAGATGGGCATCTCCGTCGAGGAGTTCCAGGAGGCGCTGGTCAAGATCTCCAACTCCACGGTCGTCGCGCTCGACGAGCTGTGGGCGTGTCAGCGACGCCTCCGGCGACCAGGTGTCCCTGCTCGACACGCTGCACGACCCCGACGCGCCCGACCCGCAGCAGGTCCTCGACGCCTCCGAGCTCAAGGACCGCCTGGCCGACGCGATCAGCGCCCTGCCCGAGCGCGAGAAGCTCGTGATCGCGCTCTACTACTACGAGAACCTGACCCTGCGC
Organism: uncultured Solirubrobacteraceae bacterium; assembly: GCA_963843865.1. Classification (GTDB taxonomy): domain Bacteria; phylum Actinomycetota; class Thermoleophilia; order Solirubrobacterales; family Solirubrobacteraceae; genus DATLGB01. The sequence goes on along the minus strand of CAWJMO010000010.1, from coordinate 129,774 downwards.
GAGATCGGCGAGGTGCTCGGCGTGACCGAGTCCCGGATCTCCCAGCTGCACACCAAGGCGGTGCTGCGGCTCAAGTCCCGCCTGCAGGGCGACAACCTGCGCGATTGAGCTCCGACGACGGCTCCTGGGCACCGTTCGGCTCCTCGGGGACGATGACGAGGAACGCCCGGCGAAGCCCGTCGAGGAGCCCACGCCCACGCCGGCGCCCGTCGAGGAGCCGCAGCCGGAGCCCGCACCGCCGGTGGAGGAGCCGCCCGTCGTCGAGCAGCCCCCGCCGGTCGCCTACCAGCCCCCCGTGCCGGTGGCACCGCCGCCGACGCCGCTGAACTGGCCCACCCCGGAGCCCCCGCCCGCTCCCGCGCCGCCGCCTCCGCCCGTGAGCACCTGGCCCGGCCCGCCGCCGCAGCCGTACGGGACGCCGAAGCGCACCTCGGGCAACGCCACGGCGTCGCTCGTCCTCGGCATCGTCGGCCTCGTGATGTGCCCGCTGATCGCCTCCGCCGCGGCCATCGGGCTGGGCACCTCGGCCAAGCGCGAGATCCGGGAGCAGCCCGGACCAGCTGACCGGCGAGGGCCTGGCGACCTGGGGCATCGCGCTCGGCTGGATCGGCGTCGCCTTCGGCGTCCTGATCGTCATCGCCGTCCTGGCGGGCGCCGCCTCCGTCTGAGCGACAGAGGGTCTGACCCTGTCGCGTCTAGGTGATGGTGCCGGCGTGGGCCAGCGCCCACGCCCAGGCCACGAGGAACGTCGCGACCACCGGGAGCGCGCGTCAGGACGCGACGTCCCGGCACCAGCGACGAGGGCGAAGGCGACCACCCACACCGCCCCGTACTCGAGCCAGCGCGCGTCGAGGTGCGCGGCGAGCACGAACGCCCGCGTGGCGCCGCACAGCGGGCACGGCACACCCGTCGCGGCCTGGAACGGGCACAGCTGCGGGCCGTCGAGGACGGCATGGATCGGGAGCAGCGCGCCGGCGGCGAACGGGGCCGCGGCGGGGATGATGACGCGTGCGTCCAAGCGCGATAGTTTGCCACGCATGCCACATGCCGCCGCCGACCGCATTCGCAACGTCGCCCTGGTCGGACACCGCGGGAGCCGGCAAGACCTCCCTGCACGAGGCGCTGCTGTTCGAGGCCGGGCGTGACCAACCGGCTCGGGCTCGGTGGTGGACGGCACGACCGTCTCCGACGCCGACGAGGACGAGCAGGCGCGTGGCATGTCCATCAGCGCCGCGCTGTCGTCCTTCGAGTGGCAGGGCACGAAGGTCAACCTCATCGACACGCCCGGCGAGCCGTCCTTCATCGCCGACGCGCTCGGCGCGCTGCGGGTCTGCGAGTCGGCCGTCTTCGTCATCAACGCCGTCATGGGCGTCGAGGTCTCGACGCAGCGGCTGTGGGACCGGGCGTCCGAGCTCGGCGTCGCGCCGCCTGATCTACGTGAACATGCTCGACCGCGAGCGGGCCGACTTCTTCCGCACGCTCGAGTCGCTGAAGGTCGCCTTCGGCGCGCACGTCGTCGCCACGGAGATCCCCATCGGCGCCGAGCACGAGATCCGCGGCCTGATCGACCTCGTCGACATGAAGGCCTACGAGTACGAAGGCGCGGGCAAGGACAACGGCCACGAGATCCCGATCCCCGACGACCTGCGCGCGCTCGCCGACGAGTACCGCGAGAAGCTCATGGACGAGGTCGCGGAGAACTCCGAGGCGCTGATGGAGCGCTACCTCGACGGCGACGAGATCAGCCACGACGAGATCGTCCAGGCGCTGGAGGAGGGCACCGAGCACGGCATCGTCTTCCCGGTCACCTGCGGCGTCGCCACCGCCCACCTCGGCGCCGACCGCCTGCTCGACGCGATCGTCGAGGACCTGCCCGTCGCCGGCGCAGCGCGGCGCCGTCGACGCCGACGAGCTGCACCCTCGAGCCCGATCCCGGACAGGGAGATGTTCGCCTACGTCTGGAAGACCCGCGCCGACGCGTTCACCGGCCGCGTGAACCTCTTCCGCGTCTACCAGGGCACGCTGGACGGCAACACGACGGTGATGAACACGCGCACCCACCACAAGGAGCGCGTCTCGCTGACGGAGTCCTTCGGCCCGGGCGACATCGGCGCGGTCGCCAAGCTCAAGGAGACCAAGGCGGGCGACTGGCTGGCCGCGCGCGACACGCCGATCCACATGCCGTCGATCAAGCTCCCCGCGCCGGTGATGGCCTTCGCGATCGAGCCCGCCGCACAAGGGCGACGAGGAGAAGGTCTTCACCTCCCTGCACCGCCTGCAGGAGGAGGACCCGACCATCGACCTGCACCGCGACCCGCAGACCGGCGAGCAGATCGTCGCCGGCCTCAGCCAGCTGCACGTCGAGGTGATCGTGGAGCGGCTGCAAGAACCGCTTCGGCGTCGAGGTGACGCTCAAGCCGCCGCGCGTCCCCTACCAGGAGACGATCCGCGGGACGGCGACCGCGCACGGCCGCCACAAGAAGCAGACGGGCGGCCGCGGCCAGTTCGGCGACTGCCACATCACGATCGAGCCCTGCGAGCAGGACTTCGAGTTCGTCAACGAGATCAAGGGCGGCGTCATCCCGCACGGCTTCATCCCGGCCGTCGAGAAGGGCGTGCACGAGGCGATGGCGAGCGGCTGCCGTCGCCGGCTTCCCGCATGCGCGGCGTGCGCGTGCGGCTCTTCGACGGCAGCTACCACACGGTCGACTCCTCCGAGATGGCGTTCAAGCTCGCCGGGCTCGATCGCCATGAAGGAGGCGATGGCCGACGCGCGGCGCCGTCCTGCTCGAGCCGATCATGCTCGTCACGGTGTCCACGCCGGAGGACCACGTCGGCGACGTGATGGGCGACCTGTCCTCGCGGCGCGGCCGTCCGCTGGGCACGGAGGCGGCCGGCCCGATGACGGAGGTCAAGGCCGAGGTGCCGATGGCGGAGATGCTCACCTACGCCCCCGACCTGCGGTCCCTGACGCAGGGCCAGGGCGAGTACACGATGGAGTTCGCGCGCTACGAGGAGGTCCCGCAGCACCTGGCCGCAAAGGTGATTGCGAAGACGGACGAAGTGCCCGCCTAGCGCTAGCGTGGCGCAGCGGTTTGCCCCTGCGCTCCCGTGAGATCAAGACCAACCGCGGCGACGTCCTCTGCGACGTCTGCGGCCGCACGCTGCTGCGCGGGGAGCAGACCGAGGGCTTCCTCGCACGCGCGGCCAGCGCCGGCTCGTCTGCGAGCTGTGCACGGTGCGCGCCACCCACGTGGGCTGGATCCGCGAGTCGGGCGCCGACGAGCTGTCCTCCGTGCCGCGCCCGGAGCGCGAGCGGTCGCTGTTCGGCCGCCTGCGCGGGCGACGCGCAGGCCTGAGCCGGAGCCCGTCGAGGACGACATCGAGCTCGACCCCGCCCTCGCCGCCGAGCTGGAGGACCATCCCGTCGTCACGGAGCGCCGTCCCTCGCCGCCGCCGCCCGAGCCGGTGCCCGACTTCTCCCGCGAGGTCCGCAACGTCCACGCGGTCCCGACGAACGCCGAGCTCAAGATGGAGCGGGCGATCGACGTCTTCAACGCCTCCGAGCACGCCCGCACGGTCGCCGGCGTCTCCCGCTCGCTCGGCGCCCCCGAGATCGGTGTCCGCACCTCGGAGGTCGAGCCGAGCGTCGTCTCCATCTTCGTGATGTGGGAGCTGAGCTGGTACCGCTTCGAGGTCGACCTCTCCGACGAGGCCGGCGGCGCCCGCCGGGTCGCCCAGGGCGCCGAGCTGTCCGAGCTCGAGCCGGAGGAGCGCGTCGTCAACGCGGTCGCCGACGACCGCGGCCGCATCGCCCTCGCGAGCGGGTAGGGTTCCGCTCCGATGATCTACTGCGTGGTCCCCGAGGAGATGGCCGACGAGCTGTACGACCGGCTCAAGGACTACTACGAGGACGATCCCGAACGTGACGGTCATCGTCGACCGCCGCAAGAGCGAGCGCCGCACCCCGGGCAGCGGTGAGCGGCGAGCAGCGCGAGGTCCGCGACCGGCGCCGCGCGCGCGTGGCCGGCGAGTTCCCCGCCATCGACGCACGCCGAGCCATAAGGGTCACCGTCCACGTGGACGGGGGTGCGCGCGGCAACCCCGGGCCGTCCGCGGCCGCGGCGGTCGTGACGTCCGCGGACGGCGACGTGCTCGACGAGGCGTCCGTGTTCCTCGGCCGGGCGACCAACAACGTCGCCGAGTACCGCGGCCTCCTGCTCGGTCTCGAGCGGGCGAAGGCACTGGGCGCCACGGAGGTCGACGTGATCAACGACTCGGAGCTGATCGCCTACCAGGTGACGGGGAAGTACAAGGTCAAGCACCCGGACATGAAGCCGCTGCACGCGGAGGCGCTCGCCGCGCTCAAGGCGTTCGACCGCTGGAGCGTCAAGCCGGTGAAGCGCGCGCAGAACAAGGACGCGGACGCGCTGGTCAACCAGTGCCTCGACGCGCACCGTTGATCTAATCTTCGGTCCCATGAGGGGGATCCTGGCGCTGCCGCGGCGCTGTTGCTCACTGCGCCCGCGTACGCCGGCTCGCTACCGACCGTCAGGACCGGGCACCGGCCCGGGCCGGACGTGCTCTACGAGGACGCCCCGCGCGCCCCGCAGCTCGAGAACGTCGCGCCGTTCGCGGCCGACCCGATCCTCGTCTCCGGCGCCACCGCCTACCGGAAGGGCGAGTTCCTCTACCAGGACTTCCTCTACGACGCGCACGGCGCAGCGGGCGTGCAGGACCCGCAGGACCCGTTCACCGCCGACGCGACCACGTTCTCGCCGAAGGCCGGGACGCTGACCTACCCGAGCGACCCCGTCTACGGCAACGACGCCGCCGACCTCGTCGAGCTGCGCGTCAAGCCGACCGCCGACGCGACGCTCTTCCGCGTCACCCTCAACGTGCTGCACCCCGAGTCCGCCTTCACCATCGCGCTGGGCACGTCGCCCGTCCCGGTGCCGTGGCCGCACGGCGCGGGCGTGCGCTCACCCGCCGCGCGCTTCCTCACCGTCCACGGGGCGACCGTGGAGGACATGCCGGGCGCGACCGCGGCCGTCGACGCCGAGCGCCGGCAGGTCACCGTGACCGTGCCGCACGCCGCCTGGGACCCCGGCACGGGGCAGGTGCGGATGGCGGCGGGCGTCGGGCTGTGGCGCGACGGGGCGTACCTGGCGCCGTCCGTCACGCGGTCGGCGACGACCCCGGGCGGGCTGTCGGCGGGCGGTGCGCGCCTGTTCAACCTCGCCTTCCGCGGCAACGAGCCGGTGCCGGACCTGACCAGCATCCCGGCGGGCGTGACGATCGCCGACGCCGCCGCGGGCGCCGCGTACCTCGGCACGTGGTGGCGCGAGAAGCTCCAGGCCGACACCCTGACCACCGGTGACGTGACGAAGTTCGCCAAGACGGTCGACTTCGGCAAGCTCGCGGCGCGGACCGACGACGAGTCCGACGTCCCGACGACCGGCGCCTTCGACCGCATCCTCGCCAGCCACCGCACCTACGGCGACGGCATCGACTACACGAAGCAGTGCGGGGGCCTGGCCGCCGCGCTCAGCGACTACAAGCCGTGCACGGGACCGCTGCTCGTCCCAGCTCCAGCCGTACGCGATCTACGTGCCGACCAAGCCGCAGCCGAAGGCCGGCTACGGCTTCACGCTGCTCATGCACTCCCTGAGCGCGAACTACAACCAGTACCTGGGCTCGCGGAACCAGTCGCAGCTGGGCGAGCGCGGGGCGGGCTCCGTCGTGGCAACGCCGGAGGGCCGTGGCCCGGACGGCTTCTACCGCGACGTCGCCGAGGCCGACGCCTTCGAGGTGTGGGCCGACGTCGCCCGCCACTACGCGCTCGACCCGCAGTGGACGGTCGCGACCGGCTACTCCATGGGCGGCCTCGGCACCTTCCACATGCTCGCGCGCTGGCCCGACCTGTTCGCGCGCGGGTTCGCGGTCGTCGGCGCCGGCGACCCCGACGAGGACCTGGCGAGCATGCGCAACACGCCCGTGATGATGTGGAACGCCACCGCGGACGAGCTCGTCAACGTCGGAACACGTACGAGACCACGGTGCCGCGAGCTCACGCGCCTCGGCCTGCGCTTCACCTCGTTCGTCTTCCTCGCCGCCGACCACCTGACGCTCGCCACCAACGACGAGTACGGCCCCGGCGCGGAGTTCCTCGGCTCCCACCGCGTGAACCGCAACCCCGCGCACGTCACCTACGTCGTCGATCCGGAGACGGACTCGGAGCGCGCGGCCGCGAAGGCCGACCACGCGTACTGGCTGTCCGGGCTGACGGTGAAGGAGGGCGCCGCGCGCGGGACCATCGACGTCCGGTCGCTCGGTTTCGGGCGCGGGGACGCACCGGTCGGCGCACCGGAGAGCGGCACGGGTCAGCTCGAGGGCGGCTCCCGCGGTCCGACGCCCTACGCCTCGCAGACGCTGAGCTGGGGGAAGGCGCCGGTGGAGGCGAAGGCGGACGCCCTCGTCGTGCAGTCCACGGACGTGGCCACCGCGGTCGTCGATGCGCGTCGGGCGCGGGTGTCCTGCGCGCCGACGATCGACCTGAGCGGCGCCCCGGGCCTCGACCTGCGCGTGGAATGCGCCCCGCTCAAGCACTGCCGCACCCGCTACGTGGTCCGCCTCCCGCGGATGAAGGGGCACCGCATCAAGCGCATCCACGTGCGCGGCGCGAAGGTGATCCGCCGGCATGGGCGCCGTCTGGTGCTGCGCCGCCGGTCCGCCCGGATCGTCGTCCGCGTCCGCTACCGCGGCGGCCGCACGATCACCGTCCGGCGGACGTCCGGTTGCCGTAGCGGTCGCGCGTAGTCCCGTCGCCGCCGATCGCCCGGACCGGCCGTGAGGTCAGGTCCTCGTTGACGACGGCCTCCGGGTAGCGCAGCTGCCCGTCGACGACCTGCAGGCGCGTCGAGGGGGAGACCTGGAAGGACCCGGTGGTCAGGGCGTAGCGGCGGGCGGTGACGCGGAAGCGGTACTCGCCGGCCCTCGCCGACAGCGGCACCTCCCACTGGACCGTGTACTTCCCGTCCGCATCCGAGCGCCACAGGAACTGCAGGCCGAGGTCGGTGGCGGCCCTCCGCCACTTGCCCCGCACCTTGCGCTGCGCCGTGATGAACGCCTTGTCGGTCGGCAGGTCGCCGCCGTCCGGCGCGCCGGTGAAGGTGAAGGTCGCGCGCTGGAGGCGCTCCACGTCGCCCGGTTGGTCGCCGATCGCCCCCGACTCCGCGCCGTCGCCGTAGGCCGGCCCGTCCGGCGCGACGCCGTAGGCCGGGTCGTAGTCGTACGGCGGCTCGGCGGGCTTGCCGTCGGCGATCGCCTTCGCCAGCTCGCCGAGCCGCTCGACGAAGAACGTCCCCTCGTTCTGGCCGTAGAGCGTCGACGCGCCCTCGTAGGACTGCTGCCCGTACTCCTCCGGCGTCGAGATGTACTGGATGAAGTCGCCCGCCAGGCCGGCGATGACGACGCCGCGGACGCCCTTCGCCGCCAGGGCGTCGCCGACCGCGGCCTTGATGCGGACGCCGACCTCCTTCGTCGCCTCGCCCGGTACGGAGGCGATCGCGTGGTCGCCGACCCGCCAGACGCTGATCGGGACGGCGGGCGGCGGATCCCCGGCGGGCACGGTGCACTTGACGCCCTGGGCGGGGCGGGTGGGATCGGGTCGCACGTCCGGCCCTCGAACGGGGTCTTGGTGATGTCGTAGAGCGGCCCGCGACCCTCCTCGGAGCCGGTGAGGAACCCGAGGCCCTCGACGCCCTTGGCGTCCACCGGGCCCGTGGCGGTGTCGCGCCCGCAGAAGCACGTCGCGCGTCCAGCGGCCGACAAGGGCGGGGCGCCGCTTGAGGCGCTTGCCGGCCGCGCGCCAGGCCCGGAACATCGCCCCGGCCTCGACGGCGCCGACCCCGTCGGCGGCCGCCGGGCCGACGTTGACGATGCCGGCGGTCTGGTCGCCCTCGTCGGAGTTGGGGTAGACGTTGACGACGGTCTGGCGCTTGGGGACCTTGCCCGCCTTGCGGACCCGCGCGGCGAAGCGCCGCCAGGCCGAGGCGTGGTGGTCGCCCGAGTAGGCCTCGAACTCCGAGTGGACGACCGTGCCGTGGTCGGCGAAGTTCGACCACGCGCCGATCGGGATGCGCCGGCGCTTCTTGCCGAGCTTGTCGACGCGCAGGACGTCGACGCTCGGGTCGATGGTGTGGTTGACGCCGTCCGGGTCCTGCTCCGGCCGGCCCTGGCCGTAGGCGAGCCCCGTGATGCCGTGGTTGGCCAGGTGCGCCTCGATGGAGCGGTTCTGGGTGAGCCCCGTCAGCTGCGTCGAGCCCCACGCGGCGGCGGCCGGCGCGCGGTCCGCGTCCGCGCGGCGGACGCTCTCGGCGATCTGCTTGACGAGGAACGTGTAGAGCTGGCGGTCGGCCGGGTCCGGGTTGAGGAACTTGTAGAAGCTCAGCGGGTCGCCGATCGTCTCCGGCGACGGGGCGGCCGTGTTGTAGGTCGGGTTGTTCGCGAAGCCGCCGGGCCCCGAGTGGGTGTGCGAGGCGGCCAGCAGCACCGACGTGCGGTCGTAGCCGAGGTCGGCGACCGCCTTCGCCACGTCCTCCTGCAGCCCGGCCGGGATCGCGAACAGCTCCACCGCCACCAGCGCCAGCTTGCGCTTGCCGCGCTGCAGCACCAGCGTGTTGGCGAACAGGCGCGTGCTCACGCCCGTCCCCAGCCGGTCGGCCGCGCGTCCAGCCGCCGAGGTAGTAGCCCGTCTTCGGCGGCGTGATGTCGGCCTGCCCGGCACCGGCCTTCAGCTGCGGCGCCGCCGAGGCCGGAGCGGCGACGACGAACAGCAGGAGGACGGCGAGCAGGCAGCGGCGCATGTCACGCAGTATCGCTGCCCCAGGGCCGGGTGGCCTCCAGTACCGCCTCCGTGAGCGCCTCCGTGCGCAGGTGGGTGACCTTCTGGTACTCCGGGTCGGCGACCATGCCCGCTGAACGCGGCGCGGCTCGGGTACTCGACGAGCAGCACCGCGTCCCAGTCGTGGCCCTCCGGCGCGACGAGCGTCGTCGAGGTGTCGCCGATGTAGAGGACGCGCGCGCCGATGCCCGGCAGGTAGTCGGCCAGCGCGGCGGAGTAGCGGGCGTAGCTCTCGCGGCCGCCGTCGGGCTTGAAGCGCAGCAGGTTGAGCATCACCACGGGCCCGCCGGGGTCCTCGGCGAGGTAGCGCTTCAGGTCGGCTCCGGTCGGGTTGACGGGCAACGGGTGTCCTTTGCAATCGGGGGTGGGGTTCCGGATACTGCCGCAGCACGATGGCGCTCGGAGTCCTCGCAAGGCTGGCCGCGGCCGGCGACCAGGCGCACGCCTGCGCGATCGTGGCCGATCACCTGGCCGCGAACCCCGACTACAAGCCGAGCGTCTACCTCGAACGGGGCGGCCGGCTGCGCTGCGTGGCGGCCCGGACCTACCTGCAGGTCTTCGACGGGATGCCGACGGGCGCGGGGATGATCGGGCGCACGTTCGTCTCCGGCGAGACGGGCCTGGTCGCCGACGTCCGCGCGTACGGGCCGTACCTGGAGATCAGCCCGGGCGTGGTCGCGGAGATCTGCGCCCCGGTGCGGGCCGGCGGCGAGGTCGTGGGCGTCGTCAGCGTGGAGTCCTTCTCCGTGCTCGACGCCGAGGACGTGCGGACGGTGGAGGCGTGCGCGGAGGCGCTCGGGGACCGGTTGGGTGCGCTCGGCGGCGGGCTGCAGGAGACCCCCGCCCAGCGCCTGGTCCGCCACGCGACGCGGCTGACGGACACCAAGTCGCGCCGGCGCATCGAGCGTGAGGTGCTGGAGGCGGCGGCCGACGTCGCGGGCATGACCACCGCCGCGCTCCTGGCCCCGGACGGTGACGAGGTCGTGGGCGTGCTCGACGCCGTCGGCCCGCTCGGCCTCGAGATCGGCGCGCTGCCGCAGGACGCCCTGGCCACCATCGCCCGGTTCGTGGACGGCGGCACGTCCTGCTTCACCGTCGGCCAGGCGGGCGGGCACGACTTCAGCGGCCTCGCCCAGCTGCGCGACGCGGGCGCGGCGGCGATCGCCATGCTCGAGCTGTCCGTGGTCCCCAAGCGCGTGCTCGTCGTCGCCGACGGCGCCTCGCAGGAGATCGCGACGGAGACCATCGAGCTGCTCGAGCTGCTGTGCGCGCAGGCGGCCAGCGCGCTGCGGGTGTCCGACCTCGTGCGCGACCTGCGCGTGCAGGCGGCCACCGACCCGCTGACCGGCCTCGGCCACCACCGCGCCTTCCACGCCCGCCTCAACGCACCGACGGCCGGGCGCCGGACGGCGGTCCTGATCATCGACCTCGACCGCTTCAAGGCCATCAACGACAGCGAGGGGCACGTCGCGGGTGACCGCCTGCTGCGCGAGGTCGCGGCGGTCATGCAGGCCGCCGTCCGCGACGGCGACGAGATCTTCCGCATCGGCGGGGACGAGTTCGCCGTGCTCACGGACGCCGTCGACAGCGCGGAGGCGGCCGAGATCGCCGAGCGCATCGTCGAGGCGTCCGGGAGCGGACGAAGGCGACCGTCTCGATCGGCGTCTGCATGTCCGCGGAGCACGAGCGGCTCGACCAGACCCTGCTGCGGGCCGACAGCGCGCTCTACGCCGCCAAACGCGCCGGCCGCGACGGCGTGGAGGTGGCGACCCCGTAGCCTCGGCGCCGTGCCGCGCCGCCGCTTCCTGAGCTCGCTGGCCCGGGGCGGCGACATCGCGATCGACCTCGGGACGGCCAACACCGTCGTCTTCGTCCGCGGGCGCGGGATCGTCATGTCCGAACCGTCCGTGGTCGCGATCGACCAGCGCACGGGCGAGGTCCACGCCGTCGGCGCCGACGCCCAGCAGATGATCGGCCGCACCCCGGCGTCGATCTCCGCCGACCGGCCGCTGCGCCACGGGGTCATCGCCGACTTCGAGGTCACGGAGGCGATGCTGCGCTCCTTCATGAGCAAGGTGATGGGCGGGCGCTTCAACCGCCCGCGCGTGGTCGTCTGCGCGCCCTCGGGCATCACGGAGGTCGAGCGCCGTGCGGTGGAGGAGGCCTCGCTGAGCGCCGGCGCCCGCCACGTCGAGCTCATCGAGGAGTCCCTGGCCGCCGCGATCGGCGCCGGACTGGAGATCGCCGAGCCGATCGGGCGCATGGTCGTCGACGTCGGCGGCGGCACCAGCGAGGTGGCGATCATCTCCCTCGGCGGCCTCGTCGTCTCCCGTTCGCAGAAGGTCGGCGGCTACGACCTCGACGACGCCATCACCAACTACCTGCGCACGGAGCACCGCATGGCCGTCGGGACGCAGACCGCCGAGGAGATCAAGCTGCAGATCGGCAGCGCGCTGCAGGTGGGGGAGGAGCGCTCGACCCGCGTCCGCGGCCGCGACCTGCAGCTCCGGCCTCCCGCAGGAGGTCACGCTGACCTCCGCCGAGGTGCGCGCCGCGCTGGCGCCGCCCGTCGCCGAGATGCTCGCCGCCGTCCACTCCGCCCTGGAGGAGTCCCCGCCCGAGCTGGCCGCCGACATCACCCGCCACGGCATCGTCCTCACCGGGCGGCGGCGCGCTGCTCGAGGGCTTCGCCGAGCGCGTCCACCTGGAGACGGGCATGGAGGTCACCATCGCCGAGGACCCGCTGCTGTGCGTCGCCCTCGGCGCCGGGCAGACCCTCGAGGAACTCGACCGCATGCGCTGAGGGGTCAGGTCCCGGCACCGGACACGTGTCCGCTGCCGGGACCTGACCCCTTTAGGTGGTGAGCATCCCGCCGTCCACGGGGAGCAGGCTGCCGGTGATGTAGGACGCGGCGTCGGAGGCGAGGAAGATCGCGGCGGCGGCCAGCTCGGCCGGATCGCCGTGGCGGCCGGAGGGGATGCGCCACTTCATCTGGTCGAGGTAGCCGTCCGGGTACTGGTCGGTCATCTCGGAGGGGAAGAAGCCCGGGGCGAGGGCGTTCACGCGAATGCCCTTGCGGCCCGTCCACTGCTGGGCGAGGTCGCGGGTGAGGCCGATGATCGCGGCCTTCGACGCCGCGTAGGCGGCCTGGGGGAGGCCCGCGGTGGTGGACCCGAGGACGCTGCCGACGTTGACGATCGCCGAGCCCGGCTCCATCACGCGGCCGCACGCCTGGGCCATCCAGTAGGAGCCGTTGAGGTTGATGTCGATGACCGAGCGGAACTGGTCTGGCGTCTCGCGGGTGGCGGGGACGGCGGTGCCGACGCCCGCGTTGTTGATGAGGACGTCGACGCGACCGAGTTCGGCCACCGCCTGCTCGACCACGTTCGTGCAGTCCTCCGGCGAGGTGACGTCGGCGCGCACCGCCAGGCAGCGCCGGCCGTGGCCCTCGACGATCGCCTTGGTCTCCTCGAGCTTCTCCACGCGCCGCGCGCAGATGACCACGTCCGCGCCCGCCTGCGCGAAGGCGTCGGCGAAGGCGACGCCCAGTCCGGAGGAGGCGCCGGTGACGATGGCCACCTTGTCGTCGAGGCGGAAGCGGTCCAGGATGGTCATGCTCGCGAGACTAACTCCACGCCCCGCACGTCGCCCTCCTCGTCGCGCAGCACCTCCACCGTCGTAGCCGGCGGTGTCGAGGCGCTCCGCCTGGTTGCCGCCCAGCTCGAGCAGGAGGACCCCGCCCGGCCGCAGCAGGCGCCGTGCGTCGTCGATGACCCGCTGCAGCAGCGCGGTCCCGTCCGGGCCGCCGTCGTAGGCGAGCGGCGCCTCGTAGGTGAGCGTGTCGCGGTGCAGCAGCCGCAGCTCGTCCGTGGGGACGTAGGGGACGACGCCCGTGATGACGTCGGCTCGCAGGTCGATCCCCTCCAGCAGGTCGCCGACCCGGGCGTCGACGCCGTTCTCGCGCGCGCACGCGACCGCCGCCTCGCTCGCATCGGTGGCCAGCACCCGCGCGCCTGCCCGCGCCAGGACCGCCGCCACCGCGCCGCAGCCCGTGCACGACGTCGATCGCCACCCGCGGCCGCAGCGCCGCCGCGCGCTCGGCCAGCGCCTCCGTCTGCCAGCGCGGGACGTAGACGCCCGGGTGCACGCGGAGCGTCAGCCCGCAGAACTCGGTCGTGCCCGGTGATCCACGCCAGCGGCTCGCCCGTCAGCCGCCGCGCGAGCAGCGCCGCCACGCTCGCCGCCGGCGGCCAGGAAGCTCGTCGGCCTCCTCCTCCGGCGCGACGAAGCCGCCCCGCGCCAACTGCTCGATCACCTCGTCGCGCGTCACGGTAGGTTCCGATCATGACCGTCGTGGACGACTCCCGCGCCGTCGACCCCGTCGCCTACATCACGGCGCTCGGCCTGGCCGCCCGAGGACTGCTACGGCTTCCTGCCGCTCGATGTCGACGACCGGGCGTCCTTCATCTTCGTCTACCGCGACCGGCCCGAGTACGCGCAGGCCCGTGCCGCGCTCCCCGCGGCGTCGTACGTGGGGACGGTCGACCTCGGGATGGTCGCCTTCGGCACCGGCCGAGGCCGCGAGGAGAGCGGCCGTGCTGCGCCGTCAGACGGTCCCGCGCTCGCCGTTCACCGGATCTACCCCAAGACCTTCAAGCGCTCGACCTCCGAGCAGTACGACGCGTTCCTGCCCGGCTACCGCGACGCGCTCGACCTGTGCCCCGAGGACGTCTACGGCGTGTGGCCGCGCAGCGTCCGCCAGGCCGACGACAACGCGTGGGCCTGGGAGGACTACTGGCTCGTCTACCGCGAGCGGCCGCAGTACGCCCCCGGACGCGCCGCCTGGGACGAGGCGATCATGGAGCCGGACGGCTTCGGCGAGCGGATGTTCTCCTCGATCGCGCTCGAGGCGTGGCCGGCGGCCGAGCTGCACCCTGGCGCCGTGGCCCCGGCCGGGCCCCAGCGCGCCAGTGGCCGGCCCGGTGCAGGTGGCGAGCAGCACGGCTGGCCGCGCAAGATGATGGTCCGCCGCAAGCGCGACGGCGAGCTGGGGGAGGCGCTGCGCAACGCAGCTCGGCTCGCTCGGCTATCGACGCCGGAGGACGCCTTCGGGCTGTGCCCGGATTACAACGGCAACACGATCTTCTACGCCTGGCGGGGATGACGGGCAGCGTCGAAGCGCCCCTGCGCGTGGCCATCGTCGGCGCCGGGCCCGCCGGCTTCTACGCCGCCGGCGCTGCTGTCGGCAAGCGTGCGCACCCCGACCTCGACGCGCACGTCGACCTCTACGACCGGCTGCCGACGCCGTGGGGCCTCGTCCGCGCCGGCGTCGCGCCCGACCACCCGAAGATCAAGGCCGTCTCGCGCGTGTTCGAGAAGACGGCCCGCAGCGGAGCGCTTCCGCTTCTTCGGCAACGTCGAGATCGGCCGGACATCACCGCGGACGACCTCGCCGCGCGCTACCACGCGGTCATCTACGCCGTCGGCGCGCAGACCGACAAGCCGCTCGGCATCCCCGGCGACGAGCTGCCCGGCAGCTGGCCGGCCACGGAGTTCGTCGCCTGGTACAACGGCCATCCCGACTACCGCGACCTCGAGTTCGACCTGTCGCGAGCACCGCGGTGGTGATCGGCAACGGCAACGTCGCGCTCGACGTCGCCCGCATGCTCGCCGTCGGCGCCGACGAGCTGGCCGGCGACCGACATCGCCGACCACGCGCTGGAGGCGCTGCGCGCCTCGCAGGTGGAGGAGATCGTCGTGCTCGGCCGCCGCGGGCCGGCCCAGGCCGCGTTCACCAACCCGGAGCTGCGCGAGCTGGGCGAGCTGGCCGAGGCCGACGTGATCGTCGACCCCGCCGACGTCGAGATCGACGCGCACTCGCGGCTGGCGATCGAGGTCGCCGGCGAGGCGACGGAGCGCAAGAACGTCGAGATCCTCCAGGACTACGCGCAGCGCGACCCGTCCGGCAAGCCGCGCCGGGTCGTGCTGCGCTTCCTCGCCTCGCCCGTCGCCATCCACGGCACCGACCGCGTCGAGAGCATCGAGGTCGTCCGCAACCGCCTCGAGCGCGACGCCTCCGGCGTCCTGCGCGCGCGCTCGACCGGCGAGCACGAGACGATCCACTGCGGCCTCGTCTTCCGCTCCATCGGCTACCGCGGCGTCGCGCTCCCCGGCGTCCCCTTCGACGACTTCGGCGGGCCTCATCCCCAACGAGGAGGGACGGGTCCTGGATCCGGCGACGCGCGACCCGATCCCCGGCCTCTACGTGGCCGGCTGGATCAAGCGCGGGCCGTCGGGCGTGATCGGGACCAACAAGCGCGACGCGCAGGAGACGGTCGAACGGCTCCTCGACGACTTCCGCGAGGGGCGCCTGCCCGAGCCGGCCGCGGAGCCGGAGGTGCCCGGAGGGCGCGGTCACCTACGCGGGCTGGGAGGCGATCGACGCGGCCGAGAAGGCGGCGGGCGAGCCCCAGGGCCGGCCGCGCGTGAAGCTCGACGACGATGGACGAGCTGCTGGAGGCCGCCCGTGGTGATGATCTTCCTCGGGCTCGACATCGGGACCTCCGGCGCGCGCGCCGTCGGCGTCGAGGACGGCGCCATCGTCGCCGAGGCCACCGCGACCTACCCGCTGCTCGACGCCGCGGCCCGGCTGGGCCGAGCAGGACCCCGAGCACTGGTGGCGCCGCCACACAGGACGTCCTCGGCCGCGTCGCCGCCGAGTGCGCGGGCGAGATCGGCGGCCTCGGCCTGACCGGCCAGATGCACGGCGCGGTCTTCCTCGACGCGACCGACGCCGTCATCCGCCCGGCGCTGCTGTGGAACGACCAGCGCACGGCGGCGCAGTGCGCGGCGATCGAGGCGGCGCTGGGCGACCGGCTCACCGCCGTGGCCGGCAACCCGGCGCTGACCGGCTTCCAGGCGCCCGAAGATCCTCTGGCTGCGCGAGCACGAGCCCGACGCCTACGCGCGCGTCCGCAGCGTCCTGCTTCCCAAGGACTTCATCCGCCTGCGCCTGACCGGCGAGCGCGCGACGGACATGAGCGACGCGTCCGGCACGCTGCTGCTCGACGTCGGCGCGCGCGCCTGGTCGGACGAGATCCTGGCCGCGCTGGAGATCGACCGCGCCTGGCTGCCGGAGACCTTCGAGGGCCCGGAGCGCGACGGGCGTCCTGCGCGCGGAGGTCGCCACGCAGCTCGGCCTGCCCGCGGGCCTGCCGGTCGTGGCCGGCGGCGGGGACAACGCCGCCGCCGCGATCGGCTCGGGCGTCGACCGCGCCCGGCACGCTGCTCGTCTCCCTGGGGACCAGCGGCGTCCTCTTCGCGCCCGCCGAGGGCTTCCGTCCCGACCCGTCGGGCCGCGTCCACGCCTTCGCCCACGCGCTGCCCGACATCTGGCACCTGATGGCGGTCGATCCTGTCGGCCGGCGGCTCGCTGAGCTGGTGGAGCGGACGTCACCGGCGCGCACGCCCGCGGCGCTGGCCGAGCAGGCCGCGCCGACAGCGCCGGCGGCCTGGTCTTCCTCCCGTACCTGACGGCGAGCGCACCCCGCACCTGGACCCGGAGGCGCGCGGCGGCTTCGTCGGCCTCACGCTCCGCCACGGCCGCGCCGAGATGACGCGCGCCGTGCTCGAGGGCGTGGCCTTCGCCCTGCGCGACGGCCTGGAGATCATCGACGGGCTGGGCGCGGCCGCCCCCGAGGCTGCGCGCGGTCGGCGGCGGCTCGCGCTCGCCCGTCTGGTGCCAGATCCTCGCCGACGTCCTCCAGCGCCCGATCGTCCGCGCCGAGGTCGACGAGGGCCCGGCCTACGGCGCCGCCCTGCTCGCCGCCGGAACGCCGGACGCACGCCTCCGGCCGGGGCGCCGGTCGCCGCCGAGCCGCGCGCCGACCTCTCCGAGGGCTACGCGATCTTCCGCGACCTCTACGGCGCGCTCACTCCGGCGATGCGGGGCCTGACGGCGCTCGACCGCTGAAGCGGACCGCCAGGAACAGCCCCAGCGGCAGGACCACCACCGGCGCGAAGAACGCGATCGACGTCGCCCAGTGCCCGATGTGGGCGAAGATCACGCGGCCACCGCGTCCGGACTGAGGGGACAGTCCCTCGCTTCCGCCGGCCGAGGCGGACGGAGGTGACGCCGACGCAGGCGAGCGAGGATCGAGGTTCATCCCCATCACGAGCAGCATCGCCGGGGTCCACGCCCACAGCGGGCCGTCGTCCTTGCGCTCGATCTGCAGCAGCTTCGTGTCGCGCTGCAGCGGCCGGGTCACCTGCGGCTCGGCGCGGAAGCCGGCGAAGCCGAGGCGCGTGTCGGCCGGCATGCGGATCGGCGCCGCGACTCAGGTCGCGGCCCTTGTGGAAGCGCGCGAAGGACTTCCAGCTGCCGCCGATCGGGACGGGCCGCTCGGAGCGCAGCGATGCCGTCGGGCTGCGCGGAGCAGCTTCGTCTTGAAGCGCCCGCCGCCCTGCCAGCCGAGCACGTAGGCCCAGTTGCCGTCCTGGCCGAGGATCGGGTCCGACAGCCGGACGGTCGACGTCGGCCCTGCCGTCGCGCTGGTCGGAGAGCGCGAGCGTGGCGGTGCCCGCCGGGGTCGGTGGAGATGCCCGCGTTGACGCCGAGGCCGATCAGGGTGACGGCGGCGAGCAGCGCGAGCGCGGCAGCGCGCGGCGCGGGGCGGTGCCGGTCAGCGCCGCGGCGAAGAGCGCGGCGAGCGCGCCGCCGGCGACGCCCGCGAGCGCCGCGGTGGGCAGGCCCTCGGCGAGCAGCGCCGGGTGCCACGGCAGCGGCTGGCCGACCTGCGACCAGCCGTACTCGGCGCGCGAAGCCGAGCGTCCCGACGCCGAGGCCGGCGAACGGCGGCGGCCTTCAGGCCGGACGCGGCGCCACATGAGCGCCTCGACGATCAGCGCCTCGGCGACGAAGAGGATCGACGCGGGCCGGGTCGTCCCCAGCGCGCCGATCATCACCACCTCGATCAGCTGCAGCGGCAGGTAGGCGAGCAGCGCGCCGATCGTCGCCCCGCGGCCGCCGAGCGACCGCGCGACGATCAGGCCGAAGGCGCCGAAGCCGGCCAGCAGCAGCGGCTGCCAGACCTGGCGGTACTGCGGCAGGCCCCAGTTGAACTCGTCGGTGGCGTGCGTGGCGACGAACAGGAAGACGCCGCCGAGCACGCCGATGCAGCGGCTTGCGCGTCCACGGCCCGAACGGGTTGCGGCCGGCGGCTGCGGGCGCCCTCGACCATCAGGATCACCGCGCCGGACGCGGCGGCGATGAGGCCGCCGAAGAACATCGTGTGGGTCGGGCCCCAGAGCGTCACGTCCTGGCCGAAGATGCGGTGCCAGAGGTCGTCGAGCGGGAAGCCGAGCATCGCGTAGCCGCCGCCGGCGAGGATCAGCAGCGCGCCGGCCGGGCACCGGGCCGAGCGCCGCGGATGTGCACGGCGGACGCGGCTCGCGCGCGCCGTCGTGCGGCGCGAGGCCGACGGCCAGGACGCCGCACGAGGTAGACGCCGACGAGGCCGACGAGCATCGGGTAGTGCGCGGTCGTCCCGAACGGCCCGTTGTCGCGGCCCTTGTCGATGTGGACGCCGATGTCCCAGATGGCGCCCATGAAGGTGATGACGGCGGCGCCGATGGCCAGCAGGCCGGGGATCGCGGCCCAGCCGGGGATCTTGACGACGCGCTCGACGAGCGTCGCCCGACGGGCCGCAGCGGGCCGCGCGCCGCCGCGCCGGTAGGCGACGATGAGCGCGAGGACGGCGACGGTCGCCGCCGAGATGATGCCGCCGACGAGCGCGATGTCGCCGAGCGGCGGCGCCGTCGCCGGCGGGTGCGACCGCGAGCATCAGCGCACCTCCTCGAGCGCGCGCGCCGGCGGCGGATATCCCGAGCGCCGGGTCCTGCTCCGCCGTCTCCTCCCGGCCTGCTCGAGCGCGACGGGGAGGAGCGCGGCAGCGCATGGCGCGCTGCTCGGCCAGCGGCTGCATCCAGCCGCGGGCGGCCAGGGCGGCGCCGACGTAGCGCGGCGCCCAGGTGCGGGCACGGCGCGCTTCAGGACGGCGCGCTCGATCGCGGCGGCGGCGGCGTCGACCGGCACCGGCCGTGCGGACGAAGGCCGGCAGCAGGCGCTCCATGGTCTGCGACGAGGCGTGGGCCATGGCTGCCCCGCACGAGGTCCGTGTCGATGAAGCCGAAGTACGCGCAGCCGACCCGGGCCCCGTCGGGGCGCAGCTCCTGGCGCAGCGCGTTGGTCAGCGCCTCGACGCCGGCCTTGGAGGCGGCGTAGGCGCCCATCAGCGGAGCGTGCGAGGCGGCCGCCAGCGAGGCGACGTTGAGCAGGTAGCCCTCGCGCTCGATCACGTGGGGCGCGCACGCGCGGACGGTGTGGAGGACGCCGTGGAGGTTGACCGCGAGCACGCGGTCGAGCTGCTCGGCCGGCGCGTCGACGATCGCGCCCGCGAAGTGCAGCCCGGCGTTGGCGACGGCGACGTCCAGGCCGCCGAAGCGCGCCACCGCGGCGTCGACCGCGGCCTGCAGCGCGTCCGGGTCGGTCACGTCGGCCTCGAACGCCGCGGCGCGGTCGCCCAGCCGCGCGGCCAGCGCCTCCAGCCGCTCCGGCTCCAGCCCGACGAGCGCGAGGTTCGCGCCGCGGGCGTGGAGGCGCCGGCGCTCGCGGCGCCGATGCCGCGCGCCGCGCCGGTGATGAGGACGGTGCGTCCCTCGATGGTCCAACTCATGCCTTGAAGCTCCCTTGTCACGCGGGTGTAGCTACGGCAGTGTTACACACTGCCCGGCATCAGCGTTTCACCACCCGTAGACGTGGGTGCCCGACTGGCGCGGCAGGACGGCGTAGTCGCCGTCGCGGCGCGGCGGTCACGGGCACGCCGTCGCGCGTGACCGCGCGGTCGCGGCCGAACAGCGGCAGGGCCACCGTCCCCGTCGTCCCGGCCGGGGCGGTCACCTTCATCCGGAAGCCGCTCCGCGTGGTGGTCCCAGCGGACCGCCAGGTCGCCGCGGCGGGTGGGGACGCGGCCCTCCGCCCAGCCGAGGTCGCCCGGATGCGGGCGCACGGCCCACGTCCGCCAGCCGGCGCGCACCGGCGCGGCGCCCGAGCACGTAGCGCGACAGCGCGCCGAGGTCGCGCCGCTGCTCCACGCGTGCGCGCCGCTGGCCTGAGTGGCGCAGCCTGCCGTCGACGCGGATCTTCTCCCACAGCGTCGCGCCGGGGTCGTGATCGAGCATCCAGCCCCACTCCGTGCGCATCAGGTCCAGCGCCGGGCCGTCGCGGCCGGCCTCGAAGTCCGCCTGGAGCTGGAAGCCCGCCATGTATGGCGAGACGATCTCGCGGAAGCCCTCCGGGGTCGGGCGCGGAGACGTTGCGCGGGCCGAAGGGCGTCGCCAGCGCCGCGTCGAGCGCCGGCAGCACCCGCGCAGCCCGCTCCGGCGGGGCGATGCCGGAGAGGATCGGCCATCAGGTTGCCGTCCTGGACGATCGGGTCGCGCAGCGTCGTGCTCGCGTCGTAGACGCCCTTCGGCTCGTCCCACAGCTGCGCGTTGACGGCGGCGCGCACCGCGGCCGCGCGCGTTCGCAGCGTGGCTCCGTCCTGCCCGAACGCCTCCGCCAGCTCGGCGGCGCCGATCAGCGCCTGCGTGGTAGACGGCGTTGACGTAGGTCAGCTCGCCCGGGAGGACCTCGAGGTTCCAGTTCTTGCCGGTCCGGCGCCGGTCACCCCGTAGAGGCCGTCCGGGCCGACCTGGCCGCGGCGTCGTAGGCGAGCTGGGCGAAGACGGTCGGCATCATCGACCGCACGAAGGCGCGGTCGCCCGTGAAGCGCAGGTACTCGCGCAGCGCGACGACGAAGGCCATCGAGTAGGCCGCGGAGTAGAACTGGCAGTCGCTCCCGTCCGGGAGGCACTTGCCCGGCAGCGGGACGGTGCCCGGGGCCGGCCGAGGCGCTGCAGCGAGCCGCGCACGTAGCGGGGGTCCAGCGCGTAGTAGACGGTCGGCGCCGCCGTCAGCAGGTCCCCCGACCAGATCTTGCGGTCGCGCTTGCCGCCGTCGATGAGCACGGGCGTCCTCCCGGCGACCTGGTTGAGGTTGACCGTGTAGACGCCCGGCGAACCAGATCTCGTTGAGCAGCCGGTCGCTGGAGCGGAAGAAGCCGCGCAGCCGCTCGGCGGTCCCGCGGAAGCCGCTGAAGACGATGCCGGCGCGGCTGCAGGTCGACCCGCCCGGGCCGGGTCAGGGTGAGGCGGACGTAGCGCTGGCCGCCCTCGATCTGCGCGCGAGTCCAGGCGTCCCGGGCCGCCGCACCGGCTGGACCTGCACGCGGGTGAGCCGCTTGCGGCCGGCGTAGTCGCCGTCGGGGTAGAGGCCGGTCAGCGTCTCGGAGTAGACGGAGCGCAGCGCGGTGCGGCCGCGCGGACGCGGCGACGGTGAAGGTCGGGTAGCCGGCGACCTCCTTGCCGAAGTCGAGCACGACCGCAGGCGGGGCCTCGCCCCGGCGGCGTACGAGCCGCACCGTCGCCCGTCCCCGTGACCAGCGCGCCGGCGTGCCGTCACCCTCGCCCGCGGTGCGAACGATCGCGACGGGGCGCTGGAGTGCCGTGGACCGGGCGCCTGGACGTACTCGGGCCAGGGCACGATCACCCGCCGGAGAGTATGGTCCGGCACGGTGAGGGGACGCACGGTGGCAGTCGTGGCGGCGCTGATGCTGCTGCCGGTCGCGCACGCGGCCGCGCAGTCCGTCCCGCAGCTGCCGACGAACGACTTCGAGGGCGCGGTCGGCCGGCTCTACGGGCAGACGCCCGACGCCCGCGCCGGTGCAGCGCAACGAGCCGCCGCTGCGCCCCGTCCCACGCGCGGACTGCGACGCGGACTCGACGCCCCTGGCCGGCATGCAGGGCCGCGTCACCCAGGCCGACGTCGACTCGCCGCAGGCCGCGAAGGGCTGGGCCTGCAACCTGAGCGTCGTCAGCCGCGCACGCCACGCCGGGCGGCTTCCGCGTGTGGCGCTACACAGATCCCGGCCGGGCCACACCTGCGCCTACTACGACACCTCGCTGCTCGGCCCGCTCAACGTCGTCTCCCTCGCCGCGGCGCCGACCCAGGGCACCGTCGTCCTCGACATGGCCGACCCCGCGCAACCCGTGGAGACGGCGCGGCTGCTGGGCACGGCGATGCTCTCCCCGCACGAGTCGCTCAACCTCCACGCCGGCCGCGGCCTGCTCGCGGCGGAGCTCGGCACGGCCGGGACGGCCCCGGGGATCATGGACATCTACGACGTCGGGACCGACTGCCGGCACCCGACGCTCCTGTCGGAGTTCCCGGCCGCGCCGGTCGGCCACGAGAGCGGCTTCTCGCCGGACGGCAAGACGTTCTGGATCGGCGGCGGGCAGGGCATCATCCCCGTCGACGTCACCGACCCGCGCGCCCCGTTCGCGCTCACGACGATCAACATCCCGTCGCACGGCATCAACTTCTCCGACGACGGCAACACGCTCTACGAGACCAACGTGATCGACGGCGGGATGGCGCTCCTGGACGTCTCGGAGATCCAGGCCCGCAAGCCCAACCCGGTCGTGCGCGAGATCAGCCGCCTGACCTGGGACACGTCGTCCATCCCGCAGAACACGAACCCGATCACCATCGGCGGGCACCCGTACCTGCTCGAGTACGACGAGTTCGCCTTCGGCTTCAACGGGTCTGCGCTCCAAGGCGGGCGCGGCGCGGCTGATCGACATCGCCGACCCGGCCAAGCCCAAGGTCACCTCCAACCTGCGCCTGGAGGTCAACATGCCGGACCACCAGCCGGCGGCGGCGGCCGAGGACCCGAACTTCGTGCCCGGCGCGCAGACCTCCTACGGCGCGCACTACTGCAACGTCCCGCGCGAGAAGGACCCGGTGATCGCCGCCTGCTCGTTCTTGAACTCGGGCCTGCGCATCTTCGACATCCGCGACCCCGAGCATCCGAAGGAGACGGCGTACTTCGTCTCCCCGCCCGGGACCGCGCAGGGGCAGCAGTCCGACGCCGCCTTCAGCCAGCCCGCCTTCGACCCGAAGCGCCGCGAGGTGGCTACTTCACCGACGCGACGACGGGCTTCTGGAACCTGCAGCCTCAACGACCGCGCCTGGCCGCGGGACGCGACGCGGCGCCGAAGCCGGCCGCCGACGGCTGCGCCGCTGCGCCTCCCGCCGCCGCTTCCGGATCCGCATCCGCGAGCCGCGCCACGGGCGCATCGCGAGCGTCCGCGCAACGCTGCGCGGCAAGCGCCTGCGCATCCGCCGCCGCGCACGGCCGGCTCGTCGCCGTCGTCGACCTCCGCGGGCGGCCCGCGCCGCACCTTCGTCGTGCGCATCCGCGTGCGCACGACGGCCGGGCGCACCTACGACGACTCCCGCCGCTACCACCCCTGCGTGCGCAAGCACCGGTAGGACTCCCAGCCGGATCTCAGGTGCGCCGGTCAACCTGGCGGCATGAAGAAAAAGCTCATCGCGGGATCCCTCGCCGCCCTGGCCGTCGCCGGCGGCACGGCGGGCGCCATCGCCGCCACCAACAGCCACAAGGAGGCGGAGAACGCCGTCCTCGCGGACGCCGCCAAGCAGCTCGGCGTCGACGCCAGCCGACCTCCGGAGCGCGCTCTCGAAGGCCGAGGACGCGCAGATCGACGCCCAGGTCAAGGCCGGGCAGGCTCACCCAGGCGCAGGCCGACGAGATCAAGCAGCACCGCTCGCGAGGAGGGCACCGTGCTCGGCTTCGGGCCCCGCGGCGGCCCGGCTTCGGCCACCACGGCGGCCCCGGCCCCCTGCTCGCCGACGCGGCGAAGGCGCTCGGCATCAGCGAGCAGAAGCTGATGACGCAGCTGCGCGACGGCAAGACGCCCGCCGGAGATCGCCAAGGCCGCAGGGCAAGTCGCTCGACGAGGTCAAGGCGGCGGTCAAGCAGAGCGCGACCGACCGCCTCGACGCCGACCTCAAGGCCGGCCGGATCACGCAGGCCCAGCACGACGAGCATGGTCGAGCACCTCGCCGACGCGATCGAGCACCTCGGGGACTTCCAGCGTGGCGGACCCGGCGGCCCCGGCGGCCCCGGTCACTTCGGCGGCCCGCCCCCGGGCCTCGCGGACGCCGCGAAGGCCCTGGACGTCAGCGAGGACAAGCTCGACTCCTACCTGCGCGCCCACAAGACCGCGGCCGAGATCGCCAAGGCGACCGGCAAGACGGAGGCCCAGGTCACCAAGGCCCTGCCCTTCCTCGGGCACGACCGCGGCGGCTTCGGCCACCCGTGATCAGCCGGCGCTGACCGCCTCCAGCGTGCCGACGACGTCGAGCGTCTGGTTGAGACCGGTCAGCTCGAGCAGGACGGCGGCGGCCGTGCCGTGGGGCGCGACCACGGCGAGACGGCCGCCGCCGCGCCGGCAGCTGCGGCCGGCGTCGGCGATGGCGCCGAGGCCGACGGAGTCGATGAAGCTGACGCCGGTCAGGTCGACCACGATGGAGGCGCAGTCGGCGGTGGCGGCGGTCAGCGCTTCGCGGAACCCGTCGATCGTCGCGATGTCGATCTCGCCGGTGGGGGCCACGATGGTCGGTTCCGTCATGAGGCTGGGGTACCCGAACCGGCCCGGCTGACTCGCATCTGGCAGGCTGGCGTCGGTGCTGCGCCGGCATTGGGGACTGCTGCTGCTTCTGCTCGCCGCCACCGCGCTGCGGGTGACGGCGGTCGTCGCGATCCGCCCCGGCACCTGGTTCTCGGACTCCAACGTCTACGTGGAGACCGCCGCCACGGGGACGCTGTCGACGGTGCGGCCGGTCGGCTACTCGCTGCTGGTCGCGCCCTTCTACTGGCTGGGCTCGGCCCAGGCGCTGATCGTCGTCCAGCACCTGATCGGCCTCGCGCTCGTCGCCGGCCTCTACGCGCTGCTCCTCCGCCGCGGCGCGCCGCGCTGGGTGGCGGTGCTCGGCGCGCTGCCCGCCGGCCTCGACCTCTACCTGGTCGTCGTCGAGCACGTGATGATGGCGGAGGCCGTCTTCCACGCCGCGCTGCTGGGGACGTTCGCGCTGCTGCTGTGGCGGCCTGAGCCCGGACCCAGGTCGCTCTGGTCGCGGCCGGCGCGCTGCTCGCCTACGCCGGGCTCGTGCGCAGCGTGGGAGCCCCGGTGTTCGCGGTCTTCGTCGTCTACCTGATCCTGCGCCGGGCCGGGTGGCGCCGGGTCGGGCTGTTCGTCGCCGGGGGCGCGGTGGTGACGCTCGGCTACATGACCGTCTTCGCCGTCCAGCACGGGTCCTTCGGGGTGAGCGCGTCCGGCGGGCAGTTCCTCTACGGCAAGGTCGCCCCGTTCGCCGACGTGCGAGGGCGTGCCCGCCGACCAGCGCTTCCTGTGCCCCGATCCCGACGAACCGCCTGACGCCCGAACGCGTACGTGTGGAGCACGGCAGTCACCCGTGCACGGCCACGAGGACGACCCGCGCGTGAAGTCGTTCGCGACCCGCGTCGTCCGCCCCCAGTTCGGCGACTACCTGCGACGTCGCGGTCGGCGGCTTCCTGCATTACTTCCGCCCGGGCCACCGCATCGGCCGCGACGACTACCCCGATCGAGCCGTGGCAGTTCCCGGAGGACCCGCGCGACGGTCGACTACCCCGGCTACCGCGGGCCGATCCGGAAGGGCATCCCCGACCGCCAGGCGCGAGCACCCGATCACCGAGCCCAACCGCTACGTCGCCCGCATGGCCGACACCGCGCACTTCAGCCGTCGGCGCCTCGCGCTTCCTGCACGAGCTGCAGCGCGCGTCTACACGCCGGGCCCGTTCTTCGCGCTGTGCGTGCTGCTCGTCGCCGTCGCGCTCGTCGTGCGCCGTGGCCGCGCCTCCGACGCCGCGCTCGTCGCCGCCACCGCGCTCATCGGGCTCGCCGTCTCCCAGGCGCTGTCGGTGTTCAGCTACCGCTACGGGATCGGGCTGATCGTCCTGCTGCCCTTCGCCGCCGCGCTGGCGCTCACCGCGCTGCTATCGACGCGAACCGGCACCGCGTTGAGGGCCGCGTTGCCCGTCAGGGCGTCCCGCACGGTGGGGTCGGTGATGTCGTTGACGCTCGCGCCCGGCAGCCCCGCCGCGTGCGTCCAGCCGACGCCGTCGCGGCTGCCGTGCCCGTAGCCGTGCGGGACGGAGACGACGCCCGGGCGCATCTCGTCGGAGATCTCCACGGGCACCTCGATCGCGCCGACGCGTGACACGACGCGCACGGCGGCGCCGTCGGCGAGGCCGCGGCGGGCGGCGTCGTCGGGATGCAGCAGCGCGGTGCAGCGGTCGCGGCCCTTGGTCAGCCGCGCTGCTGTTGTGCATCCAGGAGTTGTTGGAGCGCAGGTTGCGGCGGCCGATCAGCGTGAGGTCGAAGCCCGCGGCGGCGGCGGTCTCGCGTTCCGCGGCGATCGCCTCGAGCTCGGCCGCGGCCTCAGGAACGCGGCGCGGCGCGAGCTGCACCCGGCGGTCCTTCGTGAGCAGCGCGCCCGGCAGCCGCCCGGGGCGCAGCGGCCCGAGGTCGATGCCGTGCCTGGCGCGCTTGACCTTCCACAGCGTCAGGCCCTTCAGCGGCCCGCGCCGGAGCAGCCCGTACGGGCCGGCGAGCAGCGCCGCCTCGACGATCCGGGCCGGGCTCGTGACCCGGGAGGCGACGCCCAGCCCGCGCCCCTTGAGCCCGCGCCCGAGCCGCGTGGTCAGCCCGTTGAGGATCTCCCAGTCCGCCTTGCCGCCCGCGCGGCGCTGGCACCGCCGCGGGGCTGAAGCGGATGTGGTTGCGCACGGACACGAGCGGCATGCACCACGTCCATCTCGTCGCGCTCGAGCGGGGAGACGGGCGGCAGGATCACGTCGGCGTGGCGGGAGGTCTCCGTGACGTACTGGTCGACGGCGACCATGAACTCGAGCTCCTCCAGCGCGGCGTCGAGCTTGCGGCCGCCCGGGGCCGAGAGCACCGGGTTGCCGGCGTGGACGAGCAGGCCCGCGGACCTGGCCCGCACCGGGCGTGGTGATCTCGTCCGCCAGGCCGGCGATGGGCAGCTCGCCGTTCATCTCGGGCATCCCGCTGACGCGCTGCGTGTAGCGGTTGAAGCCGCCGGGGCCGGAGCGGCCGGCCAGGCGCAGGGCGGGGGCGAGGTCGAGGAAGGACTCGGGGAACATCGCGCCGCCCTCTGCGTCCAGGTTGCCGGTGACGGCGTTGAGCGCGTTGATGAGCCAGTGGATGACGGTGCCCGTGCGCTGCTGGCAGACGCCCACGCGGCCGTAGGCGACGGCCCGCTCGGCCGCGGCGAAGTCGCGCGCCAGGGCGGTGATGGTCGCGGCGTCGACGCCCGCGGCGGCCGCCGCGCGCTCCGGGTCCCATTCCGCCGCCGAGCGCCTCGAGCTCGTCGGCCCCGTCGCACCACGTCCGGGACGTCGGTGAGGCCCTCGGCGAAGACGACGTGCAGCACGCCGAGCAGCAGGAACGCGTCGCCGCCCGGGCGGACCGCGACGTGCTGCGAGGCGAGCTTCGCCGTCTCCGTGCGGCGCGGGTCCACGACGACGACGCGGCCACCGCGCGCGATGACGTCGCGCAGCCGGTGCCGCGCGCCCGGGGCGGTCATCAGCGACCCGTTGGACACCGACGGGTTGGCGCCGATGACGAGCATGAAGTCCGTGCGGTCGACGTCCGGGATCGGGAACAGCGCCAGGTTGCCGAACATCTCCGCGGAGGTGCGGTGCTGGGGCAGCTGGTCGGTGGAGGTGGCGGAGTGGTGGTTGCGGGTGTCCATCGTCTCCCGCAGCGGGACGAACGGACAGCAGCGACCACGAGTGCGCGGTCGGGTTGCCCACGTAGGTCGCCAGCGAGTCGGTGCCCTGCGTCTCGCGCACGCGGCGCAGGCCGTCGGCGGCGAAGTCCAGTGCCGCGTCCCACTCCATCTCCTCCCAGCCGTCCGCGGTGCGCCGGACGGGCTTCGTGAGCCGGTCGGGGTCCGTGTAGAGGTCGGCCAGCGCGGCGGCCTTCGGGCAGATGTAGCCCTTGGACTGGTGGTCCTCCGGGTCGCCCTCGATACGCAGCACCCGATCCCCTTCGACGGTGACCGCGATGCCGCAGTGGGCCTCGCACAGCGTGCACTGCCGGTGGACGATCGCGCTCATGGGCGCAGCCTGACACACTCGCGGCATGGCACCGCTCACCCCCGCGCGCAGGCAGGCCTACACCGTGATCAACTCGAGCTCCGCGCCCGTCTGGATCGCGATGATCCTGGCGCCGCGGTCGCGGGTGACCCGCTGGCTGGTGGGCCGCACCGGGCCCTCTTCGTGGGCCTCGGGTTGACCTACGACGCGCTGATCGCCTCGGGTGTCGTCAACAGCGCGCACCAAGCTGAACTTCCGCGATCCGGAGGCGGTCCGCAAGGCACTGGGCGAACCGGACATCTTCCTCGGCGGGTGGACGCACTACATCGCCTTCGACCTGTTCGTCGGGCGCTGGATCTGGCAGGACGCGCTGGAGCGCGGGCGCTCGGCGCGGCTCGCGCTGTTCCTGACGTGGATGGCCGGTCCGGCCGGATTGTCGCTGCACCTGCTGCGTCGCCGGTGACCGCGTCGCTGCATCTCGCCCGCTTCGGGCCGTCGGGAGCGCTGCGCACGCTGGGGCGGATGGCACGGCTCGGCGCGCCGCCCGGTGCCGCCGTCGC
Source organism: uncultured Solirubrobacteraceae bacterium (assembly GCA_963843865.1). Taxonomy (GTDB): domain Bacteria; phylum Actinomycetota; class Thermoleophilia; order Solirubrobacterales; family Solirubrobacteraceae; genus DATLGB01. Next base: position 101,181 of record CAWJMO010000010.1, on the reverse strand, counting down.
CCGCGTCTTCATGCTCGCCGACCTCGAGCCGCGCACGGGCGGGCTGGTGCGGCCGACGCGCTTCGGCCTGTTCTGCGGGTGGGAGAGCGCTGCGGCCCGGGACGACTTCGAGCCGGAGCGCTTCACCCGCGACGCGCGGGAGAGCTGGAGCGTCTCCCTCGACACCGTGCGTGTGCGCAAGGGCGGCCTGGGCGGCTGGGTGCCCGACACGGAGGGCGTCGCCCCGTTCGCCCGCGACGAACCCGCGCTGGTCATGACCCACGCGCGCCTGCGTGCGCGCTGGCCTGCCCCGCTTCACCGTCGACAACGCGCGCATCGTGCGCGAGATGCTCGGCGGCCCTGGCCTCGGGATGATGACCGGCGCCGCCGACCATCCCCTCACGCGCGCGACCTTCTCCGTCTGGCGCTCACAGGGTGACGCCGTGCGCTTCGCCTACGACCCGCGCAGGTCCATGGCCCGGTGCAACGGGCATCGCTGGCCACGCCGTGGTGGCACCACGCTCTTCTTCGCGCGCTTCCGGCCGGTCGCCAGCCACGGGCACCTGGCTCGGGGAACGATCCCCTGACCGCCTGAGCGCGCGGACGCCGGAACCCAACCCCGCGGGATCAGGCGTGCCCGCTCTCGGGGCAGTCCTGCCGGCAGTGGTCTTCGCACACATCGGACACGCCTCGAGCCCCTGCTTTTCCTGCCCGCCTTCGTGGCGGTCATCTGGTCCATGGTGAACTCGTGGCGCCGTTCCCACACCAACCCTGAGAGAGACACCCATGCCTGACACCCGCACCATGACCCCCGCGCAGATGTACGCGCTCGCCTTCGGCGCCGTCCTCCTGCTCGTCGGCCTCATCGGCTTCGCCGTGAACTCGTCCTTCGACACCGGTGACGCCGTCGGCACCGGCGACAACCTCATCGTCTTCGAGCTCAACGGCTGGCACAACCTGGTCCACATCGCTTCAGGCCTCGTCGGCCTGGCGCTGTTCCGGCGCAACGACACCGCCCGGCTGTACGCGCTGGGCTTCGGTGCCGTCTACCTGCTGGTGACGATCATCGGCTTCGCCGACGGCGACAGCGTCCTCGGCCTGATCCCGGTCAACGGCGCCGACAACGTCCTGCACCTGCTCATCGCCGGCCTCGGCATCGCCGCCGGCCTCATGTCGCCCAAGGACAACCGCGCGCACACGGGTACCGTCCGCGCCGCTTGACCTCGGTCCGCTCCCGTCCCCGCCTGCGCCGGATCGCGTCGGCCCCTCCTGAGGAGGTCGCCGACGGGGTCTGGCTGCTGCGCGGGGGCCTTGCGCGGACCATGAACGTCTACCTCCTGCGCGACGGCGACGGCGCGGCTCGCGGTCTACGACGCGGGGGAGAAGGGGATGGCCGGCGCGATCGCGTCGGCCGCCTCCGCACTCGGTGGCATCACCCGGATCGTCCTCGGTCACGGGGACACCGACCACCGCGGCGCGGCACCGGCGCTGCGCGCGCTGGCGCCCGTCCTCTGTCATCCCGACGCGGTGGCGCAGGCCTCCGGCTCGGGCGGTCGCGACTACTGGAACCCGGAGACGCTGCCGCTCGACGTCCGGCTGCTGCACGGCTTCGCGCACCGCTTCGTGTGGGACGGCGGGCCGGTGGAGATCGACGGCACGGTCAGCGAGGGCGACGACGTCGCCGGCTTCCAGGTGATCGACCTGCCCGGCCACGCGCCGGGGCTGATCGGCCTGTGGCGCGAGCGCGACCGCGTCGCCCTCGTCTCCGACTGCTTCTACATCACCGACATGCACGGCCGCCCGCAGCCGCCGGCGGTCCCGCTGGACGCGTACAACCTCGACACGGCGCAGGCGCTGCGGTCCATCCGCAAGCTCGCCGAGCTCGAGCCGGCCGTCGTCCTGCCCGGGCACCTCGGGCCGCTGACCGGGCCCGACGTCGTCCCGTCGCTGCTACGTGCCGCAGAAGGTGACGTAGGGGGCTGAGTCCTCGCCGGGCGCGGCGTAGGCCTCGAGGCCGGGCCGCTCCGTGAAGGGATCCTGCAGGACGGCGAGGAGCCGGTGGAACGGCTCGAGGTCGCCGTCCGTCGCGGCGGTGAGCGCCGCCTCGACGAGGTGGTTGCGCGGGATGTAGACCGGGTTGCGCTCGTCCTGCGCGCGCAGGTAGGAGGTGAAGTCGACGCTGCTCGGTGCGCATCAGCTCGAGCTGCGCGTCGACGGCCTCCTTGCCCTCGACGCCGAGCTTCGTGGAGCAGGCCCGCGTAGAAGTGCTCGTTGAAGCGAGCGGGATAGGTCTGCAGGACCTCCGTGGCCTTCGCGACGGCGGTGTCCGTGTCCTCGTCGATGAGGCCGAGCAGCGTCTCGGCGAAGCGCGTCAGGTTCCAGTGCCCGATGTGCGGCTGGTTGCCGTACGCGTAGCGGCCGGCGTGGTCGATGGAGCTGAAGACGGTGGCGGGGTCGAACGTGTCCATGAACGCGCACGGGCCGTAGTCGATCGTCTCGCCGGAGATGGTCATGTTGTCCGTGTTCATGACGCCGTGGACGAAGCCGACCTGCATCCACTGGGCGATCAGCGCGGCCTGCCTGCTCGATGACGGCGTCGAGCAGGCCGAGGGCGTCCCGGGCCTCCGGGTGGTGGCGGGCGATGGCGTAGCGCGGTCAGGTTCGCGAGGACGTCGAGGTCGCCGGTGGCCGCCGCGTACTGGAACGTCCCCACGCGCAGGTGGCTGGCGCCGACGCGGGCCAGCACGGCGCCGGGCAGCTTGCCCGTCTCGCGGAACACGCCCTCGCCCGTGCCCGTGACGGCCAGCGCACGGGTGGTGGGGATGCCGAGCGCGTGCATCGCCTCCGAGATGAGGTACTCGCGCAGCATCGGCCCGATCGCCGCCTTGCCGTCGCCGCCGCGGGAGAACGGCGTCCGGCCGGAGCCCTTCAGGTGCAGGTCGCGCCCGTCGATCTCGCCGAGCAGCAGCGCGCGGCCGTCCCCCAGCCGGGGCGAGTAGCCGCCGAACTGGTGGCCGGCGTAGGCCTGTGCGATGCCGGGCTGCTCCGAGCCGGCGAGGAGGCGGACGCCCTCCGGGGAGCGCAGCAGCTCCGGGTCCAGGCCCAGCTCGATGGCCAGCGGCTCGTTGAGCACCAGCAGCTGCGGGTCGGGAGCGGCGTCGCCCTTCCACTCGACGTACAGGCCCTCGAGCTGCTCGGCGTAGGTCTGGTCGAAGGAGATGATCGATGACGCTTCGACGCTCACGATTCCAGGGTAGAGACGCCTTCATGTCAGACGATCAACGCGATGTCATCGAGATCCTCGTCCACGACCACCGTGAGGTCGAGGACATGTTCCAGGAGCTGGAAGGGTTGAAGGGCCGGTCCGGCGAAGACGTCGAGAAGCGCCGCAAGGACCTCGTCGAGCAGGTGACGATCGAGCTCGTCCGCCACTCCGTCGCCGAGGAGGTGCTCGTCTACCCGCGGGTCGCCGACAAGATCAGCCAGGACCAGGTCGACCACGCCCGCGAGGAGCACAAGGAGGCGGAGCAGACGATGGCCAACCTCGAGAAGCTCGACCCCACCGATGCGGGCTTCGACGACCAGCTGGCGGAGCTCATGAAGGAGATCCGCCATCACATCGAGGATGAGGAGGGCGAGATGTTCGCCGCGATGCGCGAGCACCTCGGCGACGACGAGCTGCGCACGATGGGCACCGCCGTCTCCGCCTTCAAGAAGGTCGCGCCGACCCGCCCGCACCCGAACGTCCCCAATTCCGCCACCGGCCGCCTCGTCGCCGGCCCCGCCGCGTCACTGATCGACCGCTTCCGCGACCTCGCCTCCGGCCGGGGCGCCGACGACAAGGAGTGAGACGCATGGCGGACGACATCGACACGATCATCGGGGAGCTGGACGACTGGCGGGGTGAGCGGCTCGGGCGGATCCGGGCGCTCATCAAGGAGGCCGAGCCCGACGTGGTCGAGGAGACCAAGTGGAAGAAGGCGACCAATCCGCTCGGCGTCCCGACCTGGAGCGTCAGCGGGATCATCTGCACGGGGGAGAGCTACAAGGACAAGCTCAAGCTGACCTTCGCCAAGGGTGCCTCCGTCGAGGATCCCGACGGGCTCTTCAACGCGAGCCTCGACGCGGGGACGCGCCGGGCGATCGACATCCGCGAGGACGACGATCTCGACGAGGCGGCCTTCAAGCGACTCATCAACGCTGCGGCCGCCGTGAACGGTTCCTGACCACGGTAGTTGCGCCCGCAAATAATCGCTAGGATGTGGTCATGAGACTGGACGGCATCCACCACATCAGCGCCATCACCGGCGACGCCCGCCGCAACGTCGACTTCTACACGCGCGTCCTCGGCCTACGGCTGACCGCGAAGTCCGTCAACCAGGACGATCCCGGCGTCTACCACCTCTTCTACGGGGACGAGCACGCCCGGCCCGGCGCGGACCTCACGTTCTTCGAGTACCCCGGCGCGATCCCCGGCCGGCCCGGCGCCGGCATGGTGCACCGCATCGTCCACCGCGTCGCCTCCGACGAGGCGCTGACGTTCTGGGCCGAGCGGCTCGGCGCGGAGGGCGTCGCCGTGGAGCGGAGCGAGGGGAGCCTGCGGTTCGCGGATCCCGAGGGACTCGACCACGAGCTCGTCGTGGACGCCACGGACGACGAGGCGCTCGTCGCGGTGCATCCCGAGGTCCCGGCGGAGCTGGCGATCCGTGGGTTCGAAGGCGTCCGCGCCTACAGCCACGACCCGGAGCAGTCGGCCCGCATGCTCGAGCAGCTGATGGGCGCCACGCGCGAGGGCGACCGCTTCGTGCTGCGCGGCGAGCGCCGCGGCGGCTGGATCGCCTACGACCCCGCGCCCGCCGAGCGCGGCCGCCAGAGCGCGGGCGTCGTCCACCACGTCGCCTGGGGGACCACGGACGCGGAGCTGCCCACCTGGATCGAGCGCGTGGACGCCGCCGGCGTCCCGAACTCGGGCTACGTCGACCGTCATTACTTCCACTCGCTCTACTTCCGCGAGCCCGGCGGCGTGCTCTACGAGCTGGCCACGGAGGAGCCCGGCTTCCTCGTCGACGGCCTTCCGCTCGAGGACCTCGGCACGCAGGTGATCCTGCCGCCGTTCCTCGAGGACCAGCGCCGCCAGATCGAGGCGCGGCTGACCCCGCTGCCCGACCCCCGCGCGGACTGGCCCGCCGCCGTCTGAGTCACTCCGTCGCCAGGAAGGCGAGGACCGCCATGACCCGCCGGTGGTCCTCCGCTCCCTGCGCGAGGCCGAGCTTGGAGAAGATGCTCGTGACGTGCTTCTCGATCGCGCGCTGCGTGACGACGAGGTCGGCCGCGATGCCGCCGTTCGTCCGGCCCTGCGCCATCAGCGCGAGCACCTCGCGCTCGCGCGGGCTCAGCTCGTGCAACGGGTCGTCATGGCGGCCGCGCGCGAGCATCTGATCGACCACGTCGGGGTCGAGGACCGATCCGCCGCCGGCCACGCGCGTCAGCGAGTCGGTGAACGCGGCGAGGTCCGACACCCGGTCCTTGAGCAGGTATCCGACGCCCTGCGCCCCGCCGGACAGGAGGCTCAGCGCGTAGTCCTCCTCCACGTACTGCGAGAGGACGAGGACGCTGACGCCCGGCAGCTCGGAGCGGATCTGCCGCGCGGCACGCAGGCCCTCGTCGGTGTGGGTGGGCGGCATGCGGATGTCGACGATGGCGACGTCCGGCGCGTGCGCGCGCACCTTGCGCATGAGGTCCTCGCCGTCGGCGGCGAGCGCGACGACCTCCACGCCGGCCTCGCCGAGCAGCCGCGAGAGCCCCTCCCGCAGCAGCAGCGAGTCGTCCGCGATCACGACGCGCATGGGATCCAGGCTCTGATCGTGGTGCCGTGCCCGGCGGGGCTCGTGACCTGCAGCTCGCCGTCGAGGGCGGCGACGCGGTCGGCCAGGCCGCGGAGGCCGGACCCGCGCCTGGGGTCGGCGCCGCCCTGTCCGTCGTCGATGACCTCGATGCGGACGCGACCGTCGACGCGATCGACGTTGACCTCGGCCAGTGCGGCCTGCGCGTAGCGGCTGATGTTGGTGATGGCCTCCGCGATGACGAAGTAGGCGGCGGCCTCCACGGGCGCCGGCAGCCGGCCCGCGTCGGCGACGCCGAGCTTGACCGGGACGGGGGAGCGGCGGGCGAGCACCTTCACAGCAGCGCCGAGGCCGAGGTCGGTGAGGACCGCCGGGTGGATGCCGCGGGCGAGCTCGCGCAGCTCCGCGGTCGCGGCCGTCAGCTCGGCGATCGCCTCGTCGATGAGGTCAGGGACCTCGGCGGACCCGGCGTCGGCCTTCATGCGGGCCAGCTGCAGGCTCATGCCGACGGCCAGCAGCCGCTGCTGCGCACCGTCGTGGAGGTCGCGCTCGAGCTGCTTGCGCTGCTCGTAGCCGGCCGTGACGATCCGCGCGCGGGAGGCGCGCAGCTCCCGGACGTTGGCCCGCACCTCGTTGGAGAGCCGTTCGTTCTCGAGGGCCAGCGCGGCGGCGGCACAGACCGACTCGATGAGCTCGTCGTCGGCGGTCAGCGACGCGTCGTGGACGATGGCGCCGACCACCTGCCCGTCCTGCTCGACCTCCGTGAGGGTCGAACCCGGATCGACCTCGATCCGCGCGCCGCGCGTGTCGATGAAGGCCTCCGCCTCGGCGTCCCAGCGGCCGAGCGCGAGCGACGGGTCGCCGAGGGTGCGGGCGAGCGCGGTGCGCATCGCCTCCGGGCCACGGTTCTCGCCGAAGCGGCTGATGAGGTCGCTGACCGCCTGCCCGCGGGAGACCCGGCCGCGCAGCAGGCCGATGCCGAAGGCCAGCGTGACGGGGGCGAACGGCACCCAGGAGGCGAAGAAGATGCTCGAGGACGCCGTCCCGGAGGTGGCCACGGCGGCGGCCTCGACGCCGACCACCGACAGCGCGAGCAGCACGGCCTGCAGGCCGAGGGTCCCGATGCCCGCCCACAGCACCGGCGTCAGGCCCGCGCGGCGCGACACCGGCGTCGCGCGCCACCGGCGCACCAGCGCCACCACGAGGAGCACCAGCACGGCGGACCCGATCGCCGCCTGTCCGACGAACAGCACCGCCGTGAGGTCGTCGTCCGCGTGCAGGAGGAGGGGGTTCGCCGGACAGCGGATGCAGTCGCGGCTCGCCGTCGTGTCGAAGAACAGGATCCAGAGCAGCTGGCCGACCGTGGTGCTGGCGTATCCCGCGACCACCACGAAGCGGTCCAGACCGGGGCGGACATGGCCGCTCGGGAAGGCGACCAGCATGTGCACGAGGCAGCCGTAGCTCACGACACCGAGCAGCCCGCCGGCGATGAAGACGACGGGGACGTCGGAGGAGAACAGGCCCGTGCCCAGCCACGCGAACCCCGACAGCACCATCAGCCGGCCGATGCGCTCCGTGCGCGGGTTGCCCATCGCGTAGAGGCCGGTCCCGGTGAAGCTCCAGCCGACGCCGAGGACGGCGGCGAGGAAGCCGCCCGGGTCGATCGTGTGCTCGCTGCCGGCGGCGAGCAGGACGTCGCTCGCGCCCAGGAGGACCGCTGCGAGGGCGATCCCGGCGCGCGCGCGGCTCACCCGAGCACCGCGCGCAGCGCCGCCGCGGACAGGACGTCCTTGCCGACGAAGCCACGTGCCCCGCACGCCGCGATCTCCGCGGCCAGATCCGAGTAGTCGTGGCTCGAGGTGAGGATCACGTCCGGGCCGTCAGGGTCCCGGGTGAGCTGCCGGGCGACGTCGAAGCCGCTGGACTCGGTGAGGTTGATGTCGAGCAGGACGAGCTCCGGCCGCAGCTCGCGCACCGCGGCGTACGCGGACTCGGCATCCGCCGCCTCACCGACGACCTCGAGGCCTCCCGCCTCGAGCAGGCGCCGCGCCCCCGCCCGGAACGTGGCGTGGTCGTCCACGATCAGGGTCGTCGGCGTCATCTGCGCTGATCATGGCCGGTCGGGCAGCATCGTGCCAGGGGCGTCCGCCGCACAGGTGGGGGCGGAGAACCGAACCCCCGGACACCTGCGCGCCGCCTGGCGGCGCCGGCGAGCCGTTGGGACGCTGCCCGGCATGCACAACCACACGGTCAGAACCACTGCACGACGGACGCTGGGCCTTCTCCTGGCCGTCGCCGCGACCACCGGCGGGGCCGTGGCGCACGCCGACGCCGCGACGCCGGCCAAGCGCGACCTGCGCAAGCTCGTCCACCTCGGCGTGCCGGGCGCGACGGTGCTCGTCCGCGACGCCGACGGCACCACCGTCACCTCGGCCGGCCTCGCCTCCCTGAAGCCGAAGGTGAAGCTGCGCGAGCAGCCGTTCCGGGTCGGGAGCGTGACCAAGCCGATGATGGCCGCCGTCGTGCTGCAGCTCGTCCAGGAGGGACGCCTGTCCCTCGAGCAGCCGATCACCGAGATCGTCGGCAAGCTCGCCGGCGGCGACAAGCGCATCACCATCCGCGACCTCCTCGCCCACAAGAGCGGTCTCAGCGAGTACGTGGACGACCCGCGCACCTTCGCGCCTTACCTGGCCGGCGACTTCGGCCACGTGTGGACCCCGCAGCAGCTCGTCCGCATCGCGACGGAGCACAAGCCGCTCTTCGCCCCCGGCACGAAGCAGTCCTACTCCAACACCAACTACGTGCTGCTCGGCCTGATCATCGAGAAGGTCACCGGCACCAGCCTGAGCGAGCAGATGGAAACGCGCGTCTTCGACCCGCTGCACATGGACAACTCGAGCATGTCCACCACGCCCGCCGTCCCCAGCGCGTTCGTCCGCGGCTACCTCGTCGGGCCCAGGCACGCGCTCCAGGACGTCACCGGCGTCAGCCCCTCCGTCTATTGGGGCGCGGGCAACGTCGCCTCGACGACGCGCGACCTCGCCGATTTCGTCGACGGCCTCCTCGCCGGCAAGCTGCTCTCGCCGACCATGCTCGCCGCGATGCTGACGATGGATTCCGACTCGCCGGAGGGCGGCTACGGCCTGGGCATCAGCCGCGCCAAGCTGCCCTGCGGCTACGCCACCGGCCACGACGGCGCCGTCGCCGGCTACCTCACTTCCATGGTCCGCATGGACACCGGCCGCACGGTCATCGTCATGGCCAACTCGCTCACGCTCGACGATCAGGTCGGCAGCAAGCGCGCCCAGAAGCAGCTGCGGCGCCTCTTCATCCGCGCGGCCTGCGGCGACTGAACCGCCGCCGCTCGCTGCGGTGCATCGCGCGGCCCATCACCAGGCTGCCGATGCCCATCGGCGCGAACACCCATCCGACGATGTTCAGGCCCAGTCGCGCGTCCTCCTCGAGCGACTGGGCCGCCACGAACGACGTCACGCCGAGCACGATGAACCACGCGCCGGCCACGAGGAACCCCGCAGGCTCGCCGGCGACGACGAACACGAGCAGCATCCCCGCGAAGGCGACCAGGAAGCCGCCGAGGACCACCCAGAACAGCCACGCGTACTCGCTCGGGCACTCGTTCTCGACGACATAGGGGCCACCCGAGGCGCAACTGCCCTCGTCGATCAGCGGCCCGAGCCCGAACAGCATCGCCACGGTCCCGGCGACCACCATCACGACGCCGATCGGCACCCGCTTGTCCACGGCCTGCAGTCTCCCACGGGCGCCAGGGGTATGTCCGCGCCGTGGCCTGGTACCGGGCCCGGTCGCGAACCGCCAGTCGGGGCGTTCCTCCTGACGCTGACGTCTTCGCTCCTGACCTGGACCGTGATCGTGCTGCTCTTCGGGCGCATCGAGGCCTGGCTCGTCAAGGCGACGGTGCTCGGGGTGTTCATCGGCGGCGTGCAGGCATGGAAGGTCTCGAGGGCGGAGCAGGGGCGGCCAGTGCCGCAGAACACGAGGCTCGGCCTCTTCCTGCTGGGGGCGGGGCTCGCGCTCTTCGCCCTCGTTCCTCGTGATCTGGCTGGTGCAGCGCTGAGCTAGGTGGCGACGATCACCACGGCGGCGATCGCGCCGAGGACGAACAGGATCATCAGCGCGAAGGCGATCCCCCGCCAGGGCTGCCGATCGGGCACCAAGCCCACTATCAGCTCGAAGACCCCGTCGACGATCGCGTCAAGCATCCGGTACCTCCCGCCCGGTCCACCATTGCGCGCCTCCGCCAGAGCCGACCGCTGGCTGCGAGGAACCCGAAGGAGATGAGGCTCACGGCGAAGATGACTGCCGCGATCCAGGCCGGCGCATCATGTTCGACGGCGCGAAAAGCCGCCGCTCCGGCAAGGATGAGAAGCCAGACGACCAGGAGTCGCACGCCCAGGGCCATGCCGGTGAGGTACCCGGATCGGGCTGATGAACCGTGTCGCATAGCGGTGGCTATTTCCACCGGTAGGCGACACAGCCGGCCGCGCCTCTCGGTTCTGCATTCGCTTCCGTGACGAAAGCGCGGATGGCCCTAGAACGACGAAAGCCCCGGGAGCCCGGGGCTTTCGTGAGGAGCGGATGAAGGGACTCGAACCCTCGACCTTCTGCATGGCAACTGCAAATCGGAAGGTCATTTGGCTCTGGTTAGCGAAACTTGGATGAGCTAAATATGGCTTTGGAGCGTTGTTTCCGGTCTGTTTGGTACCCGATCTGGTACCCGCGGTCTGAGTCGAAATGACGTGGTACCCGCGTGGTACCCTCGCCGAAATGGCCCCTCCGTACAACCTGATCGTGCGGGCCGGGAAGGGGGGCGATCCGTTCTTCGAGGCCAAGTGGAGATCGGGTGGCCGGCAGTTCAAGCGGCGGCTGGGGGAGGCCTGGCTGGTGGCCGGTCCGGACGGGTCGTGGGTGCCGCGGCGAGGGCGGCGGACGGGCGAGTTCCTCGACGAGCGCCTCGCGCACGAGCGCGCGCGGGAGGCGATCGATCTGGTCGAGCGCGAGCTCACCGAGGCGGCGGAGGCAGAGCGCGAGAAGCGCGAGCGCGGGATCACCGTCCGCGAGCTGGCGGCGGAGTGGCTCGAGTGGCAGCGAGACGTCAAGCAGATCAAGCCGGCGTCGCTGGTCGACTACGGCGCACTGCTTCGAGAGGCCGGCGTCCCGTACGTGCGGGGCAAGCGCAAGACCCACGGCCGGATCATGGCCGCCCTCGGCGACCGGCCGATCAACAAGGTCACGACCCGCGACATCTCGGACTTCCTGCGGTCGCTCGACAAGCAGGGGCTCACAGCCCGCAACGTCAACAAGCACCGCCAGGTCCTCGCCGTGATGTTCCGCTACGCCTGCCGGGTCGACACCTACGAGCTGCCGTTGAACCCCGTCGACCGCACCGACAAGCGGCCCGAGCCGCCGCCGCCGGCGCTCGACTACTACGAGGTCGAGGAGGCGGAGGCGCTCGCGCGGGCGGCGGAGCTCGGGCAGCACCGGTCCACCGAGCGCGACGCCTTCCAGCGCGGCGAGGACGAGCAGGACGCCGAGCTCTACCGGGTGCTCTTCTACACGGGCCTGCGGGTGGGGGAGGCGGTCGTGCTGCGCTGGGCCGACATCGACCTTCCGGCCCGCACGATCCTCGTCCGCCGTGGCCTGTCGGCCGGCGTCGAGTCCTTGCCCAAGGGCCGGCGCCATCGCTTCGTCCCCCTGGCCCAGCCTGCCGCCGAAGCGCTGGCCCGCCTCGGGTCCCGGGGCGACTTCACGCAGCCAGACGACTACGTCTTCGTCAGCGCCACCGGCGGCCGCCTGGACATCTCCGCCATCCGCCGCCGGTACAAGAAGGCGTGCCAGGCGGCGGGGCTGCGGCAGGTGACCCTGCACGGCCTGCGCCACGCGGCGGGCAGCATCGTTGCTCGCACGACAGACCCCGTCTTCGTCCGCGACATGCTCGGCCACGCCAAGCTCACGACCACCGATCGCTACCTCGGCGCCAAGCTCCGTCCCGAGGAGCTCGCCCGCCTCGACGCGGCGTTCGCCCGTGAACCGGCGGTGGCAGTGCATGGAGCTTGATCGCGAGTGGCTTGTGCCGCTCGACCGGGACGATGCGCGCATCCTCGTCCGGCGTGGCGGTCGGCCACTCGCTGAGTACGCGGTCATGCTGCAACTGCGAGTGGGCGGCGCGTGGCGGACGATCCGGTTGATCGACAACGCGCATGACCGGCACCACATGCACCGCTTTGCTGGAGAAACGAAGCTCGAGGGCGTACCGTTTGCGGTAGGAGATCCGCGCGAGGTCCTACCGGCGGCCATCGCTTACCTGGCTCGCGCGGCGGACTCCATCATCGCCAGTTGGTCACCATGAAGCTCGAACCCTTCTTCGACGACGTCCTCAGCGAGATCCCGCTGTCCACGGCGCGCGCCGCGGCGCGGCCGATGGCGGCGATCGCGGAGGGTCGTGAAGACGCCTATCCCGACCGCACGGCGTTCATCTCCGGCGACTCGTCGACCTTCGGGGCCTCCTTCGCCTCGGCGGCCTTCGATGAGCACCGGCCGGTGCTCATCGTCATGCCGGATGGAGTTGAGTTCCTCTACGAGCCGGCACCGGGCCTGGTCGCGCACGTCAAGCGGGCGTTCATCGCCCGCTTCCGTTCGGGGCGGCTGCGCTCCATGGGCCCCGTCGTGACGGGCGAGGATCACTGGGTCGACCCCGACTCGGTCTCCATGCCTGGCTACCGCCGGCGCATGCGCGTCCCACAGCCGCTTCCCTCAGCTTGACGCCGCACGCGACGGCGATTTCTGTGGTCGCGGACCATCGCATCCGCGTGTCCTTCGACGACGGATCCAGCGGCGAGATTGATTTTCACGATGACGACTTCCGCGGAGTCTTCGAGCCGCTGGGCGACCCGGCGTACTTCGCCAAGGTCACCGTCGACCGAGAACTCGGAACGATCGTGTGGCCCAACGACGCGGACATCGCGCCTGAGACGCTCCACGCCTGGGCGACGCGCGGCCGCGATCGCCAGCCCGCCTAGGGGGTCTCGTTCTCACGTGCAGCCCGGCTCGCCGAGCACGTCGTCGTACCAGCTCAGTGACTCGCTGGGTGTCGCCACGGGAGCGCATCCCGGAGCGAACGGAGCGCCTCGCCGGACCTCATCCATCGTGAAGACCTGGCACCGGCGCATGAAGCCGCTGCCGCGTCCCTCCCGGATCCACTTTGCCACGCGGTCCGCTCGATCGCTCGTTGAGCAGACGAACAGGATGCCGCGCGCCTCGGGGTGCTTGCGAAACCCTTCGGCCTTCTCCAGGATCCGTGCCCGCGAGTAGTGGCCCAGGTCGACCTCGAGCAGCATGAGGTTCCGGCCGCTGTCGTCCGGCGAGGCCCGGTAGGCGCCGTCGGGGCGGTGCTTGCTCTGGAGTCCGGCAGACGCCTCGATCTCGCCGAGCAACCGGACGCCGAGCCAGTCGCCCACCCGGTTGGTGGCCAGCTGGTGGTCGATGAAGGACGCTGGTAGAGAATCGATCTTCCGGCTCGGGCGGTTGCGGAGACGCATCGCCGCCGGCGCTTTCGGCCCGAGGACGTAGAGATGCTGCGTCGGCCGACGGGCGACGGAGGGGCGGGGAACTGGATCGGGTCGGACGAGGTGCTGCAGGTAGCCGGCCCTGGCGAGCTGGCCAAGCCGGTTGTAGGCGCTCTTGCGGGTGCAGTCCGGCCAGAGCCGTTGGTGCAGGACGTTGAGCGTCTCGACGCGGCGATCCGCGAGCAGCTCGATGACTTCGACGTCGCGGGAGTGCAGATGCACGTTGCGACTCATGACCGGGCCTCCGGCCCCGGAAGGATCCGCGCCAGCGGATCAGGGCAGCGCCAGCTGCAGGCCGCCGCGCAGCGGCGGGAGGCGACGGCCGCGGCCGTCGCGAGGGGGCCCGGAGGCCGTCTCGCCAGGCTGCCCGCCAGGGCTGCCTGTGCGAGACCGCCGGTCTCGCAAATGTCCGAGCAGGACATTTGCGTGACACACTCCCATTTGCAGGCTTCTTTTCCCGCCGGGGCAAGGAGGGCGAAACCGCGCCTTCGCGGCACGTTCCTCGACTTGCTCCTCGCGACTTCCGGCAGGACGGTCAACGAAAAGGACGTCATGTCTGTTCCTGCGGCAGCGGATGGCCGAGTGTTGGGAACTCAGTTCAATTCCCAACACTTTGAGATCGGCTGCCGCAGGAATAAGCATGGAGCATGCCGCCTCCTCCTCCAGTCGCAGGACGACTGCCCTCGACATGCCGCCCGGTCCGTCCGTGCCGCTGACCGCAGCGCAGATCCTGCGTGCCCAGGACGTCGCGTCACTGCTGCATGTGCCGGTCAGCACCGTCTACGAATGGGCGCGTGCTGGCCGGCTCCCGAGCCGCAAGCGGGGCAAGCACCGCCTCTTCATCCGTTCTGAAATTGAGTCCTGGCTGCTCGCCTCAGACTGATTCAGCGACCGGCACCCGCTTGCACGATCTTCTCTACCGACCGGGCGAGGAACAGGCCGGCGACGATCAGCAGCAGACCGAAGACCAAGAACCCGAGGTCCCATCCGATCGGTCCGCCGAGGTCGTCGCGGGCGTGGTGGATGCCGAGTATCTGGTGGTCGATGAGGCCTTCGACAAGGTTAAAGGCGCCCCAGCCTGCGAGCAGCATCCCGACTTGCGCGCGCCACGGTGAGGCGCGTTGGTTGCGTTGCCAGGCGCGGATGGAGAGCGTCATCGCGGCCGCGACGAAGCACCAGGTGGCGAGGTGAAAGAAGCCGTCGGCGACGGTGTTGGCTTCCAGTCCAGCGATGGTGTTAGACGGGTGGCCGGCGGTGCTGGTGAGCATGTGATGCCACTGGAAGATCTGATGCAGGACGATCCCGTCGACGAAGCCCCCGAGCCCAATGTCCATCAATGTGGGCGTTCGATCGGCAGGCCGGCGGCCTGCCAGGCGGGCCAGCCGCCGGCGACCTCGGCGGCGCCGCGGCGGCCGGTGAGCCTGGAGCGGTTGGCGTGTTGGCAGAGGTAGATCGTGTCGGGCCCTCCGGGCGCCGCGATGTGCTTGAGCAGGGAGACGCGAGGCGCGCCGGGTGGCCAACCGAAGCGGCGCCGTTCCAGCTCGGTCCGTAGGTCAAGCAACCGCGCGCGCCCGCCTTGCATCGCCGCCCAGGCCTCTTGCGGGGTGAGGCTGCGGACGCTGGCGGTAGGTTTCATGCGCTGGGCGGCCCGTCGAGGAAGGCGACGGAGATGAGCAGGTAGCTGGCGACCGCTACGACGAGCAGCGCGAAGGTCTGGCCGAGTGCGCGTTGCGGTACGTGAGATGCTGCCACCGCGCCGGCAAGCGCTCCCGCCACGCAGGCGGCGCTCATCGTGCCCGTGACGCCGGCGTCCAGGCTGCGGCCGGCGATCAGGTGCACAGCAAGGCCGAGGAGTGCAGTGGCGGTGATGATCGCCAGCGATGTTCCGACGGCCGTGCGCATGGTGAACGCCAGGGCGATGGCCAGGGTCGGCACGATGAGGAAGCCGCCGCCGACGCCGAAGAAACCGGTGAGGAACCCAACGGCTGCACCGGCGATGAGGTCGCGCGGCAGGCGCAGTGGCGGGCAGGTCGCGCCAGGCTCCCAGGTGCCTTCGGGCTCCTTCTCTCCAGCGCGTCGCCAGGTGGCCTGGGCGGCGCCGAGCATGACGAGCGCGAACGCCACGATGAGCAGCGTCTGAGAGACCGTCTCGCCGGCCAGCGTGCCGAGCACGATGCCGGGCAGCGCGGCAGCGGTGAACGTGCCCGCGTGGCGCCAGCAGATCCGATTGGCGCGTGCGTGCCCGAGACCACCTGCGATCGAGCCGGCGGCGACCACGACCAGGGACGCTGTCGTCGCCTCCGACACGCTCTGATGCAGGACGTAGACGAGGATCGGCACGGCGAGCACCGAGCCGCCGCCGCCGAGCATCCCGACCGCGACACCGATCGCAAGACCGAACGGGATCGCGAGCAGGACGTCGCTCACGCTGAAGCGGGCTCGGGCTCTTCGACCGGCCAGCCTTCGCGCTTCCAGCGCGGCACACCTCCGTCAACGATGTGCAGCACCTGCCGCGCGCCGTAGCGTTGAATGAGACTGGCACCGACGGCTGCGCGTTGCCCAGAGGCGCAGATCACCGCGATGGGCCGTTCTGGGTCCATCGCATCGGGCAGCGCGTTGATGTCGTGATAGGGCTCGTGGATCGAGCCCGGGATGTGGCCTGCGTCCCATTCGGTCTGCTCACGTACGTCGAGCACCTGCACCGCGTCCCAGCGCTCATGCAGCTCGGGGACCGTCAGTCGTTCTGTGCGTTGCACGTCGCGTCCTTCTTCGCGCCAGGCGGTCATGCCGCCGTGCAGGTAGCCGGCGATGCGGGTGATCCCGATCGCCGCGGAGAGCTCGGCGGCGCGCTGGCCGTCGGCGTCGTCGCGACCGATGAACACCAGCTCCTGCTCAGGGTCGGCGAGCCATGCGAGCTTGGAGCCGAAGCCGGCACGCAGCATGGTGACGCAGACCGCGCCGGGGATGTGGGCGTCGTCGAACTGCACCTCGGTGCGCACGTCGATGAGCAGGGCGCCCGCGGCGCGGCGGCGCTCGACCTGGCGCGGTGCGAGCGGGGGCGCCTCGACCTTGTCGCAGACGAGCGGTCCGCGGTTGAGCGCGACGATGTTCTCGAAGTTCGGCGGCTGCGGGCCGAGCTTGGCGATCGCCTGTTCGACGAACGCGTCCTCGTCCTCGATGCCCAGGGCTTCGTTGTGGGTGCGCTCGAAGCCGATCGTCGAGGCGATCTTGAGGTCCATGCCGGGGCCGCCGCACATCGAGCCGCCGAGGTGCCCGGGCCAGACCTCGGTCTCGCTGGGAAGTGAGAGCAGCTGCTCGTGCAGGGAACGGAAGATGCCGCGGGCGCCCTCCTCCTTGTCGACCGCCAGGTCCGGACGGGCGACGTCGCCGACGAAGAGCGTGTCGCCGGTCAGCACCGCCCACGGGGCATTATCGCCCCGGGCGGTGTCGGTGAGCAAGAACGCGGTGTGCTCGGGCCGATGGCCGGGGGTGTGCAGCGCCCGGACGCGCAGCGCCCCAAGCTCCAGTTCCCAGCCGTCGTCGAACGGCTCGTGCTCGTAGTCGGGCTCGGCGCCGCTGTGGATGTGGATCGTCGCGCCGGTGGCAGCGGCGAGGCGGCCGTGCCCGGATACGTGATCGGCGTGGTTGTGGGTCTCCAGGATGTGTTCGATGCGGACGCCCACGTAGCGCGCGAGCGTCAGGTACTCGTCGATGTCCAGCCGCGGATCGACGACCGCGGCGACGCCGGCGTTCTCGTCACCGATCAGATAGCTCGCGCATCCCAGATCGTCGTGGGTGATCTGGCGGAAGATCATTCGGTACTTCCCTCGGTCGCGATGGGCAGGTCGGCGTCGGCCCAGGCGAGCATCCCGCCATCGATGATCCCTACGTCCCGCCCGCGCTCCGCGGCGATGCGGGCCGCTTTGCTGCTGCGTCCGCCGGTACGGCAGATGAACGCGAGGGTGTGGTCGCGGGGCAGCTCGCTGAGCCGGGACTCGACCTCGTCGACCGGGATGTGGGCGGTGCCGGGCGCGTACACCTCGCTGCGCTCGTCGGCGCCTCTGACGTCGACGATGATGAGGTCCCGGCGCGAGGCGGCCTCGACAGGTGTCAATTGCGTGATCGTGGGATCGTCCATGGACGCTCCTTCTCTCAGTTGTGGCCGAAGCGGACGTGGGGGAGCAGGCGATCGAGCCAGTGCGGAAGCCACCACGCGCGTGGGCCGAGCACGCGGAGCAGCACCGGCATCAGGACCAGGCGCACGAGCGCAGCGTCGATGAGCACCGCGATGCCCAAGATCACGCCCATCTCCTTGGGCGGCAGTGGGCCTGACAGCGCGAACGTGAAGAACACGGCGACCATCACCGCGGCTGCGGCGGTGATGACCTTGCCCGACGTCGCGATGCCCTCCACAGCGGCCTCGCGGGCATCGCCGGTTCGGTCCCAGTGCTCCTTGGCGCCGGCCAGCAGGAACACGGTGTAGTCCATGCCGAGCGCGAAGAGCATGGCGAAGAAGAACACGGGCGCCCACGCGTCGAGGTAGCCCTGCGGCTCGAAGCCGAGAAGATCGGCACCGACGCCATCCTGGAAGATCCACTTCGCCACGCCGAACGCGGCGAGCGTCGCGAAGACGTTGAGCAGGACCCCCAGCAGCGCGATCACCGGCGCCTGCAGCGCGAAGAGCAGCAGCACGAACCCGAGGGCGAGCACGACACCGATAACGAGCGGGGTGGCGTCGGCCAGAGCCTGTTCGAGATCGAGGTTCTCGGCCACGGCGCCGCCGACGAGGGCGTCTGCGGGCAGGTCGTTCCGCAGGCGCCGGATCGTGGTCCGCACGCCGTCGCTCGACGGTTCGCCGGTGGGAATTGCCTGCACGAGGACCGAGCCGTCGGCGCGCTGCGCGGGAAGCGCCGAGGCGATGCCCGGAGCGGCGCCCACAACATTCGCAACCTCTCGAGCCTCATCAACCGGCGCGACAATCTGGAGCGCTCCGGGCGCGCCCTTGCCGAAAGCGGCCTGCACCTGGTCGTAACCCTGCCGTGAGCTGTCTTCCTTCGGCACGACGGTGATCGAGGGCATACCCGTGTCGAGCTCGGCGACAGGCCACGCCAGGGCGGCGACGGCAGCCAAGCCGAGCAGGCCGAGAGCAACCGGGCGCCGCCAGGCGACTCCTGCCCAGCGGGCAAGCCGGGGCGAGCGATGACCATGACTGCGCGCGAACGGCGGCGAAAGCCGGTCGATCCTCGGACCGAGCTTGGCCAGGACGGCAGGTAGCAGCGTCAACGACGCGGCCAGGACGAAAGTCACGGCCAGCATGATCCCCAGCGCCATCGAGCGGAACGCCGGGCTCGGCACAAGCATCACCGCCGACAACGAGATCAGCACCGTGACGCCGGAGAACGCCACCGCCTTGCCGGCCGTATCCATCGCCGCGGCCGCCGCGTCAACCGGGGAACGACCCTCCTCGCCGAGCACCTGGCGGAACCTCGCGACGATGAACAACGCGTAGTCGATGCCCAGCGCCAGAGCGAACATCAGGGCGAAGTTCATCGCCCAGATGGAGACGTCAAAGAGCTGCGCGCTCAAGAACAGGGATCCGGCCGCGGCGACGAGGCCAAGGATGGTGAGCATCAGCGGCAGGCCGGCGGCGACCAGCGACCCGAAGGCCAGCAGCATGATCCCCAGCGTGACCGGCCAGGAGATGACCTCGGACTTGAGCATCGCCGATCGATTCGCCTCGTTGAAGTCCGACCACATGCCCGGCGCGCCGGCGAGGTCCACGCGTATGTCGTTGCCGTCCAGGTCGGCCAGCTTGTCCTTGAGATCATCGGCGGCGCGGACCATCTCGTCGGGCTGGTCGGCGGCTCCGGCCAGCACGATCGCCGTACGGCCGTCGCGCGAGATCGAGGCACCCGGGCGCGGCGCAACGACTTCGCCCACCGCCGACTCGCTCGTCATCAGCGCACCCGCCCGGGCGACGGTCTTCTTGAAGGTCGGATCCTGCGCCGTGAGATGACCAGAGGAGACGATCGCCTGGAGCGCGTAGCTGCCCTGTCCGGAGAAGCGGCGGTCGATCGTCTCGCGCGCCTGCACGGACTCCGATCCGCTGGCCTCCCATCCCGCTCCCGAGAGCGCATGCTCCACGCGCGGCGCCAGCGCCCCCAGGCCCACGGCCACCACAACCCAGACGAGCACCACCGCGCGCACGTGCGTCGCTGTCCAGCGCCCGAGGCGACCGACCGGCCCCAGCGCGTCATCGGTGGAAGCGGAGCCTGCGGTGCTCACGCCACAACCTGCGGGTCGAGCGCTGTATTGAGCGCGTCGAGCTGGCGGTGCAGCCCGCCGCAGACCAGCTCGCACAGCTCGAAAACAGAGGCGTCCGCGATCTCGTAGCGCACCGTCGTCCCCTCCTTGTGTCGGCTGACGACTCCAGCGGCATGCAGCATGCCGAGATGCTTGGACACGTTCTGCTGGCTGGCACCAAGCTCCGTGGTCAATTGCCCCACGGTTGCCGGCGACTGCCGTAGACGGTCGAGCAGCTTGATGCGCATCGGCTCTCCGAGCACTCGAAAGCGTTGAGCGATGAGCTCGATCAAAGGCTCAGGAAGGGGTCGACCCATCTGCATGTGGACAACTCTACCACTGTTCAGTTGTGCAAAGGTCGACTGTTTCGGGCCTCGACGTCGCGATTGCCCGTTCCGTACGTTCCGAACCGGCTGTTCGAGGCCGGAAATGAATGGATTGGTACCCTTGAGCGGTACCCGCGCGGCTCGCGGAACCGTCCGCTAGAGCCACAAAACGACGAAAGCCCCGCGTTAGCAGGGCTTTCGTGAGGAGCGGATGAAGGGACTCGAACCCTCGACCTTCTGCATGGCAAGCAGACGCTCTAGCCAACTGAGCTACATCCGCGCGAGTCGGGCAGTATAGCTGCGGTGGAGGTGCGCAGAGCTCACGCCGGGGACGTCGGGACGCTGGCGCGGGTGCTGGCGGCGGCGTTCGCGGACGATCCGGTGTGGCGCTGGATGGTGGCGGCCGGGACGACCCGCACCGCCCGGATGCAGGCGTTCTTCGCGCTGGAGCTCGAACACGTCGCCCTGCCGGCGGGCAACGTGTGGACGACGGCGGACCGCAGCGGGGCCGCGCTGGTGATGCCGCCGGACAAGTGGCGGATGCCGGTCAGCGCCCAGGCGCGGCACGCGTTCCCGTTCGCGCGGGTCTTCGGTCGGCGGCTGCCGCTGGCGCTCGGGCTGCTCACCCGGATGGAGGCCAGGCACCTGCGGGAGCCGCACCTGTACCTCGCCTACGTCGGTGTCGACCCCGGGGCGCAGGGGAGGGGGATCGGCAGGAAGATCCTCGCGCCCATGCTCGATGAGGCGGACGCCCAGCGGCTGCCCGCCTACCTCGAGTCCTCAAATCCGCGCAACAACCCCTTCTACGAGCGCCTCGGCTTCACCACGACGGACGCGGTGCGCTTCGCCGGGAGTCCGCCAATGGCGCTCATGCGGCGCGATCCCGCGTAGGATCCGCCGCATGCTCCGGGTCCTGGTGGGAGGCGTGGTGGCGGCGATGCTGTTCGCCGTGCCCGCGTACGCGTTCGATCCCGCCTACGAGGCGGTCAACTACGCGAAGATCAACGAGCGGGCGACGACGGACTACACCGCCGACTTCAATGTCCTCCTCGCTCAGCAGGGCCTCGAGAACCAGGCGGCGAACGCGTCCATCCTCGCCGCCGACGGGCCCGACAAGCAAGTACGGCCGCAACTTCGCCGGCAACCTGTGCGCGAACGCGATGAACGGCTGCGCGGGCGACGTGCGCCTCTACGACTGGGGGAAGAAGGGCTACGGCATCGTGAAGCCGATCCTGTTCACCGCCCGCAACGGCTCGACGCTCTCCGGCCACGTCTGGATGACGGCCCGCGGGCCGAAGCAACGCCCGGGCGTCGTCATCACCAACGGCTCGGTGCAGGCGCCCGAGACCCTGTACTGGTACGCGGCGCAGACGCTCGCCCAGGCCGGCTACGTCGTGATGACCTGGGACCCGCAGGGCCAGGGCTACAGCGACACCTTCGGCGAGGGCGACGACCGCAACGACGGCTTCCCGAGCCAGACCGGCGAGCCCTTCTACGACGGCACGGAGGACGCGCTGGACTTCTTCTTCTCGACGCCGGCCAAGCCCTACGTGCCGCGGCCGAGCTGCTCGAGCAAGCACCTCGCACGCCGACAAGCAGGAGGCGCGGGTCAAGGACGGGCGGTCCTCCGCCTACAACCCGATGTTCGACGCCATCGACACCGCCCACGTCGGCATCGCCGGTCACAGCCTCGGCGCCGCCGCGGTCTCCTACATCGGCCAGCTCGACCCGCGCGTGAAGGCGATCGTCGCCTACGACAACCTCAACGACGTCACCCAGGCGGGCAACGGCAGCGCCTGCGCGTCCGGCTCCTCCGAGCGCCCGGAGACGCTGCCGGTGACCAAGCCGGTGCTCGGCCTGTCCGCCGACTACGGCCTCGTGCCGCAGCCCAACACCGCTGACCCCGACCCGCTCGGCAAGTCGGAGGGCTCGCTCAGCGCGTCCAAGGCCGGCGTCGACACCGGCGAGCTGATCATCCGCGGCGGCACGCACTACGAGTTCTCCTACATCCCCAACCCGGCCTTCGGCGGCACGCGGCGCGGGATGGACATGGTCGCCTGGTACACGG
Source organism: uncultured Solirubrobacteraceae bacterium (assembly GCA_963843865.1). GTDB lineage: Bacteria > Actinomycetota > Thermoleophilia > Solirubrobacterales > Solirubrobacteraceae > DATLGB01. The sequence continues at coordinate 79,058 of CAWJMO010000010.1, read as the reverse complement.
TCGCCTGGATGGACAAGCAGCTCAAGGGCGACGCGACCGCCGACGAGCGCCTGCTCACCACCCGCTGGCAGGACGACCGCCTGGAGAAGGAGGTCGACCACCAGACGCCGCCGGACGGCAACCTGTTCTCGACGTACTTCAAGAGCCGCCTCGACTTCGCTCACAAGGGCGGGCGCTTCACCTGCGAGGACGTACGCAAGGGCTGCACGGGCATGGCCGCCGACAGCCTGCCGGCCGACTACTCGTTCGTCACCGCGACCCAGGTCAAGGACACGCAGCCGAGCGGCTCCACCGCGCCGGCCGGCTCGACCGGGACACCGCCCGCGGCCACCGGCCCCGCCGCGCTCACGCCGCCGCCGACCACGACCCCGGCCTGCCGGCCGCGCTCGCGCATCACGCGCATCACGCGCAAGGGCCGGCGCTACACGTTCCACGGCACCGCCAGCACGTGCGCGAAGCAGGTGAAGCTGGTCATCCGGCGCGGGAAGAGGACGCGCCGGGTCGCCGTCACCGGGACGCGCCGCTGGCGCACGACGGTCCGCCTGAAGCGCGCCCGCTACCGCATCCAGGCGCACGCGAAGGGCGAACGCACCAAGCGCGGACACCGCGTCCGCGTCCGCTGACGCTCCGCAATTCCTCCTTCATGCAACGAGCCGTGCGGGTCGGAGCCCCCGCAGCGGGCATCCTCGCGGACCGATGCGTCTGCGCCACGCCACCGTCCTGCTGCTCACCTGCCTCCTGTGCGGGACGGGCGTCGCCACCGCTGACACCCAGTCCGCGCTCGACCAGGCCACCAGCAACGCCCAGCGCCTGCGCGACCAGATCGTCCAGGCCGACCAGGGCATCCAGCGCTACCAGCCGAAGCTCAACGACCTCCAGGAGCGCCTCGGCGGCCTGGAGTCGAGCCTGAGCGTCCAGCAGACCCAGCTGTCGGCGGTGCAGGCCGACCTGCGCGGCGCCCGCTCCCGGCTGACCCGGCTCAAGCTCGAGCTCAAGCAGGACCGCGCCGCGCTGAGCCGGCAGCTCATCGCGCAGTACAAGGACCCGTCGCCGAACCTCGTCACCGTCGTCCTGAACTCGAACGGCTTCCACGACCTGCTGGAGACGACGCGCTCGCTGAGCAACGTCGCCCGCCAGAACGCGGAGGTGACGGCGAAGGTCGGCCGGGCGCGCCGGGACGTCGCCCGCCGCGAGCACGACCTCGAGGGGCTCGAGCGCCGGCAGGCGGCGCAGACGGCGGCGGTGCTCTCCGAGCGCGACCAGGTGGCCCAGATCCGCCAGACCGTGCTCGAGCGCCAGTCGACGTTCGTGCGGTCGAAGGCGAGCTCGAAGGCGAGGCTCGCGAAGATCGAGAAGACCCGCCACAGCCTGCAGCAGCGCCTGACGGAGCTCCAGGCCCAGGCCGCCGGCTACGACGGGCCCGTCCCGAACCTCACGGGCGGCTACGAGGCCCACGGCGGCAGCTACGGCTTCTTCCCGGCCTCCGGCACGAACTACTCCGTGGGGGACGAGCCGACGCTGGCCGGCAAGCTCGACGTGCTCGGCCGGGCGCTGCACCTGCACCTCATCGGCCTCAGTGGCTACCGCTCACCGCAGCACTCCGTGGAGGTCGGCGGCTTCCCGAACGATCCGCACACGCGCGGCGAGGCCTCCGACACGCCCGGGGTGGAGGGCGTGCCGGAGGCGACGCTGAACCGCTTCGGCCTCACCCGCCCCTTCGGCGGGGCGGCGGAGGCCGATCACATCCAGCTGGTCGGCTCGATCTAGTTCAGAACGACGCTGAACGGCTGGTTGGCGGGCGCGTCGGCCGCGCCGAACGTGTCGACCTCGACCTGCGCCGAGGCCGGGCAGGCCGCCGTGTCCTGGGTGGTCGCGGCGATGCTCGCACCGGCGGCGGCACCGGCGGCGTCGAGCGTGGCGGAGACGTTCTTGACCGTCGCGGCGAGGCCCGACAGGCAGTAGACGCCCGCCGTGGAGTTGGTGATCTGCAGGCCCGCGAGGCCGGACGTGCTGCCGGCGCGGACGCCACCGTCGGCGGTGAAGCTGCCGAAGGCGAGCGCGGTGCCCTGGGGACCCTGCGCGCCGGTCGGGCCGGCGGCGCCGACGGGACCGGTCGGGCCGGTCGGGCCGCCGGCAGCGGCCAGCTGGCGCTTGACGGTTGTGCTCAGCTTGGACGGGCTGACGGCGCCGGGACGCAGGCGGCTCTGGCTGACGGCGTGGACCTTGATCTTGCTCAGGCTCACGGCCTGGGGCGCGATCTTCGAGCCGGTGACGGAGTGGGTCGCGAGGCTGACGGCGGCGTAGCTGGTGCCGCCGAGGGCGACGGTGAGGGCCGTGAGCGCGACGGCCATGGAGGGCGTCGGGCGCAGGCGGCGGAATCGATTGGACATGCTTCCCGGAACCCGGCCCACCGGCGATCGGATCGGGTGCCGTCAGCCGTCGGACTACCCGAGCGCGAATCCTTCGGGCGCGGTGAGCTCGACCGGCCGCCCGATCGGGTCGTCGCCGCCGACGAGGTCCCGCAGCGTCTCTGCGTCGTGCGACTTCGCGACCGCGCGGCGCCCGTCCTCCAGGCGCGCGGCGACGATGCCCATGCCGGGTGAGCCGTCGCGCTCGTAGAGGGCGGTGAAGGTCTCGACGACGCCCGCGCCCGCGTACCCCTCCGCGACCTCGACGGGCGCGACGTCCGGCTCGACGTCGAACGTCCGGTACCCCGTCTCGCGGCGGACGGCAGGAGTAGGCGCCGAGGCCGTGCTTGGTCACGTACCAGCCGAGCGCGGTGGCGAGGCCGACCGCCTCCGGGTCCTCCCGCAGCCGCCCGACGAGCGCGGCCAGCCCGTGCGTGGCGTAGTTGTTCCCCGGCCCGCCGGCGAAGGTCAGCCCGCCCGTGCAGGTGAGGGTGCCGGACAGCCCCAGTTCCCGGGCCGCGATCTCGACCGCGCTCGGGAAGCACGAGTACAGGTCGACGTGCGCGAAGTCTTCCCCGCAGTGTGCGCGCAGCGCTTCGCCGGCGAGGCGGATGACCGGCGAGCGGTGCAGTTCCGGCCGGGTGGTGACGTGGAAGTGGTCCTGCCCGCGCGCGATGCCCCAGGGGAAGACCCAGCGGTCGCGCGGGACGCCCGCCGCCTGCGCCGCCTCGGCCGAGCAGAGGAGCACCGCGGCGCCCATGTCGACGCCGATGTGGGAGTTGTGCAGCTTGAGGTACGGGTCGCTGACCCGGCGGTTGGCGTCCGACGCGGTGGCGATGTCCTCCGCGCTGGGCGCCGTCCGCGTCCACGCGTGCGGGTTGTCCGCCGCCACCGCGGCGAACGAGGCCCACAGCTCGCTGATGTGCGCGAGGTGCTCCTCGCGCGTGCGGCCCGCGTCGGCGCGGATCGCGTGCTCGATGAGTGGATAGAAGAAGATCGGCGCGATGAGCCCGGCGGCGCGCTCGGCGTCGCTCTCGCCCGAGCCGACGTCGGCGGGCTCGAACGGCCACGGCGGTGCCTCGCCCGCGCGGATGGCGCGGCTGAAGGCGGTCATCGACTCCGCGCCCGTCAGCAGCGCGACGTCGAGCCCGTCGGCGATGCGCTCGCACAGCGTCGCCACCATCGTCTGCGGCCCGTTGCCGCCCGTCCCGCTCCGCAGGATCTCGCCGCCCCCGGCGGTGGCCTGCGGCTGCGAGAGCGAGTCGATGATCGCGGTGCAGCCGACGCGGTCGAGCAGGCCGGGGGCACCGGCGTCCTCGGCCGCGGCGCGGGCCGCCTCCTCCATGAGGACGGCCGGCGCCGGCGGGTCCCCGTCGCGCACGACGACCTGGCCGACACCGACGAGAACGGGGGTACGCGGGTCCATGACCCGCGGCAGCCTACGAGTAGGCGTGCGTGGTCGGCCCGGTGAAGGTCTCCCACTTCACGCGGTACACGCGGCCCTTCTTGGCCTTCGTCCTCTTCGTCCAGTAGCCGCGGCGGTTGGTGGCGACGTTGGCGAGGTCCTTCCAGCCGCGCTTGCGGTCGCGGTACTGGACGGTCACCGTCGTCGCCTCCGCGGCGGGCCGGACGAGGCCCCAGAGCCTGCCCTTGCGTGCCACCAGCGGCAGGCGGTAGCCCGCGAGCGCCGGCTTGGCCTTGCCCTTGGACGTGCGCAGGCCGGACTCGAAGCCGCCGTACTTGCTGCCGCAGCAGCTCGGGAGGTCGTCGCGCATCAGGTACTGCGAGAAGGCGGCGACGCGCGAGTTCGAGTAGGCGATCTTCTCCGAGATGGAGCGGTACTCCGCCTGGCGGCCGAGGCTCACGCCGTAGTTGCGGTCCGGCTTGGACTGGATGCCGAACTCCGTCAGGTAGAGCTTCATCCGGCGGTGGTGCGAGTAGCGGTCGAGCGTCTTCGTCATCCGGCTGAGCACGCCGATGGTCACGTCGTTCTTCTTCGGCCTGTAGAAGGGCCCGGCCTTCTTCGTGTACGGGTGGTGCGCGTAGCCGTCCACCTTGAGCTTGCGGCCCTTGAAGAAGATCCGCGCGAAGGTGACCGGCGCGACGATCCGCGAGTTGCCGGCCGGCGACGTCTCACCCGCGAGGACCTTGTCGCCGCCGTTGCCGGTGGCGCCCAGGCCCTGCAGCGCGGCCTGGTAGAGCGAGCGGTACAGGTGCGGCGAGTACGGCTTGCGCTTGACGAACTGCGGCTGGAGGAACTGCGGCTGGTTGGGCTCGTTCCAGACGGTCCAGGTGCCGACACGGTCGCCGTAGCGCTTGCCGACGGCCTCCACGAAGCGCTCGAACGCGTTGCGGTCGACCTTGTAGTTGCGGCCGCGCTTGCCGCCGGTCGCCCAGCGCGGCGCGTCCCCGGTGATGGTCGGGATGACCTCGATGCCGCGGTCGGCCGCCTGGTTGAAGATGGCGTCGTAGACGGTGAAGTTGTAGCCCGCCGAGTCGCTGTCCTTCTCCGCGAGATCTGACGGGCTTCTTGCGCGCGTTGGGCTGCTTGAGGACGGAGCCCCAGCGGAGCAGGACGCGGGTGTGTGTGACGCCCAGCGAGCGGATCTCGTCGAGCGTGGACTGGCGCAGCGCGTCGTCGAAGCCGAGCACCTCGCGGGGTGCCTCGAAGATCGGGAACTGGCTGGAGCTGGCGTGGGCGGGGGACGGCGCGAAAGCAGTAGCCAGCGCGGCCGCGCCCGCCGCGATGAGCGGGATCGGTCGTCGTTGCATTGGGGGTTAAGACCCCGGAACGGCCGAGATGTTGCGGTGATGCCGCGGGAGCACGTGCTCCCGCGGCAGTCACAGGACCGTCAGTCGGTGATGCCAGGCGTCAGCGACGTCGGGACGTCGACGAACTGGGTCTGCGCGTTGAACGTGGCGACGTTTCCGGTAGCGAGCGGGAGCTTGCAGCCGAAGTTGGTGCCATCGGACAGCGGTCCGCTGACCCCGGTCCCGGATGCGCCCTGGAGGGGGTTCACCGAGGAATCGCTGGTGGCCGGGGTCACGTTGCTCCCGGTCGAACCCGGGACGCGAGAGAGGCCGACCTGGATCTTCTGGACGAAGAACGGCGCCGGCTCGCCGCCGGGAATCGGGATCTGCGTCGCTGCCGACGGGCCGACGGAGCACAGGAGCGTGCCGGCCGGGACGGTCGTCGTGTCGTTCGGCGCCGGCTGACCGGTGGGGATGGTGCAGGTCGGCGTGGCGCACGTCTCCGTCAGGAGACCGCCGACGTAGCCGGCCGGGTCACCGGTCGCCTTGCCATCGGTCTCGCCGGTGCGGATGCCTGCGCGCAGCGTGACCGGCAGGCCCGCCTTCTGGGGCGCGTCCACCGCGATGGGAAGCACGCCGCTGGCCGGCGCGGAGTTGCCGTCGTCCGGGATGTCGGACGACGTGAGCCCCAGCGGAGCGAACCCTCCGCCGACGGGCGGCCCGACGAGCACGCTCACGACGCCGTACTCCTGCGAGGTGGCCACCTGCCCGAGCGCGGTCTGCAGTGCAGTGAGTCCGGTGGCCGCTTGGGTGAGGCCGTCGGCCAGCTTCTGCAGCGCACCCGTGATGGTCGGGACCTGCGACAGGATGGCGTTCACGCCGGCCTGTGCCGCGGCGGCGACCGTGCCGGCGTCGGCACCCTTCTTGTCCGCCGTGGTGGCGGCGTTCTTGGCGTCGGCAGCGGCGTTGGCCGCAGAGTCGGCAGCATCACGCGCGGCGTTGGCCTTGCTGTTGATCTTCTTGCCGGCCTTCGCAACCTTCTTGATGGCCGAGTTCTGCTTCTTCTCGGACTTCTTGCTGGCCTGGGCAGCCGGGGCCCCGGACACCGCTACTGCGGCAGCCGTGATCCCGACGGCGATGAGCCGTCGACTGATGATGGAATGCAACTGTGTTCCTCTCCTCTTTGGCGCGGGGTGCGCCTCCCGCTGCGCAACCTACGGGAAGGTTGCATCGCAACGCAACCCGGCGGTAAGTTCACGCACCCCATGCGCGCCCGCCACCTGCTCGTACTCGCCGCCGTTCTGCTGCTCGTGCCGACGGCCGCCACCGCCAAGACGGTCCACTACAAGAACTTCGTCTCGCCGTCGAAGCTCATCAGCTGCATCTCCGTCCGATACGGCGGCAGCGGGATCGAGTGCTCCGCGGCCTACATCCCGGAGATCGGCGAGCTCGACACGTACTACGCACTCGAGCCCCGCGGGAAGTCGAAGGTGGGCGAGCGCGGCGACTACCCCGGCTACGAGAACGCCAAGCAGCGCACGCTCGACTACGGCGACACCTACAAGCGCAACGGCATCCGCTGCACGATGCGCCGGTCGGGCCTCACCTGCCGCAACCGGTCCGGCCACGGCTTCCACCTCGCCAAGGGCGACCTGCGCCGCTTCTAACCTGAAGGGGTGCCCCTGACCGTCGATGTGCTCATCGATCGCGACGGTCCGGCGTGCGTCTGGTGCGGGCGCTCGCCGTGGCGCCGCGACCTCACGCTCGAGCACGTCATCCCTCGCTCACGCGGTGGTCACGCGACGCCGGAGAACGCCCTCGTCGCCTGCCGCGGGTGCAACCGCCGGCGCGGGTCGCGGCCCGTCGACGCCTACGTCCGCGAGCTGCTGGCGGAGGGTGCCGACGTCGCGGTGCCGGTCCTGCGCGACACCCTCGAAGGCCTCACGCACTCGCCGCGCCGAGCGCACCGCACGGAGGCCACGCGGCAGCTGCGGCGCCTGCGGTCCGCCGCCTAGCGGCGCAAGTACTCGGCGAGCGACGTCGGCGCGCGTCCCGTGAGGCGCTCGACGTCCGGGCTCACCCGTTCGAGGCTGCCCTCGCGGATCGCCCAGTAGGAGCTCACCCAGCCGCGGACCTCGTACTCCGGGGCGCCGAAGTCCGCACGGGAGGCGAAGGCCTCTTCGTCCGTCTCGTCGTGGTAGCGGACGCCCATGAGCTCCGCCGCTTCGGCCAGGGAGAAGGCGCTCGGCCCGGTGAGGTCGTAGGTCTGGCCCTCGTGCTCGTCCGGCCGCTGCAGCACCGCGGCGGCGGCCGCCGCGACGTCGTCACGCAGGATCGCCGACAACCGGCCGTCACCCGCCGGGCCGCGGATGACGCCGTCCTCCCCGACCATGCCGGGGATGAAGTCCATGTAGAGGTTCATGCGCAGGAACGTCCACGGCAGCCCGGTCGCGCGGACGTGCTCCTCCGTGTGCCAGTGGTCGCGGCCGAGCGTGAACGTCGTGTCCGGGCCGGCGTCGAACCACGACAGGTAGACGATCTGCCCGACGCCCGCTTCCACGGCGGCGTCGACGGCCGTGCGGTGCTGATCGACGCGGTCGGGCGCCTCCGCCGCGGGGATCAGGAACAGCGTGCGCACGCCTTCGAGCGCGGCGCGCATCTCGTCGCGCGCGCCGTACCCGCCGGCCTGGCGGACCTCGGCGCCCGGGAGGTCCGGTGCGCGAGACGCATCGCGCACGACGAGCCGCTGCCGCACGCCGGCCTCCGCCAGTCGTGCCGCGAGCCGCGACCCGACGGCGCCGGTCGCACCGGTGACCGCGATCAGCTCTGCGTCCATGGACGACATCCTGCCGCCTCTAGTGCGCGACCGCCTCGCCGACCCCGGGCACACCGGCGCCGGGATGCGTGAGCACGGCGAGCGCAGCCACCACGGCAGGATCGAACAACGTGCCGGCCGAGCGCTCGAGCTCCTGCATGGCATCCTCGGCAGAGCACGCCGGGCGGTGGGGGCGGGGCCGCTGCAGCGCGTCGAACGCGTCGACGACCGCGACGATCCGTGCCCCGAGCGGGATGCGGTCGCCGCCGAGCCCGTCCGGGTACCCGGTGCTGTCCCAGCGCTCGTGGCTGGCCCGGATGATCGCTGCCACCGGCTCCAGCGCCGGCGCGGCGGCGACGATGCGCTCGCCCACCTGCGTATGGCGGCGGATGAACTGCCACTGCGACTCCGTCAGCGGCCCGCGGGCATCGAGGACGTCGTCCGGGATGGCGATCATGCCGACGTCGCGGAGCTCCGTCGCGAGCCGGACGTCCTGCACCCTCTGGGGCGGGAGCCCGAGCTGCCGGGCGACGGCCGCCGCCAGCGGGGCGGCCTGTTCGGCGGGCGCCGGCTGAGGACGACCTCGCTCGGTCAGTGCGCGCTTGAGGACCTCGGCGCTCTGGCGGGGGGCTGAGAGGCGGCCACCGGACTTCTCCGCGTACATGCGCTGGTCGGCGGCCCGCAGGGCATCGGCCGGCGCGGAGAACCCCTCGTCGAGGGAGATCACGCCGGCAGCGGCGGTCACCGTGAAGCCGTCGCCCTCCTCGCTCAGCGCAATCCGCATGCGCATCAGCTCGCGCTCGTGATCGCGGCCCCGGAGGCGGGCGAGGACGCAGAACTCGTCGCCGCCCATCCGGAACGCGCGGCCGGGTGGGTCGACCGCTGCGTCGAGCCGCGCCGCGAGGCGCTGCAACAGCCCGTCCCCGGCCGGGTGCCCGAAGGTGTCGTTGTAGGTCTTGAAGCCGTTGAGGTCGAAGATGGCGAGGATCCAGCCGCCGCCGGGATCGGCGCACGCCTTGCGCAGGTCGCTCTCGAAGCCCCGGCGGTTCCCGAGACCGGTGAGCGCATCGGTGACCGTCTCCTTCAGCAGCGCGCCCAGGGTGGTGGCGCGCTCGGTGAAGGCGAGTCCGAGACGGGCCGTGACGCCCAGCAGGGCGACATCGGCGAGGACGGCCGCGAGGGCGTTGAGCTGAAACGCCCAGCAGGCCGTCAGCACACCGATGGCGATGAGCCCGGTGACCAGCGGCGACGCGAAGGTGAGCACCGCCGGGCTACGGCGTGTGCGGCCGCGCTCGTGGTCCTGGTGCGGCGCCAGGCCGATGAGCAGGAGCCCGACCCACCAGCCGGCGTCCAGCCAGCCGCCGGCGGCGTACGTCCCGCCCGCGACCTCGACCACGTACATCGAGTCCGCTGTGAAGAAGAGCAGGACGCCCGCCATCAGCAGCAGCCAAGACCGGTCGACGTGCCACTCGCGGCCCGTGAGCGTCCCGACGAGCATCCCGAAGAGGACAAGGTCGCAGATGGGGTAGGAGAGCAGCGTCGCGCTCTGGGCGGTCACGGACTCGACCACGATCGCCGCGCAGAGCGACCCGCAGGCGGTGGCCACGATCGCGCCGTCGAGGAGGTTGCCCACCGAACGTTGCGACCAGTGGACCCTTGCCAGCAGCCCGATCGCCACGACGGCCAGTGGCACGAACGCCAGGTAGCCGATGTCGGCCGGCGACAGCTCCGGCGGCTTCGGATCGTCCCAGAGGACCTGCGTGTAGTACACCTCGCCGAGCGTCCAACTCGCGATGGCGGCCGTCATCAGCCGCCAGGCGAGGCGCTCGGTCCCGGTGTGCCGCTCGGCCCCGGTGCCACACATCCAAACCGCGGCGACGAGCACCACGAAGTGCGTCTCGCGGGCCGTGAGCGGGCCGAGCGACACATCGAGCAGCGCGGCCGCCTCGCAGACCGCGACGTAGGCGAGCGCGCCCGCGAGGACCCAGCGTCTCACACCGGCTCCAGGCGCCGCCCGACCAGGGCGCGGGCGCGGATGATCTCGCCCCCCAGCCGTCCGACGGTCCCCAAGCACGGGACCGTCCCGGCCCGCAGCCCCGCCTCGATCTCCGCGCACGCGTGCGCGATGTTCTGCAGCCCGAGGTTGGCCGCCGAGCCCCGGAGCTCGTGAGCCAGCGCGCCGATGCGGGCGCCATCGGCCCGGCCGGCGGCGTCCACGAGCGTCCGCATGCGCTCCTCGGCCGTGACGAAGAAGAGGTCGGTGAGCTCGCGGAACGCGCTGCCGTCGTCGAGGGCCTCCAACGCGGCGACGTATGGCTCGTCGAGCTCGGCAGGGGGCCGGGCCAGCACGTCGGCGACCGCCCGCGACAGCTGCCCGTCGCGGATCGGCTTGGTTACGAAGTCGTCGGCGCCCGCCAGGAGCGCCCGCTCCCGCTGATGGCTCGTCGCAGCCGCGGTGAGGACGACGACCGGGATGTCGGGGCGCCCGGTCTCGCCCCGCCGGATCGCCTCCGTCGCGGCGTACCCGTCGACGCCGGGCATCTCGAGGTCGAGCACGACGGCGGCGAAGGCCTGCTCGCGCAGCCGCTCGAGGGCCTCCGACCCGTCCGTCGCCAACTCGGTGCGGAAGCCCGCCCGCTCGAGGAGGATGCGCGCCAGCCGGAGGTTCACCTGGTTGTCGTCGACGACCAGCACGAGCTCACCGTTCCCGTCCTGGGCGGGCGACGCCGCCGCCGGCGGGCGGGAGCGGGTCCTGCCGCGGACCGCGGCGCCGGCTGCCTCGAAGAGCCGCGAGCGCCGTACCGGCTTCATCAGCACGCCGGCGACGGGCGCGTCGGAGCTCGTCGTCCCGTAGGAGGACAGCAGGAGCACTGCGGGGGCGTCCGGGAGTTCGTGCACCGCCTGCGCGAGCTCGTGCCCGTCCATCCCGGGCATGCCGACGTCGGAGATGACGAGATCGAAGGGAGCGCCGGCGGCATGCGCCTCGCGGATCATCTGCAGCGCGGCGCGGCCCTCCTCCGCGACGTGGGCGTTTGCGCCCCAGCGGGTCATCAGCTGGGTGACGACGCGCCGCGCGGGCTCGCTGTCGTCGACGACCAGGACGGTGCTGCCCCTCAGCGCATCGGGTGCGTCGTCATCCGGGTCCTCGGCGGGGACCACGAGTGGAAGGACGATCGTGAACGTGCTGCCCGCGCCGACGGTGCTGTCGACCGTGATGGTCCCGCCCATGAGCTCGGCCAACCGGCGGCTGATGGTCAGACCTAGGCCGGTGCCGCCGTACCTTCGCGTCGTGGACGCGTCCGCCTGCCGGAAGCTGTCGAACAGCGACGCACGCGTTCCCGGCGCGATGCCGATCCCGGTGTCGCGGACCGCGATGCGGACGCCACCGTCGGGGCCGAGATGGGCGTACAGCTCGATCTCGCCCGCGCTCGTGAACTTCACGGCGTTGCCGAGCAGGTTGAGGACGATCTGCCGGACGCGGCCCGGATCGCCGATCACGCGGTCCGGGAGGTCGGGGGAGACGTCGACGATCAGCTCGAGCCCCTTGGCGTGCGCCTGCGGCGCGATGACGTTGGCGGTCTCGGCCAGCCAGTCGTGCAGGTCGTAGGCGATCGACTCCAGGTGCAGCCGGCCGGCCTCCACCTTCGAGAAGTCCAGCACGTCGTTGATGACCGCCAGCAGCGACTCGGCGGCACTGCGGACCGTGTCCGCGTACTCGCGCTGCTCCGTGTCGAGCCGCGTGTCGAGCAGCAGCCCGGTCATGCCGATGATCGCGTTCATCGGCGTGCGGATCTCGTGGCTCATGTTGGCCAGGAACTCCGACTTGAGCTGGGACGCCGCCAGCGCCGACTCGCGGGCCGCCTCGAGCTCGCGCTCGACGCGGCGCCGCTCGCCGATGTCGCGGAAGATCACGATGGCGCCGGCCTCCTCACCCTCGATGGGCAGCGGCGCGACGCTGTACTCCACCTCCAGCTCGCTGCCGTCGGGGCGCAGGAACCGGTCCTCCTTGCGGGCCACCGTGCCCGCCGTGGCGATGGGACACCGAATGCGGTCGTGCATCGGGTGGCCGACGAGATCCTCGGCGCGCCAGCCCAGGAGACGGGTCACCGCAGGGTTGACCCGGCGGGTGATGCCGTTTCGGTCCAGCGTGAAGATGCCGTCCTGGGCGGCGTCGACGACGATGCGGTTCTCGTCGCGCACCCGCGCGAGTTCGCGCTGAGCGGCGCGCGATTCGGTGATGTCGAAGCCGATCACCCCGACGGTCGCGATCTCCTCCGTGTCGTCGCGGATCGGGAACCCGATGATGCTGATCTCGCGCTCGCCCATGCCCGGGAGGTCGTACGGGTAGGTGTCGTGGATCGCCTGCTCGCGGCGCCGGACCTCCGCGATCGTCCGCTGCACACGCTCGGCGTCCTCTGGGGCGAAGACGTCGTCCACGAGCGTCCCGGTGAGCTCCTCGAGGCTGCGGCCGAGGTACCCCGCGAGGACCGAGTTGGCCAGAAGGATCCGACCGCCGAGGTCGAAGATGTTGTACATCGGCGTAGGCACGTGCTCGGCGAATGCGCGGAGGTGCGTCTCGCCGGCGTGGGCCCGCCGCTCGAGCTCGAGCCACGGCGTGAGGTTCTCGATCGCTGCGATGGCTATTTCCTCGCCCTCGATGCTGGTGACCACCCACGACACGGATGCCTCGATCGGCCGTCCGTCCCGGGTCTGCAGGTCCGCACGCACGTCCGGAGCCCGGCCGGACTCGTCGATGGTCGCGCGGATGACCTCCCGCACGGCCGGATCCGTCCACAGCCGGAGCTCGAGCGTCGTCCGCCCGATCGCCTCCGCCTCCGTCCACCCGAACGTCTCGGTGAACGCGTCGTTGACGAGCAGGATGTCGCCGCTGTCCGGTGCAGTGACGACCACCGGGACCGGCATCGCCTTGAGCGACGCGGTGATCGAGCGCGCGATGCCTCCCGTGCCGATCACGCCGCGGCGAGGACGGGCGCGACGAGATCACCGTGGTCGAGCCCGGCGAAGGCTGCCGCCACTTCGGGATCGAAGTGAGCGCCGGAGCCGCTCGCGATGATCTCGACGGCCTCAGGGATGGGCATGGCCGGCTTGTAGGGGCGCTCATGGGCGAGCGCGTCGAAGACATCGGCGACGGCGACGACGCGCGCGGTCGCCGGGATGTCGTGGCCCGAAAGCCCCTGCAGGTAGCCGGCACCGTCCCAACGCTCGTGGTGGCAATGCGCGATCTCGGCCGCCATCTGCAGCACGGGCGACTGGCTGCCCGCAAGGATGCGCGCGCCGATCTCGACGTGTGCGGTCATGGCGGCGAACTCGTCCGGCGTGTAGCGGCCGGGTTTGAGCAGCACGGCGTCCGAGATGCCGACCTTCCCGATGTCGTGCAGCGGCGCGGCCCGGCGGATGAGCTCGGGCGGCACCGTCTCCCAGCTCAGCTCGCGGGCCAGCAATTCCGCGCAGCGTCCGACGCGCTGCGCGTGCTCGAAGGTGTCGTCGTCACGGAACTCGGCGACGAGGCCGATGCGCTCGAGCAGTTCGAGGCGGGCGACGTCCAGGTCGTGGGTGCGCTCGCGGACCCGTTCCTCGAGCATCGTCGCGTGCTGGCGACGCTCCTGCTGGAGGAAGCGGTTCTCGAGCAGGCGGCTGGCCCGGATGATGAGCTCGGCGCTCTCCACCGGCTTGGTCAAGAAGTCGCTGGCGCCGAGCATCAGCGCGTTCTGGCGCGCCCGGGTGGAGGCGTCGGCGGTGACGATGAGCACGGGCAGTTCGCTGTCGTGCCGGCGGACTGCGTCGAGCACGCCGAAGCCGTCGACCTCGGCCATGTGCAGGTCGAGCAGCAGCAGATCGGGAGCGAGGTCGCGGACGAGCTCGGCGGCCTGGGTCGGCTCCGTCGTCCCGATCACGTCGGTGAAGCCGGCGGCGCCCAGGATCCGCTCCACGAGGAGGACGTTGGTGCGGACGTCGTCCACCACGACGATCCGGCCCGAGTGCACGGGGGGGATGCTCATACCAGCGACGCGCGGGGCAGGTCGATGGCGATGTGGCCCCGGGCGTCGTCGCGCTCGGCACTGAAGCGACCGCCGGCGGCGGTGACGTGGTGGTCGAGGAGGACCTGGGCGACGGTGTTGAGCGCGGTCTCGCCGGGGAGCAGCCCGTCGACGTCCAGCGACACGCGCAGCCCGTCCGCGTCGACGGAGCCGTCCAGGCGGATCTCCAACCGCCCCCCGTCGGCCATGGCGCCGAGCATCAGGTGGGCGCCGCGGGCGAGGGCGCTGATGAGCAGCGCCTCGTCGGCGAGCACCCAGCAGCCGGGTTCCACCTCGCGCGGGGACGCGAGGCTTATCTGCCGCGCGGCCGCTTCGGGTGCCACGAGGTCCGCGGTGGCCATCGCCGCGCCCGTGAGTTCGAACGGGTGCGCCTCGAGGCGGTGCTTCGCCCGTGCGCGCCAGTACTCGAAGAGCATCTCGAGGTCCTCGAGGAGGTGGTCGCCTGCCCTGCGGATCTCGCGCACCGCCAGCTCCTGGTCGTTGTCCAGCCCCGTGGCCTCCAGGACCTGCGCGAATCCGGTGACGGCCCCCAGGGAGCCCCGCAGGTCACGTTCGATCTCCGCGATGACGTCGTTGAGGGCGACGGGCGTAGTGCCTTGTCTGACTGCACTTGCCGTGGTCATTCCTTCGAAGCATCGGCGCCGACCGGGCGCGTCGGCATCCACCGAATGACGGATATTCGAGGCGCGAACTCGTCCTGTCCGCGGAGGGATCAGTCAGCTTGCTGACATACGCCCAACGAGGGTTGTTCGCGGGCGACCGATCTCCGGAAATCCAGCTACATAAACCGGAATGCCACGCTGGTCAGCTGACAATCTCGCCGACGCCGAGTCGCTGGCCAACCTCGGTTACTGGGCGCTGGACCTCGACACGAGCGAGCTCGAGATCTCCGACGGTCTCCGCCGGATCCACGACATGAACGGGGACCACCCGGGCACGTTGCTCGACCACGCCTTCGAGAACGTCCACCCAGCCGACGCCGAGGCGCTGCGCGCGCTCATCGACACACTCCACCACGACCCGGAGGCCATCCCACCCAGCGGCGTCGAGTTCGAATACCGGACGCTTCGGCCCGACGGCTCGATCCGCTCCGTCTCCCTCCGGGGACGGGTCGAGGGTCGGATCTGGTGCGGGGTCGCCCAGGACAACTCGGAACTGCGCGCAGCCGAGCACGCGCTCGCCGCGCACCTTGCCGTCAACGAGTCCCTGGCCGACTGGCTGTCCTTCGACGAAGGGGCCGTCGGCCTGTTGCGGCGCCTTGCGCAGGCCGTCGGGTGTACCCACGGGGCGATTTGGCTCCTGGACCCAGGTACCGACACCCTGTGCGGCCGGGCCGCCTGGTCGGATGCCGCGGACGACGCCCATGACTTCGTCGACTGCGTGATGGGGGTGCCGATCAGGCGCGGTGACGGCGGACCTGGGCGGGTGTTCGAGCGGCAGGAACCGCTGATCGTGGCGGACACGTTGCGTGCGCCGGGGCTCGAGTGCTCCAAGGCCTCCCTCGCGGCCCGTGCCCGGTCGGCAATGGCGCTCCCGCTCATGACGGACGACATCGCCGGCGTGCTCGCCCTCTACGACCGGGAGCCCCGCTGGGGCGGCCCGGCGATGCTCCGCACGCTGTCGTCCGTCGGGAGACAGGTCGGGCAGTTCCTCGTCCGGCACACGATCCCCGCTGCCCATCAGCGGTTCTCCCAGCGCGAGCTCGAGGTGCTGTCGCTCGCTGCGAGCGGCCACAGCGGGCCGGGCATCGCCAGGGAGCTCATGATCAGCCCGCACACCGTCAAGGCGCACTTCGAGAACATCTACGAGAAGCTCGGCATCGGCGACCGGGCCGCGGCCGTCGCCTACGCGTTGCGGACCGGTTTGATCAGCTGAACGCGGGTCGGCTGACGAGAGATACGGCGATCGGTGGAGATGCTTCCTCCTCCCGATCGGAGAAGACGAGGGCATGCACCTCGCCATCGCCGATCCCGCCCCACAGCCGGGACGGGAGATCCTGACCGCACCCAACGTGGTGGTGATCGTCGTCGACCTCCAGGGCATCGTCCGCTTCTGGAACGAGGGCTGCGAACAGCACACGCGCTGGAAGCGGCATGAGGCCGTCGGACGCCACCTGGTCGAGCTGACCGCCGGCCCGACGGAGACGCCCTGGATCGAGGCGGTGTTGGAGGAGACGCGCCGCGTCAGGCTCGTGGTTCGGCCGGCTCGACGTGCGCACGCGCGAGGGCGGCCGGCTCGAGACCCGGGCCCACGCCACCCTGCTGCACGACGCCGACGGGACGCCCAGGGCGATCACGGCGGTGTGCACGGACATCAGCGGGCGGCTCGACGCCGAGCGTCGGCTGCATTCGGCGGAGGCCGCGCTGCGGACGCTCGCCGACGCCGTGCCGGAGGGGGTGCTGGCCTTCGATCACGACGGTCGCGTGCTCTGGTTCAACGGCGTCGCCGAGCGGATGCTTGGCGCGCGCTACGGGCAACTGCCCGGTGGACTCACGCACGAACTGCTGCACGCCGGCTGCGCGGGCGACGCCGGGTGTCCGATCATCCGCTGCCGCGACACGGGCGCACCGGTTCGCATCGAGGACGACGTCCTGCGGCGCGCGGACGACGGCGACCTGATGGTCGCCTACACGGCCTCGCCGTTCGTGGCCGAGGACGGACGCCGCGGCGTGGTCGTCGTCTTCACGGACATCAGCCAGCGGCGGTCGGCGATGCTCGACCTCACCGCGCAGATCGACCGCCTGCAGTCGATCCACCGGGTGCGGGAAGCGCTGGCCGACGATCGCCTCGAGCTGTTCGCCCAGCCGATCCTCAACGTCGCCACCTCGACCGTCACGCAGCACGAGCTCCTCGTCCGCATGCGGGCCCGCAACGGTGACTGCGTGCCACCCGCGGACTTCATCCCGGCAGCGGAGTCGGACGCCATCATCCATGAGCTCGACCGCTGGGTCATGCGCCAGGCCGTCGCCCTCGCCGAGCTCGGCTTCCTCGTCGAGGTCAACGTGTCGGCGCGGTCCGTCGGCGCCTACGACGTGCTGCAGGACTTCGGGAGGGCGCTTGCCGTGAGCGGCGCGGACCCGGCGCTCGTGGTCGTCGAGCTCACGGAGACGGCGGTGCTGGCCGACGCGGCCGCGGGCCTGCACTTCATCGAGGCGATCAAGGCGCTCGGCTGCTCCATCGCGCTCGACGACTTCGGAACGGGGTACGGCGGCCTCTCCTACCTCAAGCGACTGCCGATCGACTACCTGAAGATCGACCGCGAGTTCATCCACGACGTGCGCCAGAACCCCGCGAGCCGGCACCTGGTCGGCACGATGGTGGAGATGGCGCGCGGCCTCGGGCAGAAGACGGTCGCCGAGGGTGCGGAGGACGAGGAGACGGTCGCGCTCGTGGCCGAGCTCGGCGTCGACTTCGTCCAGGGCTACGCGGTCGGCAGGCCCGCGCCGGCCGGTGAGGTCCTCGGTGTGTGACCGCCGTCGGCGTCGCCTCCGGTGGCCAGGACGATGGCCTGTGCCCGGGTGCGCGCCCCGAGCTTCTGCATGGCGTTCTGGACGTGGGTGCGCACCGTGGCGGGGGAGAGGAACAGCCGTCCTGCGATCTCCCGGCCGTTCAGGCCGTAGGCGAGGAGACCCAGGATCTGGCGCTCCCGGTCGGTGAGTGAGCACCGCTTGGCCTGCGGGATGCCGTCCGCCGAGTCAGCGTCCGTGATGGCGAAGTCGGGATCGAGGTACGTGCACCCGGTCGCGACGGTGCGGAGGGCCGAGTGGAAGCGCTCGGGCGCCCCCAGCGTGAGCACGAACCCCCGCATGCCCTCCCTCAGCAGCTCCTGGATCGGCCAGGGCCGCCGGTCCCCGTAGCCGAGCACCGGAAGCCGCGGCGCGAGCTCGGCCACGCGGCGGAGTATCGGCCAGACCTCCGGCCCGAGGGTCAGGTCCACGAGGACGATGTCGGTCGGCGCCGCCCGCACGGTCGCGTCCACCTCGGTTGCGGTCGAGGTGGTCCCGATCACGCAGCAGCCGTGTGCCGAGAGCAACAGCTCGAGGCCTTGCTGATGTACGCCCGCCGGCCCCGCCAAGAGCACCCGCAGGCGTTGTTGCTTGTCAACGCCCATATGGGGGAGCATCGGAGTTGTGGCGCGTTGCCACAATCCGCCGATCGGCCTAAATCCTCTTTTCGTGTCTGCCGAGCCGCACTTCTCCACCGTTTGGTGGAGTTCCGCGGCCGCTGACCGGGGGGAGAACGACAGGGACGAGCAGCACCGTCGAGCCGCTCGTCCCTCTCCCACCGGGCCGCCCGTCCGCCGCGGGCGGCCCGCTCCGGATCAGCTGATCGGCGCCGGGCGCCCGATGTGGTAGCCCTGCACCTGCGCCGCGCCGATGTGGCGCAGCAGGTCCAACGTCCCCTGGTCCTCGACGCCCTCGGCGATGGTGAGGAGGCCGAACTGCTCGGCGATCCCGATGATGCTCTGCACCACGCGCCGGTCGGCGACGGAGCGGGTCATCTGCGAGACGAAGCTCTGGTCGATCTTCAGGAAGCGCAGCGGCAGCGTGCGCAGGTAGGTGAACGAGCCGAAGCCGGTGCCGAAGTCGTCCAGGGAGAGCCCGCAGCCGAACTCGGTGATGCTGCGCCCGAACTGCTCGGCGCCGTCGAAGTGCTCGGGGTCGGCCGTCTCCGTGATCTCGAAGACGAGGTTGCGCGCCGCGAGCGGGTCGTGGGCGAGCAGGCCGATGATCTCGGCGCGGGCATCGGCGTCGCGCAGCGTCATGGCGGACAGGTTGACCTCGAGGCGCCGGTGCGCGCCGAGCGTGAGCGCCTGCCGGACGACCCACAGGTCGATGGCCTGGATGAGGCCGTAGCGCTCCGCGGCGGGGAGGAACGAGCACGGAGGGATCAGCTCCGACGGGTCCTCCGAGCGCATGCGCACGAGCAGCTCGTTCGTCGTGACCTCGCGGGTGACGAGGTCGAGGATCGGCTGCGCGTGGAGGACCAGGCGGTCCTCGTCGATGGCCGAGTGGATGCGATGGTGCCAGTCCTCCCGCTCGCGGCGCTCGCTCTCGCGCTCGCGTCGCTCGGTGACGTCCGTCCCGATCGTGCAGACCTCGGCCGGGCGGCCCTCCTCACCGGGTAGCGGGAAGGTGACCGTGGCGTAGGTGCGCTCCTCGCCGCCGTCCTCGAGGACCGCCTCGTCGAACACCGGCCGGTCCTCCGCGATGGCGGTGCGGTCGTTGGCGCGGAGCTGCTGCGCGAGGCCGGGCGGGAACAGCTCCGTGCACAGGCGGCCGATGAGATCGTCCGCGGCCAGGCCGCAGAGCCGTCCGATCTCGAGGTTGGCCATCTTGTAGCGGCCGTCGAGGTCCTTCACCGCGATCACGGACGGGCTGTTGTCGACGATCGCGCGCATCCGGGCCTGGCTCGTCCCCAGCGCGCGCTCGGCCTGGGCGCGATCGGTGACGTCGTGGCAGACGCCGACGAGCGACTCGGCGACGCCGTCCTCGCCCACGATCACCCGGCCCTCGGTGAGCAGCATCCGCTCGGCCCCGTCCGGCCGGACGATCCGCTCCTCGAACGTGAAGGGCTCGAGCGTGATCATCGCCCGCTCGACGGCGCCCCACACCCGCCCGCGGTCGTCCGGATGCAGTCGGCCGACGAAGTCCTCGACGGTCCCGCCGAAGCCTCCTGCCTCGACGCCGAAGATGCGCTTGAGGTTGTCCGACCAGCGCAGCTCGTCGCGGGCGATGTCCCACTTCCAGGCCCCGAACCGCGCGATGCGCTCGGCCTCCGACATGCGTTCGGCGTATTCGCGCAGTTCCTCCTCGGCCTGCTGGAGGTCCGTGATGTCGCGGAAGAGGACGACCAGGTTGCGGTCGATGGGGTAGGCGCGGATCTCGAACGAGCGGCCCAGAGGGGCGTAGAACTCCGTCGTGGTCACGGGCACGCCCTCCGCCCGGGCGCGGTGGTAGGCCTCGTAGGAGGGCCCGCCGATGGCCTCGGCGAAGGTCGTCCACGCGTGGGTGCCGAGCAGCTCCCCCGACACGGGGCTGAGCATCTGCACGGCCGGCTCGTTGACGTAGATGAAGCGCCAGTCCTCGTCGAGGATGAAGAGCCCGTCGGTCAATCCGTCGAGCAGGCCGAGCGCCGCGTCTGCCTCGAGCGCGCCCCACAGACCCGTTATCCCCGCATGTTGCGCTCGCGCGCCCATATCGGCAATCTCGACGCTCATTGACACTTTGTCAAGTACCGCCGTTGCCAGCTGGACGTGCAGGCGTGTGAAGGCGCGGACCGGAGTCGAACCGGTGTACACGGCTTTGCAGGCCGCTGCGTAGCCACTCCGCCACCGCGCCGGGGTGCTGCCGAGTCAAGTTAGTGACCCCGACGAACTTGACAGAGTGGAAAGTACGGCTAGGCTTTCCAACATGGAAAGTGATTCGTACAGGCCGACTCCGGCTGAGGCCGCCGCCGCATTGGGCGAGGCGGACGCGTCACGGGCCCGGCTGGCGGGTGTGATCGCGACGCCGTCCTGGTTCGAGACGTCGCTGGCTGTCGCGGTCGCCGTGCACCTCGCCACGACCGCGGTCGGGGTCGCGGAGGGGCGGGTCGGCACGCTGGCCGCGGGCCTGGCCGTCTTCGCCGCCGTCGCCGCGGTGCAGCTCGTGCGCTTCCGGCGGCTCAACGGCGTGTGGCTCGGCGGCTTCGCGAGCCGGGTGGTGTTCGGGACGAGCACGGCCGCGTCGACCTCCGAGGCGCTCGCGCTGGGCGCCGCGATCTGGTCGGCCTACGCCGAGCGGTGGTGGCTCGTCGCGGCCTGCTCGGTCGCCGGAGGCGTGGCGTATGCGCTCAGCGGGCGGCGGTGGCTGCGCACCTACCGGGCCGGGCCCGAGGCACACGCGCGCGGCGAGTCGCCCGGCCTGCTCGTCATGATCATCGCCATCGCGGTGGCGGGCGTCGCCGTGCTGGTGCTCAACCGGTGACGGACGGCCTCGACGCGGCGCTCACGGCGCCGGCCAGGCTCCGGCTCATGGCCTCTGTCAGTGCGGTCTCAGAGGCTGAGTTCGCGACGCTGCGCGACCATCTGGACGTGAGCGATTCGGTGCTGTCCAAGCACCTCGCGACCCTCGAGGAGGCCGGCTACGTCCGTCGCCGCAAGGGGGTTCACCGGGGGCGCCGCACCACGTGGGTCGCGCTGACCTCGCCGGGGCGCGAGGCCCTCCGCGGTCACGTGGCCGCGTTGCGCAGCCTCATCGCCGACATCGAGTGACGCCGGCCGTCAGAGGGCGGGCTGGGTGAAGCGGACGGTGACGTCGCGGACGCCGACGCCGCGCAGGAGGCGGCTGAGCATCGCGCGGGTGTTGGCCTGCGCGGTCTGGATGACGGCGCGGTCGCCGTTGGCCGCCGTCTGCAGCTTCTCCTGCGCGCGGAGCAGCAGCGCGCGGTCGGACGGCTCGTCGCCGAGAGCGTCGCCGACGCGGTTGACGATCCCGCGGTCGCGGGCGACGACGCGCGAGGCCTCCAGGTCGAGCTGCGGCTTGGCGAGGTGGGGGGAGGGGACGGTCACGGTGGCGGAGCGGCCGTCCTTCGAGAGCACGATGGCGCGCTGGTCGACGCCGCTGAGGTCGACGACCGCGTCGACGGAGCCCTGGACGACCATCGTCTGGCGGCTGCCGGCGATGAAGGAGGGGAGATGGGAGACGTCGTGCTCGACGTCGACGACCTGCTGCAGCTGCGCGCGGGCGGCGTGGAACTCGCTCACGCGCTGGATCGCCTTGAGCACGGGGGCGGGGCTGCGGTCCACCGTCTTCGTCGCGAACGGGTTCAGCGACGGGAAGTGGTTGGCGAGGTAGGCACCGGCCCCGACGAGGACGATGGCGACGAGGGCAGAGCGCAGGACCCCGCCGCGCTGGCGGGGAACGTTGACGGTGACGTTCGAGGCGGTCATTGAGCGTGCAACTATAGAGACGGATCGGGGGTGTTGGGGTGCTATCTTCCGCTTTCCCAGGTCGGTTAGCTCAGCTGGGAGAGCGCCTGCTCGACAAGCAGGAGGTCACTGGTTCGAGCCCAGTACCGACCATCGGAAGCCCTGGAAAGCGGCCGTTTCGTCAGCGCAGCATTAGAGTCGCGGCGTGACTCTGGTCCCCGTGCTGCTGTACCACTCGGTGTCCGATCGTCCGCATCCGCTGATCCGCGGCTTCTCGACGACTCCAGCGGATTTCGAAGCCCACCTCAACGCCATCGTCGAACGTGGCCTGGAGGCACTGACCGTGTCAGGCCTTGTCGAGGCGCTCGATGCGCAGGACACGGATCGTCTACGGCGAGCCGTGGCGATCACGTTCGACGACGGCTTCGCAGACATCGCCACGACCGTCCTGCCTGCGCTCACCGCCCGCCGGCTCTGCGCGACCGTCTACGTGACGACGGGCATCGTCGGGGGCGCGGGATCGGCGCCGCTGGACGCGGACCTGGCCTCGCACATGCTCGACTGGTCCCAGGTCAGGGCGCTCCGTGCCGGCGGCGTCGAGATCGGTGCGCACAGCCACAGCCATCCCCAGCTCGACACGCTCTCCCGCGCGCGTGTGCGTGAGGAGCTGCGCCGTCCTCGCGAGATCCTCGAGGATCGGCTCGGCGAGGCGGTGCCGGGCCTCGCCTATCCGCACGGCTACGCCGGTCCGGGCGTCCGGCGCCTGGCGGCGGAAGCCGGCTACGTCTACGCCTGCGGGGTCGCCGACACGTTCACCTCGGCGTCCGACGACCGGTTTGCGCTCTCGCGGCTCATGCTCAGGCAGCACCATGCCGTTGAAGACGTCGCGGGCTGGCTGGACCGTCGGGCCGCGCCCCCGCCGCGCACGCGGGAGCGGGCGCGCACCCGAGGCTGGCGGGTCTACCGCCGCACGCGGTCGGTGCTCACAGGACGTCCAGGCGCCGACGACGGATGGCCTGCGGCTCGCCTGCCCCGGTGAGGAGATCGAGCCCCACACCGGCGATGCAGATGCCCGCCAGCGCGAGCATGGTCGGCGGCGCCGACCAGCCGCCGGCGAGCACCATCGCCTCCGACACGACAACGTCGATCGCCAGGCTCAGCGCGATCGCGACGACCAACTCGGCGAAGGGATCGCGCAGGCGGCAGAGCGGGACGAGCGCGAGGCCGGGACCGAGCAGCAGAAAGGGGAGGACGACACCCAGGCGCACCGCAGTGGGCGCCGGGACGATCGCAGCGAGCACGGCCGCCACGGCGAAGGCGAGGATCGCCCACCGCCTCACGACCGGCCCCCTTCGAGGCGCAGGATCGTCGCGTCGCGCGTCTCGTATGCGACGGAGAACCACGGCGAACGAGCGTGCAGGAGCCGCGCGCGGAACGTCCCGCTGGCGCGCAGTCCAGCGACGGTGCGTTGCAGGGTGCCGGCGCGCATGACGCCGGTCATGTCGACCGCGGCCTCCTGCGCGCGCGTGATGACGACATAGGCGTCGGCGTAGCCCTTGGTGACCTTGAGCAGCTCGCCGAGCGGATCCGCCTCGAGCCCTTTGCGCACGGCCACCGGTGTGGCGTCGAGGGGGACGTAGTCGTAGCGCTCGTACCGTCGCCACGCCCACGGGTAGTCGAGTGTGCCGCTCACCATCAGCGCCCCGGCGGGCGCGTGGTCATAGAGCCACCGCGTCGCATCGACCTCGCTGTGACTGAAGCGCGTCGTGCGCTCCTTGCCGTAGTAGGCGAAGCACGTTCCCGCAAGCAGGACGACGGAGGCGACGCCGAACGCTGCGAAGGTCGGCCACGACCGTCCGCTGCGAACGGTCGGGAAGAACGCCCGGGCCGCGCAGATCGCCAGGAACGGCAGGCCGAACAGGAACACGCGGAAGAGGATCTCGCCGCCGTAGGAGTTCGCCGCGAGGAGCGCGACCGGTGCGAAGGCCAGGAGCGCGACCGGAAGGTCGCCGATGCCGTGGCGCAGGCGCCGGACGAGCCCGGCCAACGCCAGGACGATCACCGCCGCCGTCAGGGCGCGGCTGATCCAGGCGACGAGCGCCATCCCCGGGCTGGCCTCCGCCAGGTTGCCCGGAGTGGTGGTCGCGTTGCCTCCGAGCGAGCCGATCGAGTCGATGATCCAGTAGAGGTTGCCGTCGAAGAACGGTTGGGCGAAGGCGACGATCCACGCGACGGTCAGCACTCCGAGCGCGACGGGCAGCCAGCGGAGACCGGTCTGGCCGCACACCGTGAGCGCACCGGTGGCGAGGATCAGCATCAACGGGGTCAGCTGGTGCGACGAGATGACCGCGACACACAGCAGGACGATCACGATCGCGTTGGGGACCCGGGCCGGTTGCCGGGCGAGCCGTGGCAGCGTCAGCCGGCGCCCCGACCGCGCAACCGCCGCCGGCCTGCGGGCGAAGCGGCGCAGCAGCAGCGCCAGCACGACGATGTACAGGAAGTACGACATCGCCTGGGGTGAGAAGTAGTCCTGTCCGACCCAGTTGCCGAGCAGGAACAGCCACGCCGCGCCCCAGACGACCCGGCGGTCGTTGGAGAGGGTCCGGAAGAGCAGGAGGACCGCACCGAGGAACAGCAGGTTGAAGAACGGCGGGGCCCACTGGGCGATCGCCAGCGCGTTCGGCTGACCGGTGGCGTCCGTGGCCAGCGCGCCGAGGGAGAAGAAGCCCGGCCAGTCGTGGTAGGCGGTGAGGTACTGGATGTCTCGGTCGACCGTGCCGTGGCGCTGGATGTAGTCGACGATGCCCACGTGCTTCCAGGCCCAGCCATACCGCAGCGTTCCGTAGAGGATCGAAGGCGTGGCGTGCAGGACTGCGATCAGCGCGCAGGCGTACAGCGCGGGTACGCGGTCCCCGTCCCGCGGGCGGGCGAGCGAGGCGGTGAAGCCGACGGTCAGCAGGACGAGGGCGGCGAGGAACGTGGGCGGCAGCACCGAGAGCAGCCCGATGTCCGTCATGGCGTCGAGGTCGACACCCACCAGCGACGTGCCCCATAGGGCGAGTCCGACGACGAGCGGGGTGAGCGCCACAGCCGTGCGTGGCAGGGCCACGCTCGGGAGTCGGATGCGACGGCGCGCGATCACTACCTGAGGGTCCCACGTCGTCACAGGTGCACACCTCCGAGCACGGGGCGGACCGTGCGGTGCACCCACAGCCCCTTCGGGTGTGCGTCGACCTGCGCGAGCCGCACCGAGACGTGCTGGAGCCAGCCGAGACGGGCGATGGTGGCGGCGCTCAGGGGATCCTCTGACACCGACCGCACGATGCGCCATTCCAGGGCCGTGAGCTCGTCGCGACCGTCGGCCAGCCGCCGGACGACGGAGCCGAGCGAGCGGCCCGTCGCCAGCGCGCGCGTGCAGACCAGCAGGTGCCCGAGGTCGGCGATCGGGACGTCGTTGCGCCGTGACGACTCCCAGTCGACCAGCCCGGTGACCGCCGACCCGTCCGGGGCGAGGAGCACGTTGCCCGGCCACAGGTCGCCGTGCACCCAGCCCGTACGCGTGACCCGGCCGGCGACATCCGCATGCAGCCGCTCGACCACCGCCCGCCCGCCGGTGCCGGAGACGCGCTCGAGGGCGCTGACGCGCGACCGGACCCATTCGGTCAGGACTCCGTCGCTCTCCCGGCCCGCGGTCAGCCGATACAGCGGTTCCATCGCCTCGGCGGTTGCCCTGAGCACCCGCTCGGGTGGCATCCGCCGGCCGTCCACGCCCGGGAGGACGCGCTCGACCAGCCACGTGTCACCCGCCTGGGTGATCTCCGGCAGCAGGTCGCGCCAAGCCTCCAGGCCCGGAAGCGCGCGCAGGCCCGCGACGGCATCGGCGTGGGCGGCGAGCCGCGCCTTCGCCGACGTCGAGGTGCCGAGCTTGACGAGCTGTCGCGACGCGGTCGAGACGATCGAGATGTCGGAATCGGTGCCGATCCGCCGCAACGCCACCGGCCCGAGGAGCCCGCGGGCGATGCGCGCGTCGCCGCGCCGCGGACGGACCTTCCACCGTCCCACCACGAGGATCCCACCCGCAACGACGGTCTGCCCGACGAGCCAGGCCAACCCCGCGCCGGTGGCGCCGAACGCGCGCAGGAACGGCGTCACGAGGGCGAGCGTGAGCACCGCTTGCCCGCAGAGGATCGCCGCCGGACCGCGGAGGCGCCGCCGCACGCGAGCCTGGCTGACCCAGAGGGCGACGACGAGGTTGGGCAGGGCGCCGAGCGCCAGCAGGCGCAGCAGCGTCGCGCCGCCGGCCGCGTACTCGGACCCGAACAGCCGCAGCGCGTAGGGGGCGGCGATGACCAGGACGGCGACGGCGGCGGCGAGGAGCACGGCACCCTGGCGCGCCGATCTGCGGGCGAGCTCGTGGAGCTCGGCCGGGTTCGAGGCACCGTGGACGACCAGCGCCGTTCCGATGGAGGCCGCAACGGCGTAGAGCGGGAAGGCGACCGCCCAGGCGAGCGCGAACGTGGCGTTGGTCGCCGGCCCGGCGACGCCGGTCACGACGACCGGCAGCAGCGTCGTCCCGGCGAGCCAGCCGATCGAGCACGCCCAGTCCATGGCGAAGTACTCCGCGAACGCCCGCGAGCGCACGAGGGAAGGCGTCGTCGCGCGGCACCGGCCCGACGGCAGGAGCCGCATCAGGAGGACGGCGTTGACCCCGACGACGGTGAGCATCATCCCGAGCGTCCAGGAGGCGAAGATCCCGTAGGTCGGCATCGCGGTGGCGAACACCACCAGCAGGAGGAGCTTGCCCACGGCGAAGATGCCGTTCTCGACGGGGACCAGCACCGCGCGGCCGATGCCGGTCAGCACCCCGTCCTGCAGGACGAAGATGCACCATGCCGCTGTCGCGAGTGCGAACGCGGGCGCGAGGCCGACCGACGTCTCGAAGAAGCGCAGGCGCTGGGGGAGCTGGATCCAGCCCACCGTGAGGCAGGCCGTCAGTGCCGCTGCCGTCGCGGTGGTGACCGCATAGGACGCCAGGACGAGCCGGCGCCGGTTGTCGCCCGCCTCGGGCAGGAAGCGGACCAGGACGTTGGACAGGTTGAGCGTCGCGACCCCGGCGACGAAGATCATCGCGGAGATGATCGCCGAGTTGATCCCGACGACGCGGGGGCTGTACACATGCGCGGCGACGATCCAGTAGACGAGGCCGACCACGGCGGTGACACCGGAGTTGAGGGCGAGGGCGTAGCCGTCGCGCAGCAGCGGCAGCTTCGCGTGGTCGACCAGGCGGCGCCAGCCCCGGATCATCGGTCTCGACCGAGTTCGTGACGCAGTCGGGCGGCCTGGCGGAGCATCCCGCTGCGACCGCCCTCGCGCGCGGCGAGGATGGAGAGCACGAGGCGGCGGCGGTGGTCGTGTGCGGGCTCGCGGCAGATGGCGCACGCTCCGGGAGCATGGCCGAGCAGCTCCCCGACCCCCGCCGCCAGGCCGCTTTGGTAGGGCGCGCCCAACACGCGGACGCCGGCGGCGCCCAGATCCGGATCAGCGTTGGAGGGGGCGAACCGCCGGCCGGCCAGGTCGAGCATCGCGACGTCCTCCGTTGTGTCGCCCATCGCGAACGCCAGCGGCGGATCGGCCCCGAGTTCGGCGAGCCACACCCGCAGGCCTGTGCCCTTGTCCACGCAGGCCGGGACGAAGTCCGTCTGGTCGTCTCCGGCGATCGCCCGGACGGCGATCGGGCTCGCGGCCGCACGCGCCGCGGCGACGTCGTCGTGGGGTAGCGCCGCCCGATCGCCGTCCGGGCCCCGGCGCCACGCGCGCACGGCGTGGCAGTGGTCCGTCCCGATCTCGACCCCCGGCCTGGCGCTCAGTGCGGCCCGTACGCGGAGCATCGCAGCGGCATGGTCGGGCGAAAGGAGGCCCCGCTTGGCGCTGCCGTTCGCGCCGCAGAGCGCTGCGCCGTACTCGGCGACGCCGCCCGGAAGCCGGTAGTGGCGGCAGCGGTCGGCGACCTCCTCCAGGGACCGTCCGCTCACCAGGAGCGGGCGATATCCGTGCGCGACCAGTCCCCGGAGCGCGAGAGCGCCGGCCGGTGAGGTGCCGAGGAAGCCCAGCGTCTCCGTTTCCAGGACCCCGTCGAGGTCGATGCCGCAAAGCGGTCCTGTCGCGTCGCGGGGGAGATCGTCGAGGTAGACCGCGGCCAGGTACTCCTGGAGCACACGCGCGGAGGCCTGGAGCATCGCCGCCTTCTCAAGCTCGCCGTCGCGCCGCGCGACCCACAGGGCGACGAGCCGGTAGAGCAGCCAGCGCTCGTCGTCGACCCATTCAGCGGCCTCGCTCGCGAAGGCCGCCCGTATCCGGCCCGCCTGGGCGGGGAAGGCGACGGCCGCGGACGCCACGTCGTAGGCGGCGTCGGCGCAGGCGAGGTTGCGGTTGGAGAACGCCCGCTCGGCGGCCTTGACCTTGAGCAGCGTCAGGCCGTCGACGTCGGCGAACCAGCCGGCCGACATGTGACCGTCGACCACGGAGGGAGCCGGCGTCCTCAGGATCTCGCGCATGGCGGCGTCGACGGCGAGCACGCGCATTGGCCGCCATGCGCGGGCGAAGGACTGGCTGAGCAGGTTGGACGCGACCTCCCACACCGGGTCCTGCCCGGCAAGGCGGTCCGTGACGTCGGTCGTGGGAAGCCGCCGCCGCCGTGCCGCGGCGTAGGCGGCCAGCTGCGGTGCGACGGCCGCACCGGGAAGCGTGGACTGAGCCTCGGGGAGCCAGCGCCTGAAGAGCAAGCCATCGGCGACGCCGATCGAGGCCGGCACGAAGCCGCGGAGCCGCTCCTCGATGGCGAGGTGGTGATCGCCGTAGTACCCGAGCCCCACGCCGCGGACGACGAGCTCCTCGTCTGCGCCGTCGATCGACACGCGATAGCGCGCGGTCAGGTGGGCGCGGATCTGGCGATCCTCAAGCGGCCGGCGCTCGACGTGCCCCACGGTCGCGTACGGCCGCAGGCGTTGCAGTGCGGTCCGCACCGCCGCGGGCTCGAGGCGAGCGTGGACGGACCAATCGGACCAGGGCAGCACGACCGCCGGGTAACGGCGCAGGCACTCGGGTGGCTCCCCGTCGCTCGGAAGGGTCTGCAGGCCGAGCACGATCCGGCTCGCATCCAGTCCGAGCCGCTCGAGCGCCGCTCCGGCCGCCGCCAGCGAGCCCCCGGAGGCCGGTGCGTCGTCGACCAGCACGACCGTGTCCGCACTCGCCAGCAGCCGACGCTTCGCCAGGGGCAGCGGGATGAACGGTCGCACCGTGGTCGCGGCAGTGTCGGGCCGCCCGCTCCGGCGTAGGTACGCCGCGAGCAGGGGGGCGAGATAGCTGCCGGATGTCCGCACCCCGGCGACGACGACCCGGCCGCTCAGCGACCGGCGGCCGAGACGCTCCGCGAGCCGCCTCAGGTCCTCGGGATGCTGATCCAGTGAAGCGAAGGCGGTCGGGGGTCGGCACGTCGTGGCTCGCAGGGCAGCATCCGCAGGGAGCGCGCCGGCCACGCGGCGGGCCGAAGCGACCAGGCCGGCGCCGGCAGGTGCCTCGGCGGCGACCGCATCGGCGAGGTCGTCGAGCAGCGCGCCGAGCGCGCCGTCCCACTCCGCCGGCGGGCCCGGCGCCCGCCTGCGAGCCGCGACGCTCGCAGCCGTCCGTGCGACGACGCCGACTGCGGCCGGCAACACTCGCTGCGCGGCCGCGAATTGCAGGCGGTCCGGCTCGAGGACATCCTCGGTCACCTGCCGCAGGGCGGCAGCGAGCAGGAAGGCGTCGAGCACGGCCCCGACCACCAGCCGCTCGACGAGATGCTCGGCCAGAGCCGTGGGGCCGAGGCGGAGCTCCGTGAGCAGGAGAGGGGGAGGGGCGTCCACCCGGTCTGCCGGTGGCGGGGCGATGGCGCTCATCGGACCACGCGCACCCAGTCGATCGCGAACTCGGCCGGGGAGGGGGTCCTCGGCGTGGGCGGATGATCGCGGCTGACGGCGAGGTTGGCGATCAGGTACATCGGCTGGCTCGGCACCATGGAGCCGTCCACGCGCCAGCGCCGCTTGCCGTCGACCAGCCAGGTCAGCCGGCCGGGCCGCCAGTCGATCGGCGAACGTGTGCCAGCCGGGGTCCAGCCCCTGCCAGTCGTGGCCGCGGGCGACGCTCGGCGTCCGCCCCGCCGGAAGTGCAGGTGCATCTGCACGGTGTCCGGCTCGTCGCTCGTGACCTCCATCACGTCGATCTCCGGCTCGGACCTGCGGTCGGCGGGAAGGAGCCAGAACGCCGGCCAGAGGCCATCCCCGGCCGGGACCCTGGCGCGGATGGTGGCGCGGCCGTAGGTGAAGGCGAAGCGGGGGGCGCCTTCCGGGCCCGGGCCGGTGCTGAGCATGCCGGAGGCGAACGGATAGCGCCGGCCGTCCGCACCGACGATCCGGCGGCGGTCGGCCACGAGGTGGGCGGCGCCGTCGTGGACGCGGACCTGCTGCGGGACGTACCACTCGAGCTCGTGGTTGGTGGCGATGGTGCACCCCCTCTCGGACCACCAGTGGCAGGTCCGCCAGCGCGTTTCGTCGAGCTCCGCGCCGCCGAAGTCCTCGCGGAAGAGCACGCGCTCGCGTGCGGGGGCCCGTCCGGGCGCTTTCGCCACCGCCATCGCGATCCCGGTGCCAAGTGCCGCGACGACGACAACGACGATGGCCGCCCTAGACATCCCTGAATCCGATGGCGCGTCTTGGCCGCCGAGCGCACCATCGTGTCGCAGCGCGTCAAACGGCAGTCGCTCGAAGCGGTACTCCGCGTAGTCGACCGGGCGCGCGCCGAGCTTCTCCTTGAAGCGCGCGAGACTTGCCGAGTCGCCGCTCTCGCCCATCTGGTAGGTGCGACAGCCGGCGTCGCAGGCTTCCCGGATGGCGTGCCAGTGCAGCAGCTCGTTGGCGGCGACCGGGCCGCAGCGTTCCTTGTCCATCGCGCCCCGGGTGTAGCTGGCGTTGGGGCCGAGCAGGACGACGATGCCGGCCACGGGGACGCCGTCCCGGTAGGCCAGCCACAGGCGAAGCCGGTCACCGAGTTCGTGCGGCGACGCGCGCGAGCTTGGCCGGTGGATCCCGCCGCCGCGCGCGGAGCCGCGCCAGCGGAAGGGGCTCGTGCTGGGCCTCCGCCCAGCGCGCGACGGACAGGTCGAACAGCCGCCGGTAGTCGCTCAGCGCCGCCGGGCTGACTCCGCACCTGACCTCGAGGCCCGAGCGCTCGGCCTTGCGGACCGCGCGGCGCGCCGAGGAGGCGAACCGGTTCGACCACACCACATCCGCGCCGCCGGCGAGGTCGAGCACGTGCGCCCGCCTGGGGATCCGCACCGCTCGGGCCCCGCGGGTCGCGGCATCCCAGGCGGCGGCGTGGAGCGGG
Organism: uncultured Solirubrobacteraceae bacterium; assembly: GCA_963843865.1. Lineage (GTDB taxonomy): Bacteria > Actinomycetota > Thermoleophilia > Solirubrobacterales > Solirubrobacteraceae > DATLGB01. Next base: position 47,693 of record CAWJMO010000010.1, on the reverse strand, counting down.
TTCGGTCGCACGGTGGTGCGCAGAGCCGGGAGGGTCCGGAGGTCGGCAACCACCCGCCGGATGTCGGCGACGGTCGGCTCCGTGCCGACCAGGACGCCGCCCATGCCCCACGCCTCGGGCATCGAGCCCTGGGGTGCGAGGGCAGAGGTCAGGAACCCGCGATGGCGAGCCAGCGGGAGCACGATCGGCTGACCGTCCGCGCCTTCGTAGAGACGGCTGGCGTCTTCGAAGTGACCGTCACGGCAGACGGCATCGAGCCACTCGGGACTCTGGCACGCGAGCGCGTCGGGATCGGCAGCGAGCACCGCGCGCCACTCGGCGCGCGGGGCCGGGCTCTGAACGGCGCTCATCTCGCCGTCGCCCAGGACCGGCGTCCGGCCGCGCGCCGGCTGAGGAGGTAGGCGAGTGGTCCGAACGCCATGCCGAGCCGCTCCCGGCGCTTCAGGCGCGCGGGGTAGGAGACGGGCAGGCGCGCGTTCTTCGCCGAGTCCGTGTCCAGCACGTACCGGGCGGCGGCCGGGAGCCGCCGGACGGCGGTCGAGATCAGCTCCGGCCGCTTCACGAGGCTCCGGGTGAGATATGCGGTCAACCCGACCCCGTAGCCGAAGACCTGCCGATCCAGCGCATCCATCTCCCGCGCGTGCCGGTGCTGGACGATCGCGGAAGGCTCGTAGACGAGCTGCTCCCCGCGCTGGATGACCTCGAAGAACGCCGAGAGATCGTCGCCGCCACGCGCCCTCGTTCCCGTCCCGAGGGCCGGGTCGAAGCCGCCGGCAGCCCGCAGGGAGTCGAGCCGGAACGCCATGTTGGCCCCCGATCCGAGGGTGCCGGCGGTGAACGGGAACAACGGATCGGCCGGTCGGTGCCGGCCGAGGTCGAAGACTCGCCGGCGCTGGCCTTTGTCGAAGCCCGCGTACTGCTCCAGCAGGGTCTGCGCCGGAGTGTCGAGTTCGAGCGGGACGATGCGGCCGGTCACGCATCCCACCCGCGGCGACAGTGCGAATGCGTCGGCCAGGCGCTCGAGCCAGGCCTGATCCGCGACGACGTCGTCGTCCGTGAAGGCGACGAACGGCGTCCGGATCTCCGCCAGGCCGCTGTTGTGCGCCGCCGCGAGACCGGCTCGCACCCCCGCGACGTACTCGAGCTCGGGGGCGCCGAAGCTCGCGACGACTTCGGGTGTGGCCAGTCCGCCCGGAGCGTCGTCGACCACCACGATGTGCTCCGCCGGCAGGGACTGTGTGAGCAACGACTGCAGGCAGGCGCGGAGGTCGGCCGGGCGGTTGCAGGTGGCGACGACGACGCTGATGCCGATCATGCTGCCCACCCGACCGGCACGGCCGCCGTCATGAAGCCCGCGCCGGTGACCGCGACACCGAGGGCGATGGCGCCGGCCCGGGCGATTCCGGCGGGTTCACGGTGCCGCACGGCGGCGCCGATCCCGCGCCGCACGCCGGCCGGCAGTGTCGAGCGCAGATAGTCACGCTCGCTGGACAGCCCCTCGGCACGGCCCGAGCGTCGCGCGATCTCGCGCTTGGAGACGCCTTCTCCGAAGCACCGCGACACGAAGTACGCGACGGTCGCGCGCTCCTGGGTGACCCGGTGGCGGACCACCGCGCGCGGGTCGTAGAGGAGGTGACGGTCCGGGTGCAGCCGACCGATCCGGATGCACAGATCCGTCTCCTCGCAGCCCAGCGGCCGGGAACCGACCCGCCCGAGCCCGTCGGCGAAGCCGCCTACGGCCACGATCGCCTCGCGGCGAAAGGACATGTTGCAGCCGATCAGGTTCCGGACGCGGGCGGGGGCGACGGGCAGTCCCCGGTACGTGCATCCCACCACCCAGTCGAACTCGGCCGGGAACCATCCCGGCCGCCCGTCGGTCCAGGTCGGGACGATGGACCCGCCCGCCCCGCTGACCTGTGGATCGTCGTACGCGCGGCGGAGCCGGGGGATCCAGTCGGAGGCCGCCACGGCATCGTCGTCGAGGAAGGCGACCACGTCGCCGCTGGACGCGGCGACGCCCGAGTTGCGGGCGCCGGCCAGCCCGCGCCGTTCCGAGTTGGCGATCACCAGCGCTCCGGGCAGGTCCGCCCGCATTCGCTCGAGCAGGCCGGGGGCATGGTCGATCACCACGATGACCTCCTCCGGCCGCTCGTCCTGGTGCTCCAGCGACATGACCGCATCCCTGAGCCAGGCGGCGCGGCCGGGGTCGAACGCGCACAGGACGACGGAGATCGACGGAAGCGCTTCAGCTCGAGACATCGGCGACCGGCTCGAGCACCGTCACGAGCGGAGGCCCGGGGCGAACGCCGAGCGCCGCCCGCTCGCGAGCGATCAGGCGCAGGACGCGATACCCGTCCCGGAACGTGTTGAGGTTGCTGCTGCCGTGGATCCGGGCGGCCTCGAAGCTCGGGACCTCCGCCACGCGAAGTCCAGCGGCCAGCACCCTGATGTTCATGAGCGTCTCGATCTCGAAGCCGTCTGCGTCTCCGTCGATGATCGGCAGCACCCGGCGCCAGAACGCGTTGTAGCCGTAGCAGAGGTCGGAGTAGCGGCCACCGAACACCGCGCGCACCAGACCGCGGAGCGCCCAGTTGCCGCTCCGGCGCAGCGGACCCATGTCGGCCGTGCCCCCGCCCTGCACGAAGCGCGAGCCCTTCACGAAGTCTGCACCCTGGACGAGGCAGCTCACGAACAGCGGGATCTCGCGCGGATCGGTCGAGCCGTCGGCGTCGAGCGTGACGATCACGTCGCCCGTCGACGCCCGGAAGCCGGCTTGCAGGGCGGCTCCCTTGCCAGGCCGTTCCTGCCCGATGACGCGCACGCCCGGCAGCACCGCCGCAGCGATCTCCGGCGTGCCGTCCGTCGACCCGCCGTCCACGAGGATGACCTCGTGCACCCAGGCCGGGATCCAGGGCAGGACGTGAGGCAGGTTGGGGCCCTCGTTGAGGGCGGGGACCACGACGCTGACCCGGACGTCCCGGCGGGCGATCGAGCGAACCGTGGGTTCCGGAGCGGCGAGTGGTTGAACGTGCATCACCCACCAGTGCAGGCGGCGCGCCGGTTTGATCCACGCGAAGAAAAAGGTTTCTTGCCTTACACGAAACGCTACGATCGGCCCGAGTTGGGGGGCACGGGAAGGAACCCGAGGGTCGTTGACATGAGCACCAGATGACGATTGGCGTGCGCATCCGTCGCGAGGAAGCCGACGAACTGCCGACGACGGAGTTGCTCAGTCGCTGCCGACTGGGTGATGCCGGCGCCTGGGATCAGCTGGTCGCGCGCTACGAGCGGCTGGTCTTCAGCGTGGCGGTGCGCAACGGTCTCGACCGGGAGGACGCGGCCGAGGTCACGCAGGTGACGTTCGTCGCCCTCCTGGATTCCATCGGCCGGCTGAAGGACGACGAGCGCCTCAGCTACTGGCTGATGACGGTCGCCCGCCGGCAGGCATGGCGCCTGCGCAGCCGGCGCGACCGGGAGACGTCGTGGTCTGACCGATCCGTGGCAGAGGTCGATCCGATCGACGATTGGGAGCGTGTCGCCGTCGTCCACGATGCGCTCCAGGGTCTGGGCGACCCGTGTCGCGAGCTGCTCGTCGCGCTGTACTTCGATCCGGCCGAGCCGTCCTATGCGGAGGTGGCCGAGCGCATGGGGCGGGCCATCGGTGGCATCGGGCCCATGCGCGGGCGCTGCCTGAAGCACCTGCGCGAGCTGCTGGCTCAGGACATCGCGGCGTGACCGGTGAGGGAAGGCCCGACGTGGCGACGCTGCTCGACTGGATCGAGGGCCGGCTCGGAGATGAGGAGTCCGCCGCCGTCGCCGAGCAGATGGCGGACGCGGACGAGCGGACCTGGGGCACCGTGGACTGGCTGCGGGGGTTCCTGGGCACCGCGGCGGCGCTGCCGCTCCACGATCCGCCGCCGGTCGTCCGGCAGAACCTCAATCAGCACTTCGCCCGCTGGCGCCAGGCGAGGGCGGTGCTCGAGCAGACCGCAAGGATCTTCTCCGCCAGCCTGACCTTCGACAGCCGGCGCGATCTGGACATGGCGGGCGCGCGTGCTGCCGACGTGAGCGAGGCCGTCTTCAACCTGGCCTACACCGCCGATCCCGCTGACCTCGTGCTCGACGTCCGGCGTCTCGGACGGGGGAGGGTCCAGGTGGACGGACAGGTCCTGACGCCCGATCCGGGCTCGGCCCCGATCTTCCAGACGTCGGTCCGCGGCGAGCACTTCGAAGCGCGCACGGTGGACGGCGACGAGCTTGGTCGCTTCAGCCTGCCGGACGTTCCCGACGACGTTCGCGAGCTGCGCACGACGAACGGAGAGATCACCATCATCGCCGATCTGGACCTCCGGAGTTGAGGCTCGTGCTGACCGACAACGCCCTCGAGGCCGGCGACTGCGAGGAGTACCTCGGCGACGAGGCGGGGCTCAACGGCCTGCTCGATCGAGCCCAGGAGCTCGTCCACGATGATCCAGCGCAAGCGGAGTCGCTGGCCGAGCTCTGCGGCACCACCGGGGGAAGGCTGGGGCTTCCGGCGATCCAGGCCCGGGCGGCCTATCTCGGCGCGCGGGTGAGCGCCGAGCGCGGTGAGCTCGACCGGGCGCTCGAGCTGATCGACGCGGCTCGCGACGGCTGGCAGCGAGCCGGGCAGCCCGGCTCTGCGCTGCGGACCGACCTCGGGCGCATGCAGCTCCTCGACGACGCCGGCCGGCACCACCAGGCCGCCGATGTCGGTCACGCTCTGCTCGCGGGACTGGATGCGCTCGATGGCGACCCGACGGAGCGCGACCTGCGCGCCTGGATCCGCGCCTCCGCCCTCGGCAACCTCGGGGTCTCATACGGCTTCATGGGCGAGCACGAGCGCGCCCTCGACGCGTACGCGCGTTCCGAAGCGGGCTACCGCGAGCTCGACATGCCGGAGGAGACCGCCAAGCCGCTCGCCAACCGCGGTATCGAGCTCCTCGAGCTCGGTCGCGCGCGGGAGGCACTTGCCGATCTGGAGGCGGCCGCGGCGTCCTTTGCCGCGGCGGGCGACCGTCTCTGGGCCGCGAAGTGCGGGACGCACGTCGCCCGCGCTCACCGCCAGCTCGGCGAACTGGCGCAGGCGCTGCGTGTGCTCGAATCCGCGCGGACCACACTCGATGAGCTGGGTGCCGACGCGGAGGCGGCCCGGGTCACGCTCGCGGTCGCCGAGACGTATCTCACGGCGGGGATGTTCGACGAAGCCGGCGCCGCGGCGGCGAGCGCGCAGGAGCGCACCTCCCGATCCGGGCTGGTGCACGATGCTGCACTCGCAGTGTTCACCGGAGCACTGGCCGACCTCGCCGCGAACCGGCTCGATGACGCGCTGGTCGCGCTGCGACGCGCCGCGGAGCGCTTCGAGGAGGTCGACGACCCGCAGCATCAGGCGAGGGTCCTGTTGGCCGAAGCCGATGTCGCTGCCGCGGCGGGCCGCCGGGTCCAGGCCGGCGCCCTCGCCGCCGAGGCGGCAGCGGCGCTCGAGGCGGGTGGCTGGCGCATTCCGCTCGTCGGTGCGCTGCTGCGCATGGCCGACAGCGCGCGCGACGACGTGACCGCCGAGGCGCACCTCGAGGCCACGGCAGCGCTGCTCGACGAGCTGCAGCTTCCCCATCTCCGCCACACGCACCAACTGCGCCTGGCGCGGTTGCGTCGCCGGTCCGGCCGCACGGCGGAGGCCGAGGCGCTGTTGCGGGCCGCCATCGATGCCATCGAGCGGATGGGCGTCCAGTTGCCGGACCTCGCGCTGCGAACGGCGTTCCGCGCGGACAAGGTGGCTGCGTACGACGAGCTGGTGGATCTGCTCGTGGACCGTGGGGAACCGGCCGATCTCGCCGAGGCGTGCCGTATCGGCGATCGCGCGAAGGCGCAGACGTTGCTCGACCTGACCAACGGCGCGCTGAGCGCCGCCGGCCCGAGCGCCCCGGGGCGGCTCGAGGAGCGCCAGGCCGACCTGAGCGCCGCGTGGGCGACGCTGGTCGCCACCGAGGAACCCACCCGGCGCGCCCTCCTGCGTCAGCGTGTGGAGTCTCTGGAGAGCGAGGTGACCTCGCTGCGGATCCGGAACGCCGTGGCCGACCCGGACGATCCGATCGCGGTCGCCCCGGCGGCGACTCTCCTGCCCGTCGCCCCGACCCTCGGGTATCACGTATCCGGTCGCGACGTGCTGGTGTTCGTGGTCGGGCACGGCCAGGTCCAGGCCCGGCGGCTCCCGAACGTCATGGACGCGGTGGAGGTTGAGCTGGACCGCCTGACGGCGCAGTGGAGTCGCTTCCGCGTCGGAGCGGCATTCGCACGGCGCCACGAGGCCATGCTGGCCAAGACGACGCGGCAGACCTTGACGGAGTTGCATCGGCTCCTGGTGGCTCCCGTCGCCGACCTGCTCGACGAGCTGGGCGGAGCCGCGCTCGTGGTGGTCCCGCACCGGCGACTGCATCAGGTGCCATTCCAGGCGTTGCATGACGGCAGGGCCCACCTCGCCGAGCGGTGGGCGATCACGGTGGCGCCCACGGTCTGCGTCCCCGCCGCGAGCGCTGAGCCGGCGCCCGTTCGCGACGGTGTGCTGGTGCTCGCCGTCCCGGACGCGAACGCACCGGCGGTCGCCGATGAGGCACGCTCCATCGGGACGGTCATGCCGCAGGCCCGGATCGTCGTGGGGGAGGGCGCGACGAGCGAATCGCTGCGCGCACAGGCAGCGAGGCTCGGCGTCCTTCACATCGCCTGCCACGGTCTCTACCGGCCGGCCAACCCGCTCTTCTCCGCGCTTCGCCTCGCCGATCGCTGGATGACCTCCGCCGAGATCCTCGAACTCGACCTCCGGGGCGCGCTGGTCACGCTCAGTGCCTGCGAGTCCGGTCGTGCCGGGCACGACAGCGCCGAGCCGGTCGGCCTGGCCTGGGCCTTCCTGGCCGCCGGCGCCGCCGGCGCCGTCGTCAGCCAGTGGGTCGTCAACGACGAGACCACGGCGGGCCTGATGCGTGTCATGTACGAGCACCTGGCGCTCGGGTGCGCCCCGGCCGAAGCGCTCCGCCGCGCACAGCTCGCCACCGCTGCCGCGCACCCCAACCCGTACTACTGGGCGCCCTTCACCTACGTCGCCTCTTCCCTGCAGCCACGAACCGGGACACGATGACCACCATGAGAACCGCACTGGCCACGATCACCGTGATCGTGGTCGCCGCACTGGCGTTCGGTGCGCCGGCCCATGCCGACACGACCGCCGTTCCTCCCCAGGTCGTCGTGAAGGTCGACATCAACGACGGCCACTCGATCAACAGGGTCGCCCCTGGACTGTCGCTCGTCGTCGACAGCGCCGTGCTCGCGTCCCGCGGGATCTACCTGGTCCACTCCACCAGCCGGGTGTACGCGAGCGACCCGAAGAAGGTGGATGAGCTGGCCCGCAAGATCGAGGAGGACGTCGGAGTGGACTACGCCGAGCCCAACGTCATCACCCGACTCGCCGACACGCGCTTCCACTCCTGGTCCTCCGGGGTCCCCGACCCAGCGGGCGTCGATCCCGCCCCCTACCTGGACCAGCCGGCCGCCACCGACTTGGAGCTCGATGCCGCGCACGCCATCACGCGCGGCGCCGGCCAGACGGTCGCGGTGCTCGACACGGGCGCCGACCTCAGCCATCCGGCGCTCGCGGGTCGGTTCCGCCCTGGGTGGAACTACGTCGACGACACCGCTGACGTCACCGATGCACCTGGTCACGGCACGTACGTCAGCGGCCTCGTGGCGCTGGTGGCGCCCGACGCGAAGATCATTCCCGAGCAGGTCCTCGACAGTGACGGCACGGGGAACATCTTCGTGCTGGCCGAAGCCATCTTCGACGCGACCGCCGATGGTGCGGACGTCATCAACATGAGCCTCGGAACCTCTGAGAAGTACAAGTCGAAGCTCTTGACGTCCGCCATCAAGGCGGCCAGGAAGAAGGGGGTCGTCGTGGTCGCCGCCGCTGGCAACAACGGCAGCTCGAGGCCGGAGTACCCCGCGGCCCAGCCGGAGGTGATCGGGGTCGCCGCACTGTCCCGCGACACGACGACGCTTGCCAGCTTCTCCGACTGGGGCGACTTCGTCGACGTGGCCGCGCCGGGCGAGGGCATCGTCGGACCGGTTCCGGGTGGGGGTTACGCGGAGTGGGCGGGCACGTCGGCCGCTGCCCCGCTCGTGGCCGGTCAGGCTGCGCTCCTGCTCTCCAGATCTTCCAAGCTGGGCGAGGGGAACGGGCTGGCGGACACGGTGCGTCACACCGCGACGGCCCTGCGCCGGAAGCTGATCAAGTTCGGGGCCACGGACATCGTCGCCAGCCTGAACGACGCCGCGCGCCGGCGGTGAGGATCGCCGGCTTCGTCGCGGCGGTGGCGGGCGTCCTGGCCGTCGTCCCGGCCGCGAGTGCGTCGATCACGACGCGCGGCTCGGCATCGTCGGCCACCTTCGGCGCGGACTCGACGACGCGGCTCACCGTCGCGGTGCCGGCGGGTGCGCAACCCGGCGACACGCTGATCGCGACGCTCGGCTTCGGACGCAAGGGCGCGAAGCATCCGCCGTCGATGACCGCTCCGTCCGGGTGGTCGCTCGTCGTCCGGGGCGATCAGGCGGCGGCCAGCTCGCTGGCGGTCTACCGGCACGTCCTCTCGTCGGGGGAGAGCACGTTCACGTTCACCACGGACGCCGCGGTGGGCGGCACGGCGTTCATGGCCGCGTATGGCGGCGTCGATGCGGCCACGCCGATCGACGCAGCCGCGACCGCGACCAGGACGAAGAGCACCACGGTCCCGGCTCCCTCCGTCACCACGACCCGGAGCGGCGCCATGCTCGTGGCCGCCTTCGCGGGGTCGGCCAACGGTGGCGCGGCGACCACGTGGACCCCGCCGGCCGGCCTCGCCGAGATCGGTGACACCCGCGCCGGCGGCCGCTCGGGGAGTGTCGACGCCGGCCCGCAGTCGGGTGCGGGCCCGACCGGCGTGCGCACGGCGAGCGCGTCTGTCAGCCAGGACTCCGCGGTCGGGGCGCTGATCGCGCTGAGGCCGGCGACCGACACGCCACCGCCACCGCCGCCGCCACCGAGCGGCGCGGTCCCGCTGATCGTGGACACCGACATCTTCAGCGACGCCGACGACGTCGGCACCCTCGCGATCGCCTACGGGCTCCAGCTGCGCGGAGAGGCGAAGGTGATCGCCGTCGGGGTCAACACGCGCACGAGCCGGCCGGCGGTCGCCTCCGACTCGTGGAGGTGCGTCACTGCGATCAATCGCTTCTACGGTGCGCCGGACGTCCCGGTCGGCAGCCGACTTCCCAACACCGGAACCGACTGTCAACACGGTGGACTTCGCCGGTCCCTGTGGACGTCTCGCGCCGGCTTCGGCGACCGCCCCCGCAGCCGCGGTGGACGTCTACCGCCGCGCCCTCGCCTCACAGCCCGACAACGCCGTGGTCATCGCCTCCGCGGGCTACCTGGGCAACCTCGCGGACCTGCTGAAATCGCCGGCCGATGCGATCAGCCCGTTGAGCGGCCGGGACCTGGTCGCGCGCAAGGTGCGCACCCTCGTCGCGATGGGCGGCGGTTACCCGAGCCGCTCCGGAGAGAACAACCTCGCCGGTGATCCCGCCGCCGCTCAGTACGTCTCCGCCAACTGGCCGACCAAGCTCGTCTGGTCGGGCTATGAGGTCGGTGATGTCGTCCACACCGGCCAGACGATCTCCGCGCGCACCCGCCGTCCTCCCCGGTGCGCGTCGCCTACGAGGCCTTCGTGCGGCCCGGCAACTGGATCTACTCGTACGACCTGACGGCGCTCTACCACGCGGTGCGGCCCTCGGGTTCGCCCCTGAGTGAGATCGGGCCGGGAACCAACGTCATCAACAGCTCTGGCGGCAACACGTTCACCGCGGGCGCCGGGACGCAGTACTACCTCAAGCTCTCCGATCCGGCGGCTCTGAGCGCGTCGATCGAAGCGCTGCTCGACACACTTCCCGCGTCGGCTCCGCCGCCGCCCGCGCCCGTCTTCGGCGACACGTTCGACGGCACGGCGCTGGACCCCTCACGGTGGGTGGCGTCGCCGCAAGGCTCGACCATCGGGGTCTCGGGCGGTGACCTCACGGTCAGTCACCCGGCGGGGAGCTGGACCACAGGCACCGTCACCAGCGCCTCACCCGTCGACATCGCCGGCCGCGCCGTCAGCCTCCAGGTCAGACGCGCGGCCAACAACGGGATCGGCGGTCAGACGTTCGGAGAGACCTCGGTGTTCCTGCAACTCGACGCAACGCATTTCGCCGAGCTCTTCATCGCAGGGGGGAGCCTCACCGCCTGGGTCAACCGGGGCTCGGGGGAGGTCAACCTCACCCCGAATTGGCCTGCCTACTCGAGCTCCGCCATGCAGTGGCTGCGGCTGCGCGAGTCGGCCGGAACGGTGTACTTCGAATACGCCGCGGGCGCCGCGGCTCCCGGTCCGTGGAGCGTGCTCGCCTCAACACCCACCCCGTTCGGCACCGCCCGTCCGGTCCTCCGCATCACCGCGGGAGCGAACGGCACCGCTCTCGACGTGGCGCGGTTCGACAACGTCGCAGCAGCGCCGGCGTGAAGCCGAGCCGGAAGGCGTAGGTCAGGACGATGCACCGCGCAGCGCCGGGTCCTGCTTCCTCGCCGACCGACCACTGAACGGCGAGCCGTCACGCAGGCTTGTGACAGCTCGCGTCAGGGATGCGGCTGCTCATGGCTCTGCTTTCGGTGTCACGACCGGGTGATCGCACCCAGACAACGGGTCCGTCTGCCATGTTCTCGCGTCACGCGCGTCCGCCGGTACCTACCGTCAACCCCGCAACCCTCGGACCCGCCCCCCGTTGGATCGCACACCTTGGCCCTCCCGCTCATCCTCGCCGTCGTGCTCGCGCTCCTCGTGCCGGGTGTCGCGCGGGCCGACGTCACGATCGCGGAAGGACCGGAGCAGCTCGCCCACATCCACCTGATCGCGTCGAGCTCGACGACCGCGGACGTGCGCATCGTCGAGCAGGTGGATGGCCAGGAGCTCGACGTCCCGGCCGCCACCGTGCCCGGCGCGGCCGACGCGAGCGTGGGCTGGACCTGCCGGGAGTCGCGCGTCTTCGTCGCGATCGCCGGCGGGGAGCGCAGCGTGCCGTACGCGGTCGCCACGCCCTCGTGCGCGGGCCGGCTGAAGCTCTCGACGCTGCGCGCAGTGGACACGGGGGACGACCTGCGGGTGACCCTGGTCGACCGCTGGCACCAGGGCGCCCTGTGGGGAGAGGTGTGCGCGGGACGGCACGACCTCCCGCTCCGCTGCCAGCCCTACGTCATGCCGGAGGGTGGCTACGCGGTCCACGTCCTCTACCGCGCCGGGCGCCACGGCCGCTGGAACGTCCGGGCGACGACCCAGTACGGAGAGGCGAGCCGGTCGCTGAGTGTGCGCCGCCGTCACTACGCGGGCGGTCCGCGCATCCTCTTCACGGGCGACTCGATGATGCTGGCGACGCGGCACGTCCTCGTCGACCGGCTGCCGGGGGAGGTGGGCACCATCGACGACATCTACGTCGGCTCGGGCATCACCCGGCCCTTCGTCGTCGACTGGTCCAAGCTGCCGGCCCGGCAGGTGCGCACCTACCGCCCGGACGCAACGATCATCTCGCTGGGGATCGGGGACAGTCGCGGCGTCGACGGCGCCCCCTGCTGCGGCGAGGAGTGGATCGCCGCTTACGCGAGCCGGGTGCGCACGATCATGCGCACCTACGCGCGCGGCGGCGAAGGCGCGGTGGTGTGGATGAACCTGCCCCTCAGCAGCAACCCGGAGCTGTGGCCCGCGCAGGCCGCCGTCAACGTGGCCATCGCCCGGGCGACGGTGGGCGCCACCCGGGTGGAGGTGGTCGACCTGAACGCGCTCTTCACCGCGGACGGCGCCTTCCATCGCTACCGGTTCGTCGACGGCAGGCGCAGGCGGGTCCGCACCGAGGACGGCATCCACCTCACGCGCGCGGGCGCTCGCGTGGCCTCGCGTCAGGTGATGACCCGCCTGCGCCGCCTGGGCATCATCGGCTGACCGCCTGCCGCCCGGCCGACCTGCGAACATGCGTTCGTGTCGATCAAGGGCTCCTCGTACGCGAACTTCCGGCGCGCCCTGCTCGGCGGCAACATGCACATCATCGAGGCGGCGGCCGCCGAGCTCGAGGTCATCCACCTGGAGGACGCTCTGCGGATCCTGGTGGTCATGGCGCGGGCGGCGGACCCGCGCTTCGAACGCGCGGCGGCGAAGTGGGTGGCGCGGGTGACCGCGGAGCGCCAGCTCGCGCTCGACGCCAGCCGCCGCCTCCTCGGCCTGGTGGAGTGCCTGCCCGACGCGCCGGAGGCGCTCGAGCCGGTCCTACGCCGCCTGTGCGCCCAGTAGGCGTCCCGGCACTCGCCGGCGTCCGTACCTTGCGCGTGGGGATGACTGTGTCAGGTTGGGTGTTCATGGTGGGCTTCCGCGTCCTGGACGTCGGGTTGCTCGGCGCCTGGCTGTTCTGGTTCTTCCGCCGCGTGCTCGACGACGACGGGGACGACGACACCGACGACGACGACCGCCGGGACGGCCGCTTCGATCCAGCGCCCGAGCCGCCGCCGGCGCTGCCCGGCGCCGGTCCCTGGCCGAAGCGCCTGCGCGAGCACGGGGATCGCATCACCCGGCGCCGCCCGGGCCGGGTGACCGACGTCACACGCGAACGCGAACGCGTGTTCTAGCTTCGGTCGGGTCCTGAGCGGCCCTGGCGGCGCCGTGGCCTTCGTGCCCGTCGCCTCGCTGCTCGACCCGATCACACGGAGGTCCGCTCCTCATGCTGTCCCGTCTCGCCGCGCTCTGCGCGTGCCTCGCCGCGCTCACGTTCGCCGCCGCAACCCCCGCCCGGGCTGCTGGTCCCGACGCGTTCTGCTCCAACCGATTGTGCACGAAGGACCGCCCGCACCGGCCGAGCTGCTGGCGCTTCGAGAAGCGCGCCAACGAGTCCAAGTGCTTCATCCGCCGCGCCGCCCGCCACTTCGGCGAGTCCAAGCAGCAGGCGCTGGCGATCGCCTACCGCGAGTCGCGCTTCGACTACAAGCAGACGAACTCCAGCTCGGGAGCCGCCGGCCTCTACCAGTTCATGCCGGTCACCTGGGCGCACACCCCGTACGGCCGCAAGTCGCCGTACAACCCGCGCTGGGCGGCGCTCGGCGCCATGTGGATGTGGTCGCACGGCGGCTACTCCCACTGGGCCTTGTAGCCAGGAGCTAGGTTGCGGCGCGTGAAGGCGTCGCTCCTCGCGATCTCCCTGCTCGCGGCGGTGACGGTGGGCGCCACGGCCGGCGCCCAGACCGCGCCGCCGTTGTCGCTGCGGGCGAGCACGAAGCACCCGGGCCGGATCGGGCTGCGCCTGAGCGGTCCGCCCGGCGCGGAGCTCGACGTCGCGGAGGGCGACCGCGCCGTCGGCCACGCCACCCTCGACGCCGCCGGCGCCGCCTCCCTGCCCGAAGCGGGGACATGGTCCTGCCGGACGCGGGACCGCAGCTTCACCGCCACCGGGACCGCCCCCGACGGGACGCCGCTCACCGCCACCACCGCGGTGCGCACGCCCGGCTGCGCGCACCGCTACGCCGTCGCCACGCGGCCCCGGCGCCCGCGAGCCGGCACGCCGACCACCGTCACCGTCGCCGATCGCTTCCGCCTTCCCGTGCGCGGGCGCGTGTGCGCGCGCGGGCCGGCCCGCCTCAAGACCTGCGGCGAGGTCCGCAACCGCCGCGCCCGGCTGCGCTTCCCCCGCACGGGCCGCTGGCGGATCACCTTCGCCAACGCCCACCGGACGCTGACCGTGCGGCGCAAGCCCGGTCACCTGCGGCTGCTGGCGACGGGCGACTCGATGATCCAGATCGTCGACGGCTTCCTCGAGCAGCGCCTGGCCCCGCGCGACGTCGGCGTCCGCTCCGACGCGCGCATCTCCACCGGCCTGAGCAAGCCGGGGCTGCTCAACTGGCCCGCCCACGCCCGCAAACAGGTCCGCAGCTACCACCCCGATCTCACCATCGTCTTCATCGGCGCCAACGACGGCTACCCGTTCGGCAAGACCCCCTGCTGCGGGAAGGCCTGGCAGCGCCGGTACGCGAAGGTGGCGAGCGGGATGATGCGCACGTACGCACGCGGGGGAGCGGGGACCGTGTTCTGGTGCCTGCTGCCCGCACCGCGCGACGGGACCTTCCGGCGCGTCTTCGTGGCGGTCAACGCCGCGCTGCGCCGAGCGGCCGCCAGTCACCGCGGCACGGTCCACCTGATCGACCTCCCGCGCACCTTCACGCCCGGCTTCCGCTACCGGAAGAGCATGAACGGCCACGAGGTGCGCCAGGACGACGGCGTCCACCTCAACGTCCGGGGCGCCTCCATCGGCGCCGACGTGATGATCCGCGCCTTGCGCCGGGCGGGCCAGCTGTGATCTTCCCGACCGTCCAGTTCGCAGTCTTCTTCCCGCTCATCCTCGGCTTCTCGTGGCTGCTGATGCCGCACCCGCGCCTCTGGAAGCCGCTGATGGTCATCGCCAGCTACGCCTTCTACGGGGCCGCGGGCGCGAAGTTCTGCCTGCTGCTGGGCGGCATCACCGTCTGGAACCAGCTGGCCGCGGTCCTCATGCATCGCCGGCCGGAGCACAAGACGGCGATCGTCCGCGTCGCCGTGGTGGGCAACCTCGCGGTGCTCGGCGTCTTCAAGTACTACGGCTTCTTCGCGACGCAGATCAACGACGTCCTGAGCGACTTCGGCCTCGGGCTGAGCGCCCCGCTCGTCGCCCTCGCCATCCCGCTCGGCGTCTCCTTCTTCACCTTCCAGGCGATCTCGTACACCGTCGACGTCTACCGCGGCGAGATCGAGCCGGGCTCGTTCATCGACGTCGCCCTCTACCTGAGCTTCTTCCCGCACGTCGTCGCCGGCCCGATCGTGCGCGCCAAGGAGTTCCTGCCCCAGCTCGCCACGCCGCGCAACCCGCGTGACGTGCCGGTCGGTGCCGCCGTCGGCCTGATCGCGCTCGGGCTGATCAAGAAGGTGGCGATCGCGGACTTCCTCGCCCGGGAGATCGTCGACCCCGTCTTCGCGGTCCCGCAGGCCTACCACGCGCCTGACGTGCTGCTGGCCTCCTACGCCTACGCCGCCCAGATCTTCTGTGACTTCTCGGGCTACACGGACATCGCCATCGGCATCGCACTGCTCTGCGGCTTCGTGTTCCCGCAGAACTTCGACCGCCCGTACGCGAGCACCGGCTTCCAGGTCTTCTGGCGGCGCTGGCACATGACGCTGAGCCGCTTCCTGCGCGACTTCCTCTACATCCCGCTGGGGGGCAACCGCGGCGGCAAGCTCCTGACCTACCGCAACCTGATGCTGACGATGATCCTCGGCGGCCTGTGGCACGGGGCGGCGTGGACGTTCGTGCTGTGGGGCGCGCTGCACGGCGCCGGCCTCGCCGGGGAGCGGCTGCTCGGGGGACGCATCAAGGCGCCCGTCGTCGTCAAGTGGTTCGTGACCTTCCACCTCGTCGTGCTCGGCTGGATCCTGTTCCGCTCGCCGAGCCTGGGCATCGCCGGCGACGTCCTGCACCAGTTCGGCGACTTCGGCGCTGCGACACTGTGGACCGTGCCCGTCGTCGCCGCCGTCGCCGTCGTGATCGGCCTTCAGCTCGTCCCGCGCGGCTGGATCGAGGCCACGCGCCTGCGCCTCGAGGCCGCGCCGCCGGTCGCGCTCGGCCTCGGCCTCGCCGTCGTGGTCATGGTCGTCGCGGCCACCGTCCCGTCCCAGGGCGTGCCACCCTTCATCTACTTCCAGTTCTAGTGGCCCGCTCCGCGATCATCGACCGAGAATCCCCGGCGCCGATCACCGCCTGGCGGCGTCCTCGGACGCTCGATGTGCCGGAGGCACACCTTCGGTCCTGCGTCCTGGCCAGCCGGCGCCGGCATCCGGGCATTCTGAGATCGACGACCACGGAGCGAACCACGTGAGCGAAGACGTCATCCCACCCATCTCCCCGAGGACCCGCCGCCGGGGCGCGCGCGAGGCGTTCGTCGTCGTCGCGGTCGCCGCGGTGGTGCTCGTCCTCGCGCAGGGCCCGTCGATCAAGCGGACGGGGCAGCGCCTGGATCCCGGGCCGATCCGCTCCGTCGTCCTCGCCGTGGGCCGGCCCGCGGCCGCCCTGGCGAACCAGCTGCCGTTCGCCGACGCCGCGCACGACCTCACCGCCGGCCTGTCGCCCGACGGCGACCTCACCAACGCCGAGAACGGCTTCGCGGCGACGAAGGACGTGCAGGGCGTCGCCCCCGTCACGCCCGACGCCTTCGGACCCACCGACTTCGGCCCGGCCAAGGCGCCCGACCGCGGCCTGCGCACCCTCCTGGTGACGGGCGACTCGTTGTCGCAGCCGATGGACTCCGTGCTCGCGCGGCGGCTCGCGGGCGGCCAGGCCACCCAGGTCATCCGCGACCCGCACATCGGCACGGGCATCTCCAAGACCGACCTCCTCGACTGGGGCCAGCTGTCCGTCCGCCAGACCAACCAGGACAAGCCGGACGCCGTCGTCGTCTTCATCGGCGCCAACGAGGGCTTCCCGATCGACGACATCCAGTGCTGCAGCGCGAAGTACGCCGCCGCCTACGCCACCCGCGCGCGGACGATGATGAACACCTACCGCCGCGAGGGCACGGGCCGGGTCTACTGGCTCACCCTCCCGCTGCCGCGCGACAAGGAGCGCCAGCAGGTCGCCCGGCTCGTCAACGCCGCCGTGCGCGCCGCCGCGTCCGCCTACCGCTCGCAGGTCCGGGTGCTGGACATGACCAACCTCTTCACGCCCGGCGGGAAGTACCGCGACGACATGGAGGTCGACGGCAAGGAGACGCTCGTCCGCGAGGCGGACGGCATCCACCTCAACGAGGACGGCTCAGAGCTGGCGGCGAGCGCGGTCCAGCGGGCGCTCGCCGCGGACTTCAAGGACGTTCCGCAGGACTAGGTGTTCTGCGAGTACGTGAACTTGACGGTCTTGCCGCCGTTCTTGCACGTGGTCTTCGAGACGTACTGCCCGACGCCCTTCGAGCGCTGCTCGGAGCACTTGTAGCCCTTGACGCTGCCGCACTTCCCACCCGCGCCGTGCTTGTGACGGCAGCTGTTGAACGCCTTCACGAGGCCCTTCGCGCGGCCGCAGGACGTGCCGGAGGCGCTGAGCGAGGTCACGTAGGTCGTGCCGAGCGAGCTGGGCTTGGAGCCGCCCTTCTCCTTCGCCGACAGCCCGCAGGACTTGCTGGCGTGGGCGACGGGGCCGGCAGCGGTCGCCACGGGCGTGGCGACGAGCAGGAGCAGACAAGGCAGCAGAAGGCGACGAAGCATGGGCGGAATGTAGTCCTGCCGGCGCTGGTGCTGGTGGCGGGATGCGGTCACGGGACGGACACGCCGAAGCCCCGTCCGACCGCCGCACCGACAGCATCTGCGACGCCCGTGACCGCCGCCATCGAGATCGAGTCCCCGAAGCCCGGCGCCAGCGTGCGCGCCGGTCGCGCCGTGGTCGTGGCGGGCACGCGCGGCAGCGCAGGCGACGGTGCTCGTCTCCGCGGGCTGCGCCGCCGCCGGCTGCCAGACCATCGCCCGCGCCGGGGACGACGGCCGCTGGCACGCGCGGCTGCGCCCCCGGGACGCGCGCACGACCATCGAGGCCTCCACGCCCAGCGGCGAGCAGTCCGACCGCGTCAAGCTCACCGTCCGCATCCCGACGCGACAAAAGGGTCAGACCCTTTCTTCGCGTCCGGAGGCCGAGCCCACCGTGACCGCCCGTCCGCGGCCGACCCGGGTCGTGGTGGTCGGGGACTCGCTGGCCGTCGGCATCAAGTCGCTGCTGCCGGGCATGCTGAGCGGCTACCGGGTGTCCGTGGACGCGCGCACGGGCCGCCCGCTCACGGAGGGCATGCAGATCATCGGTGGACAGGACGTCGGCGGCACCGTGCTCGCCGTGAGCCTGTTCACCAACGACGACCCGGGGGCGGTCGACGCGCTCGAGGCGGCGGTGCGCCGCACGGTGGACGCCGTCGGCCCGAACGGCTGCGCGGTGTGGGCGACCATCGTCCGCCCGCCCTACAACGGCGTCTCCTACAAGGCCGCCAACGCCCGCCTGGTCGCGCTCGAGTCCGAGCTCAGCCCGCGGCTCATCCTCGCCCCGTGGGCCGAGACCGTCGCGTCGCAACCCAGCCTCGTCGCCGGCGACGGCGTGCACGGCACCCCCGCCGGCTACCGGGCCCGGGCGTCCCTCTACGCGCAGGCGATCCGGTCATGTGGCGGCTGACGCTCCTCCTCTTCCTCGCACTCGCGACGCCGGCGCACGCGCTGCGGCTGACGAAGCCGGTGGACACCATCGCCGCGCACCCGCTCGCGCACAGCCTGGCCGCGCAGGTCGAGATCGGCGGTCGCGCGCCGCGTGGCGCCCTCGTCGAGGTCCGGGCCACCTGCGAGCTCGGCCCGTGCTCGACCACCGTCGTCTCCAACCGCAAGCGGCGCTTCAGTGCCCTGCTGAACGTCGTCCTGCCCGAGGGCCGCCGGCACCTGCGCCTGCGCGTGCTCTCCGGGGAGGATGAGGTGGCCAGGACGTTCGCGCTGTCCTACGTCCCGAACACGGTGGTCGGGCCGGAGCTGACCGTGATCGGCGACTCCCTGGCCGTGGGCACGGAGCCGCCGCTGCGCACGGCGCTGCCCGGCTGGCGGGTCACCTCCGACGGCCGCGTCAGCCGCCCGCTCGCGGAGGGGATGGCGATGCTGGCCATGACGCCGCTCGACCCCCGTCCCGACGTCCTCGCCCTCAGCCTCTTCACCAACGACGACCCACGCACCGTCGACGCGCTGGAGGCCGCCGTGCGCACCAGCCTGGAGGCGGCCCCGTGCGTCCTGTGGGCGACGGTCGTCCGCCCGCCGCTCGCCGGCGTCAGCTACGGCAGCGCCAACGCCCGCCTGCGCGCGCTCGCCGAGGAGGACGACCGGCTGCGGATCGTCGACTGGGCCGCATCCGCCAGGCGGCACCGCGCGGTGGCTGACCAAGGACGGCGTCCATCCCACGGCCGCGGGCTACGCCGAGCGCGCGCGGCTGTTCGCCGACGCGGCACTCGGCTGCCTCGGCGCCTAGCCTCGACCCCCGTGAGCTCCGACCGTTCGTACGAGATCACCCCGGAGGCGCTCGCCGCGCTGGAGGCCGAGCTCGCCGAGCTCGAGGGGGAGGGCCGCCGCGAGATGGCCGAGCGCATCAAGACCGCGCGCGCCTGGGGCGACCTCAAGGAGAACTCGGAGTACCACGACGCCAAGAACTCGCAGGCGCACCTGGAGACCAAGATCCTCCGCCTGCAGGACCGCCGCCGCAACGCGGTCGTCGTGGAGGCCACGCACGGGGACACCGTCGGCCTCGGCTCGAAGGTGACCGTCGACGACGGCGGGCGCGAGCGCCAGTACGAGATCACGTCGCCGACGGAAGCCGACGTCGCCGCCGGGAAGCTCAGTCTCGAGTCGCCGCTCGCCCAGTCGCTGCTGGGGGCGAAGGTCGGCGACGAGCGCGCCTTCGAGGCTCCGCGCGGGACGCGGACCCTCAAGGTCCTCAGCGTCGGCTAGTCCATTCCAGGATCAGCTCGGCGGTGCGGTCAGGCACGTCGAGCTGGGGGAGGTGACCGACGTCCGTCGAGGACGACCCAGTCCGCGTCGGGCAGCCGCTCCTTGAAGCGCGCGGCCGCGCTCGGCCAGGCGAGCACCTTGTCCTCCGTGCCCCACACGATGCGCACGGGGACGTCGATGTCGCCGGGATCCGTGTAGCCGTTCTCCACCGTGCCCCGGATGAGCGGCAGGACGATCGGGCAGTCGGCGGCGCCGCGGATCTGCGCCGCGACGAGGTCGGCGGGGACGTGCTCGTGGTTGACGACCATGAACGCGAGCGCACGAGCGCGACCCTCGGGCGTCGCGGCGATCTCGTCCGCGCGCGGCGCAGCCTCCGCGAGCAGGTTCTGGGCCATGGTGAAGAACGACAGGACGTGCCGCTGGGCGGGATCGTCGGGCAGCCAGCCGCCGGCGGGTGCGAGGCCGACCACCGTCTTGGCCCGCCCGCGGGCGGCGAGCTGCAGCGCGATGCCGCCGCCGAGCGAGTTGCCGACCAGGTGCGCGGTCTCGAGGCCGGCCGCGTCCATCTGGCGCTCGACGTCATCCGAGATCGCCTCGGGCGTCGCGTCGCCCGTGTACGGCGCGCCACCCGAGTGGCCGAGGAGCGTGAAGGCGTGGACGTCGTGCTCGGCCGCCAGGCGCTCGCGGACGAGGTCCCAGGTCCGGGGCGTGTCCGTGACGCCGTGCAGCAGGACCATCGGCTCGCCAGTCATGGCGAGGAGCGTACGTGCGTTGGGAGAGGACGCCGCCCCGCGCGGGTCCTCGCGGGGCGGCGATGAAGAGATGCAGTCGCTGCTGCTGATGCGTTCGTGTGGCGTGACCTCCCGTCGGGGACCTCACGCAGTCTGCGGTCGGCAGGGCGCCCGCTCCATCGCCCGTGGGCCGAAGATCGAGCGGGCGTCCTCGCCGGAGCGTCAGGCGGCGGCCTGCTGCTTGTCCTTGTTGGCGAAGGCGCGCACGGGCTCCTTCGACAGGCGGGCCTGGGCGAGCACGCTCAGGGTGGCGGTCATGCGGTCGGCGGCCTCGCGCTCCTGGCGACCGTCGGGGGTCGCACGCAGGTAGGCATCGAAGGCGGCGGCGTAGTGCTGGGCTTCAGCGGGGATCTGGCGGTTGCGCATCTTGCGGAGCGCTTCGGCAAATCTTGACTAGAACTTCAGTCCAGTGGTCAGGCTGTCGGTTGAGGTTGTTATGTGAACGCGTAGCGCCTCGGGTCCGTCGCCTTCGATCGCGGCGACGAGGGCCTCGTGCTCCGCGGCCAGCGCGGTGATGTCCCACGCCGGCCGCAGCTGGCTGAGGAAGAGGCGCAGCTCGCCGGCCAGCGCCCGGTGGGCGGCCGCGATGCGCGGGCTCTCCGCCGCGGCGACGATGGCGCCGTGCAGCCGCTCGTGCGCGGCTGCCACCTCCGCGAAGGGGCCGTCGCAGGCCGCGCCCAGCGCCGCGCACGCGGCGTGGACGGCGTCCGGCAGGCGGCCGTGTCGCTCCAGCGCGAGCCGCGCGGCCTCGACCTCCAGCGCGATCCGCAGCTCCCCGAGCGCGACGAGCTCGGCGCCGCGTGATGGTCCGGACCCGCGCGCCGCGGTTGCGCTCGATGACGACGACGCCCTCGGCCTCCAGCGCCCGCAGCGCCGCCCGGACGGTGTGGCGGGCGAGGCCGGACTCCGCGCTGAGCGCCTGTTCCCGCAGGGGCCCGGTGAGATCGCCCTCGAGGATCCGCGCGCGCAGGGCGTCCGCGAGACGCTCCGGCGCGCTCATACCGGCAGCACCTCCGCCTCCGCGCGCCGCGGCGCGGCCAGCACCGCCAGGCCCGCCAGCACGAGCGCCACGCCGGCGAGCGCCAGCGCACCCGGACGCTCGCCGAGGACGACCACGCCGAGCGCGGTGGCGGTCACCGGCTCGGCGAGGGTCAGCGTCGCCACCTCGCCCGCGGGCAGGTGCCGCAACCCGCGCGCGAAGAGGACGTAGGCCAGCGCCGTCGGGACCGCGCCGAGGAAGACCGCCATCGCGATGCCGCCCGCGGTGCCGACCTCGCCGAGCCCCTCGACGAGCAGCACGGGGGAGAGGGCGATCGCGCCGAGGCCGAACAGCCGCGCCATCACCGCCTCGGGGCCGTGGTGCGCCAGCAGCCCCTTGGCCGCCACCGTGTAGGTCGCGTAGGACAGCCCGGCGCCGAGCGCGAGCAGGACGCCGCCGGGGTCGATCTCCGCGGAGGTCCCGGCCGCGACGAGCACCGCGACGCCCGCGACCGCCATCCCCGTCGCCACCGCCCAGCGCGCCGTCACCCGCTCGCGCGCGAGCAGCCCGGCGAACACCGGCCCCGACCCGAGCGCGACCACCGTCCCCACCGCGACGCCCGTGGCGTCGACGGCGGCGAAGAAGGTCAGCTGGTAGCCGGCCACGCCCGCCGCGCCGAGCAGGACGGGCAGCCGCGGCCACCGCGCGCCGCCCCGCCGCCAGGCCAGCAGCGCCAGCAGCGCGCCGCCGATGGCCACCCGCGCGGCGCCGACCACGCTCGGCTCCGTGCCGTCGGGCCCGAGCGCCTGCGCGGTGCCGGTCGTCCCGAAGCAGACGGCGGAGAGCAGGACGAGGACGCGCGGACTCACGCCAGGATTGTTCCACAATGCGACTGCAGCGGGCCTGACCCCTCAGTCGCGCGGGTACGACTCGCGGCATGGCTGACGACGACGACGACTGGACCGGAACGCCGCCCGAGGGGCACTACACCCGCGACCGGGCGAACCCCGGGTTCTGGGCGGGGCAGAAGCCGCTCGTACGCCGGCGGCGGGGTGCTGCTGCTGATCGTGATCGTGGTGCTGGCTATCGCGCTGTCGCAGTAGGCGAGTCGGCCGCCGCGCGCGCCGCGTTCTCGACGATCGCGTCGACGACCTGCGGCCAGGCGCCGGGCGGGAGGTCGTGGCCCATGCCCTCGATCTCCACGTAACGCGCGCCGGGCACGGCGTCGGCGACCGCGCTTGCCACCCGACTTGCGGACCAGGCGGTCCTTGGACCCGTGGATGACGGTGGTCGGGACCTGCAGCCCCTTCAGGCCGGGCGTGCGGTTGGCCGTGGCGACGATGGCCATCATCTGCCGGCCCGTGCCGGCGGCGGACAGGCCGCGGTCGAAGGCGATGCCCGGCCGCTTGCGCACCTCGGCGTCGTCGCGCGGGAAGCCGGGTGACCCGATGACGTCGAGCAGCTTCAGCGTGTGGTCGGCGTAGCCGTCGCGGTCCTGCGGCGGCTTCTGGAGCAGCACCCGGTACGCGGCGAGCGTCGGCTGGCCCTTCACCCGGCCGCCCTCGTTGGACATGATCGAGACGAGCGAGAGGACGCGGTCCGGGTGCTCGATGGCCATCGTCTGGGCGATCATCCCGCCCATGGAGGCGCCGACGACGTGGGCGCGCCGGACGCCGAGGTGGTCGAGCAGGCCGACCGCGTCGTCGGCCATGTCGCGTCAGCGAGTAGGCGGCGGCCTTCTTGTTGCGCAGCGCGAGGTCCTTGAGGCCGGGCGGCTTGGCCTTGACCTTCGTCGACCTGCCGTTGTCGCGGTTGTCGAAGCGGACGACGTGGAAGCCGTGCTCGACGAGCATCCCGCAGAACTGCGCGTCCCAGGCCAGCATCTGCGTGCCGAGGCCCATGATCAGCAGGATGGTGGGGTTCGAGGACGCTCCGAACTCCTCGAAGCAGAGCTCGATGTCGCCGTTGACCTTCGCGAACTGCTCGTGCATCACAGCGCCTCCAGAAGCCGGTCGAGGTCGGAATCGTCGTTCCAGGCGCCGACCGAGGCGCGCAGGTACGGGGTGCCGGGCAGGTGCCGGATGATGACGCCCGCCTCGGCGAGCCGCGTGCTCGTCGCCGGTGGGTCGGGATCCTCCCAGGACACGAGGGTGGTCTGCCCCGCGCGGCGCCACGGTGAACCCGGCGTCGCCCAGACGCGTGGCGAGCGTCGCGGCCAACTCCGGACCGCGCGCGTAGACGCTGTCCCAGTCGGCGAGGACGCCGGCCGCCGCGACCGAGCAGACGGTCAGCTCGAGCGCCAGCGACGGCGTGCCGTAGCGGCGCGCGTCGGTGTGGAAGCCCGAGTCGATGCCCAGCGAGGAGTCGAGGAAGGCCGCGTAGGGAGGAGCGCCCGCGTGGACCCGCTCCGCGAAGCCCGGTTCGAGCCACAGCATCCCGGTCCCGTCAGCCCCGCACATCCACTTCTGGCCGGCGCCGGCGTAGGCGGCGCAGCCGAGCGCGCTCACGTCCGTGGGCACGGCGCCGATGCCCTGGGCGCCGTCGAGCAGGACGGGCGGGTCGACGTCGGCGAGGCGCGGGTCGGCCACCTCACCGGAGAACCACCCGACGTGGGAGCAGGTGACGAGGGTCGTCGACTCCGAGACGTGGTCGGCGAGCGTCGTGAGCGGCCCGGTGCGGACGGTGACACCACGCTCGCGGGCGGCCATGACCGGGCCGAGGAGCCCGGGGTGCTCGCCCTCGGCGACGAGGATCTCGTCACCCGGGCCGAGCCCCATGCCGATGATGACGCGCGCGAG
Organism: uncultured Solirubrobacteraceae bacterium; assembly: GCA_963843865.1. Lineage (GTDB taxonomy): Bacteria > Actinomycetota > Thermoleophilia > Solirubrobacterales > Solirubrobacteraceae > DATLGB01. The sequence continues at coordinate 23,488 of CAWJMO010000010.1, read as the reverse complement.
GCCCTCGCTGGTCGACGTGGTCAGGGCGACCTGGTCGGCGGGCACCGCGAGGCGCTCCGCGTAGATCGATTTGAGCACTCCCTCGGCCTCGAATCGCCGTTCGAAGTGCTCGATCCGGCGTCCCTCGCGCAGCGCGCGGTCCAGCGTCTCCCGGGCCGCGTCGACGGCGACCTGCGGGAGCGGGCCGTCCGACCCGGCGTTGAGGTAGGCGGCGTGCTCGAAGACGGGGAAGGCGGAGCGCAGGTCCATATGCTCGCCCACGGTATGCAGGTCACCCTTCCCGACGGCTCCGCCCGCGAGCTCCCCGACGGCGCCACGGGCGCCGACCTCGCCGCGGACATCGGGCCCGGCCTCGCCCGCGCCGCGCTGGCCGTGACCGTTGAAGGCGAGGCGAAGGATCTGGCCGCGCCCCTGCCCGACGGCGCCACGGTGAGCATCGTCACCGACCGCTCGGAGGAGTCGCTCGACCTCATCCGCCACGACACCGCGCACGTCCTCGCCGCGGCGGTCATGGACCTGTACCCGGGCGTGAAGATCTCCATCGGCCCGCCGATCGAGACGGGCTTCTACTACGACTTCGAGTTCCCGGACGGCGTCACCATCTCGGAGGCCGACTTCCCCGCCATCGAGGCGAAGATGGCCGAGCACATCGCCGCCGACGAGCACTTCGCGCGCGAGGACGTGACCTCAGAAGAGGCTCGCGCGCGGTTCGTCGCGGAGGAGCAGCCCTACAAGGTCGAGCTCATCGACGACCTCGGCGTCGAGACCGTCTCCCTCTACACCAACGGCCCCTTCACCGACCTCTGCCGCGGGCCGCACGCGCCGTCGACCAAGCGCATCAAGGCGTTCAAGCTGCTCTCGACCGCCGGCGCCTACTGGCGCGGCAACTCCGACAACACGATGCTCACCCGCATCTACGGGACCGCCTTCCACTCCAAGAAGGACCTCGAGCAGCACCTCGAGCGCCTGGAGGAGGCCCGCAAGCGCGACCACCGCAAGCTCGGCCCGCAGCTCGGCCTGTTCACCTTCTCGGAGGTCGCGGCCGGCATGGCCTTCTGGCTGCCGAAGGGGACGCAGGTCTTCAACGCGCTGCTGCAGCGCAGCCGCGACATGACCCTCGCCCGCGGCTACGACGAGGTCAAGACCCCGCTGCTCTACGACAGCGCGCTGTTCGAGACCTCCGGGCACTGGGGCAAGTACCAGCGAGAACATGTTCACCACGGAGTACGAGGACCGCGCGATGGGCCTCAAGCCCATGAACTGCCCGGGCCACGCGCACCTGTTCTCCCTGCAGCGCTTCTCCTACCGCGACCTGCCCGTCCGCTACGCCGAGCCCGGCCTGCTGCACCGCCGCGAGCCGTCCGGGACGCTGCACGGCCTGCTGCGCGTCCGCCACTTCATCCAGGACGACGCCCACATCTTCTGCACGGAGGACCAGGTCGAGCAGGAGGTGCTCGACTGCGTCGAGTTCGGCTTCGAGTGGTACCGGCATGTTCGGCTTCGACGTCACCGTGGAGCTGTCCACCCGTCCGGAGAACCGCCTCGGCACCGACGCGTTCTGGGACAAGACGGAGGGCATGCTCGAGGCCGCCCTCGAAGAAGGCCGACCTCCCGTACCGCATCAACGAGGGCGACGGCGCCTTCTACGCGCCGAAGATCGACCTGCACGCGACCGACTCGCTCGGCCGCTCGTGGCAGCTCGGCACGGTCCAGCTCGACTACAACCTGCCCGAGCGCTTCGACCTCACCTACACGGGCGCCGACAACGCCGAGCACCGGCCGGTGATGATCCACCGCGCGCTGCTGGGGTCCTTCGAGCGCTTCATCGGGATCCTCATCGAGGAGACCGCGGGGGAGCTGCCGGTCTGGCTCGCGCCCGTGCAGGCCACCGTCCTGCCCGTCGCCGACCGCCACAACGACTACGCGCACTCCGTCGTGGCCGCGCTGCGCGAGGCCGGCCTGCGCGCGGAGGTCGACGCGCGCTCGGAGTCCATCGGGCGCAAGATCCGCGACACGGAGCTGCAGAAGGTGCCGTTCATGCTGGTCGTGGGGGACCGCGAGGCCGAGTCGGGCGCCGTCACCCTGCGCCGCCACGGCGAGGGCGATCTGGGGTCCAAGTCCATCGAGGAGGTCGTCGAGAGTGTCCGCAGCGCCTGAGGGCTTCGAGCCGATCACGGACGAGGGCGCCTTCGTCCAGCACATCGGGCCGCTGCTCGGCCGCGATGGCGTCGTCGGGTTGCAGATCGACGAGCGCCACATCAACTCCTTCGGCAAGGCCCAGGGCGGCGTCCTCGCGACGCTCGTGGACTTCGCCAACGCCCACAACGTCCGCCGCGCCAGCGATGAGGAGAGCCCGTCGGTGGCCACCGTGTCGCTGACGGTCGACTACCTGGGCTCGGCCGACGAGGGCGACTGGGTGGAGGCGCACGTCACCGTCGAACGCCTCGGTGGCACGTTGGCGTTCGTGGACTGCTCGTGCAAGGTCGGCGATCGCGAGATCGTCCGCGGCCGCGCCGTGTTCGCCGTTCTCACTTAGCGGGAAGAGGGACCGTCATGATCGACGGAATCAGCGTGGTTTGGCTTCCCGTGTCCGACATGGACAAGGCCCTCGAGTTCTACGGGGACACCCTCGGGCTCGACATCGAGCAGCAGGAGGACGACTGGTCGATGGTCGTGGCGGGCTCGATCCGCATCGGCCTCAACGGCCGCGACACCGAGCACTCCGGCGGCGAAGGCGGCGCGGTGATCGCGTTCGCGGTCTCCGACGACATCGACGCGGCCGTCTCCGAGCTCTCCAGCGCGGGCGTCGAGATCGCCGGCGACGTGTCCGAGCACCCGTGGGGGAAGATCGCCACCTTCCGCGATCCGGACGGCAACGAGCTCCAGCTCTACGAGGGCAACGAGTAGCCGTCGTTCGGGGTCGCGTATACTTCGTGACGTTGATTACGCATTCGATGACAGCCGCTTGAGCGGCCACCACAACTAGTGCCGGTCCCGAGAAGGTTCGACCGGTCCCTCCCGGAGCGCGATTCGACCCGCATCAATGAGCGCATCCGCGTTCCTGAGGTCCGTGTCATCGGACCTGACAGCGAACAGGTGGGCATCATGAAGACGGCCGACGCGCTCCGCTACGCCCAGACGCGCGACCTCGACCTCGTCGAGGTGGCCCCGGACTCCAAGCCACCGGTCTGCCGCGTCCTGGACTACTCGAAGTACAAGTACGAGCAGGCGCAGCGCCAGAAGGCCGCGCGCAAGCACCAGACCTCGATCAACATCCGGGAGATCAAGTTCCGGCCGAAGATCGGGCAGCACGACTACGAGACCAAGAAGGGTCACGTCGAGCGCTTCCTCAAGGGCCGCGACAAGGTCAAGCTGACGATCATGTTCCGCGGGCGCGAGGTCGCCCACCCCGGAGCTGGGTGAGCGGATCCTCAACCGCCTGGCCGAGGAGCTGTCCGAGATCGGCATCGTCGAGCAGCGTCCCGCCCAGGACGGCCGCAACATGACGATGGTGCTCGGGCCCGATCCGCGAGGGCGCGGTCTCCGTGCCCCTGCGTCCGCGTCCCGGCGCCAAGCCCGGCACCAACTCTGGCGCCATCCCCTCCGAGGGGCCGTCGCAGCCGACGGAGGAGCAGCCCGCCGCTCCGCCGTGCCCGTGCTCCCCGCGGAGCACGAGGAGCGTCCGGAGGAGCAGGCCAAGGAGTCCACGCGCGACGTCCCCGCGCCGGTGGCGGCCAAGGCCGCGCCGGGCGAGGTCCAGTCGGCGCAGCCCTCCGAGCGTGCGGCGAAGCTCGCCGCGCTGCGCGAGCGGCGCCAGAAGGAGCGCGAGGCCGCCGAGGCCGCCGCCAAGCCCAAGCCGGCGGCCAAGAAGCCTGCGGCCGCAAGAAGGCCGCTCCGGCTGCGAAGGCGGCCGCGAAGCCGAAGGCCGCCGCCAAGGCCAAGCCGAAGGCAAAGGCGAAGGCCAAGGCCGAAGCCCAAGGCACCGGCGAAGTAGCCGCTAGTCTGTCCCGTTCGCCATGCCGAAGATGAAGTCGCACAGCGGCGCCTCCAAGCGCTTCAAGAAGACCGCCACGGGCAAGATCAAGGCCCGCTCCGCGTTCTCGAGTCACATCCTCGAGAAGAAGTCGCCGAAGCGCAAGCGCGGCTTCCGCAAGGACCAGGACGTGGCCAAGTCTGACGAGAAGGCGATTCGCCGCATGCTGGAAGGGTCGGGGAAGTAGATGACGCGCGTCAAGCGTTCCGTCAACGCGAAGAAGAAGCGCCGCGCGACCCTCGAGCGGACGAAGGGCTTCCGCGGCGAGGCGAACTCGAACTACCGCCGCGCGAAGGAAGCGCTGATGAAGGCCGATACGTACGCGTATCGGGATCGGCGCAACAAGAAGCGCGACTTCCGTCGCCTGTGGATCCAGCGCATCAACGCCGCTGCCCGCCAGAACGGCATGTCCTACTCGCAGTTCATGCACGGCCTGAAGCTGGCCGGGGTCGAGGTCGACCGCAAGATCCTCGCCGACATCGCCGTGCGCGACGCCGACACCTTCCGACGTTTTGCCGACACCGCCCGTGAGGCGGTGGAGTCGGCGGCCTAGTCGCCGGCAACACCGACAGCTCTCAAGGGCGCCTCAGCGAGGCGCCCTTTTTTATGCCCATTTCCTCCCCCAACAACGAACTGCTCAAGGAAGTCCGCAAGCTCGCCGGCCGCAAGTGGCGGGACAAGCTGACGCGCTTCGTGGCGGAGGGGGAGGACCTCGTCGACGCGGCGGAGGCGGCGGGCTGGGTGCCCGTGGCGAAGCTCGTGGCCGCGGACTCCGGCCTGGAGGGGGAGGAGGTCGTCCCGCACCTGCTGGCCGACATCTCCACCCTGGGCTCGGGCACGCGGGTCATCGGCGTCTTCGATCAGCGCTACGCGACGTCGCTCGGCGACCGCTGCGTCGCGCTGTGGGGCGTGGGGGACCCGGGGAACGTCGGCACGGTGCTGCGCTCCGCGCACGCGTTCGGCGCGACGCTCCGTCGCCCTCGGCCCGGGCACCGCCGACCCGTTCTCCCCGAAGGCGGTGCGCGCCTCCATGGGCGCGATCTTCACCGTCGGCGTCCGGCGCGTGAAGAACGTCGAGGAGCTGCCCGCCCCGCGCGTGGCCCTGGTCGCGCGCGCCGGGGACGAGCTCACCGGGCCCTGCGGCGACGCTCATCGTCGGTGCGGAGCGCGAGGGCCTCCCGGAGGACGTCGTCGCGGCCTGCGACCGCGTCGCCCACATCCCCATCGTCGGCGACTCGCTGAACGCCGCCATGGCCGCCACCGTGGCGCTGGATAGGGTGGCGCGCGATGCTTGACCGGATCGCGGAACTGCGCGCCGAAGGCGAGGCCGCGATCGCGGGCGCCGCGACGGCCGACGCGCTCGAGCAGGTCCGCATCGACGTCCTGGGCCGCAAGGCCGAGCTGCCGAACCTGCTGCGCGGCGTCGGCGCGCTGGCCCCGGAGGAGCGCGGCGCCGTCGGCAAGGCCGCCAACCAGGCCCGCCAGGCGCTGGAGGCGCTGCTGGAGGAGCGCAAGGCGGCGCTGGAGGCCGGCGAGCTCGACGCCCGCCTGGCCGCCGACGCCATCGACGTCACCCTGCCCGGATCGCCCGTCACTCCCGATCGGTCGGCTGCACCTGCTGACCGCCACGCGGCGGGAGATCGAGGACGTCTTCCTCGGGCTCGGCTTCCGGGTCGCCGAAGGGCCGGAGATCGACCTCGTCCACTACAACTTCGACGCGCTCAACCACAACGCGCAGCATCCCGCGCGGCAGGAGTCGGACACCTTCTACACGGTGGACGGGGCGGTGCTGCGGACGCACACGTCGCCCATGCAGTCGCGGGCGATGGAGATCGAGCCGCCGCCGCTCTACATCGTCGTCCCCGGCCGCACCTACCGGCGCGACAACGACGCGACCCACACCCCGCAGTTCCACCAGGTGGAGGGGCTGGCGGTCGACGAGGACATCACGCTGTCCGACCTCAAGGGGACCCTGCTGGCCTTCGCCAACGCGATCTTCGGCGAGGGGCGCGACGTCCGCCTGCGCCCGCACTTCTTCCCGTTCACCGAGCCGAGCGCCGAGGTCGACGTCTCCTGCCACAAGTGCTCCGGCAAGGGGTTCCTGCGTGACGGCTCCCGATGCAACCTGTGCAAGGGGGAGGGCTGGATCGAGATCCTCGGCTCCGGCTCCGTCGACCCCAACGTCTTCGAGTACGTGCGCGAGCACGGCTACGACCCCGAGAAGGTGCAGGGCTTCGCCTTCGGCATGGGCATCGAGCGGATCGCCTTCCTCAAGCACGGGGTGAGCGACCTGCGGCTCTTCTACGACAACGACGTGCGCTTCCTGGAGCAGTTCGGCTGATGCGACTTCCCCTGCTCTGGCTGCACGACTACACGCGTCCCGACGTCTCGCTCGCGGTCGCTCGAGGACCGGCTGACGATGACCGGGACGAAGGTCGAGGCGGTGCTCACGCACGGCGTCTCGGCGCTCGAGAACTTCGCGGTCGGCAAGGTGCTCTCGTGCGAGCGCCACCCGGACGCGGACCGGCTGAGCGTCTGCGTCGTCGACTCCGGCGAGGGTCCGCAGCAGATCGTCTGCGGCGCGCCCAACGTCGCCGCGGGCCAGACCGTCGCCGTCGCCCGGCCGGGCTCGATCATGCCCGACGGCACCAAGCTCAAGAAGGCCAAGCTGCGCGGCCAGGAGTCCAACGGGATGATCCTCGCCGAGGACGAGGTCGGCATCGGCACCGACCACGACGGGATCATGGTCCTGTCCGACGACCTGGCCATCGGGACGCCGCTCGTCGACGTCCTGCCGATCGCGACGGACGTGCTCGAGCTCGAGATCACGCCCAACCGGCCCGACTGCCTGTCGGTCTACGGGGTCGCCCGCGAGGTCCACGCGATCTTCGGCTCCCCGCTCGCGCCGCCCCCGTGGCAGGACGATCCGGGCTCCGACGGCGAGGTCGCGGGCTTCTCCGTCGAGGTGCAGGCGCCCGACCTGTGCCCGCGCTTCACCCTGCGCGCCTTCGAGGACGTGAAGATCGGCCCGTCCCCGACCTGGCTGAAGGCGCGGCTGATGGCGGCGGGACAGCGGCCGATCAACAACGTCGTCGACATCACCAACTACGTGATGCTCCTCACCGGCCAGCCCCTGCACTCCTTCGACGCCGACCGCGTCGAGGGCGGGAAGCTCGTCGTCCGCCGCGCGCGCGACGGCGAGAAGATGACGACGCTCGACGACGTGGAGCGCACGCTCGACTCGGACATGCTCGTCATCGACGACGCCGCCGGCCCGACGTCCATCGCCGGCGTGATGGGCGGCAACCGCTCGGAGGTCCACGCCGGTACGACCCGCGTCCTGATGGAGGCGGCCGCCTGGGACGGCCCCAACATCCAGCGCACCTCGGGCCGACTCGCGCCTGCGCTCGGAGGCCAGCGGCCGCTTCGAGAAGGGCCTCTCGCCCGACCAGACCATGGAGGCCCAGGCCGTCGCCACCCGGCTCATGCTCGAGCTCACCGGCGCCCGCCTCGTCCCCGGCACCATCGACATTTCTAAAGGGGTCGGGTCCCGGCACCGGACGCTCCGGCTCCGCGAGGCGCGCGTGGAGCGGCTGCTCGGCCGGGCCATCGACCGCGCCACGCAGGCGCGGATCCTCGAGGCGCTCGGCTTCGCGGTGGCGGAGGCCGAGGACGGGCTCGACGTCACGCGTGCCGCACTTCCGCGCCGCCGACGTCACGCGCGAGGTCGACCTCGTGGAGGAGGTCGCGCGCATCGACGGCTTCGAGAAGCTGCCCGCCACGCTGCCCTCGCGGCGGGGCGCGGTCGGCGTGCTCATGCCCGAGCAGCGCCTGCGCCGCCGGGCCGAGGACGCGCTCGTCGGCGCCGGCCTCTACGAGATCGTCGGCTGGAGCTTCACTTCCGAGGCCGCCCAGGCACGGCTGAGCACCGGCATCGCGCCCGTGCGGCTGAAGAACCCGATGAGCGAGGAGCAGGCGGTCATGCGCACCTCGCTGCTCACGTCGCTGCTCGCCGCCGCGGAGACCAACCGCCGGCGCGGCACGGAGGACGTCCGCCTCTTCGAGGTCGGCACCGTCTACCTGCCGTGGGGCGCGCCCGCGGGTCCCCGGCCGCTGGGACCCGCCGGAGGGGACCGAAGGGCGCCCGCGCCTGGGACGAGCAGTCGCTGCCCGACGAGCGCACGCACGTCGCCGCGCTGATCGCCGGCGCGCTGCGGCCGTCCTCGTGGGACGACGCCGAGCCCCCGCACGCCTCCTTCTACGCCGCCAAGGGCGTGCTCGAGATGCTCGGCCGCGCCCTGCGCGTCCCGCTCGCCTTCGAGCCGGCCACCGAGCCCTTCCTCCATCACGCCGCGCGGGTGCTCGTCAACGACGTTCCCGCGGGCTGGCTGGGCTCGCTGCACCCCTCCGTCGGCACCGGCGCGGGCTTCGAGGTCGACCTCGCCGTTCTCATCGAGGCCGCCGACACCGTCCCCGCCTACCGCGACCTCACCTCCTTCCCGGCGCTGCAGGCAGGACCTCGCGGTCACGCTCGCCGAGGACGTCCCCGCGCAGGCCGTGATCGACGTCGTCCGCAAGGCCGGCGGCAAGCTGCTGCAGGACGCGGAGGTCTTCGACGTCTACCGCGGCGAGCAGGTCGAGGGCAAGTCCCTGGCCGTGCGGCTCACCTTCCGCACCGGCGACCGGACGCTGACCGACGACGACGTCGCGCCCGCCCGCGCGAAGATCGTCAAGCGCCTGCAGGAGGATCTCGGGGGCACCCTCCGTGGCTGACATCGGCGTCATCGGGGCCTCCGGCTACGCGGGCGCGCTCGCGGCGCAGCTGATCGACCGCCACCCGCACTTCGAGCTCGCCTACGTCACCGCGCGCGCGGAGGTGGGGCAGCGGCTCAGCGACCTCCACCCGCGCACCCGTGTCGACCTGATGCTCCGGGAGTTCGACCCGGACACGCCCGTCGACGCCGCCATCGTCGCCTACCCGCACGGCGCCGCCGCGCCCACCGTCGCCGCACTGCGCGAGCGCGGCGTCCGGGTGATCGACCTGTCCGCGGACTTCCGCCTCGGCGACCCCGCCGTCTACGAGGACTACTACGGCGACCATGGCGCTCCCGAGCTGTTCGGCTCAGCCGTCTACGGGCTGCCCGAGCTCTACCGCGACGACCTGCACGGCGCCGACCTCGTCGCCGGCCCCGGCTGCTACCCGACCGCCGCGCTGCTGGCCCTCAAGCCGCTGGAGCTGTCCGGCGTCGCGGTCATCGACGCGAAGTCCGGTGTCTCCGGCGCCGGCCGCGCCGCCACGGACGGCACGCACTTCGTCTCGGTCAACGAGGACCTCAAGCCCTACAAGGTCAACCAGCACCGCCACCGCCCGGAGATCGAGGAGCAGCTGGGCGCGAAGGTCGTCTTCCAGCCGCACCTCGTCCCGATGTCCCACGGCGAGCTCGTGTCCTGTTACGTGACCGCCCCCGACGCCGAGGAGCGCCTGCGGGCCGCGTACGCCGACGAGCCGTTCGTCGACCGTGCTGGACCGCCCGCCCGGCGTGCTCGAGGTCCGCGAGACCAACGGCTGCCGCATCTCCGCCCACCAGGACGGCGATCAGGCGATCGTCTTCGCCGCCATCGACAACCTGTGGAAGGGCACGGCGTCGCAGGCCGTGCAGTCCCTGAACCTGATGTTCGGCCGCCCCGAGACGGAGGGGCTGTCGGCATGACCTTCTTCGACTCCCGCTGGGTCGACCGCCCCGAGCACGTGTACGACCTCGGTGCCCGCACGTCCCTGCCGGCCGGGTTCCGCGCCGCCGGCGTCGCCGCGGGCATCAAGCCCAGCGGCGGCCTCGACGTCGGCCTGCTCGTCAGCGACGCGCCCGCGACCACGAGTGCCGCGCGCTTCACGTCCTCCGGCGTCCTCGCCGCGCCCGTCGTCGTCACGCGCAACCGCGCGAAGCTCGCGCACCCTGCGCGCCGTCGCGGTCAACTCCGGCAACGCCAACGCCGCCACCGGTGGCCGGGGGATGGACGCCGCGGCGAAGATGCAGGGCGCCGGCGCGATGTGCGCGGGCGTCCCGGAGGACCAGGTCGCCGTCGCCTCCACCGGCGTCATCGGCGTCCAGCTCGACGGCGACAAGGTCACCAAAGGCCTGCTCGCCGCCCGCGGCGAGCTCAGCGGCGACCACGCGACCTTCGCCGAGGCGATCCGGACGACCGACGCCTTCCCCAAGCAGGTCACGGTCGCCGTCCAGCTCAGCGGCGGCGTCGTCAACCTCTCCGCCCAGTGCAAGGGCGCGGGGATGATCCAGCCCAACTTCGCGACCATGCTGTGCTTCGTCCAGACGGACGCGCAGATGCCCAGCGCCACCGCCGACCTGCTGCTCGGCGTGTGCGTGAAGCGCTCCTTCGACCGCATCTCCGTCGACGGCCAGCTCTCGACCAACGACACCGCGATCCTCATGTGCAGCGGCGAGAGCGGCGTGAAGATCGAGCCGCAGTCGGAGGACGAGGCGCAGTTCGGGCTCGCGCTCGACGCCGTCCTGCGCCAGCTCGCGCTGCTGATCATCCGCGACGGCGAGGGGGCGAAGCGCACCGGCCGCGTCGTCGTCACCGGCGCGCACGAGAACGCCTGCTGGCTCGCCGCCCGCGCGGTGGCCAACTCGCCGCTGGTCAAGGCCGCGCTGCACGGCGGGGACCCGAACTGGGGACGCATCGCGCAGGCCGTCGGCGGTGCCCTGCGCGGCAGCCACCCGCTCCCGCTCGACATCGCGATCGAGAACGTCGTGCGTCTGCGCGCGTCGGCGCCGCCGTCCCCTACGACGCGGCCGGCATTGAGCGCCGCCGTCGCCGGCCCGGAGGTCGACTACACCGTGCGCCTGCCCGGCGAGGGCGTCCGACGCCGAGGTCTTCTTCTCCGACCTCAGCCACGAGTACGTGACCATCAACGCGGACTACACCACCTAGATGCGCGACATCGGGACACTCCTCGAGGCGCTCCCGTACATCCGGGAGTTCCACGGCCGCACCGTCGTCATCAAGTACGGCGGCGCCGCGATGACCGACCCCGAGCTGCGCGAGGACTTCGCCCGCGACGTCGTCCTGCTCAAGTACGTCGGCCTCAACCCGGTCGTCGTCCACGGCGGCGGGCCGGAGATCACGCGCTACATGGAGGCGCTGAACCTGCCGGTGGAGTTCGTCTCCGGGCTGCGGGTCAGCGACGCCGACACCGTCGAGATCGCCAAGATGGTCCTCGTCGGCAAGGTCAACAAGGACATCGTCCTGCGCATCAACCGCCACGGGCAGCCGGCGGTCGGGCTCTGCGGCGACGACGGCCTGCTGTTCCGGGTGGAGACGATGAGCGCGCCGGGCGGGGAGGACATCGGCCTCGTCGGCCGCATCGAGCGCGTGCAGGTCGGCGTCATCAACCACATCGCCGAGGACTACATCCCGGTGATCGCGTCCGTGGGCGCCGACCGCGAGGGCCGCTCGCACAACGTCAACGCCGACGAGGCCGCCGGCGCCGTCGCGCGCGCCCTCGGCGCCTACAAGGTCCTCTTCCTCACGGACGTCGCCGGCTGGCTCGAGGACCCGCAAGGTGCCGGACTCGCTGGTGAGCGAGACGAGCGCCGACGTCGTCGAGCAGGCACTCGACCAGATCGGCGGCGGCATGCGCCCGAAGCTGCAGGCCTGCCTGGACGCGATCCACGGCGGCGTCTCCACCGCCCACATCATCGACGGCCGCGTCCCGCATTCGCTCCTCCTCGAGCTCTTCACGGACGCCGGCCAGGGGACGAAGATATGGCCGGCGCGCTAGCGCTGGCGGACAACTACGCGCGCTACCCCGTCGAGTTCGCCCGGGGCGAAGGCGTCCGGCTGTGGGACTCGGACGGCAACGAGTACCTGGACCTGCTGAGCGGCATCGCGGTCTGCAACACGGGCCACTGCCACCCGCACGTCGTCGCCGCGATCCGCGAGCAGGCGGGGCGGCTGCTGCACGTCTCCAACCTCTTCTACACGCACGAGAACGTCCGCCTCGCCGAGCGCCTGTCCGCCGTCTCGCTCGGCGGCAAGGTCTTCTTCTGCAACAGCGGCGCCGAGGCCAACGAGGCCGCCATCAAGCTCGCCCGCAAGCGCCGGCGCGGCGGCGGCTTCCTCGTCGCCCACGGCGGCTTCCACGGCCGCACCTACGGCGCGCTCTCCGCGACCCCGCAGGAGGCCAAGCAGGCGCCGTTCGCCCCGCTCGTCCCCGGCTTCACCGCGCTCGCTCCGCAGGAGATCGCCGAGCGCGGTCACCGGCGGACACCGCCGCCGTCCTGCTCGAGGTCGTCCAGGGCGAGTCGGGCGTCAACCTGATCGACCACGACGTCCTCCAGGACATCCGCAGCGGCCTGCGACGAGCACGGCGCCCTCCTCATCCTCGACGAGGTCCAGACGGGCATGGGTCGCACCGGCACGCTGTGGGCCTACGAGCAGACGGGCGTCGTCCCCGACGTCATCACGGTCGCGAAGGGCCTCGGCGGCGGCTTCCCGATCGGCGCGCTCGATCACGTCGCCCGAGACGGCCGACGTCTTCGCGCCGGGCGACCACGGGTCCACCTTCGCCGGCAACCCACTGGCCAGCGCAGCCGCCAACGCCGCCCTCGACGTCCTCGACGACGCGTCGCTGCTGCAGCACGTCCGCGACGTGGGGGAGATCCTCCAGGCCCGGCTCGCGGAGCTCCCACAGGTCCGGTCCGTGCGCGGCGTCGGCCTGATGGTCGCCGCGGAGGTGGACGCAAAAGCGCCCGACGTGGCTCGCCGGGCGCTGATGGAGGAGCATCTGGTCGTCAATGCCACTGGCCCGACGACGCTGCGCTTCGTGCCCCCGCTGGTGATCACGGAGGCGGAGGTGGACGAGGCGCTCACACGCCTCGCCCGGGTCCTGCCCGCCTGACTAGGAGGCGTTGATCGTGATCTTGGCGACGCCGATCACGAGGTTCTTCTTGAGGGCGTCGATCTTGAACGTCTGGTTCAGCAGGTCAGCGGCCTCCTGGGTCAGCTTGACCGTGGTGCCCTCGAGGACGGCGGTGTTGTTGGACTTCTTGACGGCGAGGGGCTTCAGCGTGCTGCCGTCGAGGAAGAACAGCGGGGCGCTGGCGGCAGCTTCCTTGCCGTTGACGGAGACCTTGCCGGTCAGCATGGACTTGCCGGGATCGACGACGAAGTTCTCGAGGTCGACCTTGGTGCCGCCGGCCGTCAGGCTGAGGCCCGAGCCGTCGTGGTCGACTTCGCCCTGGACGTACGGGGAGACCGTGCCGGGCTTGTAGTACTTGACGTTGCCGCCCGTGATGGGGAAGACGGCGGAGCCGGTGCTCGTGATGCGCGCGTCGCCGACCGGAGCGGGCGTGACCTTCAGCGAGGTCAGTGCGTCCACGAAGCCCTGGTCGAGCTTGACGGCGGTCGTCTCACCCGTGAGGGAGGGCACCTCGGCGAGCGGCTTGGCCGTCTGGCTCGAGGAGGAGGAAGTAGTGGAGCTCGTGCTCTCCTTGTCGTCGCCGCCGCAAGCAGCGACGCCGAAGGCGAGAACGCCAGTGGAGAGCAGGGCGATGGAGGTGTTCTTCTTGATCATCATTGTGCAGGGGTATTCGCAGGAACCCCGGCATCGGATCAGAGCGCAAGTGTGACAAGGACACGCACGACGAGCCCGATCCACCCGCACGTGACGCCGCGTCAGTTCCGTCCGGTCCATCGCGTTAGGTGCTTGATGCCCACCTTTGGGCTGAGAGCGAGAGAGAGAGCGAGGAGCAGTTGAGAACCAGGACATGGTTGGCCGCAGCCGCGGCCGGCATCGCCGTGTGCACGAGCGCGGCACCGGCGGAGGCCTTCAAGGCCGACGTCACCCGCACCACCGGCGGCGTCCCGCACATCGAGGCGGCGACGCTCGGCGACGGTGCCTTCGGCGTCGGCTATTCGGCGGCGGAGGACAACATCTGCACGCTGGCCGACGTCTACCTGACCGGTGACGCCGAGCGCGCGAAGTTCCTCGGCGTAGGCGCCGGCAACGCCAACCTGAACTCGGACTTCTTCTGGAAGTCGATCATCGACGACGGCACCGTGGAGGACATCCTCGACAAGCCGTTCCCCGAGGGCCCGTCCCAGGACGCCCGCGCCATGGCCCGCGGCTACGTCGCCGGATACAACAAGTACCTCGCCGACAAGGGCGGAGCGGCCGGCATCACCGACCCCCGCTGCGCCGGTCAGCCGTGGGTGCGTCCGCTCACGACGATCGACGCCTGGAAGCTCGCGCTCAACCTGAGCATGCGGGCCAGCTCGAACCAGAACATCGGCGGCATCGTCTCTGCCGCACCGCCGGCCGTCCCGCGGGGCATCGTCGGCCAGGTGGCCCGCACGAGCAGCAGCCAGGAGTGGACCGACCAGGACGTCAAGGACGCGCTGGCCGGAACGATCTTCGACACGACCGCCGATCCGAAGCTGGGCTCGAACGCGATCGGCGTCGGTGGCGACAACACGCGCACCGGCGGCGGCGTCGTGCTGGGGAACCCGCACTTCCCGTGGAACGGAAACGAGCGCTTCTGGGAGTTCCAGCTCAAGGTCCCCGGTGAGGTCGACGTGGTCGGCGCCAGCCTGATGGGCTCGCCGGTCGTCAACATCGGCCACAACAAGCACGTCGCCTGGTCGCACACGGTCTCCACCGGGCGCCGGTTCACGCTGCACAAGCTGCAGCTGGTCCCGGGTCAGCCCACGAAGTACGTCTTCGAGGGCCAGGAGGAGTCCATGCGCAAGCAGACGGTCGCCGTCGACGTCCTCAACGGCCCCGCGCAGACGCACGACTTCTATTTCTCGCGGTTCGGCCGGGTGGCCAACTTCACGGCGGTGCAGGCAAGCTGGAATACGTCGAACGCCTACGCGTTCGACGACGCCAACGGGGACAACCTGCGCGTCTTCGACCAGTGGCTGGCCATGGACAAGGCACGGTCGGCGCAGGAGCTCATGGACGCGCAGAAGCGCATCGGCGGCATCCCGTGGGTCAACACCCTCGGCGCCGACGACAAGGGCAACTCGTTCTACACGGACTACTCCGTCACGCCTCACGTGACCAACGCCCAGCTGGCCCCGGCGGAGTGCGGCGTCGGCACGGCGACCGTGCCCGCGGCCACGGTGCGTGGCAACCGCGTGTACCTCCTGGACGGCACCAAGGCCAAGTGCTCGCTCAAGAGCGACGACGACTCGGTGGTGCCGGGCATCTTCGGCGCCTCGCAGTTGCCGGCCCTCAAGAACCGCACCTACGTGCAGAACTCCAACGACTCGCACTGGCTGACGAACCCGACGACCCCGCTCACCGGGTTCCCGGAGGTCGTCGGACCGGAGGTCGGGCCGGCGGCGCTGCGCACCCGGCTCGGGATCGACATCATCAACGACCGCCTCGCCGGAACGGACGGCCAGCCCGGCAACAAGTTCACGCTCGAGACGCTGAAGGGCGCCTGGCTGCAGTTCCGCAGCCTCGGCGCGGAGCTCACGCTCCCCGGGTTGCGCAACATCTGCAACACCGCGCCTGGCGGCGTCATCAACGGTGTCAACGTCTCGGCGGCATGCCCCGTGCTCGACAACTACGACGGCACCGGCAAGCGCGACTCCAAGGGCGGGTGGCTGTTCGCCCGCTTCTGGGCCGGGACCCAGAACACGAACGCGTCGTTCTTCACGACGCCCTACAACGTCGGCGACCCGGTCGGCACCCCGAACACCCTCAACGAATCGTTCGCCTCGACGCGGAACGCCCTGGCGGCCGCGGTGAAGGACCTCTCGGACCGAGGGATCCCGCTCGACGCGAGCATCGGCGAGGTGCAGAAGTTCACCCGCAACGGCCAGGCGATCGGCATCCCGGGCTGCAACTCCGGCTGCTACCCGGTGATCTCGTCGTCCTACACGGGCACGACGTCCAAGATCAGCGAGGTCGCCTCGGGCAACTCGTTCGTGATGTTCGCGGAGATGGACCCCGACACCGGCCCGCGGGCCGAGGCGCTGTTGACGTACTCCCAGTCGGAGGACTCGACGTCGCCGTACTACAAGGACCAGACCGAGCTGTACTCCAACAGCCAATGGCTGGTGCTGCCCTACACGGACGGTGAGATCGCGTCGGCGTTCCTGAACACCAGGACGCTCGACGACGGTGCCGCCCCCGAGGGTCAGGGCCCCGCCGGCCCCACCGGCCCGACGGGTCCCATCGGCACGACGGGTCCGCAGGGCCCGATCGGCACGACGGGTCCGATCGGCCCGCAGGGCGATCAGGGTCCGATCGGCACCACAGGCCCGGTCGGCCCGCAGGGCAACCAGGGTCCGATCGGCTCCACGGGCCCGGTCGGCCCGCAGGGCAACCAGGGCAGCCAGGGCAACCAGGGTCTCCCGGGCGCCGACGGCAAGGACGGCAAAGACGGCGCTGCCGGCCCGGCCGGTCCCGCCGGCTCACAGGGTCCCGCAGGTCCGGCCGGCCAGAACGGCGCGTCCGGCAGCTCAGGGTCCCAAGGGTGACAAGGGCGACACGGGCTCGCGTGGCCCGCGTGGTCGCCGCGGCGTCGCGGCCTGCCGCGTCGGCAAGAGCGGCCGGGTCCGGTGCACCATCACCCTCTCGGGCGTCAGGTCCGCGAAGGTGCGCGTGTCCCGCAACGGGCGCACGGTCGCCCGCGGCACGATGCGGCGCAACGGCCACGTCACGCTCAACCGCCGCCTGTCGGGCGGCAACTACCGGATCGTCATCACGATCAAGCGCGCGAACGGCAAGTCCGTTGTCGCGCGTCGGCAGCTGAAGGTCTAGGAGGAGGGGAGGGAGGCCCGCGGCGCAGCGCCGCGGGCCTCAGCTCTCCCCGACGCGCTCGATCAGGAACGCGACGCGCACGTGGGCGCGCCACTCGTCCAGATCGGGGCCGCGGAGGCCGACGGAGACCACGTCGACGGCCTTGATGTTGCGCAGGGTCTGGCGGGCCTCGATGAGGGCGTTGCGGACGGCGTCGTCGGAGCTCTCGGGCGAGCTGCCCACGAGCTCGATGATCTTCACGATGGACATGGGGACATGGCTTATACCGTTCCCGCACCCATGACCGACCCCACGGACGCCCCCGCCACCGAGGTCCACCAGTTCGTCGATCCGTCGACGAACGTCGCGCGCGTGGCCCGCTATCTCGCCCAGAAGGACGAGGTCGGCCGCGTCCTGCTGCTCTACAGCGGCGGTCTGGACACGAGCGTGATGCTCAAGTGGATCCAGGACGAGTACGACGCGGAGGTCGTCGCCCTGACCATCAACCTCGGCCAGCCGGGCGAGGACTACGACGTCGTCAAGGGCAAGGCGATGCAGCTGGGCGCGTTGGATTGCCACGTCGTCGACGCGCGGGAGGAATTCGCGCGCGAGTACCTGACGCCGGCCATCAAGGCCAACGCCGACTACGGCGACGGCTACCCGCTCTTCACCGCCCTCGGCCGTCCGCTGATCGCCAAGCTGGCGGTCGAGTACGCCCGCAAGACCGGCTGCGACACCGTCGCGCACGGCTGCACGGGCAAGGGCAACGACCAGGTCCGAATCGAGGCGACGATCGCCACCCTGGCGCCCGAGCTGAAGGTCATCGCGCCCGTCCGCTCCTGGCAGATGGGCCGCGACGCCGAGATCGAGTACGCCCGCCAGCACGGCATCCCCGTCAAGGGCGGCACGGAGTCGGCGCCCTACTCCATCGACGACAACCTGTGGGGCCGGTCTTCCGAGGGCAAGTGGATCGAGGACCTGTCCCACGCGCCGGACGACGACGTCTTCCAGCTCGTCACCCGCCCGGAGCTCGCGCCGGACGAGGCCGAGGTCGTGGAGCTCACCTTCACGGAGGGGCTCCCGACCGCCCTCAACGGCCAGGAGCTCGGCCTGGTCGACCTCCTCGAGCAGGTCGCCGAGATCGGCATGCGCCACGGCGTCGGCATCGTCGACCACATCGAGGACCGCATCGTCGGCCTGAAGGTGCGCGACATCTACGAGGTCCCGGCCGCCGCGATCGTCCTCAAGGCGCACAAGGAGCTCGAGCGCCTCACGGGCACCATCCACCAGAACCAGTTCAAGCCGGGGATGGACCAGAAGTGGGCCTACCTCGTGTACGCCGGCCTGTGGTGGGAGCCGCTGCGCCAGGACATCGAGGGCTACATCGACCACGTCAACCGCAACGTGACGGGCACGATCGGCCTGAAGCTCTTCAAGGGTTCCGTCCGCGTGGTCACCCGCGAGAGCCCCAACGCCATCTACGACATGCAGCTGGCCACGTTCAGCGACTCCGGCGGCCTGTTCAGCCAGCACGCGTCCCCCGGCTTCATCGAGCTGTGGTCGCTGCAGAGCGCGCTGGCGCACCGGCTGCACAACGAAGGTGACTGAGGAGGAGCCCAAGCGGCGCCTGCGGGCCATCGCCCGCAAGGTCGACGAGCATCCGGCGCTGCTGGCGGCCTTCCGGGCCGCCCGCAAGCGGCTGCCCGGCGACGACGCCTACGGGGACCCGCTGTCGCTCTCCAACGAGCAGGCGCCGGGCGTGCTCGGCCAGCAGCTCGCGCTGATCGCGGCGGAGCGGCCGAGCGTGCTCAAGGAGGTCGGCTTCAGCGCCCTGCAGGTCTGGCAGTCGCTGTCGGAGGCGCAGGGCCGGGGACGGGGGGACGCGGAGGTGGCGATCCTCTTCACCGACCTCGCCGGCTTCTCGACCTGGGCGCTCGAGGCCGGCGACACCATGGCCGTGGAGCTGCTGCGGCGGGTCGCCAGAGCCGTCGAGCCGTGCATCACCGCGCACGGCGGGAAGATCGTCAAGCGCCTCGGGGACGGCCTGATGGCGGTCTTCGACGACGCGGAGGAGGCCGTCGCGGCGGCCGTGGAGGCCCGGGAGGCCGCGCGGGGCGTGACCATCGGCGGCCACGAGGCGCGGATGCGCGCCGGCGTGCACGTCGGCCGGCCGCGGATGCTGGGGGGCGATTACCTCGGGGTGGACGTGAACATCGCCGCCCGCGTCGGCGCGGCGGCCGGGGCGGGGGAGGTGCTCGTCACCGACAGCGTCTGCGCGAAGCTGCCAGAGAACGTCCGCGTCCGGCGCAAGTGGCGCTTCTCCGGCAAGGGGACGCCGGCCAACACCAAGGTGTTCGCCGTCGAATGACGGGTAGCGTCACGTCATGATCTACGAGTACATCGGAAGGGCGGTCGTGAAGGCCGCCAAGGTGTTCCTGCGCCGCAAGTACGGGCCGACGTTGGTGCCGAAGCCGGTCCTGGGGGTCGCGGTCGTCGGGACCATCGTGGCGGTGGCCGCCTTCGCCGCCAAGCGCGACGAGTCCGCGTCCGCGTAGCAACGACATCGCTCGGGGGCCCGGCTCGGCTGGTGAGGGTGCAAGCGATCTTGCCTCGCCACCCCTAGACCGCTCATGTGAGGCGCGGTGTGGGACGATGCACTCACTCGTGCCCGATCCCGCACCGTTCCCCGAGGGTTTCAGCGTCGACGCGGTCGACTGGCTGCCGTCCGGCGCCCGTTCCGGGCTGGTCCGGGTGCGCGGCCATCGCCCGCCGGCGGTCGCCGGGCCGCTGCCCGAGCTGATCGTCGAGCACGACGGGCAGACGCAGCGCTTCGTCTCCCTGCCCGACCCGCGCGCGGACCGCGATCCGTCCGCCTGGCGCGGGGCCTACGTCCTCGACGCGCGTCCCGTCGCCGAGGCCGACCAGCTGTGCCTCGAG
This sequence comes from uncultured Solirubrobacteraceae bacterium, assembly GCA_963843865.1. GTDB lineage: Bacteria > Actinomycetota > Thermoleophilia > Solirubrobacterales > Solirubrobacteraceae > DATLGB01. Next base: position 3,743 of record CAWJMO010000010.1, on the reverse strand, counting down.
TGGCCCGGCGGGCGTCGCATCCAGCTACCCGCGCTGTCCGTCCCGGCCCACCAGGTCGAGCAGGCGCAGGAGTCCGGCCCCGTCTCCGGCCCGATCGAGGCCGGGGGAGAGGTCGTCGACCGCGCCGTGCTCGCGGAGCGCCGCGCCCGCCGCGCCGAGGCCTCCGAGCAGGCCCAGGCCCGCATCGCCCGCGAGGCCCTGCGCGCCGTCGAGGTGCTGGAGCTGCGCGCGTCCGAGCTCGAGCAGAAGGTCGCCGCCGCCGAGGCCGAGCGCGACGCCGTCCGGCAGCAGTCCGACGTCGAGCCGGACGTCCGGATGGAGGTCCTGAGCGCCGAGGTGCGCGAGCTGCGTGCCGCGCTCGCGGACGCCGAACGGACGGAGCCCGCGCCCGCGCCCGCGCCGGACGTGCTGGCCGAGCCGATCCGGGCAGGGGACGCCGAACGCCGCGCCGAGCGCCTGCGCACGGCCCTTACCGCCACGGTCGCCACCGTCGCCGAGCTGCGCATGCAGCTGCACGAGCGCGACGTCGCCCGCCGCACCCGCGACGTCGCCATCGCCGCCGAGCTCGTCCGCCTCGCCGTCATCGACTCCGAACAGGAGACGCTGTCCGCCGAGCTCGACGAGGCCCGCGTCGCCCTGCGCGAGGCGCAGACTTCCCGCGACGAGGCCGCTGCGGAGGCCGCCGGCGCCCGCGCCGCCCTCGACGACCTCCAGACCCGCCACCGCGACCTCACCGCCGAGCTGGGCGCCGCCCGCGAGCGCATGGCGACGCTGGAGGCCGACGTGGTGGCCCTGACCGAGGAAGCGGACCGGACCGCCTCAGAGGCCGACGACCTCCACGACCTGCGCGAGCGCCTCGCCCGTGCCGAAGCCGAGCGCGACCGGGCCGAGACCGCGAGAGAGCTCGCCGAGGCGACCGCGCTGGCCGCAGCCACGCGTCGCCAGGCGGAGGCGGTCGCCGAGGCCTCGACGCCTCGAACCCGCCCAGACTTACCGCTGAGGGAAGTTCCGACGGGTTCGCCCGAACCCGCTCCCTCAATGCCTGCAGTTGTCGATCTCAAGACCGCCGCCGAGATCCAGGCGAAGCGAGCCGCCGAGCTCTCCGTCCCGGACACGCAGGTCGTGGCGGACCTCGACGCCGCCCGCGAGAAGCTTCGCGCCACCATCGTCTCCGCCCCCGGCGAGCCGCCCGCCGACCTCGCCCGCGGCCGCGGCGGGCGCGAGCTCCCCCCGCTGCGCGGCGCCCTCGTCAAGCTCGCCCACGATGACCCCAGAGCCGCGGGCCTGTTCCTCGCCGGACTGCTGTCGGCCCAGCACGCGGCCGTCGTCGATGCGCCGCCGGACTACGACATCACCATCACGGAGGTCGGGAGCTTCGCCGTCTCCACCGCCGGGATGACCACGCTCGTCAGCCCGCTCCACGAGCCGCGCGGCCGGGGCCAGGCGGCGTTCCACATCACCACGGACGCGCTCACCCTCGCGGAGACCCTGGCCGGCGCCGAGAATCGCGCCCGACGGTTCCGTGGTCCCCTCCGCGTGACGGGCAAGGCCCGCCACGCGAAGACGCTCAGCAACCTCCGATCCAACCTCTCCTTCATCGATGTTGTCCGTGCCGGTGCCGACCTCGATCCCCATCTGGTCCTCCGCGCCCTGTCATACGCGGTGAGGCCGAACTGGACCCAGGGCCAGGTGTGGTCGGTCGAGCTCGACGTCGAGGGGCGCGTCGTCAGCGTCCAGGCCCGCCACAGCGGCGGCCTCGAGGTCACCGACGGGGTGGGTGGGGATGGAATCAGTGAGCCGGACGCGCGCGTGCGGCTGACGGACCAGGCGTTCCGGGACCTCGCCGTGGGCGAGGCGCCGAGCTACGTCACCGAGGGCGACGAGAGCGTCGTCCGCCGGCTGCTGACGCTGGCCGAGCGCGCCCGCAACGGCGACAATTAGAACCCTGCAAAATCCGGGCGCGGACGCCCGAGCCATCCGACGCCATCCCTAGGGTTCGCCGTCCTCGATGAGTCCCGCCGGCTGCGCCCACCTCCACGTCCACTCGGAGTACTCCCTCCTCGACGGCGCGTGCAAGATCGAGGCACTGGCGGCCCGCGCCGCGGCCTTCGACCAGCCCGCCATCGGCCTGACCGACCACGGCGTCATGAACGGCGCGGTGGAGCTCGTGAAGGCCGCCAAGAAGCACGGCATCAAGCCCATCGTCGGGCTGGAGGCGTACTTCGTCGACGACCGCCACTTCAAGGAGGGCAAGGTCGAGCGCAACCACCTCACGCTGCTCGCCCGCAACGACGAGGGCTATCGCAACCTGGTCAAGCTCTCCAGCGGCGGCTTCCTCGAGGGGCTGCACCACGGCAAGCCGGGCATCGACATGGACCTGCTGTCCCAGCACTCCGGCGGCGTCATCTGCCTGACGGGGTGCCTGGCGTCGCGCTCGAGCCAGCGGATCATCGACGGCCGCCTGGGCGAGGCGCGCGAGAACCTGGACCAGCTGGTGCAGGTCTTCGGGCCCGAGGACGTCTACTTCGAGATCCAGAAGAACGGCATCCCGGAGCAGGACGTCGTCAACGACGCGATCGCGAAGTTCGCGCAGGAGATGGGCCGGCCACTCGTCGCCACCGCGGACGTGCACTACCTCCGCGAGGAGGACCACTTCCACCATTCGGCACTGCTGTGCGTGCAGACGAAGTCCACGCTGGCCGACCCGAAGATGAAGTTCGACACCAACGAGTTCTATCTGAAGAGCACGGAGGAGATGGAGACCGCGTTCGCGGACTTCCCCGGCTCGGTGCGGAACTCGCTGGAGGTCGTGGACCGCTGCGACGTCGACATCGAGCTCGGCCGCATGCTCATCCCGCGCTTCCCGTGCCCGGACGCCATGGAGGAGCCCGACTACCTGCGCAAGCTCGTCATGGACGGCCTGCGCGAGCGCTACGGGGACCCACCGCCCGCGGCCGCCATCGAGCGCATGGAGATGGAGCTCGGCGTCATCGAGCGGATGGGCTACTGCGGTTACTTCCTCATCGTCTGGGACTTCATCAACTGGGCGAAGTCCAACGGGATCGCCGTCGGCCCGGGCCGTGGCTCTGCCGCCGGCTCGCTCGTCGCCTACTGCCTGCGCATCACGGACCTGGACCCCCTGCGCTACGACCTGCTCTTCGAGCGCTTCCTCAACCCCGAGCGCGTGTCGATGCCCGATATCGACATCGACTTCTCCGTCCGCGGCCGGGAGCGCGTGATGCGCTACGTGATCGACAAGTACGGGCAGGACCGCGTCGCGCAGATCATCACCTTCGGCAAGATGTTCCCGCGCGCGGCCACGCGTGACGCGGCGCGCGTGCTCGGCTACGAGTACGGCAAGGGCGACGCGCTGGCCAAGCTCATCCCCGACCCGATCATGGGCCGGGCGCCGTCGTTCGACGAGTGCCTCGCCGAGGGGGCCGACCTCGCCGGCGAGGTGGGGCGCGACCCGGAGGCGAAGGAGATCATCGACGTCGCCCGCGGCCTCGAGGGCATCGTCCGCAACGCCTCCATCCACGCCGCCGCCGTCGTCATCGCCGACCGGCCGCTGACCGACATCGCTCCCCTGCAGCTCGCCGACGGCGGCACGGACGCCAACGGCCGCAAGGTCCATCGCACCGTCACCCAGTACTCGATGAAGCCCATCGAGGAGCTCGGCCTGCTCAAGATGGACTTCCTGGGCCTGCGCAACCTCGACGTCATCGAGGACGCGCTGGACATCA
>CAWJMO010000009.1:0-9842 GCA_963843865.1 uncultured Solirubrobacteraceae bacterium | reverse complement strand
CGCCGGTCCGTACGACACGCTCGAGCCCGTCGGCGCGGCCACGGGGGCCCTGGGCTAGATGCCGCGCCCCGAGGTGAAGATGGTCACCTTCTCGATCGACGGTCGAGAGGTCTCAGCCCCTGAGAACGCGATGCTCGTCGACGGCGCCAAGTACGGCGACGTCGAGATCCCCGTCTTCTGCTACGAGCCCAAGCTCGGCCAGCCCGTCGGCGCCTGCCGCATGTGCCTGGTCGAGGTCGAGGGCATCCCCAAGCTCCAGACCGCGTGCTCCACGCCGGTCAAGGACGGGATGGTCGTCCACACCCAGACGGCGCGCGTCCAGGAGGCGCAGCGCTCCGTGGTCGAGTTCCTGCTCATCAACCACCCGCTGGACTGCCCCGTCTGCGACAAGGGCGGCGAGTGCCCGCTGCAGGACATCACCTACGGCTGGGGCCCGGGCACGACGCGCTTCATCGAGCCCAAGCGCCACTTCCGCAAGCCGCTCGAGCTGTCGCCGCTGATCGCGATCGACCGCGAGCGCTGCATCCTCTGCTACCGCTGCGTGCGCTTCTCCCAGGAGATCTCGGAGGACTACCAGCTGGTCCTCCAGGAGCGTGGCGCCCACGCGTACGTCTCCACGTTCGACGGGACGCCCTACGTCGCCCCGTTCAGCGGCAACATCACCGAGCTGTGCCCGGTGGGCGCGCTGACGTCGTCCACCTACCGCTTCCGCGCCCGCCCGTGGGACATCGAGGGCTCCGGCACCGTGTGCACGCTGTGCCCGTCGCAGTGCAACGTCGAGCTGACGGTGCGCGACGACAAGGTCATGCGCGTGCTGGCCCGCGACCACGACGAGGTCGACGACGGCTGGCTGTGCGACAAGGGCCGCTACGCCTTCCAGCACACGCACTCCGACGAGCGCATCACCACCCCGATGGTCCGCGAGGGCGCGAAGCTCATGCCCGCCTCGTGGGAGAAGGCGCTGGCCGCCGCGAAGGCCGCGCTGAAGAAGCCGGCCGCAGCGCTGGCCGGCGGGGAGACCACCAACGAGGAGGCCTTCCTCCTGCAGCAGCTCGTGCCGACGGCGACGGTCGCCGCGCCCGCGCTGCCCGAGGCGCTCTTCGCGCCCGGCCTGCAGGCGAAGGTGTCCGACCTCGAGTTCGCGCACACCGTCCTGCTGCTGGACTGCGACCCCGTCGACACCGCGACGATCTGGGACCTGCGCATCCGCAAGGGCGTCCGCCGCCGCGGCGTGCACCTGGCGATCGCCTCCGCGCGCCCCACCGCGCTGGACTCGAACGCCGAGACCGTCATCCGCACCGCGCCGCACGCGCTCGAGGGCCTGCTGGTCGGCCTCGACGCCGCCATGTCCGGTGACGAGGGCAACCTGTCCGGCGCCGCGACCGCCGCGGGCACCACCGCCGCCGCCGTCCGCGCGCTGGCCGAGCGCCTGCAGGCGGAGGAGGACGTCGTCATCGTCGCCTCCGAGCGCACGCTGACGCCGAAGGCCGCCACCGCGCTGCTCAACGTCACGAGCCGCCTCGGCCTCCATGACCGCGACGGGGCCGGCGTCCTCGTCGCCCCCGCCTCGGCCAACGGCCGCGGCCTGCGCGAGGTCGGCCTGACCGCCGGCGCCGAGGCCGCCCGCGACGCCGCCGTGCTCTACCTGCTGCACGCCGACCCGCTCCAGCTGCCCGACCGCGAGGCCTGGGAGCAGGCGCTGGGCGCCGCGCAGACCGTCATCGCCCACGAGTCCGTGCTCACGGAGACGATCCGCGAGCACGCCGACATCGTCTTCCCGGCCGAGGCGTACCCGGAGAAGGAGGGCACCGTCACGCATCCCGACGGCCGCGTCCAGCGCCTGCGCCCGGCGGTCCGCCGCGAGGGCGAGGTCCGCGCGACCTGGCGCGTGCTCGCCGAGCTGGGCGACCTGCGCGCCCCCGCCGGCTCCATCGTCTCCGGCGAGCTCTTCGCCGCCGTCTACCCCGGCCTGACGCTCGACGTCATCGGCGGCCGCGGCGCCTACCCGACGCGGGCCGCGACGCCTGCCTGGGAGCCCGAGGCGCTGCGGGTCCCGGACGCCGCGCCGAGTGGTCTCCGCTACCAGAGCTTCCGCACCGTGTGGGCCTCCAAGGAGGTCTCCCTGTCGCCGATCCTGCACTTCGCCCGGCCCGAGGCCGCCGTCGAGGTGTCCGTCGTCGACGCCGACCGCCTGCACCTGCAGCACGGCGAGGAGGTCGAGGTCATCTCCAACGGCCACACGCTGCGCGGCCCCGCCGTCGTGCGCGCGTCGATCCCGGCCGGCTCCGTCTTCATGCCCGAGGGCGTGGAGGGCGCACCCGCCAACCTGATCACGTCGAGCACCGTCGAGCTGCGCGGCACGCGTGAGCTGGTCGGCGCCCCGGCCGCCGTCGGCGCCTCCGGCGCGCAGGCCGAGCAAGTCGCCGGCGAGCAGCAGATGGAGCAGGAGCGCTCGGACGCCGGCGGCGTCGGCTCCGACGACACGATGCCGTCCGAGGACGCGGGAGACCTGTGACCGTCTTCGCCGAGGTCGGCTTCTACGAGGCCTGGTGGATCCAGATCCTCAAGGCGATCGTCATCTTCCTGGTCTTCCTGCAGGCGCTGCCGGTGATCATCGTCGCCGAGCGCAAGCTGCTCGGGCGCTTCCAGCACCGCTACGGACCGAACCGCGTGGGCCCGTTCGGCTTCCTGCAGCCGTTGGCCGAGATCCTGAAGTTCGCGACCAAGGAGCCCATGCAGCCCAAGACGGCCGTGGGCTTCCTGTTCGGCTTCGCCCCCGTCATCTCCATCATCACCGCCGTCGCCGCGATCGCCGTCGTCCCCTTCTCGGACACGGTGGACATCTTCGGCACGAAGGTCGGCCTCTACGGCATCGACTCGGACATCGGGATCCTCTACGCGTTCGCCTTCGGCGCCATCGCCTTCTACGGGCTGATGCTCGGCGGCTGGGCGTCCGGCTCGAAGTACTCGTTCCTCGGTGCCATGCGCTCCGCCGCCCAGCTGATCTCCTACGAGGTCTCGCAGGGGCTGGCGCTCGTCGGCGTGATCATGACCGCGCAGACGCTGTCGCTGACGGAGATCGTCACCGCCCAGGAGAACGGCACCTGGTTCATCATCCCGCAGTTCGTCGGCTTCCTGATCTTCCTGGTCGCCGGCGCCGCGGAGTCCAACCGCGCGCCGTTCGACCTGCCGGAGGCCGACGCCGAGCTCGTCCAGGGCTACATGACCGAGTACGGCGGGACGCGCATGGTCGCCTTCCTCTTCGCCGAGTACCTGAACCTGCTGATGGTCTGCGCGATGGTCACGACGATCTTCCTCGGCGGCTGGCTGCTGCCCTTCGGCATCGACCCGCCGACCTGGGTCGACCCGTTCGTCGTTCTCGGCAAAATCTCGATCCTGCTGTTCTTCTTCTTCTGGATCCGCGCGACCCTGCCGCGGCTCCGCTACGACCAGCTGATGAGCTTCGGCTGGAAGATCCTGCTCCCCCTGGCCACGCTGAACGCTCTCGTGACCGCCATCATCGTGGTGATCCAATGACCCCTCCGTACGAGCCCTCAGCCGACGTCGTCACGGTCGTCGGCCGCCCGAAGCCCGGCGCCGCCCGCGGCACCTACCGCACCTTCGGCGAGACCCTGCGCGGCCTGAAGACGACGATGGCCCGCTACGTCGAGGGGCCGACGACGATCCAGTACCCGGAGGAGAAGGTCCCGGTCTACCCGCGCTTCCGCGGCCGCCACAAGCTGCACGTGTTCGAGGACACCGGGCTGGAGAAGTGCGTCGGCTGCTCGCTGTGCGCCGCGGCCTGCCCCGCGGACTGCATCCGCGTGGTCGCCGCCGAGAACTCCCCGGACAACCGCGTCAGCGCCGGCGAGCGCTACGCCGCCGTCTACGAGATCAACCTCTCCCGCTGCATCTTCTGCGGCTACTGCGAGACCGCGTGCCCGTTCGACGCGATCACCATGGGCCACGACTACGAGATGTCCGACTACAACCGCTCGGACCTCATCTTCACCAAGGAGATGCTGCTCGCGGAGCCCCTCGAGCGGGCTCCGCTGCGCAACGAGGGTGAGTAACTAGGAGGGCAGGCCCGCGAGCTGCGGCTCGGCGGGACCGGCGGGCAGCTCGCCGCGGCCGGGGTCGAACGGGGGCCAGTCCTCCGTGAGCAGCCACGTGTAGGCGGTGGCGCGGATGAAGTACGCCATCGGCATCCGCATCACCTCGACGAAGCCCGTCCGGCCGGTGATGACACCGGCGAACCAGAGGCCGATGGCGACGACCTGCAGCCACAGCTGCATGACGTAGAGGATGATCGCGACCGGGATGGCGAGGATCGCGCGGAAGAACGCCTTCGCCCGGCTGTAGGACTCTGCGGGAGGGGCGACCGCGATCTGGACGGGGTACTCGGGATGCTCGCCGAAGTCGAACGGCGGGAAGGCGTCGACGATCAGGTACTGGTAGGCGAGCAGCCGCCCGTACCAGCGCAGGGCACCGGCGTTGAAGGAGTACAGGCCGGCCGGGTAGCGGCCGGTGAGGACGATCGCGAACCACGCCCCGATGATGGTGAAGAACATCGCCACACCGATGAACAACAGCTCGATGTAGTGCGGGATGAGCATCAGGGTCCGGAAGAAGATCGTGAGCCGGCTACGAGCCTCCGGCGGGTTCTGGTCGTAGGCGACGGGATACATGGTCGGCATTCTGCACCGGGAAGCGGTCAGATGCCAAACCCTTACGCGGGCTCGTCGCCCGTCCACTCCTGCTGCAGCGTCCCGCGCTCGCAGCGCCCGCGGCCGGCGAGCAGGACGAACCTCTGCGCGTAGCGGTGGACGTCCGCGGGCTCAGCGGCGCTTCGGGCCGTTCACGAGCCGCTTCGGGAGCGGCACCGGCGACAGCGCGTCCGCGGTGAGGCCGGCGAAGCGGCGCGGTTCGGCCTTGGCGACGAGCGCGGCGAGCTCCTCGCGCTCGTCGGCCGACAGGTTGCGCGTCCGGCCGCGTCCCTGGCGCACCAAGGCGACCAGCCGGTGGCGCTCGTCGGGCGTCAGGAGCGACAGGTGGCGCTGGGCCAGGAGGGCGACCTCACCCAGGGCCAGGACCTTCATCACGGGGAGACGCTTGAGGCCGGGAATGCGGGTGACGCCACGGCCCAGCAACTTGGCAGTCGTCGAGGGCATCGCGATAACGGTAGGCTCTGACACGTACAAGCGGTTCGCAGTAGATGCCTAGCACCTCCCGCGTTTCGCAGCACCCAACACCAGGAGGACGCCATCATGGCTACCGGAACCGTCAAGTGGTTCAACAACGACAAGGGCTTCGGCTTCATCACGCCGGACGACTCGGGCAAGGACCTCTTCGTCCACCACAGCTCGATCCAGTCGAACGGCTTCCGCTCCCTCGACGAGGGCGCGAAGGTCGAGTACGAGGCGCAGGAGGGTCCCAAGGGCCCCAGCGCTGTCAACGTCGTCCAGATCTAGAGACTGACGCCAGCGCATGGTGACGTTCGAAACCGTCATCAAGGCGCTGCACATCATGTCGGTGGTGGCGGCCTTCGGGCCGCCACTCGCCTTCCCCTTCATCTTCGCCTACGCGCAGAAGCACCACGCCGGGGCACTGGGATCGCTGCACGACGTGCAGCTGCAGGTCAACCGCCGCATCGTCGGCATCGGGACGGGTCTCGTCCTCGTCTTCGGCGCCGTCCTCGCCACCAAGGAGGACGTCTGGAGCGAGGTCTGGGTGACCATCCCGCTCATCATCATCTTCGTCATCGGCGGCGTCGGCGGCGCGCTCATCAACCCGTCGGTCAAGCGCCTCAGCCAGAAGGCCGGGACGCCCGCGTACGACGCCGAGTACAAGAGCTACCTCCGCTACGAGCTGCTGCTCGGCGCGCTCGTCCTCATCGCGATCTTCGTGATGACGACCAAGCCCGGCTGAGGGTTCGAACCAATGCCTCGCGGTCGGGACCTGACCGCATCGCTTTGTAGGGTCGCTCACGATGAGTGAGTCAGCCATCATCGTCGAGGGCCTCGTCAAGACGTTCGGCGACGTGCGCGCGCTCGACGGCGTGGACCTCGAGACTCAGACCGGCACCGTGCTCGGCCTGCTCGGTCCCAACGGCGCGGGCAAGACGACCGCCGTGCGCGTGATGACCACGCTGCTCGACCCCGACGCGGGCACCGTCCGCGTCGCCGGCCTCGACACGGTGAAGGACGCCACGCGGTTGCGCGAGCAGATCGGCCTCGCCGGCCAGTACGCGGCGGTCGACGAGAACCTCACCGGCCTCGAGAACCTGACCATGGTCGGCCGCCTGTACGGCTCCAAGCGCGCCGTCGCGAAGGCCCGCGGGCGCGAGCTGATCGAGCGCTTCGACCTCGTCGCCGCCGCCGACCGGCCCGTGAAGACCTACTCCGGCGGCATGCGCCGGCGCCTGGACCTCGCCGCCGCGCTGGTGGCCAAGCCGCCCGTCCTCTTCCTCGACGAGCCGACCACCGGGCTCGACCCGCGCTCGCGCCTGGACCTGTGGGGAGCGATCGAGGAGCTCGTCGCGGAGGGCCGCACCGTCCTGCTCACCACGCAGTACCTCGACGAGGCCGACCGCCTCGCCGACCAGATCGCCGTCATCGACCAGGGCAAGGTCATCGCGGAGGGGACGTCGGACGAGCTCAAGGACCGCGTCGGCGGCGAGCGCCTCGAGGTCACGCTGGCCGACGCCGCGGACGCCGACCGGGCCGTCACGGCCCTTGCCGACATGTCCGACCAGCCGCCGAGCGCCGAGGGGCCGCTGGTCGCGCTCACCGCCCGCCAGCGCAACGGCACCATCGTCCAGGCCGTCGGCAAGCTCGCCGACGCCGGCATCGACGTGGACGACCTCGTGATGCGCCGCCCGACGCTCGACGACGTGTTCCTGTCGCTCACGGGCCATGCCGCCGAGGGAGAGGAGGAGGTAGAAGCATGAGGCGCCTCGTTTCGGACACCCTGATCATCGCCGAGCGCAACCTGATCCGGCTGCCGCGCGCGCCCGACCTGCTGCTGGCCTTCACGGTCCAGCCGATCATGTTCTTCCTGCTCTTCGTGTACGTCTTCGGCGGCGCGATCCAGACGCCGGGCTTCGAGGACTACAAGGACTTCATGCTGCCGGGGATCATCGTGCAGAACACGGCCTTCGCCGGGTTCGTCACCGCCCTCGGGCTCAACGAGGACCTCTCCAAGGGCCTGATCGACCGCTTCCGCTCCCTGCCGATGTCGCGCGCCGCGGTGCTCGCCGGCCGCACGCTCGCCGACGTCGTCACGAACCTGCTGTCGCTGACGATCATCGTCGTGACGGGCCTGATCATCGGCTTCTCGTTCCACACGAGCGTGCCCGAGGTCCTGCTCGGCGTCCTGCTGATGATCCTGTTCGGCTACGCCTTCTCGTGGATCTTCGCGCTGCTGGGCATGCTCGTCTCCTCCCCGGAGGCGGCCAACTCCGTCGGCTTCATCGCGGTCTTCCCGCTCACCTTCATCTCGTCCGCCTTCGTCCCGACGGACTCCATGCCCGACTGGATGGCCGCCTTCGCGGACGTCAACCCCTTCACCACCGTCGTGGACGCGATGCGCGCGCTGTGGCTGGGCACGCCCGCCGGCAACGACGTGTGGGGCGCGTTCGCCTGGACGCTCGGCATCCTCGTCGTCTTCGCGCCGCTCGCCGTCGCCCGCTACCGCAAGGCCGCCGGCCGCTCCTAGAGGTCGAAGAGGTCCGCTCAGCTTCATCCCGAAGCGGATGTCGCCGAGCACGGTAGCCTGCGCTGGAGGGCGAGGCGCTTGGGACCCGCGTCGCCGGTGACGATGCGGCGGAGGTCGACGGGGCGGATCTTCAGGGTCAGCCGCGGCTCGTGCGCCGGCGTCGCCGACGCGGTGCAGGCGCCGTCGGCGATGACCAGCTCGCGGTGGTCGTAGCCGCCGCCCGGCCGGTCCCAGAGCTTGACGTGGATGACCGCGTCGACCTTCGGGTCGCCCTTGTAGAGCGGTCGCCATGTGCTGGACGAGGACGTCGATGACCTGGTCGCGCGTCGCCTGGTCGGCCATCAGCGCGGCGAACTCGTCCTCGTCGAGCCGTGACGCGCGCGTAGACGCGGGCGGGCGATCCGGTGAAGTCCACGGTCATGGGCGGCGAGTATGGCGCTGCCGCTTGATCGCGCGGCGGTGAGCGTTGCGTTCTGCACGCTCAGCGTGCCTTTCGCGGATCTCACGCCGAAGCGCGCGCTGAGCTCTGCGTTTTGCCCGCCGCGCGGCGAGGATCTTCGGATCGGTCCGTACGAAGAGGCGGCGCACGGCGGTCCCGCGCAGGCCCTTCGGGTCCCACTGCGCTCACCCTCAGTGATGCGGTTCCGTGCCGCCGCGGCGTCCAGGTCACCGGGAACCGGCCGCGCGGACACGGTGAAGGTCGTTGCCCGGTGACGGTCACGTTGCGACGCCTTCGAGATCCACACCTCGATGCTGACGCGGCCGGTTCTGCGTCGCGCGGCTGCGGGGCGCGGATGACGATGCGCGGCGGCTCGTGCTCGTAGCGGGTGAAGCGCTTCTCCGTCTCGCAGTAGGTCGCCCGCTCCGTGCGCTCGCACAGCCCGCCGAGGAAGCCCGTGAGCAGCTGGTGGTAGCTGAGGGTGGACTCGCGGCCGGCCAGCGAGTAGCGCGACCACGCGCCCGTGTCGAACGCCCGCACGCTGCGGCGCGCGACCTTCTCACCGGCGGCGAACAGCCGGCCCGCGCGACCGGAGCCCGTGAGCTCCGCGACGTCGTGGAGCCCGATCAGCGACTGCAGGTAGCCGTTGAGGATGTGCAGGCCGGGGTTGAAGGAGTACATGAGGTACTCGTGGCGCAGCGCCACGCCGAGCGGCGGCGGCGCGGCGAAGGCGCCGAGCGCCGACAGCGCCGTGTCGCGGTAGGCCTCCTCGCCGAGCGCGTCGGCCCCGCGGGCGAGCGCCTGCGCCGCCGTCGCCTGGGTCATCGCGGAGATCCACGGCGGCGTCCCGCCCCCGAAGGAGAACTGGTACTCCCAGGCGGTGAACGTCCCGCGCCGGGAGGAGAGCCCGACCAGGCGGTCGAGCGTCGCCCGCAGGCGCCCCGGCCGGCAGGCGCCCCAGGCCACCTTGCGGACGCCCGGGCGGCGTGCGATGCCGGTGCGCCGCTCGAAGGCGCGTCGGTCGGCGCGCGCGGTGGCGCGGGCGCGGATCGCCGTCGCCGCCGTCTGGCACGGCTTGGCCAGGGCGTTGGCGACACCCGCGGTGGCCAGGCCGTGGAACTGGACGCCGCGGCCCGGGAAGTACTGGAAGACGGCGGGGTCGCGCCCGAAGGTCATGCGCTCGCCCGCGCGGGGCATCGGGCGGGTGCGCCACTCGCGGACGTTCCTTTCCAGCGTCAGGAAGGCGAGCGGCATCCGGCCCGCCGTGAGGCGCCCCGTGACCGCCAGGGCGTCGAGTGCGCCGAGCACGGAGCCCAGCTCGTACCGGCGGGTCCCGGACAGCCGGTGGAGGACGGAACGGGCCTTGGATGACGTCCGCGCGCCAGCGCCGGGCGTCGGCGCCGCGGATCGCCCCGATCAGGCGCGCGCGCGTGAGGGCGCTGCGCACGTCGCTTCCGTCGGGCAGCGCAGGGCGCACCGGGGCGACCACGGCGGGCGGCGGCGGGCCGTCGCCGAAGATGGCTGCGCGCGCCGACGCAGGCAGGGCCAGCACCAGCAGGAGGGTCGCGAGCCACCGCACACCCACATCATCGACGCTGCGTCAGCGCCGGACGAGCGTGCCCGTCAGGGCAAGGACGAAGGCGACCTGTCCGAACGTCGCCGCCGTGCCGAGATTGGCCGCACCGAG
>CAWJMO010000008.1:0-137394 GCA_963843865.1 uncultured Solirubrobacteraceae bacterium | reverse complement strand
GTAGAGGCAAAACGGCGCCCCGCCAGGGCGCCGTTCTCGTTTCGGGGGGCAACGAAGGACGACGCGATGAGTCCGACCCTTCGGTCTGACCGGCCCGGTGACGAGGACTCACCCGGCGACGAGGCAAGCGCGGCGGCACCGAACCTCGAGACGGTGAGGCCTGATGGCTGCCGCAATCGCGGCGGGCGAGTCGTCTACGGGGTGCTCGCGATGGTGCCCTTGAGCGAGACGCCGCCCAACAGGTGGCCGGCCGCGGCACGAACCGGGGTCCGGCCGACTGCCGGACCCCGGTGCACCGGGCGCTGCGACGCCGCGCGCGGCTAGCCGGCAGCTCCGGTGACCTGGATGGCATCGCCGGCCAGCGGGTTGGCCGCGTTGAGCTTGCCGGTGTCCGGAGCGATGCATTCGAGGTTCTTCGCGCGGGTCGCGGGCGTCATCTTGGATGGATCGAACATCGTGTTGACGATCTTGTCGCCGCTGGTGCCGTTGTCCTTGACCATGGTCCGGTTGGCCTGGCCGGTGGCGCTGTCGACGGCAACGATCGTCGCGGCGTTGCTGACGATCTTGACGCACCTGACCGTTCCGTTGAACGTCTTCGTGACACCCTTGAACACCAGCGAACCGTTCTGTCTGAGCGTCGAGATCGTGAACTTGTTCGGCTTGCTGTCCATCCCGACCGCTGTTCCGCTGCCCACGACGACGCCGTCGGGATCGCAGGCGTCACCTTCGCCGTCACTGTCGGTGTCGGTCTGGGCGGGATTCGCGATCTTCGGGCAGTTGTCACCCTCTTGTGTGGACACGCCGTCGACGTCGGGGTCATCGCACCCGTTGGCGGCGACCGGCATGCCGGCCGACGTCCCGGGGCAGAAATCAACCTCGTCGGGAACAGCGTCATTGTCGTCATCGACGTCGCAGACGTCGCCCTGGCCGTCGCTGTCGGTGTCGAGCTGGTCGGGGTTCGAGATGTTGACGCAGTTGTCGCCCGCATGGTTGGACACGAGGTCGCCGTCAGGGTCGTCGCACCCGTCGGATGCGACTGTCTCGCCGGCCGACGTCCCGCCGCATTTGTCAGCGTCATCGAGAACGCCGTCGTTGTCGTCATCGGTATCGCAAGCGTCGCCCTGCCCGTCGCTGTCGGTGTTCTCCTGGCTGGGGTTGGAGGTGTTGACGCAGTTGTCGGTCGAGTCGGGGGTGCCGTCGCCGTCAGCGTCGGGAGCGGACGGCACCGTCGTCTGACCGAAACCGTTGTCGCCCCAGCAGACGGGGGTGCCGTCGGTTTGCACCGCGCACGTGTGAGAGCCGTCGACGCTGATCGACGTGACGTGGCCGAGGCCGCCGGGCACCGTCGTCTGACCGGACCCGTTCTCGCCCCAGCAGGCGGGGCTGCCGTCGGCCTGCACCGCGCACGTGTGGTAACGACCGGCGCTGATGGACGTTGTACGTGACCCTGCCGGCGGCGCACTTATCTGCCCGTAGCCGTTCTTGCCCCAGCAGGCGGGGCTGCCGTCGGCCTTGATGGCGCACGTGTGCTCGAACCGCTGTGCTGACGGACTGTATGACCCTGCCGTCGGCGCAGTCTGCCCGATACCGTTATGCCCCAGCAGACGAGCTGCCGTCGGCCTTGACCGCGCACGTGTGATACATTGCCGGTGCTGATGGGGTCATGTACGATGCCGTGCGGGAACCGTCGCCTGCCCATGAAGTTCACAGCCCCAGCAGGCGGGCTGCCGTCGGACTTGACCGCGCACGTGTGGTAGCACGCCGGCGCTGACGGGGTCTTCGGACGACGCCGCCGGCACCACGTCTGCCCGTGGGCGTTGTTGCCCCAGCAGACGAGCTGCCATCGACCTTGACCGCGCACGTGTGTGAACTCGCCGGCACTGATGGAGTGTAGAACCCTGCCGCCGCGCATTTACCTGCGCGTAGTCGTCATTGCCCCAGCAGACGGGGCTGTCGTCGGCCTTCACCGCGCATGTGTGATAGCTGCCGGCATCTACCGAACTGACCTTGATGGGCGCCGCCTGCGCCGAGGGGGCCGCCGCCAGGCCGCTGAACAACACCACCAGGGCGAGAAGCCTGCGTCGCGCCTCAAGGCGCCTAGGAATCCTGCCGGTCCGGACGTTCATGACACACGCAACGGATCTCGAATGCCCGTTCCGTCGCGCCACGCCCCGATCGGTCAAAAATGGACATTCCCGACCGAGCGATCGGGACAAGGCCCTGGGAGCGGCCGGGATCAGCGTCCTCCGGATGGACGTCCATCGCCACCCGGAGACGACGGCGCGGCGGATTCGACATCTCCTGGATGTCGAATCCGCCGGAGGTGGCGGTTAGGCGGGCGCGCCGGCGGCCTGCGGGACGCCGTTGGCCTGCTGCGCGGTGTCGTCGGTCTGCTGCTGCTCCTCGGGGGCGGCCTCGTTGAGCACGTCCGTGACGAGGTAGGAGCCTGCGACGCCGGCGGCGACGGAGCCGGCCGCGACGAGCGAGTTGTCGTTGAGCGCGGCGAGCGCGGCGATGATGACGGCGTTGTACTCGTAGCCGGACTCGGTCACCCACGGGCCGTTCTGCAGGTGGACCTTGCGGATGGCGGTGACCATCGTGCCGGTCAGGGCGGCCGTGGCGATGGGGAGGCCGGCGCCGCCGAGGATCAGCAGCGCGCCGCCGGCGGCCTCGCTCACACCCGCGGCGGTCGCGTGGCGCTTGCCCGGGCGCAGGCCGAGCTGGCCCTCGAAGAAGCCGGCCGTGCCCTCCAGGCCGTGGCCGCCGAACCAGCCGAACAGCTTCTGGGTGCCGTGGCCGACGAAGAAGGAACCGAGGGTGACGCGAAGAGCGAGCTTTCCGAATGACATGATTCGGTGACTGCCCGAATACGTGCGGGCGCAAGCATCTTCAAGGGGGAGAACGATGAAGCGACCGAGTCCATCCATGACCGTGGCGCTGCTCGCGCTGTTCGTCGCGCTCGGCGGGACGGCCGCCGCGGCGAAGGTCCTGATCACCTCGAGCAAGCAGATCAAGGCGGGGACGGTGCAGCGGTCCGACCTCGCGCGCAACGCCGTCGACACCACGCGGGTGGCCAACGGGTCGCTCACCGTCGACGACTTCAGCGAGGCGACGAAGGGGTCGATCCAGGCGGCGAGCACCTCGGCGCTCGAGGCCTTCCGCGCCGCCGGACCCGACAACGTCAAGGACAAGAACTCCGCGGTGGTCGCCACGCTGCGCAACATCCCGCCGGGCGTCTACGCGATCTTCACCAAGACCGTGCTGACGGCCAAGAACAACTCCCAGGTGTTCCCGCCCAACAACGGCGAGAGCCTCGGCGGCCACTGCGAGCTCGACGTCGGCGGCGACGGGGACGAGTTCCCGCGCGCTGCTCGGCGGCCCCGGCGCCAACTCGCCGGCCAACGTCGTCAACCAGATCACGCACCTCTACGTCAACACGGGGGAGGCGAAGCTGACCTGCGACGTGACGGGCGCCGACTGGAGCGCGTCGAACACGTCGATCATCGCGCTGCGCGTCGGATCGTCCCCGCGCCAGGTCGTCAACGACCGCTGAAGCGGGCGCGGAACGAAGCGCCAGAACAACACGGCGAAGTCGGCCACCCCGGCAACGAGGTGGCCGACCGGTCCGGTGACCACCCAGGCCGCGAAACGCTCGGGAAAAGGCATGTGTGCCGGACGCTATCGTCAGCCCGAATGGCCACCGCCGGTGTCAGCACGAGCGTGACCGAGCTTCCCGAGTCCCGCGTGCGGGTGGAGGCCGAGGTCGCGCCAGAGGAGATCGAGAAGCGCATCGCCCAGTCGGCGAAGACGCTCGGCCGCCAGCTGCGCGTGCCCGGGTTCCGCCCCGGCAAGATCCCCGCCCCGATCGTCATCCAGCGCGTCGGCCGCGCCGCCGTCCTCGACGAGACGGTCCGCGACCACCTTCCCGCCTGGTACTCCAGCGCCATCGACGACGCGCGCATCGCGCCCATCGGCGAGCCGGACCTCGACCTCGGCGAGCTGCCCGAGGAGGGCAAGCCGCTGACGTTCTCCATCGAGATCGGCGTGCGCCCGACGGCCACGCTCGGCGAGTACAAGGGCCTCGAGGTCCCGAAGGCCGACGGCACCGTCACCGACGAGGCCATCGACGCCGAGATCGAGTCCCTGCGCGAGCGCGCCGGCCGGCTCGACACCGTTGACCGCGCGGCCGAGAAGGGCGACTTCGTGGTCATGGACTTCGTCGGCTCGATCGACGGCGTCCCCTTCGAGGGCGGCGAGGCGCGCGACCAGATGCTCGAGCTCGGCTCGGGCCGGCTGATCCCGGGCTTCGAGGAGCAGCTCGAAGGCAGCGCGGCCGGCGAGGCCGTCACCGTCTCCCTCACCTTCCCCGACGACTACGGCGCGACGGACCTGGCCGGCAAGGCCGCCGAGTTCGCGGTCGACGTCAAGGAGATCAAGGCCAAGACGCTGCCCGAGCTCGACGAGGACTTCGCCATCGAGCAGGGCTTCGACACCATCGACGAGGTGCGCGAGGACATCCGCACCAACCTCGCCGCGCAGCACGAGGAGCAGGCGCAGGGCGCCTTCCGCGAGGCCGCCCTGCAGGCCGCGGTCGACAACGCCACCGTCGAGGTCCCCGACGCGCTCATCGAGGCGCGCGCGCAGGAGCTGTGGAACAACATGATCCACTCCCTCTCGCACCAGGGCATCACGCAGGAGATCTACCTGCAGATCTCCGGCAAGACGGAGGAGGAGATCCTCGAGGAGGGCAAGCCGGACGCCGAGAACGCGCTCCGCCGCGAGGCCGTCCTGAGCGCCATCGTCGAGGCCGAGAAGCTCGATCCCGACGACGCCGCCCTCCTGGAGGCCCTCGAGCCCGACGCCGAGCGCTCCTCAACATCCGCCAAGAAGCTGCTGGAGCGGATCAAGTCCTCCGGCCGTCTGGACGACCTCAAGCAGGACGTCGCCCAGAGCCAGGCCATCGACCTCCTCGTCGATTCCGCAAAGCCGGTGCCCCTGCCGGCAGGAGAACCCGACGCAACACCAAAGGAAAGCTGAGCTGTGAGTCCCCTCGTCCCCATGGTCGTCGAGCAGACCTCCCGCGGTGAGCGGGCGTTCGACATCTACTCCCGTCTCCTCAACGAGCGGATCATCTTCCTCGGCACCCCCGTCGACGACCAGATCGCGAACCTGATCGTCGCCCAGCTCCTGCACCTGGAGAGCGAGGATCCCGACAAGGACATCTCGATCTACATCAACTCGCCGGGCGGTTCGGTCTATGCAGGACTGGCGATCTACGACACCATGAACTTCATCAAGCCCGACGTGCAGACCATCTGCGTCGGGATCGCGATGAGCATGGGCGCGCTGCTGCTGGCCGGCGGCGCCCCCGGCAAGCGCATGGCCCTTCCGAACGCCAAGATCCTCATCCACCAGGTCTCCTCCGGGTTCCAGGGGCAGGCGACGGACATCGAGATCCACGCCCGCGAGGTCATCGAGCTGCGCCGCAAGCTGGACGAGATCATCGCCGGCCATGCGGACAAGCCCGTCGAGGACGTGCGCAAGGACACCGAGCGCGACTACTTCATGACGAGCGAAGAGGCCAAGACGTATGGCATCATCGACCGGGTGATCGCGCACCACTAGTCGCCTATGGCACGGCCGACGGACTCAAACGAGCAGCTCCTCTGTTCCTTCTGCGGGAAATCGCAGCGGCAGGTCAAGAAGCTGATCGCCGGCCCGGGCGTCTACATCTGCGACGAGTGCATCGATCTCTGCAACGAGATCATCGACGAGGAGCTCACCGCTCCCGCGTCGTTCGACCCGACGAACCTGCCGCGGCCGAAGGAGATCTACGACGTCCTCAATGACTACGTCGTGGGGCAGGAGCAGGCCAAGCGCACGCTGAGCGTCGCGGTCTACAACCACTACAAGCGCGTGCAGCTGATGCAGTCCGGCGACGCGGACATCGAGCTGCAGAAGTCCAACATCCTGCTGCTCGGCCCGACCGGCTGCGGCAAGACGCTGCTCGCGCAGACGCTCGCGCGGATCCTCAACGTCCCGTTCGCCATCGCCGACGCCACCGCGCTGACGGAGGCCGGCTACGTCGGCGAGGACGTCGAGAACATCCTCCTGAAGCTCATCCAGGCCGCCGACTTCGACGTCAAGAAGGCCGAGCAGGGGATCATCTACATCGACGAGGTCGACAAGATCGCCCGCAAGGCCGACAACCCGTCGATCACGCGCGACGTGAGCGGCGAGGGCGTCCAGCAGGCGCTGCTGAAGATCCTCGAGGGCACCACGGCCTCCGTGCCGCCCCAGGGCGGGCGCAAGCACCCGCACCAGGAGTTCCTCACCATCGACACGACGAACGTCCTGTTCATCTGCGGCGGCGCCTTCGCGGACCTCGACAAGGTCATCGAGCGGCGCATCGGCCACAAGGGCATCGGCTTCGGCTCGGCCATCACCGCGAAGTCCGACAAGGACCTCGGCGAGATCTTCGAGGAGTGCCTCCCCGAGGACCTCATGCAGTACGGCCTCATCCCCGAGTTCATCGGCCGCCTGCCCGTCGCCTCCGCCGTCCACCAGCTGCAGTCGGACGACCTCATCACCATCCTCACCGAGCCGCGCAACGCGATCGTCAAGCAGTTCCAGCGCTTCTTCGCCTTCGACGGCATCGAGCTCGTCTTCACCGACGACGCCCTGAAGGCCGTCGCCGCCAAGGCCATCGACCGGGAGACCGGCGCCCGCGGCCTGCGCTCGATCATCGAGGAAGTCCTGCTGGAAGTGCAGTTCGAGCTCCCCTCCCGCCGCGACGTCAAGAAGTGCGTCGTGACCAAGGAGACGGTCGAGCAGGGCCTGCGTCCCACCCTCGTCACCGCCGCGGCGGACGAGGACGAGGGCGAGCAGGCCGCCGAGTCCGCCTGAGGATCATCCGGAAGGAGGACCTTCGTTCCTCCATGTTACGGATGACACAAGCGTTGGGCAGGGCCATGATCGTGCCTCCCATGACCACCCCGATCGTCACCGAACAGCCGCAGCAGCTCGAGCCGGTCACGCGTGATCCGTTCGCGGATCCGCCGCGTCCGCCGAAGCGCTAGCCGTCGTCGGAGAGGCCCGCGCGGATGAGCGCGGCGCCAACCACCGCCGGGTCGCCGAGCTCGGCGAGCCTCTCGTCCGAGGACGGGAGGCCGTGGCTGCGAGCCGCCTCCTTCGCGCGCGGCCCGAAGTACGGCTGCAGGTCCGTCCAGGCGACCTGCACCTCGCGCAGGAAGATCTCGGCGCCGGTCTCGCCGATGCCCTTGAGCTCCTGCAGCAGCTCGGCTGCGCGCGCCGCATCGCCGTCGGCCGCGGCGTGGAGCTTGCGCAGGTCGCCGCCGTAGGTGTCGACCACCTGCTGCGCCGCTGACTGCAGGAGGTCGGTGGTGCGCTCCTTGCGCAGGTAGTTGCCGCGATCGAGGGCGCCCCATACCTCCTTGGCCTCCGCGCCGGCCAGCTTCTCCGCGTTGCGCAGGCCCGCGTCGTGCAGCTCCCGCCACGCCTGCAGCGCGAGGCGGTGCTGGATGCGGGAGGCGAGGAGGATGGAGGCGACGAGCAGCTCGAACAGCGGCTGCGGGGTGTCCTTGGCGACGTCGATCCCGAGCTCGTCGGCGAAGGTCGTCCCGTGCTCGGCGATCAGCGCTTCGGCGTCCACACCCGTCAAGTACCCGCGGCGAGCTCCTGCGGCGCCTTCCTGGCGCGTACGCCCAGGATCAGCAGGATGGCGGCGGCCGGGTAGAGCAGGAACGGCCCGGAGAAGACGGCGAGGGCGACACTCATCGCCAGCGCGATGCCCGCGAGAACGCGGACGCCGCCGTCGAGGATGCGCACGGCGGCGCTGAGCGCCAGCAGGTAGACCGCGATGAAGGACGCGGACGTCGCCCGCACGAGGTCGTCGGCGTGCAGGACCTCCGCGACCAGCAGCGCGAGGACGGCGACGCCGAGGACGGAGAGGACGACGAGCGGGCGCCGCTGCGAGCGGCCGAGCACGGCGGGCAGAGCGCCGTCCTGCGCCAGGGCGACGGTCAGCTTCGCCGCGCCGCCGATGTAGACGTTCATCGTCCCCATGGTCAGGACGACCGCGAGCAGCGCGGTGGCCTTGCGGCCCGGTTCGCCGAAGCCCGCGGCGAGGAGGTCGGCCAGCGGCACCTTGGACCCCGAGCTGCCGGTCACGGTGATGGTGGCGACGGCGAGGCCGACGTAGAGGACGCAGATCACGGCGAAGGCGCTGCCCACCGCGCGGGGGAGGTCGCGCGCCGGGTCGCGGAACTCGCCGGCCATCTGCGCCATCGCCTCCCAGCCGATCACGAGCCAGACGAGGATGTTCGCCGCGGTGCCGACCGCCGCCCAGCCGTGCGGCGCGAACGGCGTCCAGTGGTGCGTCACGCGCGCCGGGCAGCGCGACCGCCACCGCGATGACGATGACCGTCACGAGCACCGCCGAGAGGCCGAGTTGCAGCGTCGAGGACAGGCGGACGCCGAACGCGTTGGCGACCATCACGAGCAGGTACATGGCCAGCGCGGCGGTGGCGGCCACGGGCGTCCCGCCACCGACGAGGTCGGCCACGTAGAAGCCGCCGATCAGGGACACCGCCGGGGCGCCGATGAGGATGCAGGAGAGGAAGCAGACCCCGGTCACCGCCGACGCGGTCTCGCCGAAGCCCTCCCGGACGTAGGCGGCCACGCCGCCGTCGACCGGATGGCGGACGCCCAGCGCGGCGAAGGTCACCGCGAGCGGGAGCGACATAGCGAGCAGCGCGGCCCAGGCGATGATCGACGCGGGCCCGGCCGCGTCGGCGGCCAGCGACGGCACAAGCAGGATCCCGGGCCCGATGAGCGCGCCGACGTACAGGGCGGCGCCGCGGGTGACACCGAGGTTCGCGCTCATCCGGCGCACCGTACGCCGGAGATAGGGCGATACCCGCCCGCTATCGATGCGAGACTGCTGCGGTGGCCGCGACGTCGAACCTGCTGGAGGCGCTCGAGCTGCTGCAGTCGCAGACGCTGCTGACCGGGCGCGAGCTCGCGCAGCGGCTCGGCGTCGACCGGCGCACGGTGCGTCGCTACGTCACCACCCTCCAGGGGCTCGGCATCCCGGTAGAGGGCGAGCGCGGCGTCGGCGGCGGCTACCGGCTACGGCCCGGCTACCGGCTGCCGCCGCTGATGTTCGG
Organism: uncultured Solirubrobacteraceae bacterium; assembly: GCA_963843865.1. Lineage (GTDB taxonomy): Bacteria > Actinomycetota > Thermoleophilia > Solirubrobacterales > Solirubrobacteraceae > DATLGB01. The sequence continues at coordinate 128,206 of CAWJMO010000008.1, read as the reverse complement.
CGAGGCGGAGGCCGTCGCGGTCGTGCTCGGCCTCGTCGCCGCCCAGCGCCTGGGCTTCGGCGACGCCGACGACGTCCGCGGCGCGCTCGGCAAGATCCACCGCGTGCTGCCGGACGCCCTGCGCCTGCGGGTCGAGGCGCTGGAGGCGGTGCTCGGCTTCTCCTGGCCCGACCACGCCGGCGCCACGAACGCGAGCGCGACGGTGCTGACCATCGCCGACGCGGCCCGGCGGGGCCGCCGCGTGCGCTTCCTGCACCGCAGCCTCGAGCGGGAGGTCAGCCCGTTCGGCGTCGTCCTGCACGGCGGCCACTGGTACCTCGCCGGCCACGACCACCTGCGCGGTGCGCTGCGGACCTTCCGCGCCCACCGGATCTCCGACGTCCGGGTCGCCGATGCCGCTGCCCTCGAAACGCCCGCCGGCTTCGACGCCGTCCAGGCCGTGCGCACGGCGATCGCGCAGGCGCCGTGGGCGCACGCCGTCGAGGTCGAGCTGCGACTGCCCCTCGGCACGGCGCAGCAGCGGCTGCGCTCCGTCCCGGCCGAGCTCGAGGCCGCCGGCCTGAACACCCGCCTGCGCATGCGCGTCGACTCGCTGGACTGGATGGCGTCGGTGCTGGCCGGGCTCGAGTGCGACTTCACCGTCGTCACGCCCGACGCGCTGCGCGACAGCCTCCGCGACCTCGCGCACCGTCTGGAGGACGCGGCGGGCGCGTAACCTGCGGCGCGATGTCGGACATCGCCGCCAACACCCGCTACGAGCCCGCCGAGGCCGAGCCGCGCATCTTCGCCAAGTGGATCGAGGCCGGCATCCACCATCCCGAGCCGGACGGGACGGCGGCGGAGAACTACTCCATCGCCATCCCCCCGCCCAACGTGACGGGCGCGCTGCACATGGGTCACGCGCTCAACGGCTCCGTGCAGGACACCCTCATGCGCTACCACCGCATGAACGGGCGCCGCGGGAAGTGGATCCTCGGCACCGACCACGCCGGCATCGCCACCCAGACCCAGGTCGAGCGCCTGCTCCTGAGCGAGGGCTCGAGCCGCGCCGAGATCGGCCGCGAGGCGTTCGTGGAGCGCACGTGGGAGTGGCGGGAGAAGTACGGCGGGACGATCGTCGAGCAGTTCAAGCGCCTCGGCGCGACCTGCGACTACGACGACGAGCGCTTCACCCTCGACGAGCAGTACGTCAAGGCGGTCCTCACCGTCTTCGTCGACCTCTACGACAAGGGCCTGATCTACCGCGACAACTACATGGTCAACTGGGATCCTGGCACGCGCTCGGCGATCTCCGACCTGGAGGTGGAGGAGCGGACCGTCCTCGACACGCTGTACTCCATCGACTACCCGCTGGAGTCCGGATCGGGCAGCGTGACGGTCGCCACCGTGCGCCCCGAGACGATGCTGGGCGACTCGGCCATCGCCGTCCATCCCGACGACGAGCGCTACACGCGACTGATCGGCGAGTACGCCGTCCTGCCCCTCGTCGGGCCGCCGGCTGAAGATCATCGCCGACCCGTACGTCAAGCCGGAGTTCGGCACGGGCGCGCTGAAGATCACGCCGGGCCACGACCCCAACGACTTCGAGATCGGCCGCAACCACGGCCTGGAGGAGCTCACGGTCATCGGCGAGGACGGCCGCATGACGGAGGCCGCCGGCGAGCGCTGGGCGGGGATGTCCGCGCTCGAGTGCCGCGATGCGATCGTCGACGCCCTGCGCGCCGAGGGCCTCGTCAGCGGCCAGGAGCCCTACGAGCACGCCGTTCCGTACTCCCACCGCTCCGGCGAGCGCATCGAGCCGCTCATCTCGCTGCAGTGGTTCATGAACATGGAACGGCTGGCGAAGGCCGCCGCCGAGGCGGTCGAGGACGGCCGCATCCGCATCACGCCCGAGGGCCAGCGCAAGCGCTACCTCGACTGGCTGGCCAACATCCGCCCGTGGTGCATCTCCCGCCAGCTGTGGTGGGGGCACCAGATCCCCGTCTACTACCGCGGCGACGAGACGTTCGTGGGGATGGAGCCGCCCTCCGGTGAGGGTTGGGAGCGCGACCCCGACGTCCTCGACACCTGGTTCTCGAGCGCCCTGTGGCCGTTCGCGACGCTCGGCTGGCCCGACCAGACCCCCGAGCTGAAGGCCTTCTACCCGACGAACGTGCTCTCGACGGCGCGCGACATCCTCTTCCTGTGGGTCGCCCGCATGGTGATGATGGGGCTCGAGTTCGCCGGCGACGTCCCCTTCACGGACGTCTACGTGCACTCGGTCATCCAAGCCCCCGACGGGCGCCGGATGAGCAAGTCGCTGGGCACGGGCATCGACCCGATCGACCTCATCGACGTCCATGGCGCCGACGCGGTCCGCTTCGGCCTGCTGGCCATGTCCTCCACTCAGGACGTGCGCTTCAACGAGGACAAGATCGCCCAGGGCGCCGCGCTCGCGCAGAAGCTGTATTCGGCGAGCCGCCTCATCCAGACGCGCGCCAACGACGTCCGGGGCGACGCGATCGAGGACCGCTGGATCCTGTCGCGCCTGGAGCGCGTGAAGGCGGAGACGGCGCGGGCCGTCGAGGCGTTCGAGTTCCACCACGCCGCGCTCGGCCTCTACGACTTCGTCTATGGCGAGCTGTGCGACTGGTACCTGGAGATGGTCAAGCCGCGCTTGGAGACGGAGGGCGGCGTCGCGCGGCACGTCCTGCGCGAGACGCTGGCCATGGCCCACCCGGTGATCCCGTTCGTCACGGAGGAGATCTGGGCGGCGCTCGGCGAGGACGGTCTGCTGGCCGAGGCGACGTGGCCGGCGGGGGACGAGCACCGGCTCGACGACGGCGCCGAGTCCGAGGTCTTCGCCGCCATCGACGTCATCCGCGCCGTGCGCGGCTGGCGCAACGAGATGGCCGTCAAGCCGGGCGCGATCCTGCCCGCGCAGCTCGAGGGCCACGACGGTGTGCGTGACGTCATCGCCCGCCTCGCGCGGCTCGAGTGGGCCGAGGGGGACGTGGCGCTGAAGGTCGGGCCGATCGGGATCATCCGGTCCGACCAGGTGGACTGGGAGGCGGGGGAGACCCGCCGACGCAAGCGCGTCGAGGCGCTGCAGAGCGACCTGAAGCGCGTGCGCGGCAAGCTCGACAACCCCAAGTTCCGCGACAAGGCCCCGGCCACCGTGGTCGCCAAGGAGGAGGCCAAGGCGGCGGAGATCCAGGCGGAGCTCGATGCCCTGGAGCAGTGACCGCGCCGAGTCGGAGCTGCTGAAGCGCGAGCTGTTCGGCATGAGCTTCGGGCTGGAGCGCATGCGCCGGCTCCTCACCGTCCTCGACAGCCCGCAGCGGGCGTTCCGCGCCATCCACGTCGTCGGGACGAACGGCAAGAGCTCGACGACCCGCTTTGCCGCCGCGATGCTCGAGGCCCACGGCGTCCGCACGGGCGCCTACCTCTCGCCGCACCTGACGCACTTCCGCGAGCGGATCCGCCTGGGGGACGCCGACCTCTCCGAGGACGCCTTCGGCGCGGCGGTCGAGCGCACGGTCGCCGCCGCCCGCAAGGTCGACCGCGGCGAGGACGTCGTCACCCAGTTCGAGCTGCTCACCGCCGCGGCCTTCGTGGCCTTCGCCGACGCCGGCGTGGAGGTCGCGGTGGTCGAGGCGGGCCTGGGCGGCCGCTACGACGCCACCAACGTCCTCGACGCGCCCGTGGTCATCCTGACGAGCGTCGGGCTGGAGCACACCCGTTGGCTCGGCCCGACCCTGACCGACATCGCCCGCGAGAAGCTCGCCGTGGTCCCTCCGGGCGGGGCGCTGGTGCACGGCCGGCTGCCGCTGGAGGCGATGGAGGTCGTCCGCGGCCTGGAAGCGATCGCCCGCGTCGGCGTCAGCGACCCGCTCGGGCTGCCCATCGCCGGCTATCAGCGCGAGAACGCGGCTCTCGCCCGCAGCGCCGTGGAGGTGCTGCTCGGCGCGGTCGACGAGGCGAAGGTGCTCGAGGCCGCGGCGGCCGTCGTCGTGCCGGGTCGCTTTCAAACCGTCGGCCGGCGGCCGCTCACCATCGTCGACGGGGCCCACAACCCGGCCGGGATGGAGGCGCTGGCGGACACGCTGGAGCGCCGGGACTGGGTCGCGGTGGTCTCCATCCTCGACGACAAGGACGCCGCCGCGATGCTCCGCGAGCTGCTCGGGACGTGCACCGCGGCCGTCTTCACGTCGTCCTCCAATCCGCGCGCGCTGCCCACCGCCACCCTCGCGTCCTTGGCCGGGCAGCTGGGGTTCTCGGGGGAGTCGGTGCTCGAGCGCGACCCCCGGAAGGCCCTCGAGCGCGGCCGCGAGCTGGCCGGCCCGGACGGCGCCGTGATCGCCACCGGATCCATCTACCTGGTGGCCGACCTGTTGTCGGAGGCCGGAGTGCGCAAGGCTTCCGTGCTGTGAACGAGGACCAGGGACCCAGCGTCTTCGCCATGATCGGCCTGGTGGCCGCGGTGGTCGCCGTGGTCATCCTCGTCTTCTTCGCGCTGGGGTACATCTTCGGCCGCATCTTCCTCTGAGGCAGGAAACCGCCCCGCGGGGCAGTAATCTTGGCCGCAGTGGCCTCTTTGACCTTCGCCGTCTTCGGCATCAACAACCGCAGCGTCGACACCGGGGTCAAGGTGCTCCTGCTGTTCCTCTTCGTCGTGTGGGCCGCGCTGGTCTTCTGGACCTACGCCGACGCCCGCCGCCGCATCGACGATCCGATGCTCGTCGCCTGCGCGACCGCCGCCTCGCTGTTCCCGTTCGTGGGGACCATCGTCTACACGATCGTGCGCCCGCCGGAGTTCCTCGACGACGTCCGCCTGCGCGAGCTGGAGATGCACGCCGCGGAGAACCGCCTGCACGCCGTGGACCTCGAGCTGTGCCCGAACTGCGACTACCAGATACGCGGGGACTACCTGCGCTGTCCGAGCTGCGAGTACCGCCTGAAGGAACCCTGCCAGGCGTGCGCGAAGCCGCTGGATCCGCGCTGGAAGATCTGCCCGTACTGCGAGACGGAGGTCGGCGCCTTCGAGCCGGCCACGTCCTCCGCGCCTCCCACCGCCCGCCGCAGCAGCCGGCGCCGGTCGGAGGAGACGGTGGACTTCCCAGCGCCATAGCCTTCGGGCCAATGGCTACAGAACAGACACTGATCCTCGTCAAGCCCGACGCCTTCGCGCGCGGCCTCACCGGGGAGATCATCGCGCGCTTCGAGCGCAAGGGCCTCACCATCTCGCAGCTGCAGAAGATGACGCTGACCGAGGAGCAGGCCAAGGAGCACTACGCCGAGCACGACGGCAAGCCCTTCTTCGGCGAGCTCGTCGAGTTCATCACCTCCGGCCCGCTGGTCGCGATGGTGCTCGAGGGCGAGGACGCCATCAAGGCCGCCCGCCAGGTCATCGGCGCCACCAACCCGCTGGAGGCCACCACCGGCTCCATCCGCGGCGACTTCGCCACCCAGGTCGGCCAGAACATGGTCCACGGCTCCGACGCGGTCGAGTCCGGCCAGCGCGAGGCCGGGATCTTCTTCCCGGCGAGTTGATCCTCGCCTCGCGCCTCGCCGCAGCGCACGGCGATCCTGACGCAGCTCGGCATCGACCACGTCGTCGAGCCGAGCGGCGTCGCCGAGCTCACCCAGGGCGACCCCGCGCAGGTCGCGCTGGAGAACGCCCGCCGCAAGGCCGGCGACCGGGCCGACACCCTCGGCGTCGACACCCTCGTCGCCCTCGACGACCGCATCTACGGCAAGCCGGCCGATGCCGCGCAGGCCCGCGAGACGCTCCTCACCCTCAGCGACCGGACCCACCGCGTCGTCAGCGGCCTCGTCTACGAGGGGGACGGCGTCACCGTCACCACGGAGGTCACCTTCCGGCCGATCGAGGACATCGTGGATTGGTATGTGAACACGGGGGAGTGGCAGGGCCGCGCCGGCGGCTACGCCATCCAGGGCAAGGGCGCCGCACTCGTGCGCGGGATCCGCGGCGACTACCTCAACGTCGTCGGCCTCCCCGTGGCGGCCCTGCTCGACCTCGTCCCGACGCTCCTGCCGACGTAGAATCGCGTCGGTGGCGCGCTTCCTCGAGTCCTTCACCCGGGACCTCGTCGACGATGAGCTCGGGCCGTTGCCGCCTGACCTGACCGAGGGCGCCGTGGACTGGGTGCAGGCCCGTGTGGCCGGGGCCGGCGACGTCACGCGTCTCGGGCTGCGCGTGGCGAGCACGGCGGTCGCCGCGGGCGTGCGGCTGCGCACCGGCCACGCCTACGGATCGCTCCCGGACGCCGAGCGTCGCGTCCTGGCCGCGCGGATCGCCCGCAGCCGGCTCCCCATCGTCGGCGAGCTCACGAAGGCGGTCCGCTCCCTCGCGATCACCTACGTCTACGAAGCCCGCTTCGCCACCGCGCCGTGAGCACCACCGCCGAGCATCTGGTCGTCGGCTCCGGGGCCGGCGGCGCGCTGACCGCCGCGCTGCTCGCCGAGGCGGGACGCGACGTGCTGATCATCGAGGAGGGGCCGTGGGTCGACCCGGCCGACGTCGAGCCGTTCTCCCTGGATCAGATGGCGCGCCAGTACCGGGGAGGCGGCCTGACCGCCGCGCTCGGCCGTCCGCCCGTCGCCTACGCCGAGGGCCGCTGCGCCGGCGGTTCGACGGAGGTCAACGCCGGCCTCTACCACCTGGCGGGGGAGGGGACGCTCGCGCGCTGGCGGCGCAAGCACGCCATCGACGGCCTGACGACGGAGGACCTGGCGCCGTACGCCGAGGCGACCCGTGAGGCGCTGAGCGTCCAGCCGCTGCCGCACGCGGCGACCGTGGCCTCGCGCAAGCTCGTCGCCGGCGCAGATCGCCTTGGGTGGGCCGCCATGGAGGTCCCTCGGTGGTACCGCTACGACGGCGGAACACCCGTCAAGCAGTCCATGACGCAGACGTACCTGCCGCGGGCCGAGCGCGCCGGCGCGCGCCTCTGGGCCGACGTGCGCGCAGACCGGCTTTTGCTCCGCGACGGCCGCGTCGCCGGCGCCCGCACGGACCGCGGCGCGATCACCGCGGAGCACGTGTGGCTGTGCGCGGGGGCGATCGGCACGCCGGCGCTCCTGCAGCGCAGTGGACTCGGCGGGGGCGTCGGGCGCACCCTGCAGATGCACCCAACGGTCAAGCTGGCCGCGCGCTTCGACGAGCCGCTCGAGGCGCAGGCGGACGTGCCCGTCCACCAGGTCAAGCCGGGCGACGGCACCGTCTCCTTCGGCGGATCGGCCAGCCGGCCGGGCTTCCTCGCGCTGGCGCTCGCCGACGACTGGGAGGCCAACCGCCGCGCCGCGGAGATTGGGAGACGATGGGCGTCTACTACGCCGCGATCCGCCCCCAGGGCGTGGGTCACGTGCGCGCGCTGCCCGGCCTGCGCGACCCGCTGGTGACCTTCGGCCTCACCCGCGCCGACATGCGGCTCCTCGGGACCGCCCTGGAGGACCTGGCGCGGCTGATGTTCGCCGCAGGTGCCCGGTCCGTGCATCCGAGCATCGCCGGGGCCGGCTCCCTCCACGGACCAGGGGACGTCGCAGGTCTCGCCGACACCGTGAAGCGCGGCACGGCCAGCGTGATGACCGTCCACCTGTTCTCGAGCGTGCCGATGGGGGAGGCACCCGGGTGTGCCGCCGACTCCTACGGGAACCTCCGCGGCGTGCGCAACCTCCGCGTCAACGACGCCTCCATGCTGCCCGACGCCCCCGGCATCAACCCGCAGGGGACAGTCATGGCCATCGCCGCCCGCAACGTCGCCGCGCACCTCGCCCGATGAGCCTCGCCCTCGTCACGGGCGCCCCGGGCTGGGCCGGCGACCGCCTGCTGGAGGCGTTGCTGCGCTCCGGCGACCACGCGGCCATCCGCGCTCTGGTCATGCCCGACGCCCCCGGCGACCTCCCGGCCGACGTGGAGCGCGTCGAGGGTGACCTGCGTGATCCGCAGGCGGTCGCGCGGCTCACCGCCGGGGCGGACGGTGCCGACGTCTTCCACTTCGCAGGCCTCATCCACCCTGGACGCGTCCGCGAGCTCTTCGAGATCAACACGCAGGGGACGCAGAACCTGATGGACGCCGCGCGTGCCGCCGGCGTCCGCCGCGTCGTCGCCCTGTCGTCGAACTCGCCCGTCGGCGTCAGCCGCGACCACGCTGCGCTCTTCGACGAGGAGACGCCTGTGCGGCCCTACCTCGCCTACGGCCGGTCCAAGCTCGGCATGGAGCGCGCCGTCCGTGCAGGAGGCGTCGAGGCGACCATCCTGCGCCCCTGCTGGTTCTACGGCCCCGGCCAACCCGAGCGCCAGACGCGCTTCATGCGCATGGTGCGGGAGGGCAAAGCGCCGCTGGTCGGTGGCGGAAGCGCACGGCGGAGCGTTTCCTACACCGACGGGATCGCCGACGCGGCGCTCAAAGCCGCCCGCGCACCGCACGCCGCCGGGCGCACCTACTGGCTCGCCGATTCCCGCCCGTACCCGATGGCGGAGATCGTCGACACGATCGAGGCGGTCCTGCGCGACGACTTCGGCCTCCCCGTCACCGGGAAGCGCATGCGCCTGCCTGGCGTCGCCGCCGACGTGGCCCAGGTGGCCGACACGCTGCTCCAGCGCACGGACCGCTACGTCCAGGAGCTCCACGTCCTCGGCGAGATGAACAAGACCATCGCCTGCTCGACGGCCCGGGCGCGGAACGAGCTCGGGTGGGACCCGGGGCCCGGGCTGCGGGAGGGCATGCGGCGCTCCGTGGAGTTCGCCCTCGCCCGCGGCGACGCGCTCTAGCCGCGGAGCGCCTTCGCCAGCGCGCCGGGGAGCGGGGCGGAATGTGCGGAGCCGCCGGCGGTGCCGTCGAGGTACTCCTGGTAGGCACGTTCCAGCGCGTCCACGTTCGAGAACCGCGGCTCCCAGCCGAGCTCGTCGCGGGCGCGGTCGAGCGACGCATAGAAGGTCGAGCCGCTGGCGTGCCAGTGCCAGGCGGTGAACGGGGACCGGCCGATCAGGTCGAGCGGCTGCAACACGGCGCGGATCGCCGGCACGGGCACGCTCAGCAGCTTCGCGCTGGAGCCGACCCGCGCGATCAGGGCCTCGAGGTCTTCGCGCGGGGTCCCGTACTCGCCCGCGCCGATGTTGTAGTCGCCGTCGGCACGCCGCTCGACGCAGGCCAGCATGGCCGCCGCGAAGTCGCGCGCGTCGCACATCTGCAGCACGTTGTCGCCGCGGCCGAAGACGGGGACGCGCTTGCCCTGCCGGATGCGGCTGAAGACGAGCTCGAAGAGCCCGAGCCGCCCGCGGCCCAGCAGCGCGCGCGAGCGCAGGCTGGCGACGGTGAGGCCCGCGGCGCGCTCGCGGTGGACGAGGTGCTCCGCCTCCGCCTTGCTGGCCCCGTAGGGCTCGAAGGGCGCGATCGGGGTGTCCTCCGTCACCGGGAAGCGGTCCGGCATCCCGTAGATGGAGCTCGAGCTGACGTGGACGACGTAGGCGCCCACCGCCCGGGCGGCATCCAGCGTGGCCTTGCAGCCGTCGACGTTGACCGACCGGAACCCCTCCGCCGTCGAGCGCGTGACGGGCACGAGCGCGGCGTTGTCGACGACGACGTCACAGCCCTCCGCGGCCCGCTCATGGCGTCGCGGTCCCGCACGTCGGCCCGGACGAACTCCTGGCCCGCGGCGAGCACCCCCGGCGGCGGGTTGACGTCGAGGACGCGCACGGCGTACCCGACCTCGGACAGCGCGTTGCTCAGGTGATAGCCGAGGAAGCCGGTGCCTCCCGTGACCAGCGCCCGGCTCATGCCGGCCGCCGGGCGAGCACGAGGTACTGGGGGTAGATGCCCAGGCGCCTCACGCGGCGAACGTCCTGCACCGCGAAGCCCGCGTCCGCCAGCACCTCGGCCATGTCCTCGGGCATACGGCAGCAGATCGGCTCCGGCCCGGCGACGATGCGGTCGTGGAACGCGTTCCACAGGTACTGGCGCCGCGGCTCCGGCGCCATGTCCTTGAGCAGAAGCGTGCCACCCGGCTTGAGCGCCCGCAGCAGGGCGGCGGCGATGGTGGTGTGCGTCTCGAACGGGACGTGATGGAGGACGTCGACGGCCAGGGCGCCGTCGTAGCCGTCCCCGGGGTCGAGCGTGGTGACGTCGGCGGCTGACACCCGCACCCGGGGCGCGAGGTGCTCCGTGGCACGCGCCTGCTCCACGCGTCCCTCGTCGAGGTCGACGCCCTCGATGCGGACGTGGGGGTTGATCTCGGCGATGTAGCGATCGATGGCGCCGTGGCCGCAGCCGAGGGACAGCAACCGCCCCCGGAGGGAGCGCAGATCGCCGTCCAACGGGCCCAGCGGGGCGACCAGCATGCGCGCGAAGAGGAAGGCGCGCGTGACCGGGCTCAGCGGCGCGAACGAGGCGAGGGTGCGGCGCGCCGCCGCGAGGTCCGCCGCCATCAGATGGTCACCACGGTGATGATGCCCGCGGTGATCGCCCAGGCGACGATGCAGAACAGGAGCGGCCGGTCGCGGATCGCGATCACCGACGGGTCCTCCGTCTGCTTGTCGCCGTGGTGGATCAGGTAGAGCACGCGGAAGATGCCGTAGAGCACGAAGGGCAGCGTCACCAGCATCACCTCGCTCGAGGCGCCGATGACGGCGTAGATCGCGTAGACCATCAGGATCGAGGGGGTGACGACGGCGATCAGCTCGTCGAGCAGGGCGATGGAGTAGTGGGCCAGCACCGGCCGCTGGGTCGGTTCGCGGTCTCCCAGCTGGATGACCTCCGCCCGGCGCTTGGTCAGGCCGAGGAACAGGGCGAGCAGCCCCGTCTCGAGCAGCAGCCACGGTGACAGCTCCGCGTCGATCGCGACCAGGCCGGCCAGCGCCCGGGCCAGGAAGCCCGACGCGATCGTCATCACGTCGACGAACAGGATGTGCTTGAGCCGGAAGGTGTAGGCGAACTGCAGGACGCCGTAGCCCGCGACGACGCCGAGGGTGCCGAGGTTCACCGCGGCGGACAGCCCACAGGCGACGACGAGCAGCCCGCCCGTGGCGATGACCGCCGTGCGCGGTCCGATGTCCCCCCGGGCGATCGGCCGCCCCGCCGTGCGCGGGTTGAGCCGGTCGGTCTCCCGGTCGTTGAGGTCGTTGATCAGGTAGACCGCGGACGAGACCGCGCAGAAGGCCACGAATGTCACCCACGCCTTGACCTCCGCCTCCAGCTCGAGGGCGCGACCGGAGAAGACGAGGCCGCCGAGGACGAACGCGTTCTTCGTCCACTGCTTCGGGCGCATCGTCTCCAGCAGCATCCGGTACCGCGTGACCGTCAGCGTCTTCGGACCGTGGTGAGGAGCCGCCGCCACGGGTGTCGTCTGCTCCGTCGCCGCCATGCCCGCGAAAGCGTACGGAACCGACGTCCCGTACACCATCGAGAAGTAGGGTTTTGCAGCGTGGAGCTCGCCGAATACCTGGGGGAGCGCTCTGCTTCGCGCTGATCGTCGCCGCCGCGGGATGGGTCGCGTGGCGGTGCGTGACGGCGCGTTTGACCTGGATGGCCTTGGAAGCGCGGCTCGTGGCCGGTGGCATGATCTGGCTGGCGGCGCTGGCCGCCAGCACAGGGGTGCCGTTGACCCTGGGGGTCCTGACACGAGGCACGACCGTCGCCACGGCCCTGCTGATGGCGGCCGCAGCCACCTTCCTGCCGCGCGGCACCGACCGTGCGGCGGAGGCAGCGCGCGGCCGGCCCTCCGGTCGCATCGACTGGCTGGTCGCCGGCGCGCTCGCGACGGTCGCCCTCGTGTACGTCCTCGCTTACGAGCGAGGGGCGGTCGAGCGCCCGGTCGGCGACGTCGACTCGACCAGCTTCATCCTCCCGACCCTCGCGCACTGGGTACGCACAGGCAGCCTGTGGACACATCCCGACTTCGTCGCGGGGTGGGGCTTCGGCGCCTATCCCAACACCGGCGGGCTGCTCCAGCTCGTGACGCTGGTGTCCTGGCATTCGGACGTCGCCCTGCGCGCGGTCAACCCCGTCGTCATGGCGATCGGTGGCGGTGCCGTGTACGCGCTCGCGGCCGAGCTGGGGGCGCCCCGGGCCTGGGGGATGGCGGCCGCCGTGCTGGCCACGATGCTCCCCGCAGGCGTCATCTCGGGCCTCGCCAACGCGCAGACGGACTCGCTGGCCGCCACGGGTGTGGCCGCAGGGGCGCTGTTCCTCGTCCGTCACGCCCGCACCGGAGCGCGGACAGAGCTCGTGCTGGCGGCGCTCGCCCTGGGGCTCGCCTTCGGGACCAAGTGGTACGGGCCGCCGGAGATCGCCGCCCTGCTGGCCGTCTGGGTGCTGGTGCGTCTCCTCGCGCGGCAACCTTGGCGGCGCGTGCTTGGCGAGGCCGTCGGCGTAGGACTGGGCGCGGGCGCCCTGGGGGCGGTCTGGCTCGTGCGCAACGCGATCGAGTACGGGAACCCGTTGTTCCCCTCGCGCATCCGCGCGCTCGGCATCGATGCGCCCCCCGGCCTCTTCGCCGAGAGCCAGGACTTCCCGCTCGTGCATTACGCCAGCCGTCCGCGCATCCTCTCCGACATCGTGGCGCCCCAGTTGGTCGACGCCTTCGCGCTGGCGGGGGGGCTCGCGCTGCTGGGTGCGATTGTCGCCGTCCTCCTCGCCCGGCGCGGGAAGGACGGCCGCGCGCTCGGCGTCGCGCTGGCCGCACTCGCGGTCTTGGCCACCTACACGCTGCTGCCCTACACGGCCCTCGGACCGGACGGTGCGCCCACGCTTGCCAAGGCGGCCGCGCGCTACGCGGTGCCGGGCTTCATGCTGGCCTTCGCCAGTGCCGCCTGGGCGGCCGGCCGTGGCAGTCGGGGTGTGCAGGCCGTCGCCGCGGGCGCCGCCTTCCTCGGACTCGCGCACGAGATCGATCGCTATCCAGACTTCACCCTGCCCGGTGAGTTCTCCATCGGGGCGGGCCGGTTCGCGCAAGCCCTTGTCGTCCTGGCGCTGGTCGTCGGAGCCGGTGCCCTCCTGCGGCACCGCCGCCCGCCGGCGCCGGCGGTCGGTGTGGCGGTGGCGCTCGCCGCACTGCTGGTGGTCGCGGGCGGTCGGAGGGTGGAGCAGAACTACGCCGCGGTGCGCTACCGCGGTGTCGAGCCGACGTTCGACTACATCGCCGCGCAGGCGCCGGCCGCGATGACGGTGGGGCTTGCCGGGTTGCAGGGCACACAACCCAGGTCGCTGGGCATCGTCGCCTTCGGGCCCCGGTTCGGCAACGACGTGCGCTTCGTCGGCGAGCGCACGGACGGCCTTCTGCGCCGAGCGTCCGACGCGGCGGCCTTCCGCCGGCGCCTCCGCGGCGTGGATATCCTCGCCGTCGGCGCCGAACCGGGCAGTCCCGCACCGGAAACCGCTTGGGCCCGCGCCGCGGGCTGGCGGCCAGTTGCCGAGAGCGCCACGTACACGCTGCTCGCGCACCCGTGAACGCCGCCGTGCAACTTCGCTGCGAACGCTAGACTCGGCCCCTCGCGGGGACCTTCACCGGAAGCCGCGCAAACACCTATGGGCTTCCTCGGGTATCTCACCGGAATGGGTGGCCGCGACATGGCGGTCGACCTCGGCACGGCCAACACGCTCGTCTACGTGCGCGGTCGCGGCATCGTGCTGTCCGAACCGTCGGTGGTCGCGATCGACAGCCGCACGGGCGAGGTCCACGCCGTGGGCATCGAGGCCAAGCGCATGCTGGGCCGCACCCCCGGGACGATCCAGGCCATCCGGCCGCTGAAGGACGGCGTCATCGCCGACTTCGACGTCACGGAGGAGATGCTCCGGCACTTCATCCAGAAGGTGCACCAGAACCGCTGGGCGCACCCGCGCGTGGTGGTCTGCGTGCCCTCCGGCGTCACGGGTGTGGAGAAGCGGGCGGTCGAGGAGGCGTGCCTGTCTGCCGGCGCGCGCCAGGCCTATCTGATCGAGGAGCCGATGGCCGCGGCCATCGGCGCCGGCCTGCCGGTCGGCGAGCCCACGGGCAACATGGTCGTCGACATCGGCGGCGGCACGTCCGAGGTGGCGGTCATCAGCCTCGGCGGCATCGTCGTCAGCTCAGTCGATCCGCGTCGGCGGGGACGAGCTGGACGAGTCGATCATCAACTACGTCAAGCGGGAGTACAAGCTCCTGATCGGCCAGCAGACGGCCGAGGAAGTGAAACTGGAGATCGGTTCCGCCTACCCCCTCGAGGAGGAGGTCCAGGCGGAGATCCGGGGTCGTGACCTGGTCTCCGGGCTGCCCAAGACCGTCGTGCTGACCTCGGAGGAGGTCCGCGCCGCGCTCGAGGAGCCGCTGGTGCAGATCATCGACGCCATCAAGGAGACCCTGGATCGCACGCCGCCCGAGCTGGCCTCGGACATCATGGACCGCGGCATCATGCTCGCGGGTGGCGGATCGCTGTTGCAGAACCTGGACGAGCGCCTGCGCGAGGAGACCCAGATGCCCGCGCACCGCGCCGAGTCGCCGCTGACGTGCGTCGCGGTCGGCTCCGGACGCTCGCTCGAGGAGTTCGAGGCGATCCACCGGTCCAACCGCGGCTCCAACGGCCGCAGCGCGCGGCGCCAGACCGCCGGCCGCCGGTAGGCGCTCGTGTACGACAAGCAGGTCCGCCGACGGCGCCTGACCCTGGCGGGGTTCGTCATCGCCTCGCTGCTGCTGCTCACCGTCTACTTCGGTGAGGGCACCGGCGGCGGGCTGCACTCCGCCCAGCGCGGCACGCTCTCCTTCCTCGGTCCCGTCCAGGAGGGCGCCCACCGCGCGCTCAAGCCGTTCCGCGACCTCTTCGGCTGGGTCGGCGACACCGTCGACGCCAAGAAGGAGCGCGACCAGCTCAAGGAGGACAACCAGGCGCTGACCAAGCAGGTCACCGCAGCTCCAGGCCGAGCAGCAGGAGAACGGCGAGCTCAAGAAGCTGCTGCAGATCAACGAGTCGGGGATGGACGCCTTCGCGCCCGTCAAGACGCTCGTCATCTCGCGCACCTCGAACCTCTTCTACTCGCACGTGGTCATCGACAAGGGGTCGAGCGCCGGCGTGCGCCTCAATCAGCCGGTCGTCAACGGGGACGGCCTCGTCGGCCGCGTCTCCCAGGTCAGCCGCGGGCACGCGCTCGTCACCCTGATCACCGACGAGTCCTTCGCCACCGGCGTCAAGGTGCTGGGCTCGGGCCAGCAGTCGGCGATCGAGCCCAACCCGAACCGCCCCGGCGAGCTGCAGCTCAAGTTCGTGCAGAACGCCAACAAGATCAGCCGCGGCGATGCGGTGGTGACGGCCGGCTCGACGAACCTGCGCTTCCAGTCCTTCTACCCGCGCGACGTGCGGATCGGGACCGTCTCGAAGATCGAGGCGGGGGACGGCAACCTCGACAGCCGCATCCAGGTCAAGCCCGCTGTGGACCTGGGGACGCTCGAGTGGGTCGAGGTCCTCACCAAGCGCGAGTCGCCGCAGACCGTCGCGAGCACCGGCGTGACGCCGTGACGCCCGAAGCGCCGCTCGTCGGCCGGCTCGCCGGCATCGCCCTCGTCGGCGTCGTGCTGCAGGTCGCCGCGCTTGTCGCCAGATCGAGATCTTCGGCGTCCCGCCGGACCTGACGCCGCTGCTCGTCGCCGCCGTCGGCCTGCTGTGCGGGTCGCTGACGGGCGCGGCGTTCGGCTTCGCGGTCGGGCTGCTGCTCGACCTCGCGCTGCTGCAGACGCTCGGCGTCTCCTCGCTGCTGCTGGTGTCGATCGGCTACGGCGCCGGCCGCCTGCGCGAGCTGCGCGACCCCGCGCACGGGCTCGTCCCGATGGCCGTCGGCGCCGCCGCCGCCGCCGTCGGCCACGTTCGGCTTCGCCGTCCTGCAGTTCCTGCTCGGCGTCGACGTGCCCGATGAGCCTGCTGCTGCTGCGCGACATCTTCGTCGGCATCGTGCTCGGGACGCTGCTCGCGCTCCCGGTGCACTCGCTCGTGCGCCGCCTGCTGCTCCCCTTCCTGCCCGACGACCCGCGCCGCCGCCGGCGCCGGGCCTACACGACCGGCGGCCTCTCGCCGCTCTCGCAGAGCCTGATGCCGCCCCAGCTCGAAGAGCGCCGCCCGACGATGTCGCCCCAGCTCGCGCGCCGCGTGGCGATCCTGGGCGGGACCGCGTTCATCCTGTTCGCCGCGCTGTTCTTCCGCCTGTGGTTCCTCGAGGTGCTCTCCGGGCGAGAGCTACGTCTCCCAGGCCGCGCAGAACCGCGTCCGCAAGATCCGCATCGAGGCGCCGCGCGGCGACATCGTCGACCGCCACGGCACGCAAGCTCGTCAAGACGCGCCAGGCCGCCGTCGCCCAGATCCTGCCGGGCGAGCTGCCCGAGGCCGAGAAGCTGCTCGCCCAGGCGTACGGCGCGAAGGTCTCCGCCGCCGAGCGCCAGCGCCTCGCCGCCGACGAGCAGCTCAAGAACCTGCGCCGCAAGGGCCGCCGGCGCAAGCTCGGCGCCCGCGCAGAAGCGCGAGCAGCGCCGCCTCAAGCGCGCCGCCAACAAGATCCGCCCGGTCGCCGATCCCGCCCCTGCCCGCCGACCCGGAGGTCCGCACCCTGTTCCGCCGCCTCGGCCGGGTCCTCGACGAGTCGCCGCGCACCATCCACCGCCGCGTCATCCAGCAGGTCGCGCAGACGCCGTACGCCGCCGTCACGGTCAAGACCGACATCGGCAAGCCGGCCTACAACTACCTGCTGGAGCGCCAGGAGGAGTTCCCGGGGGTCAAGCCCGAGCTGCAGTACCTGCGCAACTACCCCCACGGGGAGATCGGCGCCCACCTGTTCGGGACGCTGCGCGAGATCTCGCCCGACGAGCTCAAGGAGCGCCGCTACCGCCACATCAAGGAGGGCGAGCGGATCGGCAAGGACGGGCGTGGAGGAGTCCTACGACAAGTTCCTGCGCGGCCAGGACGGCTTCTACCGCCAGGTCGTCGACTCCCTCGGCCAGCCCTGCGACGACCCCGTGCGCTGCAACGTGCGCGAGGTCAAGCCCCAGCAGGGCCAGCAGCTCGAGCTGTCGATCGACTACGACCTCCAGAAGCAGGCGACGCTCGCCATCCAGCAGTACGGCGGCGGCAATCCCGGGCGCGCTTCGTCGCGATGGACCCGCGCAACGGCGAGATCCTCGCGCTCGGCTCCTTCCCGAGCTTCGACGCGAACCTGTTCGCCAAGCCGATCAGCCAGGAGAAGTACAACGCGCTGAACTCCGAGGAGGCCGGCAAGCCGCTGCTCAACCGCGCCATCGACGGCCTGTATCCGACCGGCTCGACCTTCAAGCTGATCACCGGCATCGCGGCGCTCCAGGACGGCCTCATCACCCCCTCCGACGTCATCACCGACCCCGGCTTCGTCAAGTACGGCGCCACGACGTTCCGCAACGCCGGCGACGCCGTCAACGGCACGATCAACATCGTCCAGGCGATCAAGGTGTCCTCCGACGTCTTCTTCTACACGCTCGGCTACCGCATGAACGACCTCAAGGGCCAGGTGCTGCAGACCTGGGCCAAGCGCCTCGGCCTCGGCCACCAGACGAAGATCGACCTGCCCGGCGAGTTCTCCGGCGTCGTCCCCGACGCGCAGCTGCGCAACGCGGAGTTCGCGAAGTACCAGGCGTGCACGAAGCGCAAGAACATCCCGGCGCAGACCACGGAGGCGCTGTTCGCCTGCGGCGGCATCGAGCGCCCCTGGAGCGCCGGCGACAACGTCAACCTCGCCGTCGGCCAGGGCGACCTGCAGGCCACGCCGCTGCAGATGGCCGTCGCCTACTCGGCGCTCGAGAACGGCGGCACCATCGTCCGCCCGCACCTCGGGCCGCGAGGTCCAGGACGGCCAGGGTCGCCTGCAGCAGAAGCTGCGCGCGCCCGCCCGCCGCAAGCTCGACATCTCCGAGACGACGCGCACGACGATCATGCAGGGCCTCAAGGAGGCCGCCGCCGTCGCCCGGCGGCACGTCCGAGCCGGTGTTCAAGGGCACGGACCCCGACATCTACGGCAAGACCGGCACGGCCGAGCGCGGCAACGCCGGCGACCAGTCCTGGTACGTCGGCTTCGTCCCCAACGCAGGCGCGGCCGATCGTGGTCGCGGCGACCATCGAGCAGGGCGGCTTCGGTGCGGAAGCCGCGGCCCCGACGGTGTGCGCCATCATGCAGACCTGGTACGACAAGGACCCCGGCGCCTGCGAGCCGGGGCACCTCCACGACCCTTTGAGCCCGACCACCCCGATCCAGCCGGCGTCCGCGCCGCCGCCGCCGCTCGTGCCGCGGCAGATCCGGCTGCGCATCGACCCGCTGCTGATGCTGGCCGCGCTCGGGCTCGTCATCTGCTCGGTGATCGCCATCAAGGGCGCCACCGCGGACGACATCGACGGCTCAGCCGAACTACTACGTCTACCGCCAGATCGGCTTCGCGGTCGTCGGCCTGCTGCTGATGTACGGCTGCTCGCGCCTGGACTACTCCCGGCTGCGCGAGCTGCGCTATCCGCTCTACGGCTTCATGATCGGCTCGATCGTGCTCGTCTACGTGCTGGGCACCGCGACCAAGGGCTCCAAGCGCTGGATCGAGACGCCCGTCTTCAACCTGCAGCCGTCCGAGCTGGGCAAGGTCCTGCTCGTCGTCTGCGTCTCCGGCGTTCCTGGTCGACCGGCTGCGCGGCGCGGCCACGCGGCAGACGACGGCGCGGGTCATGCTGCTGGCGCTGTTCCCGGCGATGCTGGTCATGGCCCAGCCCGACCTCGGCTCGGCGCTGGTCTACATCGCCGGCACGCTCGGGCTGCTGTTCGTGGCCGGGCTGCCGTGGCGGCACTTCGCGGCGCTGGGCGCGCTGGGCGTCGTGGCGATCGCGCTGACGCTGGTGGCGCTGCCGGCCATCGGCGTCCACCCGCTCAAGCAGTACCAGGTGGATCGCCTGACGTCGTTCCTCCACCCGTCCGACGTGGGCGGCAAGGAGGGCTACCAGCAGCAGCAGTCCAAGATCGCCATCGGTGCGGGCGAGAAGACGGGGCGCGGCGTCGACAAGGCCACCCAGACCGGGCTGAACTTCCTGCCCGAGCACCACACCGACTTCATCTTCGCGGTGGTCGGCGAGACCTACGGGTTCGCCGGAGCCGCGTTCGTGCTGTCCCTGTACGCGCTGTTGTTATGGCGCGGGTTGCACATCCTCACGCAGGCGAAGAACCTGTTCGGCGCGCTGATCGCCGGCGGCATCACCGTGATGCTGCTCTTCCAGATCTTCGTCAACGTCGGGATGACGGTCGGGATCATGCCCATCACGGGCATCCCGGCACCGTTGTTGAGCTACGGCGGATCGTCGATGCTCGTCACGTTCCTGGCCCTCGGCCTGCTGCAGAGCATCGCCGCGCAGGCCAAAGAGGCCGGAGCGTTGAAGACGAGGATGGAGGTCGTCGCATGAGAGGAACCACTCGTTTTGCAGAAGCAAGTGCTGGTCACGGTGGACCGGGAGGAGACCCGCGTCGCCATCCTGGAGGCCGAATCGAAGGACAGCCCCCACCGGCACCGGGCGGCGGGGCCGCCGCCGCCGCGGCGGACCTGAGCTCGCGAAGGGCTACCGCGCCGCCGAGGTCTACCTCGAGCGCCGCGGCAACCGCTCCATCGTCGGCAACATCTACAAGGGCATCGTCGACAACGTGCTGCCCGGCCTGGAGGCGGCGTTCGTCGACATCGGCCTGGACAAGAACGGCTTCCTGCACGTCGACGAGATCGTCCTGCCGGGCGTCGAGAAGGTGCAGCGCGGCCGCGGGACCAAGGGCCCGTCGATCACCGACCTGCTCAAGCCGGGCCAGGAGGTCGTCTGCCAGGTCGTCAAGGACCCGCTGAAGACCAAGGGCGCGCGGCTGTCGATGGAGCTGACCATCGCCGGCCGCTACATGGTCTACGCCCCCACGGGCGAGGGCGTCGGCGTGTCCCGCCGCCTGGAGGACAAGGAGCGCACGCGGCTGCGCAAGGAGACCGCGAAGCTCGAGCTCGGCGGCGGCGGCGCGATCGTCCGCACCGCGGCCCACGGCGCCAAGCGCGAGGACTTCGAGCGCGAGCTGCAGTACCTGTTCAAGCTCAACGAGGTCGTCGAGAAGCGCGTCGCGGAGGCCAAGGCCCCGGACCTCGTCTTCCAGGAGGCCGACCTCTCCGTCCGCGTCGTCCGCGACATCTTCTCCTCGCACTTCGAGCGCGCCGTCGTCGACGACCCCAAGCAGCACCAGCGCCTGGTCTCCTTCTTCACCCGCACGGCGCCGGAGCTGGTCGACCGCGTCGAGCTGTGGGAGTCCGACGAGCCCGTCTTCGAGGCCTACGGCGTCGAGGAGGTCATCGAGGGGATGCTCGGCCAAGCGGGTCGACCTGCCCAGCGGCGGCTACCTGCTGATCGAGTACGCCGAGGCGCTGACGGTCATCGACGTCAACACGGGGTCGTTCATCGGGCGCGGCAAGTCCGCCCGCCTGGAGGACACGATCACCAAGACGAACCTCGAGGCCGCCGAGGAGGTCGTCAACCAGCTGCGGCTGCGCGACATCGGCGGCATCATCGTCATCGACTTCATCGACATGGCGCGCGCCCGCAACCGCGACGCGGTGCTCAAGACGCTGCGCAAGGCGCTCGACGAGGACCGCACGAAGACCTTCGTGGTCGAGATCTCGCCGCTCGGCCTGGTCGAGATGACGCGCCAGAACGTCACGGAGGGCGTGCGCGAGATCATGACCAAGTGGTGCCCGACCTGCGACGGCGAGGGCGTGGTCAAGTCGGAGGAGACGGTGGCCATCGAGGTCGACCGCAAGCTCCGCGAGATCGTCAAGCAGGCCGGCGACGACCAGCCGGAGGCCTACCTGGTGCGCATCAACCCGCGCGTCACGGCGCAGTTCATCGGCGAGAACGCGCGCATGCTGCACAACCTCGAGTCCGACACCGGCCACTGGTTCTCCTTCGAGGGCTCCGAGGGCCTGCCGATCGACCACTTCCGCATCACGCTGGAGGGCACGCGCGACGAGGTGCTGGCCGCCGCCGTGCCGTTCGCCGACGGCGACGAGGTCCACGTGGACATCATCGAGCCGCACATGTACGAGGTCGACGACGCCGTCGCCAAGATCGACGGCTACATCATCTCCGTCAAGGGCGCCGGGCCGTTCGTCGGCTCCAAGCGCCTCGTGCGCATCGAGGAGGCCGGCCGCACCGCCGCCGCCGCCGTGCTCATCGACGTGACGCCGGAGGAGGAGGAGCGGATCGCGGCCGACAAGAAGAAGGCCGCCCGCCCGCCCGCGCAAGGCCAAGCCGAAGGCGAAGGCCAAGCCCAAGGCGAAGCCCGAGCCCAAGCAGCGACGAGGTCCCGGTGGACCAGACGTCCTCGCCCGAGGCGTCCGACGCCGAGATCCCGGCGTCCACCGGCCCCGCCGGGGAGGCCGAGAGCGATGAGCTAGAATCGAAGCCTCGGCGCCGCGGCCGTAGAGGCGGACGGCGCCGTTCGCGCGCAGCAAAGGAAAGCACCGATGCCTGAGACCCTCACCGACTCCTACGCCATCATCAAGACGGGCGGCAAGCAGTACCGCGTCGCCGCGGGCCAGACCCTGCTCGTCGAGCGCCTCACCGGCGACGTCGACTCGAAGGTCGAGCTCGAGACGCTGATGACCGCCGGCGGCGGCTCGGACGCGAAGATCGGTGGCGACCTCAAGGCCGTCAGCGCGACGATCGTCGGCCACGAGCGTGGCCCGAAGATCCGCATCTTCAAGTACAAGCCCAAGCGGGGCTACAAGCGGCGCCAGGGGCACCGCCAGGAGCTCACCCGCATCCGCATCGAGGACATCGGTTAGATGGCACACAAGAAGGGCCTCGGCTCCTCCCGCAACGGTCGCGACTCCAAGCCCAAGTACCTGGGCGTGAAGGTCTTCGCCGGCCAGGAGGTCACGGGCGGCGAGATCATCGTCCGCCAGCGCGGCACCCGCTTCCATCCCGGGCGTGGGCGTCGGCCTCGGCCGCGACCACACCATCTTCGCGAAGGACGCCGGCGTCGTGCAGTTCAAGACGGGCCGGCAGGGCAAGCGCTGGATCTCGGTCGAAGCAGCACCCGCCGACACCGCCGCCTGAGCTAGCCGTCCTGCGACACCGGTCGCACGAGGATCTCGTTGACGTCCACGTGCGCCGGTTGCGAGACCGCGTACATCACGGCGTTGGCGATGTCGACGTCGTGCAGCGCGTCCGTCGGCTTGTCGTCGAAGAAGGGCGTGTCGACCATGCCCGGCTCGATCAGCGTCACCCGGCAGCCGGTGCCGTTGAGCTCCTGGCGCAGTGACTCGCCCATGCCGGTGACGGCCCACTTGGTGCGACGAGTAGAGCGAGCCGGGCAGCGCGCGGCGGCCGGCGACCGAGCCCGTGAGCAGGAAGTGGCCCTTGGCCTCCTTGAGCGCGGGGAGGAACGCGCGGATGGTCAGCGCGGCGCCGTAGACGTTGGTCAGGACCATCCGCTTCCACTCCTCCGGGTCGCCCTCCGTGAAGCCGCGCGGGCCGCCGAAGCCGGCGTTGGCGAAGACGACGTCGGCGCCGCCGGCCTGCTCGGCGAGGCGCTGGAGGTCGTCCCACTCGGTGACGTCGCAGCGGATCGGCGACGCCTCCGGTCTCCTGCGGCGAGGCTCTTGAGCTTGTCCTCCGACCGCGCGGCGAGGACGACGCGGTAACCGGCCTCGGCGGCGGCGCGTGCGGTGGCGGCGCCGATGCCGGTCGAGGCGCCCGTGATGACGAAGGTCTTGTTCATAGGGTGAGCGGTACCCAATGCTCGCGGACAAGGCAACGATCGAGGTGCAGAGGTGGCGCGGGCGGCGACGGCTCCGTGTCCTTCCGCCGTGAGGCCCACGTGCCCAAGGGCGGGCCCGACGGCGGCGACGGCGGCCGTGGCGGCGACGTCGTCCTGCGCTGCGACGACAACCTGCGCGACCTGCAGTTCTTCAAGCGCACCGGGCACTTCCGCGCGCAGCGCGGCGGCCACGGCATGGGCGCCCTCAAGCACGGCGCCGACGGGGACACGCTCGTCGTGCGCGTCCCGCCCGGCACGGAGGTCCGTCGCTGGGACGGCGCGCGCTTCGACATGGTCACGCCGGGCCAGGAGGTGCGCATCGCCCGCGGGGGCTCCGGCGGGCGCGGCAACAAGACCTTCGCGACGGCGACCCGGCAGGCGCCGCGCCTGGCCGAGAAGGGGCTGCCCGGGGAGGAAGGGGAGGTCGAGCTGCAGCTGCGCCTGCTGGCCGACGTCGGCCTCATCGGCCTGCCCAACGCCGGCAAGTCGTCGCTCATCGCCCGCCTGACGCGCGCCAAGCCGAAGGTCGCCGACTACCCGTTCACCACGCTGGAGCCCAACCTGGGGACGATCGAGGCCGACGACCGCCAGATCATCATCGCCGACATCCCCGGGCTCATCGAAGGGGCCTCGGAGGGGCATCGGGCTCGGGCACGACTTCCTCGCCCATGTCGAGCGCTGCCGCGTCCTCGTCCACCTCGTCGAGGTCGCGCCCCTCGACGGGAGCGACCCGCAGGAGAACTACGCGCTGATCGAGCGGGAGCTGGCCGCCCATTCACCCGAGCTGGCCGCGCTGCCGCGCATCATCTGCCTCTCGAAGATGGACCTCGTCCCCGAGTACGACGGGTGGCCGGAGGCGATGCGCATCTCGTCCGCGACCGGGGCCGGGCTGCCCGACCTGCGCCGCCGGCTGCTCGAGGCCGTCCCGCCGCGCCCGGTCGAGGCCGTGCGCGAGAGCGACGTCGCCGAGTTCGCCGTCTTCAAGCCCGCGGCCGGGCAAGGCCTACGCGATCGAGAAGACGGGCGCGGGCGCCTACCGCGTCACGGGCGACTCGGTGGAACGGCTCTTCCAGCGCTTCGACCTCGAGAACGAGGAGGCGCAGGCCCTCGTGGAGCGCCGCCTGCAGCGCATGGGGGTCATCGCGGCCCTGCAGCGCGCGGGCTTCGAGGCAGGCGACGACGTCGAGATCAACGGCGTCGTCTTCGAGCTCGACCCGAGCAGCTAGCGGCCGGCGGCCCAGGCGGCGTGCTCGCGGCCGAGGTCCGTGCGGGCCTCGCCGTCGATCTGCAGCTCCTGGGCGAGCGCCCACCAGTCCGCGGAGGCGCGCAGCTGGCAGAAGCCGGTGAAGAGGAGGTCGGCCATGCGGCGCAGCAGGACGGACTCGCGGGCCATGGAGAACTCGCGCACCATGTTGCGCCAGTCCGGGCCGAGCTTGAAGAGCTGCTGGCCCATCTCGCGCTGGACGTCGGGGGACAGGCGGAAGGGCTGGTCCTCGATCAGCCAGGCGGCGGCGACCGTCATGTGCGCGAGGAGGAGCTCCTTGCGGTCGGTGAACTTCGTGCCGTCGCCGAGATAGCCGAGGTCGAGCATGACGTCGAACAGGGCGTCGGCGTCCTGCTCGTGGACGGCGATGAGCGCAGGGCCCTCGCGGAAGACGTGGCCCGCGGGGACGTCGCGCAGCATCCCGAAGTCGAAGATGACCACCCGGCCGTCCTCCAGGGACTGCCAGTTGCCCGGGTGCGGATCGCCGAGGGCGATGCCATGGTCGCCCGCGGTCTTGTAGTAGAAGCGGTGCACGATCTCGGCCGTCGCGGTCGCGGCGGGCGTCGTCGGCGTTCTTGAGGTCGTCGAAGCGCATGCCCTCGTGGCGCTCCGTGACGAGGATGCGGCGGGTGGAGAGCTCCGTGTCCACGCGGGGGATGAGCACGTGCGGGTGGTCGCGCCAGATCCGCCAGATGCGGCGGTGCGAGGTCGCCTCGAGCTCGTAGTCGAGCTCCTCCGAGATGCGCTCGCGCAGCTCCTCGGCCAGCGCCTTCGTGTCCAGGCCGGGCGCGAGGCGGGCCAGCAGCGGCATGAGGAACGAGAGGTTGCGCAGGTCGGCGTCGACGGCCTCGGCGATGCCCGGGTACTGGACCTTGACCGCGACCTCGACGCCCTCGTGGGTGGTGGCGCGGTGGACCTGCCCGATGGAGGCGGCGGCCATCGCGTCCGTCTCGATGTCGGCGAGGACCTTGGAGACGGGCTGGCCCCACTCCTTGGCCATCAGCTTCTCGAGCTGGTTCCACGGGCACGGACGGCGCGTTGTCGCGCAGCTCGGCCATGCGGCGCTGGATGCGCTCGGCGCCCTCGTCCTCCATGCCCGGGAACTCGATGGTGGAGAGCACCTGGCCGACCTTCATGGCCGCGCCCTTCATCTTCCCGAGCTGGACGACGATCTGCTCGACGACGTCGGCGGTGCGCTTGGCCTGCGCGCGCTCCTTCGCCTCGTCGGAGCGCACGCGGTCCAGCGCCCGGCCGCCGGCGATCCGGCCGCCCTGGGCGGCGACGAGGCTGCCGAGGCGCGTGGTGCGCCGCAGCCGGGAGGAGATGGGGGCGTTGTCCGTCAGAGGGTGTGCTCGGAGAGCCACTGCGCGAGGTCGGTCAGCGGGCGGTCGCGGTCGCCCGCGGGCTCGTTGAAGATCTCGTGGTAGAAGCCGTCGTAGTGGTGGATGGTCTTGTCGGTGGACCGGGCCTTGTCGTAGACCATCTGCCCGCCTGCCGGGGGTACGAGCTCGTCGGCCGTGCCGATCATCATCAGCAGCGGCAGCGTGAGCTTGGCGCTGTCCTCCGGGAAGCGCCCGACGGCGTCCGCGAGCTCCTGCACCGTGCGGGCAGGGAGCTTGCCGTGGTGGTTGAGCGGGTCCTGCTCGTAGGCGCGCACCTCGTCGGCGTCGCGGCTGACCTTGTCGGCGCCGACCTGGAAGACGCCGGTGTTGGGCGCGACGACGCTGAGGGCCTTGGCGACCAGCCGCAGCGGTGCGGGGGCGGCCTCCATCGCGGCCAGCGGCGCCGACAGCGCGAGGCCGTCGAGCTTCTCCTGGTGGACGATCGCGTAGGTGATGGCGATGGTGCCGCCCATGCTGTGGCCGAGCAGGAAGAGCTTCTGCCGGGGTGCTCGCCCGCGGGCGAGGTCGACCAGGTGGTCGAGGTCCTCGATGACGAGCTCCATGCGCTCGATCTGCGCGCGGGCGCCCGGGCTCTTCCCGTGGCCGCGGTGGTCGACGCCGTAGACCGCGTAGCCCTCCGGCACGAGCCGCTCGACGACGTAGCGGTAGCGGCCGGAGTGCTCGGAGGCCCCGTGGGCGATGACGACGACGCCGCGGGCCTCGCCCTCCGGCGACCAGCTCTGCCAGTAGATGTCCCCTGCGAGGCGCCCTTCCTGGTGGACGACCGGGACGGACGGGGCGGACGAGGCGCTCATGGCCACTGATCGTACGCTCAGGCGCGATGGCCGTCGTCGTGGTGAAACTGGGATCGTCCGTGGTGGCGGAGGACAACGGCGACCTGCGGCTGGAGACGCTCGAGCGCATCTGCGGCCAGGTGGCGGAGCTGCACGCCGCCGGAACGGACGTCGTGGTCGTCACCAGCGGGGCGATCGCCCGCGGGATGCACCTCCTCGGGCTCGGCGCCCGGCCCGCCTCGATCGACCAGCTGCAGGCCGCCTCGGCCGTCGGCCAGGGCCGGCTGTACCGGACCTACGACGAGCTGCTGGGCGGCCACGGCCTCACCACGGCACAGGTGCTGCTGACCTTCTTCGACATGAGCGCGCGGACGCACTACCTCAACGCCCGCCGCACGCTGCAGGCGCTGCTGGCGTGGCGCATCGTCCCGGTGATCAACGAGAACGACACGACGACGACGGACGAGATCTCCTTCGGCGACAACGACTTCCTGGCCGCCCAGGTCGCCGTCCTGCTCCAGGCCCGCCTGCTCGTCCTGCTCACCAACACGCCCGGCGTCTTCTCCGCCGATCCGCGCGTGGACCCCTCCGCCACCGTCGTCCCCGAGGTGACGGACTTCGAGGCGCTGTCGGGTGTCTCCCACCGCCCCGGCCTGCTCGGCAGCGGCGGCATGCGCTCCAAGGTGGTCGCGGCCGAGATGGCCACGGCGGCCGGGATCGAGACGGTGATCGCGTCGGGGTTCGAGCCGGACGCGATCGTCGGCGCCGCCGCGGGCCGGCCGGTGGGGACGCGCTGCCCGCCCCGGACGCTCGGCATCTCCTCCTTCAAGCTGTGGCTGCGCTACGCCAAGCCCTCGCACGGGCGCATCGACATCGACGGCGGCGCCGCCCGCGCGCTGCGCGACGGCGGGACGTCGCTCCTGCCCGTCGGCATCACGGCGGTGGACGGGGACTTCGCGCCGGGCGACGCCGTCGAGGTCTTCGGCGACGGCCGCCGGATCGGCAAGGGCATCGTCAACTACTCGGCGGCCGAGCTCTCGCAGGTCCGGGGCCTCAAGTCCGCTGCCGTGCGCGAGGTGCTCCCGCGCGCGACGGAGGAGGCCGTGCACCGCGACTACTTCGTCCTGGATTAGCCTCTAGGGCATGGCGCTCGCCACCGAATCCGTCACGGAGACCTGCCGCGCAGCGGCCGCCGCGGCCCGCGTCCTGGCCCAGGCCGACACGGCCGCCAAGGACGCGGCGCTGCACGCGATCGCCGACGCGCTGATCGCCCGCACGCCCGAGATCCTCGAGGCCAACGCGCGCGACCTGGAGCAACGGCCGCGAGGCGGGGCTCTCCGAGGCGCTGCTGGACCGGCTGACGCTCGACGCGGGGCGCGTCGCGGGCATCGCCGCCGGCGCCCGCGCCGTCGCCACGCTGCCCGACCCGGTGGGGGAGGTGCTGGACGGCAAACGGCTGCCCAACGGCCTGCTGCTGCGGCGCGTGCGCGTCCCGCTCGGCGTCATCGCGGTCGTCTACGAGTCCCGTCCGAACGTCACCATCGACTGCGCCGCCCTGTGCCTGAAGAGCGGCAACGCGATCGTGCTGCGCGGCTCCTCGAGCGCCCTGCACTCCAACGCCGTGCTCACGGAGATCGTGCGCGACGCCGTCTCGGCGGCCGGGCTGCCGGAGGCGTCCGTCTCGCTGGTGGGCGGCGGCGGCCGGGCCGAGCTCGGCGAGCTGGCCACCCAGCGCGAGTACGTCGACCTGATCATCCCGCGCGGGGGCGAGGGCCTGAAGAAGGCGCTCATGGACGTCGCCACCGTCCCCGTCATCTACGCCGCCGCGGGCGTCTGCCACACCTTCGTCGACGCCTCCGCCGACCTCGACGCCGCGGTCCGCATCGCCGTCAACGCCAAGGCCCAGCGGCCGAGCGCCTGCAACGCCATGGAGACGCTGCTCGTCCACGCCGACGCCGCCGCGGAGTACCTGCCGCGGGCGCTGCCCGCCCTGCGCGAGGCGGGTGTCGCCCTGGCCCTCGACGAGCGCGCGAGCGCCCTGGCGGGCGAGCCGTCCGACCGCGCGGCCACCGAGGAGGACTGGAGACACGGAGTACCTCGCCCTCGAGCTCACCGTCGGCGTCGTCGACTCGCTCGAGCGAGGCGATGGACCACATCGCGCGCCACGGCTCCGGGCACTCCGAGGCGATCCTCACGGAATCCGCGTCCTCGGCGCCCGGGCCTTCCAGCTCGGCGTCGACGCCGCCTGCGTCTACGTCAACGCGTCCACGCGCTTCACCGACGGCGGCGAGTTCGGCATGGGCGCCGAGATCGCCAACTCGACGCAGAAGCTGCACGCCCGCGGGCCGATCGGCCTCGACGAGCTCTGCACCTACAAGTGGCTGGTCGAAGGCACCGGTCACAGCCGTCCCTGACGTGGCGGCCGTCGGCCTGCTCGGCGGGACGTTCAACCCGCCGCACCTCGCCCACCTCGTCTGCGCGATGGAGGCCCGTGACCAGCTCGGGCTCGACCGCGTGCAGCTCGTCCCCTCCGGTACGCCGCCACACAAGCGCATCGAGGATCCTGGATCCGCCGTGCGCGTCCAGCTCTGCGAGCTGGCCGCGGCAGTCCGAACCGGGGCTCGAGGTCCTTCATGACGAGGTCCGCCGGGCCGGGCCCTCCTACACCGTCGATACCCTGAGGGGTCTGCATGCCGCGGGGAACCAGCTGACCTTCATCATCGGTGGCGACCAGGCGCTCGGTCTTCCGGACTGGAAGGAGCCCGAGACCGTCCTGTCGCTCGCCCGCGTCGCCGTGGCCAACCGCGGCGACACCTCCCAGGAGGAGGTCACTGGAGCGCTGTTCCGGCCTCCTCGGCTTCCAGCGCATCCGCTTCTTCACCATGCCCCGCCTCGACATCTCCTCCACCCTGATCCGCGCCCGCGTCGCCGCCGGCCGGCCCATCCGCCATCTCGTGCCCGCCGCCGTCGCCGATCGCATCGCCTCCGAAGGGCTGTACTCATGAGCATGGTCGACGACATCGAGGAGTACGCGGCCGACAAGAAGGCGATCGACGTCGTCCGGCTCGACGTCGGCGAGCTGCTCGGCTACACGGACCACTTCGTCATCGCGACCGGCAACACCGACCGCCAGGTCAAGGCCATCCACGACGGCATCCTCGAGGGCATGAAGAAGGACCACGGCGTCAACCCGCGCCGCGTCGAGGGCCTGCCGGAGGCGCAGTGGATCCTCATGGACTACCTCGACGTGGTCGTCCATCTCTTCACGCCGGACGCCCGCGAGTACTACCGCCTCGAGCAGCTCTGGGGCGAGGCCCCGAAGACGCAGAGGGCTACGGCGGGCTGAGCTTCAAATAGGGCTTGCCCCAGCGGGTCACCGTGAAATGCTCGCCCGCGGCGGTCCGTTCGATGTACCACCCGAACCGGTTGCGGAACTCGTTCGATCCGATGACTTCCGAGCCCACGCCTTCGTGAGTGGAGCTGAGGGGGCTCGAACCCCTGACCTTCGCGCTGCCAGCGCGACGCTCTTCCAGCTGAGCTACAGCCCCAAGTTCGTACTGCGGCGCCCACTTTAGCGACGCGCGCTGCCCGTTCCGCGGCGGATCGACTCGCAGGTAGGTCTGGCTCCTTCCGCACGCGATGTCCGCCGGCAGGTAATACACAGTGTCGAGTTCCTGGCAGTACGCCGCGATGGCGTCGATCTCCCCCTCCGTGTAGGTCCGGTGGGACAGCCCTGCCGCAGTGCGCCTTGCCGAGCGGGACCGCACCACGACAACTCCGTTCTCGAGGTTCGCCCACTTGACCTGGACGCGGGCGATGTCGCCGCCGGGGAACAGGAACACCATGTCAAGGCGCCCGCCTTCACCAGCCGGCCGGTAGACCTCGATGCCGAGGCGAGTCGCGTGCAGCGTCACCGCCATCTCGGCAATGTTGCCCTTCTGATCGGTCGTCAGCCCATCCATCCAGACGCGAACGCTAGTTCGCATGACGGACGGAATGGATAGCCTCGCGCGGATGCGCCGCACGTCGTCCATCGTGGCTGCCGCGGTGCTCCTCGCGGGGCCGGTGGTGCTGGCGTTCCGCTCCGGGGGCTACTTCGACGGGCCGCGGCTGACCGGGTTGTTCGTGGTGGCGGTGGTGCTGGCCGTGGTCGCGGTGGCGACGCGCCCCGTGCTCCCGCGCAGCGCCGCGCTGGCCGCCGTGTGGCTGCTGGCGGGGTGGGTGTTGCTCAGCCGCGGGCGGTCGCCGCTGCCGGACGTGGCGGGGGACGACTTCGAGCGGGTCGTCCTCTACGCGGGGTTCCTGCTCGCCGGTGTGGCGATCTGGCGGAAGCGGAGCGCGGCGCGCCGGGCCGAGGTGGTGGTCGCCGCCGGTGCGCTGCTGGTGATCGTCTACGGGCTCGCGGGGCGGTGGCTGCCGGGGCTCGTCGAGCTGACGCGCACGAGGAGCGCGGGCGGCCGGCTCGAGCAGCCACTCACCTACTGGAACGCGACGGGGCTGCTGGCCGCGATGGGGGCGATCCTGTGCGTGCGCATCGCGGGGGACCGCGACCGGCCGACCGGACTGCGCGCCGTCGCGGCCGCCTCCGTCGTGCCCCTCACCAGCGGCGTCTACCTGAGCTTCTCCCGCGGCGCAGCGGCGGCGCTGGTGGCCGGGCTGCTCGTCCTCGTGCTGTGCGCGCCCGACCGCGGCCAGGTGCGTGCGCTCGTCGTGACCATGGCCGCGGGCGTCGCCGGCGTCGTCGTGTCCGGCCTCCTGCCGGGAGTGCGCGCGCTGGAGGGGTCCCACCCTGAACGCGACGGGCTGCTCGCCCTCGCGGCCACCATCATCTTCGGCGCCGTGGCTGCCGTCCTGACCGCGCGCGCCGCCCGGCGAGCGGACGACGATCGCGCCATCGCCCTGCCGCGCTTCGTCGGCCCCGCGGTCGCCGTCGTCGTCATCCTCGCCGTGCTCGTGCCGGTGCTCGCCGGCCGCAACGAGCGCGCCGGCCGCAGGCCCGAGGCGGGCTTCGGCGCGAACACCCAGCGCTTCACGAACGTCAACTCCAACCGCTACGCCTACTGGCGCGTCGCGCTGCGGACCTTCGGGAACCATCCCGTCGCCGGCGTCGGCTCCGGGGGGTGGGGGGTCGACTGGCTCCGCGAGCGCCCGATCGCCGACCCCGCCCGCGACGCGCACTCCATCGAGCTCGAGACCCTCGCCGAGCTCGGCCTCGTCGGCTTCGCCCTCCTCCTCGTCCTCTTCGGCGGCACCGCCCGCGCCGCCGTCCGCACCCGCCGCGTCGACCCGGCGCTCGCCGCCGGCCCGTGCGCCGCCCTCACCGCCTGGGCGGCCCACTCGGCGCTCGACTGGGACTGGGAGATGCCCGGCGTCACGCTCCCGGCGCTCACCCTCGCCGCCGTCCTCATCGCGGGCGCGGATCCGCCGCGCGACAAGAGGGCCAGGCCCCTGAGTCGCGTCGTGCTGCTGGTGGCGGCCGTGGCGTGCGCCGTGGTGGGAGCTCACCGCCCGCCACGACGACCGGCAGTGCCGGGCGGCGCTGGGCGACGCCCGCGTGGTGAAGGCCGGGGGCGGTGTTCCCGGCGTCGTGCGCGAGCTGCTCGCCGGCTGCGACGACCCGCAGGACGCCCTGACGGGCATCGCCGGCGTGTTCGCGGTCGACCGGACGGCGGCGATCGGGGCGGTGCGCAAGCTGAGCCGGCGCGACCCCGACGTGTGGTTCGTCTGGCTCGCCCGCGCGCGGCTGGAGCAGGACCCGGCGCAGCAGAAGCTCGCCGCGGCCCGGCTGCGCACGCTCAACCCGCGCGGGCCGCGGCCGTAGGGTGACCGGCGTGCCGTCCGAGCGCAAGGCCTTCGTCGACGCGCTGCGCGCCCGTCACCCGGGCCTGCGCGACGCCGTCCTCGCCGACGCGCGCATCACCGCGCACTACCGCGGGGAGCGGCACGAGTTCCGCTCGACCCTCGACGCCCTCGGACAGGTCCTGCGGCTGATGTGGGTCGCGGACGCGTTCGCCGCGCAGGTCCTCTACCGCGTCAAGGCTGCGCTGCAGCGCCGCGGCGTGCCGATCCTGCCGCGCCTCGCCCACAAGGCCGCGATGCGCATGGCCCAGGTCTCCATCGGCGACCCCGTGCTCGTGCACCCGGGCGTCTACATCATCCACGGGCAGGTCGTGCTCGACGGGCTGGTGGAGGTCGGCGCGGGGACGGTGATCGCGCCCGTGGGTGACCGTCGGGCTGCGCGCCGGGAACGTGCAGGGCGCGACGATCGAAGCGGGCGTCTCCATCGGGACGGGCGCGAAGGTGATCGGGCCGGTGCGGATCGGCGCGAACGCGCAGGTCGGCGCCAACGCCGTCGTCGTCAGTGACGTCCCCGCGGGCGCCACCGTGGTCGGCGCCCCCGCGCGCGTCGTGGGCTAGGCGCGGTACTTGCGGCTGCGCCAGACGCCGTTGCGGTGCAGCACGAGCCGGACGCCGGCCCACAGCGTCTTGAGGCCGTAGACGACCCCCGTCTGGAAGCCGACGGAGGACATGTCCTCGTAGTAGCGGCAGCGGGCGGGGATCTCCGTGATGCGGAAGCCGAAGTGCGAGGCCTGCATCAGCAGCTCGGAGTCGAAGGCGAAGTCGAGCGAGTTGCGCAGGAACGGGACGGTGAGCAGCAGCTCGCGCGAGTAGGCGCGGTAGCCCGTGTGCGCCTCCGACAACGAGGTCCCCATGATCCGGTTCTCGATCGTGGTCAGGAAGCGGTTGGCGACCCACTTCCAGCGCGGCATCCCGGCCGCGATCGCCGCGCCGGGGATCTTCAGGCGCGACCCGAGGACGAGGTCGGCCTCGCCGGCGAGGATGGGCGCGATCATCTCCGGCACGAGCTCGGACTCGTACTGGCCGTCGGGGTGGAGCATCACCACGACGTCGGCGCCGCGCTCGAGCGCCTGCATGTAACACGTCTTCTGGTTGCCGCCGTAGCCGACCTGGTGGGGATGCCAGACGACGTGGAGCGAGCAGCTCGCGGGCGAGGCGGACGGTGTGATCGCTCGAGTTGTCGTCGACGAGGATGACCTCGTCCACGGACGTCGGTGGGGATGCTGGCGAAGGTCTGCTCCAGGGTCTCGGCGGCCTGCCGGGCGGGCATGACGACGATGACCTTGGGCGTGGCGGCGAGGGCCGGTTGACTCGGCTTTGACCTCCAGGACGCGCGTCGGCTCGGTGGGCACACGCGTAGCCTAGATCCGCGGATGAACGGTTCGCGGAGGGCGGCGGGGGCGGTGCTCGGGGCGACGCTCGCGGTCGGTGCGTTCACCGCGATCGCGGCCGCGGTGCTGCTCGTCGTCCACCCGGACCTCGGCGGGCTGCTGACCAGCCGGACGGTGCAGCAGGACCAGGGCGCGAAGACGCTGCTCTACCTGGCTCGGCTTCTTCGTGATCGTGCCGTTGGCGGGGGTCGCCGGCGTACGGCTCTCCGCGCGCGATGTGGACGGGGTGGCGCTGGCCGGCGGCCTCGCGGTGGCGTTCATCGTCGCGCGGCTCTCCGGTGGCGGCCTCGGCGTGCTCCTCGGTGCCGTTGCGGTCTGGGCGATCGTCAGTGCCGCCGGGGTGCGCCTCCCGCGCGTGCTCGCCCCACCGCTGTGCGCGGGCGCGATCCTCTGCTTCACGCACCTCTCCGCGCCGCGGCTGGTGGTGCTCGGGATCGGGCTCGCCGTGGTCGCCCTCGCACCGCTGCGGGTCCCGCGGCTGCGTGGGCGCCGGGGCGCCGCCGCCGACCTCCTCGCCGTCGTCCTGATCGCGCTCGCCGTCCCCGACCTCGTCGTCTTCACGACGGACGGCCGGCTGCCCAACGTCTTCACGCAGCCGGGCATCATCCAGTTCCATCACGACTTCCTCCTCGGGCCCACGAACCAGGTGCTCGGCGGCGGGACGCTGCTCGTCGACAGCCCCGTCTCGCAGTACGGCGTCGGGTCCGTCTACTTCCTCGCCGCCTGGTTCCACATCGTCCCCATCGGCTACGGGACGTACGGGCTGCTCGACGGGATCCTGACCGCGGGCTACTTCGCCGGCGGGTACGGATTGCTGCGCCTGGCCGGCGTCTCCCGGCTGCTGTGCGCCGCCGCCCTGGCCGTCGGGGTGATCGCCTTCGTGCTCGCCCTCCAGTACCCCGTCGGCGCGCTGCCCCAGGGCGGGCCGCTGCGCTTCGGCCTGCCGCTGATCCCGATCGTGGCGACGGCCGCCGCCATGCGGTGGCCGCACCGGGCCCGCCCCGCCGAGCTCGTGGCCCTGCTGGCCCTCGGGGTCGCGTCCGTGTGGGCGATCGAGGCGTTCGCCTACACCGCGTTCACCGTCCTGGCGCTGGTGGCGGCCCGCGCGCGGCTGGGGCAGGTGCCGCTCGTCCGCAGCCTCGTGGTCGCCGCGGGCGCCTGTATCGCCGCGCACATGGTCCTCGCCCTCGCCACCCTCGCCGCTTCCGGGCAGCTGCCGGACTGGGGCCAGTACCTCGCCTACCTGCGCGCGTTCCTCGGCGGGGGGGAGGCGGGTGAGCTGACCTACGGCTTCGAGCCGTGGTCGCCGGGGCTGCCGATGGCGGCGCTGTACGCGGCGTCGGCGATCGGGATCGGGATCCGGCTGCACCGCGCCGACCGCCGCGACCCGGTGACCGTGGTCGCACTGGCCGGCCTCACCGCGTACGGCATCGCCCTGTTCAGCTACGTGCAGAACCGCTCGTCGACCTACCTGCTGCCCTACGTCGCGCTGCCGGCCCTGCTCGTGGCCGTGCTCTGGGGCGGCGTGCTGCTGCGCGACCGCGCGGCCCGGCGCGCGCTCGTCGCCCTCGGCCTCGTCCTGCTCGCCTCCGCGCTGCCGGTCGGCGACCGCTTCTCCCGCACCGCCCTCGCGCATCTGCGCCCGGGCGGGGGCCTGCGTCCCGCGCTCGCCCGCCTCAAGGCGCCGCCGCCGATCGACCCCCGCGCTCCCGAGGCCCAGCAGCTGCTCGACCGCTTCATGCCCGGGCAGCGGCACGTCCTGATCCTCCTCCCGAAGTCGCCCGAGCTGGCGGTGGAGACGCTCCTGCGCAGCCGCCGCGCCAACGCGCTCCCCGTGGGCAACCCGGTGGAGGAGAGCTTCGTCCCCGACGAGTGGGCGCCGCCGCTGCGGCGCGCCATCGCGCGCCTGAAGCCCGGCCGGCGCGTGCTGGTCGACGACGCCACGCTCCTCACCCTCGAGGTCCTGCGCAAGGACCCCGGCTTCGACCCGCTGGCCGACCCGAAGATCGGGGAGGACGCCATCGACACCTGGATCCTGCGCGAGGTCGGGCGTCGCTTCGACCTCGAGACGCTCGCCCGCGGTCCCAGTGGCCTGCGGGTCGTGGAGCTAGCGTCCCCGCGCCGGTGACCCGCCAGCGCACCCTCATCGTCCTCGCGGCGCTCACCGTCATCGGGGCGGTGCTGCGGCTGCTCGTCGCGCACGAGGCCCTGTTCGCCGACGAGCTGTCGACCTACTGGATCGTCACGGAGCACAGCCTCCCGGGGGTGGTGGACACGGTCCACACGAACGCGGAGATCACGCCGCCCCTGTACTTCGTGCTCGCCTGGGTGACGACGACCCTCGGCGACGCGCCCGAGCTCGTCCGCGGCCCGTCGCTGATCGCCGGCGTGGCGACGATCCCCCTCATCGTACGCCCTCGGCCGGCGGACGATCGGCGCGACGCCCGCGCTGGTCGCCGCCGCGCTGACCGCCCTGGCGCCGTTCGCGATCTACTACTCGGCGGAGGCCCGCGCCTACAGCGTGATGATGGCGCTGGTCATCGGGTCGACCCTCGCGCTCCTGAGCGCGATCGACACCGGCCGCCGGCGCTGGTGGGTCGTCTACGCACTCTGCTCCGCCGGCGCCATGTACTCCCACTACACCTGCGCGTTCCTGCTCGCGGCGCAGGCCGTGTGGGCGCTCGCGACCCAGCCGGCGGCCCGTCGCGCCGTGCTGCTGGCCAACGCCGGCGCGGCCGTGCTCTTCGCGCCGTGGGTCACCGGCCTGCTCGCCGACTTCGACTCACCGACCACGAAGATCCTCGACAAGCTCGCGCCCTTCACGGCGCACAACGTCCGGCCTGGCCATCGAGCGCTGGTCGGTCGGCTACCCGGGCTCCGTCTCCCAGTCGCTCGCCCAGTTCCCGAGCGTGATCGCCGTCGTCGCGCTCGCCGTCGCGCTGGTGCTCGGCGCAGCCGGGGTGCGGCGGGCGACGCTGACGCCGCGGGTGGTGCTCGTGATCCTCCTCGCGGCGGCCGTGCCGGTGGGGGAGATCCTCGCCAGCGTCGTCGGCACCAACCTGATCGGGACGCGCAACCTCACCGCGTCGTGGCCGGCGCTCATCCTCGTCTTCGCCGCGCTGGTCTGCGCGGCGCCGCACCGGCTGCGGATCCTCGCGATCGGCCTCGCGGTCCTCGTGCTTCGCGATCGGCGCGGTGAAGCTCCCGTCCGACGCGATCCAGCGCCCGGACGTCCGCAGCGCGACGAACCTGATCGAGCGCCAGGCGCCGCGTGGCGCCGTCGTCGTCGACGCCACCGGCGTCCTCAGCCCGGGCCCGCCGACGCCCGTCGACGCCATGCTGGAGCCCGGCTACCGGGTCGTCCGCGCAGTCGCGCCGTCCGAGCGCGACCACCCGTTCAACGTCTTCGACCCGATCGTGCCCATGCAGGACGCCATCCGCGAGGCCGTGCAGCTGGCGCGCGGCGATCGCATCTGGCTCGTCACCACCCGCCTGCCCATCCAGGGCAATCCCGTCGAGGGCGCCCGCATCCGCCGTGAGGCGGCCCGCAACGAGACGTTCCCAGCGCCGTACCGCAGGGTCGAGACCCACGAGTACGACGGCGTGCTCGGCACGATCGTCCGGGTCTACGCCCGGCGCGCCTCCAGGTAGACGGTCCCCGACCGCCGCAGCAGGACCTCCAGCGCGCCGCCCGCCGCCGCCACCGGCAGCAGCGCCACGCCGGCTGCCACGGAGGCCAGGCGCGGGGTCGCGTGCGACTGCGCGTCGGACCGGCGCAGCGCCTGGTAGAGGTCGAGGTTCCCCGGCAGCTTCGCGACGAGGCCGTCGACCCAGCCGACGACGATCTGCCCGCCGCGCACCTGCGACTCGCGCTCCACCCGCAGCCCGGCGCGCTCGAGGCCGGCGCGCAGCGTCGGCGACGGGAGGTGGACGAGGTGGCGCGGGAGGTCGAGGTGCAGCCAGTCGTCGCCGAACACGCGCGCCTGGACGCCGGCGAGGTCGGGGACGGCGATGACGACGACGCCGCCGGGGACGAGCAGCCGGGCGGCGGCCCGGATCGCCTCCGCCGGGTTCGGCAGGTGCTCCAGCGCGTGCCACAACACGATGGCCGCCCACTCGCCCTCCATCGCCTCGATGCCCACGTCGAGGACGTCCGGGCGGTCCGACGCGCGCTCGAGCCCCGTGACGGAGCGGCCGCGGCGGGCCAACGCGTCCATCAGCGTCCCGTCGCCCGCGCCGACGTCGAGCACCGGGCCCGGCGGCGCGATCGCGTCGACCCGGCCGGCGAGCGCGGCCCGGGTCCGCGAGAGGAGCGCGTCGCCGACGAAGGTGAAGCGCCGCCCGCCCTCCGGCCGGTACCAGTCGCCGTAGGCCGCCGCCAGCTCGGCGTCGGTGGGCCAGGGGTCCGTCGTCGCCGCCCCGCAGTGCGGGCACTGCACCCGCCCCGCCAGCCGCCGCTCGGAGCCGGCGAACGGCGTCTCGCACCAGGCGCAGGCGGTGACGCGCCCCGGCCTCACGCGCGGCAGACGGCGATGACGTCGAGCGCGGCGTCGAGGTCCGTATCGCGCACGAAGAAGTCGTCGGGCGTGATGGCCGCCGCGCGCGGGTCGTCGTCGGCGCGGTAGCGGTTGAGCATCACGTCGTAGAGCTGCTGCTTGGCCCGCAGCGGGACGAGCCGGCGGGCGCGGGCGGGGTCCAGGCCGCAGGAGCCTGTCGAGCTTGCGCCGCTCGGCGTCGAAGAGCGCCATGTAGGCGGGGGAGCCGAACAGGCCGAACGACTGGACGTCATCGAAGCGCGCACCGCACAGCGCCGCCAGCTCCGCGGCCGTGAACTCGACGAAGTGGTACGGGATCGATGATCTCGTCCGGCCGCCCCAGCGTCAGCCGGTTGGGGGTGATGAAGACGGCCACGCCGCCCGGCTCCAGCACCCGCGCGACCTCGGCGACGACGCGCTCGGGGTCCGGCACGTGCTCCACCGACTGCACGGAGACGACGGAGGCGAAGCTGTCCGCCGCGAAGGGCAGCTCGCGCATGTCGGCGGCCACCGTGCGGCGGTCCTGGCCGGCCAGCGCGGCCGCGTCGATGTCCACCCCGACGGTCTCCCGCGGGGCGAGCAGGTGGTAGGAGTGCCCGACCCCGCAGCCGAGGTCCAGGACGGTCCCCGGACCCAGCCACTGCGCCGCCACGGCGTAGGCCGCGACGTGCCGCTGCCAGGTGGGGTTGAAGCCACCCTCGGGGGTCGAGACCCGCTCTCCGGTGACTCTCACGGCGGGTACCCTAGGCCGCATGTGGCCGTTCAATCGCAAGTCCCGCACGGAGTCCGAAACCGGCGGGGGCACCGCCGTCCTCGACTTCCGGCCCGACCCGCTCGAGGACGCGAGCGCCGAGGCGCTGCGCGCGGAGATCGACCGGCTGACCGCCGCCAACCGCGCCGAGCGCGACCCGGAGACGGAGAAGCGGCTGATCATGGTCCGCCACCTGCTGGGCGCGCGCCTGCGCGACGACGCCCCCGGTGACGCGGAGTGGCCCGACCCGGCGCAGGCGTCCCTCCCCGAGAGCGACACGCTCCCGGAGATCGACGCCGAAGGACCTCACCCCCGAGCTGCTGCGCGCGGGCATCCTGCGCGACGGCTCGCCTGCTCGTCCGCGGCCTCATCCCGCGCGAGAAGGCGCTGGAGCTGGCCGCGGGCATCGACCGCTCCTTCGCCGAGCGCGAGCTCGTGCTGGAGGGCAAGCCGGCCGCCGAGGGCTACTACGAGGAGTTCGACGGCGGCGGGCGCTTCAACGTCGAGCTCGGCAGCCGCCCCTGGATCCGCGAGGGCGGCGGCGTGCTGGCCGGCGACTCGCCGCTGCTGGCCTTCGACCTCTTCGAGCTCATCGAGGACGCGAACCTGCGCGAGATCGTCACGGGCTACCTCGGCGAGCCGGCGCTGATCTCCTTCGAGAAGACCACGCTGCGCAAGGCCACCCCCGACGTCCCCGGTGCCTGGCACCAGGACGGCGCGTTCATGGGCCCCGTCCGGGCGCTGAACCTGTGGCTGTCGCTGTCGCGCTGCGGCGACGAGGCCCCGGGCCTCGACATCGTCCCCAAGCGGCTCGAGGAGTACGCGAGCACGCAGACCGACGAGGCGCTGCTCAGCTACCAGGTCTCCAAGCGCCAGGCGATGCTCGCCGCGGGCGACAAGGGCGTGCTGCGGCCGATCTTCGAGCCGGGCGACGCACTCTTCTTCGACGAGAAGATGCTGCACGCGACGGGCTCGGACCCGTCGATGCCCAACCCGCGCTACGCGGTGGAGAGCTGGTTCTTCGGGCCGTCGGCCTTCCCGGAGTACGTCCCGCTCGCCGTCTGACTTGGAGGTCATGGAGGACCCGCACGGGGTCCTGCTGCCGCAGGACAGCCCGCTGCACCCCATGGCCGGCTGGTTCGAGAGCTTCCGTGCCGACCGCGCGGCTGCGCGCCGGAGGCCCGAGCGCCGCTCGCGGGCCGTGGTCACCATGGTCCACGACGAGCCGGTCTTCCTGCCGATCTGGCTCGCCTACTACGGCCGCTACTACGCCGCCACGGACATCTACGTCCTCGACAACGAGACGACGGACGGCTCGACGGACGGCGGGGGCTTCGTCCGCATCCCGGCGGCGCGCGACGCCGTCGACCACGAGTGGATGGTGCGCACGGTCGAGCGCCTGCAGCACGAGCTGCTCGGAAGCTACGAGTCCGTGCTCGTGACGGACGTCGACGAGATCGTCTGCCCCGTTCCCGAGCTCGGGACGCTCGGCGACTACCTGGACCGCTTCGCCGAGCCGTGGGTCAACTGCCTCGGCTACGAGCTCCTGCACCAGCCCGGCACCGAGCCGCCGCTGGACCTCGACCGGCCGATCCTCGACCAGCGCCGCACCTGGTTCCACAACGGCGGCTACGACAAGGCCGCGCTGGCCACGGAGCCGCTGCGCTGGCGGGCGGGCTTCCACGGCCGGGAGGACTTCCAGGCCGCCTACGACCCCGACCTGCGGCTCATCCACCTGCACCGGATGGACTACGAGCTCTGCCGGGAGCGCCACCGGCTGCGCAGCCGGCGCACCTGGGCTGAGCGCGACGCCCGCGACGGCTGGGCCGCCCACAACCGCCTCGTCGAGGGGGACGCCTTCGACCAGTGGTTCGCGCACGAGAGCTCGTTCCCGGGCCAGCCGATGACGCCGGAGCCGATGCGCCCGAACTGGCAGGGGGTCTTCTAGGTGTTGCGCGACGTCGTCCGCCGCGGCCGCGCGCTGCGCGACCGGTTGCTGCTGCCGGAGGCCGGGTCGGGCCAGGAGCAATGGCAGCGGGTCGTCCTCAACCGGGCGGTCGGGGCGCACCTCGACGCCCTC
Source organism: uncultured Solirubrobacteraceae bacterium (assembly GCA_963843865.1). Taxonomy (GTDB): domain Bacteria; phylum Actinomycetota; class Thermoleophilia; order Solirubrobacterales; family Solirubrobacteraceae; genus DATLGB01. Next base: position 87,357 of record CAWJMO010000008.1, on the reverse strand, counting down.
GGGCCCGAGGGGCTGACCGCCGCCGAGATCAGCGGCGACGCACAGGCGCGGCGGCCGTGGAAGGCGTTCACGAGCCTGAACTTCCCCGCCTTCGACCTGTGCGCGCCGACGGATCGCGGGCAGTTCGACGTCGTCATCTGCGAGCAGGTCATCGAGCACGTCCCGGACCCGTTCCTGGCCGCCCGCACCCTCCACGACCTGTGCGTGCCCGGCGGCCACGTCGTCGTCTCCACGCCCCTGATGATCCGGGTGCACGAGTTCTGGGGGATGGAGGACTACTGGCGCTTCACGCCGCGCGGGCTGCGGACGCTGCTCGAGTCGGCCGGGCTGGCGGTCGACGAGGTCGGCACCTGGGGCAACCGCCGGGCCATCGCCGGCAACCTGGACCGCTGGCCCGCCTACCGCCCGTGGCACTCGCTGGGCAACGAGCCCACGCACGCCATGCAGGTCTGGGCGTTCGCTAGGCGCGCCGCCGCCGCGCGTTGACCGAGCGCAGCGGCTGCGTGAGCTTCCAGGAGGGCGTCTCCGTGATGGCGGCGAGCTCGGCCTCCAGCGCGGCGACCTGCGTCTCCAGCAGCGAGGCGTTGGAGTAGGCGACGGTGCGGGCCGCCTCGCGGTGCGCCTCCGCCCGCCGCGCCCGCGCCTTCCAGTCGCCGTCGTCCGTCGCCCACTTCTCCGCCACCGCGATGTGGGACTCGACCCACAGCTCGAGGTCCTCGACGAGCTTGAGCGGCCGGTGACGGACGATGGGGATCGGCGCGGTGGTGAGCTTGCGCCCGGCGGCCTGGACCTGGAAGCAGACGTCGCGGTCGTGGCCATGGGGGAGGGGCAGCCCCTCGTCGAAGCGCAGCTCGCGCACCGCCCACGGGGACAGGACGAGCAGGGCGCCGTCGAGCGCGTCGACCTCCATCGGCGCCGGCTTCGGCCGCGTCCACGCGAAGCCCTCCGTCTCGCCGCCGCCGTGCTCGTTGTGGCGGTGGACGATGGGCGCTGAGGACACCTCGCCCTCCCACCAGGCGATGGTCGGCGCGTTGCGGGCGCCGACGCAGCCGGCGAGGGCGACGTCAGGGTCGGCCAGCACGGCGCGGATGGCCGCGCACGTGCCCGGGTCGGTCAGCTCGATGAACTCGTTGACGAGCACGAGCGCCTCGAGGTCGTCCAGTTCCGCCGCGGTGTCCAGCACCAGGTTCGCGCCGCGGGCGGGCGGTCCGGGGTTGCCGAAGGACAGCACGGCGCTGTCGGGCTCCTTGACCCGCGCGATGCCCGGCCCGGCGTAGCGCCGGTAGGCCTCCGCGTCGGCCATGGCGGTCCCGAAGGCGATCATGCGCGCCGCAGCGGGGCCGTGAGCTTCCAGCCGACGCTGTTCGTCGCCTCGTCGATCGCCGCCCGCAGCTGCGCGACCTTCACCTCGAGCTCGAGCGCCCGCCAGTGGGCGACGACCTTCGCGGCCTCGGCTTCGGCCTCCGCGCGCAGCGCGCGCTCGCGCCAGCTCCCCGGCGCCCAGCCGACGTGGGGCATCCGCCCCTCCCACTTCTCGGCCACGCGCGCGTGCGCGAGCTCCCACTCGTCGAGGTCGGGGACCATCTGCAGCGGGCGGTGGTGGACGGCGCGGAAGTCGGCGGTGACGACCTTGCGGCCGGCCTCGCGCACCTGCAGGCAGAAGTCGAGGTCGTAGCCGTGGAAGCCGCCCAGCGACGCGTCGAAGCGCACGTTCTGCACGACCCAGGGGGAGAGGACGAGCACGAAGCCGTCCAGCGTCTCCACCTCGCCCGTGCGCGCGTACGGGGGCGCGTCGTCCCACGTCCAGCTGAAGGCGGGCAGGTCGCCCCCGCCGTGCTCGTCGAAGCGGTTGGTGAAGCTCGACAGGGTCACCGACGCCTCCCACCAGGCGATGGACCGCACGCCCACCGCGCCCACGCAGCCGACCACGCCGACGTCGGGATCGGCCAGGGCCTCGCGGATGACCTCCGGAAAGCCAGGGGTGTCGAGCTCGGCGTCCTGGTGGACGAGCACGAGCGCCTCCAGACCGTCCAGCGCGGCGGCCCGGTCGAGGATCGCGTTGTAGCTCTCGAAGATCGTGCCGGTGGCCGGCCCGTCGAGGAAGACGCTGTCCGGTTCGGCCGATCGGCGCATGCCCGGTACAGCGCAGCGGGCGTGCTGCTCGGGCTTGGTGACGGCGGCGGCGAAGGCGATCACGGCGTTATGGTCGGTGCTTCCCCATGTGGAACGACCAGACCGTATCCGTCGTGCTCATGACCTACGCGGAGCGGTTCTCCATCCGTGACGTCATCGAGCGCTTCTACGCCACCGGCGTCGTGGACGAGGTCATCGTCGTCGACAACAACGCCGAGGAGGGGACGGTCGAGGAGGTCCGGCCGACGCCGGCGACCCTGGTCGTCGAGCCCGAGCAGGGCTACGGGCACGCCACCCGCCGCGGGCTGCTCGAGGCGACGGGCGACCTCGTCGTCCTCACGGAGCCCGACGGCACGTTCCTGCCGGAGGACATCCTGAAGCTGCTCGTCTACTCCGACGAGTGCGACGTCGTCTTCGGCACCCGCACCACGCGCGACCTCATCTGGGCCGAGGCCAACATGGACGGCTTCCTGCGCTGGGGCAACTGGGGCGTCGCCAAGATCGTCGAGGTCCTCTACAACACGGGCCACCTGTCCGACGTCGGCTGCACCTACCGGGTGCTGCGCGCCAAGACCGCCAAGCACGTCGCGGAGCGGATGACGGTCGGCGGCAGCCACGCGGGCGTCGAGGTGATGCTGCTGAGCATCGCGTCGGGCGCGCGCTTCGTGGAGATCCCGGTCAACTACCTGCCGCGCGTCGGCGTCTCGTCGGTGACCGGCAAGCGCATCGAGGCGGTCAAGGTCGGGCTCGCGATGCTCGGGCTGATCCTGCGCTTCCGGCGGGTGGCCGGCCTGCGGCTCACGAAGGCGCCGCCCTTCACGGTCGACCGCCGCCCGATCGCGGAGCCCCGGTGAGCCACACCCACTTCGACGACATCGCGCACGTCTACGACGAGTCGCTGCCGGCCCACGTGGTCGAGCACTACGCGGGCAAGCGGGTCGCGTTCCTGCGCTCGCTGGTCCCGTCCGGCAAGGGGCTCGATGTCGGCTGCGGGACGGGCGTGCTGGCGGAGCGGCTGGCCGCGGCGGGCCTCGAGATGACCGGCTGCGACCCCTCGGCCGGGATGCTGGCCCACGTCGGCGAGGCGGTGGAGACGGTGGTCGCCTCGGGCACGGACCTGCCGTTCGCGGACGGGTCCTTCGACCTCGTCTACTGCGTCGCGGTCATGCACCACGTGGCCGAGGCGGGGGCCGTGCGCGCGACGCTCGGGGAGATGGTCCGCGTCTGCCGCCCCGGCGGCCGCGTCGTCATCTGGGACCACAACCCGCGCAACCCGTACTGGAAGCTGCTCATGAGGCGCGTGCCCCAGGACGACGGCTCGGAGCGCCTGATCGGCGAGGCCGAGGTCCGCACGGGCCTGGAGGCCGGCGGCGGGCGCGTGCTGTCCGCCGCGCCGCTGGGACTCGTCCCCGACTTCGCGCCGCCGGCCACCCTGCGGGCCTTCGCGGCGCTGGAGCGGCGCGTGGAGCGCACGCCGGGCCTGCGGGTCATGTGCGCCCACAACGTCGTGGTGGCGACGCCCGCATGAGCAGCGCCCCCGTCGTCGTCGAGGTGCGCGACGTCCACAAGGCCTTCCGGATCCCCGACCGCAAGGTCGACACGCTCAAGGAGCGGGTCACGCACCCGTTCGCGCGGCCGCAGCACCGCACCCTCGACGCACTCAAGGGCGTCTCGCTCGACGTCCACAAGGGCGAGTTCTTCGGGATCGTCGGGCGCAACGGGTCCGGCAAGAGCACGCTGCTGAAGATCCTCGCCTCCGTCTACGCGCCCGACCGCGGCACGGTGCGCGCCGCGGGCCGCGTCGCGCCGTTCATCGAGCTGGGCGTCGGCTTCAACCCCGAGCTCGCCGCGCGCGAGAACGTCGTGCTCAACGGCGTGCTGATGGGCCTCACCCGGCGCGAGGCGCGGCGGCGCTTCGACCAGGTCATCGACTTCGCCGAGCTGCACGAGTTCACCGACCTGCGGATCAAGAACTACTCGTCGGGGATGATGGTCCGGCTGGCCTTCTCGATCATGGTCGAGGCCGACGCCGACGTGATGCTCATCGACGAGGTGCTGGCCGTCGGCGACGCCGCCTTCGGGCAGAAGTGCATGGACGTCTTCCACGAGCGCAAGCGGGCGGGCAAGACGATCCTGCTGGTCACGCACGACATGGTCACCGTCCAGGACATGTGCCACCGCGCGGCGCTCATCGCCGACGGCGTCGTCGAGCACATCGGCGATCCGGAGGAGACGGCGATGGCCTACTTCCGGCGCAACTTCGACGGGCCGGTCGCAGGCACCGCGCCGGCCGAGGTGGGGGAGGTCTCCGTCGACCTCAACGTGCGCGTGCGCGAGGTGAAGCTGGCCACCGATCAGGTCGAGCAGGGCACGCCCATCCAGATGGACCTGCTGGTCGAGGCCGCGCGCGAGCTCGACCGCCCGATCTTCGTCTTCAACGTCATCGACGACGAGGGCACGATCGTCTTCGGCTTCACCCGCACGCTGGAGGACCGCGTGGACGAGGGGACGCTGATCCGGCTCGCGGGGTCGATCGAGAACCGGCTCGTGCCCGGCCACTACTTCCTCGACTGCTGGTTCCGGCGCGACCGCGAGGGGGCCGACATGGCGCTGCAGGCGCGGCGGCTGCTCGACTTCCACGTCTACGGGACGGCCCCCAGGCACGGCCTCGTGCAGGTCGACGTCGACGTGGAGCCGCAGGTCGAGGTGCGCACGTGAGCGAGCTGCGCCCCATCGCCGGGCCCGTCCGCGCTGGGCGGCGGCTGGCGGCGTTCGGTCGACCTGCTGATCATCATCGCGACGACCGAGTTCAAGCGGACCTACTTCGGGACGGCGCTCGGCTACCTGTGGTCGATCTGCCGGCCGCTGATGCTCTTCGGCGTCCTGCTGGCGGTCTTCACGGAGGCGTTCCGGCTCGGCAGCGAGGTGCCGCACTATCCGGTGCTGCTGCTCACCAACATCGTCGTCTTCGGCTTCTTCCAGGAGTCGACGGGGATCGCCGTGACCTCGCTGGTCAACCAGGAGGGCGTGCTGCGCAAGACGCAGTTCCCGCGCCTGGTCGTCCCGCTCGCGGTCGTGCTCACGAGCCTCATCAACGTCGGCCTCAACCTCGTGGTCGTCGTCGTCTTCCTGCTCGCCTTCGGGGTGACGCCGATGCTCACGTGGCTGCTGTTCCCGCTGCTCTTCCTCGCGCTGCTGGTCTTCACGATCGCGGTGTCGATGATCGTCTCGGCGCTGTACCCGCGCTTCCGCGACGTCGGGATCATCTGGACGGTCGCCTCCACGGCGCTCTTCTACGCGACGCCCGTCCTGTATCCGCTGGGCAGCGTGTCCGACAAGCTGCGCGACATCATCACGCTCAATCCGCTCGCCCCGATCTTCTCCCTGCTGCACAAGTGGGTCATCGACCCGGACGCGCCGGGGCCCGTCGCGCTGGCGGGGTGGGGGCGGCTGTCGATCTCCCTGGCGATCTACGTGATCGTCTGCGTCGCCGCGGTGGTCATCTTCCGCCGGGAGGCGCCGCGGGTGGCCGAAGCGCTCTGAGCGTTCACAGGTCGTAAACGGAGCGATCGATCCGGTACTGCTACGGTGCAACCGGATCACCCACTCCGCTTACTCCCCTGGAGGCCTCCCCATGAGCAGCACCGCAGCATCCGAGCACCGCAGCAACCGCATCGCGCTCTACGTCCTCTGCCTGGGCATGCTGATGATCGTCCTCGACGGGACGATCGTGAACACCGCGCTGCCCGTCCTGAAGGACAGCCTGAACTTCTCCGACGGCAACCTGACCTGGGTGCTGAACGCCTACCTGATCCCGTTCGGCGGCCTGCTGATGCTCTCCGGCCGCATCGGCGACCTGATCGGCCAGCGCCGGATGTTCCTCTGGGGCATGTCGCTGTTCACCTTCGCCTCGCTGCTCTGCGGCCTGGCCGAGAGCCAGGAGGTGCTGATCGGCGCGCGCTTCCTGCAGGGCGTCGGCGGCGCGCTCGGCTCCTCCGTGATCCTCGGGATGATCATCACGATGTTCCAGGAGCCGCGCGAGCAGGGCGAGGCGATCGGCGTCTACTCGTTCGTCGCCTCCGCCGGCGGTTCGCTCGGCCTGCTGCTCGGCGGCGTCCTCACCGACATCCTCAGCTGGCACTGGATCTTCTTCGTCAACCTGCCCATCGGCATCGCGACGGTCGTCGCTCGCCACGCGCCTCGTGCCGAACCGCCCCGGCCTCGGCCTCAAGGAGAACAAGGTCGACGTGCCCGGCGCGCTCATGCTCACGAGCGGCCTGATGATCGCCGTCTACGCCATCGTCGGCGTCGAGAAGGAGGGCTGGGGCTCCACGCAGACCCTCGGCCTCGCCGCGGTCGCGCTCGTGCTGCTGACGGGCTTCGTCGTCCGCCAGGCCCGCATCGCCCACCCGCTCCTGCCGCTGCGGATCTTCCGCTCGCGCAACGTCACCGGCGCGAACCTCGTCCTGCTCGGCGTCCTCGCCGGCATGTTCAGCGTCTTCTTCTTCGGCGCCCGCTACGCCGGCGAGATCCTCGGCTACAGCCCGATCGAGATCGGCCTCGCCTTCCTGCCGATGACGCTCCTGATCGGCGGCGTCTCGACCCGTGGCGCCCAGCCGCTGGCCGAGCGCTTCGGCCCGCGTCGCGTCCTGATCGGCGGCCTGACGCTCGATCGTCGCCGGCGTGCTGCTGTTCTCGCACGGCGCCGGTCGACGGCTCCTACGTCGCCAACATGCTGCCGTCGATGCTCCTGCTGGGCTTCGGCGCCGGCCTGAGCTTCCCGTCGATCATGGGCCTGGCGATGTCGGGCGCGACGCCGCAGGACTCCGGCATCGCGTCCGGCCTCGTGAACACGTCGATGCAGGTCGGCGGCGCGATCGCGCTGTCGGTCCTGGCGACGTTCGCCGCCGAGCGCACCAGCGCGCAGCTCGCCGACGGGCTCGGCGCCGCTGCCGGCCCTGAACTCCGGCTTCCACGTCGCCTTCTTCATCGCGGCGGGCATCGCCGCGCTGGCGATCGTGGCGGCGGTGCTGGTCCTGCGCGAGCAGGTCGCGCCCGCGGGCGACGCCGCTGCGTTCGAGGCGTCCGAAGTGACGGACACGACCCCCGTCTACGCCTAGCCGGAGGCGTATCCGTGAAGGCATGACCTCTGCGTCGGCGGCTCGACGAGACCCGGCCCCTGCGGGCGGACGCGCGCCGCAACCGCGAGCGCGTCCTCGCCGCGGCCACCGCGGTGTTCGCCGAGCAGGGCGCCGACGCGAGCGTGGCGGAGATCGCCCGCCGCGCCGGCGTCGGCGCGGGCACGCTGTTCCGGCACTTCCCGACCAAGCACGACCTGCTGCTGGCGAGCCTCGAGGCCGGCTTCGACGACGTCGCAGGCGGCGATCGAGCGGGCGGAGTCGAGCGAGGACTCCTGGGACGGGCTCGTCCACGTGCTGACCGCGTGCGCGGAGATCCAGGCCCGCGACCGCGGCTTCCTGGAGTCCGTCGGCCCGGAGCTCTTCCAGGAGCCGAGCCTGCAGCGCCGCAACCGCGAGCGCATGGCGCGCTGGCCGGCGCTCGTCGAGCGCGCCCAGGCCGACGGCCTGGTCCGCGACGACCTGCGCGCGGAGGACATCCCGTTCCTGCTCTGCGCCGTGGGCGGCGCGACCGGCAAGTGCGGGTCCGGCGACGCGGTCGCACCCGACCTCTGGCGCCGCTACCTCGGCATCGTGCTCGACGGCCTGCGCCCGGCGGCCGCGTCGCCGCTGCCCGTGCCGGCGCCGACGCTCGCCGAGCTCTCGGCCTCCTGCAAGGCCTCCTCCTGACGCGCTAGCGCGGGCTGCGCGGGATGAACTCGGGGACGTCGTCCACCGAGCGGCGTCCGCGGCCGGCTGCTGGTGGGGCGGGCCTCACCGAGGTCGACGCCGGCCTGGTCGAGGCGGTCGCTCATGGAGCGGTGGGCGGCGCTGACGTCGCGCAGGATCAGCTCGGCGTTGCGGCGCAGGGACTCCGAGAGCTGCCGCAGCTGGGTGCTCATCTCCTCGCCGTCCTGCAGCACCTCGGCGGCGAGCGCGCGGGCCCGGCCGAGCTGCTTGCGCGCCGAGGCCTCGGCGTCCTCACGGGTCTGGGTCGCGAAGACCTCGGCGATGCGCTGGACCTCCTCGGCCTCCGAACGGGCCTCGGTGACGATGCGGGTGGACTCCGAACGGGCGTCCTCGCGCAGGCGGGTGGCGTCGGTGGTGGCGGACTCGGTGACGGACGCCGCCTCGGCCTTGGCCTCGGCGAGCAGCTCCTCGGCCTCCTCCTCGGCGGCGGCGACGCGGATGTCGGCGGCGCGGGCGGCCTCGGCGATGCGCGCGTCGGCGCGGCGCTCGGCCTCCTCGCGGATCTCGTTCGCGGCGTCCTCCGCGGCGCGCATGATCGACGCCACGCGGCGGCTCGCCTCGATGTGGGGGCGCGCGTCAGCCATCCCTCGTTGATACGAGGAATCGACCGCAGTCCCTTCTAATGTCCGTCGGCCGATGACCGACGAACGCCGCTACGACCCGAAGGCCATCGAGCCGCGCTGGCAGGAGGTCTGGGAGCGCGAGCAGACCTGGACGGTGTCCAACGACGACGTCGACGGCGCCGAGACCTCCTACGTGCTGGAGATGCTGCCCGTACCCGAGCGGCGAGCCGCACATGGGGCACCTGAAGAACTACTCCATCGGGGACGCCGTCGCGCACTTCCACCGGCGCACGGGCAAGAGCGTCCTGCACCCGATGGGCTACGACGCCTTCGGCCTGCCGGCGGAGAACCACGCCATCCGCACCGGCGAGCACCCGCGCGACTCGACGGCGAAGTCGATCGCCTCCTTCCAGCGCGCAGTTCCGCACGCTGGGGCATCTCCATCGACTGGACGCGCGAGTTCGGGACCCACGAGCCGCGCTACTACCGCTGGACGCAGTGGATCTTCCTGCAGCTGTTCGAGCGCGGGCTGGCCTACCGCAAGGACGCCGCGGTCAACTGGTGCCCGAAGGACGCGACGGTGCTCGCCAACGAGCAGGTCATCGACGGCAAGTGCGAGCGCTGCGGGACCGCCGTCGAGATCCGCCAGCTCGAGCAGTGGTTCTTCCGCATCACCGACTACGCCGACCGGCTGCTGGACGACCTCGACACGATCGAGTGGCCCGAGCACGTCAAGACGATGCAGCGCAACTGGATCGGCCGCTCCTACGGCGCCGAGGTCACGTTCCGCTGCGAGGACGCTCGGCACGGACTACCCCGTCTTCACGACGCGTCCCGACACGCTGTTCGGCGCGACCTTCTTCGTGATGTCGCCGGAGCACCCGGACGTCTTCAAGCTCGCGGCGGGGACCGGAGCAGGAGGACGAGGTCCACGCGTACGTGAACGCCGCCGGCGCGCGAGTCGGCCGAGGAGCGCGGCGACGCCGACCGGGAGAAGACGGGCGTCTCGCTCGGGCGCACGGTCACCAACCCCGTCAGCGGCGAGCAGATCCCCATGTACGTCGCCGACTACGTGCTCATGGAGTACGGCACGGGCGCGATCATGGCGGTGCCGGCGCACGACGAGCGCGACCACGCCTTCGCGACGAAGTTCGACCTGCCGATCAAGCGGGTCGTCGAGGGCGGGGACGAGCTGCCGTACTCCGGCGACGGCCCGCTGGTCAACTCCGACCCGCGCTTCGACGGGCACGCAGAACCGCGAGGCGCTCGAGGCGATCGTCGACTGGCTCGACACGGAGGGCAAGGGCCACCGCTCCATCAACTACCGGCTGCGCGACTGGCTGCTGTCACGGCAGCGCTACTGGGGCTGCCCGATCCCCATCGTCTACTGCTCGAAGTGCGGCATGCAGCCCGTGCCCGAGGACCAACTGCCCGTGGTCCTGCCCGAGGTGGAGGACTACGCGCCGCAGGGCAAGTCGCCGCTGGCCGCCGCGGAGGACTGGGTCAACACCACCTGTCCCGCCTGCGACGGTCCCGCCCGCCGCGAGACGGACACGATGGACACGTTCGTCGACTCGTCCTGGTACTTCCTGCGCTACTGCGACGCCCTCAACGACGGCGCCGCCTGGGACCCGTCCGTGGTCAACGCATGGGCGCCCGTCGACCAGTACATCGGCGGCGTCGAACACGCGATCCTGCACCTGCTCTACGCGCGCTTCTTCGTGAAGGCTCTGAGCGACCTCGACCTGCTCGGCTTCGACGAGCCGTTCCAGAAGCTCTTCACCCAGGGCATGATCACCCGCGACGGCAAGAAGATGTCCAAGTCCGGCGGGAACATGATCTCGCCGCAGACCTACATGGACGACTACGGGGTCGACACCGCCCGGTGCTACGTGATGTTCATGGGCCCGCCCGACCAGGACATCGACTGGAAGGACAAGGGCGTCGAGGGCGTGCACCGCTTCCTGTCGCGCCTGTGGCGGCTGGCGGCCGAGATCGCCGACGAGACCGGCGCAGCGCGCCCCGGGCGTCGCCGGCGAGGTGACGCGGCGACGACCTCGTCGTCGTCCGCAAGGCGCACTGGGCGATCGAGAAGGTCACCCACGACATGTCGGAAGGGCCGCTTCGCCTTCAACACGGCGATCTCCGCGGTCATGGAGCTCGTCAACGAGTGCTACCGCCATCGCGACGCCGCCACCGACGCGCTGCACTTCGCCGCGGCCACCGCCGCCTCGCTGATCTTCCCCTTCGCCCCGCACACCGGATCAGACGCCTACTCGATGCTGACCGGCGACCGCGTGTGGGAGGAGCCCTGGCCGGCCGCCGACCCGACCTACCTCGAGCAGGACACCGTCACCGTCGTCGTCCAGGTCAACGGCAAGATGCGCGACCGCTTCGAGACCCCCGCCGGCACCTCCCGGGAGGACCTCGAGTCCGCGGCCCGCGCGCTGCCCAACGCCGCTCAGCACATCGACGGCCGCGAGGTCGTCAAGGTCATCGTCGTGCCGGACAAGCTCGTCAACCTCGTCGTCCGCTAGCGAGGTCGACCGGCACGCGGAAGTCGCCGCGCGGGTCGTTCGCCGAGTCCATGACCCGCGCCTCGGTGGCCATCATCGGGAGCTTGACCTTGAAGAAGAAACACTGGGTGGTGGGGACGGTGACCGTCAGGCTCACTGACACCGGCAAGCTCACGAACAAGATCCGCGCAAAGAAGACGTTCGCGGTCGCGGACTGACACATGCTGCACCGAGCCTGCTGTTGTGCTCGTCTGACGATGACAACAGCGGGCTCGCCTGATCCGGCACGCGGGTCGGTGCTGATTCGTCACACCTGCGTGTAGATCGGTGACGGCCGGTCGCGGCAGGGTGGGGGAGGTGCCGGACCTGCCTCGCTCGCACCTCGTCGCGTACGCGCTGGCGGCCGTCGCGGTGCTGGTCTTCGGCGTGCGGGAGGTGGCGTCGGCGCGCAGGGAGGAGAGCGCCGGAGCGGCGCGGCCGATCGCGGTGCGGCGGTCCGGTTCGGGCGACGGCCGGCGGGGCGGTGGTGCGCGGGTGGTGGTGCACGTCGCGGGGGCGGTGGTGCGGCCGGGCGTCTACCGGCTGCGCGCGGGCGCGCGGGTGGACGACGCGGTGCGGCGGGCCGGCGGGCCGCGGCGGCGGGCGGACCTGACGCAGGTCAACCTCGCGCAGGAGGTGGAGGACGGGCGGCAGATCGTCGTGCCGCAGCGGGCGCCGCCGGTGCCGGCTGGCGACGGACGGCAGGCAGCCGCCCCGGCTGCGCCCGCCGGCCCGATCAACCTCAACACGGCGACGCTCGAGCAGCTCGACTCCCTGCAGGGCATCGGGCCGGTCACGGCGCAGCAGATCCTCGACTTCCGCGAGGCCCACGGCGGGTTCTCGAACGTCGAGGAGCTCGATCAGGTGCCCGGGCATCGGCGAGGCGACGATGGCGTCGCTGCGGGACAAGGTCACGGCGTGAGGGCGGCCGGCGCGGGAGTGGCTGGCGGTCGTCGCGCCTGCACACGCGTCACCTCGTGCTGTTCTCGCTCGTCGCGGGCCTCGTCTGCGGCGGGTGGGCGCCGTGGCTGGCCGGGCCGGTGGCGCTCGCCGCGGTCTGGATCGCCGGCCGCCCGCCGGTCGCGGCGCTCGTGGTCGTCGCGGTGCTCGGCGGGGCGATGGCGGCGCGACGCGCGCCGCGCGGCGATCGACACCGGTCGCCTGCCCGCGGCGCTGGGCGACGTCGGTGCGCCTGCCGCGCGACGCTGCTCGAGCCGCTGCGCGAGCGGGCGTCGGGCGAGGTGGTCGGCGCGGGCCGAGGTCCGCGGGGAGCCGCTGCTGCTGAAGCTGCCCGACCGCTCGCGACTGACCGGGCACGGCGACGACGGGCGACGTGCTCGACGTGCGCGGACGGCTCGAGGCGCTGGACGACTTCGACGAGATCCAGCGGCGGCGGGGCGCCCTCGCCGGGGTCGATCGTGGACGCGGCTCGGCCCACCGGGGGTCGCCGGGTCGGCGCTGGCGGGCGCGCCTCGACGGCGTGCGGCGCCGGGCGCAACGTGGCCTGGCCGTCGGGCTTGCCGCGGGAGGAGCAGGCGCTGCTCGACGGGATGGTGCTCGGCGGCGACGACCGGATCGACGCGGAGACGAAGGAGGCGTTCCAGGCCTCCGGGCTCGCCCACCTGCTCGCCGTCTCGGGGACGAACGTGCTCCTGCTCGCGACGCTGGCGCTGGCCGTGGGGGCGCTGCTGGGCGTGCCGCTGCGTCCGCGGCTCGGCGGCGCGCTCGTGCTCGTCGCTCCTGTACGTGCCGCTCACCGGGGCCGGCCCGTCGATCCAGCGCGCCGGGGTGATGGGCGCCGCCGGGCTGGTCGCGGCGCTGGCGGGCCGGCCGGCGTCGCGCGTGTACGCCCTCGGCCTGGCGGCAGCGGTGACGCTGGCGCTGAACCCGTACGCGGCGGGAGAGGTGGGCTGGCAGCTGTCCTTCGCCGCGGTGATCGGGTTGATGGTGCTCGCGGCGCCGGTCCGGGAGCGGCTCCGGCGCTGGCCGGCACCGCTGGCCGAGGCCGGCTCGCTCACCATCGCCGCGACCCTGGCGACCGCGCCGCTGCTCGCGGTCCACTTCGGCCGGGTGTCCCTGGCCTCGCTGCCCGCCAACCTGCTGGTCGCCCCGGTGGTGGCGCCCGATCATGTGGCTGGGGATGCTCGCCGCGGCGCTTGCGCAGATCGACCCCGCCCTCGCGGCGCCGCTGAACGCCGTCAACGGCCCGCTCGTCGGCTTCATCGCCCTGGTCGCCGATCTCACCGCGGGCATCCCGCACGGCGTGATCGCGGTGCAGCCTGCCGGGCGCGCTGGGCGCCGCCGCCGGATACGGGCTGCTGGCGCTCGTGTGGCGCGCACCGAAGGTCGCGGCCCTCGCGGTCGCGGCGATGGTCGGCATCGCGGTCATCGGCCGCGGGAGCGGGGTGCCGCCGCCCCGGCCGGGGGAGACCGTGGTGAGCTTCCTCGACGTCGGCCAGGGCGACGCCACGCTGGTCCAGCGCGACGGCCGGTCGATCCTGTTCGACACCGGCCCGCCCGGCGGCCCGATCGTCTCGCGGCTGAAGGAGGTCGGGGTCAAGCGCCTCGACACCCTCGTGACCACGCACGCGCAGACCGACCACGAGGGGATGGCCATCCCGGTCGTCGACCGCTTCCGGCCGCGGCTGATCGTCGACGGTGGCCTCGGCTGGGCGTCAGCGGTCCAGCGGGCGTACCCGGCCGCCGCCCGGGCCGCAGGGGCGAGGCTCACGAACCTCGCCGCCGGCGACGTCCTCCGCCTCGGCGCCATGAAGATCCGCTTCCTCTCACCGACGGCGGAGACGGAGCGCCTGCCGCCCGTCGGCGACCCCAACAACCGCGCCCTCGTCGCCCACGTGCGCAGCGGGAGCTTCGATCTCCTGCTCACGGCGGACGCCGAGACGGACGTGACCGGCGCCCTGGACCTCCCGCCGGTCGAGGCGCTGAAGGTCGCCCACCACGGCAGCGCCGATCCTGGCCTGCCCGCGCAGCTCGAGCAGCTGCGTCCCCAGGTGGCCGGCATCGAGGTCGGCCGCCACAACACCTACGGCCACCCGACCCCGGAGACACTGCAGGCCCTGCGCGTCGTCCCGCACGTCTTCCGCACCGATCGTGACGGCACCGTCCAGCTGCACGCGCTGCGGGGCCGGATGTGGACGACGAGGATCCGGCACGATTGACCCATGCCCTTCGTCGACCCGTTCGGGGAGTTCGTGCCCAAGCAGACCGACGGGCTCGTGTTCGGGAACCGCGGTTGCCTGCACGCGCCGGACGGGCGGATCGTCCGCCGCGAGGCCACGCAGCGGTGGATCTCCTGCCGCCTGGCGTTCAAGGGCCGCCACCGCGACGTGATGCCGCCCGGCCGCTACACGGGCCTGTTCTTCCTCGACGAGGCCACCGCGTTCGCCGCAGGACACCGGCCGTGCGCGGAATGCCGGCGCGCGGACTTCGACGAGCTCAAGGCCCGGTGGGGACCGGCGGACGCCATCGACGCGCGGCTGGCGAGGGAGCGCGGCCGGACGCACCGCGCCGGCCAGGTCCCCGATGGCACGATCGTCCTGCACGACGAAGCGCCGCACCTCGTCGCCGGCGACGCCCTTCGGCCCTGGACCGCCGCCGGGTACGGGGAGCCGATCGCCCGCCCGCGGGACCACCCCCGCGTCATCACCCCGCCGAGCCTGGTCGAGCTGCTGCGCGAGGGGTGGTCCGGGGCCGTCCCGCTGCTTCATCCCAGCGCCACCTCCTCGCGCTAACGTCGGCCGCCGTGCCGACCTTCAAGGCCGCCTACCTGATCCACGGCGACGACCACGGCCGCATCAGCGAGCGCCGCTCGAAGCTGCGGGCGGTCGCGGAGGCCGAGAGCGGCAGCGCCGGGGTCGAGGTCTTCGAGGGCGAGGCGAGCACGCCGGAGCACGTCGCCGGCGCCCTGAACGCCATGACGTTCGCGGTCGGACGGCGGTTCGTGATCGCCGATGGTGTGGAACGCTGGAAGGACGCCGATACAGAACTGGTGGTCCAGGCACTGAAGACCCTCGACGGCGAGACGCTGACCGTCGCCTTCTTCGCGCGCGAGGAGGGCCGCTACAAGACGCCCGCGGCGCTGGTGAAGGCGGTCACCGCCGCCGGCGGCGTCGTCCAGAACGAGGCCACCGTCAAGGGCAAGGAGCTGCCCCGCTGGGTCCAGGCGCGCGCGCAGGAGCTCGAGCTCGACCTCGACTACCAGGCCGCGCGCGCGCTGATCGCCCGCACCGGCGAGCGCCAGCAGCGGCTGCTGCGCGAGCTGGAGAAGATCGCGCTGGAGCTCGGGCCGGGCGCCGAGCCGACCGCCGAGGAGGTCGACGCCCTCGTCGCCGGCAGCTCCGAGCGCAAGAACTGGACGCTCGCCGACGCCGTCGTCGCCGGCGACCGCCGCGCCGCGATGCGCGCCTTCGTCGAGCTGCGCGGCCAGGGCGACCGCGTCGCGGGGCTGCTGTTCGCCATCGTCCGCCGCGTGCGGGACGCGCACACGATCGCCGTCGGCCTCGACCGCGGCGAGAGCCCCAACCAGATCAAGGGCCGCCTGCGCATGGGCCCCTGGGCCGCCGACCAGCTGATCGCAGAGGTGCGCGGCAAGGACCCGGAGGTCTACGCGCCGCGCGCTCGAGCTGCTGGCCGACCTCGAGCACGCCTCCCGCGGCGGCGCCGGCAACGAGCTCGACGAGGAGACCGCCGCCGTGCGGGTCCTCCAGGAGATCACATGAGGCGCCTGCGCCGTCCTCGCTCGCCCTCGGCGTCCTGCCGGCTGCGGCAGCGAGACCGAGCAGCACCGCCTCGACCCCGGGCGTCGCCGCGCCCAAGGCGAAGGAGACGGCGATGGCGCCGCTGCCCAAGGCGCGGCCCAAGCTCGTCACCCCCGAGGCGGGGAAGACGACCTCCGAGGCCGTCGACGCCCTGCCCGCCGACGCCGGCACGGTGTCCGACGACGACACGAGCCTGCCCAAGCCCACCGGCCCGGCCACCGACACCGACGACGGGCGCCAACCAGGACCCGAACGCGAAGGACCTGAGCGCCACGAAGGCGACGGCGCTCGCCAACGGCGTCGCCCTCCCGCCGCTGGAGGCGCCGGAGGCCGTCCTCGACGTCATCCGCGCCGGCAACATCATCGCCCGCACCCCGTACAAGTGGGGCGGCGGCCACGGCCGCTTCCAGGACAACGGCTACGACTGCAGCGGCTCCGTCTCCTACGCGCTCTACTACGCGGGCCTGATCGACGGCCCGCACACGTCAGGCGACCTGATGGCCTACGGCAAGCCGGGCAAGGGGAAGTGGATCACCCTGTACGCCAACGGCGGCCACGTCTACATGGAGGTCGCGGGCATCCGCTTCGACACCAGCGCGGCGAGCAGCGCGAACCGCCACAGCCGCTGGCAGAACGAGCTGCGCGGGAACGGGGGCTTCGAGGCCCGCCACCCGCCGGGGCTGTAGCGCTACCGGCTAGGAGGCGACGGCGCCGGCACGCAGCCGGGCGGCGCGGGACTTCTTGCGAGCACCGGTGTTCTTGTGCAGCGCGCCCGTCTTGACGGCCTTGTCGATGGCCTTGACGAGCGCGAGGTGCTCCGTGGCGGCGACGGCGTCGTCACCGGCGGCGACAGCGGCCTCGAGCCGGCGGAAGTAGGTCTTGATCGCCGACGTGTAGCGGCGGTTCTCGAGACGCTCCCGCTCGGTGCGGAGGATGCGCTTCTTCTGTGATGCGATGTTGGCCATAGGCAGCCGCGTACTGTAGCGCGGCCGTGGGCCAGAGTCGCGTCGTCCGCAACACCGCGATCTTCTCCGTCTTCACGGGGCTGTCGCGGGTCGCCGGGCTCATCCGCGAGATCGCCGCCGCCTACTACTTCGGCGTCACCGGCCCCGCCTCGGCCTTCACGCTGGCCTTCCAGGTCCCCAACCTGATCCGCGCGCTGGTCGCCGACGCCGCGCTCTCCAGCGCCTTCGTCCCCGTCTTCACGGAGCTCCTCGAGCAGGACCGCAAGCGCGAGGCGCACGCCCTCGCCGCCTCGCTCCTCGGGCTGATCCTCGTCGTGGTCGGCGCCATCAGCGGCCTGTTCGTGCTCGGCGCCGGTGTGGTCATGCCCCTGTTCGCGGGGGACGAGCTGAGCCCGTTCGACGTCGATCTGCTCGTCGGCCTCAGCCGCGTCCTGTTCCCGATCGTCGTGATCCTCGGGGTCAACGGCCTCGTCGTCGGCATCCTCTCCGCCTACGACCACTTCAGCCTGCCCGCGCTCGCGCCGCTGGTCTGGAACGTCGTGATCATCGCCGGGATGATCGGGCTGCGGGGCCTGTTCGCCGACCGCTACGAGATCTACGCCTACGCGGTCGGCGTCCTCGTCGCCACCGCGGTCCAACTCGCGATGGTGGTCCCGGTCCTCAAGCGCGTCGGCTTCCCGCTGCGGATCTCCTTCGACTGGAGGGACCCGCGCCTCAAGCGCGTGCTGCAGCTGATGCTCCCCGTCAGCCTCGGCCTCGGCGTCATCAACGTCGACCTGGTCATCAACTCGAGCATCGGGACGCTGATCTCCGACGGCGCCCCGCGCGCCATCGACGCCGCCTTCCGCATCTACATGCTCCCGCAGGGGATGTTCTCCGTGGCCGTCGCGACCGTCCTGTTCCCGCAGCTGAGCCGCCTGGCCGCCCGCAAGGACCTCGCCGGCCTGCGCAGCTGGAGCGGGGAGGGGATGCGGACCATCTTCCTCGCGCTGATCCCGTGCGCGGCGCTGCTGCTGGCGCTCTCGCACCCGATCACGCAGCTCGTCTACGAGCGCGGCGCCTTCGGGGACGCCGCCACGGAGGACGTGTCCACCGCGCTGTTCTGGTTCGCCTTCAGCCTCCCGTTCGCGGGCGCGAACCTGATGCTCACCCGGACGTTCTTCGCCCTGCAGCGGCCGTGGCTGCCGACCGCGCTGGCCGCGGCCAGCCTCGTCGTCAACACGATCCTCAGCTTCGCCCTCTACGGGCCGTTCGGCATCGCGGGCGTCGTCGCCGCCACCGCGATCTCGAGCCTGCTGATGACCCTCCAGCAGGTCTTCTACCTGCGGCGCCAGCTCGGCGGCTTCGAGATCGCCAACACGCTGCGCGGGCTCGCCGGGATGACCGCCGCCTCCGCCGCGGCGGGCGGCCTCGCCTACGGCATCCACCACTTCCTCCAGGACGTCCTCGGGGACAGCCTGATCGCGCAGATCCTCGACGTCGGGGTGGCGATCGGGGCGGGCTTCGCGGCTCTACCTCGGGCTCGTCCTGCTGGCCAAGGTCCCGGAGGCCGTGAGCCTCCAGCGCCGCCTAACGTCGTAAGCCGTGTCGCAGAGCCGCATCCGCAACTTCTCGATCATCGCCCACATCGACCACGGCAAGTCGACGCTGGCCGACCGCATCCTCGAGATGACCCAGACCGTCGACCCGCGGGCGATGCGCGCCCAGCTGCTCGACAGCATGGACCTCGAGCGCGAGCGCGGCATCACCATCAAGGCCCAGGCGGTGCGCGTCCAGTACACGGCGCGGGACGGCGAGACCTACCAGCTCCACCTCATCGACACCCCCGGCCACGTGGACTTCACCTACGAGGTCAGCCGCTCCCTCGCCGCCTGCGAGGGCGCGCTGCTCGTGGTCGACGCCTCCCAGGGCGTGGAGGCGCAGACGCTCGCCAACACCTACCTCGCGGTCGAGGGCGGCCTCGAGATCATCCCCTGCCTGAACAAGATCGACCTGCCCGGCGCCGAGCCCGAGCGCGTCGCGGAGGAGGTCGCCGACCTCCTCGGCGGAGACCCCGGCGACGTCCGCCGCATCTCCGCCAAGACGGGGGACGGCGTCCTCGACATCCTCGACGAGCTCGTGGAGAAGGTCCCGGCGCCCGACGGCGACCCCGACGCGCCGGCCCGCGCGCTGATCTTCGACTCCGAGTTCGACCAGTACCGCGGCGTGATCGCCTACATCCGCGTCGTCGACGGCACCTTCACCAAGGGCGACGCGATCCGCGCGATGGCCAACGACACGGAGGCCGACATCGACGAGATCGGCTTCTTCACCCCGGCGCAGGTCGCCGTGAAGTCGCTCAGCGTGGGGGAGGTCGGCTACCTGATCACGGGCATCAAGGACGTCACGCTGCTCGCCGTCGGCGACACGCTGACCACCAAGAAGAACGGCGCCACGGAGGCCCTGCCGGGCTACCGCGACGTCAAGCCGATGGTCTTCTGCGGCCTCTTCCCGATCGAGCAGAACCAGTTCCCCGAGCTGCGCGACGCCCTGGAGAAGCTGACCCTCAACGACGCCGCCCTCCAGTGGGAGCCCGAGACCTCCGACGCGCTCGGCTTCGGCTTCCGCTGCGGCTTCCTCGGCCTGCTGCACATGGACATCGTGCGCGAGCGCCTCGAGCGCGAGTACGACCTCGACCTGATGGCGACGATGCCGTCCGTGGAGTTCGAGGTCGAGCTCACCGACGGGTCCACGCAGGCCGTCCACAACCCGACCGACTACCCCGACCCGGCGCGCATCGCCGAGGTCCGCGAGCCCTACGTGAAGGCCAACATCCTCACGCCGAAGGAGTACATCGGCGTGATCATGGAGCTCTGCCAGGACAAGCGCGGCACCCACGCCGGGATGCACTACCTCTCCGCCGACCGCGTCCAGCTGACCTACGACCTGCCGCTCGCCGAGATCGTCCTGGACTTCTTCGACCAGCTCAAGTCGCGCACCCGCGGCTACGCGTCGCTGGACTACGAGCCGATCGGCCTGCAGGCCTCGCACCTGGTCAAGCTCGACGTGCTGCTGTCCGGCGACCCCGTGGACGCCCTGAGCATGGTCGTCCACCGCGACAAGGCCTACGACATCGGCAAGACGCTGACCGAGAAGCTGCGCCAGAAGATCCCGCGCCAGCAGTTCGACGTGCCCATCCAGGCGGCCATCGGCGCGAAGATCGTCGCGCGCGAGACCGTCAAGGCCTTCCGCAAGGACGTCACCGCCAAGTGCTACGGCGGCGACATCTCCCGCAAGCGCAAGCTGCTCGAGCGCCAGAAGGAGGGCAAGAAGCGGATGAAGCAGGTCGGCCGCATCGAGATCCCCCAGGAGGCGTTCCTGGCGGTCCTCGAGCTCGGCGACAGCTAGCCGCCCGCTAGGCCGGGCGGGAGTTCGGTCGGCGCGGTGGCCGGCGCCTGCTGGACCGACTGCGTCTTCGCGGGCGCCGACGTCTCCTTCACCGGCGCCGGGGACGGCGGGGTGGCGGGCGGCGGCGGCGGCACCGGACCGCCACCGCCGTCATCGCCACAATCGTCGGGCGGGGTGACGTGCACCTTGGGCGGGCGGTCGGCCACGGGCGCGGCCGACGGGTGATGCGTCGGTGCGGGCTTGCGGTCGTCGTCCTCGTCCGTGGGCGCCGGGGGCGTCTCCTCGGGCGCGGGGGTCTCCACCGGGGCCGCGGTGGGCTCGGGGGAGGCGGTCTCCGTCGGCTCCGGAGAGGGCTCGGGCGACGCGGTCGGTTCGGCCGTGGCGGTGGCCGTCGGCTCGGGCGAAGCGGTGGCGGTGGGCTCCGGCGAGGCCGTCGGCTCGGGCGAGGGCGTCGCGCTCGGCTCGGGCACGGGGATCTCGGGCAGCGGGACGTTCGGCGCGCTGCCTCCGCCGGCAGGCCGCACGGGTCGGGCCGGGGCGATCACCGGGGGCGCCTGCGTGACGGGACTCGCGCCGCCGCCGGAGGCCGGGGCGGGAAGCTCGGGCGCGACGCTGCGGGCCTGCTCCGCCGCCGTTCGGCGTGGAGGGCGGGCCGACGGTGCCGTTGCCGGGCAGGAGCGGGGCGGTGGGTGAGCCGCCGGTGGTCACGCCGCCGCCGGGGGAGTAGCTGCCGCCGGGGACGACGCCGCCGGGCTGGTCGCCGGTGCCCGGCCGCGATGCGCCGTCACCGGACGAGCCGATGCCGCCGGAGCCGCCGATGACCCGCACGGGCTCGCCGTCCGGACCGCGCACGATGCGCACCGCCGGCCGCTCGGTCGTGGTGGCGCCGTCGGTGGCGCCGGCACGAGCGCGGCGCTGCTCAGCGGACCCGGCGCGCCTTGCCGACGTCCGCCAGTGGCGCCACCGAACCGGGCCGCGAGGGCAACGTCGAGCTCGGCCAGTCGGTGAAGCCCAGCAGGGGCTTGACGAGGCTGGAGACGAGCAGGGGCGCGACCACCGCCCAACCGACGATGTTCAGCGCAGCCAGGATCTTGAGCTTCTTGCTCATCAAACGCCTTTGGAGTAAATCCGATCCAGCGGCGCACCGAGCTTTCCCCGAGCCGTGCGCGCCGACGGTGACGTCATCGTGACATCTCCGCCCCCGGAATCAACCGGGCCGGGACCTGATCTCTCATGAACAACGTAGTTCGCACCAAAAACTTGCGACCTAACCTGTGACCGAATGCTGACACCCCGCCAGGAGCAGCTGTTGCGCAAGGTCGTGGACGCGTACTCGTCCTCGGGCGCGCCCGTGGGCTCGAAGGCGCTGGCCGCCGAGGCGGACGTCACCTACGGGCCGTCCACCATCCGCAACGAGCTGGCGGTGCTGGAGGAGCTCGGGCTGCTCGCCCACCCGCACACGTCCGCCGGCCGCGTCCCCACGGACGCCGGCCACCGCTACTTCGTCGACAAGCTGCTGCCCGCCGACCCCGCCCAGCGGACGACGGTCGAGCTGAGCCTGGTCCGCCGCGAGGTCGACGACGCGATGCGGGTGACCACGGAGACCCTCTCCCAGCTCACCAACCTGATGGCGATCGTCTCCGCGCCGCCCATCCAGACCGCCACGGTGCGCCACGTCGAGGTCCTGCTCCTGCAGCCCCAGGTCCTGATGGTCGTCGTGATCACCTCCACGGGCGGCGTGAGCAAGCGCGTGTTCACCTTCGATCGCCCGGTGGACAGCGGGCTCACCGAGCTGGGCCGCGTGCTACCTCAACGAGCAGCTCGCCGGCCGGCCGCTCGGTGCCCGCACGCTGCGCGCCCGCCTCGCCGACCCCGCCCTGGACCCCACGGAGCGGGCCTTCGTCGAGTCGCTGATGCCCGCCTTCACCGACCTGGAGGCCGCGGCGGAGACGACGCTCTACGTCGACGGCGCGCACCGCCTCTTCGCGGGCGACCGCGCGGGCGACGTCTCCCAACTGCAGGAGCTGATGGCGATGCTCGAGCGCCGCGCCCTGCTCCTCGGCGCCCTCAAGCAGGCCCTGACCACGCGCGAGGTCTACGTCCGCATCGGCGCCGAGAACGATCTGCCGGCCCTGCGCTCCATGTCGCTCGTGGCCGCCAACTACGGCCTGCCCGCCCGCAACCTCGGCACGGTCTCGCTGGTCGGCCCCACCCACATGAACTACGGAGCGATGATCGGCACCGTCCGCGCCGCCGCCCTCGAGCTCTCGCACTTCGTCGAGGAGGTCTGGGTCGATGGCTGAGGGCACCAAGCGCGACTACTACGAGGTCCTCGGCGTCCCGCGCGGCGCCGACGAGACGCAGATCAAGAAGGCGTTCCGCGGCCTCGCCCGCCAGCTGCACCCGGACGCCAACCCGGACGACCCCACCGCGGAGGAGCGCTTCAAGGAGGTCGCGGAGGCCTACGAGGTCCTCAACGACGCCGAGAGCGCCAGACCTACGACCAGTACGGCCACGACGGCCTCAAGGGCGGCGGCTTCGACCCCGGCTTCGACCAGTTCGGCTCCTTCGGGGACCTCTTCAGCGCCTTCTTCGGCGGTGGCGGGGGACGCCGCAGCGGGCCGCGGCAGGGTGCGGACGTCGGCGCGACCATCGCCATCGACCTCGCGGACGCCGCCACGGGGACGCAGGTCGAGGTCGCCTACGAGGTCGTCGAGCGCTGCGACCACTGCCACGGCAACGGCGCCGAGCCCGGCACGCCGATCACGACCTGCTCCACCTGCGGCGGCGCCGGCCAGGTCCAGCAGGTCATGCAGACCGGCCTCGGCCGCATGGTCCGCACGGGCGCCTGCCCGACGTGCGGCGGCGACGGCAAGATCCCCGAGACGCCGTGCAACGTCTGCGACGGCCGAGGGCGTGGTCGAGGCCGACCGCCGCGTGGAGGTCGACATCCCGGCCGGCATCGCCGACGGCCAGCGCATCCGCGTCTCCGGCCGCGGCCACGCGGGGGAGTCCGGCGCCCCCGCCGGCGACCTCTTCGTCCAGGTCCGCGTGCGCGAGGACGCCCGCTTCCTGCGCGACGGGGACGACCTCGTCACCGTGGTCGACGTCCCCGCGCCGCGCGCCGCCCTGGGCACGAAGGTGATGGTCCCGACGCTCGACGGCGAGCGCGAGCTCGAGATCCCCGCCGGCACCCAGCCGGGCGAGGTCAAGGTCCTCCGCGGGCGCCGGCATGCCGCCGCTGCGGCGCGGCCGGACGGGCGACCTGCGCGTCGTCGTCAACGTCGCCATCCCGCGCAAGCTCACCAAGGACCAGCGCC
Source organism: uncultured Solirubrobacteraceae bacterium (assembly GCA_963843865.1). Taxonomy (GTDB): domain Bacteria; phylum Actinomycetota; class Thermoleophilia; order Solirubrobacterales; family Solirubrobacteraceae; genus DATLGB01. The sequence goes on along the minus strand of CAWJMO010000008.1, from coordinate 63,789 downwards.
GGCAGCTCGAGCAGCTGGCCGACTCCTTCTCCGACGACGTCTTCAAGTCCGACGAGAGCCTGCTCGGCAAGCTGCGCCGCCTCGTCGGGTGATTCGCCTTTCGGTGCGGGTCCGCGGCGACGACGACGGGATCGTCCTCGCCGAGCTGATGGACCTCTCGCCCGCGGGCGTGGAGGAGATCGCGCACGCCGACGGCTCCGCCGAGTACGTCATCTACGGGGCCGCGGGTGAGCTGCCGGCGCTGCCCGCGCTCGAGGCGGCGGTCGGCGACGTGCTGGTCGACGTGTCCTCGAGCGAGGTGGCCGACGACTGGGACGAGCGCTGGAAGCAGTGGCACCGGCCGGTGCAGGTCGGATCCATGCGCATCAGCCCGCCGTGGGACTGCGTCGCCGGCGACATCGTCATCGACCCCGGCCAGGCCTTCGGCACGGGCGGGCACGCGACCACGCGGCTGTGCCTGGAGCTGCTGCAGACACTGGAGCCCGGCGGCGCCTTCGCCGACTGGGGCTGCGGGTCGGGCGTCCTGGCCATCGCGGCGGCCAAGCTCGGCTACGCCCCGGTCACCGCCGTCGACTACGACGTCCTCGCGGTCGACGCGACGCGGGAGAACGCGGTCGTCAACGGGGTGGAGATCGACGTCGGCCAGGCCAACCTGCGCGAGTCACCTGGACCGACGGCCCCGACCGTGTGCGCGAACCTGCTGAAGCCGCTGCTGATCGAGGTCGCCCGCGACCTCGCCGACCGCCCCGACCACCTCATCGTCTCCGGCCTGCTCGACCACGAGGCCGACGCGGTCGCCGAGGCCTTCGGGGGCGGGGTCCGCGACTCACGGTCCGCCGACGGCTGGACCGCTCTTCTGCTCTAGCACCGCGTCGGCGCCGCGGCACCAGCGCAGCCGCCCGGGCCGCACGCCGCGGTCGACGCGGATGACCTCGCCATCCGCGTCGAGCCACGTCAGGTCGATCGCGAAGCGCATGGTGAAGGTGTGCACGCTGCGGCAGCGGGGGATCAGCAGCGCCTCGTCGGCCGGCATGTCGCGCCGGAACCCGAGGCCGATCGCCCGCTGCCGGAACGTCCTGGCTCGAACCACTCTCATGTTCGTAGTAGGTCCCGGGGCGGGCGTATCCTCCATGGAGTGATCGCCGAGCAGATCTCCTCCGACGTCAAGGACGCCATGCGCGCGGGTGACCGGGCACGCGCCGGTGCGCTTCGCCTCGTCCTCGCCGAGCTCCAGAAGGACGCCAAGGAAGGCGACGGCGACGAGCAGGCCGTGCTGCGCCGCGAGCGCAAGCGCCGCCGCGACGCGGAGACCGCCTTCCGCGACGCCGGCCGCACCGACCTGGCCGACCAGGAGGCCTCGGAGGGCGCGCTGATCGACACCTACCTGCCGTCCCAGCTCTCCGACGAGGAGCTCGACAACCTCGTGCAGGCCGCGATCGAGGAGACCAACGCGCAGTCGATGCGCGACATGGGCACCGCCATCAAGCACGCCATGGCCGCCGCCGCCGGCCGCGCCGAAGGTGCCCGCGTGTCCGCCAAGGTCAAAGAGGCGTTGAGCGCTTAGTGGCGCGCCGCCAGATCGAGGTGGCCAACGAGGTCGCGACGGAGCTCGCCGGCTCCCAGGACCGCGTCCTGCGCGAGCTCGAGGAGCAGCTCGGCTGCGAGATCTTCCTGCGCGGCAACGTCGTCACCCTCGACGGGGACGCCGAGGCGGTCGCCAACGGCGCCACCGTCATCCGCGAGCTCGGGACCCTCGTCGACCGCGGGCACGAGCTCGGCCCCGCCACCGTCGAGTCCGTGACGAGCGTGCTCGGCCAGTCCGCCTCGCCGACGCAGGTCCTCGAGGACGTCGTCTGGCGCCACCGCAGCCTGCGTGTCGCCCCGAAATCGGTCAACCAGAAGCGCTACGTGGACGCGATCCGCTCCCACACGGTCACCTTCGGCATCGGCCCGGCCGGCACCGGCAAGACGTTCCTGGCCATCGCCATGGCCGTCGCCGCCCTGAGCCGCCGCGAGGTCAACCGCATCATCCTCACCCGCCCCGCCGTCGAGGCCGGCGAGCGCCTCGGCTTCCTCCCGGGCGACCTGATGGCGAAGGTCGACCCCTACCTGCGCCCGCTCTTCGACGCGATGAACGACATGCTCGACCCCGAGCGCGTCACCGCCCACCTCGAGAAGGGCGTCATCGAGGTCGCGCCGCTGGCGTACATGCGCGGCCGCGCGCAGCCGGTCGACCAGCCGGTCCTCACGCCCGACGGCTGGCAGGCGATCGGGACCCTGAGCGTCGGCGATCTCGTCGTCGGCTCGGACGGCCGGCCCACGCCGGTGCTGGGCGTCTTCCCGCAGGGTCGCCGGCCGGTCTACCGACTCACCGCGCAGGACGGCGCCTCGACCCGGTGCTGCGGTGAGCACCTCTGGACCGTCCGCCGTGACGGCGTCGAGCGCACGCTCAGCCTCAACGAGCTCCACACGGGGTATGAGGTGCCGCAGCTCGCCGTCGGCGCGAGCGATCGGTGGGGCTCCAACCCCACCAATCGCTCTTCTGCCGCCCTCGCCGAGCGTGTCGCCACTGTTGTCTGGCAGCCGATCGCTTCGATCGAGGCCGACGGTGAGGCCGAGACGGTGTGCATCCAGGTCGGCGCGGCGGACTCCCTCTACGTCACCGACGACTACCTCCTCACCCACAACACGCTCAACGACTCCTTCGTGATCCTCGACGAGGCGCAGAACACGTCCCCGGAGCAGATGAAGATGTTCCTGACGCGCCTCGGGTTCGGCTCGAAGATGGTCGTCAACGGCGACGTGTCGCAGATCGACCTCCCGCGCGACCAGCACTCGGGGCTGATCGAGGTGGGGGAGATCCTCGAGGACGTCGAGGGGGTCGGCGTGATCCGCTTCGGCAACGCCGACGTGGTGCGCCACAAGCTCGTCCAGCGGATCGTGCAGGCGTACGCGTTGCACGAGGAGCAGAACGACCAGCGACCTCCGTGGCAGGCGTCGAGCTTGACGTCGAGGGTGACGCCCTCGACGCCGAGCGGATCGAGTTCCTGGCGACGGTCGCCCTGGCCAGCGCCGGCGTGCACGACGGGCACCTCGCGGTGAGCTTCGTCGACGCCGACCACGATCGCGGAGCTCAACGCCGAGCACCGCGCCAAGACGGGGCCGACGGACGTCCTGTCGTTCCCGATCGACGGCGCGGATCCGGTATCGGGCCCGCCCACCCTGCGCGAGCTGGGCGACGTCATCATCTGCCCCGAGTACACGGTCGACCTCGAGGAGGCGGTCGTCCACGGCGTCCTGCACCTCGTCGGCATGGACCACGAGACGGACGCGGGCGAGATGCTCGCGCTCCAGGACCAGGTGATGGCATGGACCAGGTGACGGGCACGCGCTCGGGCTTCATCGCGCTGGCGGGGCGGCCGAACGTCGGCAAGTCGACGCTGGTCAACGCCGTCGTCGGCCGCAAGGTGGCGATCGTCTCCGACAAGCCGCAGACGACGCGGCGCGCGATCCGCGGCGTCGCGACGCAGGACGAGCGAATGGCAGGCCGTGCTGTGCGACCTGCCGGGCGTGCAGCGCCCGCGCGACCTGCTCACCGCCGCGCATGCAGAAGCGCGTGGAGGCCGAGCTGGCGGAGTCCGACGGCGTGCTGTTCGTCGTCGACGGCGTGCAGGGCGCGGGCGGGCCGGGCGACCGCTTCATCGCCCAGGCGCTGGCGGGCAAGAAGCCGCCGATCACGCTGGTCGTCAACAAGGCCGACCGCCTCAAGCGCCCGCAGATGGCCGAGCAGCTCCAGCTCGCCGCCGCGCTCGACGAGGAGTTCGGCCTCGACGCCGAGATCTTCCCGATCTCCGCGCGCACGGGGGAGGGCGTCGCCCAGCTCACCGAGCGCATCGCGTCCGTGCTCCCGGAGGGCCCGTTCTACTTCGAGGAGGGCGAGGTCTCCGACCTCACGGAGGACGTCTTCCTCGCCGAGCTCGTCCGCGAGCAGGTGCTGCGCCGCACCCGCCAGGAGGTCCCGCACTCCGTCGAGGTCCAGGTGGAGGAGATCGACGCGCGCGAGGACGGCCTCGTCACCGTGCGCGCCGCCATCTGGGTGGAGACGGAGTCCCAGAAGGGCATCCTGATCGGCAAGGGCGGCCGGATGATCCGCGACATCGGCATGGCCGCCCGCAAGGAGATCGAGCTCGAGGTGGCCGCGAAGGTCCACCTCGACCTGTCCGTCCGCGTGCGCAGCTCCTGGCGCGGCGACGACGCGCTGCTTGATCGCCTCGGCATCACCTAGCGGCGTCGTCTGCAGGGCGGCTGCGAGCCATCCCCCGCCGTCCCGGACGAAGGTGAGCGTGTAGGCGCCGATCACCTCGTCGCCGAGGTGCTTGACCGCCTCGACGATCGCCACGGTGGGTGCCAGGAACGAGACGCCGAGGACCTCTGTGCGGGTGATGACGCCGGCGAGCGGGCCGGCCATCGCCTGCGTCATCGCGTCCCGGAACCACTCGCGCCCGAAGACCCGGCGGCCGGCGACGTTGACGATGTGGACGTCCGCGTGCAGCAGGGCGCAGAACGCGTCGACGTCGGTCTGGGCGGCGTCGAGCGCTGCCACCGCCGCGCGCACGCCGTCCTCGCCGCCGTATGCGGCCGATCTCGCGGTCGTAGTTGAGGCGCAGCAGGGCGAGGACGTCGTCGACCGTCGTCGTGCCGAGTCGATGTCGCGCGCCGCCAGCTTCGGCGAGTGCGGATTGACCGGGTGCGGCCCGACCCGGCCCTCGTCGCGCAGTGCCTGCCCGATCTCGCGCGGGAAGCCGAAGTGGGCGACGCGATCGTCGTGGAGGTGGCCGATCTCGCGGTCCCGGCGTCGAAGGCGTATTCGCCGCGGGTGCCGATGCGGACGCGTGGTGTCCGGCCAGGCCAGGACCGCGGCCGTGAGGAGCTGGGTGGGTGGTCATCATCCCCATTGTTCAAGTTCAAGTACGCTTGAAGTCAAGGGCGATGGCCGAGCTGCTCACCATCAGCGAGGTGTCGCGCCGCAGCGGCGTCGCCGCCTCGGCCCTGCGCTTCTACGAGGAGCGCGGCCTGATCGCCTCGGAGCGCGCCGGGTCCGGCCACCGCCGCTACCCGCGCCCGGTGCTGCGGCGGATCGCCTTCATCGTCTACGCGCAGCGGGTCGGGCTGACGCCTGGAGGAGATCGCGGGCGAGCTGCGCACGCTGCCGACCGACCGCGCGCCGAATCGCCGCGACTGGGGCCGGCTGTCCACCACGTGGACGGCGCGCATCGACGCGCGGATCGCCGAGCTCGAGCGCCTCCGCGAGGGCCTGACGGAGTGCATCGGCTGCGGCTGCCTCTCGCCGTCAGCCGCTGCCCGCTGGCCAACCCCGGCGACCGTGCCGCCGCCGGGCGGACCCGGGCCACGCGCCTGGCGCTAGCGGGCCAGGTAGCGTGTCGATCTGGGCGTGCGACGGCCGCCTCGAGCTCACCGAGCGCGCCGTTGACGTCGACGAGGTGCAGGCCCCAGCCGGCTGTCGGCGTCGCGTTCAGGTGCCGCGCGCCGTCGATGGGCTCGAGCTTGAGCACGTGCGTGCCGTTGATGTGCTCGCAGCGGCCCCGGTAGCGGTCCGTCGGGATGTTCCAGGTGAGGCCGGCCATCGGCAGCGGCCCGCCCCACAGCACCTCGATGCCGGCGCGGATCGTCGGCCCGCGCGAAGGGCTCGGACGGGTTGATGGTGGTGAACGGCCGGCTCGCGTTGGCCGCGATGGACGCCGGGTTCACGCACGCGACCTCCGTACCGGGCTTCGTCGGCTTGCCCGTGAGGACGTCCACCGCCGGGACGCGGCCGAAGTTGGCGTCCGCAGGCGGGTCGTCGAGGAAGGTCGAGTAGGCGATCACGCAGCCGGCCTCGCGGGCCTTCGAGCACAGCGGGACGTGCTGGAAGTCACCGCCGCGCGTCCTTCCGGTCTTCACCGTGACGTTGCCGCCGAGCAGGAGCGCGGAGACGAGCCGGCGGCGCACCGCGGGCTTCGGGTCGACCTCCTCCGCGCACCAGCCGCCGCAGGACGCCGGTCCCCTGCGAGTGGCCGATGAGGACGACGCCGCGACCGTGGTTGTCCTTGCGCAGGTAGGTGCGGAACGCCGCCCGCACGTCGGCGTACCCGAGCGCCCGGCCCTCCTCGTCAGACCGCCGCCGAAGATGCCCTTCAGCGTGACCTGGCGGTACAGCGGCGCGAACTCCCGGCACTGGGCGCTGAAGCGCGCGGCCTGGTAGGTCGCGATCGACTTCACGGCCGGCTCGGCGATCGCGCGGGCGATCGTGGTCGGCTGCTCGCTCACCGTCGGGTAGACGTAGAAGCAGTCGACGCGCCGGTCGGTCTTGCGCGTCGGGACGCGCACGCCGCCGTCGGCCGCCAGCCGCACCGTGTCGCCCGGCTTGTCGCACGGGTCGTGCGCCTGCGCCGGGCGAGCACAGCCACTTGGTGGACGCGGAGGCGGGGGCGGCCCAGGCGAGGCCGGCGAGGACGACGACGAGGAGGGCGGCTCTCATGCCCGCCACTATCGCGCGGCGGCGAGCACCCTGGGGTCCGTCCCGCGCTCACCGGTCAGCTGGGTGCCGTCGGGAGCGCGAACGCCGGCAGCCCGAGCAGGTCCTGCAGGACGACGTGGGCGGCGGCGACGTCGCGCGGGTCGATCCGATCGTCGATGCGCGGCGGGCCGGTGGAGGCGACGGGGGAGCGGACGATGTCGTACTCCGCGAACACGGCGTCCATGTGCGCGCGCATCCGGGCCAGCTCCTCCCGCGCCCACGCGACCTCGTCGTCCGGTGACCGCCTCCGCCATCTCGGCGCGCGCCCGCGTCCCCGGCGTGTACGCGTCGCGACTCCGGGGCCAGACCCCCCTGTCGCGATGGACGGCGAGGGCCTCCGTGAGCATGAGGATGCGGTAGACGTCGGCCGCCACGGCGCCGTCGGGCAGGACCTCCGAGCCGGCGACCCGCGGCTCGCGGGCGTCCTCGGGGGTGACCCGCGGCCCGCCCAGCACCTCGAAGAGCCGGGCGCAGTCGCGGGCCGACGCCGCCATCGGGCCGACGTGGTCCAGCGACGGCGCCAGCGGCCACACCCCCTCCGTCGACACCAGGCCGTGGGTGGGCTTGAAGCCGTGGATCCCGCACCACGCCGCCGGGCAGCCGGATCGACCCGCCGGTGTCCGTGCCGAGCGCCAGCGGCGCCGCGCCCGACGCGCGACCGCCACCGCCGAGCCGCCGCTCGACCCGCCCGTCATGCGCGTCGGGTCGCGCGGGTTGCGCGTCAGCGCCTCGCCGTCGAAGCCCCACATGGACATGCCCCACGCGAACTCGTGCGTGGTCGTCTTGCCGATCGACGATCGCCCCGGCGTCGCGCACCCGGCGCACGCACTCGGCGTCCGGCCGCGGGGACGTGGCCGGCGAAGATCCGCGAGCCGTAGGAGGTGACGACGCCCGCCGTGTCGATGAGGTCCTTGACGGCGATGGGGACGCCGCAGAGCGGGCCGGTCGGCTCGCCGCGCGCCCAGGCCGCCTCGGCGGCCGCGGCCTCGGTCGCGCGCGCGCTCCCAGCAGGTGGCCTGGAACGCGCCGAGGCCCGGGTCGACCCGGGCCTCGCACGTGCTGATCGACCTCGACCGGCGACAGCTCGCGGGCCGCGAAGGCCGCGAGCAGGTCGCCGGCGTCCGACGGCCGGCGGCTACGGGAGGAGCCCCTTCTTGAACGGCTCGGTGCCGTTGACGAGCGCGACGCCCTCGAAGCCGCCCACCGTGTGCAGGTAGTCGAGCTCCTTGGCGAGGTCGCCGACGCCGTTGGACGCCGGGATGGGCGCGATCGCGACCGTCGACAGGACGCCGAACGCCTTGCCGGTGCCGTCGAAGAAGCCCGACCCGGAGTCGCCCGGGATGCCGGGCGTGAGGGTGTAGACCGTGTGGTTCCAGCCACTGTTGGAGGTCGGCCTCGATCTGGTAGCCCTCCTTCGGGCTCAGCAGCGTGATGCCCTGGCGCAGGATGGAGTTGCCGTAGGACAGCACCTTGTCCCCGGCGTCATCCCGGCGCCGGAGCGCAGACCGGTCGGCCCGCCGAACTTCGGCACGGACGGGTTGACCTCGGCGACGTCGGCGGCGGCCAGCTTCACGAGTGCGAAGTCGTTGTACTGGCAGGTGTCGGCGTCGGTCTCACCGCGGCCCTGCATCGTCAGCCACGAGTTGTAGACGAGCGTGCCGGGCTGGGAGGCGCCCGTCGACCGTCACGGGCGTGCCGATGGGGAGGGAGCCGGCGGTGCAGCCGTTGGTGTCCGTGGCCGCGCCGGTGCCGGAGCAGTGGGCGGCCTGGCCGATGTAGACGTCGGATCCCTGGGTGAAGATGAAGTTCGACGTGCACGAGGCACCGCCGGTCTCCGTGTTGACGCCAGGATGGATCGGAGCGGAGGCGGCGGGCGCCCACGCGGCAGCGGTGGAGGGAACGGCGAGTAGGAGGGCCCCTGCCAGGGCGCTCACGCCAAGCTTCAGCGAACGCATCCGACCGCTCATACCCGGCCGTCGATGCGGGAACCGAAATCAGTCAGAGAGCGGACATCGAGGTCACCCTCGAACGCGTAGGGGAGGGTGACGACGGGGGCCCGGGCGCCGGCGCGCAGCCGGCGGAGGTGCGTCCGCTGGTCGCGCGCGCGGGCGTCGACGGCGAGCGCGGCGCGGACCGCGGGCCGCTCCGCCAGCGGCGCCAGCGCCTCGCGGTCGGCGCCCGTCAGGCGCTGCGGGTAGAGGCCGTTGACGACGATCGCGTCCGGGTCGCGGCCGACCGCCTCGACGAGCTTGTCCTGCAGCTCGAGCGTCTCGTTGACCGGCATCTCCTCCGGCGCGGCGACCGCGACGAACGCGGTCCGTTCCGGGTCGCGCAGCATGGTGCGTATCTTCCCGGCCTGGCGCTTGATCGGCCCGCCGGGCGCGATGTCCCCGAACGTGTCCGGCGTGCGCAGCATGGCGACGCCGTGGCCGGACGCGGGCGCGTCGACGACGACGAGGTCGTAGGTCTCGGCCGAGCCCGTCCAGCGCGTGTCCTGCGAGAGCTCCCAGACCTTGGCGATGGTGATGAGCTCCTTCGCCCCCGGCGCCGCCGCCACGAAGTACTGGAAGCCCTGCGACCGCGAGAGGATCTTCAGCGCCGGCCCGCCGACCTGCTTGCCCAGCCACTCGCGCAGCGCCTCGTTGGGGTCGATGGCCATGCGCCGGATGCCTTCGACGGGTGCCGCCGCCGCGCCCTCGGCGACCTCGACGACCAGCGTCCGCTTGCCCTGCTCCGCGCCCGCCCGCCCGAGCGCCAGGGCGACGGTGGTCTTGCCGACCCCGCCCTTCCCCGTCACGTAGATCAGTCGGCGGTCGGTGAGCACTCCCCGTCAGTGTGACGTCTCGAGCCGCTCCTGCTCGCGCACGGCCTGCGCATGGGCGCGTTCCCCCTCCGATCCGCGCCGGCGGTCGTCGAGTTCGACGATCCGGCGGCGCAGGCCGTAGAGGATCAGCGTGTCGCCCGCCTGGACCACGTCGCGGCCCCGCGGCGTGCCGAGGTACTCGCCGCCGGCACGGTCGATGCCGAGCACCAGCAGGCCCTCGTCGCGCAGGTCGAGCGCGCCCAGGGTCTGCCCGGCGATCCAGTCGCCCTCTTCGACCTTGAGCTCGTCGATCGTCCACCCGCCCTTGACGTGCAGCAGGCCGGCGTAGTCGCGCACGTCGAGGCCGCCGAAGCGGCTCAGCGCCGCCTGGATGATCCGCTCGAGTGGTCGCTCGACGATCCGGCTGCGGGAGACGAGGGCGAGGAGGACGAACCCGCCGAGGATGATCGCCAGCTTCCCGAGCGTCGCCTTGCCGCCGCCGAAGGACAGGATCAGCCCGCCGAGCACCGTCACGACTCCGGCGTTGCCCAGCCACATCAGGTAGATCGCGATCCGCCGCCGCACGGGGTGGTCGACGATCGACTCGGCCTCCGTGGTGGTGAAGCCGACGCCCAGGAACGCCGACCGCGCCTGGAAGCGCGCCGACTCCCTCGCCATCCCCGTCATCACGAGCGCCGTCGTCGCGACGCGGATGATCACGAAGGACACGGAGACGATGACGACGACGGAGAGCGCAGCGCCCATACGCCGGGTCTACCCCGGCGGCGCGAAGTTAGGGGTCGACCCCAATGGTGCGCGAGGCCGCCCGATCGTAGGTTCGCGCCATGGGTACGAAAAACCGCAGGATCACACCGGCCATGATCGTCGCCGTCATGGCGCTCCTGGCCGCCACGGCGGGCACCGCGTTCGGGCAGGACGCGGTCGCCGCCGCCAAGAAGCTCATCACCGGCAAGCAGATCAAGAACGGGACGATCACCGGCACGGACGTCAAGAACGGCTCCCTGACCGCGAGGGACGTCAAGGGCGGCCTGCCGACGGGCGCCAAGGGCGACACGGGTCCGGCGGGCCCGGCAGGGGCCAAGGGCGACACCGGGGCGGCGGGCCCCGCGGGCGCGAAGGGCGCCGACGGCGCCAAGGGCAGCGACGGTCCGGCGGGTCAGACCGGTCCGCAGGGCCCGGCGGGTGAGCGGGGCCCCACCGGCCAAGGCAACAACTTCGTCTCCGACGTGTTCTTCGGCGACGGCTGCACGCCGGAGACCACGGGCGGTCAGAACTTCCTCAACTGCGTCCCCACCGGCGGGGGCCCGATCACCGCGCAGGGCGAGATCAACATCGCCAACAACACCGGCTTCGCCCGCAACGTCACCTGCACCCTGACCGACAACGCGGGGACGACGCTCGCGACGTCGACGGAGTACGTGGCGGGAGGGCAGTTCGAGCACATCTCGCTCGCGGGCGCCGGCACCCCGGCCGACACGGAGGACAGCGACGCTGGTGTCAGCTTCAAGTGCCAGGCGAGCGGTTCCCTGAACACGGGGGCCGCGTACTCGGACCCGCACCTGATCATCTCCTACGTGCAATTCCCGGGGAACTGACCCGATGCGCAAGAAGCTCCGCATCATCAGGGTGTCGCCGGCCATGGTCGTCGCCGTGGTGGCGCTCCTCGCCGCCACGGCGGGCACCGCGGTCGGCCAGGACGCCGTCACGGCCGCCAAGAAGCTCGTGACCGGCAAGCAGATCAAGAACGGCTCCGTCACGGGGAAGGACATCAACAACGGGTCCCTGACCGGGAAGGACTTCGCCGGCGGCGGCGGCCCGAAGGGCGGCACCGGGTCGCAGGGTCCCGTCGGGACGAAGGGCGCGGCCGGTGCGCAGGGGCCTGCAGGGCCGAAGGGTGCCGACGGGGCCAAGGGCGCCGCCGGCGGGGTCGCAGGGCCGACGGGTCAGCGGGGCCCGACCGGCCCCACGGGACCGAAGGGACCGGCCGTCGTCGACGCCTACTCCGGGTTCGGCCCGGCGAACTCGACGAGCTGCACCACGATCACCAACGGCACGCACTTCCTCGACTGCCGGGCGGTTCCGGGTGACGGCTTCTACATCGTGCACGCCGGCGTCGACGTCGCCGACAACTTCACCAACCGGACCGTCACCTGTTCCCTGTTCAGCAACGAAGAGACGTTCTCCACGGCGGTCCAGAGCGTCGTCTTCGCCGACCCGAACCAAGCCACCCACATCGAGCTGACGGGCGTCGGGTACGTCGCACCGGGGTCCGGTCCCCAGACCGAGTACGTCGGCCTGAAGTGCGACGGGAGCGGTCTGATCAACAACGCCGGACCCGCGTTCCGGAACGTGCAGTTCGTGGTCAAGGCGGCGGAGCTCGAGTGAGCTCAGCCCCAGTCGCTCAGCTGGCGGTGTTGACCGCCAGCTGAGCGGCGAAGGCGCGCTCGTAGGCCGGCCGCGCCTCGCCGCGGGCCACGTAGGCGTCCAGCGTGGGGAACTCGTCGAGGAGGCCCGACGCGCGCAGCCGGAGCAGGACGGAGACCATCATCAGGTCGCCGGCGCTGAAGTCGCCGTCGAGCCACTCGGCGTCGCCGAGGGCGGCGGCCAGCGGGCGCAGGCGGTCGCGGACGCGATCCAGGACGAGCGGCAGGCGCGCATCGGCCCACGGCTGGTCGCGCTCGAAGAGCTTGGCGACCGTGAGTCGAGGATCGGCGGCTCGACGGTGTTGAGTGCGGCGAACACCCAGCTGATGGCCAGGGCCCGCGCGGCCGGGTCCTGCGGGAACAGGCCCGCGTGCCGCTCGCCGAGATGGAGGACGATCGCCCCCGTCTCGAACAGGACGACCCGCCGTCCTCGTAGGTCGGGATCAGGCCGAAGGGGTGCAGGCGCAGGTGTTCGCGGACCCCGCTTGGCCTCCGCCGAGAGAAGCCGGACCTCGTAGGGCACGCCCACCTCCTCGAGGGCCCACCGCACGCGCGTGTCGCGCGCCAACCCCTTCCCGCCGTCGGGCGAGCGTTCCCAGGCGGTGATCACGACGCCCACGGTGCGACCTATCCGGGGACGACGACGAGCTTGACGCCCGGCGACTGCGCCTGGCGCTCCCAGGCGGTGGCGACGTCGTCGAGCGCGAAGGTCTCGCTGGGCACGCTCAGCTCGCCCGCGGCGGCGCGGCCCCACATCGTCTCGAGCGCCCGCGCACGCGCCTCGGCGGGGTGGCGAAGTTGGTGTGGCCGAGGATCCGCAGCTCCTTGAAGCGGATGTCGGCGGAGGCGAAGGTCGCCTCGCCGCCGGCGGACTGGCCGAGCTGCACGAGCCGGCCCCCGAACGCCATCGCTCTGATCGCGGCGCCGGCCGGCGCGCCCCACAGCGGGTCGATGACCACGTCGAACTCCTCCTCGAAGGCCACGTCGTCCGTGAGCTCGACGAAGGCGTCGGCGCCCTCGACCTCGCGGCGCGCGGCGGCGACGACGCGGCCGGCGCCGCGCAGCCGGGCCAGCTGCAGCGCGATCGCGCCGACCGGCCCGCTTGCGCCCAGGATCAGCACCCGCTCGCCCTCCCGCAGCTGCGCCTTGTCCAGCGCCAGCCAGGCCGCGAGCCCGGCCACGCCGTAGGCGATCGCGTCCGCGGCCTCCACGCCGTCGGGCACCTCGACGCATTCGCGGCCGCCGCCCGCTCGGCCAGCGCGGCCCCCGTGAAGTACACGCGCCGGCCGTCCGGCCGTGCGCCCGATGCCCTCCGAGCCCGACGACGGCCGGCAGCTCCGGCCGCCGCGCCGCCAGCGTCCCGGACGCGATGCGCAGGTCGATCGGGTTCAAGCCCGCGGCGAGGACCTTCACGACAGCGTCGCCCGCCGGCTCGCCGGCCTCGCCGACCACCGGCGTGGCGCCGTACTCGTGGAGGATCGCCGCGCGCATCTACTTCAGCTTCAGGGTGGACTGACCAGGCCGCCGTGGTCGGAGGACATCAGGCCCCTTCTTGCGCGAGGTTGTGACCTTCGCGCACGTCTGCTTGAGCTTCGGCTTGGCGAAGACGTGGTCGACGGTGTGGTCAAGCGGTCACGCGCCGGCCGCGTCCCGCGAACACGTCGGGGAAGCAGCACGTCTGGCGCGTCGCCGAGGTTGGTCATGCCGAAGTCCCGGACGAGCGCGTTGTAGGCGCCCTCGTCACCGGGCTTGGTGATGCCCGGTGCCGACGCTGTCCTTCGCCGCGCCCGAGTTGAAGTCGCCGACGGCGATCAGCTTGCGCTTGGTGCGGTACGGCCCGCCGGCGGCGAACAGCTCCCGGGCCTGCGCCTCGCGGATGGCCGGGCTCGCCGAAGGACTCGAGGTGGGCGTTCGACGAAGCGGAAGCGCTTCTTGCGAAGCTTGCCCTCCACGGAGACCCAGCCGCGGTCGACGTTGACGGGGATGACGCCGCCGAGCGTGACGGAGTAGCGGTTCTCGAAGTGGCCCTTCTCGCGCGCCGGAGACCTTCACCCGCGAGCCCTTGCGGACGCAGGATGGCGTCGCGCATGGTCAGGCGGCCGTCGCTTGTCGGCGCCGCAGACGGGGAAGCCGGCGTCGCTGGTGGCGTCGCTGCCGTCCATGTCGGCCGGCAGCTCCTGGTCGAACTCGTCCTGGACGACGACGACCCTGTACTTGCCACCGAGCCGGCTCGAGCAGCGTCTTGAGGAAGTCGTAGCGGACCTGGGTCGCGGGGGTCGCGGTGAAGTCGGCGTCCTCCTGCTCGCGCCACAGCGCGGCCTCCTGCAGGCCGACGAGGTCCGGCTGGTTCTGCTTGATCTCCGCCGCGAGCAGCGGCGCGCGCTTGGTGAAGTCCGACGCGTCGACGTCATTGAGGATCTTGCCCCCGGCGTCGATGGCGGCGCAGGTGTCCTTGGCGGCGATGGCCGGTCCCAGGTCAGCGCCGAGGTACAGGTTGCGGGTCATCACCTTCAGCTGCGGCGCCTTGGCGGCGGCGGACGCGGCGGCGGGGAGTCATCAGGGCCGTCGACGAGAACGGCGAACAGGGCTCTCCTCATGGGCGGAACCCTAGGGTTCCGCAGCCGATATGGAGCTCCGTTTCGACGAACGTGGTCTGGCGCCTTGCATCATCCAGGACTGGCGCACGGGGGAGGTGCTGACCCTCGCCTACATCAACGCGGAGGCGCTCGCGCGCACCCGGGAGACGGGCGAGCTGCACCTGTGGTCGCGCAGCCGCGACGAGCTGTGGCACAAGGGCGCGACGTCGGGCAACACGCAGGCGGTCAAGGCGCTGCGCTACGACTGCGACGCGGACGCCGCTGCTCGCCCTCGTCGTCCCCGCCGGCCCGGCCTGCCACACGGGCGAGCGGACGTGCTTCCACCAGCGGCGAGGTCGACGTCCACCGGCGCCGCACGAGGCGCTGCCCGGGCTCGAGCGCACCATCGCCGAGCGCCGCGGCACCGGCTCCTACACGGACACGCTCCTGGTCGACATCGCGTTCACCGGCGGGAAGGTGCAGGAGGAGGCCGAGGAGGTCGCCCGCGCCGCGCGCGAGGAGACCGACGAGCGCGTGGCCAACGAGGCCGCCGACGTCCTCTACCACCTGACCGTCCTGCTGGCCGCCCGCGGCCTCACCCTCCAGGACGCCGAGGAGGTGCTGCTTGAGCGACGTCGATGAGCTGGCGAGCCTGACGGGCGCCATCGTCCCGTCGCTCGACGAGGTCCGCATCCTCGCCGGCCGCGGCGACGGCACGCATCGCCTGATCCCGATCACGCAGACGCTGATCGAGGACACGGAGACGCCCGTGTCGGCCTTCCTCAAGCTGCGCGGCAACGGCCCGGCCTTCCTGCTCGAGTCCGCGGAGCAGGGGCAGTCCGTCGGGCGCTGGAGCTTCATCGGCTACAAGCCGCGCTCCGTCCTGCGCTGGTCGCTGGGCGACGGCGGCGACCCGTACGCCCTCGCCGCGGAGGCGGTCGCCGAGCACGCCCAGGCCATCCGCCCGGACCTGCCGCCCTTCGCCGGCGGCGCGGTCGGCATCTTCGGCTACGACTGCGTGCGCGCGGTGGAGAAGCTGCCCGGCCCCAACCCGGACCCGGTCGGCCTGCCCGACATGGCGCTGATGCTCTCGGACGTCATCGTCGCCTTCGACCACCTCAAGCACACGACGACCGTGCTCGCGAACGTCGACGCCGATGACGTCGAGGCGGGTTACGGCCGCGCCGCGGACCTCATCGCGGAGGTGCGCGAGAAGCTCGCCGGCCCGCTTCCGCCGCGCGCGCAGCGCACGGAGCGCCGCGGCGCCCCGCGCTTCACCTCCAACATGCCGCGCGAGGCCTTCGAGGGGATGGTCGCCCGGATCGTCGAGTACGTCCGCGCCGGCGACGCGTTCCAGGTCGTCCCCTCCCAGCGCTGGTCGGCGCAGCTCTCCAGCGAGCCGTTCTCCATCTACCGGGGCCTGCGCGCGATCAACCCGTCGCCGTACATGTACTTCCTCGACTTCGAGGACTTCCAGGTCGTCGGTGCCTCACCCGAGCCGCTGGTCACCGTCACGGGCGACCGCGTCGCCACCCGCCCCGTCGCAGGCACGCGCCCGCGCGGGAAGACGCCGGAGGCCGACGAGGCGATCGCCGCCGAGCTGCTCGCCGACGAGAAGGAGCGCGCCGAGCACGTGATGCTCGTCGACCTCGGGCGAAACGACCTCGGCCGCGTCTCCGAGTACGGCAGCGTCGAGGTCGAGCGCTTCATGGCGGTCGAGCACTACAGCCACGTGATGCACATCGTCTCGGAGGTCGCGGGCAAGCTGCGGCCGGACGTCTCCGCGATCGCCGCGCTGCGCAGCGTCCTGCCTGCGGGCACGCTCTCCGGGGCGCCGAAGGTCCGCGCGATGGAGATCATCGAGGAGCTCGAGCCCGTCAAGCGCGGTGCGTACGGCGGGGCGGTCGGCTACCTCTCCTACACGGGCGACCTCGACACCTGCATCTGCATCCGCACCGTCGTGGTCAAGGACGGCACGGCCCACATCCAGGCGGGCGGCGGCACCGTCGCCGACGCCAGGCCCGACCTCGAGTTCGCCGAGTCGGAGGCCAAGGCGCGGGGTGTCGTGCGCGCCCTCGAGCTGGCCGCCCGTCAGCCCGACTGGCCCTGACGGGTCGCCCAGGTCTCGTAGGGCCGCAGGGCGCCGTCCACCGGAGAGTGCTCGAGCGGCAACCGCCGGGCCCCCGGTTCGAGCCCGTACTCCGTGTAGAAGGTCTCCATCTGCACGTAGCGGCCGTCGTCGCGGTAGAGCTCGGCCTCCTGCTCGCGCGTGGCGAGGTAGACGACCCGGTCCGGGGCGGCGTAGTAGAGCGCGCCCAGGCACATCGGGCACGGCTCGGCGGTCACGTAGACGTCGCAGCCCTCGAGGCTCGGCGTCCCCAGCCGCTGGCAGGCCTGGCGAATCGCCACGATCTCCGCGTGGGCCGTCGGGTCGTTGGACTGCGCGACGAGGTTCGGGCTCTCGGCGATGACCTCCCCGTCGCGCACGACCAGGCAGGAGAACGGCTTGCCACCCCGCTCGACGTTGGTGGTCGCGAGCTCGATGACGCGGTCGGTGAAGTCCATGAGACCGGTATGCCCATAACGTCAGGTCCTTGCGCGTGTTGATGGTCGACAACTACGACTCCTTCACCTACAACCTCGTCCAGTACCTGGGCGAGCTGGGGGCGGAGCTCGAGGTGGTGCGCAACGACGCCGCCTCCGTCGACGCCCTGTTGGAGAAGGCGCCCGACCGCATCGTCGTCTCGCCCGGCCCGTGCACCCCGAAGGAGGCCGGCATCTCCGTGGAGGCCATGCGCCGCTTCCCGGAAGCGGGCATCCCGACGCTCGGCGTGTGCCTCGGCCACCAGTCGCTCGCCGTCGCCTTCGGCGGCACGGTCGTCCAGCACGAGCCCATCCACGGGAAGATCTGCGACATCACCCACGACGGCGACGGCCTGTTCGCGGGCCTTCCTGACTCCGCTGACCGTCGGCCGCTACCACTCGCTGGTGGTGGACGAGCCCGGCGAGGGACTGGTGGAGACCGCGCGCGGCGGCGGGGTCCTGATGGCCATGCGCCACACGGAGCTGCCCGCCTACGGGGTCCAGTTCCACCCCGAATCCGTGCTGACGCCGGACGGGATGGCGTTGCTGCGAAACTTCCTCACCCATTCCTAACCCCGTGCTCACCAAGGCCGTGGACGCGCTCGCGTCCGGCCAGGACCTCTCCGCCGACGCGACCGCCGCCGTGCTCGCCGTGATCATGGCCGGCGACGCCTCCGAGGTGGAGACCGCCGCGTTCCTCATCGCCCTGCGCACGAAGGGGGAGACGGTCGAGGAGCTCGCCGGCCTGGCCCGCACCATGCGCTCCTTCGCCACGCCCGTGGAGACCACGCGCGCGGACCTCGTCGACACCGCCGGCACGGGCGGCGGCGCGCTGACCTTCAACGTCTCCACGACGGCCGCGCTGATCGCCGCCGCCGCGGGCTGCGCGGTGGCCAAGCACGGCAACCGCAGCGCCACCAGCCGCTCGGGCTCGGCGGACGTCCTCGAGGCCCTCGGCGTCCCCATCGACGCCGAGCCGGCCGAGATCGCCCGCAACATCGAGACGCTCGGCTTCGGCTTCATGTTCGCCCCGCGCCATCACGGGGCAACGCGCTTCGTGGTGCCCGTGCGCAAGGAGCTCGCCGTCCGGACCGTGTTCAACTTCCTCGGCCCGCTGACCAACCCGGCCGGTGCGCGCCGCCAGGTCATCGGCGTCTCCGACCGCCGCTACCAGCGCGTGGTCGCCGGCGCCGCGGCGCTGCTGGGCGCCGAGAAGGTCATGGTCTGCTCCAGCGATGACGGGCTGGACGAGCTCGCCATCACGGCGGCCACCCACGTGATCGAGGCCGACGGCTCCGAGTACGACGTCACCCCGGAGGAGGTCGGCCTGCGCCGGGCGACGCTGGACGACGTGCGCGGCGGGACGCCCGCGGAGAACGCCGACGTCGTGCGGCGGATCTTCGGCGGGGAGGCCGGCCCCCAGCGCGACCTCGCCGTCCTCAACGCCGGCGCGGCGATCTACGTCGCCGGGAGGGCGGACGACCTCGAGGCCGGCGTGCGCGCCGCGGAGGCCGCCATCGACGACGGCCGCGCCACGCGTACCCTCGACCGCTTGGCGGGCGTGCCGGTATGAGCGACATTCTTGAGCAGATCGTCGAGCGCACCTGCGCGGACGTCGCCCGCCGCCGCGAGGCGCTGCCGCAGTCCGCCCTCGAGCAGTCGGCCGCCAGGCGCGACGAGCCGCGGCCGTTCGCCGAGGCGCTGACCGCGCCCGGGCATCGCCGTGATCGCCGAGCACAAGCGCTCCTCGCCGTCCAAGGGCGCCGATCGGCACCGGCGCGTCGCTGGAGAGCGTCGTCGAGGCCTACGAGCGCGGCGGCGCCGCGGCGCTGTCCGTCCTCACCGAGGAGCACTGGTTCGGCGGCTCGCTCGACGACATCCGCGCCGCGCGCGCGGCCACGGACCTGCCCATCCTGCGCAAGGACTTCATCGTCGACCCCTACCAGGTCTACGAGGCCGCGGCCGCCGGCGCCGACGCGCTGCTGCTGATCGTCGCGGCGCTGCACCCGGAGGACCTCAAGGTGCTCTTCCGCGAGGCGCGCGGCCTGGACCTCGACGTGCTCGTGGAGATCCACGACGAGGAGGAGCTCGAGATCGCCCTGGACGCCGACGCGGAGGTGCTCGGCATCAACAACCGCGACCTGCGCGACTTCAGCGTCGACCTGCAGCGGACGTTCGAGCTGCTGGCCGACGTCCCCGCGGGCAAGATCGTCGTCTCCGAATCCGGCATCTCCACCCGCGAGCAGCTCGAGGAGCTCGAGGAGGTCGGCGTCGACGCCGTCCTCGTGGGGGAGACGCTGATGCGCGCGCAGGACATCGAGGCCGCCATCCGTGGCCTCACCGGTCGCGAGCTTTAGCGCGGGTTCAAACGCGCCGACCAGATTGAGCAGCGGATGCGCAAGCTGCTCGCCACCCCAGTCGCCTCCGCCGTCATCGGCGGCGGCGTGGCCGCCGGCGTCCTGCTCGGGACGGGCATGGTCGACCACGAGCGCACGACCACCGTGTACCGCCAGAGCGCGCTGGCGGGCAGCGACACCTCGCTGACCGCGCGTGACATCTACAAGCGCGACGCGCCCGGCGTCGCCTACATCCGGGCGCGCACCCTGCAGGCGAGCGCGTCCCCGTTCGACCCGTACTCGACCCAGACGGAGAGCGCAGAGGAGACCGGCTCGGGCTTCGTGCTCGACGAGGACGGCCACATCCTCACCAACGCCCACGTCGTCGACAACGCCACCCAGGTCACCGTGACGCTGTCCGGCCGCACGACGCGTGACGCGAAGGTGGTCGGCAAGGACGAGTCGACCGACCTGGCGCTGCTCGAGATCGAGCCCGGGAAGACGAAGCTCAGGCCGCTGGCCCTGGGCGACTCGGCGTCCGTCGAGGTCGGCGACCCGACGGTGGCGATCGGCAACCCGTTCGGCTTCGACCGCACGCTCACCACCGGCGTCGTCTCCGCGCTGCAGCGCCGCATCACGGCGCCGGACGGCTACACGATCGAGAACGTCATCCAGACGGACGCGGCCATCAACCCGGGCAACTCGGGTGGACCGCTGATCGACGCCGGCGGCCGCGTGATCGGCATCAACTCCCAGATCGCCACGGGCGGGTCCGGCACGGGCTCCGTCGGCATCGGCTTCGCCGTCCCCATCGACACCGCCAAGCGCGTCGTCCGGCAGCTCTCCGCCCACGGGCGCGTGGAACGGCCCTGGCTCGGCATGGAGTTCGTCGCCATCACCGACTCCATGCACAGCCTCGACCTCGGCGACGACAACGGCCTGCTCGTCCAGCAGGTCATCGAGGGCGGCCCGGCGGCGGTCGCCGGCGTCCGCGGCGGCGACCGCTCCGTCGGCCTCAACACGGGCGAGGAGCTGCGGCTCGGCGGCGACGTGCTCACCGCCATCGCCGGCACGCCCGTCGACAGCGCCGACGACCTGCGCCGCGCACTCGAGGGCCGCAAGCCGGGGGAGACCGTCGAGCTCTCCCTCGAGCGCGACGGGGAGCCGCTCAAGGTCACCGTGACCCTGGGCGATCAGCCCGCCGGCCGCCTCGACGGCTAACTTCACGTAATCGGACCGCTCCTGCGCGACCCGGGTCCCCTTGGGCCGCGTCTCGCCCGGCGCCTGCGCGGCATCGGCATCGAGCTGGTCGCGTTCGTGGTCATCACGGTCCTGTCGCCGCTGCTGCTCGTCGGCGCGGTGGTCGTCGACCTCGTCCTCCTGATCGTCAAGCGCAAGCCGATGATGGGCGTCCGCCTCGTCGCCTTCGCTTGGCTGTTCCTGGTCGGCGAGCTGCGCGGCATCGCGGTCCTGACGCTGATCTGGCTCGGGTCGGCGGGCCGCGACACGCGGACCCGGCGCTTCCGCGTCTACCGGTTGCGCCAGCGCTGGGCGGGCGGGCACCTGGGCGCGGTGCGACGGCTGTTCCGGCTGCACTTCGAGATCGAGGGACTGGACGGCGTCGCGCCCGGTCCCGTGGTGATCCTGATGCGCCACGCCAGCATCATCGACAACACGATGCCCGACGCGGTGGTCGGCGCCCGCCACGGCATGGGGCTGCGCTTCGTGCTCAAGCGCGAGCTGCGGATGCTCGCCACCATCGACATCGGTGGCGGCATGGTCCCGACGGCGTTCGTCGCGCGCGGGTCCGGCGACACGGAGCGCGAGCTCGCGCTCCTCGCGCAGCTGCCGATCGACATGGCGCCCGACGAGGGCCTGCTGATCTATCCGGAGGGGACGCGCCACACGCCGGAGAAGCTCGCCCGCGCGCAGGAGATCATCCGCGAGCGCCAGCCGGAGGTCGCGCCGTTCGCCGATCGCGTCCGCCACACGCTGCCGCCGCGGCTGGGCGGCCCGCTGACCGTCCTCGACGCCGCGGAGGGCGCCGACATCGTCTTCTGCGGGCACGTCGGCCTGGACGGGTTCGAGTACATCTCGGACATCTGGGCGGGCGGGCTGGTCGGGACCACCGTGAAGGTCCGCTTCTGGCGGTACCCGCGAGCGGAGCTGCCGGCCGAGCGCGAGGAGCGGGTGCGCTGGCTCTACGAGCGCTGGCTCGTCCTCGACGAATGGGTTGGCGCCGCCCGCGCGGGGTCAGGTCCCGGCACATGACACGTGTCATGTGCCGGGACCTGACCCCTTTAGCCTCATTGGCGTGACTCGCGTCAAGATCTGCGGCCTCACGCGTCCCGAGGACGCGCAGCTCGCCGTGGAGCTGGGGGCCTGGGCGCTCGGGTTCATCCTGTGGCCGCCGTCGCCGCGCGCGTGCGACCCCGCCGTCGCCGCCGGCCTCGCCGCCCGCGTACCGCCGCCAGGCCATGTGCACGGGCGTCTTCGTCGACCCGACGCTCGACGAGGTCGTCCACGCCGTCGACGGCCTCGGCCTCAGCGCCGTCCAGCTGCACGGCACGGTCGGCGCCGCCTTCTGCGAGGCCGTGCACCGCCGCACCGGCGTCGCCCGTCATCCGCGCCTTCCCCGTCGCCTCCAACGCCGACGTCCAGGCCGCCGACGCCTTCCGCGAGGTCGCCTTCCACCTCTACGACACGCGCACGGTCGGGGGGACGGGGGAGACGTGGGACTGGTCGCTGGCCGGCACGCGCCGCTCGCGCGTCCCGCTGATCCTCTCCGGCGGGCTGACCGCCGAGACGGTCGCCGACGGCATCGCGGCCGTCGCGCCCGTACGCCGTCGACGTCGCCAGCGGCACGGAGGCGTCCCCGGGCGTCAAGGACGAGGAGAAGCTGCGCGCGTTCTTCGCCGCCGCGAGCCCCGCGCCGGCGCCCGTCGAGGAGGTGGCGTCATGAGCGTCGTCGAGCACCGCTTCGGCCCCTACGGCGGCCAGTACGTCCCGGAGACGCTGATGCCCGCGCTCGCCGAGCTCGAGGCCGCCTGGGTCGTCGCCCGCGACGACACCGGCTACCGCGCCGAGCTCGACGTCCTGCTCAACGACTACGTCGGCCGCCCGAGCCCGCTCTACCTCGCCCAGCGGCTCTCCGAGGAGGCCGGCCACCCCGTCTGGCTCAAGCGCGAGGACCTCAACCACACGGGCGCGCACAAGATCAACAACGCGCTCGGCCAGGCGCTGCTGGCCAAGCGGATGGGCAAGACGCGCATCATCGCCGAGACGGGCGCGGGCCAGCACGGCGTCGCCTCCGCCACCGCCTGCGCCCTGCTCGGCCTGGAGTGCATCGTCTACATGGGCTCGGAGGACATCCGCCGCCAGCTGCCCAACGTCCAGCGGATGGGCCTGCTCGGCGCCACCGTCGAGCCGGTCGAGTCCGGCGCGCGCACGCTCAAGGAGGCGGTCAGCGCGGCCATCCGCGACTGGGTCGCCAACGTCGACGACACCCACTACATCATCGGCTCCGCCGTCGGCCCGGCGCCGTTCCCGGCCATCGTGCGCGACCTGCAGCGCGTCATCGGCGACGAGGCCCGCGCGCAGGTGCTCGAGCGCGCCGGCCGGCTGCCGCAGCGCGTGATCGCCTGCGTCGGCGGCGGCTCCAACGCGATCGGCATGTTCGCGCCCTTCTACGACGACGCCGACGTCGAGCTCGTCGGCGTCGAGGCCGCCGGCGACGGCGTCGAGACCCCGCGCCACGGCGCGCCGCTGACCGTCGGCGGCCGCGGCGGCGTCCTGCACGGCTCCTTCAGCGCGATCATGCAGGACGAGGACGGGCAGATCCTCGAGGCGCACTCCATCTCCGCCGGCCTCGACTACCCCGGCGCCGGCCCCGAGCACGCCTGGCTGCGCGACAGCGGCCGCGCCCGCTACGAGGCCGTCACGGACGCCGCGGCGCTGGCCGCCTTCCAGCCGCACGCGCCGAGCTCGAGGGCATCATCCCGGCGCTCGAGTCCTCCCACGCGCTCGCCTGGGTCCTGCAGCACGACCCGGCCGACGTCCGAGCTGGACCTCGTCTGCCTGAGCGGCCGCGGCGACAAGGACCTCGCCGAGGTGCTCGCGCAGTGACGCCGGCGCACGGCGCATCCGCGCGCCGGCCGTTCGCCGCGGTCGCGCCCGCGCACGGCAACAAGGCGGCGCTGATGCCGTACCTGATGGGCGGCTTCCCGGACGTCGACACCTCGCGCGCGATCGGCACCGCCTGCGTGGAGAACGGCGCGGACCTGCTGGAGGTCGGCATCCCGTACTCCGACCCGCTCGCCGACGGCCCGGTCATCCACGACGCCGGCACCCAGGCGCTGGCCGCCGGCGCCACCACGGCCGGCGTCCTCGACGTCATGGGCGACCTCGCCGAGCTCGTGCCCGGTGGTCGTGCATGTGCTACGCCAACCTCGTCTACGCCCGGGGCGTCGAGCGCTTCGCCGCGCGACCTCGCCGCGCGCGGGGTCAGCGGCCTGATCGTCCCCGACCTGCCGCTGGAGGAGACGGACGAGTTCGCCGCCGCCACGCGACGCGGCGGGCGTCGCGCTCGTCCCGCTGGTCGCCCCGACGACGCCCGACGAGCGCCTGGAGGCCATCGGCGCCCGCGCCCGCGGCTTCGTCTACACCGTGTCCGTCAGCGGGACGACGGGGGAGCGCACCGGGATGTGCCGGGATCGGTGCCTGACCTCCTGGCGCCGGGTCAAGGCCGCCACGGACGTGCCCGTCGCGCTCGGCTTCGGCATCTCGCACGCCCGACGACGCCGCCGCGGCGGCCGCCGCCGGCGCCGACGGGGTCATCGTGGGCTCGCGCCTGGTCCGCGCGGCCGCCGAGGCGGGCGCCGACGCGCCCGCTGCGGTGGGCGCGCGTGGTGGCCGGTCTGTCCCGCGGCCTGGCAGCGATAGAGGTCCCGCGCGCGTGATCGTCGTCATCTCCACCGCCGTGGGCCTGATCCTGTGGGTCGTCCTCTGGAGCATCGGGGCCAAGGGCTTCGACGGCGGCATGCTGTTCCTGCTGGTCGTGCTGTTCGCGGCGACCGCCAAGGGTGTGGCCGGCCTGCTTCCTGGGAACCAGGAAGCAGGACGAGGCCGTAGCCCGACGCAGCGCCCTTCAACTGACCTCCGCGCACGCGGAGGTGCGAGTCGCGGTTGCCTTTCGTCCTCCGGCCTGTCTAGGATGCGGCCAGCGCGTGCTTCCTGCACGCGGCGAAATTGGCTCACATCCCTGAGGAGGGACCTTGCGAGGACGTTGGATTGCACTTTGGGGCGCGCTTGTCGTAGCCCTGGCTGGAACCGTTGCCGCGTGCGGTGACGACAAGGACAGCGGCGGCGGCGGCGGGGGCGGCGGCAGCGCCGACTCCAGCGGCGGCACGCTGAACCTCTACTCGTCCCTGCCGCTGCAGGGCGCATCGCGCCCGCAGTCGGAGGACGTCATCAAGGGCATCAAGCTCGCCCTCAAGGAGCACGGCAACAAGGCCGGCGGCTTCAACGATCAAGTACAAGTCGCTCGACGACTCCACGGCTGCTGAGGGCAAGTGGGACGCGGGCCAGACCAAGTCCAACGCCCGCAAGGTCGCGCAGGACGCCAAGGCCATCGCCTACATCGGCGAGTTCAACTCGGGCGCCTCGGCGAACTCCATCCCGACGACGAACGAGGCCGGCATCCTGCAGGTCTCCCCGTCCAACACCGCGCTTGGCCTGACCAAGGGCGGCGAGGGCGCCGAGGCCGGCGAGCCGGACAAGTACTACCCGACCGGCAAGCGCACCTACGGCCGCGTCGTCCCGATCGACACGATCCAGGGCGCCGCGCTGGCCCCGTACATGAAGGACGAGGGCGTCACGAGCGTCTACATCCTGAACGACCAGGAGGTCTACGGCCTCGGTGTCGCCGCGAACACGAAGGCCGCCGCTGAGAAGCTCGGCATCAAGATCGCCGGCGAGGACGGCTGGGACGGCAAGGCCGCGAACTACCGCGCTCTCGGCCGCCAAGATCAAGTCGCTCCGGCGCTGACGCCGTCTTCACCGGCGGCATCATCGACAACAACGGCGCCGCAGCTCTACAAGGACATCCACGCCGCGCATCCCGGACGCCAAGATCTTCGGCCCGGACGGCGTCGCCACGGTCGACGTGACCAAGGAGATCCCCGACGGACGTCCAGGCCGTGACGTTCATGACGGCTCCGACGGTGTCCCCGGACGAGCTCCCGCCCGCCGGCCAGAAGTTCTACAAGGACTACGAGGCCGAGTACGGCGAGCCGCAGGACGAGATCGACCCGTACGCCGTCTACGGCTACGAGGCCGCTGACGCCGTGCTCGACTCGATCGACCAGGGCAAGGACGACCGCGCCGCGGTCATCAAGGCGTTCTTCTCCATCAAGGACAAGGACTCCGTGCTCGGGACGTACTCGATCGATCCCGACGGCGACACGACCCTGACCACCTACGGCGCCTACATCGCCAAGGGCGGCAAGCTCGTGTTCAACAAGTCCATCAAGGCCCAGACCTCCTAGTCCGAGCCGACTGGCACCTGGACCGGCCGCGCGCCCATCCGCGCGGCCGGTCCGCGCCGTTCTTCCTGACTCTTTAGATGGAAGCCTCAACCGCCGCTGTACCCAAGACTCGCCGCTCCCGCGGCGAGCTGCAGGACCAGATCGCCAAGTGCGCGCTGATCGGACTGCTCCTCCTGATGCCCGTGCTCTACGGCGTCAAGGACCTCGCTGACGAGGGCGATCTCTCCCGCCTGGCCACCAACATCAAGGACGGGCTGTCCAACGGCGCGATCCTCGCGCTGATCGCCATCGGCTACACGCTCGTCTACGGCATCATCGAGCTCATCAACTTCGCCCACGGCGACGTGTTCATGCTCGGCACGTTCGTCACCTACGGGCTCTTCGGGACCCTCGGGCTGACCGCCGCCACCGGCGCGTTCGGCACCGTGTTCGGCATCCTCCTCACGCTGATCGTCGCCATGGCGGCCATGGGGATCCTCAACGTGATGATCGAGCGGGTGGCCTACCGGCCACTGCGAGGGGCGCCGAAGCTGGCGCCGTTGATCACGGCCATCGGCTTCTCCTTCATCCTCCAGAACATCGGCCTGCTGTGGCTGGGCGGCTCGCACCGCAGCGTCCCGGACGTCGTCGACTCCCAGCACCACCTGTTCACCGTCGCCGGCGTGACGTTCACCAACGGCGACGTGCTCGCCTCCGTGGTGACGGTCCCGCTCGTCATCGTGCTGGTGAACTTCATCAGCCGCTCCCGCGCCGGGCGCGCGATGCGCGCCACCGCGCAGGATCCGGAGGCCGCGCGACTGCAGGGCATCAACGTCGACACCACGATCGGCCTGACCTTCCTGCTCGGCGGCATGATGGCCGGCGCCGCCGGCCTCGTCTACGCGCTCTACCAGACGGACGCCTGGTTCTTCCAGGGCTTCCAGAGCGGCCTGCTCGCCTTCACGGCCGCCGTGCTCGGCGGCATCGGCAACCTCAAGGGCGCCGTCGCCGGCGGCCTGATCATCGGCGTCATCCAGCAGCTGTCCGACAACCGGATCGAGACGAAGTGGACGCCGGCGATCGTGTTCGCCTACCTGATCCTGATCCTCGTGTTCCGACCACAGGGGCTGTTCGGGGAGAAGGGACGTGAGGCCGGATGAGCGCGCTACGCCAGAGCCAAGTGGGCCGGGCTTCGCCGGCGCCGTCCTCGCCATCGGGGTCGCGGCGCTGCTGCCGCTGTTCTTCGCAGTCCGGCTCGCCGTTCATCGACGACGCGACGTACGCGCTCGCCTACGTGATCATGGCGCTCGGCCTCAACGTGGTCGTCGGCTTCGCCGGCCTGCTCGACCTCGGCTACGTGGCCTTCTTCGCCATCGGCGCGTACACGATCGGCTGGCTCGGCTCGAGCTTCTTCGACCCGACGGGCAAGGCGTTCATCCACAAGACGCTGCACATCGGCGTCTCGGACTTCACCCAGAACCTGCCGGGCATCCACCTCAACTACATCCTGATCATCATCGCGGCGGCCGCCCTGGCGGCGCTGTTCGGCGCCATCCTCGGCTTCCCGACGCTGCGGCTGCGGGGCGACTACATCGCCATCGTGACCCTCGCGTTCGGTGAGATCATCGGCCGCGCCGCGATCAACGGCCAGGACATCGGCGGCAAGAACTTCACCAACGGCAAGATCGGCATCAACCCGATCGACAAGCCGGACCTGCCGCTCTTCGGGCAGTTCACCACGCTGGACCTGAGACCCTGGTACTACCTCGCGCTGCTGCTGGTGGTGATCGTGCTGTTCATCAACTTCCGCCTGCGCGACTCGCGGCTCGGCCGTGCCTGGATCGCCGTCCGCGAGGACGAGGTCGCCGCCGTGTCCATGGGCATCCCGACCGTCAAGGTCAAGCTGCTCGCCTACGCGATCGGCGCGGCGATGGGCGGCGTGTCCGGCACGTTCCTGGGCGCCTACGTCGAGCAGGTCAACGCCGACCAGTTCGCGTTCTCGTTCTCCATCTTCGTGCTCGCGATGATCATCCTCGGCGGCCTCGGGTCGATCTGGGGCGTCGTCGTCGGCTCGCTCGTGCTGACGTTCATCAACCGCTACCTGATCCCCGACGTGCTCAACGGCGTCCCGTCGCAAGATCGGCCTGGACTTCGACCTCACCGAGCTCGGCTTCGGCATCTTCGGCTTCCTGCTCGTGATCATGATGGTGCTGCGACCGCAGGGCATGATCCCGGAGAAACGAAGGGCCCGGGAGCTCACGGAAGCGCTCGACGACGACGTCGTGGAGGTGCACGGCATGACGAACGTCCTCGAGACCGAGGGGCTGACGAAGATCTTCGGCGGCCTGACCGCCGTCAACGACGTCTCCTTCGGCGTGCCGGAGAAGAGCATCGTCTCGATCATCGGCCCCAACGGCGCCGGCAAGACGACGTTCTTCAACATGCTCACCGGGCTCTACCAGCCGAGCTTCGGCAAGGTCACCTTCGACGGCAAGGACATGACGGGCGGCCGGCCCGACCGCATCACGAAGGCCGGCATCGCGCGGACGTTCCAGAACATCCGCCTGTTCGGGACGATGACCGCGGTCGAGAACGTGGTCGTCGGCGCGCACACGACGATGCGCTCGTCCGTCTTCGGCGCGATCTTCCGGCCGCCGTGGACGCGCAAGGAGGAACGCGACCGCCGAGGAGGAGGCCCGCGAGCTGCTCACCTACGTCGGGCGTCCCCGCGCGCAACCACGACCTCATCGCCTCCGAGCTCTCCTACGGCGAGCAGCGGCGCGTCGAGATCGCCCGGGCGCTGTCCTCGCACCCCAAGCTCCTGCTGCTCGACGAGCCGACGGCCGGGATGAACCCGTCCGAGTCGGCCGAACCTCACGGAGTTCATGCACAAGGTGCGCGAGGAGAAGGACCTGGCGATCCTGCTCATCGAGCACGACATGAAGGTCGTCATGGGCGTCTCGGAGCAGATCACCGTGCTCGACCACGGCGAGAAGATCTCCGAGGGAGACCCGCAGACCGTGCGCAACGACAAGCGCGTCATCGAGGCCTACCTCGGGAAGCAGGACTGATGGCCGTCACCGAGCCGTCGACCACGGACAAGACCCCGCTGCTCGAGGTGGAGGACATCCACACCTACTACGGCTCCATCGAGGCGCTGAAGGGCATCTCGCTCACCGTCTACGAGGGCGAGATCGTCACGCTGATCGGCTCCAACGGCGCCGGCAAGTCCACGACGCTGCGCTCCATCTCGGGGCTCACGCCGCCGCGGACGGGCGCCATCCGCTTCCGCGGCGAGGACCTCTCCAAGACGCCCGCCCAGGAGATCGTCGCCCGCGGCATCTCGCAGTCGCCGGAGGGCCGGCGCTGCTTCCAGCGCATGACGCGTGGAGGAGAACCTCGACGCTCGGCGCCTACCTGCGCCGCGACGATCGCATCACCGACGACCTCGACCGCGTCTACGACCTGTTCCCGCGGCTCAAGGAGCGCGTCAAGCAGAAGGCGGGCACCATGTCCGGCGGCGAGCAGCAGATGCTCGCCATCGGCCGGGCGATGATGGCCTCGCCGGCGCTGCTGCTGCTCGACGAGCCCTCGCTCGGGCTCGCGCCGATCCTGGTCGACCGCATCTACGAGACGGTCGCCGAGATCAACCGCCAGGGCGTCACCATCCTGCTGGTCGAGCAGAGCGCCACGCACGCGCTCGGCGTCTCCAACCGCGGCTACGTGCTCGAGACGGGCAAGGTCGTGCTCAGCGACGAGTCCGCCAAGCTCCAGACCAACCCCGAAGTCCAGAAGGCCTACCTGGGGATCTGACATGACCGTTCTCGCGCTCCTGGGCGTCAAAGCCCTGTACCTCACCTACCTCTGGCTGGCCTCGGCGATCGCCGCGGCGTACCTGTCCCAGCGCAAGGGCTACGGCGAGCGGCCCGGCCTGGCCGCCGGCCTGCTGCTGAACTTCATCGGCGTGATCATCTGGCTGGTCGTCCCGGCCAAGGACGAGTCGTTGTGGAAGACCGTCGGCTTCCGCGGATCCAAGGTCCGCGACGTCAGCCCCGCCGGCTACAAGGGCGACGGCTCGAACTCCTAACGTCGTTCAGTCGTAAGCGGATCGCCGCAGGCCGGGCGGACGCGGACGAAGGCCAGCGCCCTTCCGCCCTCGCCGGGGCGCGGCACGATGCGGCAGTAGGCGAAGGTCGCCTTGCCGTAGTCGGCGACCAGCCAGTAGGGGACGCCGATGATCCCCGTGCGGGCCTTGCCCTCGAGCTCGGAGAGCGGGAAGCGGCGCTCGTAGGCGACGCACTCGTAGCGCCCCTTGGGGACCGTCGGGTCCGTCTCGAGCTCCTTGCGGCCCGACGTGGTGGGGAACGGCGTGCACTCCGTGCCGGCCACCGGGCCGGCGATCGTGCCCGCCTTCATGCGCTTGATCGCGTCGGCCTTGATGACGTTCCCGCCCGCCGCGACCAGCCGCTTGCGGTAGGCCAGCACGTCCTCGCCCGGCCCGCTGCTTCGGACCGTCGGCGAAGTGTGGCGTCTGCTCGCGGATGATGCGCACCCGCTCCGCCGCCTCGAGCTTGCGCTGCTTGGCGCGCGCCGCGGCACGCTCGGCCGCAGCGTCGTCGCGCATGGCGGGGACCAGGAAGGCCGCGACGACCCCGACCACGGCGATGATCGCGAGCACGATCGCCGAGTTGCGGCGGCTGAGGCGGAACTCCCGCCGCCGATCCTCGACGGGCTTCGCCTCGCGCTTGGCGAAGATCGCGGCGACCTCCTCGCGCTGGCGCTCCCGAGCCTGCTCCCACGGATCGTGTGACTCCGTCATATGTCGGCGAAGGTTACTCCTTGCCGAGGGCGGATCGCAAGGCGGCCTCGAGATCCGTGAACTTGAAGCGTAGCCGAGCTCCTGGGTGCGCGCCGGCACCGCCCGCTGGCCGTTGACGACGATGGTCGCCATCTCGCCGTAGAGGACCTTGATCGCGAAGGCGGGCACGGGGGAGAAGGACGGGCGCTTGAGGACCTTGCCGAGCGTCTTGGAGAACGCCTTGTTGGTGACGGGCTCGGGCGCGGAGCCGTTGACCGGGCCCGACCACGTCTCGCCGTCGAGTGCGGCGAGGTAGATGCCGACGAGGTCGTCGAGGTGGATCCACGGCATCCACTGCTTGCCGCCGGCCACCGGGCCGCCGACGCCGGCCTTGAAGGGCGTGAGCATGGTGGCCAGCGCGCCGCCGTCCTTGTCGAGGACGATCCCCGTGCGCACGAGGACGACCCGGCCGTCATGGGCGTTGGCCTCGCGCTCCCAGCGACGCAGACGTCGGCGAGGAAGTCGTCGCCCGCCGGGGTGCCCTCGTCGAGGGTCTCGTCGCCGTGGGGGCCGTAGTAGCCGACGGCGGAGGAGGCGACAGCACCTGGCCGGCCGTCATGGAGGCGACGAGGTTGCGGGTGCCGGCCTCGCGCGAGGCCAGGATCTGCTGCTTGACGTCGTCGTTCCAGCGCTGGGCGACGGGCTCGCCGGCGAGGTGGATGACCGCGTCGCGGCCCTCCAGGGCGTGCGCGGGCGCGGGGGTGCCGGTGGGGTCCGCCCAGCCGACGGCCTCGACGCCGTCGAGGGCCGAGCGGGCCTTCTCCGGATTGCGGGAGAGGACGGTCACCTCGTCCCCGCGCGCGACGAGCGCGCGCACCAGCCTCGGGCCGATCAGGCCCGTCGCTCCGGTCATCGTCACGCGCATGTGTCCCCCTTGGGCTGCTGGCATTTTCCCCCAAACTACGGCCTAGTCGTCCAGACGGCTTAAGGCGCGCACGCGATCTTCCGATCCACCCGAAGGCGATGGCGGGCCAGGCTGACACGTACCGTGGGCTGAGACGGGACGCGAGGATCTACCTCGCGGCCGTCGGTGGTTCCGCGGTCGCGGCCGTGGGGATCGCGCGACCTCCTGCAGGACGCGGCGGCGCACGGACTGGGCGCTGTTGGCCGTCGCCGTCGTCGCTCTGCCTGGCCGGGCAAGGCGCTGGAGACCTTCGCGCCCGGCCACTACGCGCTGCAGCCCAACTACGCCGCGCTCGTGTTCGGCTGCCTGCTGCTGCCGGGGTGGGCCGCGCCGATCCTCGCCCTCGCCTGCTTCGCCCCGGATCTCGTCGGCGACCGGCCCGCGGCCGTACAAGACCGTCTTCAACATCGCCAACTACACGCTGGTCGGCGTGCTCGTCAGCCTCGTCGGCGGCTCGGGGGCGGCGGCGACGTGGGCCGTCGCGGCCGTGGTCGCGGCCTTCGCCAACCACGCGCTGATCGTCGTCGCCATCGCGCTCGCGGGCGAGCAGCCGCTGCGGGGCACGCTCGGCCAGCTCGTCGACGGCCTGCCGCTGAGCGTCGGCGTCGGCCTCACCGGCGCGGTGATCGCCGTGCTGTGGGGCGTCGGGCCGGAGTGGCTGGTCCTCTCCTTCGGGCCGATCGGCCTGCTCTACCGCGCGCTGTGGGTCCCGATGCTGCAGCACCGCGTCGACACCGACCCCAAGACGGGGCTCTACCACTCCGAGCGCATCCGGGAGGAGCTCGAGACGCAGATCGCCGCGGGCGTCCGGGTGGTCGTCGCCATGGTCGACCTCGACCACCTGCGGACGGTGAACTCCCGTGCCGGGCACCTCGCCGGCGACCGGGCGATCCGCGCCGTCGCCGATGAGCTCGGCGCCCTGGCCGCGCAGCACGGCGCCGCCGGGCCGCTTCGGCGGCGAGGAGTTCTGCCTCGTCCTCCCCGGCGTCGGCTCCGTGCGGGCGGCCGAGCTGCTCGACGAGGCCCGTGAGCGGCTGCGCGCGGTGGAGTTCCGCGAGGCGCCCGACCTGCGCGTCGCCTTCAGCGCCGGCATCGCCGTCTACCCGGACCACGGTGACAGCGCCGACGCCGTCCTCACCGCCGCCGACACCGCCCTCTACGACGCCAAGGCGGCGGGCCGCGACCGC
This sequence comes from uncultured Solirubrobacteraceae bacterium, assembly GCA_963843865.1. GTDB lineage: Bacteria > Actinomycetota > Thermoleophilia > Solirubrobacterales > Solirubrobacteraceae > DATLGB01. The sequence continues at coordinate 30,997 of CAWJMO010000008.1, read as the reverse complement.
GTCCGCATCGCCCTCTCGAAGGTTGCGCAGGAGATGCTCGCCGCGCCGCTGATCCCGGTCGAGCCCGCGACCCAGCCGCTGCCGGCGACCAGTGCCGCCGGCACCCGGATCGCCGCCGGCCTCACGCGGCGCGCCGCCGATCGGGGGGTGGAGCGGATCGAGAACGACCGCGACGACGCCCTCGCGCTCGTCGGCCGCATGCAGCACACCTACCTGGAGACGATCACCACCCTCGCGCGGGCGATCGAGGACAAGGACCCCTTCAACGCCGGGGCCACCGCGCGCGTGACCACCGTCGCCACCCGCCTGGCCGACGCGCTCGACTGGGCGGAGGCCGACCGCCGGGCGGTCGTGCTCGGCGTCGCGCTGCGTGACATCGGCCGGGCCGGCGTCCGCGACGCCGTCCTGCTCAAGGGCGCTCCGCTCGACGCGCTGGAGCGCGAGGAGGTCAAGCGCCACGCCGACCTCGCCGCTCGCCTGGTGGCCGAGCTCGAGCTGCCGGCCATGGTCAAGGAGATGGTCCGCAGCCACCACGAGCGCTGGGACGGCACGGGCTATCCCGACGGCCTGGCCGGCGAGGACATCCCGGTGGGCGCCCGGCTGCTGGCCGTCGCGGAGGCGGTCGACGCGATGCTCAGCCCCCGGCCCTGGCGCGGTGCGCTGAGCCCGGATGAGGCGGTCGCCGAGCTCGCCGAGGGGTCCGGCCGGCAGTTCTGCCCGCGCATCGCCGCGCTCGCCGCCGCGGGCATCAGCTCCGGATGGGGTCCTGACCTGAACGTTGACGTACATGCGTCCAAAGCAGGCTTGGACGGTGTCCAGGTCAGGCATACTGCGTCCAGGTCAGGAGCCGCGGCAGGGGTGCCGGCGGCGTAGCAGCACGTCAAGGAAGGCAGGGCGGGACATGTCGGCAGCGGGCCGAGCGATGACGACGCAGGGCGCGCTCGTGCTGCTGGCACTGGCCACCGCCGGGCTGCTCGCCGCGTCCTGCCCGCGCAGGGACGCGGGGCGCCGCGACCCGCCCCGACCGAGGCGATCGTCCGCTTCGCCCCGGGTGTCCGCCGCCGCCCAGCGCGCCGCGCTGGTGCGCGCCGCGGGCGGGACCGTCACCTACGACCTGCACATCATCGACGGCCTCGGCGTCCGGCTCTCCGCCCGGGCCATGGCCCGGCTGCGCGGCGCCGCCGGCGTCCGCTCCGTCACGCCCGCCGCACCGGTGGCCACGCGCGCCACGGCGGCGGTGCGGCCGCTCAACGCCTATCCCTCCGCGGTCGGCGCGACCGCGCCTGTGGGACTACGGGCGCGGCCTCACCGGACGCGGGGTCGGGGTCGCGGTCGTCGACACCGGCATCGACGCCGGCCTGCCCGACTTCGACGACCTGCGCAGCGGCGGCGGGTCGCGCGTCGTCGCCAGCGCGGTGATCAACCCGCGCGCGACCTCGGACGCCGACGGCTACGGCCACGGCACCCACGTCGCCGGGATCATCGGCGGCAACGGCATCAACCGCGACGGCTGGGCGAAGGCGGCGACCTCCTACATCGGCGTGGCGCCCGAGGCGCGGCTCGTCAACGTCAAGGTCGCCGACGACCAGGGCAAGGCGAGCACGCTGGACGCCATCTACGGCATCCAGTTCGCGGTCGACCACGCGCGAGGCGCTCGACATCCGCGTGATCAACCTCTCGCTGGCGTCCACCGTCGCCCTCCCGCCCTCGCGCGATCCACTGGACGCCGCGGTCGAGTCCGCCTGGAAGCAGGGGCTCGTCGTCGTGGCCGCTGCCGGCAACGCGGGACAGGTCAAGGACGCAGTCTCCTTCGCGCCCGCCAACGACCCGTTCGTGATCACCGTCGGCGCCTCGGACGACCAGGGCACGGCGAGCTACGACGACGACCGCCTGGCGCCCTGGTCCTCGCGCGGCAAGACCCAGACCGGCGTGAGCAAGCCGGAGGTGCTCGCCCCCGGCGCCCACGTCGTCTCCACCCTCGCCCGCAACAGCGCCTTCGCGAAGCTCTGCCCGACCTGCGTCGTCGACGGCAGCTACTTCCAGGCGGGCGGCACCTCCATGTCGGCCGCGGTGGTCTCGGGCGTCGTCGCCCTCACGCTGCAGGCGCACCCGGACTGGACGCCCGATCAGGTCAAGGCCGCGTTGATGCGCACGAGCTACGACGTCCCCGGCACGGGGGCGGAGGTGCGCGCCGACGAGGCCGTCAAGGCCGACGTCCGCAACAGCGCGCAGCGCTTCAGCCTCAGCCCGCTCGTCCACCCGGTCACGGGCGCCATCAAGTACAACGCGGCCAGCTGGCGGGCCGCGAGCTGGCGCTCCCAGCAGGACACGCCGGGCTGGGCCGCGGCGAGCTGGCGCTGCGACTGCGGTCTCACCGACGAGGGCGAGGTCGACCCCGCCGCCGCTTCGTGGCGCGCGGCCTCCTGGCGGGTCTCCTTCACCAAATAGCCGGGTGCCCGTCGGTCAGCGGGTCGCCGCCGTCAAGGGCGCGGGCGGACAGGTCGTCCGCGTGCGCCCGAAGGCGGTCGTCGCGCGCATGTCGCCGTCCTCCGCCGACGCCCTGCGCACGGCGATGGGCGTCGTCTCCGTCGAGATCAGCCGGTAGGGCCGAAGTCGACTTCGCTGCCGGCGTAGCCCATCTCGAACTCCGCGGTGGCCTGGCCGGAGGCCCGCGCCTCGCGGGCGACCGCCTCGGCGACGGCGGGGGCCACGTCGCGGTTGAAGACGGAGGGGATGATGTAGTCCTCGCGCAGCTCGTCGTCGGCGACGATGGCGGCGATGCCCTCGGCGGCGGCGACCTTCATCTCCTCCGTGATCGACTTCGCGCGGACATCGAAGGCGCCGCGGAAGACACCCGGGAAGCAGAGGACGTTGTTGATCTGGTTCGGGTAGTCCGAGCGGCCGGTGGCGATGACGCGCGCGTACTTGGCGGCCTCCTCCGGCGCGACCTCCGGGTTCGGGTTGGCCATCGCGAAGACCATCGCGTCCGGGTTCATCCGGGCGAGGGCGCTCGGGTCCAGGTTGCGCGCGCCGCTGAGCCCCACGAACAGGTCCGTCCCGTCGATGACCTTGGCCGGCGTGCCGCTGCGGCCCTCTCGGTTCGTGTGCTCGGCGAACCAGCGCTTGACGGGATGCATCGAGCCGTCGAGGTAGTCGTCGCGGCCGGCGTGCACGGCGCCGCGCGAGTCGCAGCCGATGATGTCGCCGACGCCCGCCTGCAGGAGGATGCGCGACACGGCGACGCCCGCTGCGCCGAGGCCGACCACGAGCGCACGGACGTCGCTCAGCGAACGGCCGGTGAGCTTGCACGCGTTCATCAGGGCGGCGAGGACGACGACGGCCGTCCCGTGCTGGTCGTCGTGGAAGACGGGGATGTCGAGCGCTTCCTTGAGGCGGTCCTCGATCTCGAAGCAGCGTGGCGCGGAGATGTCCTCGAGGTTGATGCCGCCGAAGGTGGGGGCCATCGCGGTGACGATGGAGACGATCTCGTCCGGGTCCTTCGTGTCCAGGCAGACGGGGAAGGCGTCGACGCCGCCGAACTCCTTGAAGAGCATCGCCTTGCCCTCCATCACCGGCATGGCGGCGGCGGGCCCGATGTCGCCGAGGCCGAGCACCGCCGACCCGTCGCTGACGACGGCGACCGTGTTGCGCTTGATCGTGTACTGGAAGGCCTTCTCCGGCGCCTCGTGGATGGCCATGCAGACGCGGGCGACGCCCGGCGTGTAGGCCATGGAGAGGTCGTCGCGGGTCCTGACCGGCGCCTTGTTGGTGACCTCGATCTTGCCGCCGAGGTGCAGGCGGAAGGTGCGGTCGAGCTTGCCGATCACCTCGACGCCCTCGATCGCGGCGACGGCGGCGGCGATGCGCTCGCCGTGCTCGCCGCCGGAGGTGTCGACGGCGATGTCGCGCAGGGTGTGCCCGGCCTCGACCTCGATGAGGTCGATGGAGCCGATCGTCCCGCCGGCCTCGCCGATCGCGGTGGTCACGCGACCCGAGGAACCCGGGGCGGTGCTCGAGGCGCACCCGGATGGTGAGTCGGTACTGGGCCTGGGTCGGTTCGGGCGTAGACACGGCGCGCGGGATCGTAGTCTGCCCGGCTGTGAGCGAGCGCGTCCTGTACCTCATCGACGGCAACTCGCTGGCCTACCGCGCCTTCTTCGCGCTCCCCGAGTCCATCGCCACCTCGGACGGCCGGCCGACCAACGCGATCTTCGGCTTCGCCTCCATGCTGGTCAAGCTGATCACCGACCACGGGGTTCAGCCGACCGTCGTCGTGTGGGACGCGGGCTCGTCGGGCCGCAAGGAGGTCTACGCCGAGTACAAGGCGACGCGCTCCAAGCAGCCGGACCTGCTGCGCGAGCAGTGGCCGTCGCTGGCGCCGCTCGTGGACGCGTTCGGCTACCTCAACTACAAGGTGGACGGCTACGAGGCCGACGACGTCATCGCCTCGCTGGCCGAGCAGGCCAAGACGGCGAAGATCCCCACCATGATCGTCACGGGCGATCGTGACGCGTTCCAGCTCGTCGGCGACGGCGTGCGCGTCATGGCCACGGCGCGCGGGATCACCGAGACGAAGATCTACGACCGCGACACGGTGATCGACCGCTACGGCATCCCGCCGGAGAAGATCCCGGACTTCTGGGGCCTCAAGGGCGACACGAGCGACAACATCCCCGGCATCCCGGGCATCGGCGAGAAGACCGCGACGACGCTGCTGCAGCAGTTCGGCGACCTGGAGACGGTGCTGGCGTCCGTCGACCAGATCTCCGGCGCCAAGCGCAAGGAGAACCTGACCAACCACGCCGACGACGCGCGCGTGTCCAAGGTGCTGGCCACCGTCAAGCGCGACATCCCCGTCGAGGTCGACCTGACGGCGGAGATCGAGCGCGTCCCCGACCGCTCCAGGCTGCGCGAGATCTTCCGCGACTTCGAGCTGCGCGACCCGCTGCGCCGGCTCGAGGAGGCGCTGGAGGAGATCGAAGGCGAGGCGGAGGTCCCGCGCCCGGAGACGTCGACCGCGATCGCGCTGCCCGTCACCCGCGGCTCCGTCACCGACGTGCGCCGCGCTGCCCGGGCGAGCGCCTGGCGCTGGCCGTCGAGCCGCCGATGATCCCGGAGGGCGAGCTGCTGCCGGAGACGCCCGGCTGGCGCTTCGCCGCCTGGGGCGGGGAGGGCGCCGCGCTGGCGGGCGAGGTCCCCGATCCGGTCGACCTCGTCACCGCCGCCGGGTCGCGGCCCGTCATCGCCCACGACGCCAAGGCGCTGCTGGCCGTCCCGCAGAACCTCGTCTTCGACACGGAGATCGGCGCCTACCTGCTCGACCCCGCCCGCCGCGGCTACCCGCTGCACGAGCTGGCCGAGGAGCGCGGGATGGCGGTGCACGCCGACGACGACATCGCGGGGGAGGCGGCGCTCATCCACGCGCTCGCCGAGGCGCAGGCGGGGCAGCTCGCCGAGCGCGGCCTCGTCGACCTCATGAACGACATCGAGCTGCCGCTCGTGAACGTGCTGCGGTTCATGGAGACGGAGGGCATCCGGCTCGACGTCCCAGCGCTGGAGATCGTCGGCCGCCGCATCAACGAGAAGTGCGCCGTCCTCGAGAAGGAGATCTGGGCGCTCGCCGACGAGGAGTTCGTCATCGGCTCGCCGCAGCAGCTCGGCCACATCCTCTTCGAGAAGCTCGGGCTGTCGCGCAAGCGGCGCGGCAAGACGGGCTTCTCCACCGACGCCCGCGTCCTGCAGGCGATCCGCGACGAGCACCCGATCATCCCCAAGATCGAGGAGTACCGGGAGCTGTCCAAGCTCGCGCAGACCTACTTCGACACGCTCAAGGCGCACGTCTCGCCGGAGGACGGCCGGCTGCACACCACCTTCTCGCAGGTGGTCGCCGCGACAGGGCGCCTGAGCTCGATCAGCCCCAACCTCCAGAACATCCCCATCCGCACGGAGACCGGGCGGGAGATCCGCCGCTGCTTCATCGCCGAGCCCGGCAACCTGCTGCTCGCGGTCGACTACGGCCAGGTGGAGCTGCGCATCCTCGCCCACATCGCCGGGGAGGACGTGCTGCGCCAGATCTTCCTGCGCGGGGAGGACGTGCACACGGAGACCGCGTCGCGCGTGTTCGACGTCCCGCCGGAGCAGCTCGACGTCGGCATGCGCTCGAAGGCCAAGATGGTCAACTACGGGATCGTCTACGGGCTCAGCGCGTACGGGCTCTCAGCGACCGCCTCGGCATCCCGCAGGAGGAGGCGCAGGAGTTCATCGACCGCTACCTGGACCGCTTCCCCGCCGTCGCGCAGTTCATGAAGGACGCGGTCGAGCAGGCCAACGAGCACGGCTACGTGTCGACGATGTTCGGCCGCCGCCGGCAGATCCCGGAGATCCGCGCGCGCAACTGGGGCGTGCGCAAGCTCGGCGAGCGCCTGGCCGTCAACACCGTCATCCAGGGCACCGCCGCCGACATCATCAAGCTGGCGATGGTCCGCTGCCACCGCGCGTTCACGGAGTCCGACCTGCAGACGCGGCTGATCCTGCAGATCCACGACGAGCTCCTCTTCGAGGGCCCCGCCGAGGAGATGGAGGCCGCGAAGGAGATCGCCTGCCGCGAGATGGTCGCGGCCGCCGACCTCGACCCGCCGCTGGCCGTCGACGCGGGCATCGGCCCCAACTGGCTGGAAGCGAAGTAGATGGACCGCACCTCGGCCGCGCTGCTCACCGCCGCCGTCGGCTGCCTGATCGCGCTGCAGGCGCCCATCAACGCCGGTCTGGCCAAGTCGATCGGCCCGCGCCAGTCGGCGTTCGTCTCCTTCGCGATCGGCACGATCCTGCTGCTCTTCATCGCCGCTTTCGCCCGCGGCGGCCTCGCCCAGATCAAGGACGTCGGGAACATCCCCGCCTGGTACTACCTCACCGGCGGGCTGCTCGGCGCGGCCTACGTCTCGACGGTGCTGGTGACGGTCAAGACGCTCGGCGCGGGGCCGGTGACGGCCGCCACCGTGGCCGGCCAGCTGTCGGCGTCGATGGTGGTCGACCAGTTCGGGTGGCTCGGGGTCGCGAAGAGCCCGATCACCTCGCTCAAGCTGCTTGGGGTACTCCTGCTGGCTGCGGGGACGTACCTGATCGTCCGCGAATAGCGCGTTTCCTGCCGATCATCGCTGGATGGGAGATCGGACGCTGCTCTTCATCCACGGGGTCATCGACGACGATCCGGCCCAGCAGTGGCGTAGGAGTCTCGATGCCGCACTCGGCCGGATGGAGCTGCCTGATCTCGCGAAGCTGGGCTACGAGACCCCCAAGCTGACGTACCTCGATGTCCTCGAGGCTCCGGAGAAAGTCGACCACCCGCGTCCGGGGGAGACCTACCGAGCGGGCGATGACGCAGCCAAACTCAAGGGGCTGTCCGAGTACCTCCTGCGCCTGTCGGACCTCGAAAGGGAGCTCGAACGGACGGACGAGGGGGATGCCCCCCTCTTCGCGCCTCCGGAGAAGTTTGCTGAGGTCGGGATCCAGAAGCTCCACTTCTTCCCCGTCTTCAAGTGGGCAAGCGAGTACTCGCGTCATGAGGGGAAACGAAACCGGATCCTCGACCGCGTTCTGGAGGCCATTCCCGAGTCCGGGGACCTGGTGATCGTCGGCCACAGCCTGGGTTCCGTCGTCGCCGCCGACCTCATCTATCACCTACCGCCCGACATCCGCCTGCGGCTGCTGGTCACGACAGGTAGTCCGTTGGGACTGAAGGGGTTGAGCCAGCATCTGCGTCGGATCGAGCGGTCGTTCCCAGCCGAGCGGATCGGCACGTGGCTCAACCTCGCGGGCGCTGCTGATGTTGTGCCGCACGGCCGGGGCGTCGGCCACCGGTTCTCCGAAGTGCTCGATCGCGTCGTTGACACGGGCAGCATTTACAACGCGCACGACGCAGAGCGGTACCTCGACGAAGGCACAATCGCGCGTGCCCTGGGGTGGATGGCCAAGAAGGACCGGCAGAACCGCACCCCGATCGGCAACGGAACGGTCGCTCGTCGTGTCCCGGACGAGTTGCTGCAGATCCTGGTGGTCCTTCAGCACGCGCTGCGGATCGAGCAGTGCCTTGAGCGGGGCGAGCGCCGGGACCGATACGGGGAGGCGCGTCGCCAGCAGATCGCGCGGGCCGAGGCATCACACGAGAACCTGCTGTCCGGGGTCCTCGACGGGCTGGAGGGCAGCCAGCGAACGCCATTTGCGGGGGAGGTTGACTGCGGCTCAGCAGGTGGAGGTGCTGCTGCTGGCGCGCCGCTGGAACCCGCTCGAGCCGTGGCAGATCGAGGTGCCGAAGGAGGCGCAGCAGGAGGCGCTCCGCCGACTCGCGGTCGATATCTCATCGTCGCCCGGTTGGTCGGACGCCGTCTGGCGTCTCGAGAGGCAGGCACGTGATTGCCACGCCGGCGGCCCGAACCTCAAACGCATAGCGCTGGTGGGCGTCGGCGTGGCGGCTGTCATCGCGATGCCGGGCCTCGTGCTGCTCGCGGGACCAGCAGGAGTCGGGGGCGGCGCAGCATTCGTCGGCGGTCTTGCCGCACTGGGCCCGGGAGGTATGGCAGGCGGTCTCATGACGGTGGGGGCGATGGGCGTCGGAGGGGGCGTCGTCGCCGCTCAGGGGCTCACCGCAGGGTCACCTGAGGTGGTGGAGGAAACGGTGATCGCCCTTCAAGCAGGCGCGTTGTTCAACCGCGAACTTGGGCTCGGAGGCTCTGAGGCCGCGCACTGGTACCGCCTGCTCGACATGGAGCGTGATCTGCAGCGGCAGGTCGGACCTCTCCGTGGGCTCAGCGACGAGAAGGCTTCGTTCAAGCGCGAGCTCGAACGTAAGCTGCGAGTCGTGCAACGTGCGCTCGAATGCTTGGTGGCAGATGGCCTCGGGCCCAAGCGGCTGACCGAGCGGGACATGGAGAAGGCCGGCCACCACACCCTCCCGTCGGGCGGGGAAGCCACCTAACTGCCTGACGTGGTCTCCCGGCCTAAGCCGCGACCGGCTGTGTCGCTTCGCGGTGGGTATGCCCACCGTCGGGCGACACGCCCGCCACCAGGTCCGGGTGGCAGATGTTGAGGTACTTCTGGAAGGACCAGAGGGAGACGCGGCGGCGGCGGAAGAGCCGCGTGAGGCGGTCGAGCACCGGGCCGTGGAGGAAGCGGATGGACTGCTGGACGCGGTAGAGCGCCTCGAAGTCGAAGCGGTGGCCGTCGTGGAGTGCGGCGTAGGCGGCGCGGGCGGCGGCGGCGTCTTGGCGGCCCTCGACGACCGCGCGCAGCTCCGCGCCGAGCAGGGTGCCGAGGATGAGGGCGGGGCGGATGCCCTCCGCGGTCGTCGGCAGGCAGTGGCCGGCGGAGTCGCCGACGAAGAAGACGCCGTCCTCCGTCCCGGCCCGCAGGCGGTGGGGGATCCAGTTGCCCTGGTAGCCGTCGGGCGTCTGGTCGGTGTCGGCGACCAGGTCGAGCGTCGGCTGCTTGACGGGGATCTTCGGGTCGAACGAGCCGACGCCGATGCGCACCTCGTCGCGCGCGGGGAACGCCCAGCCGTAGCCGGGGGAGATGTACTTCTCGTCGAGGAAGAGCTCGAGGTCGGGGGCGGTCCCGTGCGGATGGACCTCAAGGCCGCGGGAGAGCGTCGCCTCCGGCGGCTGGATGGCGGTGCCGTTGGAAAGCACCCTGCGCCACCCGAGCGCGTCCACGATCAGCGGGGCGCTCACCTCGCCGCGGTCGGTGACGATCGTGTTCCCGCGGCGGGCGTCGACCTTGGCGGTCTCGAACTCGGCATCGCACTGCTCCCACAGGAGCGCGCACAGCTGCTTGTAGTCGAAGGTGGAGAAGGTGAACGGCAGTGGCCAGCGGGCGTGCTCACGCGGCGTGTGCACCACCAGGGAGCCGAAGGTCTGGAGGACGGACGCGGCGAGGCCGAGGTGCTCGAGCAACTCGGTGGGCGCCGCGCAGGCGCTGGTCTGGCGCTCGCCGATCTCGTAGCGGTCCAGCAGCAGGACGCGCGCGCCCGACCCCGTCAGCATGCGGGCGACGGCGAGCCCCGCGAAGGAGGCACCGCAGATCAGGACGTCCCACTCGCCGGACAACGGCGTGCGATCCGCCCCCCGCTTAGTGGCGCGAACGGGCATGGCATGGGAGGGTACGGGCATGACCCTCGCTCGGACCGCCATCCTCGCGCTGTTGCTCGCCTTCGCCGTGCCCGCCGGCGCTTCGGCAGACCGCCTCGTCGTCCCGGGCGGTCCCGCGTTCAAGACCGTCCAGACCAACGTCCCGGCGCTGCCGGGCAAGGAGATCGCCTCGTTCAACGGCTTCCTCTACTTCGCGGCCAACGACAACGCCGGCGCGGGCATCGAGCTCTGGCGCACGGACGGCACCGGGGCCGGCACCACGCAGGTCATGGACATCAACCCGGGGCCCGGCAACAGCAACCCGAACAACTTCTTCGTCGCCGGCAACCGGCTGTACTTCAACGCGGACCCCGGCAACAGCCAGAGCGTGACGATCTTCTACATCGACACGGCAGCGCCGACGACCGTCGTGACACCCCAGGCCCAGCCGCACGGCGGCGGCTCCCCGGTCGCCGCGTTCGGCTTCCTCATGGGTGCCGTCAACGACAAGGTCGTCGCCGCCCGCTACTCGAACGCAGCCGGAGAATGCTCGTGCTACGCGGTCTACGCGCAGGACGCGAGCAGCACGACGCCGTTCGCAAAGATCTCCGTGGGCGCGGAAGACGCGGCCGTCAACCAGCTGTTCTCGCCGAGCGCGACCGTGGGGGGATGGATCTACTACACGCGGTCGAACGTCAACGTCGCCCCCGGCCAGGGCGGAGAGCCGTGGCGCACCAACGGCACGACCACGCAGGTGGTCAAGGACCTCAACGCCGGCAGCGGCGGCAACACCGGGAGCTCGCCGAGCGCCTGGTTCGCCACCAGCGACCGCGTCTACTTCGTCGCCAACGACGGCTTGAACGGCAACGAGCTGTGGACCTCGAACCCGCTCGACGTCAACGACACCCACATCATCGACAAGCACCACTCGGCGGCGACGATGATGAAGCCGGACGGCACGAGCATCAACGACCCCGGCCAGGTCGCGAACGGCAACATCCTCTACTACGTCCCCGCCAACGACCCCGTGACCGGCCCCGAGGTGTGGCGAACGGACGGCACCGAAGCGGGCACGCGAGTCGTCAAGGACATCACCCCGGGCGTGGGCGGGTTCTCCCAGCCGATCCTCTTCCCGTTCAAGACCGGGGTCGGCATCCTCCGCGGCGACATCTTCTACGGCGACGGGTCTCCGGACAACGCCGCGCTGCTCAACTCCGCCGACGGTGACGGCTATGGGCCCAACAACCCGGTCGTCCTCGGGGACAAGGCCTACTTCGTCGGGGGCGCCTCGCCGTTCGGTCAGGCGATCTGGCGGACCGACGGCAGCGCCGACGGCACCTTCCCGCTGAGCGCGGGTGGCTTCGACGGCACTGGTGCGGCGGGCGGTTGCCCATGCGCGCAGATGCTGGGCGGCCTGGGCGGCAAGCTGCTGTTCGTCGGCCGCGATCAGAGCACGAACGACTCCGGCTACGTGAAGGTGTTCGCGATCGATCAGGCGCAGCCGGACGAGCTGCGCGCCGCGACCGGGGCGCCCGTCGCCACGCTGAGCGCGGACGGGTCCTACGCCGACGTCACGAAGGGGACCTGGTCGGGTCGCCCGACGGTCTACACCTACCAGTGGCTGCGCAACGGGCAGCCGATCGACAAGGCGACAAACCCCCGCTACTTCCTCGTCGCCGCCGACGGCGGCCAGACGATCACCGCGCGTGTGACGACGGCGGGCATCGGCGCGCCGCGCTTCGCCAGCGCGGAGAGCGGGCCGGTCACGAAGGCGGCGACCCCGAGCCCGACGGCCGGGCCCACGCTCACCCCGATCCCGACGCCCAGCTCGACGCCGACCAAGACGCTGACCGTCAAGACGAAGGCCAAGCTCAAGGGCAAGCCGAAGGTCGGCGTCAAGCTCAAGCTCAAGCTGCCGTCGCTGACCCAGTCGGGCATCAAGCTGTCCTTCCGCTGGTACGCCAACGGCAAGCGCATCAAGAAGCAGGGCAAGTCGTCGCTCAAGCTGTCCAAGAAGCTCAAGGGCAAGAAGATCAGCGCGAAGATCACGGTGACCAAGCCCGGCTACAAGACGCTGACCATCAAGGTGGGGCCCACCAAGAAGGTGAAGGGCCGCTGAGAGCAGTCCGCCTACACTTGGCGGACGCATGGAAAACGCCACTATCGAACCTGAAACTGACGCTCCGGACACCCCGGGAGTCACCGTTGTAGAGGGCTCCGACGGCCTCCTCCTGGAGATCGACGGCCGGATCGTCCCCAACTACGACGCCACCATCACCCCCTTCGAGGAGGGTGACGTGGTCACGGGCAACGTCGTCCGCATCGACAAGGACGAGGTCCTCGTCGACATCGGCTACAAGAGCGAAGGGGTCATCCCCTCGCACGAGCTGTCGATCCGCAAGTCCGTCAACCCCGCCGACGAGGTCGAGATCGGCGAGGAGGTCGACGCGCTCGTCCTCATCAAGGAGGACCAGGACGGACGGCTGATGCTGTCCAAGAAGCGCGCCCGCTTCGAGCGTGCCTGGCGCCGCATCGAGGCCGCCGCCGACAGCGGCACGCCCGTCGAGGGCCAGGTCATCGAGGTCGTCAAGGGCGGCCTGATCATCGACCTCGGGGTCCGCGGCTTCCTGCCCGCCTCGCTCGTCGACATCCGCCGCGTCCCGGACCTCGACCAGTACATGGGCACGCCCATCGAGTGCAAGGTCATCGAGCTCAACCGCTCGCGCAACAACGTGGTGCTGTCGCGCCGCGCGGTGCTCGAGGAGGAGCGCAAGGAGCAGCGCCAGCAGATCCTGGACCGCCTGCAGCCCGGCCTCATCATCGAGGGCCAGATCTCGAACATCGTCGACTTCGGCGCGTTCGTGGACCTCGACGGCATCGACGGCCTCATCCACATCTCCGAGCTCTCGTGGTCGCACGTCAACCACCCGAACGAGATCCTCAACATCGGCGACACCGTCCAAGTGAAGGTGCTCGATATAGACCGTGATCGCCAGCGCATCTCCCTCGGTCTCAAGCAGACCCAGGAGGATCCGTGGCAGCGGGTCGTCGACACGTACTCCATCGGTGACGAGCTCGAGGGCGCGGTCACCAAGGTCGTCGCGTTCGGCGCGTTCGTGGAGATCCTCGACGGCGTCGAGGGCCTCGTCCACATCTCCGAGCTGGCCGCCCACCACGTCGAGAACCCGCGCGAGGTCGTCTCGCCCGGTGACGTCGTCAAGGTCAAGATCCTCGAGATCGACACGGAGCGTCGCCGCCTGTCGCTGTCCGTCAAGCGCGTCGAGGGCCAGGAGCTCCCGATCCGCTCGCTGGAGGGTGACGCCGGGGACCTCGACGACATGCCCGAGCTGGACCTGTCCGACGACGTCTTCACGGAGCCGCCGGCCGTCACGAACGAGGCCGAGGTCCCCGAGGCCGAGGCTGAGGCCGAGGCCCCCGCGGAGGACGAGGCGCCCGCCGAGGTCGCCGAGGAGCCCGTGTCGGAGCAGGTCGAGCGCGAGGCGACGGTCTCCGACGACGACACCTCCGAAGAGACCCCTGGCAGCACGGTCGAGTAGCCCGCCCTTCGTCGGCCTCACCGGAGGCATCGGCGCGGGCAAGTCCGAGGCGCTTGCGGCACTGGAGCGCCTCGGCGCGGCGACCCTGTCCGCAGACGCGGTCGTCCATTCGCTGTACGAGGAACCGGAGCTGATCGCCCTGGTGCGCGAGCGCTGGGGCGACGAGGTCGTCTCCGCGGACGGCACGGTCGATCGCGGCGCCGTGGCCCGCCACGCGTTCGCCTCCGACGAGGAGCGCAAGTGGCTCGAGAGCCAGCTGTGGCCGCGCGTCGGGGAGCGCATGGGCGCCTGGGTGACCGAGCAGTCCGCCGCCGATCCGGCGCCGCGGGCCCTCGTCGTCGAGGTGCCCTTGCTCTTCGAGTCCGGCCTGGACCGCGGCTACGAGGCGACGATCGCGGTGGTCGCCGACGAGGACGTCCGCGCCCAGCGGGCCGCCGCCCGCGGCCACGAGGCGGTCGACGAGCGCACGAAGCGCCAGCTCACCCAGGAGGAGAAGGCGGCCCGGGCGACGTACGTGGTCCGCAACGACTCTTCGCTCGACGCGTTGGAGAAGCACCTGTCCGAGGTGTTGGACAGACTGACCGAGCCGACCCAGTGAGCACCCGCACCGCCACCCGATCCACGACCCGCCGCCGGCGCAAGCCTGCGCGCTCCACCGCGCTGCGGCGGCGCCTCGCGCTGCTGATCGGGGTCGCGCTCGCCGCCGGCGCCGTCATCGTGGCCATCTCGCCGCTCTTCGACAAGGCCGTGCAGGAGATCCGCCTCCCGCTGCGCCACGAGGACATCATCCGCCAGCAGGCGTCCCAGAAGGGCCTCGATCCATCGCTGATCGCCGCCGTCATCTACACGGAGTCGCACTTCGTCGACCAGACCTCCGGCGCCGGCGCGACCGGGCTGATGCAGCTGATGCCCGCGACCGCGGACTACATCGCCGGCCTGTCGGGCGGCACGCAGTTCGAGCAGGGCGACCTGTCGACGCCGCAGATCAACATCGCCTACGGCGCCTTCTACCTCAAGTACCTGCTCAAGAAGTACCGCGGCTCGGAGGTCATCGCCCTCGCCGCCTACAACGCGGGGGAGGGCAAGGTCGACGAGTGGCTCGCGGGCGCGGCCGCCAACAACGAGACCTTCCAGGTGGCCAAGCACATCCCGTTCGCGGAGACGCGCGACTACGTCGAGAAGGTGCTCGCCGCGCGCGCGGACTACCGCCGGCAATACGAGGACGAGCTCGGGCTGTGACGCAGGGCTGGTGGCGTGACGGCGTCCTCTACCAGCTCTACCCGCGGTCGTTCGCCGACTCCACGGGCAACGGCCACGGTGACCTGCAGGGGATCATCGACCGGCTCGACCACCTGGCCTGGCTGGGGGTCACGGGTGTCTGGCTGAACCCGACGTTCCCGTCGCCCAACGACGACTGGGGCTACGACGTCGCCGACTACAAGGGCGTCCATCCGGATTTCGGGACCCTCGCGGACATGGACCGCCTCATCGCCGCCGCCGACGAGCGGGGCATCCGCGTCCTGCTGGACCTCGTCCCCAACCACACCTCCGACCAGCACCCGTGGTTCACGGAGCACCCGGACTACTACACGTGGACGGACGAGCCCAACAACTGGGTCTCCATCTTCGACGGCGGCCCGGCGTGGGAGGAGAAGGACGGCCGCTACTACCTGCACCTCTTCCTGCCGTCGCAGCCGGACCTCAACTGGTGGAACCCGGCGGTGCCGGACGAGTTCGACGCGATCCTGCGCTTCTGGCTGGACCGCGGCGTAGGTGGCTTCCGCATCGACGTCTGCCAGGCGATCGTCAAGGACCGCGAGCTGCGCGACGATCCGGGGCGCTCCGAGAGCCAACCGGAGGTCCACGACGTCCTCAAGCGCTGGCGCCGGGTCAGCGGCGACGCCCTGCTCGTCGGCGAGACCTACGTCTACGACCTCGACGCGCTCGCCGCCTACTACGGCGACGGCCGCGACGAGCTCGACCTGGGCTTCAACATCCCGTTCATCAAGTCCGACCTCGTGGCGGAGCCGCTGCGCGAGATCGTCGAGGCGATGGAGGAGAAGCTGCCGGCGCGGGCATGGCCGGTGTGGGCGGGCTCCAACCACGACGCGGGTCGCCTGGCCACGCGCTGGGCGGAGGGCGACCCCGATCGGGCGCGGGTGGCGCTCGTGATGCTGCTGACGCTGCGCGGGACGCCGTTCCTCTACTACGGGGACGAGCTCGGGCTCACCGACGGCCCGGTGAAGGACCAGCGGGACACCTCCGGCCACGGCCGTGACGGCGGCCGCACTCCGATGCCCTGGGGCGACGGGGCGTGGCAGGACGCGGAGCCCTGGCTGCCGCTGCACGCACCGACCACCGTCGCGGAGCAGCGCAAGGACCCGGATTCCACCCTGCACCTCGTCCGCAAGCTGATCGGCCTGCGCCGGGCGTTCGTCGGCGAGCCCTACGCGACGCTGCCGGCGCCCGATGGCGTCTGGGCCTACACGCGCGGCGCCCACGCCGTCGCCTTGAATCTCGGCCCGGACCCGGTCACCATCGAGCTCCAGGGGGATCTGATCCTCTCCACGCGTGGAAGGGAGTCGTGGGATGGGCAGCTCGAGGGCTACGAGGCGGTGATCGTCCGGTGAGCATCGGCGGCGGCTCGGGCTCGGCGCGCACCGACGCCTCGTACGACTTCAACC
Organism: uncultured Solirubrobacteraceae bacterium; assembly: GCA_963843865.1. Lineage (GTDB taxonomy): Bacteria > Actinomycetota > Thermoleophilia > Solirubrobacterales > Solirubrobacteraceae > DATLGB01. The sequence continues at coordinate 14,638 of CAWJMO010000008.1, read as the reverse complement.
GCGCGCGCCGCCGCCAGGCGCTCAGCCGCCTGCGCCACGCCGTCATGCGGGGCTCGGGCGAGGTCCTGCGCTACGAGGACGTCGTCGCCGCCGCCGGCTACGTCAGCGAGCGCGAGCTGGGCCTGGGGGTCATCGACCTCGACAGCGTCGTCGGGACCGTCGACCGCGGCCGCGACTTCGACCGCGCCTTCCGCCCGACCAGCGCCCGCAGCCGCGCACGCTGGGAGCGGATCGCCTCCGCCTACCGCACGGGCCAGGAGCTGCCGCCGATCCGGGTGCGCCGGGTGGGGGACATGCACTTCGTCGTCGACGGCCACCATCGCGTGTCCGCGGCGCGCGCCCTCGGCCTGAAGACCCTGGACGCACGCGTGACGGAGGTGCGCACCCAGGTCGAGCCCGCCACCTCCGAGTTCGACCTGCGCACCCACGTGCGGCTCTTCGGGGAGCGCGTGCCCCTCCCGCCGGAGGCGCAGGCCCGCATCGACCTCAAGGACGAGGCCCGCTTCGCCGCGCTCGCGGAGGGCGTCGAGGCCTGGGGCTTCCGGCAGATGCAGAACGAGAACCGCTTCCTCGGCCGCGCGGAGGTCGCCAGCCGCTGGTTCACCGACGTCTACGAGCCGCAGGTCGCCCTGCTGCGGGAGGCCGACCTCATCGGGTCCGACGGGGAGACGGAGGCCTTCATGCGCCTGGAGTCCCAGCGCTACCTGCTGCTGCGCTCGCACGCCCTCGCCGACGAGGAGATGGTCAGGCGCCTGCGCGGCGACCTCTGATCATTTGCAACCGAGGTGCCGAGGCCTCATGATCAGACCGGAGTGCTCACGCGCCGCGATCTCATCAAGGACGGCGGGACCGCCACCGCCGCGGTGTGGCTGCTCGGCAGCGCCGAGGTGGCCCGGGCCGGCAGCCCGCCGCTCGCCGGGTACCTGCGGCGCTCGAGCTACGACGCGCTGCTCGGCTCGACGTTCGCCGTCGACGGCACCCCGCTGCGCCTCACCGCCGTCCAGGACGTCCTCGGCGCCGAGTCCGATCAACGGCTCGCCGGCAGTGCCGCGGCGTTCTCGCTCACGCTGACCGGCCCGGCGGCGGCTCCGCTCGAGCAGGGCACCCACCGCTTCGTCCATCCGCGGCTCGGCGTCTTCGACCTGTTCATGGTGCCGGCAGGGGACACGGGGCGCCCGGACGCCCGCTACCACGTCACCATCGACCACTCGGTGAAGCTGCCGGCGGGTGCCGCGCTGCCGACCGGCCCGCAGCTCGCGCCGCTCGTCTCGCGCGCCCGTGCGGCACGCCGCAGCCACGACCGGGCACGGATCGACTTGCGCTTCACGACCGACGAGGCGGCCGAGGTGATCGTCGTCCTCAAGGGCCGCGGGCGCCGGCTGCGCACGACCGCGCCCGTCGCCGATCGCCGGGCCCACGCGCTGCTGCGTCCCGCCGCCCGCCTGCCCCGCGGGACGTACGAGGCCGTCATCACGATCGTCGGCGCCGACCGCTCGCGCGTGGTCGAGCGCCGCCGGGTCCACCTGCACTGACGTGGAGCTGCGCCTGGCGAGCTTCGCCGGCCGGGAGGGGGACCGGTTCACGGCGCGGCCGGCCTCAGGCGGCCCGGCCCTCGAGCTCGTCCTGTCCGCCTGCACCCGGAGCCGGTTCGCCGCTCCTGGCCAGGAGGCGTTCTCGCTGACCTTCCATGCCGCCGCTCACGCCGGCGCCGGGCAGCAGACCTTCGAGCTGAGCCACGCGGAGCTCGGCAGCGCGCCCCTCTTCCTCGTCCCGCTCGGCCCGGAGGCGGAAGGCATGGCCTACGAGGCCGTCGTCAACCGCCTGGTGGACGTTCCATGAGCTGGTACACACCGGGCTCGCCGACGGCGACGAAGCCGAGGCGCTCGTAGAGCGAGCGGGCCGGGTTGGTGACCTCGACGTGGATGGACAGCACCTGCTGCCGTGCGTCGGCCTCCGCCATCAGCGCTTGCAGCAGCGCCGTGCCGATCCCACGCCTGCGCACCGCCGGCGCCAGGATGACGTCGATGATGCGGATGCCGTCCGGCCCGCGGTGCACGTAGAGGCGCCCGGCGGGCTCGCCGTCGACCTCGACCACGTCGAAGGCGGCACCGGGGTAGTGCGCGCGGTAGTGGCGGTCCTGCGCCTCGAACTGCATGGCCACGAACGCCGTCCGCTGCGCATCGTCCCAGTCGACGAGGGCGAGCTCGGCCGTTCGCGTGGAGCCGTAGAGCCAGGTCAGGAAGGGCCGGTCCGCTTCCGTCGCGGGCCGCAGCCGGTTCACGAGCGAGGCGGGAAGACGCCCTGGAGGGCGATGTTGAAGCTCAGCGTCAGGTAGGGCATCAGGTTGTTGTGCGGCTGGTTGCCGCCGGCCGGGGCGAGCGCGGACGGCGCCATCGGCGTGGGGTTCGCCGGCGTGTCGAGGTACACGGGGCTGCCGGCCCGCCCCGGGACCCGGTCCGAGGCCGGCGCCTGCAGGTTGGCAGGGCCGTTGCTGCCGTTGGCGGCATGGCGGTGGTTCGGCAGCTCGGAAGCGAGCAGCGTGACGGTGTCGCTTCCCGCTGACTCACCGAGCACCCGGTTGGTCAGCCCCGGCCCCTGACCCGGCTGCATGGGGGCCCGCCCCTGCAGGTTCGGGAGCGCGAAGGTCGACCGGCCGTCCCCGCCGTAGGTAGTGCCCAGCAGGCTGAACAGCGCGGTGTTCTGGGAGATCGGGAGGACCTGACCGTCGCAGAACGCCCATCCCTGCGGGGCGAAGTTGAAGGCGAAGATCCTGATCTCGGCGACGAACGGGTCGGTCATGATTGGCTCGGATAGATGCCGTAGAGGGAGATGATGAAGCTGATCCCCAGGGACGGCTGGAGGTTGGTGTGCGGCTGCGAGCCGCCGGCCGGGCCCACCGTCTCGGGCGCCATCGCGGCCGCCGCGGGCCCGGGCCGGTAAGCGTTGGCCGACTGGCTCGCCGCGAGGAGGTTCCCGGCCGGGCTCGACTGAGACCCCGCGTCGGTGCTGGCGACGACCGCGTGCCCGTGCAGGGGCATCTGGTTCGTCGTCAGGGTGACCGTCTCGCTGCCCCCGCTCTGACCGATGGTGGAGGCGCTCCCGCTGCGGTGCATGGGCAGGCGCCCGCGCAGGTCGGGCAGGGCGAAGGTCTGCTGGCCGTCGCCGCCGTAGATCGTGCCGATCAGGTTGAACAGCACGTCGTTCTCGGAGATCGGCAGCAACCGGCCGTCGCAGAACGCCCAGCCGGAGGGGGCGAAGTTGCCCCCGAACATCCTGATCTCTCCGACGTAGGGCTGAGCCATCAGCTGCGGGAGGGGAAGATGCCGGAAAGCGCGATGCAGAAGTTCAGCGCGAGGTACGGCTGTTGGTTGGTGTGCGGTTGCGAGCCGCCGGCCGACCCCGACACGGACGGATCCAGCGCGACGGTGTGCGCGGCCGGCGCGTAGAGCTGGCTGGTGACGGCGGGCTGGTTGCCGGCGGGGGAGGTCACGTCGGCGTTGGAGGTCGACCCCACCAGGGCGTGGGCGTGGGTGGGCATCTCGGCGCTGGTGAGCGTGTGTGCCGCTTCGCCGGCCCGCTCTCCAAGGCTGTGGCCGTTCCCGACGTGGATCGGAACGCGGTCGCGCAGGTCAGGGAGCGCGAAGGTGACCCGGCCGTCACCGCCGTAGGTGGTGCCGAGCAGGCTGAAGAGGGCCTGGTTCTGGTTGATCGGCAGGAGCTGCCCCTCGCACCGCGCCCAGTACTTGGGCGGGTAGTCGAAGCTCATCAGGCTGATCTCGCCGAGGAACGGCTCGCTGCTCATGACCCTGGGGTCCCGGTGGTGAGCGTGCAGGCACCAGCGGCTGTGGCGGTCTGCGGGTTGCTGTACGTGTCCACGGTGAGCGTCGGACTGGCGGGGTTGACGCTCCGCAGGTAGGTCTGGAGCGACGCGACCGCGGTGGCGTTGTTGCCGGCGAAGCGCAGTTGCGACCCGGTGAACCGGTCGAGCGCGAGGTCGGGGGCGGTCTGGCGGCCGATGCCGTCGAAGTCGTTCGTCTTCATGTCCACGCACACGTTGCTCGTGTCGCCGCCCGCACCGCCCGCGAACGCGTACATGCCCTCGTAGGTGTTCAGGGTCGCGTCGGGCGTGCTCAGCGTGTTGCCCACGACCGTGAAGTCGGCGGTCCCCGTGCCGTCGTTGTGGCTGACCTCGAGGCCGCGGCCACCCCAGTTGGCGACGGTGTTGTTGCGGAACTCGATGCGTGTCGCACCGTCCCCGTGCGCCCAGCCCCACAGCGCCGAGCCACCGTCCACCGGCGCGTCGAGCGTGCCGGGTTGGGCGTCGTTGATGGTGTTGCCGGTGACCATGGCGTCGAAGGTCGCGCCGGCGGTGGACGCGGCCCCGGTGTTGAGTATGACCTCCGAGCCCGCTGCGCTCTTGATGTGGTTGTTGCTGATGGTCGCCTTGACGTGGGCGCCGCCGTCGGCGTTGAGCGAGACCTGGGGTCGGCCGGACACGGCGTTGGCGCTGCCGCCCGAGAGCGTGTTGTCGTTGAAGAAGAGCGTCTGCGTCGCCGTGTTCGCCGAGTCGGTCTGCATCGCGAAGCCCGGATCGGCGTTGGTCGCGAAGGTGCTGCCGGTCACGTGCGCCGTCTGGATCGATGTCCCCTCACCGCGCAGCCGCAGCCCCGCGTTGAACTTCGAGCCGCTGAAGGTGGATCCGGTGACGGTGAGGTCCGACGTCCCGGCGGTGGTGCGCACGTGCGCGTTCGAGTCGTCAGAGCCGGACACCGTGGTGCGGACGATCGCGCTCGCGCCGGTCACGTCGAGGTAGTCGAGGCCGCGCTCCTCGGCGCCGCCGGCGTGACTGTTGCCGTTGGCGGTGACGGTGCTGTCGGTCAGGCGCAGGCCGGTCACCGTGGCGGCGCGGATGCCGTCGTCCTGGCCGCTCGTGACGTTGAGACCGTCGAGGTCGACGCCGCCGCCGACGGCGCTCAGGGAGATGCCGGGGCCGGTCGAGCCGCTGATCGTTCCGCCGGACGGGGCGACGCCGGTGCCGGTGACGTTCAGCCCGCCGGCGTTGCCCGTCGTCGCGAGCACGATGCCGTTGGCCGCGCCGCTCGAGGCGACGGAGCGGAAGGTGAGGTCGTCGGCCCCGATGGTGGTGCCGGTGACGCTGAGCGGCGTTCCGGTCGTGGTCGCGAGCGTGTTCGCGGCCGCCGTGGCGACGACGGTGCCGCCGCCCGTGGCCGAGAACGCCGGCGAGACGCCAGTGTTCAGGCTCAGTGGCCCGTCGAAGCGCATGGTCGCGCCCGCGTTGTTGGTCAGCGCGATCCCGGCGGCGCCGATGGCCCCGTTGAAGTCCTTGGTGCCGCCTGAGGCGTTGCTGACGCCCACGGCCAAGCCCGTCGCGTCGGTGATCGCCCCGGAGTAGGTGAAGTCGACGGTTCCGCCGGTGATGGCCACGTCGGGGCCGCTGGCGCCGCTCAGCGTCCCGCCGGCCGCAGTGAACGTGCCGGTTGCGGCGTTGAGGGCGACGCCGTTGGTCCCGCCCCCGGACGTGACGCCGGCGAAGGCCATGGCCAGTGCGCCCGTGGTGATGTTCACGGCGCCGCCGGCGGGGTTGTTGATCGTGCTCTGGCTGACCGTCGCGGTGCCGACGTTCGAACCGGAGAGCGCGAAGCCCGCCGTCGTGCCGAGATCGACGCCCTGCACCATGTTGCCGGCGGCGAGGACGAGGCCGCCCTGGACCTCGGTGGCGCCGCCACCCGGCGGGACCAGCCCGTCCGTCCCCATGGTCAGCCCGTGCTGCTCGCCGAACAGCCGCTGCGTGGCCTTCAGGGTGAGGCCACCGGTGTAGGTGCCGTCGAAGAGGAACAGCGTGTCGCCGGTCGCGGTGGCGCCGAGCGAGGCGAGCGTCTTGAACGGGGCGGCGGCGGTGCCCGTCCCGCCGCCTGCGGCGGTGCCGTCGACGTACCAGACGCAGCCGACGGTGGCGATCGTGACACGACCGCTGTCGGCGCCGCCCTTGCCGTCGGTGACCGTGTAGTCGAAGAAGTCCGAGTGGTCGGTGCAGCTGGTGCCGGCCTTGGGCCGGAAGACGAAATCGCCGTCGGACTGGAGGGTCACGCTGCCGCCGTCGTTGGTCGCGAACGTCCCTGCGGTGATCGTGAGCGGGTCGCCGTCCGCGTCGGTGTCACCGGCCAGGATGTCGGCACTGATGGTCTTCTTGGCGACCTCGGGGACGGCGGGCGCGGCGTCCGTCGGGTCGTCGCCGATGAGCGTCGTGTTGCCCACCGCGCTCGCGGCGCCGCTGAAGCTCTCGTCGTCGGCGACCGGCCCCGCGTCCTTGGTGATCAGGAACGCCTTCTCGAAGGTCGCCCCGAGCCCGTCGTCGACGCCGAGGCGGACCTTGAAGCCGTCGGCGTGGCCGGCGAAGCTGAGCGCGCCGGCCGTCCGCAGCTCGTTGCCGGCGATGGTGAAGCTCGCGTTGTCGTCGGCGCCCGCGCCGCTGACGAGCGCGTAGAACGGCGCGAGGCCATCGGGGTCGGTGGTCGTGATGGTGCCCACCAGGACGTTCGCCGCCGCGGGGTCCGAGAGGACCGTGTTGGAGAGCGTGAGGCTCGTGGGCGGCTCGTTGATGTTGGTGACGGTCACCAGGAGCGCCTTGGTGAAGGTGCCGCCACGGCCGTCGTCGGCGCGGACCTGGATCGTGTAGGCGCTCCTCGTCTCGCGGTCGAAGCCCGCGGCGGTGCGGAGCTCCGTCCCGACGACCGTGAAGCTCGCGTCGTCGTCCTCGCCGGGCACGAGGCCGAAGGTGAGCGGATCGTCGTCCGGGTCGGTGCCCGACAGCGTGCCCACCGTCGTGCCCGCGGGCTGGTTCTCGGGCACCGAGGCGGGGGACAGCCCGATCTCGGTGGGGTCGTGGTTGACCGGCGTCGCGGTCGGCGTGGCGGTGGCGGTCGCCGTGGTCGTGGCCGTGGCCGTCGGTTTGGCGGTCGCGGTCGCGGTCGGGGTGGCGGTCGCCGTGCCGGTGGGCGACGGCGTCGGCGTCGGTCCGGGCGTGATGCTCTTCAGGGCGAGCGTGCCGCGTCCCCGCCGGCGACCCGCCCGGGCGTCGATGCGCAGCCGCAGACCGGTTCCCGTCACCGCTGTCGCCGTCCTGCGCGTCACGGTGCGCGTGCCCCTCTTGACGGTCGTCCGCTTCGCCGTCGCCACGACCCTGCCGTTCTGCAGCACCGCGAAGCGCAGCTTCGTCTTCCGCTTGGCCCGGATCCTGACCTTCAGGGTCGTGCCGCTCAGCGAAGCCCGGCTCGCCTTCACCCCGGCGGCCTTCAACGGCTTGACCTTGGTGCTGACGGCGTCTCGGAAGGGCCGCGCCTGGGCCGGCGCGTTCGCGCTCAGGACCAACGCGAGGACGGCCATCGCTCCGAGGCGGGCGCTCACACGGGCGAAGCTACTCCTGCGAGGGGCCTGCGTCCACCATGCGGGACTGGCGGCGGCGTTCCGTGAGGCGCCGGATCTTGACCTCCGTGCCGCAGCCCTCCATGGAGCACCAGCGGCGGGAGCCGTTCTTGGAGAGGTCCAGGAACAGCCACGGGCAGTTGCCGCAGGTGCGCAGTCGGTCGATCGGGCCGGTGTCGATCAGGGCGACGGCCGAGCCGACGATGGCGTCCAGGGGCGACGCCCAGGCGAAGCCGCCGGCCGCGAGCTCGGCCCGGCCGACGGCCTCGGTGTAGAGGCCGACGAGTGCGCCCGTCTCCCCGTGGCGCAGGGCCCGATCGATGGCCGCGCGGACCCGGCGGGTCTCGGCGAGGCTTGCCGTGCCGCTGATACCGACATGCTCGAGCCAGGTCGCGACGTCGGCGTCGCGCAGCAGGTAGTCGCCGCCGGGGACCTCGTCGTCGACCGTGTTGACGAGGTCGAGGGCGACATCGCCGCCGATCAGTCGGGGTCTGCCTGGATGCGCTACCTTCAAAACGGTGTTTGATGGTAGCGAGTTCCGGACGGGGGTCCGCCGCATGGCGCCGCTCGCTGCCGCGGGGATCCTCGACGGCGCGGCCTTCGGCGCCCTGGCGGTCCCCGTCATGGGCCACGTCGCTCCCGTGGTGATGTCGGCGACGGCCTTCAGCGGCAGCGCGCAGTTCGCCACCGTCGCCGTCCTGCGCGACGACGGCACGCTGCTCGCCGCGCTGCTCAGCGCGGCGGCCCTCAACGCCCGCTACCTGGCCATGAGCGCAACCGTCCAGGGCGCGACCCGCATCAAGCGCGCTCTCGCCTGCCTGCTGCTCACGGACGCGGCCTGGGGCGTGGGGCAGGGCCACCGCGAGCGGACGATGGGTGCCGGCGCGATCGACCTCGTCGGCTGGATCCTCGGAACGGCGATCGGCGTCCTCGCGGGCAGCAAGCTCGCCGACCCACAGGCCCTCGGCCTCGACGCCGCCTTCCCCGCCTTCTTCCTCTACCTGCTCAAGGACCACCTGGGCGTCGAGGTCGTCATCGGCGCCATCGTCGCGCTCCTCCTCATCCCGCTCCTGGCACCGGGGCTGCCGATCCTGATCGCCGGTGTCGTCGCCGGCGTCCGGGGTGTGCGCCGGTGACGTGGGTCGCCGTGCTCTCCCTCGCCGTGCTGTGCGTCTTCATGCGCGTCGCCATCCCGCTCGGGCTCGGCGACCGGCGGCCGCCGTGGTTCGAGCGCGCGATGGCGTCCGCGCTCCCGGCGCTCCTCGCAGCCTTCGTCGTCGCCGGCACCATGGCCGACGGCGAGCGCCTCGTGATCGACGAGCGGCTAGCCGGGCTGGCCGCTGCGGCCGTCGTCGTCGCGCTGCGCGGCCACGTCCTGCTGGCCGTGCTGGCCGCTGCGGTCACCACGGCCCTGCTGCGGACGTAGCGAGTCGCCGGAGTCCGGGTCGAACAGGTGCAGCTTGGCGGACTCGAAGAAGAGCTCCGCCTCCTGGCCCTGCTGGACCTTCGAGTCGGCGTCGAGGCGGGCGACGATGGCGTTGGAGTCGCCGCCGATGTCGTCGGCCCCGGCGTCGGCCGCCAGCTCGTCGAGCTGGTCGGAGGAGACGTCGTGCTCGGACTCGACGTCGAAGTAGGCGTAGAACTCGGAGCCCATCGACTCGAGGAGGTCGATCGTCGTCTTGAACGTGACGCCCTCCTTGCCCGACGCGAGGGAGGCGTCCTCGAAGTCCTCCGGGCGCAGGCCGGCCACGACCTTGCCGGTGTGGCTGATGCCCTCCATCACGGGGATGTCGCCGAAGGGGAGGTGGACGCGGCCGTCGCGGATCTCGCCGCCGACGAAGTTCATGGACGGGGAGCCGATGAAGCCCGCGACGAACAGGTTGCGCGGGTTGTCGTAGAGCTCCTTGGGCGTGTCGACCTGCTGCAGCTCGCCGGCGCGCATGACGGCGACGCGGTCGCCGAGGGTCATGGCCTCCGTCTGGTCGTGCGTGACGTAGACGGTGGTCGTGCCCAGCTTGTGCTGGAGCTTGGAGATCGTCGTCCGCATCTGGACGCGCAGCTTGGCGTCCAGGTTGGACAGCGGCTCGTCCATCAGGAACGCCTTCGGGTCGCGCACGATGGCCCGGCCCATGGCCACGCGCTGGCGCTGGCCGCCGGAGAGGTTGGCCGGCTTGCGGTCCAGGTGGTCCTGCAGGTCCAGGACCTCGGCGGCCTCGCGGACCTTCTTGTCGATCTCGGACTGGTCGACCCCGGCCAGCTCGAGCGCGAAGCCCATGTTGCGCGCCACCGTCATGTGCGGGTACAGCGCGTAGTTCTGGAAGACCATGGCGATGTCGCGGTCCTTGGGCGCGCGGTCGTTGACCACGTCGCCGCCGATGCGCATCTCGCCGCCGGAGATGTCCTCCAGCCCGGCGATCATCCGCAGCGCGGTCGACTTGCCGCAGCCCGACGGGCCGACGAGGATCATGAACTCCCCGTCACCGATCGTCAGGTCGAGCGACTTGACGGCCTCGAAGCCGTCGTCGTAGCGCTTGGTCACCTTGTCGAGGACGATGTCAGCCATGGGGTCTCCTTATCCCTTGACGGCGCCGGCGGTGAGGCCCGCGACGATGCGGCGCTGGAAGATCAAAACCATGATCACGATGGGCACGGTGACGACGATCGCGGCGGCCGCGATCTGGCCCGTCGGTGCGGTGAACTGCGAGGCGCCCGAGAACGAGTTGATGGCGGGCGGAACGGTCTGGGCGGCGCTCGTCGACGTCAGCGAGATCGCGAACACGAAGTCGTTCCACGCGAAGATGAACACCAGGATCATCGTCGTGAAGACGCCGGGGGCGGCGAGCGGCAGGATGACCTTGCGGAACGCCTGCGCGGGCGTCGCGCCGTCGACCTGGGCCGCCTGCTCGAGGTCCCACGGGATCTCCCGGAAGAACGCCGTCAGCGTGTAGATCGCCAGCGGCAGCGTGAACGTCATGTACGGGATGATCAGGCCGGGCCAGGTGTCGTAGAGGCCGATGCTGCGCCAGAGGTTGTAGAGCGGGCCGACCACGGAGATCGGCGGGAACATCGCGATGGCCAGCGAGGCGCCGAGGATCAGGCGCTTGCCCGGGAACTCCAGCCGGGCGATGGCGTACGCGGCGCTGGCCGCGAGCGCGACGGCGATCACCGTCGCGATCAGGGCGATGCCGAGCGAGTTGCGCAGCGCCTTCGTGAAGATGACCTCGCTGAAGACGTTGTCGTAGTTGTCGAGCGAGACGCCGCGCGGGAAGAACTTGCCGTCGGTGATGTCGCGCGGGCTGCTTGAGCGACAGCGACAGGATCCACAGCACGGGGAACATGGCCGCGACGACCACGATGGTGTTCGCGGCGGTCCAACCGGCGATCGTCTTGCCGCGCATCAGTCGTCCCCCTGTGGATTGACGCCGAGGAGCTTGATGAACAGGAAGGCGATCAGACCGACCATCAGGAAGATGAGCACGGAGATCGTGGAGCCGATGCCCAGGTTCAATTGGGTCAGCAGCGAGTTGTAGCCGAGGTTGGAGACCGTCTCGATGGAGCGGTTCTGCGTCGACGCGGTCAGCACGTAGATCGTGTCGAAGATGCGGAACGCGTCCAGCGTGCGGAAGAGGATCGCCACGAGGATGGCCGGCTTGATGAGGGGCACGGTGATCTTCCAGAAGCGCTGCCAGGCGCTGGCGCCGTCGACGCGCGCTGCCTCGTGCAGCTCATCGGAGACCTGGCTGAGCCCCGCCAGCAGCAGCAGCGCCATGAAGGGCGTGGTCTTCCAGACCTCGGTGAAGATCGCGACCAGGTAGAGCGACCAGGTCGTCGTCAACGGGTCCGTGTCCGTGTGGAGCAGGGTGGGGACGAAGCCGCCCTCCGACTTGCTGAAGGCCAGCCGCCAGGCGAACGCGGCCACCACGGTGACGATGCCGTACGGCACCAGCGAGGCGGTGCGCACCAGGCCGCGGCCGAACAGGGCGCGGTGCATGACCAGCGCGAGCAGCATGCCCAGCACGAGCTCGATGCCCACGCTGACGACGGTCAGCACCACGGTGTGGAAGACGTCGGTCCACCAGCGCCCGGCGCCCAGCACGGTGACGTAGTTCGAGAGCCCGATGAACTTGTCGTTGTCGGGGAACCGCAGGTCGGCGCGGTGCAGTGACAGCCAGAACGCGTACAGGATCGGGTACGCGGTGACGGCGAGCATCACGAACGCCGCGGGGGCGATCAGCATCATCCCGAGCTTGCGCTCGGCCTTCGTCTTGTCGGAGTAGACCGGCTTCTTCGACGCCTTGGTCGCGTCGGCGGCGGGGTTGGCGGGGACGGCGGTCGCCATCTAGTTCAGGCCCTTCCCGTCGAGCGCGTCCTGCACTGTGGTCTTCAGTCCCCCGTCGGCCTCCGCCTTCGGGTCGAACTTGTCCGGCGGCGACAGCGCGGAGGCGAGAGCGAGCGAGAGGTCGGCGTACAGCGGCGTGGCCGGACGCGGCGCACCCTCGTCGATCGACTTCCGGATCAGGTCGGCGAAGGGGTAGTCCTTCTTGAAGTCCGGGTTGTCGTAGAGCGTCTCGAGCGTGGGGGGCAGTCCGCCCTCGACGGCGGCGACGCGCTGGTTGCGCTCGTTGCGCAGGCAGGCGACGGCGTCGAAGGACTCCTTCGCGTGCTTCGTGTAGCCGCCGACGCCGAAGTTGAAGCCGCCGATGGGCGCCTTGGCGGGGGTGTCGGCGTCCACCCGCGGGTACGGGGCCCAGCCGATCTTGTCCTGGAAGCCCTTGATGGCCGCGCCGCTCGGGTAGATGAACGGGTAGTTGATCTGGAAGAACGCCGTCGCCTCCGCGGACGGCGTCGGCTCGAAGGCCAGGCGCGCCGAGTCCTCCTTGGAGTTGTCGATGGAGGGGTCGGCGACGGAGGACCTCGCGAGGGAGGAGATGATGTCGAGGGCCTTGCGCAGCGGCGCCTGCTCGAGCGATGCCTTGGTGGGGGAGGAGAGGATCTGGCCGCCGGCGGACTGGATGAGGGAGTTGATCCACACCGTGTAGCCCTCGTAGGCGGCGGCCTGGACCTCGACCTTGGTCTTCATCTTCTCGGCCGTCGAGATGAGCTCCTTCCAGGTCTTCGGCGGGGCGCCCTTGAGCTTGTCCTTGCGGTACCAGAGCAGCTGGGTGTTGGAGTTCGCGGGAGCGCCGTAGAGCTTCTCCTGGTAGGTCGCGGTCTCCAGCGAGCCCTTCAGCGTGTCCTTCTCGACGGCCTGCTTGACGGCGTCGGGGAAGGCCTTGATCCAGCCGGCCTCGGCGAACTCGGAGGTCCACACGACGTCCATCGCGAGCAGGTCGATGGAGGAGTCCTTGGCGGCGAGGCGGCGCACCAGCTGCTGGCGCTGCACGTCGGCGTTGGCACCGAGCTTCTGGTAGGTGATCTCGTACTCGCCCTTGGACTGCTTGTTGCAGTACTTCACGGCGGAGTCGAACGCGCCGGACGGCTCGTTGTAGGACCAGAACTCGAGCTCGGTCGGCCCGCCCGAGCCCGAGCCGCCGCAGCCGACGACCACCATGGCCGCGAGCACGACGAGCACCACTCCGAGCGAGCCTCTCCTCTCCATCGATCGTGCTCTTCCCCACAAAGGCACCCGCGCCAAACCGGCGCGTCACGATTTATCCTGTTGGGTCATGCCCGACCGGTCGCGGTGTCCGAAGTGCGGAGAACGCGTCTCGCCCTTCGCGGCAGGATGCGCGGTATGCGGCGCCGACCTGGACACGGCTCGCTGGGACGAGGGCCCTGGGCTCGGCCGGCGCAGCGCCTCCTTCCTCTCCGCGCTCACGCACGGCGGGATCCCCACGTGGACGATCTGGGCGCTCGTGCTGTTCGCCGCGGCGGTCGCCTACGGCGTCATCTCCCTGTGAGTCACCGCCTCGCGCTGTTGCGCGGCGTCAACGTCGGCGGCCGCAACTAAGGTCCCGATGGCCGAGCTGCGGGCGGCCATGCGGAGGAGCTCGCCGCGGTCGTCGCCGACGCACCGGCCGGCTTCGGCGAGGAGACCGACCGCTGCGACGTCATCTTCCTGTTCCCGTCGCTGACCGCGGAAGCGGCGTCGTCCTCCTCGACCTGCGTGAGGGCATCGACCGGGCGTGGACGGGCGAGTACCAGGACATGACCATCCGGAACTGGAGCACGACCACGAAGCTGGCGCAGCTGATGGCGGCCCGGCGCGCCTAGGCGGCGGGGAGCGGGTCGCACCGCGTCCCGATCGTGCGGTCGCGCTCGCACCGGACCCGGCCGCGGCGGTCAGCCAGGAACGTGCGATAGGTGGAGCCGGACGCGACCGTGATGTGCCACAGCAGCCCCGTGTCGACGCCGACGGGCGACAGGTACAGGTCGGCGTCGTTGAAGGACATGCCGGGGGCGGCCGCCGCGATGCGGACCATCGCCGCTCGACGGCGTTGGCGCGGAACGCCCGCAGCGGGAACGGCCGGCTCCCCGTCGTGTCCCAAGTCGTCCCTGGGGTGGGCGACGTGGTGGTCGCGGACGTCGAGCACGTAGTCGTCGTCGAGCGACCTGGACGCCAGACGTCCCCAGGTTCACGCGCACGCCCACGACGCGCCTCAGGCCGGCCGCGCGGAGCGTCGCCAGGTGCGGGCGCAGGCGTTCGGCACGCCAGCCCCGGGCCTCCCTGGCCGTCGGGTCCGGCCGGCCCTTGCAGTCCGACGCTGACCTCCCCTCGGAGCCGTAGGGGCAGGTGTTCGCGCAGCCGGGCAGCGCCACGGCGACCAGGAGGAGGACGAGGACGAGCCGCATGCCGGGCCAACCCCGCGGCCCGGGTCGGGCTTACGCGAGGCCGCCCGGAAGAGAGGACTGATCAAGATCCTCGGAGCTCAGCCCGCGAGCGCGTCCTTGGCCTCGCTGAGGCTCTGCCCGGTCTCCGCGCGCTGCTGCTTGATGGCCGCGATCAGGTTGCCGCTCGCGGCGAGGTCGCGGACCGCCTGCGACACGCCCGTTCCCGAGCCGGCCATCGGCGGGATGGACGCCGCGGCGCCGCCCTGCCCGGTGAGGTGCCGGTAGATGTGGTCGACCTTGGCCTCGAGCTCGGCCAGGCGCTGCAGGGTGTACGCATCCGTGGTCATGGCGGCACGCTAACCGGCGGGTCAAGCGGACCGAAGCTGACCGCGGTCAGACCTAGACTGGGAAGTCGCGATGCCGC
>CAWJMO010000007.1:0-19054 GCA_963843865.1 uncultured Solirubrobacteraceae bacterium | reverse complement strand
GAAGAAGTACTCGTCGGGACCGTCGTCCTGCTTGACGAACAGGCCCTCGATGGTGCCCGCGGAGTGGTAGTCGACGGCCTTCGCGGCGTCGACGCCGATCTTGCCGATCTTCTCCCGCATCTCCTCGTCGACGAGCGGGCCCGGGGCCTCCTCGATGAGCTTCTGGTGGCGCCGCTGGATGGAGCAGTCGCGCTCGCCGAGGTGGATGACGTTGCCGTGCTTGTCGGCGAGGATCTGGACCTCGACGTGCCGCGGGTCCTCGAGGTAGCGCTCGAGGTAGACCGTGTCGTCGGAGAAGAACTTCTCACCCTCGCGGGCGGCACCCTCGAAGGCGTCCTTGAGGTTCTCGGGCTTCATCGCGACGCGGAAGCCCTTGCCGCCACCGCCGCCGGCGGCCTTGACGGCGATGGGATAGCCGATCTCCTCGGCGATCTTCTTGGCGTCCTCGACCGTCTCCACCGGCTCCGTGACGCCGGGAACGATGGGGACGCCCGCCTTCTTCATCAGGTCGCGCGCTGCCGTCTTGGAGCCCATGGCGTCGATGGCCGACGCCGGCGGGCCGATGAAGGTGATGCCGTTGTCCTCGAGCGTCCGGGCGAACTTGGCGTTCTCGGCGAGGAAGCCATAGCCGGGGTGCACGGCCTCGGCGCCGGTGTTCTCGATGACCTCGAGCAGCTTCTCGATGACGAGGTAGCTCTCGGCGGCGGGCCCGGGCCCGATCAGGTGGGCCTCCGTCGCGCGCTTGACGTGCTGCGCGTCGCGGTCGGCCTCCGAGTAGACGGCCACCGAGCCGATCCCCAGCTCGTCGAGGGCGCGGATGATGCGGACGGCGATCTCGCCACGATTGGCGACCAGGACTTTCGAGAACATGCGGCGGGGAAGAGTATCCGGCGCGGCCCGCGCGCGAACCGTGCGGCTGTGGTTCCGCCTTCCGGAACCGCCGCCGCATGGTTGCTGCTCGACCACGGACTTGAGTCCGACGCCGTGACCTGTGACGATCCTTGTCATGCGCCTGACGCCCACCCACGCCGTCGCCTTTCTCGCGTTGTTCGTGGCGCTCGGCGGGGGCGCCTACGCGGGGACGAAGCTCGCCAAGAACAGCGTCGGGAGGGAGCAGATCCGCTCCAACGCCGTGACCTCGAAGAAGGTCAAGAACGGCTCGCTGCGGGCGAAGGACTTCAAGAAGGGTCAGCTCCCGGCTGGGCCGGCCGGCGCGCAAGGCCCGGCCGGCGTGCAAGGCCCATCCGGTGCTCGCGGACCGGCAGGCTCGGACGGCGTGGCCGGGCCCACGGGTGCGCGTGGACCCACCGGCCCATCGGCGGCAGCCGTCGCCGCGTTCTCCACCGGCGACGCCTCCCCGACGCTCTGCTGCTTCGGCACCACGGCGATGAGCCTGCCCGAGGGCGGTCGCGTTCTTGTCCAGACGGCGGTGCAGCGCATCGCGCACGTCTGCAGCGCGGCGGGATCCTGCTCCCTGCAGGTCGCCGCCTACGCGAGAGCGGGTGCCGGAGCGCCCATCCCGGTGCCCGGCGCCGCCTACACCCTCTCCGACAGCGCGAGTGTCCGGAACGAATTGTTCACCACGGTGAGCGGCATCATCACGCTGGCGCCCGGCGACTACACGTTCGGCATCGGCTTCACGTCCGGGCCCAACACGTCTTCGGCCGGCGGCGGCACGTCCCAGACCACGGTGCAGCTGGTCGGCCCGGCCGCCACGGCGCCGCGGCCGAGCGGCGGAAAGCCGAGCGGGCGCACGCCTCTCGTGGACTGAGGCGTCAGGCGGCGGCCGGACGGGCCGGCACCACGTGGATGCCGCACTCGAGCTTGTCCGTCCCGGCCCAGCGGCCCTCGCGGCCCTTGCCCGGCGCGTGCAGGGCATGCAGCCGATCGAGTCGTAGCCCTGGTCGTGCAGCTCGTTGTACGGCAGGTCCTTGCCCTCGATCGCGCGCCAGAGGTCCTTGCTCGGTCCAGTGCGCGAGCGGGTTGTACTTGGCGATGCCGCGCTTGGCGTCGTGCTCGACCTTCTCGGCGTCCGCGCGCGTCGGGGACTGCTCGCGGCGGATGCCGGTGACCCACGCGTCGGCGCCGGCGAGCGCGCGCTCGAGCGCCTCGACCTTCGCGCGCCGCAGCAGCAGTGTCCGGCCCGTCCAGTCGCCGCGGGCGTCCTCGACCTCGATGTCGACGCCGAAGCGCTCCTCGAAGGCCCGCCAGGTGCCGAGCGTCTCCGGGAACAGGACGCCGGTGTCGATCGTGACGAAGCGCGTCAGCGGCGGCGACCGCGCGGACGGCCTCGACCAGCACGGACTCCTCCTTCTGGAAGGAGACCAGCAGCACCAGGCCGTCGCCGTGCGCCTCGCCGGCCGCGCGGATCGCGGCGTCGAGGTCGTCGAGGACGAACGGTCCCGTTCAGACCGCGCATTCGCCTTCACCTCGGATCACCTGGTAGGGCACGTTGCGGCTCCAGTCGATGAAGTGGTTCATCGTGTCCAGGCCGAACTCGATCGGCAGCGTGAGGTCCTTGACCGCTGTCCTCGAACGGCTTGGTGCCGACGCGGCGGGCGTACTCGCGGAACAGCTCGCCCTCCTTGCGCTCCTCCTGGTACATGCGGATCCAGCGGTCGACGGCCTCCGGCACGCGCTTGGCGGCGAGGCGCACCTTCAGGCGCGAGCCGTAGGCGACCTGCCCGTGTCGAACTCGCCGCCGACGTGCGGGATGTAGGCCGGGATCGTGTTCTCCCCGACCTTGATCGACGCGCCGTAGAACCCGATGTCGGCGATGTGGTGCTGCGAGCAGCCGTTGGGGCAGCCGCTCATCTTGATGTGCATCTTGCGGACCAGCGGGTCCTCGATGCCCATCTCGGCCAGCCGCTCGCGGATGGCGAGGTTCAGGCCCATGGAGGAGGTGATGCCGAGCTTGCAGGAGTCGGTCCCGGGGCAGGAGACGACGTCGGTGATCTCGTCGGCGCCCGGGCCGGCCGAGATCGAGCTCGCTTCAGCGCGCTGCCACACGTCGTAGAGCGGCCTCGTCGCGCACCCAGCGCAGCACGAGGTTCTGGTGGACGGTCGTGCGGGCGTAGCCGCCGGTGAAGTCGCGCATGATCTGGCCGAGGCCGCGGAACTGCTCCGGCGTCAGGTCGCCGCGCGGGATGTGGATGTGGACCGTCGAGAAGCCGGCCTGGCGCTGCGGGCCTGATCGGCGCTGCGGACGAAGCGCTCGAACTCGCGGGCGTCGCCGTTCGGGCTCGAGTACGTGTGCCGGGACGCCGGGGGCGTCGGCCTCCTCGTCGTGGATCGAACTTGTCCAGCGTGAAGTCGCGCTCGGCGACCCAGTCGCCCTTGAGCTGCTCCTCGACCTGCGTGCGCAGCTCGTCGATGCCGAACTTGTCGACGAAGACCTTGATGCGGGCCCGGGCGCGGTTGACGCGCAGCCAGTCCTGGTCGTTGAAGATCCGGAAGACGGCCTCGGCGACCTTCAGGTAGTCGCCGTTCTCGGCCTCGACGAAGTCGTAGAGCGTCGGGGCGATGCGCGGCATGATCGACGTGCCGCCGCCGACGCGGACCTCGAAGCCGCGCACGCCGTCGCGCTCGCGGGCGAGGAAGGCGATGTCGTGGATGCCGGTGATCGCGCGGTCCGGCTCGGCGCCCGTGAACGCGGTCTTGATCTTGCGCGGCATCAGCTGCGTCGTGGGGTGGCGCACGAAGTAGCGCACGTAGGCGCCGACGTACGGGGTCGGATCGAAGACCTCGTCCTCGCAGACGCCGGCCCACGGGTCGGCCGTCACGTTGCGGACGGTGTTGCCGCAGCCCTCGCGGCTGGAGAGCCCGGAGTCGGAGACCTTGCGGATCAGCTCGGCCATCTGCCGCAGCGGGATGTGGTGGATCTGGATGTTCTGCCGCGTCGTGACGTGCGCCTTGTTCAGCGGCGCGTACGTCCTCGACGACGTCGGCGACAGCGTGTCCATCTGGTCCGGCGTGATGCCGCCGAAGGGCAGCTTGATGCGGCACATCTGCACGTCGGCCTGGCGCTGGCCGTAGACGCCCTGCTTGAGGCGGAAGCCGATGAACTCGGTCTCGGGCGTCTGCCCGTCGAGGAACTTCTCGGCCTCGTTGTCGAAGTCGTCGAACTCGTGCTCGAGGATCGGGATGATGTGGCCGGGGACGTCCTCGACGACCTCGGGGTTCTCGAGCGTGCCGGAGCGGGCCATCGGAAGAATTAGCGAAACCTGACCTGGTTTCATACCTTTCAACCGTCTGGCTCTTTGCGGACCCCGGAGGTAGCGTGCTCGGGATGCGCTTCGATCACGTCATCTACGCGGCGGAGGACCTGGGCACGGCGACCGATCGCGTGTCGGAGGTGCTTGGCATCCTCGCCACGGACGGCGGGGTCCACGAGGGCCTGGGGACCTACAACGCGGTGCTGCCGTTTCCCGGCGGCTACGTGGAGGTCCTCGCCCTTGTCGATCCGGCGGCGCCGCCCGCCTCGCCGCTGGCCTCAGCGCTCGCGACCGCGTCTGCGCGACCACGGCGAGGGGCTCTTCGCCTCGGCCGTGGCCGTCGAGGACGAGAGGCGGAGGCCCGCCGGCTCGACACAGAGGTGATGTCCCTCTCCCGCTCGGGCTTCAGTGCCCGTCTCGACGGGCATCGAGCAGGCGATGGCCCGACCCGGCGCTGCCGTTCTTCATCCAGCGCGACGCGCGCTGGTCCGCGCCGTACGAGGACGGCGATGCTCTCGAGGCGCTGCTGCTGCAGGGCGACGAGGCGGCTCTGCTCGCGTGGCTCGGCGAGATGCCGCCTGACGTCGGGCATCCGCTCCGCATCCGGGCCCCCGGCGTCCGGGCGATCTCGCTCGCCGGACGGACGCTGGGGCTCAGAGCGGGATGTTGCCGTGCTTGCGCTTCGGGCCCGGCTCGCGCTTGGTGAGCAGGGTCTCCAGCGCCATGATCAGCTTCGGCCGCGTCTCGTGCGGGACGATGACGTCGTCGATGTAGCCGCGCTCGGCCGCCGTGTACGGGTTCGCGAAGCGCGCCTTGTAGTCGGCGATCAGCTTCTCGCGGCGGGTGTCGGGCGTGGGTGAGGCGGCGATGTCGCGGCGGTAGATGATGTTGACCGCGCCCTCCGGGCCCATGACGGCGATCTCCGCCTGCGGCCAGGCGAAGTTGAAGTCCGCGCCGAGGTGCTTGGAGCTCATGACGTCGTAGGCGCCGCCGTAGGCCTTGCGCGTGATGACGGTGAGCTTCGGGACCGTCGCCTCGGCGAAGGCGTAGAGCAGCTTCGCGCCGTGGCGGATGATGCCGCCCCACTCCTGGTCGGTGCCGGGCAGGAAGCCGGGGACGTCGCAGAAGGTGAGGATCGGGATGTTGAACGCGTCGCAGGTGCGCACGAAGCGCGCGGCCTTCTCGGAGGCCTCGATGTCGAGCACGCCGGCCATCGCCTTGGGCTGGTTGCCGACGATGCCGATCGCGTGGCCGTTGAGGCGCGCGTAGCCGCAGATGATGTTCTGCGCGAAGTGCTCGTGGACCTCGAAGAACTCCTCGTCGTCGACGATCAGCTTCGCGACGTCGCGCATGTCGTAGGGCTTGTTCGGGTTGTCCGGGACGATCGTGTCCAGCGCCTCGTCCATGCGCTCCGGGTCGTCCGTGGGCTGGACGCGCGGCGTCGTCTCCAGGTTGTTCTGCGGGAGGAAGCTGAACAGGTAGCGGACGTCCTCGAGGCAGCTCTCCTCGTCCTCGGAGGCGAAGTGCGCGACGCCCGACTTCGTGTTGTGCGTCATCGCGCCGCCGAGCTCCTCGAAGCTCGTCTCCTCGCCCGTGACCGTCTTGATGACGTCGGGGCCGGTGATGAACATGTGCGACGTCTCCTTCACCATGAAGATGAAGTCGGTGATCGCCGGCGAGTAGACCGCGCCGCCCGCGCACGGGCCCATGATGATCGAGATCTGCGGGATGACGCCCGAGCAGCGCACGTTGCGCAGGAAGACGTCCCCGTAGGCGCCGAGGGAGACGACGCCCTCCTGGATGCGGGCGCCGCCCGAGTCGTTGATGCCGATGACGGGGCAGCCGATCTTCGCCGCCAGGTCCATGACCTTGCACATCTTCTCGGCCATCACCTCGCCGAGCGAGCCGCCGAAGACGGTGAAGTCCTGGCTGAAGACGCACACGCGGCGGCCGTCGATCGTGCCGTGGCCGGTGACGACGGCGTCGCCCCAGGGCCGGTTCTTCTCCATGCCGAACTCGACCACCCGGTGGCGGATGAACGTGTCGAGCTCCTGGAACGACCCGGGGTCGAGCAGCTTCTCCACGCGCTCGCGCGCGGTGAACTTGCCCTTGTCGTGCTGCTTCTTCTCGGCCTCGGGCGACGAGTGCACCGCCGCCTCGCGCAGCTCGTTGAGCTGGTCGAGCTTCTCTTCGAACGTCTCCGGGCTGGTCTGGCGCATGCGGCGGCGCAGTCTATGGCGGGAAGGGCCCAGGTGTGATTGGCTAAGCGAAACCAGTCCTGGGGAGGGACGACATGAGCAGACGAGGCTTCCGAGCGCCATGATCAGCTTCGGGCGCGTCTCGTGCGGGACGATGACGTCGTCGATGTAGCCGCGTTCGGCCGCCGTGTACGGGTTGGCGAAGCGCGCCTTGTAGTCGTCGATCAGCTTTTGGCGGCGCGCTTCGGGCGTCGGCGAGTTCGTCGATGTCGCTGCTGTAGATGATGTTGACCGCGCCCTCGGCGCCCATCACGGCGATCTCCGCCTTGGGCCAGGCGAAGTTGATGTCGGCGCCGAGGTGCTTGGAGCCCATGACGTCGTAGGCGCCGCCGTAGGCCTTGCGCGTGATGACGGTGATCTTCGGGACGGTCGCCTCGGCGTAGGCGTAGAGCAGCTTGGCGCCGTGGCGGATGATGCCGCCCCACTCCTGGCTCGGTGCCGGGCAGGAAGCCGGGGACGTCGCAGAAGGTGACGATCGGGATGTTGAAGGCGTCGCAGGTGCGGACGAAGCGCGCGGCCTTCTCGGAGGCCTCGATGTCGAGCACGCCGGCCAGCGCCTTCGGCTGGTTGGCGACGATGCCGACCGCGTGGCCGTTCAGGCGGGCGAAGCCGCAGATGATGTTCTGCGCGTAGTGCTCGTGGACCTCGAAGAACTCCTCGTCGTCGACGATCAGCTTCGCGACGTCGCGCATGTCGTAGGGCTTGTTCGGGTTGTCCGGGACGATCGTGTCCAGCGCCTCGTCCATGCGGTCCGGGTCGTCCGTGGGCTGGACGGGCGGGGTCGTCTCGAGGTTGTTCTGCGGGAGGAAGCAGAACAGGTAGCGGATGTCCTCGAGGCAGCGTCTCCTCGTCCTCGGACGCGAAGTGGGCGACGCCCGACTTCGTGTTGTGCGTCATCGCGCCGCCGAGCTCCTCGAAGTCCGTCTCCTCGCCGGTGACGGTCTTGATGACCTCGGGGCCGGTGATGAACATGTGCGACGTCTCCTTCACCATGAAGATGAAGTCGGTGATCGCCGGCGAGTACACCGCGCCGCCCGCGCACGGGCCCATGATCACCGAGATCTGCGGGATGACGCCCGAGCAGCGGACGTTGCGCAGGAACACGTCGCCGTAGGCGCCGAGGGAGACGACGCCCTCCTGGATGCGCGCGCCGCCGGAGTCGTTGATGCCGATGACGGGGCAGCCGATCTTGGCGGCCAGGTCCATGACCTTGCACATCTTCTCGGCCATGACCTCGCCGAGCGAGCCGCCGAAGACGGTGAAGTCCTGGCTGAAGACGCAGACGCGGCGGCCGTCGATCGTGCCGTGGCCGGTGACGACGGCGTCGCCCCAGGGCCGGTTCTTCTCCATGCCGAACTCGACCACGCGGTGGCGGATGAACGTGTCGAGCTCCTGGAAGGACCCGGGGTCGAGCAGCTTCTCCACGCGCTCGCGCGCGGTGAACTTGCCCTTGTCGTGCTGCTTCTTCTCGGCCTCGGGCGACGAGTGCACCGCCGCCTCGCGCAGCTCGTTGAGCTGGTCGAGCTTCTCTTCGAACGTCTCGGGCTGCGTCTGGCGCATGCGGCGCCCCAGTGCTATGGCGCCGCGCGAGAACGGGCGGTGGCGACGTCTCAGTGCCGCAGAGGTCAACTACGCGTCACGGGCGACCGGTTCCCGCGCGCAGGCGGCTCGACCAGGCTCGACGGCACCGTGCGCTGGGCGGGCGTGCGCCGCCGGTCGCTCAGCGCTGAACGGCCGGTGGCGCGCCATCCCCAGCGCGTCCAGCGTCCCGCGAGCACCGCCTCGGCCTCTTCGGGGGGCATGACCGGCGCCGGGGCCGGGCTCCGGCGGGTGCCGGAAGAAGCGGTCGAACCAGCCGCGCTTCGGCTCGGGAGGGGGCGGCACCTCGGCCACCTCCGCGATCAGATTGACCCGGGTCCCGAAGCCGGACGGCTCCAACTCGAGGCGTCCAGCCGCCCGCTCGCCCTCCCATATGACGAGCGATGCGTCTGCGACCCGGGTGATGCGGATCTCGCCGAAGGGCTCGAGCAACGTGCCGAGGGCCTCCGGGTCCGAGACCTCGGCCCACAGCTCGGGGCCCGACTTCACCAACGTGCGCTTGGCGGTCAACATCGTGCGAGGGTCTTCACCCATCTGTGCGCAACCTCCTGCCCCTGCAACGCGACTGTCGGTAGCGTTCACGAACGGAGATGGAGGGAGGGCAAAGGCCGCTCGAGTTGATCCTCGCCCGCAACCTGCTGGCGAGCTTGTCGACGCCCTCGTTCCTGGTCGACCATCGCGGCGAGATCGCCTTCTACAACGAGGCGGCCGGCGAGCTGCTGGGCCGCCGCTACGAGGACACGGGGCCGATGCCCGCGGCCGAGTGGGCCGAGCGCCACGGGCCGTTCGACCGCAAGGGCAAGCCGATCCCGTTCCGCAAGCTCGACCTCACGGAGGCGCTGCGCGGCCATCGCCCGGCGCACTCGCGCTTCTCGATCCGGTCAGCCGACGGCGCCCTGCACCGGATCGCCGCCAGCGGGCTGCCGATCGTCGGCACCGGCGGGTACCACGGGGCCATCATCGTGTTCTGGCCGGAGGACCAGGAATCGTGAAGGTGAAGGTCTGGGGCGCGCGCGGGTCCGTCCCGACGCCGGGCCCCGACACGTGGCGCTACGGCGGCAACACCTCCTGCGTGCAGGTCACGCTGCGCGACGGCTCGACGCTGGTGCTCGACGCCGGCACGGGCATCCGGCCGCTGGGGCTGACGATGCCCGACCCCGACCAGCCCGTCCACATCCTGCTCACCCACCTGCACCTGGACCACATCCAGGGGCTGATGTTCTTCGCGCCGATGTTCAACCCGCGCTCCCAGATCGTCGTGTGGGGACCTGAGGCGCCCGACGCCCCGCTCCGTGACCGCATCGCCCGCTACCTGAGCGCCCCCCTGACCCCCGTGGAGGTGCGCGAGCTCCCGTGCGACGTCTCCTTCCGCGAGTGCGCGGGCACGGAGTGGACCATCGGCGGCGCGACGCATCCGCGCCTGCGCGGTCAGCCACCGCGGCCCGACGCTCGGCTACCGCATCGAGGAGGACGGCGCCGTCCTCACCTACATCCCCGACCACGAGCCGGCGCTCGGGGCCGACCTCGACACGCTCGAGGACGAGTGGATCTCCGGGCTCGAGCTCGCGCGCGGCGCCGACCTGCTGCTCCACGACGCCCAGTACACCGCCGCGCAGTACCCGGGGCACCTCGGCTGGGGGCACTCGGCGATCCCGGACACGCTGAAGTTCGCCCGCCGGGCGAACGTCCGACGGCTGCTCGCCTTCCACCACGAGCCCGTCCACTCGGACGCGGAGATGGACCGCATCGCCGCGGAGGCCCGGCAGCAGTGGGTCGACCTCGGGGCGGAGGACGGGGCTCTCGACTTCGCCACGGAGCAGACCGAGGTCGAGCTCGTGGCCGCGCCGGCCTAGGCGGGAGCGGCCTCCGCGCGCAGCGCCGCCGCCTCGCCGCGCTTCCGCGGCCGGACGGAGCGGACGTAGTTCGCGGCGCCGTAGGACCCGAGCACGAGCACGGCGGCGAGCACCTGGGCGCCGATGGTCTCCCAGTACGAGTAGACCTCGAACCACGAGCCCATCCACTCCGGGACGGTGAACGGCGTCGGGTGGCGGGGGAGCCAGCCGAGGTCGACGAAGGTCATCGCGGTCCCGCCGATCATCACCATCAGGACGATGCCGAGGAGCACGCCGGTGGCGATGAGCATCCGCCGGTAGGGCAGCTTCTGGTGCAGCCAGAACGTGAGGACGCCGACGACCGCTGTGCCGGCGAGGCCGAAGGCGACGCCTTCGAGGACGACGCCGGTGCCCTCGCGCAGCTGCAGGTTCTGGAGGAAGAGGACGACCTCGAAGCCCTCGCGGTAGACGCTCGTGAAGCCGAGCAGGACGAGGCCGAGCGTCGCGCTGATGCCCACGCGGCCGAGGACCTTCCGTCGTTGCCGGTGGTGCTTGGCGATCCAGCCGGTCCAGTAGACCTTGTGGACGAACCAGTTCATCACGACGAGCAGGACGGCGATGGCCACGAAGCCGGTGATCGCCTCGAGCCGCGGGCCCAGCGGCGAGGCCACGTCGAGCACGGCCTGGATGACGAACCAGGTGGCGACGGTGGCGAGGAAGGAGAAGGCCGCGCCGAGGACCACGGGGCGGCGGCGGGCTTTGTTGGCGCCCTGGAAGCTGGCGATGACGGCGGCGAAGATGAGGATGGCCTCGAGCCCCTCGCGGAACACGATCATGGCCGAGTTGAAGACGGCGGTGCCGCGGCTCTGGTGGCCGCCGACCTCCGTGGGATCGACCGGGCCGGTGTCGGCCGTGGCCATCAGGTAGACGGCGCCGCCGAGCAGCAGCGCGAGCAGGAACCACCAGGCAAGCCGGCGGACGGGGCGGGCGGAGTCCTTTACCGCACGGGCCGGACGGTCGACAGCGATGCT
This sequence comes from uncultured Solirubrobacteraceae bacterium, assembly GCA_963843865.1. Taxonomy (GTDB): domain Bacteria; phylum Actinomycetota; class Thermoleophilia; order Solirubrobacterales; family Solirubrobacteraceae; genus DATLGB01. The sequence continues at coordinate 8,120 of CAWJMO010000007.1, read as the reverse complement.
CATGGTTCGGCCACCCTAACAAACACCAACCGTTGTGATAGGTATTAGGGAACCCGAACACGCCAGGAGACCGCCGAAAGCATGCTGCCGACATTCGTGATCACCCTCCGTGAGGGGGTCGAAGCCACCCTCATCGTGGGGATCATCGCCGCGTTCCTGGTCCAAGAGGGCCGCCGCGACGCCCTGAATCGGGTGTGGCTCGGCGTCGGCGCCGCCACCGTCCTCTGCATCGCCGTCGCCGTCGGGCTCGACGCCGTCGGCTCCGCACTGCCCCAGAAGGAGCAGGAGGGCCTCGAGACGTCATCGGCCTCATCGCCGTCGCCGCGGTCACCTACATGATCGTCTGGATGCGCTCCCACGCGCGGGAGCTCAAGGGCGCGCTGCAGGACAACGCCCGCTCGGCACTGGCCGCCGGATCCGCCGGCGCGCTCGTCGGCATGGCCTTCCTCGCCGTCCTGCGCGAGGGCTTCGAGACCTCCGTCTTCCTCCTCGCCGTCTTCCAGGACGCCACGGACACCGCCGCCGCCGGCACGGGCGCCGTGCTCGGCCTCGTCGCCGCGCTGATCATCGGCTACGCGCTCTACCGCGGCGGGCTGCGCATCAACCTCCAGAGGTTCTTCCGCTTCACGGGCGTCATCCTCGCCCTCGTGGCCGCCGGCCTGCTCGCCGGTGCCGTCCACACCGCGCACGAGGCCGGCTGGTGGAACGCGCTGCAGGCCAACCCGCTCGACCTGAGCGGCATCGTCGAGCCGGGCACCGTCCACGGCGCGCTCCTCACCGGGATGCTCGGCCTCCAGCCGGCCCCGACCACGGGCGAGATCCTCGCCTACCTGCTCTTCGCCGTCCCCATGGTGGCCTTCGTCCTGTGGCCCACGGGCCCCAAGCGCCCCGAGCGCAGCAAGGCGGTGCGCGGCGCCGCCACGGCCACGGCCGTCCTCGCCGCCGTCCTGCTCGTCGCGGCCTGCGGCTCCGACGGCGGGTCCGGCAAGGCCGGGGCCAGGACGGTCGCGATCAAGCTCGACTCGGACGGCTGCTCGCCCACCGACGTCAAGACCGCGTCCGGCCCGACGACCTTCCAGGTCACGGGCGGCGGGGACGGCTCCGTGACCGAGTTCGAGGTCTTCGACGGCACCCGCATCCTCGGCGAGGTCGAGAACGTCACGCCGGGCCTCGAGCGCTCCTTCGCGCTGACGCTGAAGGCGGGTGACTACGTGCTCTCCTGCACCGGCGGCAGCCAGGAGCCGACGGGCAAGCTCACCGTGACGGCCGCCGACGGCGCCGCGGTGAAGGCGAGCGCCGACGAGGAGGCCGCCGTGAAGGCCTACCGCGGCTACGTCGAGCGCCAGACCACCCTGCTCGTCAAGGAGACGAAGGTCTTCACCGACGCCGTCGTCGCCGGCGACGTCGGCGCCGCCAAAGCCGCCTACGGCCCGGCCCGCGTCCCCTACGAGCGCATCGAGCCGATCGCCGAGTCCATCGGCGGCCTCGACCCCGCCATCGACGCCCGCGAGGGTGACGTCCCGAAGCAGACGTGGACCGGCTTCCACGTCCTCGAGAAGGCGCTGTGGGTCGATCGGTCGACGAAGGGCATGGCGCCCGTCGCCAGGAGGCTCCAGAAGGACGTCGTCAAGCTCGCCCGCGTCGCCAAGACGGTCGAGATCGAGCCCGCGCAGGTCGCCAACGGCGCCGTCGCGCTGCTCGGCGAGGTCTCCAAGTCCAAGATCACGGGCGAGGAGGAGCGCTACTCGCACATCGACCTCGTGGACTTCGAGGCCAACGTGCAGGGCGCCCGCGCCGCGTACGAGATCGTCGCGCCGCTGCTGCGCGCCGAGCAGCCGGACCTGGCCGAGAAGGTCGCCGCGGAGTTCGCCTCCGTCGACGGCCTGCTCGAGCCCTACCGCACGGGCGACTCCTTCAAGAGCTACGAGGCGCTCGACGAGGGCGACACCCGCACGCTCAGCCGCGGCATAGACGCGCTGGCCGAGCCGCTGTCGCAGGTCCCGGCGCAGATCGTCGGCTAGTGGCCCTCACCCGGCGTGGACTGCTCGGCGCCGGTGCCGGCGCTGCCGTCGGGATCGGCGCCTCGCGCCTGCTCGACTCGGGCGACGAGGCGTCGGCGGGGACCGGCACGGGCCGGGTCCCCTTCCACGGCGACCACCAGGCCGGCATCGTCACGCCGGCGCAGGACCGGCTGCACTTCGCGGCGTTCGACCTGATCACGGACGACCGCGAGGAGCTGCTCGACCTCCTCGCCGTGTGGACCGCCGCGGCCGCCCGGTTGACGGACGGCGAGATGGTCCCCGGTTCCAGCGACGAGCCCCTCGCCCCGCCCGCCGACACCGGTGAGGCGATGGGCCTCGAGTCCTCGCGCCTGACGGTGACCTTCGGCTTCGGCCCGCGGCTCGTCCCGCACCTGAAGGACCTGCCGGTGCTGCCCGGCGACGAGCTCGACCCCGAGCGCTCCGGCGGCGACCTGTGCGTGCAGGCCTGCGCCGACGACCCGCAGGTCGCCTTCCACGCCGTCCGCAACCTCGCCCGCCTCTCCCGTGGCGTCGCGGTCATGCGCTGGTCGCAGCTGGGCTTCGGCCGCACGTCGACCACCAGCCGCGCGCAGTCCACGCCCCGCAACCTGATGGGCTTCAAGGACGGGACGAACAACCTCCGCGCGGAGGACGCCGCCGAGCTGAAGCAGCACGTGTGGACGCCGGAGGGGGGCACGTACATGGTCACCCGCCGCATCCGGATGCTGATCGAGTCGTGGGACCGGGCGTCCCTCGACGACCAGGAGCAGACGATCGGGCGCCTGAAGGCGTCAGGAGCGCCGCTCGGCGGCCGCAGGGAGGACGACGAGGTGGACTTCGCCGACCAGCCGCCCGCCGCGCACGTCGCCCTCGCGCACCCCAAGACCCACGGTGGCGTGAAGATCCTCCGCCGCGGCTACTCGTTCACCGATGGCATGGACAACCGCCTCGGCGAGCTCGACGCCGGGCTCTTCTTCATCTCCTTCCAGCGCGACCCGGAGCAGTTCGTCGCGCTGCAGCGCAAGCTGGGCGCCAACGACAAGCTCAACGAGTACATCAAGCACGTCGGCTCAGCGGTCTTCTACGTGCCGCCGGGCATCGAGCCGGGCGGCTCGGTCGGCGACCTCCTCCCCGCCTAGGGCGTGGGCGCCGGGGTGGCGCTGGTGGTGGCGGCCGGCGTGGGCGACGCCGTTGCGGTGGGCGCCGGGCTCGCGGTGGCCGTCGGGGTGGGACTCGGGCTGGCCGTCGTGGTCGCGGTCGCGGTCGCGGTGGCGGTCGGCGCTGGACTGGCCGTCGCCGAAGGCGCGGGGGTCGCGGAGGCGCCGGGCGCAGGGGTGGCCGTCGGTCGCGCCGGGGTCCCGTCCGCCTTCGGGGCGGGACTCTCATCCTTCGGATAGGTGATCCCGCTGTCGTCGAGCGCCTTCTGGATGCTGTCCGACACGGCGTTGACCTGGTTGAGGACGTCCTCCGGCGAGTCGCTCTCGTCGATGGCGTCGAGCTTGCGCAGCTCCTCCTCCAGCCGGCGCAGCAGCTCGTCGGACGGCTTCGCCGTCACCGAGACGACGATCTGCTTGGCGATGGCGGTCGTGATGCACTCCGGGCACTTCAGGTTCAGGGCCTCGGCGATGTTGATCGGGGTGATCCGGTCGGTCTGGCCGACGACCAGCACGAGCTGGAGGGACACGGCGAGCGTCGTGCAGGCCTTGCAGCTGGCCAGCGCGTAGGCGGAGTTCTCGTTGGCGACCGGCTCGCCGTCGGCGACCGTGACCAGCGAGTAGGCCACGTCGTAGACGATGCCGCCGTCCTTCGTGTTGACCGCCAGCGCCTGCGAGTCGCCCGGGCCCGGCTTGTCGGGGAGCGTGAACGGGAGCTGGGTGGCCGCCGTGGTCGGCGCGGGAGACGCCCCGGACTTGGCCGCCGGGGTGGCCGTCGCGGTCGCGGTCGGCGTGGCGGCGGCGGACGCGCTCGCCGGCTGGTCCATCGTCGGGGCGCGGGAGGCGTCGGGCGCCTTCGTGCTCGCGATGATCGTCGGCTCGTCGTCCTCGTCCCCGCCGTTGACGACGAAGAGCGCGGGGTGCGCCTTGGTCGGGCCGCCGCGGGGGATCAGCGCGACGGCGGTGTGGCGGCCGGGGGCGAGCCGGGGCGCGCCGGCCACCGGGGCGGGGCGCGCCGCCGTGGTGGGGGAGCTCACCGTGCGGAACGCACCCGCGAGCGTGCCGTCGTCCGTGGCCCGGACGGGACGGAACTGCCCGGACGGCCACCAGGCCCAGGCGAGCAGCGCGATCACGCCGGCGGCGCCGGCGAGCACGAGGGCGCGGCGCGGCGCCCGGCCGGCGCTCCAGCCCCACGCCTTCGTGCTCACGGAGCGCACGAGTCGCACGACCAGCAGCGTCACGCCCGCGACTGGCAGCGCGAGGGCGACGAGGCGCAGCACGGAGGCGGCGACGGCGAGCACGTCGCCGCGGCCGGCCTGGTCGCCGATGTCCGTCAGCAGGTCGGACCCGCTCGCCCACGCGGTGGCCGCCAGGCGCGGGAAGAGCAGGATCGCGCTGAGGGTCATGCTGAGCAGGACGGGAACGACGATCAGCACCCACGCGGTCACGAGCACGCGGGCGCCGCGGGTGAGCGCCGACGGCTCGGTGCGGCGCCAGGGCAGCAGCCGCCGCAGCGTCGGACCCATGTGGGCGTAGAGGTCGGGCACGCCCGTCGCGTCGGCGAGGATGTGGTAGCCGTCGGAGCGGAAGACGGGCGACAGGTTCTTGACGATCTCGAGCATCTGCACCGCGATCAGCAGCAGGAGCGCGTCGACGTTCGTGAGCAGCCAGGCGCCGAGCGTCGCCACCGCGATCACGGCGTTGAGGTAGATGCCGCCGCAGTCCGTGCGCAGCCGGGCGCGGCGGGGCAGTCGGTAGGCGTCGGTGACGTCCGTGTAGAACGCCGGCCAGACGACGTAGATGCCGGCGCCCATGCCGCCGGGCTCCCCGCCACCGAACCGGCACGCCGCGGCGTGCCCGATCTCGTGCAGCGCGGCCGAGCCGATGGTGAGGCCGAGGACGAGGAGCAGCAGCTCCGGCTTGCCGAAGGCCTCGGCCGTGGCCGCCGCGACGCCGTGATGGATGAGGACGAACCAGCACACGGCCGCGAAGCCGGCGAGCATCGGCAGGAGCAGCCACGGGCGGAAGAGCACCTCGAAGGGCCGCGTGATGCGGCGGGTGACCTTCGGGTCGGTGACGAGGATCTTGAAGCGCAGGGCGAGGAGCGGGTTCACCCGCGGCGGCGCGTCCGACTCCGAGCCCGCGAGCAGCCCCTGCTGCGCGAGCCGCTCGGCGATGGGCGCCACCTGCTCGGGATCGAGCCTCCGGCCGAGGCGGGCGGACATCGCGGCGGCGAGCGCGGTCTCGTCGCGCTCGCCGTCGAGCTCCTCCAGCAGCCCGTAGAGCAGCGGACCGAGCTGGACCATCTGGCCGTCGGCGCGGCGGACGAGCGCGGCCCCCGCCTTGTGGCCGGACCCGCTCACCTCGCCGAGCAGCTGCAGGCCCTCCGCGCGCGCCAGGGCGCGCGGAGGCGGCGCCGCGGAGACGGCGCCGGAGCTTTCGATGGTCGCGCTCACCTACCCGCGCTACTGCTGGTCGACCGAAGCGTCCTGCCCGGCGTCCGCCTCGGCCGAGACGTCGTCCATGGTCTGGTGGATGTCGACCTGCTGATCGGCGAGGGCCTGCGCCACCGCGCCGTCCGAGTCGATGTTGGCCGCGACGGCCGCGTCGATCGGGGCGGCCACGTTGGCGTTGACCGCTGCCGCCGCGTTGACGGGGGCGGTGAGCTCGGCGTTGGCGTTGATGTCGACGTTCGCGTCGAGCAGGCTGCCGCCGTTGAGCAGCGAGTCGACCCCGCCGGAGACGCCCTCCACGGCGCCGTTGACCGGGGCGGCGGCGCCGTCCACGGCACCGGCGACGGGTGCGGCGGCGCCGTCCACGGCGCCGGCGACCGGTGCGGCGGCGCCGTCCACGGCACCGGCGACGGGTGCGGCGGCGCCGTCAACCGCTCCGGCGACGGGTGCGGCGGCGCCGTCGACCGCTCCGGCGACGGGTGCGGCGGCGCCGTCGACCGCTCCGGCGACAGGTGCCGCCGCGCCGTCGACCGCTCCGGCGACAGGCGTCGCGGTACCGGCGCCTTCGCCGGCCGCGAGCGTCCCCGCACCGGTCTCCGCTGCGGGACTCGCGGGGGCCTCCTCCGGGTTGGCGTTCTGGCTGATGTCGGCCTGCTGATCGGCGTTCGCATCGGCGGAGCCGCTGATGGCCTGGTCGATCGTCCCGTGCTGCTGGGCGATGCCGACGGCCTGTGCGCCGTCGCTGAGCACGTTGGCGCTGGCCGCGGCCTCGATCGGTGCGGCCACGTTCAGGTTCGCGGCGGCGGCGAGGTCGACCGGTGCGGCGAGGTCGATGCCGAGGTCGACGTTCGCGTTGACGTCGAGCAGGGACATGACCTCCTTGTTCGGAAGCGCGGTCGCGCTCTCGCCCTCGATCTCCTCCATCGACACCCGCTCGAGCTCGTCGCCCATCTCAGACCCCCGTGTTCGCTGACCTGCAGTTGAACGACGGAGTTCCCGGGCCGGCCGGGCCCAAACCCCGGAATCAGGTGTGGACCCCAGGCCCTCGTTGTCAGCTGCCCGGCTGGTAGGCCCCGAAGACGTCCTTCATCGCGCCGCAGACCTCGCCCAGGGAGGCGTTGTCCTTCAGTGCCTGGCGGATGTAGGGGAGGAGGTTGTCGGTCCCCTTGGCCGCCTCGCGCAGCTCGTCGAGGCGCTTGTCCGTCGTCTCCTGGTCGCGCTCGGCCTTGAACTTCTTGAGGCGCTCGACCTGCTCGCGCTCGGACTCGGGATCGACGCGCAGGGTCTCCTCGACCTCGATGTCGTCCTCCTCGTACTTGTTCACGCCGACGACGATGTCCTGCTTGATGCGGTAGCGCTCCTGGTAGCCCCAGGCCGACTCGTCGATCTCCGCGGTGATGAACTGGATCGCGTTGACGGAGCCGCCCATCCCGTCGATGTGCTCGATGAGCTTCATCGCGCGCGTCCTCGATCTCGTCCGTCAGCGCCTCGACGAAGTACGAGCCGGCGAACGGGTCCACCGTGTCCGTCGCGCCGGACTCGTGGGCGACGATCTGCTGGGTGCGCAGCGCGATCTTGGCGGCGCGCTCCGACGGCAGCGCGAGCGCCTCGTCGTAGCCGTTGGTGTGCAGCGACTGCGTGCCGCCGCTGACGGCCGCGAAGGCCTGCAGCGCGACGCGGACGATGTTGTTGACCGGCTGCTGCGCGGTCAGCGTCACGCCGCCCGTCTGCGTGTGGAAGCGGATCATCTGCGACTTCGGGTTCTCCGCGCCGAAGCGCTCCTTCATGAAGCTTCGCCCACATCCGCCGGGCGGCGCGGAACTTCGCCACCTCCTGGAAGACGTTGTTGTGGCCGTTGAAGAAGAAGGCGAGGCGCGGGGCGAAGTCGTCGACGTCGAGGCCGGCGTCGACCGCCGCCTGCACGTAGGCCATGCCGTTGGCCAGCGTGAAGGCGACCTCCTGCACGGCGGAGCAGCCCTTCTCGCGGAAGTGGTAGCCCGAGATGGACACCGTGTTCCACTTCGGGATGTGCTCCTGGCAGTACGCGAAGAGGTCCGTCGTGAGCCGCATGGAGGCCTCGGGCGGGTAGATGTAGTTCCCCCGCGCGATGTACTCCTTGAGGATGTCGTTCTGCGTCGTGCCGCGCAGCGCCTTGGACTCGACGCCCTGCTCCTCGGCGACCAGCTCGTAGAGGAGCATCAGGCACGCGGCGGGCGCGTTGATCGTCATCGACGTCGAGATCTTGTCGAGCGGGATCTCGTTGAACGCGATCCGCATGTCCTCGATGGAGTCGATGGCGACGCCGGTGCGGCCGACCTCGCCCAGGCAGCGCGAGTCGTCGGAGTCCAGGCCCAGCTGGGTCGGCAGGTCGAAGGCCATGGACAGGCCGGTGCCGCCCTGCTTGAGCAGGTAGTGGTAGCGCTCGTTGGACTCCTTCGCGCTCGCGTAGCCCGCGTACTGGCGCATCGTCCAGACCTGCTTGCGGTACATCT
>CAWJMO010000006.1:0-352889 GCA_963843865.1 uncultured Solirubrobacteraceae bacterium | reverse complement strand
CGATGTTGCCGCCGCTGATGACGTCCGCAGAACCCATTGATTACACGTCCAGACTCGCCGCGCGGGCGTTCTCTTCGATGAACTCTCGCCGCGGCTCGACCTTGTCGCCCATCAGCATGGTGAACAGCTGGTCGGCCAGCGTCGCGTCGTCCATGGTCACCTGCGCGAGCGTGCGCGTCGCCGGATCCATGGTCGTCTCGCGCAGCTGCTCCGCGTTCATCTCGCCCAGCCCCTTGAAGCGCTGCAGGCGGACGCGCTTGCCGGCGACCTCGAGGACCTTGCGACGCAGCTCCTCGAAGGAGTTGGCCTCGTCGGCGTCCTCGCCGAGGCGGACGGTGAACGGTGGCTCGCCGGCCAGGCCGACCATCTCCGTGTGCACGCGCAGGAACTGGCGGTACTCGTTGGACTCGAGCATCGCGTCCGTGACCGTGTAGGTCCGGGCGAGGCTCGTCTTGCGCTCCGTCGCCTTGATGCGGGCGCGGCCGTCGACGCGGTCCACGAGGTCGGTCACGTAGGGCTCGCCCTCCGCGTCCTGGCCCTCCACGAGCGCGACCAGCTCGTCGAGCGTCTTGATGCCGCGGTCGAGCACCTCGGACTCCGACATGAAGGTGACCACGTCGTGCCCGAACTCGGCCTTGAGCGCCGAGCCCCAGCCCTCGTACTGCTTGAGCAGCCGGGTGTAGCGCTGCCAGCGCGCCTCCGTGAGCTTGAACGGCTGGCCGATCAGCGGCTCGACGACGAACTTGTCGAACTTGTCGCCGAGCAGGATCTCCTCCAGCTCCGAGTCCTTCTCGATGTAGCGCTCGCGCTTGCCCTGGGTGAGCTTGTAGAGCGGCGGCTTGGCGATGTAGACGTAGCCGGCCTCGATCAGCTCGCGCATCTCGCGGAACAGCAACGTGAGGATGAGCGTGCGGATGTGCGCGCCGTCCACGTCGGCGTCCGTCATCAGGACGATCTTGTGGTAGCGCGCCTTGTCCTTGTCGAACTCCTCGCGCACGCCGGTGCCGAGCGCGGTGATGAGCGCCTGGATCTCCGCGTTCTGGAGCACCTTGTCGATGCGCGCCTTCTCGACGTTGAGGATCTTGCCGCGCAGCGGGAGGATCGCCTGCGTGTTGCGGTCGCGCGCCCTGCTTGGCCGAGCCGCCGGCGGAGTCGCCCTCCACGATGAACAGCTCGGTCAGCGCGGGGTCGCGCACGGAGCAGTCGGCGAGCTTGCCCGGCAGCGCCGAGTTCTCCAGCACGGACTTGCGGCGCGTGAGGTCGCGCGCCTTGCGGGCCGCGGCGCGGGCCTGAGCGGCCGAGACGGACTTGCGGATGATCCGCACGCCCTCCTTGGGGTTCTCCTCGAGGAACTCGGCCAGGCCGGCGTTGACGATCGACTCGACGAAGCCCTGCATGCCCGGATTGCCGAGCTTGGTCTTCGTCTGGCCCTCGAACTGCGGCTCGGCGAGCTTGGCGGAGATGACGGCGGTCAGCCCCTCGCGGACGTCCTCGCCGCTCAGGGCGGGGTCCTTCTCCTTGAGCTCGCCCTTGTCGCGCGCGTACTTGTTCAGCGTGCGGGTGAGCGCGCCGCGGAAGCCCGACAGGTGCGAGCCGCCCTCGTGCGTGTTGATGTTGTTGGCGAAGGAGAAGATGGACTCCTGGTAGGAGGAGTTCCACTGCATCGCGACCTCGCAGGACCCCTCGGGACCCTCGGCCTCGAAGTAGATGACCTTCTCCTGCACGGGGTCCTTGTTCTCGTTGAGGTAGGCCACGAAGTCGCGGATGCCGCCCTCGTAGTGGAACTCGGCCTTGTGCCCTTCACCGCGCAGGTCCTCGATGGTGATCTTGAGGCCCTTGGTCAGGTACGCGGTCTCGCGCAGGCGGGTCTCGAGCGTGGCCCAGTCGAGCTCCATCTCCTCGAAGATCTCGCCGTCGGCCAGCCAGGTGATGTCCGTACCGGTCTTCTTCGTCGCCTCGCCCTGGACGAGCGGCCCCTGCGGCACGCCGCGGACGTAGTCCTGCGACCACGTGAAGCCGTCGCGGTGGATGTCGATGTGGAGCTTCTCGCTCAGCGCGTTGACGACGGAGACGCCGACGCCGTGCAGGCCGCCCGACACCTTGTAGCCGCCGCCCTCGCCGAACTTGCCGCCGGCGTGGAGCACGGTGAGCACGACCTCGACGGCCGGCTTCTGCTCCTTCTCCATGATCTGGACGGGGATGCCGCGGCCGTTGTCGCGGACGGTGACGGAGTTGTCCGGGTGGACGGTGATGTCCACCGTGTCCGCCTCGCCGGCGAGCGCCTCGTCGACCGAGTTGTCCACGACCTCCCAGACCAGGTGGTGCAGGCCGCGCGGACCCGTCGACCCGATGTACATGCCGGGTCGCTTGCGCACCGCCTCGAGACCCTCGAGGACGGTGATGTCCTGTGCGTCATAACTGCCCTGGTCGGCCACGGAAATTCCTCTTTTCACACACGACGCCCCGGCGGCGGAACGTCAGGCTGACGACCGAGACCGGGGCGACGACTTATGTGCATAAGTCTAGCAGGCGGACCCGTCGGAACCGCCCACCGACGGGTTACGAAAGTGCTGCAAATCAGTACCTTTTGCGCGGCGGCACAGCCTGTGTTCGCAACCGCTTGACGGCGGGGCGGCCGAGGGCGCGGTTCAGGGCGTCCACGACGTGGTCGCTGAGGAGGTTCAGTTCCTGTGCGACGACCCCCGATCCGCACGCCACGGTGACCTCGCCGCCGCGCTCCGAGACCGGCTCGGCGGTCTGCAGGACGGGCGGGATGACGTCCGTCCAGACGCGCTGGACCTCCGCCAGGAGCGTCGCCGGCATGACGCTGTCGGCCACCCGCTCGAGCGCGGGTGCGAAGGTCCGCGGGGCCGGCCTGCGCCTCATGCCGCCTCCGCCGCCGCCGTCTGCATGACCGCCCCGTCGACGATGGCGATGCGGACCACGTCCGCGCCGTCGGCCCCCGGCACGAGGCCGAGCTCCGTCGCCGCGATCACGCTCTGCCCGCCGCGCCGCAGGACCTCGACGAGGCGCTCGCGGCGGCCGGCGTCGAGCTCGGACATCGGATCGTCGAGGAGCATCAGCGGCGGCGTGCCCCGGACCTCGGCCAGCTCCTCGCGCTCGGCCAGCAGCAGCGACGAGGAGGGCCAGGCGCTGCTGCCCGCGGGAGCCGTACGCGCGCAGGTCGCGCCCCTCGAGCGTGAAGGCGATGTCGTCCCGGTGCGGCCCGTGGCCGGTGAACCCCCGCTGGAGGTCCCCGTCGACGCGCTCGGCCAGCTCCGCGACGAGCTCCTCCGGCGTGGTCGCCTTCGACCGCGGCTTGTAGGTGAGCTGCGCGTCCCCTTCCAGACCGAGCCCCGCCGCGTGCTCGGCGTAGCGGGGCCGCAGGCGCTCGATCGTCGTCGCGCGGTCCTCCATCAGGGCGATGCCGTGACGGGCCAGCTCGCCGTCCCAGGCGGGCAGGGAGCCCCGGCCGGCGCGGCCGGCGCGGATGGAGGACGACGAGCGCGTTGCGCTGGGCGAGCGCGGCGGCGTAGGAGCGGCGGGTGCCGGCGCGGGCCGGCCACAGCGCGGTGACGACCTGGTCGAGGTGCGCGCGGCGCAGCGACGGCGTCCCGGCGATGAGCTCCAGCCGGTCGGGGAGGAAGACGGAGACCAGCGGCCGGACGGAGGCGTCGGCCAGCCGCTCGACGGGCGCGCCGTCCACCGTGAAGCGCTTGGACTCCCCCGGCTGGAAGCCCGTGCACAGCTTGTGCACACCGGCGTCGGGATCGGTCACCGCCATCTCCAGCCGCAGCACGCCGGCGCCGAAGCGGACGCACTCCTTCTCGTTGGAGGTCCGGCAGGAACGCCCTGTGCACGCGAAGTAGAGCGCCTCCAGCAGGTTCGACTTGCCGGCCCCGTTGCGGCCGGCGACCACGGTGATGCCGGGGCCCAGCCGCACCTCCGCCCGCTCGTAGGAGCGAAAGCCCCGTAGGAGACGGAGGTGACGATCACACGTTCAGGCGAATGGGCATCAGGAGGTACTGGAAGCCCGAGTCGTCCGCCGACCCGAGCAGGCCCGGGCGCAGCGGCGAGATGAGCTTGAGCAGCACGTCCTCGCCGTCCATGGACTCCAGCCCGTCGCGCAGGAAGTCGGGGTTGAAGCCGATCTCCAGCGGCTCGCCGCTGAACGGGACGGGGACCGTCTCCGACGCCTCGCCGATGTCCGGCGTGCGGGCCGAGACCGTGACCTCGCCCTCCGTGAAGGCCAGGCGCAGCGGCGCGTTCTTCTGGGCCAGCAGGGAGATGCGGCGGACGACGTCCCCGACCTCGCCGGCGGCCAGGCGCAGCTCGTGCTCGAAGGTGTCGGGCAGCAGCTGGCGGTAGTTGGGGAACTGCCCGTCGATCAGGCGCGAGGACAGCGTCACGCCGCCGACCTCGAAGACGACCTGGTTGGTCTTCACGGACGCGGCCAGGGTGTCCACCGCGGCGGCGCTGACGATGCGCGACAGCTCGGTGAGGGCGCGCGCCGGCACGTTGGCCTCGAGCGTCCCCTCCAGCGGCGACTCGAGCTTGGTCTCCTTGACGGCGAGGCGGTAGGAGTCCGTCGCGACCATGCGCAGCTCGTCCGCGCTGGCGGAGACGTAGATGCCGGTGAGCACCGGACGGGTCTCGTCACGCGAGGCGGAGCGCTGGACCTTGTTCAGCGTCTCCACGAACGCGCCGGCCGGCACGACGACGCGGGCGCCGTCCTCGGCCTCCGGGAAGGGCGGGAAGTCCTCCAGGCGCAGCGTGCGGATGTGGAAGGTGGCGTTGCCGCCCTTGATCTCCACGTCCTGCTCGGCGGCGCGCAGCTCGATCGTGACGTCGGACCCCGGCAGCGCGCGGACGACGTCCACGAGCAGGCGCGCGGGAAGCAGCGCGGCGCCCTCGCGGATGACCTCGCCCTCCAGCGGGACGCGCAGGCCGATCTCCGTGTCGGTGGCGCGCAGCTCCAGCGCGCCGGGCTGGGCGATCACCTGGACGCCGGACAGCGCCTGGTTGGGCACGCGCGTCGAGGCCGCGCGGGTGACGGTCTGCAGCTGGGTGAACAGGGCATCGCGGCCCGTCGAGAGCTTCATCGGCTCGGCTCCCTCAAAGAACTGATCATTTCCACTAAGAAGAACTTAGGAGAAGTAGGGGTTGTGGATAGGTGCATAAGGGCGCTGTCTCCCCGCTCCTTGCGGCTTTCGGGCCTGTGCGGCGTGTGCATGGAGCCGGTGGAGACTGTCAACAACCCCGGACGTGAAGCGGGTCTAGGCTCGGCGTGTGCACGAGGAAGACCGCATCCGGCCCATGTACGCGGCCTTCAATGCCCGCGATGTCGACGGCGTGCTGGAGCACATGGGCGTCGAGGTGAGCTGGCCCCGGGCGTTCAAGGGCGGCCGCGTCGTCGGGCACGACGCAGGTCCGCGCCTACTGGGAGGAGCAGTGGGCCGAGATCGACCCGACCGTCGAGCCGACGGGGATCACGCGCCGCGAGGACGGCCGGCTCGCCGTGACCATCGCGCAGACCGTCCGGGCGCTGGACGGGACGCCTGCTGGGCGAGGGCGAGGTGCTGCACGTGTACGCGTTCGACGCCGAGGGCCTCATCAGCCGCATGGACGTCGAAGAACCGACCTAGAAGGACCTAGTCGCCGATCTCGAGGCTGAGGAAGCGGACGGCCTCGTAGGCGGCCGGGTCCTCGGCCATGCGCTCCACGGTGCGCTTGCACGCGTGCATGACGGTGGTGTGGTTGCGGTCGAAGGCGCGGCCGATGGCCGGCAGGGTCGCGTCCGTGAGCTCGCGCGAGAGGTACATGGCGACCTGGCGGGCCCAGGCGATGCGGGCCGCGCGCGAGGTGGAGCGCATCTCGTCGAGCGAGACCCCGAAGGCGTCGCACGTGCGGGCCTGGATGTCCTCGACCGTGTGCCGGACGGGCGCCGCGGCCTTCGTGGGCGGGTAGAGCTTCCCCAGCACCTCCTCGGCCAGCTGGGCGGTCAGCGCCTTGCCGGTGAGGGACGCGAAGGCGACGACGCGGATCAGCGCGCCCTCCAGCGCCCGGACGCTCTCCGTCACGCGTGAGGCGATGAGCTCGAGCGCGGCCGGGTCGACCTCGCCGATGTCGTCCTGGCAGACGCGCTTGCGCAGGATGGTCATGCGCGTGGCGACGTCCGGCGGGCCGAGCTCGGTGACCAGGCCGGCCTCGAAGCGCGCCCGCAGCCGGTCCTCGAGGCCCTGGAGGTCGCGCGGCGGCTGGTCGGAGGTGAGGACGACCTGCGCGCCGGCGGCCAGCAGCGCGTTGAAGGTGTGGAAGAACTCCTCCTCCGTCTTGACCTTCTGCGCGAGGAACTGCACGTCGTCGACGAGGAGGACGTCAACGCCGCGGTGCATGCGCTTGAAGGTGTCCATCGCCGCGCCGTCGTTGCGGGCGCCGACGAACGCGGTGGTGAAGGCCTCGGCCGTCGTGTAGCGGACGACGAGCCCGTCCCCGTACGCGCGGACGTAGTTGGCGATGGAGTGGAGGAGGTGCGTCTTGCCCAGGCCCGGCTCGCCGCAGATGAAGAGCGGGTTGTAGGCCAGGCCGGGGAGCTCGGCGACGGCGAGCGCGGCCGCGTGGGCGAGGCGGTTGGCGTCCCCGATGACGAACTGGTCGAAGGTCAACCTCGGGTTGAGGTCGGAGCCCGGGAGCGTGGGGGTCGCGGCCGGCCCCGAGGTCGCACCCGGGGCCACCAGCTCGATCTGGATCTCCGGCCCGAGCACGGCGGCCGCACACGCCTGAAGGAGCCGGCCGAAGCGGTCGCCGACGTAGGCGCGGACGCGGTCGGAGGCCTCGAGGACCAGTGTCGCGCCCGTGAGCTCACGCGGCGCGATCCCCTCCAGCCACAGGTGCCAGGTCGTGTCGGTGACGGCCGCCCGGAGCTCGGTGCGGATGGCGTTCCAGGGCTGTTCGAGAGCGGCGTCGGTCACGGTGGGAGGCGGAACGTAACGTGGCCCCGGAGCGGTTCGGCGGACGTCCCCGCAAAGCGCGGACAAAGTTCTCCCGCCGCTCTTCCTCCGTTCCGTCCGGCCCGTGTGCCGCTACAGTTTCCCGGCCATGAAGCGGACCTACCAGCCCAAGAAGCGCAAGCGCGCCCGGACCCACGGGTTCCGCAAGCGCATGGCCTCCCGCGCGGGCCGTGACGTCCTCAAGCGCCGCCGCGACAAGGGCCGCAAGCGGCTCACCGTCTAGGCGGCGGCATCGTTGGCCGCCAAGCGCCGCCGCTTGTCGCGCAGCGCTGAGTTCGAGCGCGTCTACCGCCAGGGTCGCTCGAAGGGCAATCGCTTCCTGGTCCTCTACGCGTTCCCGCGTTCGACCGAGGACGCCGGCGACGACGACTCCCGGCTCGGCCTGTCCGTCTCCCGCAAGGTGGGAACGCCGTGGACCGCGCGCGCGTGAAGCGCTGCCTGCGCGAGGCGTTCTGGGCCGAGTCCGAGCGGCTGCCGGAGGGCTCGGACTACGTGGTCGTCGCGCGGCCGGACGCGAAGGAGCTGGCCGAGCGCGACGGGATGCCCGGCGTCCGCGCGGCTCTCGCCGAGCTGGTGGACCAGGTGGCGTGACCGTGCGCCGGCTGGTCACCGCCCCGATCCGCTTCTACTCGCGCTTCATCTCCCCCGCCCTGCCGCCGCGGTGCAGGTACTACCCCTCGTGCTCCGCGTACGCTGTCGGATCCATCGAGCGCTACGGCATACTGCGCGGGCTCGTCCTCGCGGTGTGGCGTGTCCTGCGCTGCAACCCGTGGAGCCACGGCGGGTACGACCCACCTGAGGCCCAGACCCTCTTCACATGACCACCGTCTTCGCCGCCAATCCACTCCAGCCGCTGATCGACCTCTTCGAGGCGGTCCTCTCCTTCTTCCACGACGACGTCGGCCTCGGCTGGGGCACGGCCATCGTGGTCCTGACCCTGATCGTCCGCATCCTGCTGCTGCCGCTGACGCTCAAGCAGTTCAAGTCCATGCAGTCCATGGCCCGCCACCAGCCGGAGATGAAGAAGCTCCAGGCCAAGTACAAGGACGACAAGGACCGGCTCAACCAGGAGCTGATGAAGTTCTACCGGGAGAACAAGATCAATCCGCTGGCGTCGTGCCTGCCGCTGCTGGCGCAGATCCCGGTGTTCATCTCGCTCTTCTACATGCTGCGCAAGGACCTGCGCGTGGACATCTGCCCGAAGCTGGCCAACGGGGAGCTCAACCCGATCGCCGCGCCCAAGCCGTGCCCGGACGGCGGGAACGCGTCGTTCCTGTTCATCGACAACCTGACCACGCGCGCGACGGGCGCCGTGCTGGTGACGTTGATCATCCTCTACGTCGGCTCGCAGCTCGTCTCGACGGTCATGTCGACGGTCAGCGCCGACAAGACGCAGAAGTACCTGATGTACGGCCTGCCGTTCTTCTTCGTGACCTTCGTCTTCCGCTTCCCGGCGGGCCTGCTCCTCTACTGGATCACCACCAACCTGTGGACGATCGCCCAGCAGCTGATCGTCAAGCGGCGCCTCGGCCCCATGCGGCCGCCTCCCGATCCCGATGCGCCACCGGAGGAGAAGGGTCCGGGCTTCCTCGAGCAGCTCGGGCTCGGCTCGGGCTCGCGTGAGCCCGCCGTGGCCACCGGCTCGCCGAAGGGCCGTCCCACGGGGCCGCCGCCCGCACCGCCGCGCAAGAAGAAGAAGCGATCAGGGAGGCGGCGTTGACCGCAGAAGAACGGGTCCGCGACCTCGTGGAGGAGATCCTCGACGCGCTGGACCTCGACGCCGAGGTGGAGGTCGAGACGGCCGGCGAGGAGATCGACGTGCGCGTCGAGGGCGAGGACCTGGGGGCCTTCATCGGCCGTCACGGCTCGACCATCGACGCGGTGCAGCACCTCGCCTACAAGATCGCCGGCGGGGGCAAGGCCTCGGGCCCGCGCGTGAACATCGATGCCGCCGGCTACCGCGAGAAGCGCCGCCTGGTGCTCGTCCGGCAGGCCGAGGAGGCCGCGGAGCGCGCCGAGAAGTCCGGCCAACCGGTGGCCCTGGACGCCATGAGCGCGATCGAGCGCAAAGTCGTCCACGAGCACCTCAAGGAACGCGGCGGGGTGGAGACCTTCTCCGAGGGCCAGGAGCCCGACCGCCACCTCGTTGTCGCGCCTCTCTAGGCTCGCCGCCGCGCTGGCGGAGCCCTCCGCGCCGACCGCTCAGCACGACGGCCGGGCCCACGTGGAGGACGCGCTCACTGGGCTGCCGCTGGTGGGCGCGCCTGCCTCCATCGCCGACCTGGGCTCCGGGAACGGCATTCCGGGCCTCGTGCTCGCCGACGCACTGCCGGACACGCAGGTCACCTGCGTCGAGGCGGTCCGCAAGAAGGCCGACTGGATCGAGAAGACGGCCCACCGGATGGGCCTCGAGAACGTGTCGGTCGCCTGGTCCCGCGCCGAGGAGTGGGACGGCCGCGCCGAGGTGGTCGTCGCCCGGGCCCTCGCGGCGCTCCCCGTGGTGTGCGAGTACGCGGCGCCGCTGCTGCTCGAGGGCGGGCGGGCCGTGTTCTGGAAGGGTGCGGTGGACGCGCGCGAGGAGGCGGACGGCCGCTACGCCGCGTCCGTCCTGGGCCTGTCCGCCCCCGAGGTGACAGCGGTGGCCGGCAGCGAGCGCCGCAGCCTGTGGGTCTTCACCCGTGTCGCGCCGTGCCCCGACCGTTTCCCGCGCCGTGCGGGGATGGCCGTGAAACGTCCGCTCGCGGCGGTACCGTCGAGCTGACATGGGAACCGTCTACGCGATCGCGAACCAGAAGGGCGGGGTGGGCAAGACGACCACCGCGGTGACCCTTGCCGCGTGCGTCGCCGAGGCCGGCTACCGCACACTGCTCGTGGACGTCGACCCACAGGGCAACGCCACGACGGGCCTCGGCCTCGACCGCACCGCGCCGGGCCTCTACGACGTCCTGGGCGGGGAGGTCTCGCTCGCCGACGCGGTGCGGCCCTCCGCCATCGAGCGCCTCGACCTGCTCGTCTCCACGCCGGACCTGGCCGGGGCGACGATGGAGCTGCCGCGCCTGCCCGGTTCGGAGAACCGCCTGCGTGATGCGCTGGCCGGCGTGCGCGAGACCTACGCCTACACGATCCTCGACTGCCCGCCGTCCCTGGGGCCGCTGACGATCAACGCGCTGGTGGCCGCGGACCGGGTGATCGTCCCCGTGCAGACGGAGTACTTCGCGCTGGAAGGCCTCGCAGGCCTGCTCGACACCCTCAACCTGGTTCAACGTGAGCTCAACCCGAGGCTGACGGTTGCGGGGATGCTGCTCACGATGCACGACGCGCGCACCCGCCTGGCGCAGGACGTGGAGGCCGAGGTGCGCAAGCACTTCCCGGCGCTGGTCTTCGACACGGTGATCCCGCGCAACGTGCGCCTGGGCGAGGCTCCGAGCTTCGGCCGCCCGGTCATCCACCACGATCCGGACTGCGCGGGGTCCGAGGCGTACTTCGAGCTCGCGAAGGAGGTGGCGGCGCGTGGCTGAGCGCGGCATGGGTCGCGGCCTGGCGGCGATCCTCACCGCGACGGCCCCGATCGGCCAGGCCTCCGGCCCGATGGCGGGCGACCTGCGCGAGATCCCGATCGAGCTCATCACGCCGAACCCGCACCAGCCGCGGCGGACCTTCAACGCGGAGGCGCTGCAGTCGCTGGCCGACTCGCTGACCGCGCGCGGCGTCCTGCAGCCGGTGCTGGTCCGCCCCGTCGCCGGCGGCACGTACGAGCTGATCGCCGGGGAGCGCCGCTGGCGCGCCTCGCAGCTCGCCGGCCGCGAGACGGTGCCCGCCGTGGTGCGCCCGCACGACGACCAGGAATCGCTCGAGCTGGCGCTGATCGAGAACATGGCCCGGGAGGACCTGAACCCCGTCGAGGAGGCGCGCGCCTGCGCCCTGCTCACGGAGGAGCTCGGCCTCACCCGTGAGGAGCTGGGCCGCCGCGTGGGCCGTTCCCGTGTCGCCGTCTCGAACCTGGTGCGGCTGCTCGACCTCCCGGACGAGATCCTGGACCTGCTGGAGGCCCGGACGCTCTCGGAGGGCC
This sequence comes from uncultured Solirubrobacteraceae bacterium, assembly GCA_963843865.1. Classification (GTDB taxonomy): domain Bacteria; phylum Actinomycetota; class Thermoleophilia; order Solirubrobacterales; family Solirubrobacteraceae; genus DATLGB01. The sequence continues at coordinate 341,810 of CAWJMO010000006.1, read as the reverse complement.
ACGGCCGCGCCCTGCTGATGACGGCGGACCACGACGCGCGCCGCCGCCTGGGCCGTCGCGCCGTCGAGGAGGGCTGGAGCGTCCGCCGCACGGAGGACGAGGCCCGCGCGCACAACGAGTCCACACAGGCGATCCGCGCCCGTCGTGGCACGCGCGGCGCCCATCCGGACCACGTCGCTGCCGCCGCGGACCTCGCGGACACGCTCGGCCGTGCACTCGGATCGGCCGTGCGCGTCACGCCGAAGGGCGACGGCTACCAGGTCACCCTCACGCTCGACGATCACGCCGCCGCCGAGGCCCTCACCCTGCGCCTGCGGAGCCTGATTCGCGGCGCTATCATCGCCGGTCCCTCCCGGGCGATTAGCTCAGTCGGTTAGAGCGCTTCTCTGATAAGGAAGAGGTCCCAGGTTCGAATCCTGGATCGCCCATCCGTCGCCCGGTCAGAAGGTGGTCGGCGTGATGGTCGGCTTGTCGGCGTCGAAGAGCCAGTCCTGGAAGAACGCCTGGAGGCGGTCAGGATCCTCCGTCGTGGCCTGCGCCTTGGTGAGGGCGATGAACTCGGCGATGGTGGCGTTCCCGTACCGGTGATCGGTGGCCCAGGTCTTCATGATGTCGAAGAAGACGCTGTCGCCGAGATCTCACGCAACGCCTCGAGCGTCATGGCGCCGCGGGTGTACTCGGCGTCCGTGTCGAAGATGTCAGCCGCGCTCTGTGGGGCGCCCGGGGGGATCTTCCAGAAGTCGGCGCCGGCGGCGTTGGCCCCGTAGGCGGCGTCGTAGCAGGCCTTGGGCGTCGCCCCGCAGCTGTTCGACCCGTACAGCCACGAGGAGAACTCCGCGAAGCCCTCGTTGAGCCAGATCTGCTGCCACTGGGTGATGGAGACGCTGTCACCGAAGTACTGGTGGGCGAGCTCGTGGGAGACGGTGGACGCTTCGGCGAACGCGGCGGAGGGGTAGATCGGCTTGGTCTGGGTCTCCAGGGCGTAGCCGTAGTCCAACAGGCTCGGCGGCGGGTCGACGATGCTCCCGGCGATCGAGAACGGGTAGTCGCCGTACCTGGCCTTGAACAGCGCGAGGGCGTCGTCCTCGTCGGCGATGCCGGTGCCCGGAACGGATTCGGCGGCGTCGTAGTACGGCAGCCCGTCGTGTGTCGACTTCGTGACGTTGAAGCTCCCGATGGTCGCGGTGGCGAGGTAGGTGGCCATGGGGTGGGTCTCGTTCCACGTCATGGTGCGCGACACCCCGAGCTTCCCGGTGTCCGCCTCCAGAATGCCATTCCCGACCACGTCGAGCAGCGGCGGCACGGTCATGGCGAGGCGGAATGTCGCCTTGTCGCTGGGGTGGTTGTTGTTCGGGAACCAGCCCATGCTGCCCATCGGCTCGCCGACGACCCAGGCGCCGTCGGTCGTCGCGGCGAAGCCCTCCTTGGAGCCGTCGGGATCGACGATCTCCGGCGGCGTGCCCGCGTAGGCGGTGACGACGGTGAAGGTCGCGCCCGACGCGATCGGCGACGCCGGCGTGATGCGCAGCTTGTGCGCCGCGAGGGGATCCGTCCCGCTGTCGAAACGCGCAAAGGCGGCGGCCTGCCCGTCGACCGTGACCGAAGAGACGACGAAGCCCTGCAGGTCGAGGCTGAAGCGCGACAGCGGCTGCGTGGCCTTCGCGGTCATGGTCGCGGTGCCGCCGAGGGTGCGGACAGCGCTCAGCGGGGAGTAGGACAGGGCCAGGTCGTACCCCTGGACGTCGTAGCCGCCGTTGCCCAGGTTGGGGAAGAGCACGTCGCCGACGGTCTCCGCACCGACGCCGGGGACGGGCGGCGTTGCCGTGGTCCGTGGCCGTCGCGTCGCTCGCAGTGGCGCTGGGAGCAGCGGTCGGGCTGACCCCGGGGGTCGCCGTCGCTGCGGGCGACTGAGTCGGTGTCGGTGTCGGTGAGGGTGGCGCCCGGCGCGCCGTACTTCACCCGGATCGTCAGGGCCTTTGAGACGCACCGGCGGCGCTTCGAGCGCTTCGAGCCGGCGCAGATCCGAAGGCGGTTGTTCCCGGCCGCGACCCCGCGACTGGGGATGCGCACCCGCAACCGCAGGCTGCGACGGGCACGTGGCTTGAGCCGCCGGAGGACCTGGCGGCCGATCGTCGCCGCCACTCCTGAGCTGCGCCGTCACGGTCACCCGGCGCGCACGCGCGCGCCGCACGCCGACGCGGCCGCGGACGGTGAACGCCTGGCCGGCGCTCGACGCTCGCGGGGACGCCGGAGACGCCCGAAAGCCGCACGGTCGACCGCTTCGCGAGCGCCGGCGCCGGCGTCGATGCGACGACTGTGGCGGCGACGACGACAGCGAGGAAGAGGCGCGGCATCGACGGAGAATAGGTCCGGTCGACACCTATACTCGGGCGCTTGCAGGAGATGGTGATCTACGGGGTCAGCTTCGACATGGTCGGCAAGCAGCCGATCGTGCTCCTGAAGGCGGTTGACACCAACAAGTTCCTCCCCATCTGGATCGGCCACCCCGAGGCGGCGGCCATCCTGATGAAGCTGCAGGGGGCGACGACGCCGCGTCCGATGACCCACGACCTGCTCCACGAGATGCTCGGGGAGCTCGAGGTCAACTGCGCGCGGGTGTCGGTCACGGAGCTGCGCGAGAACACCTTCTACGCGACGATCACGCTGTCCATCAACGGGCGCGACGTGGAGATCGACTCGCGGCCCAGCGATGCCCTGGCCCTCGCCGTCCGCGCGGGCGCGCCGATCTTCGCGGCCGAGGACGTCATGGCGGAGTCGGCCATCGAGTTCGAGCACGAGGTCGAGGACCAGGAAGAGGTCGTCGACAAGTTCAAGCAGTTCCTCGACGAAGTCACGCCCGAAGACTTCGCGGGCGACTCCTAACCGCGTTTCACGTTTTACGCGAGCGCGAGGATGCGCTCGACCAGCGCGTCGAAGCCCACGCCCGCCGCGTCCGCGGCTTGCGGCAGCAGCGAGGTGTCCGTGAGGCCCGGGATCGTGTTCGCCTCGAGGACGACGAGCTCCCCGTCCTCGCCGAGGATCAGGTCCACGCGGGCGAAGCCGCGCAGCCCGAGCGCCCGCCACGTCGCCACGGAGAGCTCCGCGGCCCGCGCGGCCACGGCCCCGTCCAGCGGGGCGGGGCACAGGAACTCGACCGCCCCGATCTCGTAGCGCGCCTGGAAGTCGTAGCCGTCGGGCGGCGAGCACCTCGATGACCGGCAGCGCCTCGCCGTCGATGACGGAGACGGCCAGCTCGCGCCCTGCCACGAAGCGCTCCAGCAGGATCCGCGTGTCGTAGGCGAAGGCGGCGACCAGCGCGCCGGGGACGTCTGCGTCCGCCTGTGCGAACTTGATCCCGAGCGACGAGCCGCCCCGCGCCGGCTTGACCACGATCGGGAAGCCCAGCCGCCGTTCGATCTCCGGCAGGGCTGCCGCGGCCCCCAGGTCGCGGAAGGCGGACTGGTTGAAGGCGCAGTACTCGGGCGTCGGCACCCCGGCGTCCCGCAGGACGTCCTTGGCCAGCACCTTGTTCCAGCTGCGCGCGCTCGCGCCGGGCGGTGACCCCGTGTAGGGGATCTCGAGCAGCTCGAGCAGCTCCTGCACCGACCCGTCCTCGCCATCCTCGCCGTGCAGCGCGACGAAGGCGACGTCCGGCCCGGCCTCGCGCAGTCGCGCGACCAGGTCGCTGCCCACGTCGATGGGCAGGACCTCGTGCCCGAGCCGCTCCAGCGCGTCCTCGACGCGGGCGGCCGAGCTCAGCGACACCTGCCGCTCGAGCGAGCGCCCGCCCTTGAGGACGGCGACACGGCTCATGCCGTGCGGCGGCGCAGTTGCGACGACGTCGGCCGGCGCGGTGCGCGGCCTTCGGCCGGGCGTGACCTTCCCGGTGAGGGTCGAGTAGAGGCCGATCTGCTCCGTGACGACCTTGCCGATCCGTCGGACGCCCTCACGGATCGCGTCCTCGTCGACCCCCGAGTAGTTCAGGCGCATCGACGAGCCGCCGCGGCCGTCGAGGAACGCTGCCCGGCCGGGCACGAAGGCGACGTTGTCCCGCAGCCCGCGCGCGAGGAGGTCGGTGGTGTCGATGTAGTCGGGCAGCGTCGCCCAGACGAACAGGCCGCCCTGCGGCTGCGTCCAGGTCGCCTCCGCCGGCAGGTGCTCGGCCAGGGACTCGAGCATCACGTCGCGGCGCCGGCGGTAGAGGGTCACGAGGTCGCCCAGGTACCGCCGCCAGTCACCCGCTGCGAAGAAGCCCGCCACGAAGTGCTGGGTCAACGACGAGGAGCACAGGTCCGAGCCCTGCTTGCCGAGGTTCATCTTCGCCAGCACGGGCCGCGGCGCGGCGGCCCAGCCGAGACGCAGCCCGGCGGAGAGGATCTTCGAGAAGGTCCCGAGGTAGATGACGTAGTCACCGCCGTCCAGCGACCGCAGCGTGGGCACCGGATCGCCCTCGAAGCGGACGAGGCCGTACGGGTTGTCCTCCAGGATCAGCAGCTCCCGCTCGCGCGCGATGGCCACGAGGCGCCGGCGCCGCTCCACGGACATGGTGACGCCCGCCGGGTTCTGGAAGGTCGGGATGGAGTAGATGAACTTCGGCTTGCGGCCCTCGGCGTCGAGGCGGGCGAGCTCCGCTTCGAGCACGTCGATGCGCATGCCGTCGTCGTCCATCTCGATCTGGACGGACCTCGGCCTGGTAGGCGCAGAAGGTCGGAATCGCACCCGGGTACGTCGGCGCCTCCGCGAGGATCACGTCACCGGGGTCGATCAGCGTCTTGCAGACGAGGTCGATGACCTGCTGGCCGCCCGTGGTGATCAGCAGGTCGTCGGCGTCGACGCGCATGCCCTCCGCCGCCATGACCTCGCGAACGCACTCCTTGACCTCGGCGAGGCCCTCCGTCGGTCCGTACTGCAGCGCGGCAGCCATCCGTTCGGCCCCCATGCGGTGCATGACGGAGGCGAACGAGCCGGGCGGGAACGTGCTCGTGTCCGGCAGCCCGCCCGCCAGCGAGATGACCTCTGGCCGCTCCGTGATGGCCATCAGATCGCGCATCGCGGAGGACTTCATGACCTGCGTGCGCGAGGCGAACAGACCGGCATAACGCTCGAGCTCGTGCTGGGTGGTCGGCCGGTGCCCGCCTTCTAAGGTCACGCACGAGAACTTTATGGACACGCTGCTCGATCTCCTGCAAGCCGCCGGCATCGGTGCCGCCGTCGGCATCCGCCCCTTCCTGCCCGCGCTCCTCGTCGGTGCGCTCGCCGCCGGCAACCTCGGTGTGAACTTCGGCGGCACCGACTGGTCCTTCCTGGAGAAGGCCCCGTTCCTGCTCGCGATGATCGTCGGGCTGGTCGCGTTCGACTTCGCGCGCCGCCGCGCGGGCGAGGAGCGCTTGGAGGCCGGCGCCGGCTTCGCGCTGATCGGCCTCGTCGCGATCGCCGTCGCGCTGCTGGAGGGCGCAGGCTCGCTGGCCGACCGCGACGGCCCGGTCGCCGCCGGCATCGCCGTCGCGGTGGTCGCCGCCGTCCTGGGCCTGCTGGCCGTCCGGCCGCTGTTCCAGCGCGTCCGCACCCGCCTCGGCGCCGAGGCGGGGCTGCTGCCGCTCTACCGCGAGGCGCTGGGCCTCGTCGTCGCCGGGCTCTCCGTCCTCTTCCCGCCGCTCGCGATCATCGTCGTCGGTGGCCTCGTGTTCCTGCTCCTCGGCGGCCAGCGCCGCGAGGGCGAGAAGTACGCGGGCCTGCGCATCCTGCGCTAGTGGGACGCTCGAAGCTCGTTCTCGCGGTCGTCGACGCGATGAAGCCCGCCATGCTCGAGCGGGCGATCTCGACGGGCAAGGCGCCCGCCATGGCCGCGCTGATGGAACGGGGCCACTACCGCCCTGACTGCGTCGCGGCGTACCCGTCGGTCACCCCCGTCTGCGCGGCGGCCATCGCCACCGGCGCCGGCCCGGACCGCCACGGCATCCCGTCCATGAACTGGTACCACCGCGCGGAGGAGCGCTACGTGGAGTACGGGACGAGCTTCGGCGCCTCGCGCACCTTCGGCCTGCGGCGGTCGCTCACCGACACGATCTACAACATGAACGCGGAGCACCTGAGCGCGGATACGCCGACCGTCTTCGAGTCGCTGGACGACGCCGACGTCCGCACCGCCGGCACCACGTACCTCATGTACCGCGGGCGCCACGAGCACAAGCCCAACGACGAGACGGGACTCGCCCGGATCGCCAGCCAGGTGTTCCGCAAGCCCGTGCTCGGACCCCGTGAGTTCTTCTACGCTGACCTCTTCTCGTCCCGGCGGACCGGCTGCAAGGCGACGCTGGGCATGCCGGGGCTGCGTGACCGACACTCCGGGTGCGTCAGCGCGTTCTTGATGGAGCACGACCTGTTCGACTTCCTCTTGCTCTCCCTGCCCGACAACGACACGTACTCGCACCGCAACGGTCCCTCCGCCCAGGTGACCTCGCTGGCGGAGGCCGACCTGCAGCTCGAGCGCCTCTTCCACATGGCGGGCGGCCCGGACGCGTTCCTCGAGGAACACGCGGTGATCGTCTGCTCCGACCACTCCCAGTCCAAGGTGGAGGCGGAGATCGACCTCTTCACCGCCTTCGACGGCTTCGAGGTCCTGCCGGCGGACGGGTCGCGGCCGGACGAGCGCGAGATCGCGCTGTGCCCCGCCTCGCGCTCCGCCCAGATCTACCTGCTGGACACCGACGCCGGCGACGAGCTGCGCGAGCGCGCGGTGAAGACGGCGCTCGCACTCGAGGGCGTCGACATCGTCATGCACCGCACCGACCATCCGGACGGCGAGGCGATCGTCCGCACCGGCCGCGGAGAGCTGCGCTTCCGCCCGGGTGGCGACCTCACGGACCTGCGCGGCGGGCGGTGGAGCGTCGATGGCGAGCTCGCGGCGCTCGACCTGACCACGACGGACGACGTCGTGCGCTCCGCGACCTACCCCGACCCGTTGGGCCGCATCTGGTCGGCCCTGCGCTGCCGCCAGTCCGCTCAGCTCCTGCTGTCGGCTGCGCCCGGCTACGAGTTCACCGACTGGGGCGGCGGCGGGCACGTCGGCGGCGGCTCGCACGGCTCCCTGCACGTCAACGACTCCCACGGCGTCCTGCTGTGGGCGGGCGGCGACCTGCCGCCGGCCGATGCCCGCGAGCAGTGGTCGCTGCGCGACGTGGCGCCGATGACGCTCGGGCACTTCGGGATCACCGGATGACCACCGCGGCCGCCGTCCGCGCGCTGCGCGACCCACGCCACTGGATCCAGCTGCTGCGCTTCTGCGCCGTCGGCGGGTCCGGCTATGTCGTCAACCTGGCCGTGTTCTACGCGTTCATCCAGCTGGGGACCGGACACCGCGAGGCGGCCGTCGCGGCCTTCCTGGTCGCCGTCAGCAACAACTTCGTCTGGAACCGGCGCTGGACCTTCGCGGACTCCCGCGGCCGCCACGCCGGCTTCCAGGCCGTGCGCTTCCTGGCGGTCTCGCTCGTCGCCTTCCTCTTCTCGCTGCTGCTGCTCGAGCTGCTGATCTCGGTCGGTGACCTCGCGGAGCTCCCGGCGCAGGCGATCGCCATCGTGGCCGCCACGCCGCTGAGCTTCCTCGGCAACCGCCTCTGGAGCTTCAGGCACTAGTGCGACTGGCGGTGGCCGTCGCGCTGGTCGTCCTGGCCACCGCGGCGCCCGCGTCGGCGCAGACGGCCGGCTCCGTCGCCGAGCGGGCCGAGCCGGGGCTGCGAGTCGTCCTCCCCGCCCCGCCGGGGGTGATCGCGACCGCCCGCCACGTTCCGAAGGTCGCACGCGTTCTCGCCCGCCACCCCGGCTACGACGTCCGGGTCTACGCGCGAGACGACGGCGGGCTGCAGGTGGCCTTCCTCGACGGCAGGAACGAGGTGGCCCAGGTCCACACCGACCGGGGCCGGGTGACGGAGGCCTGGACCGGTCTGCAGGTGCGGTGGACGATGGCCCGTGGCTACCCCGGCGCGTTCGGCCGCCGCGCGGCGTCGCTGCCCGTCTGGCTCGGCGGGCTGCTGCTGTTCCTGCTGCCGTTCCTGCGCCCGCCGTGGCGGATGCTCCACCTCGACCTGGCCGTCCTCTGCTCGCTGTCGGTGTCCTTCGCGCTCTTCAGCGACGGCCACGTCCGGCTGAGCGTGCCCCTGGCCTACCCGCCGCTGCTCTACCTCCTCGGGCGGTTGCTGCACCTGGCGCGCCATCCACGGTTGCAGCCACCGTCCCCACGGTGGCTCGGGTTCGGCATCGTCTTCCTGATCGGCTTCCGCGTCGGGTTGCAGGTCGTGAGCTCCAACGTGATCGACGTCGGCTACTCGGGCGTCATCGGCGCCGACAAGCTCGCCCACCTGCAGGACCTCTACGGCGGCTTCCCGGCCGACAACCCGCGCGGCGACACCTACGGGCCGCTGCTCTACCTCGCCTACGTCCCCTTTGAGCTGATCTGGCCGTGGCACGGCGTTTGGGACGACCTGCCCGCCGCGCACGCCGCCGCCGCCGTCTTCGACCTCGCCTGCGCCGGCAGCCTCTACCTGATCGGCGGCCGCCTGCTCGCCTACCTGTGGCTCGCCTGTCCCTTCACCCTGCTGATCGCGAACTCGGGGTCCAACGACGCGCTGGTCGGGGTGCTCGTGCTGGCCGCCGTCGCGCGCCGCAGCGGCGCCCTCGGGGTCGCTGCGGGCCTGACGAAGCTCGCGCCGTTCGTGCTGCTGCCGCTGCTCGTCCGCTCACGCCGGTCCGCGGTCGGGGCCGGGCTCGTTCTGCTCGCGGCCCTCCCCCTGCTGATCGGGACCGGCTTCTGGGATCGGGCGGTGCGCTTCCAGGCCCAACGGGACAGCCCGTTCTCCGTCTGGGGGCTCTACGACCTCGGCTTCCCGCAGCTCCTGGCGCAGCTCGCGGTGGTCGGGTTGGCCGTCGTCGCCGCTCGCATGAAACACGCGGACCGGTACGCGCTGGCCGCCGCCGTCCTGCTGGCCGCCCAGCTGACCGCCGGTCACTGGTTCTACCTCTACCTGGGCTGGGTGCTCCCGGTGGTGCTGGTGGCGCTCATCGGTCGCAGCACCGGCTCGATCGACTCGGCGCGGCCGTCGTCACCAACGCGCACCAGCACGCCGTTGAGCCACGGATCCTCCGTCGCCGTTCCGTAGCGCGTCGGCATGTGCGAGCGCATGCGGGCGATCGAGTCCTCCTTCGTCACCCCGATCACCCCGTCCCGCGCGCCGGTCATGCCGACGTCGGTGATGTAGGCGGTCCCGCCGGGCAGGACGCGGAAGTCGTTGGTCGGGACGTGCGTGTGCGTGCCGACGACCGCGGCGACCCGCCCGTCGAGATGCCAGCCCATGGCGACCTTCTCGCTGGTGGCCTCGGCGTGCATGTCGACGAGCACCACGTCCGCGCCCGCGACCTCCCGCAGCGCCGCGTCGACCTCCACGAACGCCGCCCGCGCCACGCTCTGCATGTAGAGGTTGCCGCTCATGCTGACCACGCCGAGCCGCTTGCCGGCGCGCTCCACCACGCAGGTGCCGTGTCCCGGTTGCGACGGCAGGAAGTTGTACGGGCGCACGATGTTCGGCTCCTCGTCGAGGTAGCCGTAGACCTCGCGGTGGCGGTAGGTGTGGTTGCCGAGCGTGATGGCGTCGGCCCCGGCCGCGAAGATGTCCTTGGCCGTCTTGGCCGTGATCCCGATGCCCCCCGCCGCGTTCTCCCCGTTGACGATCGCGAAGTCGACCCCGAGCTCCTCGCGCAGCGCCGGCAGCAGCGCTCGTAGCGTGTGGCGCCCGGGCGCGGCCACCACGTCGCCGACGAAGAGGATCGTGGTCGGCACGCCCGCAGACGCTAGGCACAGATGAGCGACGAAGCCCCGACCGACATCGAGCCGCTGGCGAACCCGCCGGAGGACCCGCCGCAGCCCTCGGTCCCCCCCGTCGTCGTCCCGCGCTGGGTGCAGCTCGTCGCCCTGCCACTGGCGGTGCTCGGCGGCTATCAGCTGCTCAAGACCGCCGGCAGCGTCCTGCTGCTGTTCATCATCGCCGGCCTCATCGCGCTGCTGTTGAACCCGTTCGTCACGCTGGTGCGCCGGACGGGCCTGCCGCGTGGACTGTCGGTGCTGATCGTCTTCCTGGTGCTGATCACGACGCTGACCGGCATCGGGATCCTGATCTCCAACCCGATCGCCGATCAGGTCTCCTCCATCCAGAAGAACGTCCCGGGGTACGTCGACGACGCCAACGCCGCGCTCGGCGACCTCCAGCAGTTCTTCGACGACCAGGGCATCAACGTCCAGATCACCAAGCAGGGCCAGACGGCGCTCGAGACCATCGGGGACCGCCTGACGGAGGGCTCGGGCAGCATCGTCCGTTTCACGCGCGACGCACTGACCCGGCTCGTGGAGGCCTCGCTGGCCCTCTTCCTGGTCATCGTGCTCACCGTGTACCTGCTCCTGTACGGCGAACGCATCGGCGCGGGCGTCCGCCACGTCCTTCCGAGCGGCGACGGCACCCGGGAGGACGACTTCCCCACCCGCATCCAGCAGGCCGTGCTCGGCTACGTGCGCGGCCAGCTGCTGTTCTCGCTGATCATGGGGACGAGCGCCGGGGTGATGCTCTTCGTCCTCGGCTCCTTCGGCATCTTCCCCGACGGCAAGACGTACGCGCTCGCCTTCGGCGCCTTCTACGGCTTCGCGGAGCTGATCCCCTACGTGGGGCCGGCGATCGGCGGCCTGCCCGCCGGCCTCGCGGCGCTGCTCGGCCCGAACCCGATCGACGCGCTGTGGCTGCTCATCGGCTTCACCGCGCTGCAGCAGCTCGAGGGCCACGTCGTCGCGCCGAACGTGTTCGCGCAGGCGCTGCGCATCAACCCGATCCTCGTCATCTTCGCGCTGCTCATGGGTGGCCAGATCTACGGCGTCGTCGGTGCCTTCATCGCGCTGCCGATCGCCGCCATGCTGCGGGAGACGGTCATCTACTTCCGCCGCCACCTCGTGCTCGAGCCGTGGCCGCGCGCCGCGCTGGCCGGCGCGGGGACGGGGATCGAGGTCACCGCCGGGGCGACGTGCCCCGAGTGCGGCGCCGCCGTCGACGACGAGGAGATCGTGTGCACGCAGTGCGGGACGGAGCTGCCCGACGACGCCGCGCGCACGGCTGCCGCGTCCGCCGCACCGGGCTAACGCCGCCGCAGCGTCTTCGTCGCGCTGCGGTTGCCCGCGGCGTCGACGGCGGAGACCCGGACCTTCCGCCCCTTGCCGCGCGGGAGCCGGAGGCGCCCCATCCCGGCCGGGAGCGCCCTCCGCACCCGCCTGGCACCGACGCGCACCGTCACCGTCGCCGCCTCCGAGAGGGTGAACCGCACCCGTCTGTGGCGCAGCGTGACCTTCCCCAGGCGCGGCTTCGTCGTGTCGGGCACGGCGGTGGGCGTGGCGGTCGCGGTGGGCGTGACCGTGGCCACGGGGACGGGCACGACGGAGAACCCCGCGGTGACGGTGCGGGACGGCTTGCCGGGGGCCGTGGCGTCGAGCGTGATCGGGTAGTCGCCGGCGGGCGTCCCGGGCGGCACCGCGACGCTGGCCACGACCGGCTGGGCGGCGTCCCCGCCGAGCGGGGCGGTCGTGCGATCAAGCGTGACCGTCGCGCCAGGAGGGCCCCCGGTCACCGTCAGAGCGAAGGTGGTCGAGGGGTCGGCCGGGCCGGTCCGGACCGCCTGGAGGACGACGCCCACCGTCGAGCCCGGCGGCGCCTTGGTGACGGCTCCGGCCGCGAGCCCGAAGTCGGTGACCGGCGCCTCGAGGTAGCCGCGCGCCCCGGAGGGATCGGGGCTGTCCAGGCAGACCACCGACGGCGCGGCGTTGTCCGGGTTCATCTCGTTGAACCCCTCGTAGAAGTCCTCGACGGTCGTGCCGCACGCCACGGGCCGGGAAGCCGGGAAGCCGGCGGTCACCTCGCGCGCACCGACGACCGACCGCCAGTGCATGGGGCTCGGGTACGCGCCGCCGTCGGCGGGCCGGGGCAGGGCGGTCTCGACGGTGACGGCCAGGCTCTGCGCGCTGCTCCGGGAATACACGTAGGTGGCCGAGAGCCAGCCCCACCAGCGCTCGCCGGCCGGAGCGGGCTCGAACGCCTGCAGCCTCGCTTCGTAGGAGGCGTTGCGGCTCAGCGCCAGGGTGCCGCCGCCGACCGTCGCGGTCAGGTCGTCCGGCGGGGTCGTCCCCTCCGGCAGGCGCACACCGAAGAGCACCTGCATCGGGACGGTCTGGTCGCTGTTGTTGTCGGAGAGGAACCCGTAGAACGACCCGCTGTTGGACTTCGCGGTGCAGGACGGGCTGCCGACGGCGCAGATCGTCGTCGTGAGCCGCACCGGCCCCATGGAGGCGGGCTGGCTGCTCGTGGTCCCGGAGATGCCGACGCACCCCGTCAGGCAGAGGGCGCTGAGGCCGAGCGGCAGCAGGCGGGCGAGGAGGCGCATGATGGGGAAAGGGACCCGGTGGGCGCGGCCTTACGCGGCTCTAGCCTCGTGCGGAGATGGAAGCCCTGCGGGTCGAGGCGGTCAGCAAGCACTACGGCGCCCGCAAGGCGGTCGACGGTGTCTCGTTCACCGCCGCCCCGGGTGAGCGCCTGGCCATCATCGGGCCCAACGGCGCCGGCAAGACGACGCTGCTGCAGATGCTCGCGGGCGCGCTGGTCCCGACGAGCGGCGCGGTCGTCACCGACCATGCGATCGGCTGGGTCCCGCAGCAGGCCGCGGTCTACGGGAAGCTCTCCGTGCAGGAGAACCTGAAGCTCTTCGCGCGCCTGGAGTCGGTCGACGACGTCGATGCCGCCGTGGATCGCTGGCTCGAGCAGACGCGCCTGCGCGAGCGCGCCCGCGAGGAGGTCGGCAAGCTCTCCGGCGGCAACAAGCAGCGGCTCAACATCGCCGTCGGCCTGCTGTCGGAGCCGCCCATCGTCCTGCTCGACGAGCCGTCCTCGTCGCTCGACCCGCGCCAGCGCGAGGTGCTGTGGGAGTTCGTCGGCGGCCTCGCCGACCGCGGCACCACCGTCATCTACTCCACGCACAACGTCGGGGAGGCGGAGCACTACGCCGACCGCGTCCTCGTCCTGGCCGACGGGGAGCTGCTGTTCACGGGCACGCCCGCCGAGCTGTGCGCGGGCGCCGACCACTTCGAGGCGGCCTTCGTGAAGTTCCTCCACGACAAGGGACATTGACGGTGCGCTGGCTGCTCCTCAAGGACCTGCAGATCCTCCGCCGCTCGCCGCTGCTGGTCGGGACGGTGATCCTGTACCCGGTGCTGCTGGCGCTGGTCGTCGGGCATCGCCTTCAACGCCGGCCCGAGCAAGCCCAAGGTCGCCTTCCTCAACGAGGTGCCGGCGCAGAAGAACGTCGTCACCATCGGCGGCGAGCGCATCGACACGAGCAAGTACGCCAAGGAGATCTTCCAGTCCATCGACGCGATCGACGTCAAGACCCGCGCGGAGGCGCGGGAGAGCGTCGAATCCGGCCGCACGCTCGCCGCGCTGATCGTCCCCAGGGACATCACGGAGCGCCTGCAGGCGGCCGCGGGCCTGGGCGGCGGCGGGTCGCCGCAGGTCGAGGTCCTCTACAACGCCGACAACGCGCTGAAGGTCCGCTCCGTGCGCTCGACCATCAACGCCGAGCTCGGCCGGGCCAACACGGTCCTGTCGCGCAAGCTCACGGCGATCGCGGCCAACTACATCGACCTGATCGTCACGGGCGGGAACCTGTCCCTGCTCGGGCAGAAGATCAACATCCTCGGGCTGCGCAACGCCCAGGCCATCATCGAGGCGACGCTGTCCAAGCTCGACCGAGACGACCCCGCCCGCGCCCCGCTGGAGAACGTCGCGCGCTTCGCCCGCCTCGCGTCGGACAACCTCGACGTCTCCAAGCCGATCCTCGCTTCCATCGGCCAGCCCATCCGCGTCAAGCAGACGGTCGTCAAGGGGAAGTCGTCGTCGCTGGACTCGCTGGTGGCGCCGCTCACCGTCACCGTCGCGCTCACCTTCGTGACCCTGCTGCTGGCCGCCGGCATGCTCGCCCTCGAGCGCGAGGAGAACGCCTTCGGCCGGCTCGTCCGCGGCCTCATATCCCGGCTCGGCCTCGTGGTCGAGAAGGTCGGCCTCGCCGCCCTGTGCGCGTTCGTGGTCTGCCTGCTCATGCTGGCGGTGCTGGCGCTGTTCGTGGACCTGGACTGGGGCCGGGCGCCGTTGTGGATCCCCGCGATGGCCGCGGGCGCGCTCGGCTTCGCCGGCCTCGGCGTCGCCGTCGGTTGCCTGGCCCGCGAGGTGCGTTCGTCCTCCCTGATCGTCTTCGCCCTGTCGCTGCCGATGGCCGCCCTGGCCCTCGTCCCGAGCGGTGCCACCGGCGACGGGCTCTACAAGGTCGTGGAGGTCGTCAACTTCGTGCTGCCGTTCAAGTGGGCGCTGCAGGCGCTCGACGCGGCGATCAACGACGCGGAGCCGTCGCTGCTCGTGCCGACGCTGCACCTTCTCGCCCTCACGGTCGCCTTCGTGGGCGTCGCGCGCCTGGCCATCCGGCGCTTCTCCAACTAAGGGGAAGATCAGGGTCGATCCCTGATGTACGGGCGCTGTCTTAGGTCGAACATGGAGGCATGTTCGGACCCACCAAGACCTTCTCCACCGACGCCACGCTCGTCCTCCGCCGCGCCACCCCGGCCGACGCAGGCACCGTCATCACCCTCGCCCACCTCGACTCCGCCCGCGTCCCCAGCGGCGACGTCCTGCTCGCGGAGGTGGGCGACGAGACCTGGGCCGCGGTCTCCCTCGACGACTTCCACACGGTCGCCGACCCGTTCCGCCCCGCCGGGGACCTGCGCTTCACCCTCCTGGAGCGCGCGCGCCAGCTGCGCCGGGAGTCCTAACGTTTCGGGGGTGCCGCCGGCCTTCCCCGCCACCCGCATGCGCCGCCTCCGCCGGACGGGGGTGCTGCGCGACCTGGTGCGGGAGACGACCCTCGAGCCGCGGCACCTCATCTACCCGCTCTTCGTGCACACGGAGCGCGGCCGGGCCGCCATCGGCGCCATGCCCGGCGTCGACCGCCTCTCCATCGACGAGGCGGTGAAGGAGGCCGGCGAGTGCGCGGCGCTCGGCATCTCCGGCGTCATCCTCTTCGGCCTGCCGGCGTCCAAGGACGACGAGGGCTCGGGCGCGTGGGACGACGAGGGGATCATCCAGCTCGCCACCCGCGCCATCAAGGCCGCGCACCCCGAGCTGCTGGTCGTCACCGACCTGTGCCTGTGCGAGTACACGAGCCACGGGCACTGCGGGATCCTCCACGGCGACACGGTCGACAACGACGCGACGCTCGAGCTCCTCGCCCGGACGGCGATCGCCCAGGCCCGGGCCGGCGCCGACCTCGTCGCGCCCAGCGACATGATGGACGGACGCATCGGGCACCTCCGCGCCGCCCTGGACGACGAGGGCTTCTCGGACGTGCCGATCATGGCCTACAGCGCGAAGTACGCCTCCGCCTTCTTCGGCCCGTTCCGCGAGGCCGCGGATTCGGCGCCGTCCAGGGGCGACCGGCGCGGGTACCAGATGGACCCGGCCAACTCCGACGAGGCGATCCGCGAGGTCATCCTGGACGTCGAGGAGGGCGCCGACATCGTCATGGTCAAGCCCGCGCTTCCCTACCTGGACATCATCCGGCGCGTGAAGGAGCGAACCGAGATGCCCGTGGCCGCGTACAACGTGAGTGGGGAGTACGCCATGATCAAGGCCGCCGCACAGGCCGGCTACCTCGATGAGCGCGCCACCGTGCTGGAGGCCCTGACGGGCATCCGCCGCGCCGGTGCCGACATCGTCATCACCTACCACGCAAAGGATGTGGCCCGATGGCTGTAGCCAAGGTCCGTAGCCGCAAGGACGGGTCCGCCGTCCCGCTGGACGACACCGACAAGAAGTTGCTCAACCTGTTGCAGGGGCACTTCCCGATCGCGCAGCGGCCGTTCGCCCACGTGGCCGACATCGCCGGGCTGACGGAGGACGAGGTCCTCGAGCGCGCGAACTACCTGCTCGACAAGCGCATCATCCGCGAGATCACGCCGATCTTCGACACGCGCGCGCTCGGCTACGAGTCGATGCTCGTCGCCGCCAAGGTCGACTCGGAGCACCCGCACCGCGCAGCCCAGGTCATCAACTCCCACCCGGGTGTCACGCACAACTACCTGCGCAACCACGACTTCAACCTGTGGTTCACGCTCGCCGTCGAGCCGGGCTCCCCGCTGGGGATGCAGGGGACGCTCGAGGTCCTGCGCGAGAAGACCGGCGCCGAGTCGATCCGCCAGCTGCCGACGCTCAAGCTCTTCAAGATCCGCATGGACCTCGAGATGGTCGAGGGGACGGAGGCGCTGTCGAAGGCCGTCGCCGCCCAGGAGCCGATGGAGCTCGATCCCATCGAGGTCTCGGACGAGGACCGCGCCACCATCCTCGCCACCCAGGGCCCGATGCCGGCCGTCGCCGAGCCCTACGCGCCCGCCGCCGAGCGCCTCGGCGTCACCCAGGACGAGGTCTTCGCCCGCCTCGAGTCGCTCAAGGAGCGCAAGGCGCTGCGGCGCGTCGCCGCCATCCTCTACCACCGCCGCGCGGGCTTCTCGGCCAACGGCATGGGCGTGTGGAAGGTGCCGGAGGACCAGATCCTGGACTTCGGCCGGCGCATGGCCGCCACCCGCGGCATCAGCCACTGCTACGAGCGCCCGACGTACCCCGACTGGCCCTACGCGCTGTTCACCATGGCCCACGGCCGGTCGAAGGAGGAGTGCGACGCGATCCTCACCTCCATCAGCGAGGCGACGGGCATCACGGAGCGGGCGACGCTGTACTCGAGCACGGAGTACAAGAAGACGCGGATGCTGTACTTCACCGACGCGTTCCGGGAGTGGGAGCGCGAGTACGCGGGTGTCTAGCTCGCTGACCGACACACGGTCGGCAGCGCTGTACGAGCGGGCCGTGAAGGTCCTTCCCGGCGGGGTCAACTCCCCCGTGCGGGCGATGCGCTCCATCGACCGCGACCCGATCTTCGTCGACCGCGCCGCCGGGGCGGAGCTCACCGACGTCGACGGCAACCGCTACGTCGACTACGTCTGCTCGTGGGGACCGCTGATCCACGGGCACGCGCACCCGCGGATCCTCGAGGCGGTGCACGAGGCGGCCGCCGCCGGCACCACCTTCGGCGCCCCTACCGAGCGCGAGGTCGCCCTGGCGGAGTTGGTTTCCAGCCGCGTCCCCGGTGTCGACATGATGCGGATGACGTCGAGCGGGACGGAGGCGTCCATGAGCGCCATCCGCCTCGCCCGCGCCGCGACCGGCCGGGAGAAGCTGCTCAAGTTCGCCGGCGCCTACCACGGGCACCTGGACGGCCTGCTGGCCGAGGCCGGCTCGGGCTTGGCGACAGCGGCGCTGCCCTCGTCCCCCGGCGTCCCGGCCGCCGCGACGGCGAACACGATCATCGTCCCCTGGAACGACCCGGACGCGGTCCGCGCCGCCCTCGCCGAGCACGAGTTCGCCGCCGTCCTGTGCGAGCCCTACCCGGCGAACATGGGCCTCGTGCCGCCCCAGGCCGAGTTCCTGGAGCTGCTGCGCACGGGCGCGACGGAGAACGGCGCGCTGCTGGTCTTCGACGAGGTCATCTCCGGCTTCCGCGTGGCCCCCGGCGGCGCCCAGGAGCTGACGGGCGTCACCCCGGACCTGACCGTGATGGGGAAGATCATCGGCGGCGGCCTGCCCGCCGCGGCGTACGGCGGCTCCGTCGAGCTGATGAACCACATCGCGCCCGCCGGCGACGTCTACCAGGCGGGGACGCTGAGCGGCAACCCCCTGGCGACGGCGGCCGCGTTGGCGTCCCTGGAGATGCTCGACGACGAGGCCTACTCGCGCCTGAGCGCCACGACGGCCGCGCTGGCAGAGGGCCTGCGCGAGGCCGCCGGCGACATCCCCGTCCAGGTCTGTCACACCACGGGCCTGTTCACCGTCTTCTTCTCGGAGACCCCCGTGACCGACTTCGCCTCCGCCCAGGCCTGCGACCTGCGCGCGCACGCGCGCTGGTGCCGCGCGCTGCTCGCCCGCGGCGTCTTCCCGCCGCCGTCGCAGTTCGAGGCCTGGTTCCCGTCCCTCGCCCACACCCCCGACCACGTCGCGCGCACCCTCGAGATCGCCGCGGCCGCCTTCCATGAGGCTCGCTGACTCGCTGCGCGCCGCCGGCCTCCCCGCGGAGGGGGACGCGCCGTTCACCGCCGACGCCGCCGTCCGCGAGGGCGAGCGGGCCCACTACGCGCGCGGCGAGGTCCTGCAGACGGACGACGCGGACCTCGCGCTGCTCGCCGGTGACCATCTGTACGCCGCCGGACTGGCCGACCTCGCGGAGCGCGGGGACCTCGAAGGTGTCCGCCGGCTGGCCGCGATCATCGCCCGCTGCGCGCAGGCACACGCCGAGGGTCGTCCCGATGACGCCGCCAAGGCCTGGAAGGCGGCGTGATGCGACTCACACAACCTACGATCGGGCACCTCCGCACCCCGCGCACCCCGTACTATTCCCACCGGCGGATCAACCGTCCCTAAGGAACAATGGCCTCCTCACGCGATCGCAAGACTCCGAAGTCCAAGTACACCGCGGACCGCAACATCCCCGGCGCGTTCGAGGGTGAGACCGTCACCCGCCGCCGCCTGATGGTCGGCGTCGTCCACGGCTCCGGCGCCCTCGCCGCCATGGGCTTCACGCTTCCGGTGCTCGGCTTCGCCGCCGGCACGCCGCTCTTCGAGCGCCCCGCCGCGGTCTGGACCGCGGTCGGCAAGCCCGAGGACCTGCCCAACGACACCTACATCCCGAAGGTCGTCACGATGGTCCAGGGCGTCGGCGAGATCGGCAAGACCACCGCCTACCTCCGGGCCCGCAACGACGACCTGGATTCGGACATCCAGTTCCCGGACGGCCTGGACTACCTCGCCATCTCCACGCGCTGCATGCACCTCGGCTGCCCCGTCCGCTACGTGGACGCGGCCAAGCGCTTCATCTGCCCGTGCCACGGCGGCGTCTACGACTTCACGGGCAAGGTCTCCGGCGGCCCGCCGGTCCGCCCGCTGGACCGCTTCCACCTCCGCATGCGCAACGGCCAGCTCGAAGTCGGCCCGCGCTTCTCCGTCAACAGCCAGTTCGAGGTCCACGAGCACTACCGCGATCCCGGCGAGGACCTCGATGGTGTCGGTCAGTTCTTTTACCCCGGTCGCCCCTCCACCCCCCTGGAGAAGTAGTAGATGCCGATTCCCAAGCTCCCTCTTCCGCTTCCCCCCGTCCCCGACAAGCTGCGCCCGACGCCCAAGCGTCCGGGCTCCGAGCCGGCCCGCAAGCCGCTCGAGCAGGTCAAGGAGGCGGGGATCTCCGCCGTCGACTGGGTCGACGAGCGCACCTCCCTCTCCGGCGGCCTGCGCTGGACCCTGTTCCGCAAGGTCCCGAAGGGCACCAACTGGTTCTACACCCTGGGCTCGGCGTGCATGTTCGCCTTCCTGTCCCAGGCCGTGACGGGCGTCTTCCTGGCCATGTACTACCGGCCGGACGCGGCGGGCGGAGCGTACGAGTCCATCCGCCACCTGACCAACGAGGTCTTCCTCGGCGAGTTCGTGCGCGGCATGCACAAGTGGGGCTCGTCCGTGATGGTCATCCTCGTCTTCCTGCACATGGCGCGGACCTTCTTCTTCGGGGCGTACAAGTACCCCCGCGAGCTCAACTGGGTCATCGGCGTCGTGCTGCTCATCCTCACGATGACCATGTCCTTCACGGGCTACCTGCTCCCGTTCGACCAGCGCTCCTACTGGGCGACGATCGTGGGCGTCAACATCAATGGCACCGGCCCGTTCGTCGGTCCGTACCTGAGCGACTTCCTACGAGGAGGCGCGGAGTTCAGCGCCATCTCCCTGTCGCGCTTCTACGCGATCCACATGTTGCTCGTGCCCGGCGCCATCGCCGCGATGATGGGCTTCCACCTGTACCTGGTGGCCAAGCTCGGCACCACCGCGCCCCCGTGGCTGAAGGTGCCGGACAACCCCGAGCTCCGCACGGACGAGGTCTGATCGCATGAACCAGCGCGAGAAGGAGCAGTACCTCCGGGAGTACGCCCTCCACAAGCAGGCGGGCAAGCCGTTCTTCCCGTACGCGGTCGCCAAGGATTCGATCATGGCGGCGATCGTGGTGTTCGCGATCATCATGATGTCGCTGATCTTCGGCGCCGAGCTCGGCCCGAAGGCGGACCCGACGACGACCACCTACGTCCCGCGGCCGGAGTGGTACTTCTTCTTCCTCTTCGAGCTGCTGCGCGTGATCAAGCCGGCGGTGCTCACGCCCGTCGCGACGATCGGCGTGCCGACCATCTGCATGGTCCTGCTCTTCCTGCTGCCCTTCTACGACCGCTCGGCCGAGCGGCGCCCCGAGCGCCGTCCGATCGCCACGGCGGCCGGCATCTTCACCATCGCCGCCATGGCGTACCTGACCTACCTCGGTGCCTCGGCCGGTTCGCCGAACGAGATCGACATGAAGGTCGCGGCCAAGTACGAGCCGGGCAAGATGGTCGTCGCGCAGTCGGGCTGCCTCGCCTGTCACAAGATCGGCGAGAACGGGGGCACCCTCGGGCCTGACCTGACGCACGTCGGCGACCGCGTGCTGCCGGGCGCGATCCGGCGGACGCTCGACAACCCGACGTCCCCGATGCCGTCCTTCCGGGACCTCCCGGCGAAGAAGAAGGACGACCTGGTCGCCTTCCTCTCCTCGCTGCGCGAAGAGAAGTAGGAGTGCCCTCGGAGGCGGCCCGCTCGGGCACGCTCCCCGAGGGGCAGGTGCGGGCGATGTTCGACCGCATCGCCGGGGTCTACGACCTCATGAACTCCGTGATGACCGCCGGGCTCCACCACCAGTGGCGGGCCCGTGCGGTCCAGCTCGCCGAGGTGGGCGCGGGCAGCCGCGCGCTCGACGTGGCGACGGGGACGGGCGACCTCGCCATCGCCATGGCCGGAGCGGGCGCGACCGTCGTCGGCTCCGACTTCAGCGAGGGGATGCTCGACCGCGCCCGCGTCAAGGCACCGAACCTGACCTGGGAGTGGGCGGACGTGCGCGAGCTGCCCTACGAGGACGACGCCTTCGACGCCTGCACCGTCGGCTTCGGCGCGCGCAACTACGGCGACCTCGACGCGGGCCTGCGGGAGATGGCGCGTGTCGTCCGACCGGGCGGCAAGGTCGTGGTGCTCGAGATCACGACGCCCACGCGCCCGCCGCTGTCCACCTTCTTCCGGCTGTGGTTCGATCGCCTCGTCCCGCTGCTCGGCCGCTTCGACGACGCCTACACCTACCTGCCGGCCTCCGTGCGCCGCTTCCCGGATGCGGAGGCGCTCGGCGGCAAGCTCGCGGCGACCGGATTGACGGACGTCCGCTGGGTCCTGACGGGCGGCGGCATCATCGCCATCCACCACGGTCGAGTCCCGGCCTGACCGTGGCCTCGGCGGAGTCCGTCCTCGCCGTCATCGACGCCGCGGGTGCGCACGTCCCCGGCCTGATGGACCGGTTGGAGACGCGCCTCGCGGAGCTGGCCACGGGGCACGGGGACCTGCTCGCCGGCCACGCCGGGGCGACCATCGCCGCGGGCGGCAAGCGGCTGCGTCCGCTGCTCGTCCTGCTGGCCGCCGGGCCCGTGGAGGACGACGAAGGCCTGCTGCGCTGTGCGGCGGCCGTCGAGCTCGTCCACTCGGCGACGCTCGTCCACGACGACGTCCTCGACCGCGCCTCCCTGCGCCGCGGCAAGCCGACGGTGTTCGCCGAGGGCGGGCGGTTGATGGCGACCGCGACCGGCGACCTCCTCTTCGCCCAGGCCTTCGCGGAGCTCGCGCGCAACGACCGCGCCGACCAGATCCGCGTCCTCTCCGACGCCTCGTCGGCCCTCGCCGGCGGCGAGCTGCTGCAGCGCGAGGACGCCTGGAACACCGCCGTCACGCGCGAGCGCTACCTGCACCGCTGCGAGCTCAAGACGGCACGCCTGTTCCAGGCCGCCTGCGAGCTCGGCGCCATCGAGGGCGGCGGCGACGACGAGGTCCTCGGCGCCTTCGGCCGCCGCGTCGGCCTCGCCTTCCAGTTGCTCGACGACGTGCTCGACGTCAGCGGCCCCGCCGAGCGGACCGGGAAGCACCGCGGCACGGACCTGCTGGACGGCACGGTCACCCTCCCGTTCATCCTCGCCGACCTGGACGTCGACCTGCGCGCGGTGACGACGCCGGCGCAGGCGGAGGCGCTGTGCGACCGGATCGCCGCCACGGGCGCGCTCGAGGAGTCGCGCGCGCAGGCGCTCGCGATGGTCACGGAGGCGAAGGAGACGTTGCCGTCGCTGCCGGAGGGGCAGCGGGGTGCGCTGGAGCTCGTGGCCGACGGCGTCGTCGACCGGTACTCCTAGGCCTAGAAGTCCTCGGGGAGGATCGCGTCGGCCTCGAGGGCCGCGCGGAAGCGCTCGATCTCGTCTTCCATGTTCGCGCGCGTCAGCTGCTTGAGGTCGCGCACGAGCGCCTCCGTGCCACGGTCGAGCTCCTCATCGAACCGATCGACGACGTCCTGCGCATACAGGTCGACGCCATGCCACTCA
This sequence comes from uncultured Solirubrobacteraceae bacterium, assembly GCA_963843865.1. Lineage (GTDB taxonomy): Bacteria > Actinomycetota > Thermoleophilia > Solirubrobacterales > Solirubrobacteraceae > DATLGB01. The sequence continues at coordinate 319,171 of CAWJMO010000006.1, read as the reverse complement.
CAGTTCGGACACCGCAGCGAGACCTCCCAGTGGATCGCGTCGTACTCCTCCCACATGACCGGGAAGACGAGGTGCGCCTCGCAGTCCGGGCAGACGTGGAGGGGATGGACGTGCTCGCCCGGGAGCGTCAGAGGCTCGGGGTCGAAGTAGACGACCTCGATGCTCCGGCCCGAGGGCAGGACGACGCGGCGGACGTGATGTTGGGGTTCAGGAGTGGCGGGCATGGCGGGCGGGGTCTGCGAGGCATTTCGGCAGCCGGGTCGACAACCTTGAGCCGTTCTGCTATGCGCCGAACGACTAACCTCACACCCTTCGACCATGCAACGGTCGGAAAGGCTCGGAACTGACGCCATGCCGAACATCGGACTCCCCGAACTCCTCATCGTCCTCTTCGTGGTCCTGCTGATCCTGGGCCCGAAGCGCCTGCCCGGCCTCGGCCGGTCGCTGGGCGGAGGCGTCCGCGGGTTCAAGGACTCCATCCGCGGTCGTGACCAGCAGGCCGAGCTCCCCGGGAGCGACCGCGAGCCGCTCGACGGCGAGGTCGTCCCAGAGTCCCGTCGGTAGCGCTCGTGGCGACCGCGCTGAGAGGCGTCAACCACGAGGACCAGCTGAGCCTGGTCGAGCACCTCGACGAGCTGCGCACGCGCATCCTCGTCTCGCTCTTCGCGTTCCTGGTCTGCTTCGGGCTCGCGTTCTGGCAGAACGATGAGGTCCTCAAGATCGCCAACCGGCCGTTCATCAAGGCGACGTCCGGGCAGAAGGCCGGCGGCGCGCTGGCCAAGACGCAGACCTACAACCGGCTGCTCGGCAAGTTCGCGAGCCAGACCGCGACGTTCGCTGCGGCGGTCGCCGCCGATGACGGCGCCAGCCCCGCCCTGAAGGCGTCCGCCGCCTCGCTGAAGAAGCAGGGCGAGTTGCTGGCCCGCAACATCCCGCCGGCCGAGCGACAACCGGTCACCCTCGGCGTCGCGGAGCCGTTCACGTCGACGTTCAAGATCGCCGCCTACGCCGGGTTGCTGGTCTCCCTGCCGATCATCCTCTGGCAGCTCTACGCGTTCGTCCTGCCCGCGTTCTCGCCCAGGGAACGCAAGGTCGCCCTCCCGCTGATGAGCATGGTCCCGTTCCTGTTCACGGCCGGGGTCCTGTTCGCCTACTTCGTCGTGCTGCCCAGCGCCATCAAGGTCCTGCAGAACTTCAACTCCGACAACTTCGACATCCTCGTCCAGGCCAAGGACCTCTACCGGTTCACGATCCTGACGTGCATCGCGCTCGGTGCGCTGTTCCAGTACCCGCTGGGGGTGATCGGCCTCGTGCGCATGGAGATCCTGTCCGTCGCCCAGCTGCGCGCGAACCGCCGCTACGCCGTCCTCGTCATCGCCGTGCTGGCGATGCTGTTGCCCGGCACGGACCCGATCACGCTGATCCTGAGCATGATCCCCCTGCTCTTCCTGTACGAGGCCTCTATCCTCGTGGCCGCCCTGCTCGACCGGCGCGCGGCAAGACGCGACCCCGACGATGACGAGCCGGACCTGCTGTCCGACGAGGAATAACCGCATGCTCTTCGACCTTCGCGGCCGCGGCCGTCAGAACACCGTCAAGATCGTCTACATCTCGCTCGCCTTCCTGATGGGCGGCGGTTTGGTCCTGTTCGGGATCGGCGGCGCCACCAACGGCGGCCTCGTCGACGCGATCACCGGCTCGAGCTCCAGCGGCGACACCGGCGCCGACCGCTACAAGAAGGACATCGCCGCGGCCAAGAAGAAGATCGCCGCCAACCCGTCCGACGAGGCGGCCCACACCGACCTCATCCGCGCGCAGATCTCCCTCGCCGGCACCAGCGCGAAGGTCGACCCCAACAGCGGCCAGCCGATCTACTCGGCCAAGGGCAAGGACCGCCTCAAAGACGCCGTCGCCTCCTGGAAGGCCTACGAGGCGCTGAGCCCGAAGGACAAGGAGGAGGAGGGCCGCGTCGCCTCCCGTGTCGTCCAGGCCTACGCCGGGCTCGAGGACCTCGAGGGCCTCGTCGCCGCGCAGGAGGTCGTCGCCCTCAACCGCGACGCCGTGGGCCCCTACTCGTCCCTCGCGCAGTACGCCTACCTCGCCGGCCAGACCCGCAAGGGCGACCTCGCCGCCAAGAAGGCCCTCGCCCTCGAGGATCCCGATCAGCGCCAGCAGCTCAAGGGCGACCTGGACGCCGCCAAGCAGCAGGCGGCGCAGCAGACCGCGGCCGCAGCCGCTTCCGCGGTCCCGTCGGTCACCGTCGCACCCGCGCCGAGCGCGACCGCGAAGCCCAAGAAGAAGTAGAAGTTCCGCCGCTATCCTGCGGCAGCACGCCCTTGTAGCTCAATTGGCAGAGCAGCGGACTCTTAATCCGAAGGTTGAAGGTTCGATTCCTTCCGGGGGCATAGGCAGTAGCTCGGTCTAGCGCCGTTCACGGCACTGGCGTCTGATGCACCTGTCGGCGGCGTCGGCGAGCCACCCGCGGCCGCAGCGCGGCTTGACATAGCGGTCCGCGCCTAAGAGCATCGCCCGATGGTCCGGAGCCCGACGATCGCCGCGCTTGCCGTGCTGCTGATCGTTCCGTCGGTGGCGGGCGCCAAGCCGCGCCGGGCCGACCTCAGCCTCACCACGCTGGTCCCGGCCCCGGCGAGCATCAGGCCGGCGACGCCACTCACGATCTCCGCCACGGTGCGCAATCGCGGCCGCAGGAAGGCCGGCGCCTCCGTGCTGCGCGCCTACCTGGGTGCGGGGAAGGCCCGGGCCAAGGGCGACCTGTTGCTGCTCGGCAAGGTGAGGGTCGGCGTGATCAAGCCGCGCAGGACGAAGAAGGTCAAGGGCTCCGTGATGGTGCCCAGCACCGCCCGCCCGGGTACCTACCGCCTGCTCGTGTGCGCCGACGACGGCAAGGCGGTCCGCGAGACCAGCGAGAGGAACAACTGCCGCGCGAGCGCCCTGACGACCATGGTCGTTCCGGCGGCCGGCGGGTCGGTGCCCGGGCCGTCCCCGATCGCGGTGCCCACGGCGCCACCGGACGAGCCCCCGCCGGTCCCGTCGTCGACCCCGGGCCCGACGCCCACGACGTCCGGGCCGACGCCGACCCCGACGGCCACGGCCACGGCCACGGCGACCGCCACGCCTCCCACGTCCGACCTCCCCGGGGGCGACAAGCCCGTGCCGCCGCCGCCCGCTCCACCTGTCGCCCCGCCGCTATCCGCGGTCCAGCCGACGAGCTTCGCGGACGGCACCGACTTCCTCTACACCGGCCCGGACCCGGTGCAGACCGGCGTCGCGTCGGACACCATCGACCCGGCCCGCGCCGGCGTCCTCAGCGGCCGGGTGCTCGACGCAGGCGGCCAGGGGCTGCCGAGCGTCACGGTCACGGTGGCCGACCATCCCGAGCTCGGCCAGACGGTGTCCCGCAGCGACGGGAAATACGACCTCGCGGTCAATGCCGGCGGGACGCTCACGCTGCACTTCGAACGCCCGACCTACCTGCCGGTCGAGCGCATGGTGATCCCGCGCGAGCGCGACTACGACCCGCTCGAGGACGTCGTCATGCGGCAGTTCGACGCGAAGGTCGCCGAGGTGGTGCCGGAAGCCGTCGGTGGTCAGGTCGCGCAATCGAGCACGACGACCGACGGCGACGGGTCCCGCCAGGCGAACCTCCTCTTCGCTCCCGGCACGCACGCGACCATGCGTCTGAAGGACGGCACGACGCAACCGCTGACGACGTTGCACGTGCGGACGACGGAGTTCACCGTCGGCAATCGCGGTCCGGACGCGATGCCCGGCACGCTGCCGCCCCGCTCGGCCTACACCTACGCGGCGGAGTACAGCGTGGACGAGGCCGTCGAGGCCGGGGCCACGCGCGTGGACTTCGACAAGCCGGTCGTCGTCTACACCACGAACTTCCTCGGTTTCGCGGTCGGCACGGCCGTCCCGCTCGGTTCCTACGACCAGGCAGCGAACGCCTGGGAGACCGAGCAGAACGGTCGCGTGATCAAGGTCCTGGCCGTCAGCGACGGGAAGGCGGCAATCGACGCGGACGGCGACGGCGACGCCGACTCGGCAGGGGAGCTCGCCGCCCTGGGCATCACCGACCTCGAGCGGCAGCAGCTCGCCGGCCTGTACACCCCCGGTGCCACGGTGTGGCGCGCGTCGGTGACGCACTTCACGCCCTGGGATCACAACTGGCCCTACGGGCCACCGAACGGCTCGGGTCCGCCGCCCGGCGGCCCGAACGGCGGTGGCGGTGGCGGTGGCGGTCCAGGGCCCCGCAAGCCCAAGGATCCGCGCAAGCCGTGCAAGAAGCCGGGTGGCTCGGAGGTGGACTGCGACGCCCGCGCGCTGCGGGAGTCGCTGCCGGTCGCCGGAACCCCCTTCACGCTCAACTACACGAGCGACCGCGCCCGGATCCACGACGCCAACGACGTGGACATCGTCGTGACGGGACCGTCCGTGCCCGGCCCGGTCAAGCGCGCCGAGCTCGTCGTGGAGGTCGCCGGCACCTCCAAGGCCTACACGTTCGCCTCGCCCGGCCCGAACCTCACGCAGAAGTACCACTGGGACGGCAAGGATGGCTTCGGCCGGACCGTGCACGGCCTGCAGGACGGCCAGGCCACGATCACCTACGTCTACGACGCCGTCTACCGCACCGCCGCGCAGAACGCGGACGCTTTTGGGCGCTTCGGGAACGCCATCACGGCCGTGCGCGCGCGTGAGGAGATCCGCATCGAGACGGTCGTGCCGATCTCCGTCGGCCGGCCCGCCACGCCGCCGGACGCCCTGGGCGGCTGGACGCTCGACGTCAGCCACCAGCTCGACCGGACCTCCGGGAGCGTGCAGCTCGGCACGGGCACCACCATGGCGGCGCCGGTCAAGGACGTGGCCCACGTGCTCTACGACGACGACGAAGATCTGGCCCAGCTCAGCTACGGCAGCCGGACCCACGTCAGGTCGGCGACGGCCCAGCCGGACGGCAGCGCCTGGTTCGGGGTCGAGCTGTACAACTACAGCGAGGGCACCGGCACCTTCGAGGTCCGCCGCCGCGCGCCCGACGGGACCGTCACGAAGGTCGGAAAATTGCCGGTCCTCAACGGCGGCCAGTACATCTACGCGAGCATGGCCGCCGCCCCGGATGGCGGCGCCTGGATCCTCGCTGCCGTCGGGCCGCACAACGAGAGCAACGGGCCGATCTGGCACATGGCGCCCGACGGGACGGTGACCAAGGTGACCAAGGGCGAGCAGAACGCCTACGTCGAGCCGACCAACGACGGGGACGGGCAGCCGGCGGAAGACGTCTACCTGAACTACCCGAACCAGCTCGTGAGCGGGTACGACGGAACGCTCTACATCCGCGAGCAGGGTCCGGGCGTGCGCCGCATCCAGCACATCCGCGCCGACGGGACGCTCGAGACGGTCTACAACCTCCCGTCGCTGAACCTGGGCGTGGACTCCCTGGCCGTCGCTCCCGACGGCACGCTCGTGATGTCGATCTCCTCCAACCAAGGGGGCACCGACCCCCAGATCGCCAGGCTCACGCCGGGCGGGGTGCTGCAGACGATCGTTGGCGGCGGCCAGGCGGCCTGCTGCTCGAACGGGCAGGCGGCCAGGAGCGTCGGCTACAACTCGTACGGTCCCGTCGCAGTCGACGCGGACGGGCTCGTCTACTTCTACGCCTCCGGCAAGCTCTTCAAGGTCGGCCCAGGCGAGAAGCTCGTCCAGATCGCCGGCAACGGCACCTACGACACCGATCCGGACGCCGATGGCCACGGCGCGCTGACCACGCCGGTCCCGGTGAGCGGCGTCCTCCAAGTCGACGCCAACGGCCGCGTGCTCGCGACCAGCGACGCCAACGTGAACCCGACGCTGCACGCCATCGAGCCGGGCATCCCGGGCTTCGCGTCCGGCCAGATCTCCGTCCCCTCGCAGACGGGGTCCGAGGTCTACCTGTTCGACGGGGACGGGCGGCAGATCAGCACGGTCGACCCGCTGGAGGGCCGGACGCTCACGAGCTTCGACTACGACGCGGCGGGCCGGCTGGCGAAGGTCACCGACCGCGACGGCCTGACCACGGCCATCGAGCGCGACGGGAACGGGACGGCGAAGGCCATCGTCGCGCCCAACGGGGAGCGCACGGAGCTCACGGTCAACGGCAACGGCGACCTCACCGGCATCGGTCGCCCCGGCGGGCTGACGACCCAGCTGACGTACGGCGGCGGCGGCCTGCTGTCGAGCGAAACGGACTATGCCGGCGGTGTCCACCAGTTCGCCTACGACGCCGACGGCTACGTCACCAAGGACACCGACCCCGACGGCGTCGCCCTCCAGCTCGTCTACTCGGAGTCGGCGGACGGCACGCTGAAGACCACCGTCACCGAGCCGGCCGGGGAGGCCAGCAGCTACACCAACGGCGGCAACGCCGAGACCGGCTGGTCGCGCACGGTGACCGAGCCGTCCGGGGCGACCACGGTCACGAACGACGCACCGAACGGGTCGCGGACCGCGACGCTCGAGGACGGACGGACCTTCTCCGGCTCCCGCCGCGACGACCCGCGCTTCGGCGGGCTCGCCACGTTCTTCGGCTCCCAGACCTCGACGGCGCCATCGGGCCTCGCGTTCGACCTCAAGCGCACGCGCACCACAACGCTGAGCAACCCGGCGAACGTCTTCTCCGTCACTTCGTCGACGGACACGGTGACCTCGAACGCGACCGGCCTGCACCACACGAGCACCTACGACGGGGCGACGAACACGACGACGGCGAAGGACAGCGCGGACCGCGCGTCCTCCGCAACGCTCGACGCCCGCGACCGCGTCACATCCGTCACGCCGAACGCGCAGACCGCGATCACCACGACCTACGACACCCGTGGGCGCCCGACGCGCCTCGCGCAGGGTGTGCGCGAGCTGCTCTACGCCTACAACCCGCTCGACCGGCTCACGAGCATGACCGATGCGCTCGGCCACGAGACGCAATTCGGCTACGACACCGGCGGGCGGGTGACGTCGACGAGGCTGCCGGGGAACGAGACCTACGCGTTCGCGCACGACGGGATGGATCGGTTGACGCAGGTGACGGCGCCGAGCGGTGCGGTGAGCACGCTCGGCTACACCCCCGCCGGCCGACCCCGCAAGTTCGTGCCGCCGGGGAGCGGGTCGGGGTACGTCACCGCACGGGACGCCGACGGGCGCAAGAAGACCTTCACCCTGCCGGGTGGTCGCGTCGTCACCTACGGGCGCGGCGGCGACGGCCGGGTGACGTCCATGACCTACCCCGAGGCGTCGGTCGGCGTCGGCTACGACCACCTCGACGGCCGCGTCGGCTCGGTGTCACGGACGCCCAGCGGTGGCTCCGACGCCTCCGGCCTGACGTTCGGCTACGACGGCGAGCTGATGACGTCGATGGCCTGGACCGGTGCCTCCGTGGGCTCCTACGCGCTGGCCTACGACGCCAACCACGAGGTCGCGCAGGCCAAGATCACGGTGGGCGGGAACACGCAGACCACCAACGTCACGCGCGATCCCGAGGGCCGCGTGACCGCCGACGGCCCGTTCACCGTCAGCCGCAACGGGCCCGGCGGAGCGATCTCGAAGATCGCCGGTGGGGCGCTCGTGCTCACGCAGGGCTGGGACAACCAGGCCCGGCTGTCAGCGCGCACCGACGCGGTCGGGGGGACGACGGAGTACTCGAGCCAGCTCACCCGCGACGCCGTCGGCCGCATCACGAAGAAGGTCGAATCCGTCGGCGGGACGTCGCACACCTACGACTACACCTACGACGCCGACGACCAGCTCACGGACGTCAGCCGCGACAACGGCCCGTTCGAGCACTACGCCTACGACGCGGACGGGAACCGCACGAGCCGCACCGTCGACGGCGTCACGCGCGCGGCGACGTACAGCGCCGCGGGGAAGCTCACCGGCCTCGGCGGGTCCGCGGTGAGCGTCAATGACGACGGCTTCGAGACCGCGCGCGGGAGCGACACGTTCACCTGGTCGGCGCGCGGCGAGCTGCTCTCGGCGACCGTCGGCGGCACGACGCAGGGATACGCCTACGACGGCGACGGCAGGCTCGTGGCGCGGACCACGGCCGGCCAGACGTGGCGCTACTTCTACGGCAACCCCGACCAGCAGCTGCAGGTCACCGCTGCGCTCGAGCCCGACGGCACGCTCGACACGCTCAGCTACACCGACACGGGCTACCTGTACTCGATCCTCAAGGGCGGCACGCGCTACACGGTGTCCACGGACCAGGTCGGGACGCCGCGCGTCGTCACGAGCGAGTCGCAGACGAAGGTCAAGGTCGTCGACGTGTCTGCGTACGGCGAGACCCTCTCGGACTCCGCACCGGCGTTCGAGCTGCCGGTCGGTTACGGGGGTGGCATCGCCGACCCGGTCACGAGGCTCGTGTTCATGGGCGTGCGCCCGTACGACCCGACGGCCGGGCGCTTCATGGCGCGCGATCCGCTCGGCTTCGCCGGCGGGACGGTGAACCTCTACCAGTACGGCAACAACGACCCGATCACGTTCTCCGACCCGGCCGGGTTCGTCGGGGTCGGGCTGAGCGTGTGCGACGGCGTGTGCGTCGGCACGCGGTTCTCGTTCACCAAGGACGGCTTCTCGGCGTGCGTGGAGGCCGGCGTGGGGTACAAGTCCAACGGCATCACGCCGACGATCTCCCCGGAGGCCGGCCTGGAGGGCAACAAGGTCTACGCGAAGGCCTCGGCGACCGGCAGCTTCGGCCCGCTCGGGAGCCTCGAGGCGGGCGACGAGCTGTCCCACGACGGCGACTGCTTCAACAACAAGCCGTTCGGGAAGGCATGCGTCGTCGGGGTCTGCCTGGACGACAAGGGCAAGCCGTCGTTCAATCCCAAGAAGCCGCTCGACGCGGCCGCGCCCGATCTCGATCCGAAGCTCGGATTCGGCGCCAAGGCCGTGGTCGGCGTCTGCCAGACCGTGCCGTAGGCGCCCGGCCGATCAGGCCAGGCGGAACATCACCTCGTCCTCGAAGCACCACGACCAGTCCTCGCCCGGCTCGACCGAGCGGATGACGGGATGGCTCGTCTCGGCGTGGTGCGCCGAGGCGTGGCGGTTCGGGGACGAGTCGCAGCAGCCGACGTGACCGCACGTCTGGCACAGCCGCAGGTGCACCCAGCGGCCGCCGGTGCGCAGGCAGTCCTCGCAGCCCGCGACGTCGCCCGCCGGCTCGCGGAACTCGATCTGGTCGAGGTGGGAGCAGGTGGTGGCCATGCCGCGAGGATACGCTCGGTGCATGGCGGAAGACGTGACGATGCGCGAGGCTCCGGAGGCGGAGCGGTACGAGATCCTGGTGGACGGCGAGATCGCCGGCTACGCCGAGTACCGCGGCCGTGCCGCGGTGCGGGCGTTCACCCACACGGAGATCGCGGAGGGGCACGAGGGCCAGGGGCTGGCCAGCCGCCTGGTCAAGTTCGCGCTCGACGACGCGCGGGCCCGCCAGCTGCAGGTGGTCCCGGTCTGCCCCTTCGTCGCCGACTACCTCACCCGCCATCGCGAGGACCTGGACCTCGTGGCGCCCGAGCTGCGCCGCGCGTTCAACCTCCCAGAGCCGTCCTGATCGCAGCGACGACGCGCTCGGCGGCGTGCCCGTCGTCGAGGTGGCAGTAGGTGCGCTGGAAGGCCTCGTAGCCGGCGGGCTGCGCTAACGCGGCCATGACTCCCTCGGTGCTGTCGACGACCGGCCCGGGAGCGGTCGCCTCGAAGTCGGGATAGAAGCCGTTCTCGTAGTCCTCGAGGTCGTCGGCGAAGAGCACGATCGGGCGACCGGTGACGGCGAAGTCGACCATCACCGACGAGTAGTCCGTCACCAGCGCGTCCGCCGCGAGGAGCAGTTCCCGGAGGTCGGGATGCTCGGTGACGTCGCGGACCCGTGGGTGACGCGGGACCGCCGCGTCCGGCGCGAAGTGGTGGAGCCGCAGCCAGACGTCGACGTCCAGCGCTTCGGCCAGCGCCCCGACGTCGAGCCGCAGGTCGAAGTCGCCCTGCTCGCGGAAGGTCGGCGCGTAGAGCACCGTGTGCACGCGGTCGCGTGGGCGCGCGCCCACGAGGACGTCGCAGCGGGGATACCCCGTCTCGAGCACCGGCCCGGCGTAGCGGAAGGCGCTGCGCAGCCGCGGCGTGGAGGCGGCGTTCGGCGACAGCAGCAGGTCCCACTGCTGCGCCTCCCGAGCGAGGTGCTCGAGGTAGCCCGGGTCGCCGTCGGGCAGATCGAAGCCGATGCGCTTGAGCGGCGTCCCGTGCCACGTCTGCACGTACAGCGTCCCCGATCGTTTCACGAAGGGCGGCAGGAGGTTGTTGGCGACGATCACGTCCGCCCGCTCGAGGCGCTGCACGTGCGCATCGGTCCCGGCGACGACGCGGTCCGCCCAGTCCGGCCCCTCGACGCCGTCCGCCAGCACCCAGCACTGCCGCACAGGGTGGTCCCGCATCGCCTCTGAGATCGCGCGTGGGTTGTCGCTGAACTGCCCGCCCCAGCTGTCGAAGACGACCTCGGTCATCCTCGCGACATCCTCTCGACGAACGCCGGCCAGGCGACGGGGTCGTGCCACGGGACGACCTCGTGGCCGAGTCGCTTCAGGCGCAGCAGCGACTGCCGCGCCGGCTCGGGGTCGTCGCCGACGAAGGTGCCCGGGCCGACCTCTCGCTCCAGGCTCTCCGTCAGATCGCACGCGTCGGCGGCGAGGACGATGGTCCCGCCCGGGAGGTCGATCGCGAACGACTGGTGCCCCGGCGTGTGGCCGGGCGTGGAGATCGCCCGGACGCCGTCGGCGAGGTCCGTGTCACCGTCCAGCAGCCGCCAGTCGATGTCCGGGCTGTCGAAGTCGGCCGGGATCATCGCGTTGGCCTCCGCGTCCGGGCCGAGGCCGAAGGCGAGCTCCGCCCGCTGCACGAACACGGGCACCCGCGGGAGCAGGCGCAGCCCGCCGGCGTGGTCGAGGTCCAGGTGCGAGAGGTAGACGCGTGAGAGATGGAGCTCGGCGACGATCTCGAGCAGCGGCGCCCCCTCCGGCACGAGCGGCCGGTAGTCGCCGTCGAAGGTCATGTCGCGCACGCCGGGATGGAAGCCGGTGTCGATCAGCGTCCAGCCGTCGTCCGTGTCGAGCAACGCGGCGCCGACCGGCAGCGTCAGCACCTCGCCCGAGGTGTCGCCATGCACCGACGCCGACTTCGGCATCCGCTCGTGGCCGAGGGTGAGGGGGATCAGGCGCCGGACGGCCACGGCGGTCATCATGCCCGCATGGCCGACCACGTGATCATCGACGCGGGCGGGCGCGATCTGCGCGTGAGCAGCCCCGGCCGGGTCATCTTCCCGGCGACGGAGCGGACCCCCGAGATCACCAAGCTCCAGGTGGTCGAGTACTACCTCGCGGTGGCCGACGGGATCCTCCGCGCGCTGCGCGACCGCCCGACGACGCTGGAGCGCTGGCCGAAGGGCTACCGCGAGGGCCTCGTGCTCTCCCAGCGCGGGGAGCGCGGCGGCGACGCCTTCTACCAGAAGCGCGTGCCCACCGGCGCCCCGGACTACCTCAAGACGACCCGCATCCAGTTCCCCAGCGGGCGGCACGCCGACGAGGTCCGGCCCGACCACATCGCCGTGGTCGCGTGGTGCGCGCAGATGGGGACGCTGACCTTCCACCCGTGGCCGGTGCGCGACCGTGACGTCGACCATCCGGACGAGCTGCGCATCGACCTGGACCCGCAGCCGGGGACGGACTTCTCACACGCCGCGAGCCTCGCCGGCACCGCACGGGAGCTGCTGGAGGACCTCGGCATGCGTGGTTTTCCGAAGACCTCGGGCGGCCGCGGCGTCCACATCTACGTGCGCATCGAGCCGCGCTGGAGCTTCACCGAGGTGCGCCACGCCGCCATCGCCTTCGGACGCGAGCTCGAGCGCCGCCGCCCCGGCGAGGTGACGACGAAGTGGTGGAAGGAGGAGCGCGGCGAACGGGTCTTCGTCGACTACAACCAGAACGCGCGCGACCGCACGATCGCGTCGCCGTACAGCATCCGCCCGCGCCCGGGCGCGCCCGTCTCGGCACCATTGGAGTGGGACGAGCTCGGGTCCGCCGCCCCGGAGGACTTCACGGTCGCGACGATGCCGGCGCGCTTCGCCGAGCGGGGGGACCTCCATGCGGATATCGACGCGGTCGCGCACGACCTGCAGCCGCTGCTCGACCTCTACGAGGAGGACGCCGTCGACCTCCCGTATCCGCCCGAGTACCCGAAGATGCCGGGCGAGCCCAAGCGCGTGCAGCCGTCGCGTGACCGCGACCGGCCAACTTGACCCAGCGTCGTTCGCCGATGGGTCGGCGCGGGCAGTCCCGGAACATGCGCTTCGTGCTGACCATCCTCGCCGTGCTCTCGCTCGCCGGGCCGGCCTCGGCCGCGTCACCGGCGCCGTCGCCGGTGCTGCGCGACGGGACGCAGCTCGCCGGAGCGGGCGCCGGGAGCTCGCGGTTCGGCCGCGGCGGCGGCAGTTTCGGCCGGCCACGGACCGGCTACCAGCGCCGGCGCGGGTTCGGCCACGGGTTCTTCTTCTTCGGCGGCGGGGGCCTCGGGTTCCTTCCGCTGCTGGTGATCCTGCTCCTGCTGTTCTTCGTCTTCCGGTCCGGCCGGCGCCGCTGACCGTTCCGTCCGCGAGGGATGCGAACATGCGTTCGTGTCCGTCACCACCCTCCATGCCGACCTTGACGCCTTCTTCGCCTCCGTGGAACAGCGGGACGACCCCTCCCTGCGCGGCCGTCCGGTCGCCGTCGGCGGCGGGGTGGTCATGGCCGCCAGCTACGAGGCGCGGGCCTTCGGGGTGCGCTCGGCGATGGGCGGCCGCGAGGCGCGTCGGCTCTGCCCTGACCTGATCGTCGTGCCCGGCCGCTGGGAGGCCTACCGGGAGGCGAGCCTCGCCGTGCGCGGGGTGTTCGCGGAGACGCGGGCGAAGGTGTCGCAGGTGTCGGTGGACGAGGCGTTCCTGGACGTACGCGAGGTTGACGCGGAGCCGCTGGAGGTCGCGGAGTGGATCCGCGGCGAGGTGCGTTCGCGGGTCGGGCTCCCGATCACGGTGGGGGCGGCGCGGACCCGGCTGCTCGCGAAGATGGCCGGCGCGGCGGCGAAGCCCGACGGGCTGCGCCTGGTCGAGCCGGAGGACGAGGAGGCGTTCCTCCATCCTCTGCCGCTGGAGAAGCTCTGGGGCCTCGGGCCGGCGAGCGCGCGCAAGCTGCACGTCCGCGGCATGCGCACCATCGGCGACCTGGTGGAGCTCGAGGAACACGAGCTGGTGGCCATCCTCGGGCGCGGCCCGGGCCGGCAGATCCACCACCTGGTCAGCCGCCGCGCGACACGGCCGGTGGCCCGCCGCCGGTCGGGGCGTCGCTCCTTCGGCGCACAGGCCGCGCTCGGTCGCCCGCGGCGGTCGCCGCAGGAGCTCGACGAGGCGCTGTCCCGGGTGTGCGACCGGGTGACGAGCCGCATGCGCGACCGCGGGCGCGTCGGCCGCACGGTGGTCCTGCGGCTGCGCTTCGGCGACTACACGCGGGCCACGCGCTCGCACACGCTGCCGCACGCGACGGCCGAGGGCACGACCGTCCTGACCGCCCTCCGCGGCCTGATGGCGGAGGCGATGCCCGAGGTCCGCCGGCAGGGGTTGACGCTCGTCGGCGTCACCGTCGGCAACCTCGAGGACCCGGTCGACGACGGGCAGCTCGTCCTCTCGCTGGACGGCATAGGCTCCGCGGCATGACCACCTACCTGGCGTCGGTGGACGGGACCATCGCGTCCCCGCAGGAGTCCGTTATCAGCGTGACGGACGAGGGCCTCCTGCGCGGCGACGGGGCGTTCGAGGTCGTGCGGCTCTACGGCGGCCAGCCCTTCGCCATGGAGGACCACCTGACCCGGCTGCGGCGCTCCTGCGCCGGCCTGCGGCTGGAGACGGACATCGTCGCGCTCGAGCGCGAGGTCGACGCGCTGCTGGACGAGGTGGGCGAGCTGGACGCCCTGCTGCGCATCGTGATCACCCGCGGAGGACGGCGGATCGTGATCGTCGAGCCGATGCCCAGCCACCCCGCCACGGCGCGCGTGGCCACCGTCACCTTCGCGCCCGGTCGGATCCTCGACACGCTGAAGACGCTCTCCTACGGCGGGAACATGCTCGCGGGCCGGCTGGCGAAGGAGCGCGGCGCGGACGAGGCGCTGTTCGTCTCCCCGCACGGCCGCGTGCTGGAGGGGCCGACGTGGACCTTCTTCTGGGTCGACGCCCACAGCCGGCTGATCACGCCGCCGCTGACGGAGCGGATCCTGGACTCGATCACCCGTGCCCACCTGATGCGCGTGACAGAGGCCGAGGAGCGCATCACCACGGTGGACGACCTCGCCGGCGCCACGGAGGCGTTCATCGCCTCCAGCGTGCGCGAGGTGCTGCCCATCAGCGCCATCGACGACCGCGAGCTGCCGCAGGCGCCCGGGCCGGTGACCAGCGCCGCAGCGCAGGCGTTCCGCGAGCACGTCGAGCACTCGCTCGGCGGCTGAGCTTGCGGGTCCTCACCGTCATCGGGAACCGGCCGCAGTTCGTCAAGGCGGCGGCGGTGTCGGCACGGCTGCGGGAGCGTGCGTCGGAGGTGATGGTCCACACCGGCCAGCACTACGACGACGACATGTCGCGCGTCTTCTTCGACGAGCTCGGCCTGCCGCGGCCGGAGCACCGGCTGGACCTCGGCGGCGGGTCGAACACGACGCAGACGGCGAAGATGCTCGCCGCCGTCGGGGACCTGCTGCGCGCGGAGGCGCCGGACGCCGTCCTCGTCTACGGGGACACGAACTCGACGCTCGCCGGGGCGCTGGCGGCCGCGCAGGCGCGGATCCCGGTTGCGCACGTGGAGGCGGGCATGCGCTCGTTCGACCGCGCGATGCCCGAGGAGCTCAACCGCGTGCTCACCGATCACGCGTCGGACCTCCTGCTGTGCCCGTCGGAGGCGCCGGCGGCGAACCTGCGCGCCGAGCGGGTGCACGGGCGCGTGGAGGTCGTCGGCGACGTGATGGTCGACGTCGCCGCACCTCGTCGCCACCGTCGAACGCCGCGGCCGCCGGCGAGTACGTCGCGGTCACCGCGCACCGGGCCGGCACCGTCGACGATCCCGCGCGCCTGCGCGCGCTCGTCGACCTCCTGCTGGCCGTCCCCGCGCCCGTCGTCTTCCCGCTGCACCCGCGCACGCGCGCGCGCCTGGCCGACGCCGGGCTCCTCGACCGGCTCGCGCCGCGGTCGAGCTGCTGCCCCCGCTCGGGCTACCTGGAGTTCACGGCGCTCATCCGCGGCGCGCAGGCTGTGCTCACCGACAGCGGCGGCGTGCAGAAGGAGGCCTACCTCGCCGGGCGTGCCGCTGCGTCGACGCTGCGCTCCACGACCGAGTGGACGGAGACGGTGGACGCCGGCTGGAACACGCTCGTCGACCTCGACGCGGAACGAGCGCTGCGTCGCGCTGGCTGCGCCGGTGCCCGCCGAGCGCCCCGAGCTCTACGGCGACGGCCGCGCGGGCGAGCGCGTGGTCGAGGCCCTAATACGGTTAGGCGCATGAGCGGATCTGAGCGTCTCGTCCGGGTCGCGGTCGCCGGGCTCGGCTACTGGGGACCGAACCTCGCACGCAACTTCGGGGCCCTGCCCGACTGCGAGGTCGCCTGGCTGTGCGACGCCAACGCCGAGGCGCTCGCGCGCGTCGGCGCCCAGCACCCGAACGCCCGGCGCACCTCCACGCTGGACGAGGTGCTGGCCGACGACACCGTCGACGCCGTGGTGCTCGCCACGCCGGTGCCGTCGCACGCCGACCTGGCCGAGCGCGTCCTCGACGCCGGCAAGCACTGCTTCGTGGAGAAGCCGTTGGCCACCAACGTCGCCGACGCGGAGCGCGTCGTGGCCGCCGCGGCGCGCAACAAGCGCCTGCTGATGGTCGGCCACCTGCTCGAGTACCACCCCGCCGTGGAGACGCTCAAGGAGATCGCGGACTCCGGGCAGCTCGGCGATCTGCACTACGTCTATTCGCACCGACTCAACCTCGGCAAGCTGCGCGCGGACGAGAACGCCCTGTGGTCGCTCGGCGCGCACGACGTCTCCGTGATGCTCCACCTGCTCGGCGGCGAGGACCCCGTCGACGTCGTCGCCCGCGGCGAGAGCTACATGCGCCCGCCCGTCGAGGACGTCGTCTTCTGCTTCATGCGCTTCGCCTCCGGGCGGGCCGCGCACATGCACCTGTCCTGGCTGGACCCGCACAAGGCCCGCCGGTTCACCGTGGTGGGTTCCAAGCGCATGGCGACCTTCGACGACATGGACCTGGATCGCAAGATCACGGTCTACGACAAGGGCTTCGACGAGTCGACGGAGGGCTACGGCGAGTACATCACCCGCTCGGGCGACATCTGGAGCCCGCGCATCCCCAGCCGCGAGCCGCTGCGCATCGAGTGCGACCACTTCGTGCAGTGCATCCGCACGGACACGCAGCCGCGCTCGGACGGCGCCAGTGGCCTGCGGGTCGTGCGCGTCCTCGAGCAGGCCCAGGCGCAGCTGGACGCCTCGCGCCGGGATGTCTGAGCCCGTCGTCTTCCCCGGGACGGTCCTCGGCGAGGGCGTCGACATCCAGGTCGCCGCCATCCTCGGCAAGCCGACCATGCGCGGTGGCGAGCAGGAGCCGCTCGTCGTCGGCGACGGGGTGCGGATCGGCGCGCAGGCGATCCTCTTCGCGGGCGCGTCCGTCGGCGCACGCGCGATCATCGGCGACCAGGCCTACGTCCGCGAGCGCGCCGTCATCGGCGAGCAGACGCTGATCGGCCGGGGCTCGTGCGTGGACCCGGACGTCGTCATCGGCGACCGGGTGAGCATCCAGACCAACGTCTACGTCACGGCGTTCAGCGTGATCGAGGACGACGTCTTCGTCGGCCCGGGCGCCTCGATGACCAACGACGACACGATGAGCCGCCATGGGCCCGACTACCAGCTGCGCGGCGCCATCCTGCGGCGCGGCTGTCGCATCGGCGGCAGCGTCGTCCTGTGCCCGGGTGTGGAGATCGGCGAGGAGGCGTTCGTCGCCGCCGGCGCCGTGGTGACGAAGGACGTGCCGCCGCGCGCGGTGGTCATGGGCGTGCCGGGGCGGGTTGTGCGTGAGGTCCCGGGGGAAGATCTCCTGAGGTGATCGCGCAGCATCAGCCCGAGGCCGGCCGAAGGTCGTGATGGTGTGAGGCGGCCGACGACCACGGAGCTGCTGGGTGCGACCGCCGTCGGCCTGACCGCCACGGTCGTCGCGTCGGAGCTGTGGTGGGTCTGGAAGCACCGCCGTCGCGCGCGTGACCCGGTCGCGGTCGCGGTCGCCGGCTACCGGGCGTCGCCGACGCGCGAGAACGCGACGCTCAACCTGCTGGTCTCCTACGCGACGACGGCGGTGATCGTCCGGCTGAGCACGCACTCCATCCGCACGCGCGGCGCCTTCGGCCCGTTCCGCAACCGCCACGTGGGCGGGCGCCACATCCATCACTTCATCCCGGGCATCGCGCTGGCGTTCGTCTCCGGCGCGGCCTCGGTGATCTCGCGCAACGAGGGCCACGACCCGTGGTTCGCGATCCCGTTCGGCATCGGAACCGCGCTGACGCTCGACGAGGCGGCGCTGCTGATCGAGCTGGAGGACGTCTACTGGTCCGAGGAGGGCATCCTCTCCGTCCAGGTCAGCCTGGCGGCCCTCGCCATGCTGGGCGCGACCGCCCTCGGCCTCCGCCTGCTCGAGCGCGGCGAGGACGAGGTCCTCGGCGGCGACGCGGTCGCGGCCTAAGCCGCGGCGACCTTCCAGATCTCGCTCTGCCGGCCGGCCTCGGTCCACAGCGTCTGGTCGCGGCCCTGGCCGACGCCCACGAGGGCGATCGGGACGCCGATGAAGTCGGCGATGTAGTCGAGGTAGTCGCGCGCGGCCTGCGGGAGATCGTCCAGCGTCTCGGCGCCGGTGATGTCCTCGTCCCAGCCTGGAAGCGTCTCCAGCTCCCCGACGACGTGATGCAGGACCGACTGGTGGTACGGGAACTCGGTGAAGACGCGCTCGTTGCCGCGGTAGGACGTGCAGACGGCGATGTCGCCGACGCCGCTGAGGACGTCGAGCTTCGTGACCGCGAGATGCGTGAGCGAGTTCAGGCGGACCGCGTAGCGCAGGGCGACGAGGTCCAACCAGCCGACGCGGCGCTTGCGCCCGGTGGTGGTGCCGAACTCGTGGCCCTTCTGCGTGATCTCGTCGCCGACCTCGTCGTGCAGCTCCGTGGGGAACGGGCCGGCCCCGACGCGTGTCGTGTAGGCCTTGACGACGCCCCAGATCTCCTTGAGGTCACGCGGGCCGACGCCCGCGCCCGCGCAGGCGGCACCCGCGACCGGGTTGGACGAGGTGACGAAGGGATACGTGCCGTGATCGATGTCCAGCAGCGTGCCCTGGGCACCCTCGAAGAGGACGTTGAGGTCCTTGTCCAGTGCCTCCCAGACGATCTTCGGCGTGTCGGCGATGTACTGCTCCAGGGCGTGGCCGAAGGACAGGTACTCCTCCGTCATGCGCTGCAGGTCGAGCTCGGGATCCCGCGCGTAGGGACGCAGGCTCAGGCGCTTGGGCTCCATCGCGGCGACGATCTTCTTCTTGAGGATCTTCTCGTCGAGCAGGTCCTGCACCCGGATGCCGAGGCGCAGCGCCTTGTCGGCGTAGCACGGGCCGATGCCGCGCCGGGTCGTGCCGATCTGCGCCTTGCCGAGGCGGGTCTCGCCGGCCGTGTCGAGCAGCAGGTGATACGGCATGATCACGTGGGCGTTGGCGCTGATGCGCAGGCCGCTGAGGTCCACGCCGCGGGCGCGCAGGCCGTTGATCTCGCCCGTGAGGACCACGGGGTCGATGACCACGCCGTTGCCGATCGCGCAGCGCTTGCCCGGGTAGAGGATCCCGCTGGGGATCAGGTGGAACTTCCAGACGTCGTCGCCGCGGACGATCGTGTGGCCGGCGTTGTTGCCGCCCTGGAAGCGGATGACGACGTCCGCCTGCTCCGCGAGCAGGTCGGTGATCTTGCCCTTCCCCTCGTCGCCCCACTGGGCGCCGATGATGACGATGCCGGCCATGCGTCTCCGAGTCTATGAAGGTGTGTGGCCGTATCGCAGCGGCGCGCCCGGCGCCGGCAGCGTGACCTCGGTGCGGTGGTCGACGTCGTCGTGCAGCGGCAGGGCGTCGCCGCACATCTCGTGCAGGCGCGAGACGGTGCGCTCGCCGAGCTGCTTCTCGAGCTCCACCGGGTCCAGGTTGGACGTCACGATGATCGCCTTCTCGTCCTCGTAGCGCGCGTTGACGATCGTGTAGAGCTGCTCGAGCACCCACTCGTTGGAGCGCTCGGCGCCCGCGTCGTCGAGGTGCATGAGGTCCACGGCGGCCAGGGCGTCGATGATGTCGTGGAAGGTCCCGCCGCTGTCGTCGCCGAACGTGCGCCGCAGCTCCGACAGCAGCTTGGGCGCGGAGTAGATGCCCACGGTCCGCCGGCGCTCGAGCGCGGCCTGCGCGACCACCATCGCCAGCGTCGTCTTGCCCGTCCCCACCGGCCCGAACAGCCACAGCCCGCGGCCGGCGTCCAGGTTCGCGTCGAGGTCGAGCACGTAGCGCTTGACGGCCGAGACGACGAACGGGTCCATGTTCGTCACCGGCGAGCGGTCGAAGGACGCGCCGCGGTACTTCTTCGGGATCACGGAGTTCAGGCGGCGCGCCTTGCGGTCGGCCACGCGCTGCGGGCGGCACTTGCAGGCGGTGGTCGTGTAGGCGACGGTGTCGACGACGAAGCCGGAGCCGTCGCAGATGCCGAACGGGCAGTCGTCGCTCATCCGTAGCGCTCCGCGTCGCGGATCCCGGGCATGAAGCGCGGGTACTCGTGCTGGAAGACCAGCGGGACGTTGCCCAGGCCGCCGTTGCGGTGCTTGGAGATCAACAGCTCTGCCTCGCCCTGGTGCTCGGAGTCGTCCTCGTAGTACTCCTCGCGGTAGATGAACATCACGAGGTCGGCGTCCTGCTCGATCTGGCCGGAGGAGCGCAGGTCGGACAGCATCGGCCGCTTGTCGTGGCGCTGCTCCACACCGCGGCTGAGCTGCGAGAGCGCGATCACAGGGACCTTGAGCTCACGCGCGAGCGTCTTCAGGCCCTTGGAGATGTCGCCGATCTGCTCCACCACGCTGTCCGACCGGCTGTCGGAGCGCATCAGCTGCAGGTAGTCGACGACGATCAGCCCCAGCTCGCCGTCGATCTGCTGCGCCAGCCGCCGCGCCTTCGCGCGGATGTCGAGGACGGACAGGTCGGACGAGTCGTCGATCCACAGGGGCGCCGCGCCCAGCGTCTTGACCGCCTGCGTGACCTTCTGCCAGTCGACCTTGCCCTTGCGCAGGGCGTTGCCCTTGATGGACCCCTGGGAGGCGATGAAGCGCTGCGCGAGCTCCGACTCGCCCATCTCGAGCGAGAACATCACGCCGGGCCGCCCGTACCGCACGGCGGCGTTCTCGAGGAAGTTCGCCGCAAGGGCCGATTTTCCCATGGACGGTCTTGCCGCCAGGACGATCAGGTTGCCCGGCTGGAAGCCGCCGGTGATCTCGTCGAGATCCGAGAAGCCGGACGGCGTGCCGGTGACCTCCGCGCCCGCCTGGGAGAGCTTGTCGAGCTTCTCGATCTCCGCCTCGAGCACGTCGAACATCGGCCGGAAGTCCTTGCGGCGGTCGTCCGAGCCGATCTCGAGGATGGAGCGCTCCGCGCGGTCGAGGAGCTCCACCGGGCTGCCCGCGTTCTCGGCGACCTCCTGCTGGATGAGCTGGGTGGCGCTGATGAGGCCGCGGACGAGGGAGGCGTCCTTGACGATCTTGCCGTACTGACGCGCGTTGCCGACGACGGGCGGGGCGGCGGCCAGGGCCTCGACGCCGGCGGGCCCGCCGGCGGTCTCGAGCTGGTTCTTCTGCTTGAGGCGGTCGGTGACCGTCAGCGTGTCCACGGGCTCGCCCTGCTCGTAGAGGTCGAGCATCGCGGCGAAGATGGCGCCGTGGGAGGGCCGGTAGAAGTCCTCCGGCTTGAGGTTGACCTCGATGGTCAGCGCGTAGAGGGTCTGCTCCGAGAGCAGCACGGCCCCGAGCACGGACTGCTCCGCCTCGAGGTTCTGGGGCGGCAGGAAGCCGGCGGGCGCACCGGCGCCGCCGCCGTTGGAATGCCCGTTGTCGTTACGGTTTTGATGCTCGCTGATCGCCATCGGCCGAAGGACCCTAGATCGATACCGGATGGGTCGGACGTCACTGCGAAGACCCGGTTCGCTATCAGCGCACTTTTGTCGCAGTTCGGGCCTGAGGTGCGCGCATGACGGTGGCCGCTTGCGTCCTGGCGCGTGCGCGCGCATACTGAAACGGTGATGTGGATGCGGATGGAACGCGTGTTCCTCGTCGCAGCGATGGCGCTGGCGACGCTGAACGTGTTCACCGGCGCGCCCGCGCTCGGCCTGTGGGTGGGCGCGCACATCGTCGGGGAGGACGGGCAGATCACGATGCTCGCCGTCTTCGCCATCGCGGCCGTGATGTTCACGGCCGCCTACGGGATGATCGTGGTGCTCGGCTGGCTGGGCACGCAGGACGACCGGCTGAGCGGCCGCTCGGCGACCGTGCGGCGCCACACGCCGTGGTTGCGGAGCATGAGCGGCGAGCGGCCGGCCAACATGCCGGGCGTCCGCGCGCAGCTCAACACGCTCGAGTACGTGCTCGTCGGCGGCGTCGTCCTGGCGGTGATCGCCTTCGAGTACTGGTTCTTCTTCAAGGCCGGCTCGCCCCTCGACGGGCGCTCCGGCCGTTGAGGCGAAGCGCTACTTCTGCTCGGTGACGATGGTCTTGACCGTGGCGGTGACGCCCGGCGCGACCTCGACGGTGACCTGATGCGTGCCGACGGTCTTGATGGCGTCGTCGAGCTGGATGTGGCGACGGTCGATGCGCAGGCCGCGGGCGTCGCGGATCGCGTTCGAGATGTCCTCGGTGGTGACGGAGCCGAACAGGCGCCCGTCGTCCCCGGCCTGATGGCTGATGGTGAGGACGGTCTTGTTGAGGACCGCGGCGTTGTCGGAAGCCTTCTGCTCGGCCTCGGCGACGGCCTTGTCGGCCTGCGGCCTGGCGCTGCTGGGCGGCGACGATCGAGCCCTTGGTCGCGGGCTCGGCGAGCTTGCGCGGGATCAGGTAGTTGCGGAGGTAGCCCTTGGAGACGTCGACGACGGCGCCCTTGCCGCCGACGTTCTCGACGTCCTGGAGCAGGATGGCCTGCGGCATGGCTAGCGGTCCCGGTCGCGGTCGCTACGGCCGCGGCTGCCGCGCTCTTCGCGGTCCCCACCGGCCGACTCGGCCACGTAGGGGAGCAACGCCAGCTCGCGCGCCCGCTTGACGGCGGTGGCGACCTGGTTCTGATGGCGGCGGCAGGTGCCGGAGATCCGACGCGAGCGGATCTTGCCGCGGTCGGAGATGAACTTGCGCAGCGTGGTGATGTCCTTGTAGTCGACGAACTCGATCTTGTCGCGGCAGAACGGGCAGGGCTTCCGGCGACCGGACCCGCCCCTGGTGATCTTCTCCCGCCGACTGCGCGTCGGCTTGCTGCGCTGCTTTGCCACTTAGGAACCCTTCGAAGTCGTCACGATCGTCGGAGGCGCGCAGAACAGCGCAGAGCCACCGACTCGGAACCGGCAAGTCTAGCGTCCGCCGGTGGTGGTGCTACGCGCGCTGCGCTGCGGGCTCGGGACGCGAGCGGGCGCCGGGTCTGGGCATCGAGGAAGCGGGATGTGTCGGGGGCGCGGACGCAAGGCGCGACTTTGCCCCACCACGACGGCGGGGCGGCCGCGAGGTGGCGGAAAGTCGCGGAGGGCGCGACTTCGCCCCACCTCACCGACCCCGCCGATGTGTGGTGGAGCAAAGTCGCGCCGGACCCGCCTCCTTCAATGCCGCAGTTCAGAACCCGCCGCCGACCTTGCGGCCCGCGGCGGGGAAGGACGAGCCGCCTAGAAGGGGATGTCGTCGTCGGCCGGCGCGGAGTGGCCGTTGCTGCCGCCGCCCACCGGGGCGGGGGCGCGCTGGAAGTCCGACACGTCCGCGGGGACGTCGCTCTGCTGGGGGGTGTAGGACGAGTACCCGCCACCGCCCTGCTGGCCGCCGCCGCCACCCTCGCCGCTGGAGAGGAACTGCACGGAGTCGGCGATGACGTCGATCGACTGGCGCTTGTTGCCGGCCTGGTCCTGCCACTCGCGCCACTCCAGGCGACCGTCGACGGCGATCGGCCGGCCCTTGGAGAGGAAGCGCTGGCAGTTCTCGCCCTGGGCGCCCCAGACCGTGATGTCGAAGTAGTTGGGCTTGTCGACCCACTGGCCGGACGCGTTGTCCTTCTTGCGGGTGTTGACGGCGAGCCGCATGGACGTGACGGTGGTGCCACCCGCGGCGCGGGTCTCCGGATCACGGGTGAGGTTGCCGGTCAGGATGACGCGGTTGATGTTGCTGGCAGCCATCGAAGGCTCCTTTCGTGGACAGACGAAGCTTGTGCGGCAACCTTAGATCGAGGGGCGGTCGGGAACCGCCCGGAACCTCGAAGTTGCCGCTTACTCCGCACGAAGTCGCAACGGACTCCGCACTTCTGACACGAAAGGTCAGTCTTCGTCGGAGGCTTCGCCGGCAGCGGCGCCGGCGGCGGCTGCGCGAAGGTCCGGCGGCTCAGGCGTGCCGGGGCGCAGCTTGATCACGCGGAAGCGCTTGACGCCGTCCGTGATCTTGAGCGTGTGGTCCAGCGCGTCGAGCACGTCGTGCGTCGCGTAGAACTGGATCAGGTGGTAGTCGGCGCTGGCCGTCTTGTTGACCTCGTAGGCCGTCTGACGGACGCCCCAGTCGTGACGACCGACCAGCGACCCGCCGTGCTTGTCGATCAGCGTCTCGACGTCGACGATGATCTTCGTGCGACGCTCGTCGTCCGACTCGGGATCGAGCAGGAGGGTGAGGTCGTAGATAGGAGCTTCGCGGGTCATGCGACGGGTCACTCTAGCCACCGTGACCGGAACTTCGCCGCCGGGACCTACTACGGACATGCTCGCACGCGTGCGCTGGACCAACGTGGCGGTCGCCCTCGGGGTGGCCGGGATCCTCGGGCTGGTGGTCGCCTGGCCGCTGCTGCAGCCCGACGAGGTGCGGGTGCCGCCGCCCGTGGCGGTACGCAGTGAGGCGTCGCCTGCTCCGCCGCCACCGCCGGTGGAGACGCGGACGCCCGCGCCGAAGAAGCGCCGGCCGCGTGCGCGTCCGCAACGACACCGGGTCGAGGCCGCTCCGAGGGTCAGGCAGGTGAAGGAGAGGAAGGTGCCGGCCGCCCCGCCGACCCCGGCGCCTGCCGTCGCGCCACCCGCGCCCGCTTCTCCGCCGTCCGTCGCCCCACCGCCACCGCGAGAGTTCAGTGGCTTCGAGAAGTGACGTGCACCTAAGTGGGGCTATGACCCCACTTAGGTCCCTAGCTGTACTCGCCGGGCACCGGGGGCGCCGCGACGACCGTCGCGTCCTCGCCCCGCGCCTTGCGGCGGATGTCGCGGACCTGCTCGTCGATCCAGTCGCCCGGATCGCGTGAGACCAGGATCTCCTTGAGCGCCGAGGCCCGTCGCGCGCGCTCGCCCTCCTCCATCTGGAGCGCCTCGTGGATCGAGTCCGCGAGCTCCTGCACGTCGAACGGGTTGACCGTCAGCGCGTACTCGCCGAGCTCCTCATGGGCGCCGGTGTTCTCCGAGAGGATGGAGACCCCGTCACGGGAGTTGACCAGCGCCGCCTCCTTGGCGACCAGGTTCATCCCGTCGAACATGGCGTTGACCATGATCACGTCGTAGTGCTTGTAGGAGGCGACGGCCTCCTCCAGGTCGTCGCGGAGCTTGAGGTCGATCGGCATCCAGTCCGGCGTCCCGTGCCGGTGGTTGACGACGGCGACCAGCGCCTCGATGCGCTCCAGGTACTCCGCGTACTCGGGCACGTCCGTCCGCGACGGCATCAGCTGCGCCGTGAAGGTGATCCGCTCGAGGTACTCCGGATGCTGGTCGAGGAAGATGTCGAAGCCGGTGAAGCCGCGCAGGATGTTCTTGGACAGGTCCGCCCGGTCCACACGGAGGATCGAGTAGTCGCGGCGCCGCGCCAGCAGCTTCTCCTCGAACTCGCGAACCCGGTCGCGCTCCGCCAGCGCGCGGGTCGCCTCGTAGTCGATCGGCAGCGGGTACGCGCGCACCCAGACCTCGCGGTCGTCGATGAACACGACCCCGCGCTCCATGTCCACCGACAGCCCCATCAGGTCGACGCAGCACTGCAGGAAGTTGCGCCGGTAGGACTTGGTGTGGAAGCCGATGATGTCGTTGGCCAGCAGGCCGTGGAAGATCGCCTCGCGGATGGACGCCGGCAGCACCTTCCACGTGTCCGACTGCGTCCACGGGATGTGGATGAAGTGGTGCAGGAAGACGTCCGGACGGGCCTTGCGGACCATCGCCGGCAGCGTGTAGAGGTGGTAGTCGTGGACCATCACGACGGGCTCCTCGACGCCCTCGATCTCGTCGAGGACGGCGCGCGTCAGGTCCTCGTTGACGACGTTGTAGCCGTACTCGAACGCCTCGACCTCGTGGCGGCGGATGTCCGGCGCGTTCGACTGGTCCCAGAGGTAGTGCTGGATGAACCACAGCATCGGGTTCGCGAAGATGTTGTAGAAGCGGTCGTAGGCGTCCGGATCGGACTCGACGAGGCGGACGTTGTAGGAGCCGCCGTCCGGCGCGTCGATCTGGAAGGCCTTGCCGCCTTCTGACCGTGACTTCTCGGCGTCCTCGTCCGTCATCGTGGAGGCGATCCAGGTCGCCTCGCGGTGCGACGCCAGGCCCGTCAGCGCCGTGACGAGGCCGCCGCCGCCGCGCTTGACCGAGCCGTCCTCCTGATAGGTGACGGGCCCGCGGTTGGAGACCAGGACGAGAGGGGGAGAATCGCTCACTTCCCTCAACCTACCCAGCGTCGTCGGGACGCTTCGCCAGCTTCACCTGCACCGTGCGCTTCTTGCCGTCGCGGAAGACGTCGACGGCGACCTTCTGGCCCGGGGAGAGGCGGGCGACCACCCGGCCGAGCGCGTTCGGCGCGTCCACCGGCTGGCCGTCGATGGCCACGATGACGTCCCCGCCGGGGATGACCGTCTGCGCCTGGAAGCGCTCGTTGTCGCCCTCCTCGCCCGCTCGCAGACCCGCCGCTTCGGCCGGCCCGCCGTCGTTGATCGTCTGGATCCACGCGCCGGTGTCCGTGCCGAGGTCGAACTTGTCCGCCAGCTGCGGGTACACGTCCACGGTGGAGACGCCGAGGTAGGCGTAGTCGACCTTGCCCTGCTCGCGCAGCTGGGCGATGGAGCGCTCGGCGAGGTCGATGGGGACGGCGAAGCCGACGCCCGCGCCTGAGCCGCTCTCGGACTCGATCTGCTGGTTGAGGCCGAGGACCCGCCCGCGCGCGTCCACCAGCGGGCCACCGGAGTTGCCGGGGTTGATCGCGGCATCCGTCTGGATCGCGCCGGCGATGGTGAACTTGGTCAGGGACTTCACGTCGCGGTCGACGGCGGAGACGATGCCGACGGACATGGACTGGCGCTCGCCGAACGGCGAGCCGATCGCGGCGACGGGCGCGCCGACCTTGACGGAGCCGATCTTCCCGAGCGGCAGCGGGTGCAGGTCCAGACCGGCGGGATCGACCTTGATCAGCGCGACGTCGGCGTCCGGGTCGAAGCCCTTGATCTCCGCGGGGACGCGGTTGCCGTCGGCGAACTCGACGTAGACCTCGTCGACGGCCTTGATGTCGTCGCCCTCCTCGCCCTCCGTGACGACGTGGGCATTCGTGGCGATCTCGCCGCGGCCGTTGAGCACGAAGCCCGACCCGAGGCCGCCGTTCACGCCGGCGGTGAAGATGGTGACGACGCCCGGCGCCTCACGTTCGTAGATGCCCTCGGCGTCCAGGCCGGCGTCGGTGCCCTGCGACTGCACGACCTTCGTCGTCTGCACGGTGGTCGTCTTCGACGAGGACGAGGACGCCTTCTTGTCCCCGCCGCCGCAGCCGGCGACGAAGACCGCGAGCATCAGCACCATCCACCTCATGCCGGCAGCACCAGCGTGAAGGTGGTCGTGCCCGGCTTGGACTGCGCGTCGAGGGACCCGTCCATGCGCTCCGCGAGCTCGGAGGCGATCGCCAGCCCGAGGCCGGCGCCGCGCGTGCCGTCGTCGGCCGCGGTGAAGAAGGGTTCGAAGATGTGGGGCAAGGTCTTGCGCTTGATTCCGAGTCCGGTGTCCGTCACCGCGAGATGCGCTTCCCCGTCTACGCGCTGCGCACGCACCCGGATCGCCGTGCCCGGCGGAGTGTGCACCAGCGCGTTGTCCATGAGGATGCGCAGGACCTGGGCTACCCGTTCCGGGTCGCATTCGACCTCGATCCCCGCCTCGTCGACCACGGCGACCTCCGACCCGTGCTCCGCGAGGGCCGGCCGGAACTCCTCCGCGACCTCCCGCGCGAGCGTCGCGAGGTCCGTCGGCTCGGGCCGCATGACCACCGCGCCGGACCCCAGGCGGGAGAGGTCGAGCAGCTCCGTGGTGAGCTTCGTCAGCCGCTCGACCTGGCCGCGGACCTGCGCGATGAACTCGCGCCGGGTCTCCTCGTCGAGCTCCTCGTCGGCGAGCAGCTCGAGGAACCCGCCGAGGGAGAAGATCGGCGTGCGCAGCTCGTGGGACGCGGTCGCGATGAACTGCTCGCGGGCGGTCTGCAGCTCGCTGAGCTGGCGCTGCATCTGGTCGAACGCCGCGGCCAGGCGCCCGAGCTCGTCGTCCGAGTCCACCCGGATGCGCGTGGAGAAGTCGCCCGCCGCGACCTGGTGGGCGGCGCGCTCGAGGCGGCGCACCCGGTTGGTCAGCGCGCGGGCCACGAGGTAGCCCGCGGCCAGGGCGAGCGCCAGCGCCGTCAGGCCACCCAGCAGGATCCGCCGGCGGATGAAGGCCACGTTGCGCTCCACCGCCTCGAGGTCGTCGGAGAAGACCGCCACCTTGACGACGGTCCGCTTGAGCGCGAGGGGGATGGCGACCTCGGCCACACGCCCGCGGCCGGTCGGCTCCGTCCCCGTCACCGGGCTGCCTGACCGTGCGGCCTGGTCGGCGAGCACCAGCCGGCTGTCGGTCTGCGCCTGCGCCTGCGAGCCGAGCCCGTAGGTCAGCCCGCGACCCTGCGTCCCCGACGCGACGTCAAGGAGGGTCACCCGTGCGCCCGAGCGCGCCGCGGCGGTGTCCACGCGCTGCTGCACCTCGTTGACGGCGAGCCGCGTGCCGACCGTTGCCCGCAGCGGCTGCACGTGGATCTTCGCCGACTCGGTCAGCGACTCCACCTTCTGGTCGCGCAGCTGATCGGCCAGCGACGGGACCACGGTCAGGTAGGAGATGAGGAACGCGCCGACGGTGATCAGGCCGAAGACGAGCCCGAGGCGGTTGCGCAGGCTACGCAACGTCGCGGAAGCGGTAGCCCACGCCGCGCACCGTGAAGAGGTACTCCGGATCCTTCGCGTCCGTCTCGAGCTTCTCGCGCAGGTGGCGGATGTGCACGTCGATCGTGCGCGGGTCTCGGTACGCCGAGTCGCCCCACACGCGCGTCAGCAGCATGTCGCGGGTGAAGACGCGGCCCGGGTTGCGGGCCAGCGCGCCGAGGATCTCGAACTCGACGAAGGTGATCGGCACCGACGCGCCGCGGACGTCGACGGTGCGCTTGGCCGGGTCGATGACCAGGTCGAGGGTCTCGATCGGCGCCTCGTCGGCCGGGTCGGTCCGGGCCAGGGCGGCGCGCCGCAGCGCCGCCTTCACGCGCGAGCGGAACTCGCGCACGGAGAACGGCTTGGTGATGTAGTCGTCGGCCCCGAGCTCGAGGCCGAGCACCTTGTCGATCTCCTCCGAGCGCGCCGTGAGCATGATGATCGGCACCGTCTTGCCGTTGCCGGCCTGCGCGCGCAATCGCCGGCACACCTCGAGGCCGTCCATCTTGGGCAGCATCAGGTCGAGCACCACGAGATCGAAGTGCTGCTCGGAGAAGCGCGT
Organism: uncultured Solirubrobacteraceae bacterium; assembly: GCA_963843865.1. GTDB lineage: Bacteria > Actinomycetota > Thermoleophilia > Solirubrobacterales > Solirubrobacteraceae > DATLGB01. The sequence continues at coordinate 290,011 of CAWJMO010000006.1, read as the reverse complement.
GAGGGCGTCCCGGCCGTCGGCGACGGTCACCACGTCGTAGCCGTCGCGTTGCAGCGGGAACGAGAGCAGCGTCTGGATGGGCTGCTCGTCGTCGACGAGCAGGATGCGGGGGGAGCGGTCTGGCACCTCTTCCTCCCCTGCGAGGATAGGGAGGCCGTGCTCGACCACCGTGTCTATCGCGCCGCGTTCCTGCCCGCCCTGGTGGCCGTGTTCGTCCTGGCCTTCTCCCTGACCGACCCGCCGAAGCCGCGGACGACCCGTCTCGCCCCGCTCGCCTTCGACGGCCCGCGCGCCTTCAAGACGATGGAGGACCTCGCCGAGCGCTTCCCGAACCGCCGGCCGGGGAGCTCCGACGACGCGGGCCTGGCCGACCGCGTCGCGGCCGAGTTCGAGCGCACCAGCTTCGCCAAGTCGAGCGGCGTGGACCGGGTCAGCCACGACGCGGTCACGCTCGACGGGAAGGTGACGCTGGAGACCGTCACCGCCACCCGCGAGGGCCTGAGCAACCACAAGATCATCATCGTCGCCCATCGCGACGCCGCCGGATCGCCGGCGCTCGCGGAGCTCAGCGGGACAGCAGCACTGCTCGAGCTCGGCCGCCTGTTCGCCGACCGCGACCTCGCGAAGACCATCGTCCTCGCCTCCGTGTCGGGCGGCAGTGGTGGCTTCGCGGGCGCGCGCGAGGCGGTGGACGCCGTGAACGGCCCGGTGGACGCGGTCTACGTGCTCGGAGACCTCGCCTCGACGAAGCTGCGGCGGCCGTTCGTGGTGCCGTGGCGGACCGGCCCCGGCCCCGTCCCGCTGGCCCTGGAGCGGACCACGCAGTCGGCCCTGCGCGCGGAGCTCGACACGGACCCCGGCCACGCCCGCTCCCTCGTGCAGGTGCTCCGCCGCGCCCTGCCGCTGACCATCTCCGAACAGGGCCCGCTGGGCGGCGCCGTGCTGATCTCGGCGAGCTCGGAGCGGCGCCCGGCCGCGGATGCCCCGGTGGACCCGGCCCGTGTGCGGCGCTTCGGCCGCGGGGTGCTGCGCGCGCTGTACGCGACGCTCGACGCCGGCGGCCGCGATCCGTTCGCGGAGGCGGACGGCCTCGTCGTCGCCAAGCGGTTGATCCCGACGTGGTCCATCCGCCTGCTCGTCCTCGCCCTCCTCGCCCCCGCGCTGTTGACCGCCTTCGACGGCTTCTTCCGCGCCCGCCGACGCGGCAACCCGATGGCGACGTGGTCGCTGTGGGCCGCGGGCTTCGCCGTCCCCGTCCTGCTGGCCTGGGTCTGGGCCCGGCTGCTCGCCGTCGTCGGCGCCGTGGATGCGCTCGGTGCGCCGGAGGCCGCCGCCGTGCGCGACATCGGCGGTGCGGCCTGGGCGTGCGTCGGCTCGACGCTGCTCGTCGGCGCCGCGGCGGCCATCTGGCTGCGCCCGCGGATCACGGGGATGCGCGGCCCGGTCGTCGCCGAGGGCGGTGCGGCCGCCGCGACCGGGCTCATGCTCGCCGTGCTGGTGCTGGCCGTCTGGGTCGTCAATCCGTACGCTGCAGGGGTGCTGTTGCCGGCCGCGCACGCCTGGCTCCTGGTCTCCGCCTCCGGGGACCGCCCCCGCCGCCGCGCCGTGACGGCCGCGCTGCTGGTCGGCCTCGCCCTGCCCGCCCTGCTCGTCCTCTACTACGGCATCGCCTGGGGCCTGTCGCCGCTGGGCGCGGTGTGGACGGCGTTCGGCCTGGCCGCCGGCGGCGTGCTCGGCATCGGGGCGACGCTGACGGTCGCCGTCTACCTCGCCGGGCTCGGCGCGACGGTCGCCATCCTCCGGATCCGCCGCGGACTTGCCGATACAAGCGAGGGTGACGCCGATCGCCTGGTCACCCGCGGCCCGCGCAGCTACGCCGGCCCCGGGTCCCTGGGCGGGACGCAGTCGGCCCTGAGACGATGAGCACGCTCGAGGAACGCATGACGCCGCGGACGCGGGACGAGGACCCGCCACCGAAGCGCCGGCGGCGCGGCGGCCTCCTGCACGCGTTCTCGACGGTCCTCATCGTGTCCGGCGTCCTGCTGCTCGCCGACGCGGGCCTCACCGTCGTCTGGCAGGAGCCGCTGTCGGCCGCCTACAACCACTTCGAGCAGTCCAAGCTCTCCGGCCAGCTGGAGGACGACGTCTCCCAGCTCGCGCCGACGCCGATCGAGAAGCGCGCGCTCAAGACGCTGCCCGACGCCAGGAGCCGCATCGCCTTCGCGGCGCGGGCGCTGGACCGCAAGATCAAGCCGGGGCAGCCGATCGGTCGCATCCACATCAAGGCGATCGGGGTCGACAAGGTCATCGTCGAAGGCACGACCACCGACGTCCTCCCCAAGGGCCCGGGCCACTACCCCGACCAGCCCCTGCCGGGCGCGCCCGGCACGGTCGCCATCGCCGGCCACCGGACCACGTACGGCGCGCCGTTCCGCAAGGTCGACAAGCTGCGCAAGGGCAACCGCATCACGCTCGACATGCCCTACGCCAAGGTCACCTACGAGGTCGAGCGGCTGCGCATCGTCAAGCCGACGGACACCTGGGTGACCGCCCGCCGGAGCTTCAACCGCCTCGTCCTCACCGCCTGCCATCCGCTGTACTCGGCGAAGCAGCGCATCGTCGTGTTCGCGCGGCAGGTGAAGGCCGAGCCGGCCCGTTCCCTCTTCTGAGGGGTCATAAACGGGGTGCTCGCCCGATCGGCCATAAGTCGATCCGGGCCGATCTCCATCATGTGAGCATCACCGACCGTCGATACCAGCAGCGACACCATCGCAGGACCCGTTCCGACCACTCTGGCAGGGGTGTGGGGATGCAGCGCGAAAGAGTTATGGAAACCCACTCAGGAGAGATCAACGTGAACACCTACGTCGTAGATGCGGACGCCGTGGCGGCCGCCATCGTGCGCCGGCTGCTGGCCGGCACCCGCAAGTAATCGCACGGGGGCCCGCCTCCGGCACCCCTAGAGCCGATGTTCGAAGCCGCGCCAGCTCGGCGTCGCCACCGGTGATCTCGAGGCCTGAGCCCTCGGTCACCTCGCCGATCCAGGTGACGCCGGGGACGTCCAGGCCCGGCGGGACGCAGGCGAGCAGCTCGTAGTCCTCGCCGCCCGTGGCGGCCTGCTCGAGCGTCGCGCCGTCGGCGATCGGGAGCCTTCGCGCGTCGATCACCAGGCGCACGCCGCTGGCCTCCGCGACGTGCCGCGCGTCGGTGGCGAGCCCGTCGGAGAGGTCGATCATGGCGTGGGCGCCGCGCAGGGCCACGCCCTCGGCCAGCCGCGGCCGCGGCCGCATGAACGGGCCCTCGCCACGGGCCAGGCTCGCCGCGGAGGCGCCCAGCGCGCCGGTGACGCCGATGCGATCCCCCGGGCGGGCGCCGTCGCGCCCCACCACGGTGTCCGCGTCCGGAGCCCAGCCGACGACGGTCACCGCGACGGTGAGGACCGGGCCGGCCGCGAGGTCGCCCCCGGCGATCGTCACCCCGCACTCGCCGGCCAGCGCCTGCGCGCCCCGGTGGAGCGCCACGAGGTCGGTGCCCGGCGGCGCGACCACAGCGAGATACGCCTCACCCGGATCGGCACCCATGGCGGCGACATCGGAGAGCGCGCCCGCCAGCGCGCGCCAGCCGACGTCCTCCGGCGCGGCGCCCGCGAGGAAGTGCGTCCCCTCGACCATCACGTCGACGGAGGTGACCGCGACGCCGTCCGCCCGCACGACCGCGCAGTCGTCCCCCAGCCAGCGCACCACCCGCGACCCTGGCGCCTGTCGCAGGACACCGGCGATCGCCGTGATGACGTCGCGCTCCGCTATGGCGTGGGCGCGGGCTGCGGCGTGGACTCGTAGAGGTCCGGGTCGTACCCGGCGCCACCGTTGCCCGTGTCCGTGCTGCCGGTGTCCGGCGTGTCCGTGGTGGGCGGCGTGGTGGTCGTCGTGCCCGGTGCGGCGGTCGAGTACGGGCTCGTGCTCGACGAGGACGAGGACGACGAGCCGCCACCGCCGGCGAACTTGCCGTAGAAGCGCGTGAAGGTGGCCGGGTGCTTGGGCGGCGGGAAGGCGCCGCAGAACGAGCCCTTGACGGCGGACGTGTAGTCGCCCCAGATCTCGGCGGGGAACGTGCCGCCGGCCACCGGGCCGCCGTGGTACTCCGAGTACATGTGGACGTTCGAGTCCGGATAGCCGACCCAGACGGCACTGGCCAGCCGTGGCGTGAAGCCGACGAACCAGCCGTCGGAGTGCTCGTCGGTGGTGCCCGTCTTGCCCGCCGCGGGGCAGCCCGTGGCCGCGGCGACGCCCGTCCCGCCCTTGACGTTGTCCTCGAGGATCTTCGTCGCCTCGGAGGTGACGCCGTCGGAGAAGCGGCGCTCGGACTCCGGGCGCAGCTTCTTCGGGAGCTTGTCCCCCTCGAGCACGGTGCCGTCCGCGGTGCGGATGGAGGTGATGGCGATCGCCTTGTGCCAGACGCCGCCGGAGGCGATGGTGGCGTAGGCGTCGGCCATCTCCAAGGGGGAGACGCCGCGCTCCAGGCCGCCCAGCGTCTCGGCGGGATAGCCGTTGAGCTTGGAGGTGATGCCCATCTTGCGGGCGGTCTCCTTGACGTTCTCCGGGCCGAGGTCGAGCGCGAGCTGCATGTAGACCGAGTTGTCGGACTTCAGCGTCGCCGTGTGGAGGTTCATCGACCCGCCGTAGGAGCCGTCGTAGGTCTTCGTGGTGATCGGGCCGTAGGCGGACGGCAGGTTGTTGAGCGGCTTGGACGTGTAGTACGTCGAGTCGGGATCGACGCCCTTGTCGAGCGCGGTCATCAGCGCCATCACCTTGAAGGACGACCCCGGCTGGCGATGGCCCTGCGCGGCGAGGTTGAACTTCGACTTGCCGTAGTCCGACGAGGAGGCCATCGCGAGGATCTCGCCGTTGGAGGGATCGATGGTCACGATCGCGGAGGAGGGCCCGATGCCGGCGATGCGACCGGCGATCGCGGTCCGTGCGGCTTCCTGCTTGTCGACGTCGATCGTCGTGTGGACGCGCAGGCCCCCGCGGCGGACCTCGCGCGCGGGGAACGCCTCGTAGAGCTGGTCCTTGACGTAGTCGAAGAAGTAGTCCTCGCGCCGCGTCTGGAAGTACTTGGACATGTCGAGGCCGAGGTTCTCCGCCTTGGCCTCCTCGGCCTGGACGTCCGTGATCATGCCGTGCTTGGCCATCGCGTCGAGGACCTCGTTGCGGCGGTTCTTGGCGGCGGCCGGCGAGCGGACGGGCGAGTAGAGCGTCGGCGCCTGCGGCAGGCCGGCGAGCATCGCGGCCTCGCCCAGGGTCAGCTTCCCGGGCGCCTTGTCGAAGTACGTCTTCGCGGCGGCCCAGACGCCGAGGGCGGTCTGGCCGCCGTAGGTGCCGTAGGGGACCGTGTTGAGGTACTTCGTCAGGATCCAGTTCTTGGTGTGCTCGTCCTCGAGCTCCTCGGCGAGCTTGGCCTCGCGGATCTTGCGCTTGTAGCTCTTCTCCGTGGAGCCGTAGAGCGTGCGGACGAGCTGCATGGTGAGCGTGGAGCCGCCCTGCACCTGCTTGCCGGACTCGAGGTTCTTGACCGCCGCGCGGATGACGCCCACGTAGTCGACGCCCTTGTGCTTGTAGAAGCGGGCGTCCTCGATCGCGACGGTGGCGTCCTTGAGGTTCTGCGGGATCTGGTCGCTCTTGATGACCTTGCGCAGGTCACGCGCCTGGATGACGCCGAGCTTCTTGCCGTCGCGGTCGAGCACGAGCGAGAAGCCGCCCGGGTCGCGCGGCTTGAGTGCGTCGAGCGGCGGTGCGGAGGAGGCGATGGAGACGACGTAGCCGACCGCGGAGAGCCCGCCGATGCCGAGCAGGGCCAGCAGCACGCCGACTCCGAGCAGGAGCTTGTTGCGTGGCTTGGTGCGGCGGGCACGGGCCCGGCGGGTGCGTTGCGAGCGGGTCATGCGACTGACCCAGGGTAGTTCAGGCTCGGGGCAGCGATCCCTGCTGATGCAACGCCGCGAGCGCCCGCGCGCGCAGGTCGTCGGCCCGGGCGGCCCGCTCGCTGACCGGTGCGTGACCGTCGCGCACGACGAGCCGGATGCCCTCCGGGGTCGCCTCGGCGACGGCGGCGTTCGCGAACAGGGCGAGCGCGGCGGCCGTGTCGGCGTCGGGGGCGATCCAGACGTCGGCCTCCACCGCGAGGCGGTCGTCGCCCAGCGTGTCGTTGCGCAGCACCCCGGAGGCCAGCTTCTCGTTGGGGATGGCGATCCGCTCGCCGGTGAGCCCGCGCACGAAGGTGTAGGAGAGGGAGACGTCCTCCACCGTGCCGACGATGTCGTCGAAGACGATGCGGTCCCCGAGGCGCAGCGGCTGGGTGACCGCGAGCATCAGGCCGGCGACGACGTTGGCGAGGGTCTGGCGGGCCGCGAAGCCGACGACGGCGGCGGCGATCGCGCTGGAGGTCAAAAGCGCCCGGCTGACGGCGCGGACGGCGTCGAACTTCGACAGCGCGATGGCGATCCCCACCGTCAGCACGAGCGCGTAGATGAACCGCTCGATGAGCCGCAGCCGCGTCTCGGCCTCCGGCGGCAGGCCGATGTGCCGGCGGTTGAAGGCGAAGCGCAGCACGGTGACGATCGCCACCGCGACGCCGATGGCGACGGCCGCCCCGACCCAGCTGTCAGTCTCCGCAGCCATGGCCGAGCAACCTAGAGCTCTGCTGCTGGACTGCTTGGGGACGCTGGTCGCGCTGGACCCGCCCGCGCCGAAGCTCGCCGCCGCGCTCGGCATCCCGCTGGCGGACGCGGAGGCGCGGATGCGCGCGGAGATCGCCTTCTACCGCGCCCACATGCACACGCTCCCGCTCGACGAGCTGCGCGCGCGCTGCGCCGAGCTGGTCGGTTGTGACGTCCCCACGCTCCTCGGCGCCATCTCCTTCACCCCGTTCCCGGACGTCGTGCCCGCCCTCACGCGCTGGCGCGCGCGCGGGATCGGCCTCGTCGTCGTCTCCAACTGGGACGCGTCGCTGCCCGAGGTCCTGGAGCGCACGGGCCTCGACCGCCTGCTCGACGGCGCCGTGTCCTCCGCCGACGTGGGCGCCGCCAAGCCGGACCCGCGGCCGCTGGAGGCGGGTATGCGCCTCGCGGGCACGCGCGACGCCTGGCTGATCGGGGACGACCCCGAGGCGGATGCCGGCGCCGCCCGGGCCGCCGGCATCCCGTTCGTGCACGTCGAGCGGCCGCGCACGGACCTGTCGATGGTCTTTCCTTAGGTCCCCTGACTACCTTGCATCACCGATGAGCGTGCCGCCCCCCTCGACGGCGCCCGCGGCACCCCGCAGCTTCGAGTGGTGGTCGCCGTTCGTCGCGCTGCTGTTCGCGTACGGGGTGGCGATCGTCTTCGTCGCCATCCTCGCCGGCGCGACCGGCAACACGGACGGGGACCTCCCGCCGGGCATCACCCTCGTCGCGACCTTCTTCCAGGACGTCCTGCTGGTGGTCGCCGCGGTCGTCTTCGCACGGCTCACGGGGGTCATCGTGACGCCCGCCACCTTCGGCCTGCGCCGCATCCCCCCGAAGAACGCCGCCCGCCTGGCCGCCGCGGCCTTCGTCGTCTTCTACGTCTTCCTCGTCGCCTGGGCGCAGCTGCAGCCCGACGCCAAGGACGACCTGCTCGACGAGCTCGGCGCGAAGTCCTCGACGCTTGCCGCGGTCGGCGTCGCGCTGCTGGTGTGCATCGTCGCGCCGATCGTGGAGGAGCTCTTCTTCCGCGGCTTCCTGTTCCCGTCCCTGCAGCGACTGATGGGCTGGATCCCGGCGGCGCTGCTCGCCGGCGCCATCTTCGGCGGCATCCACGCAGGCGGCACCCCCGCGATCTTCCTCGTCCCGCTCGCCGTCCTCGGCTTCCTGCTCTGCGCGCTCTACCGGCGCACGGGGTCGTTGCTCCCCGGGATGGGCGTGCACGCGTTCAACAACGCGCTGACGCTGGGCGTCGGCCTCTCGTGGAGCCTGACCGGCGTCCTCGCCGCGGTCATCGTGGCGCCGCTGATCGTCGTCACCCTGGCGGCGTCCGTCTCCGAATGACGCGGCTCGTCGGGTTCGCGCTGCTGGCCGCGCTCGGTGCGCTGCAGTGGGTGCGCTACGTCGACGGGACCTCGACCGCGCGGGCGTTCGCGTGGGTGGCCGCGGGCACCGTCACCGGCGCCCTGGTCCTCCTCGCCCGGCGCCGGCCGCTGGCCGAGGCGGGCGGGATGCTCGCCGGGCTCGTGCTCGCCGTCGGCGCCTCCGGGCTCGACCTCACCTACCTGGAGCCCAAGCACCTCGACGAGCTCTTCAACGGGCTCGGCCGCGGCCTGACCGCGCTCAACACGGTCCGGCTGCCCTACCTGGGCAAGGAGCCGTGGGTGCTCACGACGGTCCAGGTCTCGGGCGCGCTGCTGTGCTGGGCGGCGGGCGCGCTCGCCGTCGGGGGCCGGCGCCTGCGCATCGCGTCGCTGCTGATCCTGCTCGTGATGGCCGCCGCCCCCATCGTCTCCATCGGGGTCGACCGCCCCGCGCTGCTGGGCGTGGCGCTCGCCGTCCTCGTCGCCGCCTTCCTGTTCGGCGAGCGGCTCGTCACCCGCCCGGGCCTCGGCGCCGCCGCCCTGGCGGTCGCCATCCTCGCCGTGGCCGTCCCGCTCGGCGCGGCGGCGGACCGCGAGGAGCCCTGGTTCGACTACAAGGCGTTCAGCGAGAAGCTGTCCGGCGGCACCCCCGTCAGCTACTCATGGGACCACGACTACGGGCCGATCGACTGGCCGCGCGACGGCGTCGAGCTCTTCCGGGTGAAGTCCTCGCGGCCGTACTACTGGAAGACGGACATCCTGTCGCGGTTCGTCGGGGACCGGTGGCAGGACGGCTCGGACAGCGCGAGCCTCGACGACGAGCTGCCCGCCGAGCGCGCCCACCGCGAGTGGCAGGCCTCGTTCTCCGTCGCGCTGCGGCGGCTGCGCACGGACACGCTCGTCGGCGCCGGGACCATCCTCGACGTGACCGACTCGACCCGCCCCGTCGGCCGCGACTTCATCCCGGGCCTGTGGTCGACCAGCGGCACCAAGGACCTGTCCAAGGGCGACTCGTACCGGGTGCGCAGCTACGTCCCCCGGCCCAGCGGCGACCAGCTCGCGGCCGCCACCGTCGGCGCGGACGCGCGACACACCGCGGCGCTGCGCGTGTCGGTGAACATCCGGCCCGACAAGGTCGACGAGACGCCCTTCATCGCCGCGCCCGTGTCCGGCGCGGCCATCCACCCCGACGCGGCGGCGATCCAGTTCGCGCCGTACGAGAGCGGGGAGGCGCCCACCGCCGAGTACGTGCAGTTCGGCCTCAGCGGCGCCGGCCGCAAGGCGCTGCGCATCAGCGACTACGCGCGCACCTGGCGCCTCGCCTCGTCGCTGCGGTCGCAGGCGACCTCGCCCTACGACTACGTGCGCCGCGTCGACGACTACCTGAACTCGGGCGACTTCGTCTACACGGAGGTCCCCGACAAGCCGCGGCCCGGCGTCCCGCCCCTCGATGCCTTCCTGAACGACTCCAAGCGCGGCTACTGCCAGCACTTCTCGGGGGCGATGGCGCTGCTGCTGCGCATGGGCGGCGTCCCCGCGCGGGTGGCGACGGGGTTCTCCCCGGGCGGCCTGCGCGAATCGAGCGGCGAGTGGGTCGTGCGCGACACGGACGCCCACTCGTGGGTGGAGGCCTGGTTCGACGGGATCGGCTGGGTGACGTTCGACCCGACGCCACCCGACACCCCCGCCCGCTCGCAGATCGCCGCGACCAACGGCGAGGAGGACGGCGGCGGCTTCGGCGCCACCACGGGCCAGGACGGCACGCCCCGCCAGCGCAACCCGGACGGTGCGCAGCGCGATCAGCCCGCCGCGGCGAGCGACGGCGGCACCACCTCCGCCCCCGATCAGGACGGCTCGCCCTGGCCGTGGCTGGGCCTCGGCGCGCTGCTGGCGGCCGCGATCGCCGCCGGCGCCTTCGTCGTCTCCTCCCGCGGCGCCGGGGACCCGCTGAGCGACCTCGAGCGCGCCCTGCGCCGCTCCGGGCGCCCCGTCCCCACGGGCATCACCCTCACGGAGCTCGAGCACCGCCTCGGCACGTCCGGGTACCTGCGCGCGCTGCGCACGGCCCGCTACCGGCCGGGTGCGCCGGCGCCGACCGAGGAGCAACGCGCCGCCTTCCGGCGCGAGCTCGCGGGCGGTCTGGGCTGGGGTGGGCGCCTGCGTTCGTACTATGCGCTTCCGCCTCGATTTGGCAGGCGAGGCCCCGGTAGCTCAGCTGGATAGAGCGGTCGCCTCCTAAGCGACAGGCCGTGCGTTCGAATCGCGCCCGGGGCACTTTGCAGGGATGGCCGTGACATGCATTTGCAGGGTGCGACATGCTTAAGGAGAACATCAAGCGGCCCGCCCCTCGGAAGATCCCGAACGGACGGCTCCGCAGAGTCCTATGAGGAGGACGTCCCCATAACCGCAGGAATCCCGCGCGGAGCTCGCTCCGCGTGACCACTGGTGCAGTCGATCTCCTCTCGGGAGGAGAAGGACCCGCGGTCCCCTCCACCGAGGGTGACCGCGAAGAGATCGCGGCGCGGTCGCCGCTGAACCTGTTCTGGCGCCGTCTGCGCCGGGACAAGGTCGCCATGACCGCCCTCGGGTTCATCGTCTTCCTGATCCTCGTCGCGATCCTCGCGCCGCTCGTCGTCAAGCTCTTCGGCGCCCCGGACTTCAAGTCGCGCGACGGCAAGACCCTCGACGACTTCGGCCTCCCGTCCGCGGCCCTCGGCGGCGGCGCGTTCGCCAAGGGCCATCCCTTCGGCGTCGACCAGATCGGCCGCGACGTCTTCAGCCGCACCGTCTACGGCGCCCGCGTGTCGCTCGAGATCGCGTTCATCTCGACCTTCATCAGCGTCGCGGTCGGCACCACGCTGGGCATGATCGCCGGCTACTACCGCGGCTGGGTCGACACGATCCTCTCCCGGATCATGGACATCCAGCTCGCCTTCCCGGTGCTGCTGCTGGCCATCGGCCTCGGCGCGGCCTGCTCCATCGGGGACGGCTGCCTCGGCGGCGCCCTCAAGCCCGGGCTCCCCGTGGTGGTCATGGTCATCGCCGTCTCCCAGTGGCCCTACATGGCCCGCATCATCCGCGGCCAGACGCTCTCGCTGCGCGAGAAGGAGTTCGTGGAGGCGGCCGAGTCGCTCGGTGCGTCCAACATGCGCATCATCTTCCGGGAGATCCTCCCGAACCTGGTTGCGCCGATCATCGTCTACTCGACGGTCCTGATCCCGACCAACATCCTCTTCGAGGCGGCGCTGTCCTTCCTCGGCGTCGGCGTGCAGCCGCCGACCCCGTCCTGGGGCGCCATGATCTCCGAGGCCACCAACATCTTCGACATCGCCTGGTGGTTCATGCTCTTCCCCGGCCTCGCGCTGCTCCTCACGGTGCTCGCGTTCAACCTGATCGGTGACGGCCTGCAGGACGCCCTGAATCCACGGGGCAAGAAGTGAAAAGTGACGTCGTCCAGAGGCCGAAGGCAGGCCGGACGAAACCAACCGAAGGGAACTACATGAGGAGACTCATTCCGCTGGCCCTGTTGCTGGCGGCAATGGTGCTCGTCGCGACGGGCTGCGGCTCGAGCGACGACGGCGGCAGCGGCTCAGGCAGCAGCAGCTCGGACAACGGCAACGCGGTCCCGAGCGGCGGCAAGATCGGCGAGGGCAAGAAGGGCGGCGACGTCACCTTCCTGGCCTCGGGCGACATCGACTTCCTGGATCCCGGCCAGGACTACTACACGTTCGGCTTCATGGTCGCGCTGGCGACCAACCGGCCCCTGTACGCGTTCAAGCCCGACGACGCGGAGACACCCGTGCCGGACCTCGCCGAGGGCGAGCCGGAGATCTCCTCCGACAACAAGACGATCACGATCAAGATCAAGAAGGGCGTCAAGTACGCCCCGCCGGTCAATCGTGAGGTCACCTCCAAGGACGTCAAGTACGCCATCGAGCGCTCCTTCACCACGAGCGTCCCGTCCGGCTACGCGACCTCCTACTTCGCCGAGATCGAGGGTGTCCCGGAGGACGCGCCGATCAAGATCGCCGACCTCAAGCCGTTCAGCGGCCTGCAGACGCCGGACGACAACACGCTCGTCATCAAGCTCACCAAGCCGGTCGCCCAGCGCGTCGCGGCGGCGCTCGTGATGCCGATCACCATCCCGGTCCCGCAGGAGTACGCGGCGAAGTACGACAAGAAGGCCCCGACGGACTACGACCAGTACGTCGCCTTCACCGGCCCGTACATGGTCAAGAACGACAAGTCCGGCAAGGTCGTCGGCCGTGAGGCGGGCAAGCGCATCGAGATGGTCCGCAACCCGAACTGGGACGCCAGCACGGACTTCCGTCCGGCGTTCCTGGACTCGATCACCATCGAGGAGGGCAACGACGACGCCAACGTCTCCAACCGCCGCACGCTGCAGGGCTCGAAGCTGCTCTGCTGCGACTCGGGCCAGCCGCCGCCGGCCATCCTGAGCCGCGCGCTGCGTCAGAACAAGGAGCAGCTCGGCATCGTCCCGTCCGGCGGTACCCGCTGGGTGGCGATGAACACGAAGCTCAAGCCGTTCGACAACCTGAACGTCCGCAAGGCGGTCATCGCCGCCGTGGACCGCACCGCGCTGCAGAAGACGCGTGGTGGCGAGGCCGTCGGTCCGGTCGCGCAGGGCTTCATCCCGCCGGGCATCCCGGGCTTCGAGGAGTCCAACGGCGAGAAGGGCTTCAGCGAGTACGACTGGATGCAGAAGCCGCAGGGCGACGCCGCCCTGGCCAAGAAGTACATGCTGGCCGCCAAGAAGGACGGCGTCCCGGTCTCGGCCGACGGCAAGTACACCGGTGGCAAGATCAAGCTCGTGGGCGACAACGTCGACCCGGGCCTGAACACCGCCAACGTCACGCAGACGGAGCTGGGCAAGCTGGGCTTCGACATCCAGTTCACCAAGGTCCCGCGCGACACGATGTACACGAAGTTCTGTGGCGTCCCGAAGGCGCAGCCGCAGCTGTGCCCGACGGTCGGCTGGTTCAAGGACTTCAACGACCCGGAGTCCATGCTCGAGCCGACGTTCGACGGCAAGGCCATCAAGCCCGCCGGCAACGTCAACTGGTCGCAGCTCGACAACCCGGAGGTGAACGCGGCGATGCAGAAGGCCGCGCTCGCCGAAGCCGGTGACGAGCGCAACCAGGCCTGGGCCGACGTGAACAAGCTCATCGTCGGACAGGCGCCCGCCATCCCGTTCATCTGGGACCGCAGCTACCAGCTGGAGTCCAAGGACATGAACGCCGTCATGAGCAGCTACACGACCACGTGGGACCTGTCCTTCACGTCGGTCAAGTAGCGGCCCCCTAAGAACCCACCGCCGACACGAGCTCCTCACGATGCTGACCTACATCCTCCGCCGCCTTGGCTGGTCGGTGTTGCTGCTCGTGGTCGTGTCGGCGGTGACGTTCTTCATCTTCTACACGTTGCCGTCGGCCGATCCGGCCGTCATCCGGGCGGGGCGCAACCCCGATCCGGACCTCGTGCGGGAGATCACCAAGCAGTACGGGCTCGACAAGCCCTGGTACGGGCAGCTGTACCTGTACTTCAAGGAGCTCATCCTCCACTTCGACTTCGGTCGCAGCTACCAGAACAACGTCGAGGTCCGGGAGGAGATCTTCAGCCGCATGCCGGCGACGATCTCCCTCGCCATCGGCGGCGCCATCATCTGGCTGGCGGCCGGAATCCCCATCGGCATCCTCTCCGCCGTCAAGCGGGGCCGGTTCCTCGAGCGCGCCCTCATGGGCCTCGCGCTGGTGGGCATCTCCGCGCCCGTCTACTGGCTGGGCCTCGTCAGCACCTACCTCTTCTCGACGGACATCGGCGTCGTCCCGATCTTCAACGCGACGGGCAACTACGTCGACCCGTGGGAGAACTTCGGGCAGTGGTTCAGCGCCCTGCTGCTGCCGTGGATGGTGCTCGCCGTCTCCTTCGCCGCCGTCTACGCGCGCTTCATGCGCTCCAACCTCGTCGACGTGCTCGACGAGGACTACATCCGCACCGCGCGCGCCAAGGGCCTCAACGAGCGCCGGGTGATCTTCCGCCACGGCCTGCGCTCCGCGATCACCCCGATCGTCACCATCTTCGGCCTCGACCTCGGCATCCTGTTCGGCGGCGCGATCCTCACGGAGACCGTCTTCAACATCCCCGGCATCGGCCGCGTCGCCTTCGAGGCCATCCAGAAGTCAGACATCCCGATCGTCCAGGGCACGGTGCTGATCGGCGCCCTGGCGATCATCACGCTCAACCTGATCGTGGACATCCTCTACGCGTTCCTCGACCCGAGAGTCAGATACTAGAAATGCCGCTGCTGGAGATTCGTGATCTGAAGGTCCACTTCGATACGGACGACGGACTCGTCCGTGCCGTGGACGGCATCTCGTACGCCGTCGACAAGGGGCAGACCCTCGGCATCGTCGGCGAGTCCGGGTCCGGCAAGTCGGTGTCGTCCATGACGCTCATGGGGCTCACGCGCGCGGCGAACGCCACCATCTCCGGCGAGATCCTCTTCGACGGCGAGAACCTGCTGGAGAAGTCCGAGGCCGAGCTGCGCCAGATCCGCGGCAACGACATCGCGATGATCTTCCAGGACCCGCTCAGCTCGCTGCACCCCTTCTACAAGGTCGGCAAGCAGATCGCGGAGGCCGTCCGCGTGCACAACGACGTCTCCAAGACGGCTGCCTGGGACCGCGCCGTCGAGATGCTGCAGCTGGTCGGCATCCCCGAGCCGCGCAAGCGCGCGGAGTCCTACCCGCACGAGTTCTCCGGCGGCATGCGCCAGCGCGCGATGATCGCCATGGCGCTCGCCAACAACCCGAAGCTGCTGATCGCCGACGAGCCGACCACCGCCCTCGACGTCACCGTCCAGGCGCAGATCCTCGAGCTCATCGAGCGGCTGCAGTCGGAGTTCGACGCGGCCGTGGTGATCATCACCCATGACCTCGGGGTCGTCGCGGAGGTCGCCGACGAGATCGCCGTCATGTACGCGGGCCGCATCGTCGAGCGCGCGAAGACCGACACGATCTTCCACGCGCCCGAGCACCCGTACACGTGGGGCCTGCTGCGGTCCATCCCGCGCCTGGACACCGCACGCGACGAGGAGCTGATCCCGATCTCCGGCCGGCCGCCGTCGCTGATCAACCTCCCCGGCGGCTGCTCCTTCCACCCGCGCTGCCCCTACGTCCGCGAGGCGCACCGCCGCACGGAGCCGCTGCTCACCGACATCCCGGACGACCCGTCGCACCGCGTCGCCTGCCTGCTCGACAGCGGCACGCGCAAGAAGCTGTGGCGGGAGCTCGAGGCCGGTGGCACACCACCGCCTGTGCCCGAACCCGTCGCAGTGGAGCCCGGCGATGTCTGAGAACCTGCTCGAGGTCCGCGGCCTCGTCAAGCACTTCCCGATCACCTCGGGGGTCATCCTGACCCGCCAGGTGGGCGCCGTTCAGGCCGTCGACGGCATCGACCTCGACATCCGCCAGGGCGAGACGCTGGGCATCGTCGGCGAGTCCGGCTGCGGCAAGTCGACCACGGCCCGGCTGCTCATGCGCCTGCTCGACCCGACCAGCGGCTCGATCAAGTTCGACGGCCGCGAGATCGCCGGCATCAAGGGCGACGAGCTCAAGGCCCTGCGCCGCGAGGTGCAGATGATCTTCCAGGACCCGTACTCCTCGCTGAACCCGCGCAAGACGATCGGCTCCATCATCGGCGAGCCCTACATCATCCACGGGATGCACAAGGGGGAGGGCGAGCGCAAGAAGGCCGTGACGGAGATCATGGACATCGTCGGGCTCAACCCGGAGCACTACAACCGCTACCCGCACGAGTTCTCCGGCGGCCAGCGGCAGCGCATCGGCGTCGCCCGCGCGCTCGCGCTGCGGCCGAAGGTGATCATCGCCGACGAGCCGGTGTCGGCGCTCGACGTCTCCATCCAGGCGCAGATCCTCAACCTGCTGCGCGACCTGCAGCGCGACTTCGGCCTGACGCTCGTCTTCATCGCCCACGACCTCTCCGTCGTGCGCCACATGTGCGATCGCATCGCGGTCATGTACCTGGGCAAGGTCGTCGAGCTCGCCTCCTCCGAGGAGCTCTACTCGCACCCGCGCCACCCGTACACCGGCGCGCTCATGTCCGCCGTGCCCGTGGCGGACCCGCGGCTGGCCGCCCGCAAGAAGCGCCAGATCCTCGGCGGCGACGTGCCTTCGCCGACGAACCCGCCCCAGGCCTGCCGCTTCCACACCCGCTGCCCGAAGGCGCAGGAGGGCACCTGCGACACCGACACTCCACTGCTGGAAGCCAAGGACGGCGGCAACCTCGCCGCGTGTCACTTCCCGCTCACCGATCAAGAGGTCGCTGAGCGGATCCCGACTGCGCGCATCACCACCTAGACACAAAGGGGACTCACAGGAATGCTCTCGAAGAAACTCACGATCGGGCTGTGCGCGGCCCTGGCGGCCGGCGCCGTCGGCTGCGGCAGCGACTCCGGCTCGAGCTCGAGCGGATCGGACGCCGGCGGCAGCAAGGTCGGCGGCACGTCCAAGACCGAGATCCCCACGGACGCCAAGAAGGGCGGCTCGCTCACGCTGCTGGCCGCGGGCGACATCGACTGGGCCGATCCGGGCCAGACCTACTACCAGTTCGGCTACCAGGTCCACTTCTCGACCAGCCGCTCGCTCTACAACTACAAGCCGGACAACTCGACGGACGCCGTGCCGGACCTCGCCGACGGTGAGCCGCAGATCTCCGACGACCAGAAGACCATCACCATCAAGCTGCGCAAGGGCGTGAAGTTCGCCCCGCCGGTCAACCGTGAGGTCACCTCCAAGGACGTCAAGTACGCCATCGAGCGCACGTTCACCACGGCCGTCCCGAACGGCTACACGAGCGTCTACTTCTCGAGCATCGACGGCGCGCCGAAGTCGGCCGTGAAGATGTCCGAGCTCAAGCCCTTCCCGGGCCTCGAGACGCCGGACGACAGCACGCTCGTCATCAAGCTCACGGAGCCCAAGGCGGCCCTCGTCGTCGGCGCCCTCGTGCTGCCCGCGACGGCCCCGGTCCCGCAGGAGTTCGCGAAGAAGTTCGACGCCAAGACGCCGACCGACTACGACCAGTACGCCGTCGCCTCCGGCCCGTACATGATCAAGAACGACAAGTCGGGCAAGCTCATCGGCCGCGATCCCGGCAAGGAGATCGAGATGGTCCGCAACCCGAACTGGGATCCCAAGACGGACTTCCGCCCCGCCTACCTCGACAAGATCACCATCGAGGAGGGCAACTCGGACGAGGTCGTCTCCGCCCGCCGCACGCTGTCGGGCAAGGGCCTGGTCTGCTGCGACTCGTCCAAGCCGCCGGCGCAGATCCTCGCCCGCGTGCTGCGCAACAACCTCGACCAGGTCGGCCGCGCGCCGTCCGGCGGCGCCCACTGGGATCCGTTCAACACCCAGACCAAGCCGTTCGACAACATCAACCTGCGCAAGGCGGTCATCGCCATCGCCGACCGCTTCGCGATCCGCAAGGTCAACGGCGGCGAGGCCATCGGCCCGATCCAGCAGTCCTACATCCCGCCGGGCATCCCGGGCCACGAGGAGTCGGGCGGCGACGAGGGCTTCAAGGACCTCGACTGGATGCAGTGCGCCGACGGCGGCTGCCCCGACGTGGCCAAGAAGTACATGGACCTCGCCGAGAAGGACGGCGCGGACGTCAAGAACGGCAAGTACGTCGGCCCGCCGATCACGCTCGTCGTCAACAACACGCCCGACGGCAAGACGGAGGCCGAGGTCACCGCGAACAGCATGGAGAAGCTCGGCTTCAAGGTGAAGATCCGCCAGGTCGAGCAGGGCACCCTCTACACGAAGTTCCTCGGCGTGCCCAAGCAGCAGCCGGAGTTCGCCGTGGGTGTCGGCTGGGTGAAGGACTTCGCCGACGCGCAGACGCTGCTGTCGCCGATCTTCCCCTCGAACACGGTCCGCCCGGCGGGCAACGTCAACTGGTCGCAGCTGAAGTCCCCCGAGGTCGACGCCGCCATCAAGGAGGCCGAGACCAAGCCGGCCGGTGCCGAGCGCGACAAGGCGTTCGCCGCGGCCAACAAGGCGGTCACGGAGCAGGCTCCGGCGCTGCCCACCGTGTGGGACGACAACATCCAGCTGTCCTCCAAGGACGTCAAGGCCGTCATGAACCTGTTCAACGGCAGCTGGGACTTCAACTACTCCAGCATCAAGTAGTCAGGCGCGAAGAAAGGGTCTGACCCTTTCTTCGCGTCACTCCTCCTCGTAGAGGGACTCGCGGGCCAGTTCGCTGCCCCGCGAGTCCCAGAGGACGACCTCGAGGAAGTCGCCCTTGTAGTTGTCGGGGGCGATGAGGGCGAAGCGGTTGTCCACCAGCCGGCACTGGTCGGTGGCCAGGTCCGCCAGCTCCGCGGTGACGATGGCGCCGCCGCCGGTGATGGCGGTGCCCCACACGAGCGTCATCGCCGCGACCTTCCCGTGCTCGCCGCGCCAGCCGCCGACGACCTCGTCGCAGAGGTCGAGCTTCCAGTCCGGGTTGGCCTCGGCGGTCTCGTCGGTGAAGTCCGCTGCCGCGAAGAAGTCCGTCGGCTCCTGGTGGTCGGGCGACTCGGGGTCGGCCGGCGTGTAGGAGACGTAGCCGAAGACGTCGAGGCCCGTGCTCGTGCGCGCGGTGATCGCGACGTACGTGCGCCCGGCCCAGGTGCGGTCCGGGTGGTAGTTGAGGTCCCCGACCTCGCCGAGCTCCTCGCCCTCCTCGACGGTGTCGGCGAGCTTGAGGCAGGCGGCCAGGAACTCCGCCTGCAGGGTGTCGGCCCAGCGGCCGCTGGGGAGCATCTCCTGCGGGGGCTCGGCGGCGAAGCGGGTGACGAAGCGGTCCTCGGGCGGCATCGCGCCGAGGCTAGTCCGCCGCGTGTTCGCGGGCGTACGCGGCCGTGGCGGCGTCGGCCGGGAAGAACGACTCGATCGAGAGCTCGGCGACGGTGATGTCGACGGCCGTCCCGAACACGGCGACGGTGCTGAAGAAGCGCAGGGGGACGCCGTCGACGGTGTCCACCTCCAGCGGGACGACGATGTCGTTGCCGCCGCCCGTGGGTTGGTGGGCGGGTGCCGGGTAGGCGTCCATCTCCGCGATGAGCGTGGCCAGGCCGGGGTCGCCCGTCGTGGCCGAGCTCGCGCTCCAGCCGCTCGAGCAGGTGCGCGCGGTACTGGCCGAGGTTGCGGATGCGCGGGGCGACGCCGTCCGGGTGCAGCGCGAGCCGGATCGTGTTCACCGGCGGCTCGAGCAGCTCCGGCGCGACCCCGTCGGTGAAGATGGAGATCGCGCGGTTGCCGGCCAGCAGGCCCCACTGGCGGTCGACGGCGATCGCGGGGTAGGGCTCGTGGCCGGCCAGCACGAGGTCGACGGCGTCGCGGATCGGCGCGAGCGCGGGATCCTCCAGGTCGAGCTCGCCGTAGCGCGGCGCGAAGCCGCCGGCGAGCAACAGCTGGTTGCGCTCGCGCAGCGGGACGTCGAGGCGCTCGGCGAGCGTGACGATCATGTCCGCGCTCGGCTTGGCCCGCCCCGTCTCCACGAAGGACACGTGGCGGGTGGAGACGCCGGCCTCCAGCGCGAGCTCGAGCTGGCTGAGCCGGCGCCGCACGCGCCACTCGCGGAGCAGGGGTCCCACGGTCACGAGGCTCACGCTATCGCCGCCATGCGACGGCCGCCACGAGGAGCCCGAGGCCCGCCAGCTGCAGCTCCGAGACGAGGAAGGCGTGGTCGTAGCCACCGTCGAGCGCGCCGAAGAAGACCACGCCCGTGACCGCGACGCCGACCGCGTTCCCGACCTGCTGCAACGTCGACTGGACGCCGGCCGCGCTGCCGGCGAGCCGCGGCGCCACGCCCATGACCATCGTCGTCATCGGCGTGATGCACAGCCCCATCCCGATGCCGAGGAGCAGCAGGCCGGGCACGAGTGCGGCGAGCCCGTCGTGGGCGGTCAGCGCGAGCGCGAGGTGCCCGGCGGCCAGGCTGAGCCCGCCGGCGACGACCAGCTTGCGCCCGTGCTGCTCCGTGAGCGCCGGCGCCTTCGCCGACGCGCCCAGGTAGGCGACCGCCAGGATGGTGAAGACGAGGCCCGCCTCCAGCGCGTCCAGTCCGCGACCCGGCTGGAGGAACAGCGCGAAGACGAGGAAGAACGCCGCCTGCTGGCTCCAGAAGAAGGCCTGGGCGATCAGGCCCATGCGCACGGTGCGGTCCGCGAACAGCTCCGGCGGCGTGAGCGGGTCGGCCACCCGGCGCTGGACGAGCGCGAAGGCCGCGAGGCTGACGGGCGCGGCACCCAGGCACAGCCACGTCCACAGCGGCCAGCCGTGCTCGCGGCCGAGCACGAGCGGCAGCACGATGTCGACGAGCGCGAGCGTGATCAGGACGGTGCCGAGCAGGTCGAGCCGGCCGGGCCGTTCCACGCGCGATTCCGGGACCGCGCTCCGGACCCGTGCCAGCGCCGCCAGCCCGATCGGCACGTTGATGAGGAAGCAGCCGCGCCACCCGAGGCCGCTCTCGATGAGCACGCCGCCGAGCAGCTGGCCGCCGACCGCGGCGAGCCCCATGGCCAGCCCGTACAGCGCCATCGCTCGGACCCGTTGCTCACCCTCGTAGACCACGCCGAGGATGGAGAGGATCTGCGGGCTCATGATCGCGGCGGTCGCGCCCTGGGCGAGGCGCGCGGCGACGAGGGCGCCGGGGCTCCAGGCCAGCCCGCACGCGGCGGAGGCCAGGGTGAAGAGCGCGAGGCCGATGAGAACAGCCGCCGGCGGCCGTAGCGGTCGCCGAGGCGGCCGGCGGTGATGAGCAGGACCGCGAAGGTGAGGCCGTAGCCGGCGACCACCCACTCGAGCGCGCCGGCCGAGGCGCCGAGGTCGGCCTGCACGGCGGGCAGCGCGACGTTGACGATGAAGAAGTCGAGGACGACCATGAACGTGCCGGCGAGCAGCACGGGCAACGGCGTCCAGGAGGCGGTGCGGGGAGGAGCGAGGGTGACGGACATGCCCGGCACGCTCCCACCGGGCGCGCGGCGCGTCGATTACCTCTCAGGTCATGCTTCGAGCAGCAGGGTGACGGGGCCGTCGCCCGTGAGCGCGACCTCCATGTGCGCGCCGAACACGCCGCGCGGCGCGTCCAGCCGGTCGGCGAAGCGCTCGTAGAGCGGCTCGGCGACGTCGGGCTTCGCCGCGTCGACGTAGGACGGCCGGTTGCCCTTGCGCGCGTCGCCATAGAGCGTGAACTGCGAGACGACGAGCACCGCGCGGTCGCCCAGCGGCTCGTTCATGCGCCCGTCGGCGTCGGCGAAGATGCGCAGCGCGCGGACCTTGTCGGCGAGGCGGTCCGCCGTCACCTTGTCGTCGCCGTGGGTGACGCCGAGCAGGACGAGCAGGCCGGGCCCGATCGCGCCGGTCACTGTCCCCTCCACCGTGACGGAGGCCTCGCTGACGCGCTGGACGAGCGCCCTCACGCCGCCCGCAGCTGCGCCGCCCAGTCCTCCGGCGGGAGCGCGCAGGTCGGCAGGCCGGTGGCGCGGTCGAGCGGGTCGTCGGCCGGCGCCACAGGCAGGATGTCGATCCGCCAGCAGAAGTGCTCGGCGCCGGAGGGCGCGGTGCGGATCCAGGCCTCGAAGCCGCCGCCCAGGCGCTCGAGGGTGGCGTTCAGCAGGGCGTCGCCGCGGCCGTCGCTCTCCCAACGCGGCGCCGGCGAGCGGGGCGCGAGCAGCAGCTGGCGCTCGCGACGGGAGGCGTAGGGCGCGAACACCACGGCGTCGTCGTCGTAGGCGACGAGGCGCTCGCGGCGCCGCACCTCCTCCTGCACGAGGTCGCCGAGGAGGTTGCCGCCCATCGTCCGCACCGCGTAGGCGCTGAACCGCTCCCGCTCGCGGGCGACGGCCGCCGGCACGAAGTCCAGCGCGAACACGGTCCCCGTCCCGCCGTCCTCCGTGCGCACGAGCGTGCAGGGCGCAGCCAGCGCCAGGGTCCGCTCCCGCCACGCGGCCGGGCCGCCGGTGACGGTCTCCTCCGTACGGGCGGACGGGAGCGACGTGTAGAGGTCGGTGTGCGTCGGCTCGTGGTCGGCGGCGACGAGCGTGCGCAGCCCCGTGAGCGGGTCGACGCGCAGCTCAGGCACGCAGGTAGCGCTTGATGTCGGCCTTCAGCGCGGCGTAGGTCTTGTACTGGCCCTGGTGCGTGAAGGCGGGCTTGCCGTCGGCGCCGATGAAGAGCGTGATGGGGTAGTTGGCGGGGATCTCGTAGGCGCGCGCGATGTCCTCGTCGTCGTCGCGGTAGGACGGGAAGGGGATCGGGAACTCGCGCATGAACGCCTTCGCCTCGCCCAGGTTGTCCTTGCCGTCGACGCCGAGGAAGGCGACGCGCTTGCCGTAGTCGGCGCCCGCCTGCTGGAAGAAGCGGAACTCCTGGCGGCACGGGTAGCACCACGAGCCCCACTTGTTGATCACGACGGGATGGCCCTCGAGCTCGGTCAGCCGGGCGCGGAAGGCCTTCTTCCCGCCCGGGAGGAGCGCGCTCGGCTGGGCGTGCAGCGCGGCCAGCGGGGCGGGCGCGCCCTTCAGCTCCGACAGCGCCTGTTCGATGTCGAACGGCTTGAGCGTGCCCTGCTTGCCGTCGTCGGAGGCCTGGGTGAGGCCGATGACGACGATCGCGACCACGGCGATCGCGAGCAGGATCGGAGCGGCGCGACGCATCACGTTTCAGGGTAGGCCGGGAGATCTGCTTCAATAGAGGTCACGCGGGGCCCGTTTTAGTTCCCGGTCCGCGTGCTTCCGGCGCCGCCTGTTCCCGGGCATCGCCAACCTCTGATCAAGAGCCTTTGCCGGCCGACGCCACAGTCCCGTCTTCGGACGCCCTGGAGCGGGTGCACAAGTTCACCCGTGAACCCTTCGTGCTCGAAGGGGAGGACGTCGCGACCGCGCTCGGCCCCCAGTCCCCGCGGCGGCCCGCCTTCGACGCGGCGCTCGCGGAGATCGAGGCCGGCCTCAAGCACCCCTCGCCCGAGTGGCGGCGGACGTACTCGCTGCTCATCGGCCTCGAGCGCGTGCTCGACCAGGACGAGCCGACCCTGATCGACGGCACCACGCTGTCCGCCCATCAGGTCGACGCGCTGTCGGGCACGCTCACGGCGCTGCTCGCCGATGCCGCCGGCGGCCCCGTCCTCGCGCCCGCCGCTCCGCTCCCGGAGCTCCCGCCCGACCTCGAGCTCGAGCAGTCCGAAGCCGATCTGGACCTGGACCTGGAGGAGGACGAGGAGGAAGAGGAGGAAGAAGAGGAGGAGGCCGAGGGCGAGGAGGCCCCCGCGGTCCTCTCCGAGGGCGACATCGAGGAGGCCCCGGACGACCCGAACGCCTCCAAGCGCTTCTGGTTCGAGCACGCCACGGGCGCCGGCAAGACCGTCGCCGCCGTCGGTTTCGTCGAGGCGTCGCGCACCGGCGGCGTCCTCATCCTCACCCACCGCCGCAACCTCGTCGACCAGTTCATCGGCGAGCTCACCGACCGCGGCTACAAGGCCCGCATCCACCCACCGCTGCTGCGCGGCCAGGATTGGATGGGCAAGGCCGGCGGGCCGGTCACCGTCGAGACCTACCAGTGGTACGTCCGCCACGCCGGCGACGTCTCGGACGCCTACACGATCGTCATCTGCGACGAGGCCCACACCGCGCTCGGCGAGAAGACCTCCGCCGCCATCCGCAAGTGGGCCGAGCCCGTCTTCATCGGCATGACCGCGACGGGCGCGCTGATCGCCCGCCACGTCACCGACCTCTTCCCGACGCAGACCTCGCGCTTCGATCTCGCGCAGGCCGCCCGCCGCGGCGTCATCTCCCCGCTGCGCTGCGTGCGCATCCCGCCGGGCCAGAACGTCCGCAACATCGCCAAGGTGCCGTTGCGCAAGGGCGAGGTCGACGTCGAGTTCGACCAGGAGATGCTGGCCGAGATGCTCGACATCGAGCCGTTCAACCTGGCCATCGCCGACCTCTACAAGACGCGCTTCAACGGCGTCCCGGGCGTCGTCTACGCCGCGGGCGTCAGGCACGCGATGAACGTCGCCGCCGCCTTCCGCGAGCTGGGCCTGAAGGCGCAGGGCGTGTCGGGCGAGACGCCGAAGCGCGAGCTCGCCGAGATCCTCGCCGCCTACGAGCGCGGGGACGTCGACGTGCTCGTCAACGCGCAGCTGCTCGCGGAGGGCTGGAACTCGCCGCGCGCCACCGTCTGCATGCACCTGGCGCCGACCGCCTCCCGCCGCATCTACCAGCAGCGCGTCGGCCGCGTCACCCGTCGCCACCCCGGCAAGGAGGCCGGCATCGTCGTCGACTTCGTCGCGCCGGGCACGAAGCACGACGACCCCGTCGTCACGCTGCACTCGCTGCTGGATCGCGACGTCTACCGCGGTGGCGCGATCGTCGTCGGCCCGGTCCGTCGCGGCCGCGGGCGCCGCCTGCGCGTCGAGCGCCGCGTCCTGCCGGTGTGCGCGGACGAGAACCGCCGCATCGAGGTCTTCGAGCGCGAGCTGTGGCGCATCGCCGTCGAGCACCTCGACTACGGCGAGCAGATCCAGTGGGCCGCCCTCGCCGGCGCCCGCGTCGCGCCCACGGGCTGGCGCCGCGCCCGGGCGATGCTGCACTTCGACCAGCAGGGCGAGCTCAAGCGCACGTTCCTGCTCACCGCGCTGCACCGCAACAAGAACCCGCAGCTGCGCGTGCGCGCGCTGCAGGAGATCGCCGCCTCCAAGGACGACGAGGCGTTCGACGTCGCCGTCGAGACCATCGGCGGCTGGCCACGCGACGAGAAGCGCGAGGGCGTCAAGGTCCTGCTCACCGCGCTGGCCGAGCGCAAGCTGGGCCGCCGCGACCAGGCCAACAACTGGATCTGGCGCTGCGCGGAGTACACGCGCGAGCTGCACGAGGAGTACGCCGTCCAGCGCTGGCCGGAGACGAAGCGCCTGCTCGGCCTGCTCGTGAACTCGAGCGGTGGGGCGCACGCGCGGAACGCGAGCCGGCTCGTCCAGGCCTCCCGCCAGCAGGACCGTCGTCTGTCGGCCGCCCTGCTCGCCGCCGCGCTCCCGCACACGGCGGAGGCCGGCGAGGTCATCAACGGCGCCCGCATGCGCATGTCCCGCAAGCCGGGCGCGCTCGCCCGCGAGCTGCTGCGCAACCTGCCCAAGAGCGGCAAGTCCAAGCGCCGCCGGTCCAAGCGCCGCAAGGGTGGCGCCGAGGGCGGGTCGCAGGTCGAGGAGGGCGTCGCCGTCGCCGTCGACGCGGATCCCGACCGCCAGGCCCCGCCGGCCGAGCCGGTGGAGGTCGAGGCCTACTCGGCCGAGGTCACCGCAGCCGACCACGACAAGGCGACCAAGCCCAAGCAGCAGCCGTCGCGCCGCAAGCGCGCCCCGCGCACCCGCAAGCGCGCCCCGAAGCGCGCGCCGGACCTTCCGGTGGAGGCGAACTCCGCTCCATCGCTTCCGGAAAGCGCAAGCAACGGAGCGCAGTCGGCGGAGGGTGGACGCGAGCCGGCGCAGTTGCCGAAGGTGCCGAAGAAGCGTGCGCCCCGCAAGCGCGCCCCGAAGGCCGCGCCGGAGATGATCGCCGCCGCCGCCGAGGCGGTCGCCGAGGCCGCCGCCGCCAAGCCCAAGCGCGCCGCCCGCAAGCGCGCGCCGAAGCCCCCGGCCGCCGAAGCCGCCTAGTCCTCGACGGTGATCAGGCCGCGTTCGACGAGCGCGGCGCAGAGCGCGGCGAGGTCGTCGCGAACGCGCTCGATCGGCGTGTCGAGCTCGCGGGCGGTGCGCCGGGCGGTCTCCTCGGCGTCGCCCGTCTCCTGGAGCAGGGCGATCATGTAGCCGCCCGTCGGGTTGAGCCCGTGGTAGTGGCCCGTGGCGAGGTTGAGCAGGACCTTGTCGTCGCCGAACTGGCGGCGGACGACGCCGTCGGGGATCGTGATGCGGCCCTTCGGGAGCTCCATCGTCAGGACCCTAGGTGGACCTCGCCGGAGTCGAGGCGTTGGTCCCCGACGATGAGGCGGCCCTGCGTCGTCGATGCCCTCCGCGATGCCTTCGCCGCCCGCCCAGCGGATCGCGCGCCCGCGCAGCGCGTCACGCTCGTTCAGTGCCTCGATGGTCGCACCGGCGGGCTCCGCCAGGCGGCTCTCCAGAGCGGCGAGCAACGAGGTGAGGAATGGTTCGCGGGCGTTCTTCTCGAAGCCGAGAGAACCCGCAGTCTCACGGAGCTCCTCCGGGAAGGCCTGCACCGCCACGTTGACGCCGATGCCGAGCACCGCCCAGCCCTCCTGCGGCCGCCCCTCGACGAGGACGCCGGCGACCTTGCGCCCGTCGATGAGGACGTCGTTGGGCCACTTGACGAGCGCGGCTGCGCCGGCGGCGTCGGCGACCGCGAGCCCCGCACGGAGCGAGAGCAGCTCGTCGTAGGTGCGCAGGATCAGCGACAGCAGCAGCGCCTCGCCGGGCGGCGCGGTCCAGGTCCGGCCCTGGCGGCCGCGGCCGGCGGTCTGCTCGTCGGCGGTGACCAGGGTGCCGTGCGGTGCGCCGGTGGTGGCGAGCTCGCGTGCCTTCGCGTTGGTCGAGGCGCAGACGCGCAGGTGGACGCGCGGGCCTACCCAGCACGGAGAGCGACCTCGTCGCCGGGGGACAGGGCGAGCTCAGTGCGGGCGTCGCCGCCGTTGACGGCGAGCGACAGGCGGCCGCTCGGGTCCTCGTAGAGCAGCGCCTCCCCGGGCGCGACGTCGGCGAAGGTGCGCACGAAGGCGACCTCGCGCTCGTCCGCCGCGGACCGGTCGGCCGAGGCGGAAGGCGTCGCGCGCCTGCGCGTGGGTGACGTCGAGCAGGACGTTGCCGAAGCCGTCGACCGCGATGACGTGGGCGGTGATGGTGCCGTCCTCCACCGTCGCGGTGGGGAGCTCGAGGCCGACGAGGTCATCGACCTCCATCGGCTCGCCGGCATCGGCGAGCGCCTCGCCCGCGGCCAGCCGAGCGGCGACGGGGGCGAAGACGTCGCGGCCGTGGAAGGTCGCCGAGACCGGCTCGAGGCGCCACGGCGATCGGGAGATCTCCACGGCCTCGACCACGCCGCCGAAGCGCGCCGCCGCGGCCATGAGCAGGCCGTTGTCGGGGCCGACGAGCAGCCGGTCCTCCTCCGCCGTCCGCACCGCCACCGCGCGCCGGCGCGCACCCACCTCCGGATCGACCACCGCGAGGTGGACGCCCGCGGGGGTGAAGGGCAGCGCGCGCTCCAGCGCCAGGGCGCCCGCGACCGTGTCGTGCCGCGGGACGCCGTGGGTGAGGTCGATGACGCGCGCCTCGGGGGCGAGCCGCGCGATGACGCCGTGGACGACGCCGACGAACTCGTCGGCGAGCCCGTAGTCGGAGAGGAAGGTGATCAGGCGCTGCGCCACAGGTGCGAAGTATCGACGTCCGCGCGCTTCAGTGCCCGCGGGACGGTCCCGAGCTCCGCGCTGAGGACGCCCAAGGCGACGTCGCGCATCCCGATGCGACCGTCCGCCCGGGTCACCGCCCGCTCGAGCGCCAGCTTCGCGGAGGCGCCGAAGCGCATCCGGCCGGCGTATCGCACGGGCGGCGGAATGGCCCGGTCGACGCCGACGGTGTCGAGGCTCGCGCGCCATTCGGCGGCCAGCGCCGCTTCGACGGCGGTGCGGTCGAGCCCGACTGCACCGCTGGTGGCCAGCAGCAGGTGTTCGGCCTCGATGGTGCGCGACCCGCTGAGGCGCGCCTCCTCCTCGGCCCGGGTCACCGCCGCCCTGGCGGTCCTGGTGAAGCGATCGATCATCGTCCCTCCTTCAGGCGGCGCGCGTGCTTCTTGTGCACCGCCTGCTTGGTCACGCCCAGCGCTTCTGCGATCTGGGCCCAGCTCCAGCCGTCCCGCACCGCCCGGGTGACGGCGTCGTCCTCGACGCGGTCCGCCAGCCGCCGCAGGGCGCCGACGGCGGCCAGGTCATCGGGAGTCGACATACGTCAACTCTAGTTGACGTGTCAACCCGAATTGACGAGGGCCGCGATGAGACCGTCGGGGGTGTGGGGGTCGGCCTCGAGGTCGGGCTCGCGGCCGTGCTCGCGCAGGGCGTCGGAGGTGGCCGGGCCGATGGACGCCAGGCGCGCGCCCTCGGGGAGCGTGCCGCCACACGCCTCGGCGAGGAAGCGGACGGTGGAGGCGGAGGTGAAGGTGATCCAGTCCGCCTCCGCCAACGGTGCCGGGTCGAGGGGCTCGGCAACGGTCTCGTAGAGGGAGAGGACGGTGACCTGGGCGCCGCGCTCGCGCAGGGCGTCGGGGAGGACGTCGCGGCCCTCGCGGGCGCGGGCGATGAGCGCGCTGCCGACGGGGACGTCCGCCAGCGCGTCGACCATGCCCTCGGCGACGGCGCGGTCGGGGACGACGTCGGCGATCACCCCGTGCTCGCGCAGGGCGCGGGCGGTGCCGGGCCCCATCGCGGCGATGCGGTGGCCGGCCAGCGCGCGGGCGTCACGGCCCTCGCGCTCCAGGGCGGCGAACAGCTCGTGCACGCCGTTGGGAGAGGAGACGACGATCAGGTCGTGGCCGGCGAGGATCGGGAGCTTCGCGTCGAGCGACCGCGTGCGGATGGCCGGCGCCTCGATGACCTCCGCGCCGAGCTCGCGCAGGCGGGCGGCGAGGGGGGAGGCCTGCGCGCGGGCCCGGGTGACGGCGACCGTCTTCCCGTGCAGCGGCCGGCGGGTGAGCCACTCGAGCTCCTCGCCCATGGCGGCGACCGGCCCGACGACGGTGATCGCCGGCGCCTTGACCCCGACCTCCGTCGCCCGCTCGGCGACCGTCGCGAGCGTGGCGTGCGTGGTCCGCTGCGTGGTCATCGTCCCGCGCTCGACGATGGCGACGGGCTCGTCCGCGCTGCGGCCGCCCTCGATCAACCCGCTGCTGATGCGCGGCAGGGAGCGGACGGCCATGTAGAAGACGAGCGTGCCCGGGAAGCGGGCGAGCGCCTCCCAGTCGAGGTCGTAGCCCTCCTTGGCCTGGTGACCGGTGATGAAGGCGACGCCGGCGGCGACGTTGCGGTGGGTGACGGGGATGCCGCCGTAGGCCGGCGCGGCGATGCCGGCGGTGATGCCGGGGACGACCTCGAAGTCGACCCCCGCCTCGCGCAGCACCTGCGCCTCCTCCGAGCCGCGGCCGAAGACGAACGGGTCGCCGCCCTTCAACCGGACCACGGACTTCCCCGCGGCGGCGTGCTCGACCAGCTGGCGGTTGGTCTCCTCCTGCGGGACCTGCGGCCCGCCGCCCTGCTTGCCCACGAAGATCAGCTCCGCGTCGTCACGGGCGCCGGCCAGGATCTCCGGGCCGATCAGGAGGTCGTAGAGGATGACGTCGGCGCGGGCGATCAGCTCCTGCGCGCGGACGGTGAGCAGCCCGGGATCGCCCGGGCCGGCGCCGACGAGATAGGCCGTCATACGCCGAGCAGCTCCCCGGCGCCGGCGGCGAGCATCCGCCGCCCGAGCCCCTCGCCGTCGAGGCCCTCGACCTCGTCGAGGATCCAGGCCGACCCGTCGGGCGCGCCGACGAAGCCGCGCACGCTGCGCCCGTCGGCGTGGACGCCGATCGGTGTCTGGCAGGAGGCGCCGAGGACCTTCGTGGCGGCGCGCTCGGCCAGCAGGCACGCGAGCGCCCGCGCGTCGGCCACGGGAGCGACCGCGTCGCGCACCCGCTCATCGTCGATGCGCGCCTGCAGGGCCAGTGCCCCCTGTCCGGCGGCGGGGACGAACACGGGGTCGTCGAGCACGATCCTCGGGTGGGTGGGATCGATTCCGAGGCGCTTCAGGCCGGCGCTTGCGAGCACGATCGCCTCTGCCTCCCCGTCGCGCAGCTTGCGCAGGCGGGTGTCGACGTTGCCGCGCAGGTCGATGACCTCGAGGTCCTCCCGCCAGGCCAGCAGCTGGGCGGCGCGCCGCAGCGACGCGGTGCCGACCCGGCCGGGCACCGCCCCGATCAGGATGTCGCGCGGATCCTCGCGCGGCGGCACGGCGACGATCTCGGTCCCCTCCGCGAGGTCACCCGGAACGTCCTTGGCCGAGTGCACCGCGAGGTCGATCTCGCCGGCCACGAGCGCGGTCTCGATCGTGTCCACCCAGCGCGACTTGTCCTGCTCGAGGTTGCCGGCGTCCCCGGAGGTCTTCAGGACGACGAGCTCGCCGCCGATGCGCTCGGCGACCCAACCGGCCTGCGCGAGCGCCAGCGCGCTCCCGCGCGTCCCGACCCTCAACCTAAAGGGGTCGGGTCCCGGCACCGGACACGGTGTCCGCTGCCGGGACCTGACCCCCCTCCTCGGGGAGCAGGCCGAAGAGCTCGCGCAGCACGTGCATGCGCGCGTGGCGGGTGCCGCCGGTGGCCTGCTTGACCTTCAGCGTCGGCTCGTGCAGCAGTCGCTGGGCGACCGTGCGGGCGACGGCGGCGACGCGCTCGCGGTCACGATCGGAGAGGTCCTCGAAGCGCGGGTCGTTCTCCTCCAGCACGCCGGCGACGATCGCGTCGGCGTGGCGGCGCAGGGCCGCGATGGTCGGCATGACCTCGAGCGATCCCGACCAGGACGCGAACTCGGCGATCTCCTGCTCGACGATCGCCTCGGCGCCGACGGCCTCGGACCGCCGTACGCCGGCGTGGCGGTCCACGACGGCGCGCAGGTCGTCGACGTTGGCGAGGGTGACGCCGGGCAGCCCGCCGCACGCCGCCTCGATGTCCCGCGGGACGGCGAGGTCGATCAGCAGCAGCGGCCGGCCCTCGCGCTCCGCGACGACCTCGGCCAGCACCTCGGCCTCGATCAGCGGGTGCGGGGAGGACGTGGACGCGACGACGATGTCCGCGCGCATGAGCGCGGTGGGCAGCTCGTCGAAGCTCAGCGTGGCGCCGTCGAAGCGGTGCGCGAGGATCTCCGCACGCTCGCGGCGGCGGTTGGCGACGAACAGCGTGGCGACGCCCTTCTCGGCCAGCGCCTCCGCGGTCAGCTCGGCCGTCTCGCCCGCGCCGACGATGAGCACGTTGCGGTCGGCGAGGTCCCCGAGGGTGTCGCTGGCGAGGTCGACGGCGACGGAGGCGACGGACCGGCGGCCCGCGCCGATCTGCGTCTCCGTGCGCACGCGCTTGCCGGTGGCCAGCGCGGCCTGGAAGAGGCGGTTGGTCAGCGTCCCGGTCGTGCCGAGCTTCTGCGCGGTCTCGTAGGCGCGCTTGACCTGGCCCTGCACCTCGGCCTCGCCGACCACCATCGACTCCAGGCCGGAGGCGACGCGGTAGAGGTGCCGCGCGGCGTCGCAGTTGCGCTCCGCGTAGACGCCCTCGAGCAGCTGCGTGGGCGGCAGGCCGGCGCGGCGGGCGAGCAGGCCGACGACGGCGCTCTCGGCCTCGACGGGATCGCCGACGACGAGGTAGAGGTCCGTGCGGTTGCAGGTCGACAGCACGACCGCCTCCTGCACGTCGGACGCGGTGCGGACCTCCGCCAGCAGCGTCTCCATGCCCGTCTCCGTCAGCGCCAGGCGCTCGCGGATGGCCAGCGGCGCCGTCTTCTGGGACGTCCCGAGCAGCAGCAGCTCGCTCATACGGCCGTCGTCTCCCGCTCGCGCTGGCGGTCCATCAGCTCGGCGAGCTCCTCGACGTCCTTCTGCACGGTCCCGAGCCGGACGGCCATGATCGCCACGTAGACGAGGATCAGGGCGAGGAAGACCAGGTAGGCGGCGGCGACGTACTTGCCGGCCTCGTCGAGCGGGAGCGCGGGCACGCGGTCAGACCTCCCGGGGCGCGGCCGAGCGGCCGAGCGTCAGCGTGTCCTCACCGGCGAGGCGACGCTTGAGGGACTTCAGGCGCATGCGCGTCGACTTGTGGGCGAGCTCGTACTTGCACAGCGTGGTGAACAGCAGCCCCATGGCGACGATGGCGAGGAGGAAGGTGATGGCGACCTCCGGCGGGCAGCCCGTCGGCGTGCGACAGGGTGCGCGGGTGGATGTCCTGGGTGGCCGAGCGGACGGCGGCGAAGTTGAGCGGGACGAAGACGCCGCCGACGACGCTGAAGACCGCGGCGTAGCGCCCCTGGCGCTCCGGGTCCTCGATGGAGAAGCGCAGCGGCTGGTAGCACGCGTACAGCAGGAAGACGATCAGGAAGGACACGAGCGTCGGCTCGTCCCACAGCCACCAGTGGCCCCAGGACGCCTTGGCCCAGATCGACCCGGTGATCAGGGCGCCGACGCCGAAGATGAGCGCCATGTGGATGGCCACGTAGGAACGCAGGTCGTGCTCGCGCTTGCCCGTGCGCAGGTGCTGGATGCCGTAGAAGCCGCCGACCACGAAGCCGCTCAGCGCGATGATCGCGATCGGGACGTGGAGGTAGAAGATCTTCTGGATGAAGCCCTGGTCCGCGTCCAGCGGCGCGTAGAAGAACACCAGCGTGAACGCCGTGATGGTGAGCACCGCTGAGGCAACTGCATAGAACTTCAGGCCGCGACCGAACACTGGTTAGTCCTCCAGGAGGTACTCGAAGACACCGTAAGCGAGGAGTCCGAACACCACATCGTAGAGACTGAGGATCACCAGCCAGTGCCCGTCGAGCGGCTCTGCGCCGCCGCGGAGCAAGAGCGGCGCAGTGGCGTTCGCCCCGGCGATGAGAACGGGGAGGCTGAGGGGCAGCGCGAGCAGGGGGACGAGCAGGTCGCGCGCCCGGGTCTGGACCGCCAGCGCGCCCACCAGCGTCCCGATGACCGCGAGGCCGGCGTCGGCGAGCAGCAGGACGAGCGGCAGCTCCGGGAGCGCCTGCCCGATGCCCGGCCCCAGGACGAGGATCGCGAAGGCCGCCAGGGCCACGATCTCGACGACGACGAGGAAGCCGAACAGCAGCAGCGCCTTCGCCACGAACATGGCCGTGCGGTCGACGGGGGCGAGCAGGAACGCGTCGAAGCCGCCCTGCTCGCGCTCCGTGACGAACAGCCGGTTCATCCCCAGCACCGCCGTCAGCAGCAGCGTGACCCACAGCACACCCGACGCGAGGTCGCCGCCGAGCGAGTCGCGGTTGAGGCCGAAGTGGAAGAGCACGAACGCCGAGACGACGAACATGAGCATCGCCGGGACGGCCTCGAAGGACCGCAGCTCGGCCTGCAGGTCCTTGCGGATCAAGGCGCTCACGGTGCGCCTCACGACAGCCTCAGCACCTCGTCGGCCTCGGCCACCGCGGCGTCGACGTCATGGGAGACGAGCACGCGGGTCGGCGCGGAGAGGACCTCGCGCGCCATCGCCTCCGACTGCGTGTCGAGGTTCGCGTAGGGCTCGTCGAGCAGCAGCAGCTCCGGCTCGTGCAGCACGGCGCGGCAGATGGCGATGCGCTGGACCATGCCGCGGGACAACAGGCGCAGCGGCTCGTCGGCCCGCAACGTCATCCCGACCCGCTCCAGCAGCTCGTCGATGCGCGTGCGCGCCACGCCGTGCAGCCGCGCGTGGAAGGTCAGGTTCTCCTTCGCGGTCAGGTCGCGGTAGAGCAGCGGCTCGTGGGCGAGCAGCCCGATGCGGCCGCGAACGAGGTCGCCCCGCCGCGGCACCTCCTCGCCGAACACGCGCACCGTCCCGGCATGCGGGCGCAGCAGCGTGGCCAGCATCCGCAGCAGCGTCGTCTTGCCCGCCCCGTTGGCGCCGAGGACGGCCAGCGTCGTCCCCTCCTGCACGGTGAAGGAGAGGTCGCGGAAGACGACGCGGTCGCCGTAGGCGCGACCGGCGCCTTGGACCTCAATGGCGGGAGTCACCGCGCATGGTGCGCACGGCGTGGGCGAGCACCGGCTCGAGCACCCCGAAGCACTCCTCGACCGCCTTCGGGGACCCCGGGAAGTTGACGATCAGCGTCGCGCCGCTGATGCCTGCCACGGCGCGGCTGAGCACGGCCATCGGCGTGTGCCTCATCGATGCGGCGCGCATCGCCTCGACGATCCCGGGCGCGACGCGCTGGACGACCGCGCGGGTCGCCTCCGGGGTGATGTCGTCGGGCGTGAAGCCCGTGCCGCCCGTGGTGAAGATGAAGTCGACGCCGAGGTCGACGTAGTGGTGCAGGCGGTCCTCGATGAGGCTGAAGTCGTCCGGGATGACCTCCATCGCCGCGACCTCGCAGCCGGCCTGCTCGGCGAGTCCGGCGAGCGTCGGCCCGCTGCGGTCCTCCGCCCGGCGGGCGGACACGGACGTCGAGATGGTCAGGATCGCGGCGCGCACGGCCGCCCGAAGGCTACGCGGGGACCGCGGCCGACGCGGGCGGCGTCGATCAGCGCCTGCACGCCGGCCTCGTCGCCCGGCGCGCAGCAGCGGATCGGGTCCGGGTCGCCATTGACGATCCCCTCGAAGAACGCCTTGCGGTCCTGGTAGGTCGGCAGCGTGCCCTTCGCCCAGCCGCGCGCGTCGTTGAGGATCTCGGCCAGGCGGGCGTGCTCGGGCCCGTACTCGGCGGCGATCTCGCGCTTGATGCGCTTGGCCAGCGCGGGCGACGCGCCGGCCGTCGAGATGGCGATGGCCAGCGGCCCGGTGCGGACGATGGCCGGCAGGATGAAGTTGCACAGCGGCGGGACGTCGACGACGTTGACGAGCATCGCCCGGCGCTCAGCGTCGTTGTAGACGCGGATGTTCACGTCCGTGTCGTTCGTGGCGGCGATGACGATGAACGTCGCCTCGATGTCGTCCGTCTCGTACTCGCGCTGGATCCACTCGATCGACCCCTCCGCCGCGAGGTCCTGCAGCGGCTGGATGGCGTCCGGCGCGATGAGGACGACGCGGCCGTTGCAGGCGAGCAGCCCCTCGACCTTCTCCAGGCCGATGTCGCCGCCGCCGACCACGACGCAGCGGCGGCCGGTCAGGCGCAGGCAGGCGATGTAGAACGGCGTGTCGAGCATGTCGCGCACGCAGGTCTGGTCACAGATCCCGCGCCGGAACTGACAGACGCATTCCTTCCCGGCATAAGCCTGAGCTGGCATGAACTCCAGCGTACTCTCGGTCCGTAGAAGGATCAGTGCCAGCTTCCGGTTACTTCACCGACGACTCCATGATGCGGCGGATCAACCGCGAGACGGTGGTCGGCATCGCCGGCATGCGCTCGCTGCTGATGCAGGCCGCGCATCCTGTCGCCTTCGCGGGCTTCTTCGAGGCGACGACCATGCTCGCCGAGCCCTACCCCCGGCTCGAGCGCACCGCCCGCGTGCTCACCGCCATCGCCTTCGGGACCAAGGCGGAGGCCGACCGCGCCACGGCGCCCGTCCGCCGCATCCACGCCAAGGTCCGCGGCGCGCTCAAGGAGCCGGCCGGCCGCTTCCCCGCCGGGACGCCGTGGCGCGCCGACGACCCCGAGCTGCTGCTGTGGATCATCGCCACGCTGGTGGACTCCAACCTGCTCGTCTACCAGCGCTACGTCCGGCCCTTGTCGCGTGACGAGCAGGAGCGCTACTGGCAGGACTTCCGGCTGATGAGCAAGCTCTTCGGGCTGCCCTACGAGGACACGCCGGAGGACATCGACGCCTTCGAGGAGTACATGGCGTCCATGCTCGCCTCCGGCGACCTCGACGTGGGCGACAAGGCGCGGGAGCTGGGCGTGCAGATCGTCATGCGCCCGCCCGTCCCGTTGCACCTGCGCCCGCTGCTCGAGTTCGCCAACCAGATCACCATCGGCCTGCTCCCGGCGGACATCCGTCGCATGTACGGCTTCCGCTGGGACCCGGTCCGCGGCGTGGCGTTGCGCGCCAACGCGGAGTACCTCAAGCGCTTCGTGATCCCGGTGCTGCCCGAGAAGCTCCGGATCGCGCCGTCGGTCCGCGCCGCCGCCTAGTCCTTCAGGGTCAGCGTCTTCGTCTCGCTGCCGGCGAGGCCACCGTTGGGCGGGGTGACCTCGACGGTGAGCGTCACCTTCAGCGTGCCCTTGGCCTTGAGCTTCTTGCGGCCCTTCTTGTTCAGTGAGACGGAGAAGGAGCGCTTGCCGGCGGGCAAGTCGTCCTTCACGAGCTTGCCGAGGCCGCCCTTGAGGGTCACCTTCAGCTCCGAGCCGCTGAGCGGGATCAGGACCTTGCCCTTCACGCCCTTGCCGTCCGCCGAGGCATTGAAGCCGGAGAGGCCGGGGTTCCCGGGCTTGACGGTCGGGCCGGTCACCGGCTCCGAGCCCTGGGGGATGAGCAGCTCCTCCGAGCCCGCCTTGCCGTCGGCGGCGATCGTGTAGATGTCGCTCTTGCCGCTGCTGCGGCGGGCGAAGAGGATCGACTTGCCGTTGCGGGTCCAGACCGGATCGTCGTCGCCCGCACCCGTGGTCAGCTGCTTGATCTGCTTCCCCGTCGTGAGGTCGTAGACGAAGATGGGGCCGTTGCTGCCGTTCTGGAGCCCGGAGGACGCGACGACCCGCTTGCCGTCCGGGGAGACGGCGAGGTCGGTGAGGTAGTGCGCGGGGTCGGTGACCACCGTCGCCTCGCAGGTGGCCGAGGCGACCGCGCGGCGGCAGATGGTGCTGCCTCCGTTGAACGACTGAGCGGTGTAGAGGCGCCCGTCCGGGCCGTAGTCGTGCCCGTTGGTGGCGGCCTGCTGCTGCTTGTCGCACAGTCGCTGGGCGTAGTTGGCGATGGGGGACACGCACACGATCGCGTGGAGGGCGCAGTCGCACATGCCGGCGTTGTCGGCGACGACCTTGCCGTCCGGGGAGAGCGCGAGGTCGAAGGCGAAGTCGCCGCCGAGGACGGTGCGCTCGCGGGTGACCATGTCGTAGATGACGGTGCCCTGGTTGGAGGAGGTCGCCAGCGTCCTGCCGTCCGCCGACAGCGACGGGTGGAAGTAGCCGACGGTGTCCTTGGTGATGGCGACGGGGTCGGAGCCGTCGTCGTCGGCCAGGCAGAGGTTCCCCTTCTGGCAGTCGTAGACGATGCTCGCCTGGGCGGGCGCGGCGAGCGCCA
Source organism: uncultured Solirubrobacteraceae bacterium (assembly GCA_963843865.1). Lineage (GTDB taxonomy): Bacteria > Actinomycetota > Thermoleophilia > Solirubrobacterales > Solirubrobacteraceae > DATLGB01. Next base: position 252,955 of record CAWJMO010000006.1, on the reverse strand, counting down.
GGAGGAAGAGCGCGAGGAGGAGTGCGCGGCGGAAGGTCATGTCCCCTCAACCGCGAGGACGCGCGCTGCTTACGTCCGGCGCTGCTCGCGGACCATGCGGGCGGCGGCGCGGACGAAGGCCGGGCCGCCGGTGCGGATGGTCGCCAGGCGCTCGGACTCGCGGCCGTAGAGGACGCGCGTGGCGGTGTCGGCGGCGCGCACCAGCGTCGGGTCGTGGGGGAGCCAGCGGGCGTAGCGCAGCCGCACGGACCGCGACGCGAGTTGGCGGACGCGGGTGTGGCGCGCGATGCGCACCGGCGCGGCGACGGAGGCGTCGCCGTGCTCGTTGACCCAGGTCAGCTCGACGTCGAGCACGCGGGCGACGCGCTCCGCCGCCGCCGGGTCCGGCCCCCAGACGCTGACGGCGGGCGCGCCCGCGCACAGCGCGATGGCGGCCTCGGCGTCCGGCGCCTCGACGACGCCGAGCACCGGCCCCGCCCCTTCGGGCTCGCCGCGGACGACCCGCGGCGCGGCCGGCGCCGACAGCTCCGTAGCGGGGTCGCGCGGATCGCCGACGACGATGGCGCGCGCGCCGGCCTGCACCCCCTGCACCAGTGGCTCGATGGTGCCCGGCAGGGTGACGATGCGTCCGACGGAGGCGACGCCGTGCCCGCCGCGGGCGAAGGCGGCCTGCAGCGCACCGGCGACGACGCGGTCCAGCGGCGCGCCGTCGAGCACCAGCATCGCGGCCTGCGGCCCGACCATCCCGCTCTCGACGACGCGGTCGCAGCCGGTGAGGTCCTCGTCGACGCACACGAGCTCCTCCGGCAGGCCGGCGCGCCCCAGCGCGGCGACGAAGCGCCGCGCCAGCGCGGGATGCTCGCCCGCCAGCACGACCCCGTTGCCCGCCAGCAGCGCCGCGGCCGCCTCCAGCACGGGCTCCGCCCACGGCGAGCCGTCGCCGCCGCGCACGCCGACGACGCCGACGGGCGCCTGGAAGAGCACGGAGCGGCGCAGCGGACCGCGTCCGAGCCGCTGGTCGCGGAGCGCCTTCGGGCCGGCGTCGGCCAGCTCGTGCAGCCCGGCGACGCTCGGCAGCAGCTCGGCCACCATCGCCTCCGTCCGCGGCACCCGCGCCTCCGCGGCCAGGGCGTCGGCGAGGCTGTCCACCTCGTCCAGCACCGCCTGCGCGGCCCGGCGCAGGTACCGCGCCCGCGCCGCCGGCGGGCACGGACGCCCACAGCGGCTGCGGTCCGCGAGCACGATCGGCGGCAGTCACGCCGCGAACGCTACGCGACAAAAGGGTCTGACCCTTTTGTCGCGTCAGGCCGCGCGGCGGGTGCGGGAGCGGGCGCGCGTGGTGAGGGCGGTGACGAGCAGCGCGGCGGCGTCGTCCCACCAGCGCTCGTCGGCGACGAGGGTGTCGACCTCCGCGTCGGGGAGGTGGTCGATGGCGGCGATGCCGATCAGGGTGTCCACGCCGTCGATGAGCGCGAAGGCGGCGATGACCGAACGCTGCGCGGGATCGAAGCGCAGCAGCCGCCGGACGCCGAACTCGTACGCGTCCGCGTTGCGGCGGTGCAGGAGGGCCACGACCGCCTCACGGTCGCTCGGCCGCGCGAGGCGCAGGCGCACGCGCGGACCGGACGGAAGGGGGTGGGATCGGGTGAACACGTGTTCGCTCACTGTTCCCATTACGCACCAGAAGCCTCAGTGGCGTGTGAAGAAGCAACCACTGTGCGGCACGTCACGCACCGCGGCCGCGGGCCCTGCGCGCCGCCATGTGCCGCTCCCGAGCGGCGTTCTCGGCGTCGTCGGGCGTGTAGAAGCGGGCGTCCCCGACGGATTCCGGCAAGTGATCTTGCGTGTTGACGTGTCCCGGGTGGTTGTGCGGGAGGTCGTACCCGATGCCGCGGCCGAGCTTGCGCGCGGCGGGGTAGGCGGCCGTCCGCATGGGGGACGGCGGGTCGACGGCACCGTGCTCGCGCACGTAGGCGCGCGCGGCGTGCAGCGCGACGCCGGCGGCGTTGGACTTCGGCGCGAGCGCGAGGTAGACCGCGCACTGGGCGAGGGCGTAGTGCGCCTCGGGCATCCCGACGTGCTCGACCGCGAACGCCGCGGCGGTCGCCTGCTCGAGCGCCCGGGGGTCCGCCATCCCGATGTCCTCCGAGGCGAGGATGACCATGCGGCGGACGATGAAGCGCGGGTCCTCGCCGCCCTCGAGCATCACCGCGAGGTAGTACAGCGACGCGTCGACGTCCGACCCGCGGGTGGACTTGATCCAGGCCGAGATGAAGTCGTAGTGCTTGTCCCCGTCGCGGTCGTAGAGGACCGCCTTGCGCTGCAGCGCGTCCTCGGCGGCGGCGACGTCGAGCCGGTCGTGGGTCTCCTTGGCGACCTCGAGGGCGTTGAGCGCCGTGCGGGCGTCGCCACCGGACCGCGCGGCGAGGAACTGCGCGACGTCGTCGGCGATGCCCGGCTCGGCGCGCCGCAGCAGGGTGATGACGTCGTCGTCGGAGAGCGCTCGCAGCTCGTAGATGCGCGCCCGGGAGATGAGCGCGGAGTTGACCTCGAAGTACGGGTTCTCCGTCGTCGCCCCGATGAGGATGACCGTGCCGTCCTCGACCGCCGGCAGCAGCGCGTCCTGCTGCGCCTTGTTGAAGCGGTGGATCTCGTCGAGGAAGAAGACGGTGCCGCGGCCCTCCGTCCGCCGCCGGTCGGCCGCGCGGGCCATCACCTCGCGCACCTCGGCGCGCCCGGCCTGCACCGCGGAGAGCTCCTCGAAGGCGTGATCGGCCTTCAGCGCGACGAGCCGGGCGATCGTCGTCTTCCCCGTCCCGGGCGGGCCGAAGAGCAGCATGGAGTGCGGCGTCCCCTGCTCGATCGCGGTGCGCAGCGCGTTGCCGGGTGCGAGCAGGTGCTCCTGGCCGACCACCTCGTCGAGCGACTCCGGCCGCATCCGCGCGGCGAGCGGCGCGGCGTCGGAGACGGGCGGCGGGCCCCGGTCGGGCTCGGGCAGGTTGAAGAGCTGGTCGGACATCCGCGGTCTAGTGTGACGACCGTGGATCTTCAGGAGGAGACGGCCGCGGTCCTGGGGGAGCTCCTGCGCTTCAACACCGTCAACCCGCCCGGGAACGAGCGCGCCGCCGCCGAGTGGCTCGGCCGCTACCTCAGCGACGCGGGCCTGGAGACGGAGCTCGACGGCGCCGAGCCCGAGCGCCCCAACCTGGTCGCGACACTGGGCGATCCGGACACGGCCCCGTGCTCGGCTACCTCGGGCACACCGACACGGTGCTGGCCGATCCCGACGCCTGGAGCCGCGACCCGTGGAGCGGCGAGCTGCACGACGGCTTCGTCTGGGGCCGCGGGGCGATCGACATGAAGTCCCAGGTCGCCGCGGAGGCCGTGGCGGCGGCGCACCTCGCCCGCAACGGCTACCGCCCCGAGCGCGGCGCCCTGAAGGTCTTCGCCGTCGCCGACGAGGAGACGGGCGGCGCCCTCGGCGCCCAGTGGCTCACGCAGCACCGGCCCGACCTCGCGCGTTGCGACTACCTGCTCAACGAGGGCGCCGGCATGGTCATGCCCTTCGGCGACCGCCGCCTCTACGGGGTCTGCTGCGCCGAGAAGGGGACGTTCCGCTTCGCCCTCACCGCGCACGGCCGCGCGGGCCACGCGTCGGTCCCGGCGATGGCCGACAACGCGCTCCTCAAGCTCGTCCCCGTGCTCGAGCGCCTCGCCGCCGCCGACCTCCCCTTCGATCTCACCGACGAGACCCGCGGGCTGCTGCAGGGCCTCGGGCAGGACCCGGGCGATCCCGCCGCCGCCATCGCGGCGATCACGGAGACGGAGCCGCGCATCGCCGCCATCGTCCGCGCCAACCTCGGCCTCACCGTCGCCCCGACGATGATCAGCGCCTCCGGCAAGATCAACGTCGTCCCCAACAGCGCGGAGCTGCGCGTCGACTGCCGCGCCCCCGCGGGCATGGACACCGAGGCGGTCCAGGCGCGCCTGGAGCCGCTGCTCGACGGCGTCGAGCTCACCTGGATCCAGCAGATGGTCGGCAACCGCTCGCCGGTCGAGTCGACGCTGATGGACGCCATCCGCGACTGGGTGGGGGAGAGCGACCCCGGCGCCGAGGCCGTCCCCACCGTGCTGCCCGCCTTCACCGACAGCCGCCACTGGCGCGCGGCGTTCCCCGACATCGTGGCCTACGGCTTCTTCCCCCAGCGCCACCAGACGCTCTACGAGGGCTGGCCGCTCATCCACGGCGCCGACGAGCGCATCGACGTCCGCGATCTCGGCGTCGCCGCCGGCTTCTACGCCCAGCTCCCGAAGGTGCTCTTGAGATGACCACGCCAAAGGACAAGCTCCGGCTCGGCGGCATGGCGCTCGGCAACGGGCTGCTCGTGCACGGCCCCACGCACTGGGCCGCCGCCGTCCGCAGCCAAGGACGGGACGATCAAGGCCGCCTCCGGCCGCAAGCCGCGGCTGCGCGCCGCCGACGGCATCCCCGGCCTGCGCGGCGTCGCCCGCCTCGCGGAGGCGATGGCCGTCATCCCGCTCGTCAAGCGCGGGCTGCCGGAGGCGAAGCTGCCCTTCCAGCACGGCTCCGTGCTCGCCGTCAGCGCCGGCGCCACCCTCGGCGCCAACGCCCTGCGCCGCCGCGGCACCCGGGGCGAGATCGGCGCCGCGCTGCTCGGCATCACCCCCGCGCTCTTCACCCTCCGCGCCGGGGAGGTCGCCCAGTACCACGGCGTCGAGCACAAGTCGATCTCCGCCTATGAGCAGGACGAGGACGCCGCCGTCCCGGACAAGGAGCACGAGCGCTGCGGCTCGCACCTCGTCGCGCCGATGATGGCGGCGAACCTCGCGGGCACCCTGCTGCTCAAGCGCCTGCTGGAGCGCCCCAGCGCGCTCGCCGGCAGCGCCGTCGCCCTCGCGTCCACCGCCGTCGCGGTCGAGGCCTTCGCCCTCGCGGAGCGCCATGAGGGCAGCGCCTACACGAAGGCGTTCCGCACGCCGGGCTTCGCGATCCAGCGTGCCATCGGCACCCGTGAGCCCGACGAGCGCCACTGGAGGTCGGCCGCGCCGCCCTGGAGGAGATCCTCCGGGCGCGAGAACGCTGATGGGGTCGCCACCCCAAACCGCGTAAAGGGGCCTGAAAGCCCTTGCCGCGGTGGGTACTCGACATGATGTAGTCAGACTCCAAAGCTCGGACATCGGACGCACGGATGCAACCCACCACGCCACAGCCCGAAGATCGACCTGCCCCATTGGTACGACTGGGACAACCTCCAGGACCTGATCCTGACCTGGGCGCCCATCCTGTTCATGGGCCTGCTCGTCTTCTTCCTCTGGCGGACGATGAAGCTGATGCCCAAGACGAAGCCGCAGGAGATCAAGCCCGACGCGAAGGGCGCGATCGGCTGGGACGACGTCGCCGGCGCCGACGAGGCGAAGGCCGAGCTGCAGGAGGTCGTGGAGTTCCTCAAGGACCCCAAGCGCTTCGCCGACGCTCGGCGCGAAGGTCCCCTCGGGCATCATCCTCCACGGCCCGCCCGGCACCGGCAAGACGCTGCTGGCCAAGGCCGTCGCGCGTGAGGCGGGCGCCGAGTTCTTCGCGCAGTCCGCGGCGAGCTTCGTGGAGATGTTCGCCGGCCTCGGCGCGGCCCGCATCCGCCGCCTGTTCGCCGAGGCCCGCAAGGGCGCCCCGAGCATCATCTTCATCGACGAGATCGACGCCGTCGGCAAGTCGCGCGGCTCGGACAACAACTCGGAGCGCGAGCAGACCCTCAACCAGCTGCTGGTCGAGATGGACGGCATGGGCACGACGGACAACGTCGTCGTCATCGCCGCGTCCAACCTGCTCGACACGCTCGACACGGCGCTGCTGCGCCCCGGGCCGCTTCGACCGCCAGATCTTCGTCTCGCCCCCCGGCGTCGCCGGCCGCGAGGAGATCCTGCACGTCCACTGCCGCAACAAGCCGCTCGGCGAGGACGTCGACCTCAACATGATCGCCCGCCAGACCGCCGGCCTGGCCGGTGCCGACCTCGCCAACGTCTGCAACGAGGCGGCCATCTTCGCCGCGCGCTCCTTCCGCACGCAGATCGAGCAGAAGGACTTCGACGACGCCCTCGAGCGGGTCGTCGCCGGCATGCAGTCGCGCCGCACCCTGACCGACCACGAGCGGCGCGTCGTCGCCTTCCACGAGGCCGGCCACGCGCTGTGCGCCGAGATGCTCCCCGGCGTCAACAAGGTCCACAAGATCTCCATCGTCCCCCGCGGCAAGGCGCTCGGCTACACGCTGAACCTGCCCGGAGGAGGACCGCTACCTCAAGACGCGCGAGGAGCTCATCAACCACATGGTCGTGCTGCTCGGCGGCCGTGCGGCGGAGGAGACCGTCTTCGGCGCGGTCACCACCGGCGCCTCCGACGACCTCAAGCGGGTCGCCGACGTCTCGCGCTCCATGGTCCACGACTACGCGATGGGCACGTCGCTGACCTCCCTGCAGGTGAGCGCGGAGGGCGGCGCCGTCTCCGACCGCACCCGGCACCTGCGCGACGAGGAGCAGCAGCACCTCGCCGACCAGGCGATGCGCGAGGCGCTGAAGATCGTCCGCGGCCGCCGCGACAAGCTCGACGCCCTCGCGTTCGCGCTCCTGCGCAACGAGGTCCTCGAGCGGCCGGAGATCGATCGCATCATGGCCGACGTCGACCGCCCGTCGCTGCCCGCCGGGGCCGGCGACCTGCGCGTCGTCGCAGCCGAATAAGCGTCCGTTCCGGCGGCGGAACGCGCGCGTTTCGTCAAGGTCCGGACGCAATGGGCCGATGAGCGCTCCGTGGGGATGGTCTCGTCCATACGGAGCGCTCCCGCCGCAACGCTGCGGCGGCTCGCGCACCTGCAACGCCTGCTGGAGCCGGGCGCGATCCAGCCCGTCTACCAGCCGATCGTGCGCACGACCGACCTCGAGCCGATCGGCTACGAGGGCCTCGCCCGCTTCCCGTACGCGGACGGCCTGAGCAACATGCCGCCGGACGTCACGCTGGCGGCGGCGGCGGAGATCGGCCTGCGCGAGGACCTCGAGGTCGCCTGCTGGGCGGCGATGGCCGCCGCGGGCTCACCGCCGGCGGGCCGCCTGCTGTTCGTCAACATCTCGCCCGGCGCGCTGCGCCACCCCGGCCTGTTCATGCTCGCCGACCAGCTGCCGAGCCGCCTGGTCATCGAGATCACCGAGCAGACGGACATCGCCGACTACGCGCGAGTTGCGCGAGCAGCTGTCGCCGTGGATCGCCCGCGGCGCCCAGATCGCCATCGACGACACGGGCGCGGGCTACGCGTCGCTCGAGCACGTCGTCGAGCTGCGCCCGGACTTCCTCAAGCTCACCCGCGGCCTCGTCGCCGACATCGACAAGGACGCCAACCGCCAGGCCCTGCTGCGCGCGCTGGGGGCCTTCGCGCGCGAGGTCGGCGCGGTGATCGTCGCGGAGGGCGTGGAGCGCCAGGAGGAGCTCGCGGTGCTGCGCGAGTGCCAGATCGACTACGCGCAGGGCTGGCTCTTCGGCCGTCCCGGTCCGCCCTGGCCCGCCGTCCCCGTCATCGAGCACAAGCCGACGGGCCCGTCGCTGACCAACTCCGCCGATCCGCCGGATGTCCGAGCTCGAGGCCGCGATGGCCCTCGCCGGCGACCCCGCCGCCGCCTGCGCCGTCGTCGCCGACCACCTCGACAAGCTCGACGTGCTGCCCTCCGTCTACCTGCAGCAGGGCGAGCGGCTGCGCTGCCTCGCCTCCCGCGGCTACTACGCGCTCTACGACGGCATGTCCTCCGAGGCCGGCCTCGTCGGCCGCTGCTACCGGACCGGCGATGTCGTCGACGAGGCCGACGTGGCGACCTCCGAGGGCTTCCTGCGCTCCGTCACCACCGTGAAGACCGCGCGCTGCGTGCCGATCAAGGTCGGGCCGCGCGTGGTGGGCGTCCTCTGCGTCGAGTCCCCCTCCCCGATCGCCGCCGACGCCGCCCGGCACGCCGACCGCTGCGCCGAGCTGCTCGGCCGCCGGCTCGCCGAGCTCGGCCGCCTCGACGCCGCGACGCCCGGCCAGCACCTGGCCCGCGCCGCCGCCCGCACCGCCGGCATGGAGGACGCCGACGCGGTCATGCGCGAGGTCGCCGCCGCGGCCATGCAGGTCTCCGGCTTCGAGTCGGTCGATGCGTCGCGCTGCGCGACGCCGTCGGCCACGTCCACGCCCAGCACGCCGCCGGCCCGCTCGCCGACGCCTTCACCACCCTCAGCAGCGGCGAGCTCGCCGCGATGGCGCGCTGGGTCGAGCCCGGCACGTCGATGCTCTCCATGGCCGACGCCACCGGCAAGGGGGACGCGGTCGCCGAGTCGCTGCGCCAGTCCGGCGCCGGCGCGCTGCTCGTCGTCCCGCTCGCCGTCGGCCGCGCGCGCCTCGGCTTCCTCGCCCTCGCGGACCGCTCGACGCTCGGCGCCGGACACGGAGCGCACGGAGCTCATCGAGCTCCTCGGCGTGCAGGCCGCCGCGCAGCTGCGCGGCCTCGCCGCCGTCGCCGAGCTGCGCGACCGCGCCGCGCGCGACCCGCTCACCGGCCTCGGCCACGAGCAGGCCTTCCAGGCCAAGCTCGCCAAGCGCCGCAAGGCCGCCGTGGCGGCAGGCCAGAAGACGGCCGTCGTCCTCGCCGAGCTGGACTCCGCCAGCGACGAGGTCCTGCGCGGGATGGCCGCGCTCCTCGCCGAGCTCGGGAAGACGGCCCAGCCGCCCGCGAGCGCCTACCGGCTGCGCGGCGACGAGTTCGCCCTCCTGGTCGACACGTCCGATCGGGGCGCGGCCCAGGAGGTCGCCTGGCAGCTGCAGGCCAAGGCCCGCGAGCAGCTCGGGGTGACGCTCTCGATCGGCGTCGCGGTCGCCGACCAGTCCGAGTCGGACGCGGAGCTCCTCGAGCGCGCCGACGCGGCCGTCAGCGAGGTGCGCCGGCGGGGCCGGGACGGTGTGGCGCTGGCGACGCAGCCGGTTCAGGGCGGCCGATGAAGTAGCCCTGGGCGTGGTCCACGCCCAGCTCGCGCAGCAGCTCCAGCGTCTCCCGCGTCCTCCACGAACTCCGCCACCGTCTGCTTGCCCGAGGCCGCGGGCCACGTCCACGATCGCCCGGACGGTGACCTGATCGGCGTGGCTCTCGCGCATCCCGCGCACGAACTGGCCGTCGATCTTGATGATGCCGAGCGGCAGGTGCTTGAGGTAGGCGAAGGACCCGAAGCCGGCCCCGAAGTCGTCGAGGGCGAAGCCGCAGCCGAGCGCCGATCAGCCGCTCCGCGAGGTCGCGGGCCTGGGCGAGGTTGCCGATCGTCGAGGTCTCCGTGACCTCGAAGATCAGCGCGGACGGATCGATCGGCGCGCGCTGGACCTCCGCGACGATGAAGTCGATGACGCTGGGGTCCGAGATCGACTCGCCGGAGAGGTTGACCTCGACGCTCCGCGTGTCGCCGGCCGCCTGGCGGGCGCCCAGCAGCTCGATGGCGCGGCGCACGACCCAGCGGTCGATGGCCTGGATCTGCCCGAAGCGCTCCGCGACGCCGAGGAACGCCGCCGGAGCGATCACCTCGCCGTTGGCCTCCACCAGGCGGATCAGCAGCTCCGACCGGTCGACGACCCCGTCGGCGAGGCGGAGGATCGGCTGCTCGTAGAGCACGAAGCGCGTCTTACCGCCCTCCTCGAGCGCGTCGCGGATGCGCTCCGACCAGCGGATGCGCGCGCGGAAGCGGGCCGGCTGGAGGTCCCCGGGATGCACGACGATCAGACGGTCGCGGCCGCGCTCCTTCGCGTCGTACATCGCCATGTCGGCCTCCGAGAGCAGCGCGCCCGCGTCCAATGGCTCGTTCCCGCGCGAGGGTGCGCAGGCCGGCGGACACGGTGAGGCGCACCGAGCGGTCGCCCACGGGCACGCGCAGGTCGCGCAGCGCCTCCAGCAGGTCCTCCGCCACCCCGCGGGCCGCGCGGGCGTCCGTGCGGTTGAGGATGGCGCCGAACTCGTCCCCGCCCAGCCTCCCGATCTGGTCGGTCACCCGGAGTCGCTGCTGGAGCGCGTGCGCGGCTGAGCGCAGCACCTCGTCGCCGGCGGCGTGGCCGTAGGTGTCGTTGACGTGCTTGAAGTTGTCGACGTCGAGCGTGACGATCGCGGCCTGGTCGCCGTGGCGGCGCACGCCCGCCAGCGCGGTCTCGAGCGCCGCCTCGAAGCTCCTGCGGTTCATGACGCCCGTCAGCGCGTCGTGGGTGGCCATGTGCTCGAGCTCGGTCTCGAAGCGCTTGCGCTCCGTGATGTCCAGCATCTGCCCCACGTAGACGCCGTCCCCCAGGGGCGCGCCTCGGACCTGCACCCAGCGGATCTCCCCGTCGGGCCGCACGATCCGCTTCTCGCCGCCGATCTCGGTCGCGCTCCCCTGGTAGAGCGCGAGCATCCGCTCGGCCTCGGCGTGGCGGTCGTCCGGATGGGTGAAGTCCGAGAACGGCCTCTGCAGCAGCTCCTCCATCGGATAGCCACAGATGGCGGCCTGCGCGGCGTTGACCTCGACGTAACGGGCGATGCCATCCGGTCCGACCTGGCTGATGCTCACACCGATGGGAGCGTTGTCGAACGCGCCCCGAAAGCGCGACTCGGCCCGCCGGCGCGCCTCTTCGAGGCGGGCCGCGAGGATCGCCTGAGCGGCGCGGTCGCCCATCTCGGTGAAGAGGGCGACGTCGCGCTCGTCGAACCGGCGCCCCCCGGCCTCCGTCGAGAGGACGAGGACGCCGACGAGCTCGCCGTGGGCGGACAGGGGGGCGAGGATCAGCGAGCCGACGTCCGAGCTCGGCCAGCTTCTCCCGTGTCGGCACCGGCAGCGCCGGGTCGTCGGCCTCCCGCACCAGCACCGGCTGCCCGCCCTTGGCGACGCTCTCCAGCAGGCTGCCCGGCACGGCGTCGCCGACGCTGCCCGGCATCATGCCGACCGCCGGCCCTTCGAGGGCCGTGTCGGTGGCCTCGATGGCCGCCACCTCGAGCGCGCCGTCCGGGCCCGCGAGGGCGACCAACATCCCGTCGGCGGATTCGGGGACGACCACGTGTGCCAGCGCGGCCAGCGTCTCGTCGAGGCTCTTCGGCGTCGCCAGGGTCTCTGCCGCACTGGCCAGCACGCGGGCGCGAATCGCGCGGAAGCGCTCCTCGCGGTGCGCCTCGAGCCCCTTGGTGACGAAGGCGACGCCCCCGCCCGCGAGCTGACAGGCGGTGACGGGGATGGCGACGACCTGGCCGCGTCGGGTACGGCGCTCGGCCGTGTACTCGACGTCCTCACCGGCGATGGCCGCGCGGATGGCGGCGAGCTCCGGCGCCGCCGCGCGGTTCTCCGCGGCGATCTCCAGCAGCGGGCGGCCGAGGACGGCGTCGCGGTCGTAGCCGTTCAGGCGGGCGGCGGCGAGATTGCATTCAGCGACGCGGCCGCTCTCGTCGACGACGAGCACCGCGTCACCGGCGGCATCCAGTGCCGCCCTGAGGCGCTCCGCTTGCTCCACTCCCGTTGGGGTGTGCCCGTTCAGGGGTTGCGATTTAACCGTCGCTCACGCGCGCACGAGCCGATACGCGGCTTGCCTGACCGAAAATCGCACCTCCGGCCCGGCCTCGACGAGCTCGCCGTCGACGTTGAACGGGGTCCCGGCGGGGACCTCCAGCACGAGGTCGGCGACCCGGCGGTGCAGCACCTGCGGGTCGTCGGCCAGGTCCCCGCGCCGCATCCGCAGCGCGCGCACGGCCAGGGCCAGCCGCGGCCCGGCCGGGACGACGAGCAGGTCCAGGCGCCCGTCCTCGGGGTCGGCGGCGTCGATCTCGGCGCCGCCCCCGAACGCCCCCGACGCGGCGACGATGACCTGCCACGCGTCGCCGACGAAGGCGTCGCCGGCCCGGCAGTGGACCGGCTGGTCGACCGCGCCCGCGACGAGCGCGCCGGCGGCGTAGGCAAGCGGCCCGAGCAGGCGCTTGAGCGGCGCGGCCCGGCGGGCGGCGGCGGGCGCCAGGCCGGCCGCGGCGACGTTGACGAAGGCGCGGCCGTCCATGAACGCGAGCTCGCGCGCCGGGCCGGGGGCGCCGGTCACGGCCAGCTCGGCGGCGGCCTCCTCGTCCTGCGGCAGCCCCGTCGTGCGGGCGAAGTCGTTGGCCGTCCCCGTGGGGATGACGGCGAGGGGGACGCCGCGGTCCGTCGCCAGCTCGGCGCCCTGCGCGATCGTGCCGTCGCCGCCCGAGACCACGATGCGCTCCGCCTCGTCGGCCTCCACCATCGTCGCTCCGTGGCGCTCGAGCAGCGCCGTGATCTCCCCGCTGTCCGTCGAGCCGCCCGAGGCGGGATTGCAGTGAAGGTGAATGCGCACGGCCGTAGACTCGCAGCCTCATGTTCGGCCGCATCGACCACGTCGGCATCGCGGTGTCCGATCTCGACGCCGCCATCGCCCTCTACGAGACCTCGTACGCCATGACGCTCGTCCACCGGGAGACCGTGGAGGAGCAGGGTGTGGAGGCCGTCCTGCTCGACGTGGGCGAGAACCACGTGGAGCTGCTGTCGCCGCTGGGCGACGACACCCCCGTCGGCAAGTTCCTGGCCAAGAAGGGCCCGGGCCTGCACCACGTCGCCTACCAGGTGACCGACATCGAGGCCACGCTGTCCGCGCTGCGCGAGGCCGGCCTGCGCCTGATCGACGAGACGCCCCGCATCGGCATCCGCGGCTCGAGCGTCGCCTTCCTGCACCCCGCCTCCACCGGCGGGGTCCTCACCGAGATCGTCCAACCCGCCGAGGATCACTGACATGTCTTCTGACCGTCCCAAGCGCATCGCCCTCGGCTTCCACGCCGGCGGTGCCCTGTCCCTGCGCATCAACGAGGGCCCGCTCGCCGAGCTCCAGCAGGCGCTGACCAACAACGAGACGATCTTCCGCGAGATCGAGACGGCCGACGGCCCCGTGCTCGTCAACCTCGGCCAGGTCATCTACCTGCGCGTCGAGTCCGACGAGCAGCGCATTGGATTCTGAGCAGCCCGTCGTAGAGCCACTGCAGGAGGCCGGACGCCACGGCGGTCTCCGCGCGTGGCTCAACGCCCTCGACCTGTCGGTCTACCGCGCGTTCCGTTCCCTGGCCCGCGACGAGCGGCGGGTCGCCGCCGTCCGCCGCTTCTCCGCGACGGGGGAGCACGGGATGCTCTGGTTCGGCATCGGCGCGGCCGGGTTCGCCGTCGACCGCCGCCGCCGCGCGCGCTGGCGCTACGGCACGGTCACCGTCGGGCTCGCCTACCTCACGTCGTCGTCCATCAAGGCCGCCATCGGCCGCCCGCGACCCGCGGTGCCCGACCTGCCGAAGCTGATGGCCACGCCCACCGGCCTCTCCTTCCCGTCGTCGCATTCCTCCTCGTCGTTCGCGGCCGCCCAGGCCTACTCGGCGCTGCTGCCCACCGGGCCGCTGTACGCGGTGGCGGTGCCGATGGCGCTGTCCCGGCTCTTCCTCGGCGTCCACTACCCGAGCGACATCCTCGCCGGCGCCGCCCTCGGCACGCTGCTCGGAAGGATCGGCCGGGCATGAAGGTCGGCATCGTCGGCATGCCCAACGCGGGCAAGTCCTCCCTCTTCAACGCGCTGGCCAAGGGCGGTGCGGAGGCGGCCAACTACCCCTTCACCACCATCGAGCCGAACGTCGCGGTGCTGCCGGTCGCCGACACGCGGTTGGATCAGGTCGCGGCCACCGTCGGCGCCTCGAACCTCGTCCACGACACCATCCAGGTCCACGACATCGCCGGCCTGGTCCGCGGCGCCCACGAGGGGGAGGGGCTCGGCAACCAGTTCCTGGCGAACATCCGGGAGACGGACGCGATCCTCCACGTCGTCCGCGCCCACGGCGACGACAACGTGCTTCACCCGGAGGGCGACGTCAACCCCCTGCGGGACATCGAGACGATCGAGACGGAGCTGATCTTCGCCGATCTCGACACCGCCGAGCGGCGCCACGCGCGCGTCGTCCGCGAGGCGCGTGGTGGCGACCGCACCGCCAAGGCCGAGGAGGCCTGGCTCGCCGCGGTCATCGCCGCGCTCCAGTCCGGCAAGCCGGCGCGCACGGTGCCCGTCCCCGCCGACGCGCCGAACGCGCTGCGCGACCTGTCCCCGCTGACGGGCAAGCCGGTCCTCTTCGTGGCCAACGTCGACGAGGGGACGGACGCCGTCCCCGCCGCCGTCGCCGAGCACGCGGCGGCGCACGGCGCCACCGCCGTCGCCATCTCGAGCCGCATCGAGGCCGACCTCGCCGAGCTCGGCGACGACGAGGAGGCCATGCTCATGCGCGAGGAGATGGGCCTCGGGCGAGTCCGGGCTCGAGCGCGTCGTCCGCGGCGCCTTCGACCTGCTGGACCTGATGGCCTTCTTCACCGCCGGCGAGGCCAAGCCGGCGCAGTCCTGGCACCTGCGCCGCGGCCTCACCGCCTGGCACGCCGCCGGCGAGATCCACTCGGACATCCAGAAGGGCTTCGTCCGCGCGGAGGTCATCGCCTGGGACCGCCTCGTCGAGGCGGGCGGCTACTCCGGCGCCCGCGACAAGGGCACGCTGCGGCTCGAGGGCCGCGACTACGTGATGAACGATGGTGACGTCATCACCATCAAGCACACCGGCTAGGCGCCGGGCCCCCGGACTTCCGGGGGCCCGCGGCGGCTAGGTCGCCGGGAACCCGCTGACGGCGACGGGCACGGAGCTGCTCTTCTTCTCGCCGTTGCCCAGCTGGCCCTCGAGGCCGTAACCCCAGCAGGCGATGGCGCCGTTGGCGCGCAGCGCGCAGAAGTGGCCGGAGCCACCGTCGACGCCCTTCGCGTCACCCAGGCCGCTGACGGCGGCGGGCGTCGACGTCTTGCCGGTCATCCCGTTGCCGATCTGCCCGTAGTCGTTCGAGCCCCAGCACGTGACGCCGCCACCGGCGCCGACGGCGCACGAATTCGTGTCCCCCAGGCCGATCGCGGTGACCGTGTTGACGCCGTTCACGGTGCGGGGCGTCAGGGACTCGGGGGTGAATGCTCCCGGGCCGATCTGGCTCTGGCCGTTGGTGCCCCAGCAGGACACCGTCTCGTCTGCGCGCAGCGCGCAGGAGTGTCCGAGGCCCGCGGCCACCAGGGTGGCGTCCGTGAGCCCGCTGACGGCGACCGGCTGAAGGGCGGCGTTCTTCGTCCCGTTGCCGAGCTGGCCGTTGCTGTTGTCGCCCCAGCAGGAGGCCGCGCCTGAGGTCAGCACCGCGCAGCTGTGGCGGTAACCGCCCGCGATCGACTTGACGTCGCGCAGGTCCTTGACCGGGATGGGGAAGGTGCTCGGCGTCGTGGTGCCGTCGCCGAGCTGGTGGGCGTAGTTGGCGCCCCAGCAGCTCACACGCCCGGTGTTGAGCAGCGCGCAGCTGTATTCGAGGCCGAGCGAGAGCCCGACGGCGTTGGTGATCCCCTTCACGTCGACAGGCGTGGTGCGGGCGGTCTTGGTGCCGTCGCCGAGCTGGCCGGCGCTGTTGTCGCCCCAGCACTTGATGCTCCCCTCCGCCCGCAGCGCGCAGGTGTGGTGCGAGCCGGCGAAGACCGCGGTGGCGTCGGTGATGCCGGTGACGGGCACGGGCGTCGCGCTGGCGGTGTTGCCGCCGCCGTTGCCGAGCGCGTTGTAGTCGTCGTTGCCCCAGCAGACGACGGTCTTGTCACCGCGCACGGCGCACGACTGTCCGAAGCCGACGGCCAGGCTGGTCAGGGGGGAGGCCTCGTTGTGCACGGGCGGCGGCGGCGGCGGCGTCGGCGCGCCGAAGGCGCCACCGGCGTCGGCGATCGGGAAGTCGCGGGAGTAGATGTCGAGCTGCGGGCTCTCGAGATCGAGCACCGGGATCGCCAGGCTGCCCGTCAACCGGACGGGCACCTTCAGCTCCCACCAGGGATCCATGGTGGTGCTGGCGTCGAACTCGATGCCGGTCTGCAGCGCAACGCGGGGGCCGCCGATGCCGTAGAGCAGCACGTCGACGGTCGGCGTGAGGTGGGCACCGACGTGGGCCGACGCGGACAGCTCCGGCGGGGAGAAGTCGAAGTGCGGGTCGAAGGACTGGGTGGAGGTGAAGCCGCCCGCCTTGGTCCAGGCGATCCCCGCGGACGCGTCGAAGCCGGCGCCGGCGCTGGTGGCGATCTTCCCCTCCACGCCCGCGTCGGCGTCGAAGTAGATGGTCAGGTTGGACGTCAGCACGATCGGGACGGGCCCGACGGCACCCGTGACGCTCGGGCCCTTGACCGACAGCAGCGACCGCTTGGCCAGCGCGCATGACCCGGAGGCGGCGACCGCCGCCTCGACGGAGGCGTTGAAGCTCGCCGACGCCGTGACGCTCGCGCTGACGGGGCCCTCGAAGACGCCGCCCCAGGCGCCGGCGAAGTCCAGGCCGGCGGTGAACGTCACATCAGGCGTGATCGAGAAGCCCGCGCTGCCCTCGCAGGTGATCTTCGCCGCACGCGTGTAGGTGCGGGTGGTCACCTTCTCGGCGTGCAGCTCGGTCGAGCCCTCCGGCACCGCGTCGATCAGCGTCGCCGGCACGGTCTGGGCGACGGTCGCGCCCCCCGCGCGGTCGACGTCGGTGACCCGGCCGAGGAAGCCCTCGGGCGTGTCCGGGCCCTTGCCGACCACGACGAGCGCGCCCTTCGCGATGTCGTTGCCGCCCGCGTAGGTCACCTTGCCGGGCTCGCCGGGGGCAGGGATCGACGAAACGGCGGACGGGGCGATGATGCGCGTCTTCTTGGAGACGCGCACCTTCGGGGCGCCCTTCGGCCGCGGCCTGATGGTCAGCGAGCGGAGCTTGGACTTCTTGCCGCCCAGCGTCGTGCGCACCTTCAGCTTCGCCTTCTTGGACGGCGCGATCCACGTCAGCGCGTAGGCGCCGCGCTTGGCCGTGCGGCCCTTGGCGAGCGTCGTCCACTTACGGCCGGAGCGGCGCTGCACCATCACCCGCTTGCCGGCCTTGGTCCCGGCTCGGCCCTTGAATGTGACGAGCGTCGAGGCCCGCGGAGCCTTTGGCTTCGCCGTCACCGTGACCCCTCCCGCCTTCGCCTGCGCGGTGGCCGGCACGAGGGCGACCGCCGCCACGAGGATTGTGCGGGAAAGCAGGGAAGTCTTCACCCGGCGACCCTACCTGCAGGCAGGTCGGCCGCGGCGAAACATTCGTCCGTTGCTGACTACCGGTAGACCGGGGTGCGCCGGAACAGGGCGCGGGCGGTGCCGAAGGCGGGCTTGGGCGAGCCGTCGTAGCGCAGCAGGCCCTTGTTGTGGAGCGCGTCGCGCTGGTCCGAGGGGATGTGCGCGCCGCCGTCCCAGCGCGGCTTGACGTAGAACTCGCGGGCGGTCCAGTAGATGGCGCCGGCCAGCCACGGCTCGGAGGCCGCGATCTCCAGCGTGCGGCGCACGTAGTCGGCCTGGAACTGATAGGTCTGCTTCTCCGTGCGCGGGCCGTTGAAGGTGGCCTCGGCCCCGAACTCCGTGATGATCTGCGCCTGCCGCGGATACAGGCGGCGCTGGCGCTCCAGGAACGGCTTCAGGGAGTCGAGCGAGGCGGTGGACTGGGCGCCCGCCTTGCCGTCGTACCAGCCGTAGTAGGAGTTCAGCCCGAGCAGCCCGAACGCGTCGTAGACGTCCTGGCGCGGGAGGTTCGGGTAGGTGAGGAGGTCCAGCGCGGCCGGGACGGTGTCGTCGAGGTCGCGCGTGAGGCGGACGGAGCGCAGCAGGAAGTCGCGCGTCCCCGGCATGGTGTCGGCGATCGGCGAGAGCTCGTTGGCCACGGAGTGCGTGAGCACGGATGGGTGGTTACGGCCGATGAGGACCGTGGTGCGGACCTTGTCGAGCGCGGCGCGCCGGCCGGACTCCTTCTGCAGCGCGACGTCCTCGTGGTAGACGGGGGCCTGCGACCAGACGAGGATCCCCTTCTCGTCGAGCTCCTCGAGGACGCGCTCGTCGAGCGGGTACTGCGCGCGGGTCACGTTCGCGCCGAGGCGCTGCAGGTCGCCGACGATGGTGTCGACGTCCTTGTCGCGCAGGGCCGGGCCGCGGCCGGGGAGGTCCTCCTGGATGGAGGCGCCGCGCAGCTGCAGCAGGTGGCCGTTGAGGTACAGGCGGCCCTTGCGCACGCGCACGAACCGCAGCCCCACCCGCCGGTCGTCGACCTGGGTGACCTCGTCGCCGACGCTGACGGTGGAGCGCGCCGCGTAGAGGTTCGGGTGCACGGGCGACCACAGCTGCGGCGTGCCGCGCACGTCGATGGGGAAGCCGACCCGCCGCCGCTCGCCGGGCTTGAGGTCCTTCACGGTCGTGCTCGCCTCCGACAGCGTGCCGTCGGGCGCCGTGAGCGCCACGCGCAGCCTGGCGTCCTGCGTCTGCCCGGAGTGGCTCGTCACCCAGCCGTCGGCGCGGGCGATCGGCCGGCACTGCTTGCCGTTCGTGCAGCGGACGTCGGAGAGGATCCCCAGGTCGTCCCACATCACGCGGCCGACGGGCTGCATCGTCACCGGCCGCGTCAGCCCGCCCCAGTTCCACCAGCCCTCGCGCAGCTCGGGGGTGCGCAGGCTGGAGACGCGCACGACGAGCTCGTTGGGCTTCCCGGAGGGACGCAGGCGCGGCAGCGGGATGGTGAACGGCTCGTAGGCCTTCTGGCTGCCGCCGACCCGGCGCCCGTTGAGGTAGACGGTCGCCTTGCGGCGCACGCCCTCGAAGCGCAGCGCCCAGCTGAACCCCGCGGGGGTGACGGGCGTCGGGAGCTTCAGGCGGTACCAGGCGATCGTCCCCAGGAACTGGTCGTCGATCGGCTTGGCGTTGAAGACGTGCGGGACCTCGACGTCCTTCCAGTCCTCGTCGAAGCGGCCGCTCTCGTAGCCCTGCTTGACCCCGACGTTGTCCGGGTCGTACTTGATCTCCCAGCCCGACGCGAGGTTCGCGGCAGGCGGCGGCGAGATCGACAGTTCGGCCCGCGAGGCGGGAGCGGCCATCGCGAGGAACGCGAGCAGGGTGGTGACGGCGAGACGGAGCGGGGACATACGTACTGCGGCGGGGAGGACGGAAGGCTAGAGCGCCCGGAGGCGCTCGGCGAGACGGCGCATGCCCAGCGCCTCGGCGGCATCCCCGCCGGAGCCGCCGTCCGTGCGCGCGTCCGCGGGACGCTCCAGGTCCATTCGGCGCAGCGTCGCGACATCCTTGAACATCTTGAGCTCGTCGGCCTGGCCGATGAGCGCCTTGCGGACGCCGGGCTTCTCGTGCAGGGCGGCGTCGATCGCGGCCTCGAGCGAGCCGTGGCGCTGCAGCAGCGTCGCCGCCGTCTTCTCTCCGATCCCCTTGGCGCCGGGCAGCCCGTCGCTCGGGTCGCCGCGCAGGGCGATGAAGTCCGGCACCTGGGCGGGGGAGACGCCGTAGCGCGAGCGGACCTGCTCCGGCCCCAGCTCCTCCGGGCCCTCGCGGCCGCGCTGCTGGAGCAGGACGTGCACGGACTCGGTGACGCACTGGAACATGTCGCGATCGCCCGAGAGGATCAGCGCGCGGCCGCCGGCCTCCTCCTCCAGCTCGCAGAGCGTGCCCATCACGTCGTCGGCCTCGTACTCGTCCGTGTCGATCACGAGCCAGCCGAGCGCGCGGTAGAGGTCGGGCGCCTGCGCCCACTGGTGGGCGAGGTCGTCGGGCATCTCGGGCCGGTGCGCGTGGTAGGGCGGGTAGGCGTCCGTCCGGTACCGCGCGGACTCGGCGCCGAAGGTCATGACCACCGCGCGCGGCTTGAAGCGCTCCACGCACCACAGGGTCTGGTTGACGGAGCCCAGCAGCGCGTTGACGGGCCTGTCGTCGCTGCCCGTGATCGAGTCGGGCAGCCCGAAGAAGGCCCGGTAGAGCAGGTGGGGGGCGTCCGTGACGAGGAGCGGGCCGGGCATCGCGGCTGCCAGTATGTCGCCCCATGCGAGAGATCAACGGGATGGACGAGCTGAAGGCCGCGAAGGGCGAGGACCTGGGCTACTCGGAGTGGCACGAGATCGATCAGGACGCGGTCAACGCGTTCGCCGACGTGACGGGCGATCACCAGTGGATCCACATCGACCAGGAGCGGGCGAAGGACACGCCGTTCGGCGGGACGATCGTGCACGGCTACTTCACCCTTGCGCTCGCCCCCGTCGTCGGGTCGGAGATCGTCTCGTTCTCCGGCTTCAACTTCGTCCTCAACTACGGCCTGGACAAGGTCCGCTTCCCCGCCCCGGTGCCCGTCGGCTCCAAGGTGCGCGCGAAGGCGACGATCTCCGAGGTCACAGACGTCAGCGGCGGCGTCCAGGTCACCCAGGTCCTGACCTTCGAGATCGAGGGCGGCGAGAAGCCCGTCTGCGTCGCGGAGACCCTGGCCCGCTTCTACGCGTGACAGTCCGGGGCATGACCACTCGTTGAGTGGTCATGCCTCGTCTTGTCACCGCGGCGCTCCTGGCGCTGGCCCTCCTTCCCGCTGCCGCCGAGGCGGCCCCGTCCCCCAACGACGCATACGCAGGCGCCACCCCGGTGTCCACGACCACCGGGCTCAACACGTCCAACGCCGACGCCACGCTGGAGCCGGGGGAGGACCCCGGCGCCGCGGCGACGGAGAGCACGGTCTGGTTCGTCTTCACCCCCGCGAGCAGCGGCACCGCGATCATCGACACCTGCCAGTCGCCGGCGCACTTCGACACCGTGGTGGCGCTCTACGGCGGCGCCGCCCCGACCGCCGCGAACCGCGTCCTCGAGAACGACGAGGGGTGCGCCCCCTCCGAGCCGGACGTCAACGGCTCGCGCATCCGCTTCAGGGCCACCGCGGGCACGGCTTACCGCTTCCGGGTCGGGATGTTCGCCGGCGCGACGCCGGGACCGTTCAAGCTGCGCGTCGCCCTCGTGCCGCGGCCGGCCAACGACGACTTCGCCGGAGCCAAGCCCTTCCCGGAGGAGGGTGGGCAGGCCAGCGGCCTCCTGTTCGACACCACCGGAGCGACCAAGGAGCCGGGCGAGCCGGCGCACGCGGGCCAGCCCGGCGGCGCCTCGCTCTGGTACACGCTGACGCCGATCGCCACGCGCACCTACACCGTGGAGTGCGCCTCCGACGCCGACGGCGTGAACCTGATCGCCGTCTACACGGGCGCGAGCCTGAACGCCCTCACCCCCGTCGCGTCGAGCCGCGGGTGCATCACGCAGTTCACCGGCGTCGCCGGCACGACCTACCACGTCGCCATCGACGGCAACACCCTCGGTGTGCCGACCCCGGTGACCACGACGGACACCGGCGTGGTGAGCCGCTTCGCGTCGGGCGCAGAGATGACGGGACCCGGTGACTTCGGCGGCGTGGAGGTCGGCCGCATCGGGACCACGCACACGTTCACGCTGGCCGACCAGAACTTCCGCCCTGGCTTCGTGAACGCCGCCCCGCGCCTCTCCGGGCCGGCCGCGGACGACTACCTGCTGTCCACCACCTGCTCGACGACCACCGTCCTCGACAGCTCGACCACCTGCGTCGTGAAGCTGCGCCTGGCGCCGGAGGCCACCGGCACGCGCACGGCGACGCTCACGGTGCCGGTCACCGTCGACGGCATCACGGACATCCCGCTGACGGCGGCGCTCACCGGGACCGGCACGACTCCGACCGGCGGGCCGCAGGGCGACGCGGGACCGAAGGGCGATTCGGGGACACCTGGACCCAAGGGCGACGGCGGCACCGCCGGCGCGGCCGGCGCGCCCGGCGAGAAGGGCGCCAAGGGCAAGGACGGCGAGGACGCCAAGGTCACCTGCAAGGCGGGCGAGCCGACCGGCAAGAAGGCCAAGCGCAAGTCGGTCAAGGTCACCTGCAAGGTCAAGGACGCGCGTTCGGTCGTCGTTCGCCGCCGCGGGCGCGTCGTCGCCCGGTCGCTGTCCTTCCGCGCCCGGCCCGGCCGCTACCGGGTCACGGTGCGGACCGCGAAGGGCGTCACGCGAACGACGGTGGCCGTGCGCTGAACCACGGGTGGGCCTCCTCCAGCTGAGCGGCGAGGCGCAGGAGCAGCCCCTCGCCGCCCAGGTCGGCCACGAACTGGGAGCCGAGCGGTAGCCCGGCGGGCGTCCGGTGCAGCGGCAGCGAGATCGCCGGCCGGCCGGTCAGGTTCGCCAGCTGCGTGTAAGGGACCCAGCTCAGGTTGTCGTCGATCATCTTGTCGACGACGCCCGCGCGCTTGAGCAGCTTGGCCGCCCCGGCCTTGCGGATCGCCTTTCCGGCCTGCTGCAGGTGGGCGGGGGTGTCGAAGGCGCCGATCCGCGGCGGCGGGGTGGCGAGCGTGGGGGTGAGCAGGAGGTCGTGGGTCCGGTGGAACTCGGCCAGGCGCCGGGTGTGGGCGTGCTTGGCCTCCAGCGCCCGCCACAGCGCGACGGAGGAGGTCGCCCGGCCGAGCGCGGCCATGATCAGCGTGTCCTCCTCGAAGCCCTCGTCGCCGCAGCCGGTGGCGGTCTTGACCGCTTCGACCGCCGCGGCGGCGTTGACGAACCAGGGCGTCAGGAAGTCGCGCGCCAGGGACTGGTGGTCGTACGGCGCCGGCACCGTCTCGACGCTGTGCCCGAGGCCCTCGAGCATCGCGATGGTGGCGTCCAGTGCGGCCTGCGCCTCCGGGCCGGGCACCGGGTCCACGCCGACGCCGATGCGTAGCCGGCCGGGGTCCATGCCGACCTCCTCGGCGAAGGCACGCTCGGGGCGGGCGGGTGCGTAGGGCGCGCCGAAGTCGGGCCCGGCGAGCACGTCGAACATCGCCGCCGTGTCGCGCACGGACCGCGAGACCACGCCCTGGACGCCAGAGCCGTGCAGGGCCTCGCCCACGCTCGGTCCCGACGGGATCAGCCCGCGGCCGGCCTTCAGCCCGACGAGCCCGCAGCAGGCCGCCGGGTGGCGGATGGACCCGCCGCCGTCGCTGGCCCCGGCGCACGGCACGATCCCGGCCGCCACCGCCGCGCCCGCGCCACCGGACGAGCCGCCGGGGCTGTGGTCGGTGTTCCACGGGTTCCGGCACGCGCCGAGCGCGAGCGGCTCCGTGACCCCCTTGGCCCCGAACTCGGGCGTGTTGGTCTTGCCGAAGATCTGCAGGCCGGCGTCCAGCCAGCGCTGTACGACGGTCATCGTGTGCGCCGAGCGCACGTTCGTGAGCGCCCGGCAGCCGTTGGAGGTGATCTCGCCCTCCACCTCCTGGAAGAGGTCCTTGAGCAGGAACGGGACGCCGGCGAATGACCCGCCCTCCGGGGTCGCCGGCGGGTCGATGAAGCGGACGATCGCGTTGATCCGCGGATTCACCGCCTCGGCGCGCGCGCGGGCGGCGTCCAGCAGCTCGCTCGCGGCTACCTGCTTGGTGGCGACGAGCTCGGCGAGGCCGACCGCGTCGTGCGCTTCGTAGTCGGCGTGGTTCACCTGCGGATTCGTACCACGGGCCCGGTGTCCGCGAGGTAGCGGACCCGGTAGCGGCCCGGCACGGTCCGTGTCGAACGCGTAGCGCCCGGCGGCGTCCGTCGACGTCTCGCCGACCGTGCGCCAGCGCCCGCGCGCCCCCTGGCGCTGCACGAAGACCACGCCGCCCGCGCCGGCGGGGTGGACCTCGCCGCTGAGGCGGTACGGGTCGATGACGGGCACGCGGGCCTCCGGGGCCAGGCCGATGCCGCGGCGGTCCTGCGGCTCCTTGGGTGCGGCGCCCGTCTTGATCGACGTGAAGTAGGCCCAGCTGTCGTAGAGGCCGAGCCGGGCGCGCAGGGTCCCGCCGGAGACGGTGGTCCTGCCGCCCGTGCCGACGATGGATGCGGTGACGATGCGCGGGGAGTCCCCACGGCGGGTGACGTCGATGCCCTTGAACGCCCCCTTCACCAGGCCCGACAGCTTGCTCGCCGTCGCGCCCATGGTCCACTTGTACGGGCCCCAGCGGTGCTTCGGTGACGCGTCGTCGTAGGGGTCGGACACGCTCTTGAGCCAGCCGAGCGGCTCCGTGCCGAGCACGGAGTTCTCCACGCTCTCCGTGCGCCCGCCGGAGGTGGAGAAGAAGTAGGTGGTGACCGGCTCGCCGTCGTAGGTGACGACCTCGCCGGCGGTGTCGCGCACGGCCGCGTCCGTCGCCGCCGTCTCCGCGGCCACGCCGCCGTAGACCTGCGAGCGCGTGTCCGGGTACTGGTCGTAGCCGTTGCCGCCCTTGGACGTCGTCAGCGCGTAGGTGCGCGCGGCGACGGCCTGCGCCTTCAGCGCCTCCGCCGGCCACGACGCCGGCGACTCGCGGCTGACGACCCCGCGGACGTAGTCCTCCATGTTCAGCGCGTTGACGGCCTGCACGCCCTGGAAGCCCGACGCCCGGTACTCCAGCGCCCCGCGGTAGGTGCCCACGCCGCCGAGACGCAGCTTGGCGCCGCGGACGCTGAGCACGCCCGTGACGCGCTTGACGACCTTGCCGCTCGACGCGATCACGACGACCTGGTTGGCGCCCGGCCCGTGCTTGACGGTGTACGCCGAGCCCGGGCTGAGCTTCTTGCCCGAGGCGGAGGTCGCCCCGCTGAAGGACGAGGAGGAGACGGAGCCCTGCAGCAGGACCCGCACGGTGGTCGAGCCGTTGTCGCCGAGCTCGGTGCCCGGAGTAGTAGTGCGCCAGGATGCGGTCGTAGGTCCAGCCGTGCTCGGCGTACCCGTAGGCGCCGTATTGGCTCATCCCCACCCCGTGGCCGAAACCCGCCCCGCGGATGGTGAAGCGCGACGCAGCGCCCGCCGTCGCGGTGAGCGAGAGCAGCAGCGCGAAGCAGAGGACGATCCGGGCCTTCATGATGGAACGCAGCACGTTAGACAGATCACCTGAAGGGGGAAGGAGTTTCGACATGGACGATCGCAATGCCGCCGACCTCTTCGTGGAGTGCCTGGAGGCCGAGGAGGTGCAGTACGTCTTCGGGATCCCGGGGGAGGAGACCCTGGACCTCAACCGGGCGCTGGCGGATTCGCCCATCGAGTTCATCCCTGTTCGACACGAGCAGGGCGGGGCCTACATGGCCGACATGTACGGCCGGCTCACCCACAAGGCCGGCGTGTGCCTGGGGACGCTCGGTCCCGGCGCCACGAACCTCGTCACCGCCGTCGCCGACGCCTGGCTTGACCGCTCGCCGCTCGTCGCCCTCACGGGGCAGGGCGACCTCGAGCGCACGCACAAGGAGTCCCACCAGTACATCGACGTGGTCTCCATGTTCAAGCCGATCACCAAGTGGAACGCGCGGCTCAACAGCCCCAGGATGATCCCGGAGGCGGTCCGCAAGGCGTTCAAGGTCGCCCAGGGGCAGAAGCCCGGCCCGACGCACATCGAGCTGCCGGAGGACGTCATGGCGTCCGACCCCGGCGACGCCCGGCCGCTGGGGCACCGCCAGGAGCGCCGCCGCCCCGAGCCGTCCCAGGGTGAGCTCGACGAGGCCGCGGAGCTGATCCGCAACGCGGAGCACCCGATGATCCTGGCCGGCAACGGCATCTCCCGCGGCGACGCGGCGCCCGCGCTGCGGGCGTTCGCGCACGCCACGGGCATGGGCGTCGCCGCGACCTTCATGGGCAAGGGCGTGCTCGCGGAGGACGACCCGCACTGGCGCGGGACCGTCGGCATGCAGGCGCGCGACTACGAGCTGGCGGGCTTCGAGCACGCCGACGTCGTCATCACCGTCGGCTACGACCTCGTCGAGCACGCGCCGGGCAACTGGAACCCCAAGGGGAACAAGACGATCGTCTGCATCGACACGGTGGCCGCCGAGGTCGACGAGCACTTCGTCACCACGTCGGACCTCATCGGCGACATCGACCTGATCCTGCGGCGCCTCACCGGCCTGGTCGCCATGGGGGAGCCGATGACGACCACGCCGTCCCGCCTCGAGGACCTCGTCCAGGGCGTCTTCCGCGCCGGGGCGAGCGACGAAGCGTTCCCCATGCACCCGCCGCGGGTGCTGTGGGAGATCCGCAAGGCGCTGGCCAAGGACGACATCCTCATCTCGGACGTCGGCATGCACAAGCTGTGGATCGCGCGGATGTTCCCGGCCTCCGAGCCGGACACGGTGCTGATCGCCAACGGCCTCGCCGGCATGGGCATCGCGCTGCCGACGGCGATCGCCGCCCAGCTCGTGCATCCCAACCGCAAGGTGGTCACGGTGAGCGGCGACGGCGGCTTCCTCATGAACTGCCAGGAGCTCGAGACGGCGAAGCGCCTCAAGACGCCCGTGGTCAACATCATCTGGGAGAACCGGCAGTTCGGCTCCATCGTGTGGAAGCAGGACAACAAGTTCGGCCGCCACTTCGGCGTCGACTTCACGAACCCGGACTTCGTCGGACTCGCGCAGGCGTTCGGCATCCCGGGCTTCCGCTGCGAGTCGGTCGACGACTTCCCCCGTCACCTCGACAAGGCGCTCTCGCTCGACGAGCCGTCGATCGTCGTGGTGCCCATCGACTACTCGCAGGACATCGGGCTCGAGCAGCTCGGAAAGGAGACGGTGAGCGCATGAGCGCTTCAGAGAAGGCAGTACTCGAGTCCGTCAAGACGGGCCTCTTCATCGGCGGCGAGTGGCGCGACGCCGCGGAGACGCTGGACGTCGAGGACCCGTCCACCGGGGAGACGATCGCCCAGGTCGCCGACGCCACGCCCGACGACGCCCAGGCGGCCATCGACGCCGCCGCGGACATGCGCAAGGAGTGGGCCGCCACGCCCCCGCGCGACCGCGGCGAGATCCTGCGGGCCGCGTATGAGATCGTCACGAAGCGGGCTGATGACCTGGCCCTGCTGATGACGCTCGAGATGGGCAAGACCATCAAGGAGTCCAAGGCGGAGATCACCTACGCCGCGGAGTTCCTGCGCTGGTTCTCCGAGGAGGCGGTGCGCATCGACGGCCGCTACGCCGTCCCCCCGAACGGCGCCGGCCGGATGCTGACCATGCGCCAGCCGATCGGCCCGTGCTACTTCATCACGCCGTGGAACTTCCCCATGGCGATGGGGACGCGCAAGATCGCGCCGGCCGTCGCCGCGGGCTGCACCATGGTCGTCAAGCCCGCCAAGCAGACGCCGCTGTCCATGTTCGCCCTCGCGCAGATCTTCGAGGAGGCCGGCCTGCCCGGCGGCGTGCTCAACGTCGTCACCTCCAAGTCGGCCGGCGACGTCTCCAAGCCGATCTTCGCCGACCCGCGCCTGCGCAAGCTCTCCTTCACGGGCTCGACGGAGGTCGGGAAGATGCTCATCGAGCAGTCCGCGCAGAACGTGCTCAAGGTCTCGATGGAGCTGGGCGGGAACGCGCCGTTCCTCGTCTTCGAGGACGCCGACATCGACGACGCGATCGAGGGCGCGCTGATCGCCAAGATGCGCAACATCGGCGAGGCCTGCACCTCCGCCAACCGCTTCCACGTGCACGAGTCGGTCGCCGACGAGTTCACCACCAAGCTCGCCGAGCGCCTCGGCGCGATGAAGGTGGGCCGCGGCACGGAGGAGGACGTCGACGTCGGGCCGCTCATCGACGCCGACCAGCGCGACAAGGTCCTCGAGCTCGTCGAGGACGCCGTCGGCAAGGGGGCCGAGGCGGTGACCGGCGGTCAAAAGCTTGACGGCCAGGGATACTTCTTCTCTCCCACCGTGTTGAGCGGGGTACCCGATGACGCAAGGTTGCTCAAGGAGGAGATCTTCGGGCCGGTGGCCCCGGTCGCGACGTTCTCGTCGGAGGAGGACGCGATCGCCGCTGCCAACGACACGGAGTACGGCCTCGTCGCCTACGTCTACACCCGCGACCTCAAGCGCGCCCTCCGGGTCTGCGAGGACCTCGACACCGGCATGGTCGGCCTCAACCAGGGCATGGTCTCCAACGCCGCGGCGCCGTTCGGCGGCGTCAAGCAGTCGGGCTTCGGCCGCGAGGGCGGCAAGGAAGGCATCGACGAGTACCTGGAGACCAAGTACGTGGCGATGGCTCTGTAGCGCCCTGCTGCTGCTGTGCGCCGCCCCGGCGCAGCGCCTCGTACTGGCCGGCGGCGGGCGGCGGCGGCGCCCGCTCGGGCGCCCAACCCGTCGAGCCGGGCGCGCTGCCGGCTCCTGCGGCGTGGTCGCTGTCCGACGGCGCGGCGGTCACCACCGCCCCCGTCGTCACCGACGGGCCCGGCCCCGGCGGGCAGCGCGTCGTCTACGGAACGGCGGACAACCGCGTGCACGTGCGGTCGCTGGCGACGGGCGACCCGATCGCCACCGTGCCGATCGTCGAGGGCGCCGTCCTCGAGTCCGACGCCATGAGCGGATCCGGCGTCGCCGTCGGAGGGGACACGGCCTTCGTCCCGCACAACGACGGCGCCGGCGTCGAGGTCGCTCGCGTCGACGTCCGCGCGGGCACGCGCATCGGCGCCGACGTCGCGGTGCCGGACTCCCTGGGCTGCACCGTCGCGGGCGCCCCGCTCCTGACCCCCGTCGCCGCCGACGGCGCGCGCCTGCTCGTCTTCACCGTCGCGGGCAACTGCGGGCCGGGCCTCGTCCGCGCGGTGGTCCGCGGCTCGGCCGTCGGGGCGATGGTGCGCACACCGGTCGCGGGCCTCGCGGCGGGTGTCCCACCCGCGCAGGTGATCATCGGCACCGCCCCGCGCTTCGCCTTCGCGGTGGCCCGGGCGGGCGGGGTGGACGTCATCGACGCCGACGGCGCCGCGGCCGGCGGGGTGGAGCTCGGTGAGACCCCGGCGGCGATCGCCGCGCCGGAGACCGCCGGCGCCTCGACGCCCGCCGTGATCGTCGCGGGCAGCGCCCACGTGTTCCGGCTCGGCCAGGGCGCGGACGGCGTCCTGCGCCAGACCGCGTCCGTCGACGGCGGGGGCGTGGCGGTGGCCATCGCGGGTGCCGCCGAGCCCCGGGTCGCCGTGGCCGGCCCGGGCGGCCTCGCCGTCCTGCGCAGCGACCTCTCCGTGGCGGGCACCGCGCCCGGCGCCTACACGGCGGTGTCGGCCGGGGGCGACCTGGCCTTCGCGGTGCGAAGCGGCCGCCTCGTGGCCGTCGGGCTCGACACGCCGGCGGTCACGGATCTCGGCGTGGCGGCCGCGGCGGCGCCGGCGCTCGCGCGCGGCTACGTCGTCACGGGCCCCGCGGCGCTGCTCACGACGGACGTCGCGGCACCCACCGTCACCCTCGCCGGCGACCTGCGGCGCGCCGAGGCGCAGGCGACGGACGACCGCGGCGTGACCGGCGTCGTCTTCCGCCTCGGCACGCGGCGGCTCGGAAAGGCGAGCGCGCCACCTTTCGTCATGACACCGCACACGCGCAGGGTGCCGCCCGGGACCTACACGCTCGACGCGGCGGCGTCGGACGCCGCCGGCAACGTCGGGCACGCCACGCAGAGCGTCACGCTGACCTGCCACGCGCGGCGCGGGACGGCCGGCCGGGACCACCTGCGCGGAGGCCGCGGGCGCGACTGCGTGACCGCCGGCCGCGGCCGCGATCGCGTCGACGTGCGCGGTGGCGGCGCCGACGCCGTGCGGTGCGGTCCGGGCCGCGACACGGTCCGCGCGGATCGGTTCGACCAAGTTACTGACGACTGTGAGCACATTCGTCGGCGGTGACCGTCATACTGCGCGCGTGAACATGGACGGTTCCCATCCGCCAATGGGGCTCATCCTCGTCGTCGACGACCATGAGTCGATTCGGGCCTTCCTCGAGGCCGCGCTCGTCAAGCACGGCTTCGCGGTGCGCAGCGCCGCCACGGGCATGGAGGCGATCCGGGCGACGGACGCCTCGATCGACGCCGTGCTGCTCGACCTCGACCTGCCCGACATGACGGGGCTCGAGGTCCTCGATGCGATCCGCAAGCTGGAGTACCCGCCGCCCGTCATCGTCCTCACGGGCTCGGTGGACCGCGACGCGCCCGCCTGCCTGAGCCGGGGCGCGCACGACTTCATGGCCAAGCCGCCGCGGCTGGAGGAGCTCGTCGCGCGCGTCAACGCCGCCGTGCGCGTGAAGCACCTCCAGGACGAGCTGCACACGATGAACCGGGTGCTCGAGCACCAGGCGATGACGGACCCGCTGACGGGCCTGGCCAACCGCCGCCACGGTTTCGCGGACCTGGACCGCCTTGTCGCCACCTCCGAGCGCTACGCGCGCTCGCTCTGCGTGCTGATGGCCGACCTCGACCACTTCAAGACGCTCAACGACACCTACGGCCACGAGGCCGGGGACAGCTGCCTGCGCGAGGCGGCCCGCCGGCTCGCCGAGGCGGTCCGCACCACCGACCTGCCCGTCCGCTGGGGCGGCGAGGAGTTCGTCGTCCTCATGCCCGACGCGCAGGAGGAGCACGCCGCGGTGGTCGCCGAGCGCATCCGCGCCACCGTCGCCGACCCGCCCTTCTACACGGGCGGGGACACGATCCACGTGACGATGTCGGTCGGCTGGGCGATGCGCCGCCAGGGCGAGACGGGCCCGGACCTCGTGGCCCGGGCCGACGCCGCGCTCTACGAGGCGAAGCGCATGGGACGCAACGCCGTCATGGGCGCTCGGACCTAAGCGCTCTGCCGGGCGAAGGTCCGCGCGCCCCAGACGGCCAGCAGGGCGCCGAGGGCGACGGCGATGCCGGTGCCCAGCAGGACGTCCGAGTCGCCGAAGTCCCCGCGGAACAGCGCGCGGGCCGCGTCCACGACGTGCGTGAGCGGGTTGACCTTGGACGCCGTCTCGAGCCAGCCCGGCGCGAGGCTCATCGGCAGCAGCACGCCCGAGAGCAGCAGCAGCGGGAGCGTCACGCTCTGGATCATCGGCGCGAAGGCGTCCTCGTCCTTGAGGATCAGCCCCATCGCGTAGGACCACGCGGAGATGCCGATGCCGAGCACGCAGACGAGCACGACGGACGCCGCGATGCCGCCCCACGACGGGTCGAGGCCGAACGGGATCGCCACGAGGATGAGGATCGCGGCCTGCACTGCGAGCGTGACCATGACCTGCAGGGTGCGGCCGAGGATGAGGCTCAGGCGGCGGGCGGGGCTGACGCGCTGGCGGTCGATGACACCCTCGCGCAGCTCCTGGATGATGCCGAAGCCCGCGAAGCCGGCGCCGAACAGGGCCAGCTGCAGCAGCAGGCCGGGGACGAAGACGCGCCAGGCGTCGTCGCCGCCGAGCCCGCCGCCGCGGACCTTGGTCAGCAGCGGCCCGAAGAGGACGAGGTAGAGGATCGGCTGGGTCAGCCCGAAGATCACCCACACGGGGTTGCGCAGCAGGATCTTCATCTGTCGCAGGAAGACGACGTAGGTCTCGGTCAACATCAGGTGTCCTCTCGCAGGGAGCGGCCGGTCAGGGTCAGGAAGACGTCGTCGAGCGACGGGCGGCTGACGGCCACCGTCGCCAGCCGGAGGTCCTCGGCGTCGAGCGCGCGCAGCAGCGGGGCGACGGCGGTGGCGCCGTCCTCGACGGTCACGTAGAGCCCGTCGTCGGTGCGGGTGGCGTCACGCACCGCGATGGCGGCGCGGGCCACGGCCTCGGCCCGCTCGGGGCTGGCGCCGTCGGCGAGCGTGAGGTGGACGACGTCGCCGGAGATGCGCGCCTTCAGCGCGTCCGGCGTGTCGTCGGCGACGAGCTTGCCGTCGTCCATGACCAGGATGCGGTCGGCCAGCGCGTCGGCCTCGTCGAGGTAGTGGGTGGTGAGCAGGATCGTCACGCCCGTGTCCTCGCGCAGGGTGCGGATGTGCTCCCACAGGTTGGCCCGGCTCTGCGGGTCCAGGCCGGTGGTCGGTTCGTCGAGGAAGACGACGGACGGGGTGTGCATGAGGCCGAGCGCGACGTCGAAGCGCCGCCGCTGGCCGCCGGAGAGCTCGGCCAGCGAGCGGTTCTCGAGACCGCCGAGGTCGAGCTTCGGCGCGACCTCCGCGAGCCGGCGCTGCGCGTCGGCCTTGCTCAGCCCCTGCAGGCGCGCCTGGGTGACGAGCTCCTCGCCGACCACCGTGCCCGCCGCCGGCATGGCGCCGATCTGGGCGACGTAGCCGATGTGGCGCCGCACCTCGCGCGGGTCCGCGCCGAGGTCGTGCCCGGCGACGGTGGCCGAGCCCGCGCTGGGCTCGAGCAGGGTGGTGAGCATGCGCAGCGTCGTCGTCTTGCCGGCCCCGTTGGGACCGAGCAGGCCGACGATCTCGCCGGCGCCCACCTCGAAGTCGATGCCGCGGACGGCCTCGACCGCGCCGGCGCGCGTCTTGAACGACCGGGCGAGGCCGGTCGCGATGATCGGAGAAGTCATGACTCGGCACTCAATCACGCGCCGCGCTGATAGTCAAGTTTGACTACTCACCCTCGAACCAGTAGGCGCCGGCGCGGACCTTGTGCTGGAGCTTGATCGTCCACTCGAGCTCCGACTTGCGACGGGCGGTGATGAAGTCGACGATCTCCCGGACGTGCTCGGGGATCCCGCCGTCGGCGCCCGTCGCGCCCTTCTTGATCTGGCCGCGGTGGAAGGCGAGCGCCTCCAGATCGGACTTCAGGGCCGCCGTCCGTGCGGCCAGCGCGCGCACCAGCTCGTCCCGCGGCATGAACGGGAGCATCGTGAGCGCCGGGATCAGCGGCTCGGCGGGGGTCTGCAGTCGCCACCACGACTCGCGCAACGACATCTGGAACTCCTTCTCGCCCTCCCCGGTGAGCACCCAGTCCGGGTCCCCCTCGATCAGCCCGTCCTTGGCGAGGGTGCGGATGGCCGAGTAGATGGAGCCCGGCTTGACGTTGGTGTTCTCCTCCAGCCGCCAGCTCACCAGCTCGCGGCGCACCTGGTAGCCGTTGATGGGCCCCATGGCCTTGATGGCTCCCAGGACGAGCAGGCGGGTGGCGGACACGCCCGCATCCTAGATCAAGGTTGACTACTGCAGCAAGGTCCAGGGATGGCCGGCGTCGAGCAGCGGCGCGAGCTCCGGCGCGAAGTCCCCGTCGTGGCTGACGAGCCACACGTCCCCGTCCTCGCGCTCGGCCAGCGCGTGCGAGCCCACTCACGTGCCAGAGGCACGCTTCGGACTCGCCCGCCGTCGTCAGCCGGCGCCAGCGAACGGCTGGTCACCCCGGGCCGGCACCGCCCCGGGCGGGTTTCACTCGGCCTGGGAGCCGGCGGCGATCTTGCGCAGGTCGAGCGCCTTGTCGAGCGTCTCCTCGTCCACGCCGTGCTCGCGGGCGACCTCGCGCAGCGTGCCGCCGCTGGCCGACGCGGCCTTGACGATCTCGGCCGCCTTGTCGTAGCCGATGAACGGGTTGAGCGCGGTGGCGACGGCGAGCGTCCCCTCGGCGGAGGCCTCGCAGCCGCGTAGTTGGGCTCGATGCCGTCGATGCACTTCTCCTTGAACGCCACCGCGGTGGTGGAGAGGAGGTGGATCGACTGCAGCAGGTTGCGCGCGATCAGCGGGATGCGCACGTTGAGCTCGAACTGGCCCTGCATGCCGCCGACGGTGATGGCGGTGTCGTTGCCGATCACCTGCGCGGAGACCTGGAGGACGACCTCGGGCAGGACCGGGTTGACCTTGCCGGGCATGATGCTGGAGCCCTTCTGCAGCTCGGGCAGGAACAGCTCGCCGATGCCGGAGCGCGGGCCGGAGCCCATCAGCGCGAGGTCGCCGGCGATCTTCGTGAGGCTGACGGCGACGACCTTCAGCGCGCCGGACAG
Organism: uncultured Solirubrobacteraceae bacterium; assembly: GCA_963843865.1. Taxonomy (GTDB): domain Bacteria; phylum Actinomycetota; class Thermoleophilia; order Solirubrobacterales; family Solirubrobacteraceae; genus DATLGB01. The sequence goes on along the minus strand of CAWJMO010000006.1, from coordinate 219,307 downwards.
CTCGACGAGCGCGTCGCGGTTGGCCTGCGCCTCGAAGGGATCCTCGGGGGCGGAGATCTCGAGGCCGGTCGCCTCGGTCGAGCTTCGCGCGCACGCCGGCGGCGAAGTCCTTGTGGGTGTTGAGGCCGGTGCCGGTCGCGGTGCCGCCGAGCGGGATCTGCGCGACCTGCGGCAGCGCGTTCTGGATGCGCTTCTGGCCGAGGCGGATCTGCGCGGCGTAGCCGGCGAACTCCTGCCCGAGCGTGACGGGCACCGCGTCCATCAGGTGCGTGCGGCCGGACTTGACGATGTCCTTGAACGCCTCGGCCTTCGTCGGTGAAGGACTGCTCGAGCGCGGCGAGCGCCGGCAGCAGCGTGTTCGTCGCCTCGTCGAGCGCGGCGAGGTGCACCGCGCGACGGGAAGACGTCGTTGGACGACTGCCCCATGTTCACGTGGTCGTTCGGGTGGGCGCCCTCGCCCGCGAGGTTCGCGAGCACCTCGTTGGTGTTCATGTTCGAGCTGGTGCCCGAGCCCGGTCTGGAAGACGTCGATGGGGAACTGCGCGTCGTGGTCGCCGTTGGCCACCGCGTCCCCGGCCTCGGCGATCCGGTCCGCCAGGTCCTGCGTCGAGCAGCCCCAGCTCACCGTTCACGCGCGCGGCCGCGCCCTTGATGCGCCCGAGCCAGCGCACGACCGCCACGGGGACCGTCTCACCCGAGATCGGGAAGTTGGCGACGGCCTTCGTCGTCTCGCCGCCCCACAGCTGCTCTGACTCGCTCACGCTCATCCCGATCACGCTACCGCGCCCAGGGCCCGCCGCACGACGGCGAGCGACGGCGTCCGGCTCGCCGTGGAGCCGAGTGTCGGTGACCCGGCGTACGCGGATGCCTGCGTCGCCGAGGTCGGCGTCCTTCAGGCGGTCGGTCTCGAACGTCCGCGGGTTGCCATGGGTGTGCCAGGCGTCGATCTCGACGGCGAGCCGCTGCGCCCGGAACAGGGCGTCGATCTCCCAGCGCCCGAAGGGGACGTTCATCTCCGGCATCGGCAGGCCGTGCCGGCGGCAGAGGCGCAGGAAGGCGCGCTCGTTCTCCGAGCGGGTGAAGACGTGGCGCCCCTTCGTGACCGCGCGCCTTCCGGGGGGCGTGACCAGACTCGCTCGATCCACGAGGTTCAGGCGTTCTGCGGTACTCGTGGCCAACTGCAGCTGGGCGGGGGTGAGGATGTCCGCCAGGTCGGTGAGGGTCCGGGCGGCCGTGGTCACCTGCAAGCCGTCGATCAACTCGCTCGGGATGTCGCGGCCGACGTGGACGATGATGCCGGGCCGGCTGCGCGCGCCGGTCCGCGGGACCGTGACGTGCACCGGGCCGTAGTCGTGCCTGCGGATCTTGTGCTCGGCGGCGGCGGAAAGGTGACTCAGGACGGCGCCCTCGCCGCAGGCCAGGACGGCGGCGAAGAACTGGCCGCGGCGGGTGAGGGTCGGGACGAGGGCGTAGACGCCGCGGTAGATGCGGAAGAGGCGCTTGGCTTCGACGCGATGTTGCACCGCTCGGGCCGAGAGGCCGCATTCCTTCAACTGCGGCAATGAGAGGGTGAGTTCCTGCCGCCCCGCGATCCGCATGATCGCGGCCTCCACCTCATGCGCTTTGCGACCTGTCGCGTCGCTTTTCGCATGACCCCTGATCGGCACCCCGCCGATCCTGCCTCCCTTAGTGCCCCGGATCTAGACGCGCCTGCAACAACTCAGAGACAGAACGCAGCCAGCTCGCGCGCCATCCCGACCGGGTCGTCGTAGGCCATCAGGAAGCCCGTGCCGTCGAGGATGCGCAGCTGGGCGTCCGGGATCAGGTCCTCGAGCTCCTCGGCGGTGGCGACGGGGTGGCGGTTGTCCTGGTCGGCCCACAGCAGCAGGGTCGGGCAGGCGATGTGGCGGTACCCGTCGAGGAGGTCGGTCTGCGGGCCGTGGGGCCAGCGGCGGGCGGCCTTCGCCCACGCCTTCGCGCGGTTGCCGTTGCCGGGGAGGCCCATGAGGGCGTGGCGGACGAGGTCGCGGGCGGCGGGGTTGCCGCGGGCGGAGAGCGCCTCCCCACGGGACGGGGCGGAAGGCGAGGGTGGTCGCCGCGGGCGCCGAGCGCGCCGACCACCGGGATCGGCGCCGGCCTGCGCGGCGGCGCGGGCCATGCGGCCGTGCGGGGCGGAGCGGTGCAGCGCGCTGGGCAGGATCACCAGGCGGCCCGGCTGGATCTGCGGGACAGGACGGCGCGCAGGACGATCAGGGCGCCGACGTCGTGGCCGCCGACGATCGCCCGCGGCCCGCACGCCTCGCGGAGGAAGCCGGCCAGCACCTCGACCACCCACTCCTGCGTGTACGGGTGGTTCGGGCGGTCCTCCGAGTCGCCGTGCAGCGGGAGGTCGGGGAGGACGAGCCGGAAGCGGTCCGAGAGCTCCTCGACGAGGGGCTCGAACTCGCGGTGCGACAGGCCGGCGGAGTGGATGAGCGCCAGCGGCGGACCGGTCCCCGCCTCCCGGTACGCGATGCGGGCCCCGTCCGAGTGGTGATAGAGACGGAGCTTCATGAAGCGACTCAGCGTATGACCGGGAGATCCTCCGGCTCGCCCTCCCGGCCCTGGGTGCGCTGGCGGCCGAGCCGCTCTACATCCTGGTCGACACGGCGATCGTCGGGCACATCGGGACGACCCAGCTCGCCGCCCTCGCGCTGGCGACGACGATCCTGCTCAGCGGCTTCACCGTCTTCAACTTCCTCACCTACGGGACGACCGCGCAGGTCGCGCGGCTGCACGGCGCGGGGGAGGACGACCAGGCCGCGGAGGTCGGGGCACAGGCGCAGTGGCTCGCGCTGGCCATCGGCGCGGCGATCCTCGTCCTCGCGGTGCTGCTCGCGGGGCCACTCGTGACGGCGCTCGGTGGCACCGGCGCCGTGCGCGACGACGCGGTCACCTACCTGCGCATCGCCGCGCTCGGCGGGCCCGCCTTCATGCTCGCGAGCGCCGGCCAGGGCTACCTGCGCGGCACGGGCGACCTGCGCACCCCGCTGCTCATCCTCGTCGCGGCGCACAGTGCCAACGTCGTCCTCGAGCTGCTCTTCGTCTATGGCTTCGACTGGGGCCTCGAGGGCTCGGCGTGGGGGACGGTGATCGCCCAGCTCGGGCATGGCGGCCGCCTTCGCGCTGCGGCTCGCCTGGGCGCGGCCGGTGTGGGCGCGCATCCGCCGGCTGATCCGGGTCGGCAGCGAGATCGCCGTCCGCACCACCGCGCTGCTGGCCGTCTTCCTCGCCTGCTCCGCGGTGCTCGCCCGCATCGGTGCCCCCTCGCTGGCGGCGCACCAGATCGGCTACCAGCTGTTCCTCTTCATCGCCCTCGTCCTGGACGCGATCGCCATCGCCGGGCAGGTGATGGTCGGCCGCTCGCTGGGGGCGGGGGACGCGGACGGCGCCTACGCGGCGGCGCGGCGGATGATCGGGTGGTCCGTCGTCCTCGGCGGGGTCTTCGCCGTCCTGCTGCTGGTGCTCGAACCCGTCCTTCCCGGCGCCTTCACCGACGACGCGCGGGTCATCGACCGCGCCGAGGCGCTGTGGCCGCTGCTCGTGGTGATGATGCCGTTCAACGGGGCGGTGTTCGCGCTCGACGGCATCCTCATCGGCGCCGGCGACACGGGCTTCATCGCCCGCGCGATGGTCCTGTCGGGGGCGGTCGGCGTCGGCGGCGCGGTGCTCGCCGACGGGGTCGTCGGCGTGTGGGTGGCGCTGTGCGCGTTCATCGGCGTCCGGCTCGTCACCTGCCTCGTCCGGTTCGAACGGCGACGCTGGGCACGCGTAGGGGTCTAGGCTTCCGCGCCGCATGCGCCGCCTCGTCCTTCTCGTCCTCGTGCTGGTCCTCGCGGTGCCCGCCGCCCCGGCCTTCGCGCAGTCCTCGCCCTTCGGCCCCATCCCGCAGGCCGTCACCCCGACGCCCTCGCCGACCCCGATCGACGACTCGGGCGGGCAGGACAGCGTCAGCCGCGAGCTGCTGATCGGCATCGCCGTCGTCGTGGCGTTCCTGTTCCTGGGCATCGGCTACTACATCTCGCGCGACGCGCGCCGGAACCTCACGGAGGAGGACCGCCGCTCCCTGGAGCGCACGGAGCGGCCGAAGACGCCCGAGGAGCGCAAGCAGTCGGCGCAGACCAAGAAGAAGCAGCGGGCCAAGACGCGCGCCCAGAAGCAGGCGCGCAAGAAGTCCCGTCGCTGATCAGTCGAGGGTGACGACGCCGTCCTTGGCGCGGAAGACCGCGTCGTTGGCGGTGAGCGACTGGAAGGGCCGGCTGAGGCCCTGGAAGACCGCCCGGCCCCGGTAGTCGGCGAAGCGCACGAAGCGGCGGTTGTTGGTGAAGACGAGGAACTCGCTCGACTCCGCCGTGTAGCGCAGCTCGCCCTTGAAGGTGAAGCCGAGCTGCTTGGAGACGTCGGCGCGCGGCGTGTCCGGCGGGAAGATCAGGACCTCGTCGAAGTCGAACCCCGCGATGACGCGCAGGTCGATCGGGTCGCCGGACTGGGACGAGTCGACGACCGCCTTCGACAGGCGCTCCGCCAGCGCGGAGTCGACCGCGTAGGTGTCCTCGTCGCGCGTGACGTAGACGACGCCGCCGAACACGATCATGAAGAGCGTCAGGACCGTCCCCACCGCGATCAGCGCCTTCCCCATGACCTCACGGTACGACGGCTTGTCGTCCGGACCCGAACGTATGGTTCGCCCATGAGGCTCGTCGAAGCGGACCCGCTCGCGCATCGCGCCCTCGACGGCCTGCTGCGCGCCGAGGCCACCATCCGCCGCCGCCTGTCGGCCGACCTCGAGCGCGAGGGCCTGAGCGCTCCGGGTTTCGCGGTCCTCGTCCTGCTCAGCGAGGCCGGCGGCGAGATGGAGCTGCGCGCGCTGCGCCTGCGCCTGGGGACGAGCAAGGCCTCGGCCACCGAGGTCGTCAACACCCTGGTCGCCCGCGGGCTCGTCACCCGTGCGCGCCTGACCACGGACCGCCGCGCCGTCGCCGTCACCGCCACGCCCGAGGGCGCCGAGCTCGTCGACCGCCTGCACCCGGAGCACGCCGGCCGCGTGGCCGCAGACCTTCGCCGCCCTCGACGACGTCGAGAAGCTCGCGCTGGCGAAGATCTGCTCGAAGCTCGCGGCCTAGATCTGCTTCAGGTTCTCCGCGAAGTCCTGGATCATCGCGTCGAGCACCGTCTCGACCATCCCCTCGCCCATCGACGCGACCTTGCCGCGCATGGAGGCCTCCGTGTGGATGGTCCCGCCGTCGCCTTCCAGGGTGACGGTGACGTTGGCGTCGGCCTGCCCGCCGCCGGCCTTCTCGCGGGACTTGACGACGTAGAGGGCCCGGCGCGCCGCGTCGTCGCGCTCCGTGATCGTGACCGTGCCCGTGAAGGTCATGGACATCGCGCCCATCTTGACCTTGATCTCGGCCCGTGCGGCCTCGTCGGACGTGCGCTCGAGGACCTTCCCGCCCTGCACGCAGGGGACGATCCGCTCGAGGTCGAGCACGGCGTCCCAGTTGTCGTCGATGCTCTTGCCGGTCGAGAAGGCGTGTTCGAGAGTGACCATCGTGTTAGACCTACCTCCTATGGATGGGACCTACGGCCCGCACAATGCCACGCTCACCGTTCACACGGAGCGCGCGGGCGCGGCCGCGAAGGCGGGGCACGACCTCACCATCGAGGTGACGCAGTGGGAGGCGACGGTCGAGGGCGGGAAGCTCACGATGACCGCGGACCCCGACAGCCTGAAGGTCGTCAAGGGGGAAGGCGGCATGAAGTCGCTCGATGCCGGCGACATGCGCAACATCGAGCAGACCATCCGCGAGGAGATCCTCAAGGGGCAGCCGATCGCGTTCGCCGACGGGCAGCTCACCCTCAACGGGCAGACCCACCCGGTCGCGGCGACGGTGACCGACGCCGGCGGCGAGGCCGTGATCAAGCAGACCCAGTGGGGCATGAAGCCCTACTCGGCGCTGTTCGGGACCCTCAAGGTCGCCGACGACGTGACGGTGCGGGCCCGCCTTGCGTGACACGAGCTTCGAGCTCGTCGACGAGGAGGGCAACGTCAAGGCGACGCTGACCGTCGGCCCCGACGGCGACGGACTGCTCGCGCTGCGCGACGCCGAGGGGGCGGTGCGCGTGCTGGTGCGCCCCGGCTCGATCGACCTCATCGACAAGGATGGCAACCAGCGCGTCGAGGTGTCCGAGAGCGGCCCCGGCGGCCTGGCCGTCTGGGACGAGAACGGGCGCCACCGCATCCTCGTCGGCCACGGCCCCGCGCCCGACCGAGACGCCTCCATCGAGCTGTGGGACACGGACGGCCACTACCGCGTCGGCCTCGGCGTGTGGCCGGACGGCTCGACCGGCGTGGAGCTGCTCGACGACCGCGGCAACGTCCGCGGCCGGCTCGGCGAGCGTCCCGACCGCACCGTCTGCGTGGAGGAGTGGGACCGCGAGGGCCAGCTGCGCGCGCGCTTCGGCGACCGGCCCGACGGCTCGTTCACCGTCGACTTCTGGGACCGCGACGGCACGTACCGGCACGGCCTGGGCTCGCTGCCCGACTAGTTTCAACAGGGCGATGAAGTACCCGCCCGTCGACCCCAAGCAGAGCTTCCCCGACCTCGAGCAGCAGGTGCTCGAGCGCTGGCGCGAGCGCGACGTCTTCGGCGAGTCGATGCGCCGCCGGGAAGGCCAGACGCCGTACGTCTTCTACGAGGGCCCGCCGACCGCCAACGGCCGCCCCGGGTCCCACCACGTCCTCGCGCGCGTCTTCAAGGACATCTACCCGCGCTACAAGACGATGCAGGGCCACCACGTCCTGCGCAAGGGCGGTTGGGACTGCCACGGCCTGCCGGTCGAGATCGCCGTCGAGAACGCGCTCGGCTTCACGACAAGCACGACATCGAGGACTACGGCATCGCCGAGTTCAACGCGAAGTGCCGCGAGTCGGTGCTCTCCAACGTGGAGGAGTGGGAGGCGCTGACGGAGCGCATCGGCTTCTGGGTCGACACGACGGACGCCTACAAGACGATGGCCACGCCGTTCGTGGAGTCGGTCTGGTGGGCGCTCAGCCAGCTGCACGAGCGCGACCTCCTCTACGAGGGCCACAAGGTCGTCCCGTACTGCACCCGCTGCGGCACGGCGCTGTCCAGTCACGAGGTCGCCCTCGGCTACAAGGACGTCGAGGACCCCAGCGTCTACGTCAAGTTCCCGCTGCGCGACGGTTCCGCCTCCCTGCTGATCTGGACGACGACGCCGTGGACGCTCGTCTCCAACGCGGCCGTCGCCGTCGATCCCGAGCTGACCTACGTCCGCGCCGACCTCGCCGGCGAGGTCTTCGTGCTCGCCGAGGCGCTGGTCGAGCGCGTGCTGGGCGAGGACGCGGTCATCAAGGACCGCTTCCCCGGCGCGGACCTGCTCGGCCTGAGCTACGAGCCGCCGTTCCCGTACCTCCCCGCGAGCGAGTACGGCGAGAAGGGCCACACCGTCCTGGCCGGCGACTTCGTGTCCGACTCGGACGGCACCGGCATCGTCCACACCGCGGTCGCGTTCGGCGAGGACGACTACCGGCTCGGCCTCGAGGCGGGCCTCACGGTCGTCAACCCGGTCAAGCGCGACGGCACCTACGACGAGCGCATCGGCCCCTACGCCGGCCGCTGGGTCAAGGACGCCGATCAGGACCTCATCAAGGACCTCCAGGAGCGCGGCCGCATGTTCCGCGCCGAGACGCTGCTGCACGCCTACCCGCACTGCTGGCGGGACGGCACGCCGCTCCTCTACTACGCCAAGCCGAGCTGGTTCGTGCGCACGACCTCCCTGCGTGACGAGCTGCTCGCGGCCAACGAGTCCGTCACCTGGCACCCGCCGCACATCAAGCACGGCCGCTTCGGCAACTGGCTCGAGAACAACGTCGACTGGGCGATCTCCCGCGAGCGCTACTGGGGCACGCCGCTGCCGATCTGGCGCAACGCGGCAGGGGAGACGGTGGCCATCTCCTCCCTGGCCGAGCTCGCCGAGCAGTCCGGCGTCCCCACGCTCGACGACCCGCACCGCCCCTACGTCGACGACGTCGAGATCCCCTCGCCCACCGGCGGCGAGCCGCTGCGTCGCGTTCCTGAAGTCATCGACGTCTGGTTCGATTCCGGGCTCGATGCCGTTCGCGCAGTGGGGCGCGCCGCACACGGGCGAGGAGCGCTTCGAGCGCGACTTCCCCGCCGACTACATCTGCGAGGGCCTCGACCAGACCCGCGGCTGGTTCTACTCCCTGCTGGCCGTCAACACGCTGCTGTTCGGCAAGGCGCCCTACAAGGACGTCGTCTGCCTGGGCCTGCTCAACGACGCCAACAACGAGAAGATGTCCAAGTCCAAGGGCAACGTGGTCGAGCCCTGGACCGTCCTCGACGCCTACGGCGCCGACGCGCTGCGCTGGTACTTCTTCACCTCCAAGCAGCCGTGGGACGGCTACCAGTTCTCCCAGGAGGCGGTCGCCGAGTCGCTGCGCACGTTCCTGCTGCAGCTGTGGAACACCTACGGCTTCTACACGCTGTACGCGAACGCGACCGACGACGTACGAGCGCACGGCGCCGGAGACGGCGCTCGACCGCTGGGCGATCAGCCGCCTGCGCAGCACGACGAAGACCGTCACGGAGGCGATGGACCGCTACGACGCGACGGTCGCCGGCCGCGCCATCGCCGCCTTCGTCGACGACCTCTCCAACTGGTACGTCCGCCTCTCCCGGCGCCGCTTCTGGGACGGCGACCCCGCCGCCTTCGCCACGCTGCACGAGTGCCTGGTGACGACGGCGCAGCTGCTCGCACCGTTCTGCCCGTTCGTCGCCGACGAGCTCTACGAGCGCCTCGACGGCACGGAGCCGAGCGTCCACCTCACCGACTGGCCGACCGCGACGACGTCGACGCGCAGCTCGAGCGCGAGATGGCCCTCGTCCGGTCCACCGTCGAGATGGGCCGCACCGCCCGCGCCCAGGCGAAGGCCAAGAACCGCCAGCCGCTCGCCGCCGCCGTGGTCGTCGCCGACGACGCCGAGCGCGACGCGCTGCAGCGCCACGAGCAGCTCGTGCGCGACGAGCTCAACGTCAAGGAGCTGCGCTTCGTCTCCGGCTCCGACGAGCTCGGCTCCTACGCGATCAAGGCCAACTACCGCACCCTCGGCCCGCGCTTCGGCAAGCACATGCCGCAGGCCGCCGCCGCCATCGCCGCGCTCGACCCCACGAAGGTCGCGGCCGCGCTGCGCGCCGGGCACTCCGTCGGCATCAACGTCGATGGCCACGAGCACGAGCTCGGCCCGGACGACCTCCAGCTGGCGATGCAGCCGCTCGAGGGCTACCAGGTCGAGCGCGCCGGGCTCGCACGCCGTCGCGCTGGAGCTCGGGCTGACGGAGGCGCTGCTGCAGGAGGGCGTCGCCCGCGAGCTCGTGCACGCCATCCAGGGCGAGCGGCGCGACGCCGGGCTCGACGTCTCCGACCGCATCCACCTCGAGCTCGAGGGAGACGCCGACACGATCGCGGCGGCCCGCACCCACGAGGAGTACATCGCCGGCGAGGTGCTGGCGACCACCGTCGCGCTGTCCGAGAACGGCACTGCGCTGCGGATCAGCGTCTCCCGCGCCTGATATATCCACCGCCCCTATGCGGCGGCTGCTGATCCTGACCCTGTTCGTGCTGATGGTCCCGGTGGCGCCCGCGTTCGCCGGCGAGCCGCCCAACCAGGACGACCCCTGCTCGACCAACGGGCGCGACGCGTGCAAGACCAACGGCGTCGGCTCGTACAAGACCTACAAGTTCGGGCTGCGCTGGTTCGGCGACTACCGGGGTGCCGTCCCGGGTGTCAAAGGCTCGACCTTCTGCATCGACCTGCGCTACTGGTACCCGGGCAAGGGCTACGGCTACGAGCAGCGCTCGGCGGCCGGCGGCCTGAAGAACAAGGACGGCGAGACGGTCAGCCAGACCGACCTGCGCCGCATGAGCTACGCGCTCTGGAACGACGGCCGCACCCGCACTGCGAGCAAGCAGGCCGCGGTCATGCTCTACGTGCACGACCTGATGGGCGACGGAGCGCCGGGCGAGGTCGCCCCCGGGGCCGTCGGCGTCAAGGGCGCCTTCGACCGCATCGGCCGCGAGGCCGCGAAGTACGCCGGCCCCTACAAGGTCGCCCTCAACGTCCCGAAGGACCTCAAGGTCGGGCAGCAGACGGAGCTCGAGGTCGACGTGACCGCCGCCTCCGGCGCGCCGATGCCCAGGACGGCCGTCCGCCTGACCGGCGCCCCCGGCCTGCCGGACCGCGTCCGCACGAACGCCGAGGGCGCCGTGCAGGTCCCCTTCACCCCGCGCGCGGAGAACGACGCGCTCAAGCTGACGGCCGACCGCGCCCGGCCTCGCCGCGCCGGTGCCCGACCTCTACGTCCCCACGAAGGGCAAGGCCGCGCGCAACGGCCAGCGCCTCGTCGCCCCGGCCTCGAAGGACTACGCCGACAGCGCCGTGGTGAACGTCGACCCCGTCCAGGTCGCGGTCACCACCAAGGCGACGCCGGACACGATCGTCGCCGGCGGCGAGACCACCGACGCCGTCACCATCACGGGTCCGGGTGAGGACTGGCGCGCGCAGGTCGAGGTCCGCCTGTTCGGCCCGGTGCGCACGCAGGACGCGCTCGGTTGCCAGGGCAACCCGATCGCCACCGCCACCTACGAGGCCAAGGCCGGCGAGACGACGACACCGCCGCTGAAGGTCGACAGGCCGGGCCTGTACGCCTACCAGCTCGTCATCCCGTCCTCGGCGGGCGTGGTCGGCACCACCACCGCCTGTCCGGACCCGGCCGAGGTCGTCCGCGTCCAGGCCCAGCCGAAGGTCGTCACCCAGGCGTCGCAGAACGTCGCCGAGCCCGGCGCCTCCCTGACCGACACCGTGGACGTCTCCGGTCTGGCCGGCGAGAGCGCGACGGTCGATGCTGCGCTGTTCGGCCCGTTCGGCGCGCTGGACCAGATCTCGTGCGGCGTCGCCCCCGTCTGGAGCGGCAGCCTGCAGGTCCCCGGCGACGGCACCTACGTGACCGAGCCCACGACGCTCGCGACGCCCGGCTACTACACCTACCGCGAGGCGCTGGCCGCGTCGGACTTCGTGCAGGCGTTCGCGACGGAATGCGCGGAGACGGCGGAGACGACCATCGTCCGCGGCCACCCGGCCATCACCACGAAGGTCTCCGAGGCGAAGGTCGCCCCGGGCGCCAAGCTCACCGACACCGCCGTCGTCACCGGCCTTGGCAAGCTGACCGCTCCCGTGAAGGTCGACCTCTTCGGGCCCTACGCGTCGCCGGAGGCGATCGACTGCGCCGGCGCGCCCTACGCGACCTCGACGTTCACCGCCAACGGCGACGGCGAGTACAAGACGGAGGAGGTCGAGCTCAAGGCTGCCGGCTTCTACACCTACCGCGAGGCGATCGAGCGCACGGACGCCTACGAGGGCGCGCAGACGGAGTGCGGCGAGGCCGCCGAGACGGCGCTGGCCGAGGCCGACCCTGCCATCACGACGCGCGCCTCGCACGACGCGGTGCGGCCGGGCGCGAGGCTCTCCGACCGCATCAAGGTCACCGGCCTGGGCGCCACGCCCGCTGACGTCGAGGTCGAGCTGTTCGGCCCGTACGCCAGCCGGTCGGCGATCGACTGCGCGGGCAAGCCGTTCGCGACGCAGACCGTCGCCGTGAAGGGCGACGGCACCGTCCGCTCGCCGGAGGTCACCGTCGAGCAGGTCGGCTTCTACGCCTTCCGCGAGCGCATCAAGGGCTCCGCGACGGTCAAGGGCGTCACCACCGACTGCGCCATCGAGGCGGAGACGTCGCTGGCGCGGCCGGAGATCCTCACCGGCCGTGGCGACCGCGTGAAGACGGTCACGGCCTCGGCGGCCGGCGCCGACGCGCCCGTCAAGGTCACCGCGCCCGGCATCAGCGCCTCCGTCTTCCCGATCGGGATCGACACGGACGAGGGCGCCCTCGGCATCAAGAAGGACATCGCCAAGGTCGGCTGGTGGCGCGACGGTGCGGCGCCCGGTGACGCCACGGGAGCGACGCTGCTGGCCGGCCACGTGGACTCCGCCAAGAAGGGCGCCGGCGCCTTCTACAACGCGAAGTCGCTCAGCCGCGGCGACACCATCCGGGTCACCCTGGAGTCAGGCAAGGTGAAGCGCTACCGGGTGCGCGACGTCTACCGCGTGCGCAAGGAGAAGCTGCCCGCGCGGGTCTTCTCCAAGCGCGGGCCGGAACGGCTCGTGCTCGTGACCTGCGGCGGGCCGTTCCTCCCGGCCAAGGGGCACTACCGGGACAACGTCGTCGTCTCGGCGACGCCCCGCTGAGCGCTTAGGACAGCGCGGGCTCGAGCTCGGCCTCGAGGCGCTTCTTGGGAAGCGCGCCCACGACCTTGGCGGCGGGGGCACCGTGCTTGAAGAGGATCAGCGTCGGGATCGAGAGCACCTCGAACTGCGCGGCCGTCTGCTGGTTCTCGTCGACGTTGAGCTTGACGATGTTGAGGTCGTCGCGCTCGCCGGCGATCTGCTCGAGGACGGGGGCGACCATGCGGCACGGGCCGCACCAGGGCGCCCAGAAGTCCACGAGGGTCGGCTTGTCGGCCTCGAGGACCTCCGCCTGGAAGTTGCTGTCGGTGACTTCAGTGATGTCGGCCATTACTTCAGGAAGTATAGCGGGGGTCTAGATCACCGCGCGGAGCACCAACGGGGTCACCCAGACCTCGACGGCGGCGGCCACGAGCAGGATCGGGACGGCCACGGCGGAGGTGGCGAACGTGGCCGCCAGCAGGTCCTCCCACTGCCCGCGGCGGCTGGCCATCGTCCATGCCGCGAGCGGCAGGAACAGCGCGGTCAGCTCGGGCAGGGCGTGGAGCGAGATGATGCCCAGCAGCTCCGCGGGGCCGAGGTGGTAGTTCGCGGCGATGGTCGCGCAGGTCCCGCCCAGGTAGTAGGCCTGGGTGCACAGGGAGAAGAGCGTCGCCAGGACCACGAAGCCGATGGCCAGCGGCTGCGCGATCTCGTGCGCCTTGCGGTACCAACCGCTGTAGCCGCCGGCGATGGCGGGCAGCGACGAGCCGGCGATGAACCCGGCCACGCAGGCGAGTGCGTGCAGGAGCAGGACGAGCGAATTGCGGAACAGCACGCCCGTGTAGTCGCCGACGTTCGCGTCGCGGTAGACGCCGGGCAGGCCGAGGAAGGAGAAGGGGTCCGGGGTCGAGAGCTTGGCCACCCCGTAGGTGGCCACCAGCAGCAGGATCGCCACGGCCAGGCTCATGCGCGCCCACGGGACGAGCACCTGGCCCGGGCGCGCGTTCCACTCCCGCAGCGTCGCGCGGGTGTGGTCCCAGCCCTGGACGAGGGCCATCTGCTCTGCGTTCACGCCTCTCACCCATGAGGCATCGGCAGCGTCAGTCGTCGGCGTTAACCCGCAGCATGGGAACGCGCCAGGCCGCCTCGACGGCGATGCCGGTGGTCATCTTCGACTGCCCGTGCTCGCGCTCGCGGAAGGTGATCGGCAGCTCGGCGACGCGGAGGCCGCGGCGGAGCGCGCGGTAGGTCAGCTCGACCTGGAAGGCGTAGCCGTGGGCGCGGACCGTCTCGAAGTCGATCGCCCGCAGCGCGCCGGCGCGGAAGCACTTGAAGCCGCCGGTGAGGTCGCGCACCGGCACCCGCAGCACGAGACGGGCGTACACGCACCCACCGCGGGAGACGACGCGCCGCAGCAGCGGCCAGTTCTCGACGCCGCCGCCGTGGACGTAGCGGGAGCCCAGCGCCAGGTCGGCGCCGCCCTCGACCGCGGCCAGCAGCCGGGGCAGGTCGGCGGGGTCGTGCGAGCCGTCGGCGTCCATCTCGAAGACGACGTCGGCGCCGCCGGCCAGGGCGTGGCCGAAGCCCGCGACGTAGGCCGCGCCGAGGCCCGCCTTCTCCGCGCGCCGCAGCACCTCCACGCCGTCCATCGCCGCGGCGAGGTCGCCCGTGCCGTCCGGGGAGTTGTCGTCGACGACGAGCACCCGCGCCGCCGGGAGCGCCGCGCGGACCTGCGCGATGATGCCCTGGATGTTCTCCGCTTCGTTGTAGGTGGGGAGGACGATCCAGGCTTCCACGTGGGCGGGGTAGGTTAGGTCGGTGGCCGCAGCCCTGACGAACGCCGCGATCGCCCAGGCCTTCGACGAGCTCGGGGACCTCTATGAGCTCGACGGCGCCGACACGTACCGCGTCATCGCCTACCGCAACGCCGCGCGCTCGATCCGCGACGCGTCCGTGTCCGTCGCCGAGCTCACGCGCGAGGGGAGGGCGACGACGCTGCCGGGCGTCGGCAAGACGCTCGAGACCAAGCTCAAGGCGCTCGTGGAGAACGGCGACATCCCGCAGTCGGCGAAGCTGCGCGAGAAGTTCCCGGTCGGCCTGCTCGCCGTCGTCCACCTGCCGGGCTTCGGGCCCAAGCGGGCGCGACGGCTGCACGACGAGCTCGGCATCGACTCCCTGGAATCACTGCGCGCCGCCGCCGAGGCCGGACGGATCAGCGGGCTGCGGGGGTTCGGCAAGAAGGTCGAGGAGACGCTGCTGCAGACGCTCGCCGACGCGCCCGACGGGGGACCCGCACCGCGGATCCTGCTCACCCGCGCGCTCGGGCTGGCGGAGCAGGTCGCCGGCGCGCTGCGGGCGGTGGAGGGCGTCCACCAGGTGGAGATCGCGGGCTCGGCGCGACGACTGACGGACTCGGTGAAGGACATCGACCTCATCGCCACCGCCGACGAGCCGGCCAAGCTCGTCGCGGCGCTGGCCGACCTCGACCTCATCCAGTCCGCCGGCACCCCGGGGGACAACGCGATCAAGGCCGTCACCCACACGGGGATGAAGATCGACCTCCAGGTCGTCGAGCCCGATCAGTTCGGCAACGTCCTCCAGCACCTCACCGGTTCCAAGGCGCACAACGTGCAGCTGCGCGAGGCCGCGGTCCGCAAGGGCTTCCACGTCTCCCAGTACGGCATCGTCGACGACAACACCGGCCGGACGGTGCGCTGCGCGACGGAGGAGGAGGTCTACGCCACCCTCGGCTACGCCTACGTCCCGCCGGAGCTCCGGGAGGGGCGGGGCGAGCTCGAGGCCGCCCGCAACGACACGCTCCCTGCGCTCATCACCCAGGACGACCTGCGCGGCGACCTGCACTGCCACACAACGGCCTCCGACGGGCGCAACTCGGTGGAGGAGATGGCCGAGAAGGCGATCCGGCGCGGCCTCGAGTACCTCTGCATCACGGACCACAGCGCGTCGATGGGCTTCGGCAACAACGTCACCCCGGAGGCGCTGGCCGCGCAGATCGAGAACGTCCGCGCGATCAACGCGACGCTCGACGGCTTCGAGCTGCTCATCGGGTCGGAGGTCAACATCCTCCCGGACGGCTCGCTCGACTACGAGGACGAGCTGCTCAGCCGGCTGGACTGGGTCATCGCCTCCGTGCACACCTCCTTCGGGATGCCCGAGAAGGAGATGACGGCGCGGATGGTGGCCGCGTGCGAGCACCCGTGGGTCGACGCGATCGGCCACCCGACGGGCCGCAAGATCGAGACGCGCCCGGCCTACGCCATCGACGTCCACAAGCTGATCGCCGCGGCCGAGCGGACGGGCACGATGCTCGAGATCAACTCCGCCGGCGACCGGCGCGACCTCCACGACGTCCACGCGCGCGCCGCCGCCGAGGCGGGCGTGCTCATCGTCATCGACTCCGACGCCCACGGCGTCAACACGCTCGACATCACCCGCTGGGGCATCGCCACTGCCCGCCGCGCCTGGCTGACGCCCGCGCACGTCGCGAACACGCGCCCGTGGGCGGAGTTCGCGCCCTTACGCAAGCGCGCCCAGAGGTAAAGGGGTCGGCGCGTCGCGCCGATCTTCTGAGTGTGCAGCTCCGACCCGGACAGGACACCGTGCTCTCCATGTCCTCCGGGACGGCGAACTGCCGCGTGGTCGCGGCCGCCGGGGCCTTCGTCCTCCTGCGGCCCGAGATGACCCACGCGCTCGCCGACGGCATCCCGGGCGCCTGCTCGCTGAACTTCCTCGACGGGATGATCCCGATGGGTTGGGACGGCAGCGCCGTCTGGGGCAGCGAGCCGGGAGAGCTGCGCTTCCGCATCGCCGAGGGCGAGCGCGAGGCCGACCGCCGCTCCTCCGTCCGCCTGCCCATCTTCGCCGAGGTCATGGTCGCTTCCGCCGGCACGGAGATCCGGGGGCAGATCCTCGACGTCTCCGCCGGCGGCATGCGCTTCCGCGGCACCGGCGTCCACCCGATCGACACCCTGCTGCGCATCCACACCCAGCTGCCGGGCGGCCCCGTCATCGACGCCCACGGCACTGTCCGCCTCTCCGAGCCCGGCGGCGTGACCGCCATCGAGTTCACCGCCTTCCACGTCGGCTCCGCGCAGGAGGTCGGCGCCTGGACGGTGGCGCAGCTACGGAAGTCGCTCAAGCAGCCGGAAGCAGCCTCGGCAGGACCGCCTCCCGCACGGTCCGGTCAACTGCGTCCGGCCTGAACGGCGCCAGCAGCTCCCCTGCGCGGTCCGCGTAGCCCGGCGCCGGATCGTCGAGCGCGACCCGGATCGCCGCGCCGAGGTCGTCGCTCACCGTCCGCGGGTCCAGCGCCCGGGCGAGCGGCAGCGCCGCGTACGGGCCGGGCCCCGGCGTGGTGACCAGCACGCACCCGTCCGCCAGCGCCTCCAGCTGCGCGAGCCCGAAGTCCTCCCGCCGCGGCGCGGTCACGAAGATCCGCGCGGCCCGCGTCAGCGCCCGGTACTCGCGGCGGGTCAGGATGCCCGAGCGTAGCGGACGCCCGGCTTCGTCCTCCCGCCGCGAGCCCCGCCACCGCGAGCTCCTCGCCGTCTCGCCGCACCGCCCGCCACGCCGCCAGCACCCGGTCCAGCCCCTTCTTCTCCGGATGGGCGCCATAGGTCACTGCTGCGAATGAGGGGACAGTCCCCTCATTCGCACGGCTGCGAATGAGGGGACTGTCCCCTGAGTCGCGCGGCACCGGGGGCGGAAGGACGATGGCGTCGCCGTGGGCAGGCGCCTCCGCGAGCGCGCCCTCGCTCCAGGGCAGCAGGAGCGACGCGGAGGCCAGGCGGCGGCGCTCGGCGGGGCGCTGCCAGACGCCGTGACGGCCCGGGCGGTTGCCGGCGGCGGGAGCGTCGAAGCGGATCGCGGGTGGGTGGGCCGTCTTCGGCGCCAGCAGCGCGGCGGTGACGGTCGAGTAGACGATCGCGCGCGGCGCGTGCTCGGCGATGGCGGCGACGGTCGCGGCGCGGGCGGCCCGGGCCTGCAGGAGGTCGGTCAGCGCGAGGGTGCGCACCTCGCGGACCGCCTCGACCCGGGTGACGACGACGGTCGCGCCCGCCCGCTGCAGGGAATCGGCGAAGGCGTCGTCGGCCGCCCGCAGGCCCCCGGTGGTCCCGAGGGACACCAGGAGAACGTCCATCATGGCTCGGCCGGGTGCGGGTCGCGACGGTCGGCCTTGCGCAGGAAGGTGCCGCCGAAGCCCGGGGTGCGGATGAGCCGGATGGGCGCGAAGATGGAGGTGCGGTCGACGTAGAAGCGCGCGGCGTCGCGCTCCTCGATCGCCGCGACCGCGTTGCCCTGGCGGCGCCAGGCGAGCGCGACCAGCAGCGCGAAGCCGGCCGCCACGCTCGGGATCGTCGCCACGAAGGTGCCGAGCACGCCGGCCACGACGGTGACGACGAGGAGCAGCCAGAGGCGGTTGATCAGGGTGGTGCCGGGCCGCAGCTCGGGCAGCGTGTTCTGGAAGCGGGCGTCGGCCATCAGCGTGGCGATCCCCTCGTGCGCGCGGGACTCGAGCCGGACCCCGGCGAGGGCGGCCAGCGTCCACCAGCCGACGGAGACGAGCACCAGCACGTCGTCGTAGTCGCGCGTGGCGGCGATGACCGTCACCGCCGCCAATGCCGTCGCCGCTCCCGCGCTCAGCAGCACCGCCGCTCGCAGGAAGTCGGCGAACCTCACTCCGCGAGGACCTGCAGGAGCGCGCGGACGCCGTCGGTGCCGTCGACCATCACGTCGGCCTCCCGCTCGAGCTGCGGCGGGCCCTCGTCGGAGCGCACGCCGACCTTGAGCACGTGGGCGATGCCGCCCGTGGCCGACAGCTCGTCGAGGCCGCGGAAGGCGTCGACGTCCGTGAGGTCGTCGCCGACGTAGACGGCGGCGGTGAGGTCGACGTCGTGGAGCAGGCGCATGATGCCCGCGCCCTTGTCGATGCGGACCGGCGGGCGGATCTCGAGCACCTTGCGGCCCCAGTGGGTGACGAAGCCCGCGTCCTCGGCGGCGCGCGAGACGGCCTCGATGGCGCTCTGCGCCTCCTCCTCGTCGGGCACCCCGCGCCAGTGCAGGGCGGCGATGGCCTCCTTGTCCTCGAGGCGGACGCGCAGGCGGCGCAGCTCGTCGTCGAAGGCCTCGCCGGCGAAGGCGCGCACGCGCTCCGTCCAGCCCTGCAGCTCCTGGTCGAGCTCGGGCGCGATGGTCCCGGCGCGCAGGATCTCGGAGCCGTGCGAGCCGAGGTAGGAGATGGACCCGAGGGAGACGATGCGCCGCGCATCGGAGGCGCGGCGGCCGGAGACGCAGGCGACGATGCCGTAGCGCTTGGCCACCTCGATCAGCGGCCGGCGGGTCGTCTCGGGCATGTGCGCGTCGTCGGGCTGCTCGACGATGGGGGCGAGGACCCCGTCGACATCCAGCAGGACGGCCGAGTGCTCCGGGTCGGACGTGAGGGGGGCGAGCAGCTCGTGGAGGTCGGGCACGTCCGTAGTATGCCCGCCCCTATGCAGCGCCCGCTCAAGCTGGCCGTCATCGGCACGGCTGCGGGCCTCTTCAGCGGGTTGTTCGGCGTCGGCGGCGGCACGGTCATCGTCCCGCTGCTCATCCTCTGGTTCGGCTACGGGGAGCGTGAGGCGACCGGCACCTCGCTCGCCGCCATCGGCCTGATCGCCGCCGGTGGGGCGGCCGTCAGCGGCGCCGCCTACGGCACGGTCCACCTCGGCGACGGCCTGCTCGTCGGCATCCCGGCGCTCGGCGGCGTCCTCGTGGGGACGTCCCTCCAGCAGCGGGTCCCGCAGGAGCGGCTGCGCCCGGCGTTCGCCGTCCTGCTCATCGTCGTCGCGATCAGCCTCCTGGTGTGATCGAGGCGATCCTCATCGGCTTCGCGGCGGGCGCCGTGGCCGGCCTGCTCGGGGTCGGCGGCGGGATCCTCTTCGTCCCGGCGCTCACGCTCGCGCTCGGCCTCAGCCAGGTCGACGCGGAGGCGACGTCGCTGCTGGCCATCATCCCCGTGTCGCTGCTGGGCGCCTACCGCCAGTCGCGCTACGGCAACGTGCGCTGGCGCGACGGGCTGCTCATCGGCGTGCTGGCCGTCGCGGGCGTCGCCGTGGGCGTGGCGCTGGCCAACGCCCTCGACGAGCGCACGCTCGAGGTCGGCTTCGCCCTGCTGATGCTGTTCGTCGCCGCCCGGCTGATCAGGCCGCGGGCGTGACCTGCGCCGTGCAGAAGGCGCAGCGCGTCGCCTCGCGGGGGATGTCGGAGATGCACTCGGGGCAGGAGCGCGTCGGCGAGTCCACGGGCTTGCCGGGCTTCAGGCGCTCCTGGATGATGTTCATGGGCTGCACGACGAAGAAGTAGAGGACCGCGGCGACGGAGACGAAGGAGATCAGCGCGGTCAGCACGGTCCCGTACAGGAACACGCCCTTCCCGATCGTGAACGTCAGCTCGTTGAAGCTCGGCTTGCCGACGATGGCGGCGATCAGCGGCGTGACGATGCCGGTGACGAACGCGTTGACGACGGCGGAGAAGGCCGCGCCGATGACCACCGCGATGGCGAGGTCGACGACGTTGCCGCGCAGGATGAAGTCCCGAAAGCCTTTGATCATGTGCCGGAAGATACGCTTTCGGAACGATGGACGAAGAGGAGACCCTGCACATCGTCGTGGAGATCCCCAAGGGGTCCCGCAACAAGTACGAGTGGGACGAGGAGCTGCAGGCGATCAAGCTCGATCGCTACCTGTTCTCGTCCGTGGTCTACCCGACCGACTACGGCTTCGTCCCGGGCACGTGGGCGGGCGACGACGACCCGCTGGACGCGATGGTCTGCGTGACGGAGCCGACCTTCCCGGGCTGCGTCATCGAGGTCAAGGTCATCGGCCTGTTCCGCATGACCGACGACGAGGGCGAGGACGCGAAGGTCCTCTGCGTGCCCCTCAAGGACCCCAACTGGAACACCCTCGACGGCCTCGAGGACCTGCCCGACCGCCTGCAGACGGAGATCGAGCACTTCTTCTCGATCTACAAGGGGCCGGAGGGCAAGGAGGTCACGGTGGACGGCTGGTACCCCCGCGAGGAGGCGTTGAAGGAGATCGAGCGCTCGCGGGAGCGCTGGCGCGAGCGCGAGGCGTCGAAGAGCGAGTGACGTCCGTCGTCGGGCTCGGCGGGACGACGCGTCCCGGCTCGTCGTCGGAGCGTGCCCTCCGGTCCGCCCTGGCGGCCTGCGCGGCGCGCGGCGCGGACACGCAGGTGTTCGCCGCGGAGGACCTCACCTTCCCCATCTACGCCCCCGGCGTCACCGTCGCCGACGAGCGCGTGAACCGCTACCTGGACGCGATCCGCGGCGCGGACGGCATCATCGTCTGCTCGCCCGGCTACCACGGCGGCGTCTCCGGCCTGGTCAAGAACGCCATCGACTGGGTGGAGGAGCTGCGGACGGACGCGCGGCCCTACTTCGACGGCCGCCCCGTCGGGCTGATCGTGGTCGCGGACGGCTGGCAGGCGACGGCCACCACGCTCACCTCCCTGCGTTCCATCGTCCACGCGCTGCGCGGCTGGCCGACCCCGCTCGGAGTGACCGTCAACGCTGCCGATGGCGCGGCGGACGCTGCGCAGCTCGAGCTGCTCGCGGGACAGGTGCTGTCGCGCATTGCGCCGCACCCCGGCAGCGCGCGAGGCGCATCAGCCGGCGGTGCAGCGAGCGCCGGCGCATCCGGCTGACGTCCGCGTAGGCGTTGCGCAGCTGGTCGGGGTCCGTCGGCCAGGTCGTAGTACTCGCGCCCGCCGTCGACGTACTCGACGTACGTGTAGTCGGTGCCGCGGATCGCGCGGTAGGTCGGCGGGTCGCCCCGTCTGCGCGTCCGGATCGCGGCCGTTGTGCCGGCGCCGGGTGTGACGGTGCTCGATCAGCGCCTGGCGCCGCCAGTTCGCGGGTGCCGGCCGGCCGTGCATGAGCGGAAGCAGGCTGCGGCCGTCGACCTCGGGCCGCGGCTTGAGCCCCGCCAGGTCCTCGAAGGTCGGCCCGAAGTCCGAGTTCTGCACGAGCGCGGAGACGTGCCGCCCCGCGGGGACGCCCGGCCCGCTGACGATGAGCGGGACCTTGATGTCGGTCTCGAACGCGGTGAGCTTCCCGGGCAGCATCCGGTGCTCGCCCATGTGGTAGCCGTTGTCGGAGGTGAAGACGACGTAGGTGTTGTCGAGCTGCCCGGTGGCCCGGAGCCGGTCGACCAGGCGGCCGAGCATCTCGTCGATGGACAGCACGGAGCGGGCGCGCTTGCGGTACTGGGCGTCGATCCGGGCGATGGTCGCCGCATTGCGCTCGGGGCGGCCGGCCAGCCACGGCGGCGCGTCGGCGACGGCCCGGTTGAAGGACGCGGCGCGCGGCGCGGACAGGTACGGGAACGCGTCGCGGTGGCGGGGGGCGGGCACGGCCGGCCGGTGGGGCGTGAAGGGAGCGAGCTCGAGGACGAACGGCCGCCCTTCCGTCGCCGCGCGGTCGATCACGCGCTCGCCCCGGGCGGCGATGACGTCCGTGAGGTAGTCGGCCGGGCGATGGCCGAAGTGCGTCGGCTTCCCGTCGACGTTGAGCGTGTAGTCGAAGCCGAAGTAGCCCTTGTTGGTGCCGGCCCAGTCCGTCCACCCACGCGGGATCCCCGGCTTGTCGGCGGGATAGCCGTTGAGGTACTTGCCGAACAGCCCGGTGCGGAAGCCGTGCTGCTTGAGCCGCTTCGCCCACGAGCGTGCGGGGTTGCCGTGCGTGCGGTAGGCGAACAGCCCGCCGTGCGGGATGATGTTCGTCTGGACGCCCGTGTTGTGGGGGACGTCCCCCGTCAGGATCGTGGCGCGGCTCGGGCAGCACAGCGAGGAGCTGACGATGTAGTTGTCGAACGTCGTGCCGTCGTCCTGGAGGCGCTGCACGTTGGGCATGAAGCGCAGGAGGTCCCCCGTCAGGTCGTCCGTGAGCACGAACACGACGTTGGGGCCGCCGGGGACCTCGTAGGGCCGCCCCGCGGCGGGCTTGCCGCCGCACCCGGTCAGGAGCACCAGCAGAACCGTAAGGTTGCGCGCGATGGCGAGCTTCCGCGACCGGGCCCGGTACCGGTTCGACACCTCCATGGCCCGTGGGCCGTCAGCGCTCATCGGCTACCTGGGGCTGGCCGTCGCCGTGCTGGCCGCGCTCTTCGGCGTGCTGGTGCTGCTGCTCAGCATGGGCCCGACGGAGAACCTGGTCCACGCGATCTACAACGCTCTTCTGCACGTCATCGACGCCGGGACGGTAGCCGGGGACGACACCTCGAGCGCCGCCTTCATCGCGCTCCAGCTCGTCCTCACCTTCGGCGGCATCGTCATCTTCAGCGCGTTCATCGGCATCCTCGCGACGAGCGTCGACCAGCGCCTCCAGGAGCTGCGCAAGGGGCGCTCGGCGGTGCTCGAGCGCGGGCACACGCTGATCCTCGGCTGGTCGAACACGGTCTTCACGGTGCTCGGCGAGCTGGCCATCGCCAACGAGAGCGCGCGCGACCCGGTGGTGGTCATCCTCGCCGACGAGGACAAGGTCGAGATGGAGGACGCCATCCGTGCGAAGACGGGCGACCTGCGCGGGCTGCGGGTCGTGTGTCGCACGGGCAGCCCGATCGACATGCGCGACCTCGCGATCGTCGCCCCGCAGACGGCGCGCGCGATCATCGTCCTCTCCCCGCACGAGGAGGAGCCGGACGCGAGCGTCATCAAGACCATCCTCGCGCTCGTGCGCGGGCCCGGGCCGGCGGCCGGAGCCGTTCCACATCGTCGCGGAGATCGCCGACGCCCGGAACCTCGAGGCCGCCCGGCTGGTCGGCGGCGACGAGGCCACGCTGATCGACAAGAGCGAGACGGTGGCGCGCATCATCGTCCAGACCGCCCGGCAGTCGGGGGCGGCGGCGGTCTACACGGAGCTGCTCGACTTCGCGGGGGAGGAGATCTACTTCCGGCTGGACCCGGCGCTGGCCGGCCGTACCTACGCAGAGGCGCTGCTCGCCTACGAGGACTGCGCCGTCATCGGGGTGCACGTCGCCGGGGAGTCGCAGCTGAACCCGCCGCCGGGCTTCATCCTGCCGGAGGGCGCGCAGGTCATCGCCATCGCCGAGGACGACGCCGCCCTGCTCGCCGCCGCGCCGTCGATCGCGGCGGTCGACGCCTCCGTGGCGCTGGACGGCTCCTCGCCGGCGGAGGGTCCGCAGCACTCGCTGATCCTCGGCTTCAACGCCCGCGTGCCCACCGTCCTGCGCGAGCTCGACGAGTACGTCGCGCCCGGCTCCTCCGTCCTGCTCGTCGCCGAGGGTCAGGTCCCGGCACCGGACACGCTCGCGAACCTGAGCATCGAGGTGCGGCGGTCGTCGACGACGGAGCGCGCGGCGCTCGAGGCGCTCGACCTCAATCGCTTCGACCACGCGATCGTGATGTCGCCGTCCGACGACCTCGATCCGCAGCGCGCCGACGCGCGCACGCTGATCGCCCTGCTGCACCTGCGCGACATCGCCGAACGAGGCCGCCTGCGCGTCCCCATCGTCAGCGAGATGCTCGACGACCGCAACCGCGAGCTCGCGCAGGTCACGAAGGTCGACGACGTCATCGTGTCCGACCAGCTCATCTCGCTGCTGCTCTCCCAGATCTCGGAGAACCCGCACCTGGCGGATGTGTTCGGCGAGCTGTTCTCGGCCGCGGGGGCCGAGGTGTACCTGCGCGAGGCGACCTCCTACGTCGCCAACGGGTCGGAGGTGACGTTCGCCACCATGGTCGCCGCGGCCTCGCGGCGGGGGGAGACGGCGCTCGGCTACCGGCGCGCGGCGGAGCCGGACAAGGTGCAGGTCAACCCGCGCAAGTCGGCGACGTTCCGTCCCGTGGCGGGCGACCGGCTGATCGTGCTGGCCGAGTCCTAACGTGGAATCCCGATGACCTACGTGACCTCAGAGGCCCGCCAGGAACTGGCCGACTCCGTCGCCGACGCGGCGGGCCAGCTCGGCACCGCCGTGGCCGCGCTCGGGGCCGCCTACGAGGCGCTCGACGAGGACTCGGGCGACCGGCTCGAGGAGGTCCTCTTCCGGCCCGTCCAGCTCGCCTACGGGCGCGCGAAGAAGACGGCCACGAGCTTCGCCGAGCGCACGGGCATCCAGGTCCCGCCCGTCTCCTCCCTGCCCGAGGGCCCGCCGTCGCGCGGCGTCAAGGGCTTCATCGAGGACGCCGCGGAGGCCGTCTTCCTCGCCGAGTCGATCCTCACAGAGCTGCAGGACTCGCTGAGCCCCGTCGAGGTGGGCGACGCGGAGCTGCGCGCCGGCCTGGCCGACGTGCGGTCGCGCATCGAGGGCGTCCCGGCCGCCGCCGAGGCGTTCGTGTCCCGCTTCGGTCGCTGACCAGGCTCCTCCTCCTCCACGGGTTCCTCGACACGCCGGCGGTGTGGGACCCCGTCCTGCCCTACCTCCGCGACCACGACGTGCGGGTGCCCGTCCTGCCCGGCCACGCCGGCGGCCCGCCCTACACGGGGGACGTCGCCGCGTGGCTCGACGACCTGGTGGACGA
This sequence comes from uncultured Solirubrobacteraceae bacterium, assembly GCA_963843865.1. GTDB lineage: Bacteria > Actinomycetota > Thermoleophilia > Solirubrobacterales > Solirubrobacteraceae > DATLGB01. The sequence goes on along the minus strand of CAWJMO010000006.1, from coordinate 194,391 downwards.
GCCGGTGCACGTCGTCGGCAACTCGCTCGGCGGCTGGCTCGCGCTGGCGCTCGCCGAGCGCGGGAAGGCGTTGTCCGTCGTTGCCCTCGCGCCGGCGGGGGGGACCGACCACGCCGGGGTCCTCGAGCGCCAGCGCGCGCTGATCGAGTCGGGCGTCGTCGGGCACCCGGGCGCGCGGCGCATGCTCGAGGACGCCGCCTGGCCGCTCGACCCGGCGAAGGTCACCTGCCCCGTGCTCTTCGCGTGGGGGACGGAGGACCCGCTGCTGCCCTGGCCGGCGTCGGCCGAGGGCTACCGCGCGTCCTTCCCCCACGCCGACTGGGTCGAGCTGCACGGCGCCGGTCATCACCCACAGGTGGACCAGCCGCTCGTGACGGCGCAGCTGATCCTCGGCTTCGCCTGACTACTCGTCGTCGGGCATGGAGACCCGCACGCCGTCGCTCGGCTGCTCCGGGCCGGACCCGTTGGTCCCCTTGTGCCCGTTCACATGGCCGTTCTGGACCGCCGGCTCCGTGTCGTCGCCGCGGTAGGGGCCGGGCTTGGGCCGCGGCTTGCCTCCCGGCAGCGCGAGGCGCAGGATGGTGCGCTGCACCTGCCCGATCTGCTTGAAGAACGGACCCGTGTTGTACGGCAGGTCGTAGCGCTCGCAGATGTCCTTCACGCGCGGGGCGATCTCCGCGTAGCGGGTGCTCGGCATGTCCGGGTAGAGGTGGTGCTCGACCTGGTAGCCGAGGTTGCCCGAGACGACGTGGAAGAGCGGGCTGCCCTCGATGTTCGCCGCGCCGAGGAGCTGGCGGACGTAGAAGCCGCCACGCGACTCGTCGTCCGTCTCCTCCTGGGTGAAGGTGTAGGTCTGGTCGGGGAAGTGCCCGCAGAAGATGATCGCGTAGGCCCACACGTTGCGCACGACGTTGGCCGTGAAGTTGGCCCGTGCCGTGGCCCGGTAGGGCTCGCGGAACGCCCGTCGGCCGATGAGCTCACGCAGGACCTCCTGCGGGGCGCTCGAGGAGCGCCGCGGGTCGGCCTTGCGGCGGGCCTGCTGCAGCTTGCGCTTCGCCTTCGCGCGCTTGCTGAACGCGGGGCGCGCGCCGTCGACCTTGCCGGAGGCGATGAGCGCCTCGATGCTCAGGCTGAGCAGGCCGCTGAGCGCCGGGAACGCGATGTAGTCCTTCTGGATCTGCTGCCAGCCCTTGCCGGCCATCCCCTTGAGCTCGCGGAGGACCTGCTCCTTGGACTTCTCGCCCTTCTTGATCGCCTCGGCGTCGAGGTCGTGGGCGGCGACGCCCCACTCGAAGAAGGCGGCCAGCACCAGGTTGTAGAACGGCTGGAACAGGTACACCGGGTTCCACTTCTGGTGCGGGTCGATCCGCATGATCTCGTAGCCGAGGTCGCGGTCCTTGCCGTGGATGTTGGTGAACGTGTGGTGGACGTAGTTGTGGGAGTGCTTCCACGCCTCGGCGGTGGAGGCCGAGTCCCAGTCCCAGGCCGAGGAGGAGATCTGGGGATCGTTCATCCAGTCCCACTGGCCGTGCATGACGTTGTGGCCGATCTCCATGTTCTCGAGGATCTTGGCCAGCGAGAGGCCGGCGGTGCCGACCGCCCACAGCGGCTTGTAGCGCGCGCCGAGCAGCACGATCCGGCTCGCGACCAGCAGCTGCCGGTGCATCTGGATCATGCTGGTGATGTACTTGCGGTCGCGGTCCCCGAGCTCGTCGAAGACGTCGTCGTGGATCGCGTCGAACTCCTTGCCGAGCGCCTCGAGCTGCTCCTCCGACAGACGGGAGAGCGGGGTTTCGATCATCGTTTCCATGTTGGGGTCCTCACCTCGGTGTTCAAAGTGCGATCTCGACCGGGCCTTCGGGGGCGTTGACGCACGTGCGGATCATCTCGCCCTCCGATCCCGACGAGACCTTGCCGGTGCGCAGGTCGCGCACCTTGCCTGAGCAGAGCTTGCCGACGCACGTGTGGCAGATGCCCATGCGACAGCCGTAGGGGAGCGTGGCGCCGGCGTCCTCGCCCGCGGCCAGGATCGGCTGCGTGCCGTCGCTCTCCGCCTCGACGTCCGAGTCGAGGAACTTGATGGTGCCGCCGTCGCCCTTCTCCGCGTCGCCCTCGCCGGCGACGGGCTGGAAGCGCTCCATGTGGAGCTTGTCGCAGTCGGCGTGCGCCTCGAAGTGGTCGTCGAGGGCGTCGAGCAGCTCGCCGGGGCCGGAGGCGAACGTCTCGCGCTCCTTCCAGTCCGGGCACAGCTCGTCGAGGTCCTCCGGGCCCATGCGGCCCATGTCGTCCGTGAGCTGCTCGTGGAGCTTGAAACCCTCGTGCTCCTTCGCGAGCCGGCGCAGCTCGGCGCCGAAGATGACGTCGTCGGGGTTGCGCGCGGAGTGCAGCAGGACGACGTCGTTGAGCTCGTCGCGCCGGGCGAGGTCGCGGAGCATGCTCATGATCGGCGTGACGCCGGAGCCGGCGCTGATGAAGAGGAACTTCTCGGGGAGCGGATCGGGCAGCTTGAACTCGCCCTCCACCCCGCCGAGGCGGACGATCGAGCCGGGGTGCGCGCCGCGGACGAAGTGCGGGGAGACCTTGCCCTCCGGCACGAGCTTCGGCGTGATGGAGATGCACCCGTCCGGGCGGCCCGGATCGGAGGTCAGCGAGTACGCGCGCCAGTGGTGCACGCCGTCGACGACGACGCCGATGCGCAGGTACTGGCCCGGCTCGTGGCCCTGCCAGTCCCAGCCGGGCTTGATGACGATGGTCGCCGCGTCGTCCGTCTCGCGCTTGATGCGCTCGATGCGGCCACGGAGCTCCTGGGTCGACCAGAGCGGGTTGATCAGCTCGAGGTAGTCGTCCGGGAGGAGCGGCGTGAACAGGCCGCGCAGTCGCCGCAGCACCCAGAGGCGCCAGCGGGGGACGGTGGGGGTGGCGCCGCGTTCAGCCATGACGCCGATGAGAACATGTGTCAAACAAGTGTTCTCACCCTAGACGATTTGCGTCTAGGGTGAAGCCGATGGCCACAGCCGGACCGAGCGCGATGCGGCGCGAACGCGAGCGGGACCTCGTTGCGGCGACCCGCACGCTGTTCGACGAGCGGGGCATGCTCAACGCGCCGATCGAGGAGATCGCCCGCACCGTCGGCATCGCGCGCGGGCTCATCTACCGCCAGTTCTCCTCCAAGGAGGAGCTGTTCGTCCTGACGATGACGGACTACCTCGCCGAGCTCACGCCGCTGCTCGAGGCGGCCATGGACCCGGACGCCGGCCCGGAGCGCCAGCTCGAGGACAACCTGCGCGCCTACGCGGGCTTCTGCCTGCGCTACCCGGCGTTCCTCGACGTCTCGCTGCTGTTGATGAACCGCCCCGCGACGGAGCTGCAGGCCTCCATCTCGGACTCGGTGTGGCTGCGTCTCGGCCAGAGCATGGCCGCGTGCATCGACCGGCTCGTGAGCGTGCTCAAGGCCGGCGCGGACGACGGCGTCTTCGCCGTCGAGGACCCCGAGTACATGGCGAGCATCCTGTGGACGCAGTTCCTCGGCGCGATGCACCTCGCGCGCAGCCGGGTCGGCGTCAGCCTCGCCGCCCCCGGCATCCCGAACCTCTTCCGGATCGCCCCGGAGCAGGTCGCGGAGACCTGCGTGGCCAGCGCGCTGGCCACCGTGCGCGCGCGCTGAGGCGGGCTCAGGCGGGCTGCCGCGCACCCGGCGCCTCGACCGGCGCCGGATCGGCCGGCCGGTCGACGACCCGCAGGAGCGCGTCGGCGACCGCGGGGTCGAAGTGGCGGCCGCGCTGGGCGCGGATCTCCGCGCGGGCCTCGTCCACCGTCCAGGCGCGCTTGTAGGGCCGCTCGGTGATGAGGGCGTCGAAGACGTCGCAGACGGCGGCGATGCGGCCGGGGAGGGGGATCGCGTCGCCGGCGAGGCCCCCGGGGTAGCCGGTGCCGTCCCAGCGCTCGTGGTGGGTGCGGGCGATGACCTCGGCCATGCGCATGAGGGGTGACTGCGAGCCCTGCAGCAGGTCCGCGCCCTCCGTGGTGTGGCGGCGCATGATCGTGATCTCGTCCGCGGTGAGCTTGCCCGGCTTGCGCAGGATGCCGTCCGGCAGGCCGATCTTGCCGACGTCGTGCAGGACGGCGGCCTGGCGGAGCAGGGACGCCTCGTCGGCCGGCTCGCCGAGCTCGAGGGCCACGAGCTCGCAGAGGCGGCTCATGCGCTCGAGGTGGCTGCCCGTCTCCCCGTCGCGCAGCTCGGCCGCGCAGGCGAGGCGCTCGACGGCCTCGCGGTAGGTGAGCTCGAGCTCCAGCGTGCGGTCGCGGACCGCGTCCTCGAGCTCGACGTTGCGGCCGGCGAAGCGGCGCCGCTCGGCCATCTCGCGGCCGGCGGCGGCGAGCACGGCGGCGAGGGTGGCGACCGCGAGGCCGACCAGCGGCACGGCGACGGGGATGACGGTCCCGGCCTCGAAGGCGAGCTGCGCCGCGACGGCGAAGGCGGCACCGAGGCCGAGGGCCGCGGCCGCGCCGCGCAACGGCCCGGCCCAGGCGACGACGAGGGCGGCGCCGAGGCCGGCGAGGAGCAGGAGCGCGAGCTCGACCCAGCCCGGCGTCTCCTGCAGCGGGTTGCCGGCCAGGGCGGTGCGGATCGCGTTGACCTGGATCTCCGGCCCGGCCATCTCGCGCGTCCCGCCCGCGGCCGTCGGGTTCAGGTCCTGCAGGGTCGGGCTGGTGGCGCCGACCACGACCGTGCGGCCGCGGAGCGCGGCGGTGGGCACACGCCCGGCGAGCACGGCCGCGAAGGAGTACGTGGGGACGGTCGCGGCCGGGCCCGCGAAGTCGATCAGCGCGCGGCCGTCCTCGTCGTAGCGGTCGCGGGCGACCGGCCGGCCGAAGCGGTTGGCGACGGCGGTGGCGATGGTGTCGACGCGGCCCTGCCGAATGGCGTAGCGGCGCACCACGCCGCCGGGATCGGCCGGGAGGTTGGCGGCGGCCGCGCGCGCCCCGACGCTCGCCAGCTGCGCGTCCCCGCCGAGGACCCGGGTGCGCCCGTCGGCGGTCGCCTCGCCCGTGGCCAGGATCATCCCCGGCGCGCGGCCGACGGCGTCGAAGAGCGCGAGGTCGTCGGCCGGTCGCGCGGACGGCTCCGTGAACTGGACGTCGTAGACGATCTGGCGCACGCCGGCGCGCCGGAGTCGGTCGATGACGCGGGCGTGCAGGCGCCGCGGCAGCGGCCACTGCGTCTGCAGCTCGCTGAACGTGCGATCGTCGATGGCGACGACGGCGAAGCGGTCCAGGGACTCGTGCCCGCGGATGTGCATGCGGGTGTCGAGGCTGCGCTGCTCGAGGCGCTCGGCGGGCCGGGTGCCGGACGCCAGGCCCACGGCGAGCACCGCCAGCAGCCCGGCCACGACGATGGCGAGGCGCCTCACGGCCGGTGGCGGGCCAGGTGCCGGTCGCCGGCGTGCAGGACGAAGCGCCTGCCGGTCCGCCGCTCGCGCACGACGACGCTGCCGCGGACGACGCGGGTGAGGGTGCCGCCGCAGCGGTCCTCCGTCAGCCACCGGGTGCCGCGCACGGTGGTGACGCTGTCGAGGCCGAGCGTCTGGAAGAGCCCGCCGCTGTCGGTGCCCCACACCCTCCGCCGCTTGCGCCGGCGCTTGCGCGGGGTGGTGGAGATCGTGCCGCGAGCGCCGCCGCAGGACAGGCGCCCGCGCAGCTTGATGCGCACGACGCCGGCCGTCGGCGACTGGAGGACCTGGAAGCGCCCGCCGAAGAACGTGCCGGTCTGGTTGCCGCCGGCGGTGTCCAGGGCGCTGCGGACGGCGACCGCGCCGTGGGTGGCGTCGACCACCGAGCCGACGGGGATGCTCGCGCGCGCGGCCAGTGGGTCGAAGTCCTCGTGGCCGGGGACCTTCACGCGCACCTCGCCGCGCTTGGGCCCGGCCACGACCGTCTTCCCGATCACGGGGGGCGGGACGACCGCCGCCGCCAGCGACCCGAGCCGCCCGAGTGCGTCGTGCTTCGCGTCGGTGAACCAGAGCGCGCCGTCCGGCGCGAAGACGAGCTTGCCCGGGCGCATGTCGTCCGTGCGCGCGGTGGTGATCGCGCCGTACATCGTCACGCGCCCGAGGCCGTGCTTGAGCGCGAACCACAACGCGCCGTCAGGGCCGCGGACGATGTCGCCGGGCTGCGAGCCGCGGCTGAGGCCGACGCGCGTCTCCGCGACCGCGCCCGTCATGGTGACCCGGCCGATGGCGCCCCTGCGGGCCGTGAACCACATGGCGCCGTCCCATCCGGCGACGATGCCGGTGGGGTCGCCCGGCGCCGCGAACTCCTCGATGGTGCCGTCCGCGCTGATGCGGCCGACGCGGTCGGCGTTCGGCTCCGTGAACCACATGGCGCCGTCCCAGCCGGCGGTGATCGCCTGGGGCCGGCCCGTGAGGCCGTCGGAGTACGTCTCCAGGTCGCCGGCGGCGGTGAGGCGCCCGATCGCGTCGCGCGACTTGCCGCCGCTGCGCGCGAGGGTGACCCAGACGTCGCCGGCCGGGCCGAGCGCGAGATCCTGGGGTGAGCCGCCCGGCGTGGTCGCCACCGTCTCGAAGACGCTGTCGGCGCGCAGGCGGAGGACCGACCCGCTCGCGTCGGCGATCCACAGCGCCCGATCGGGGCCGGTGATGATCGCGCCGGGGCGCGCATCCTGGTCCGGCACCGGCAACTCGAGCGTCTCCCCCGCGAGCGTGGTCCGGCCGACGCGCGGCACCTTCCCGGCGGAGGTGTGCCACAGGGACCCGTCCGGGCCGACGGCGAGGCCGGCCGCGGGCGCCTGCAGGGAGCCGACCAGCGGGACCGTCGCGGCACGGGCGGGCGCGACCGACATGCCGAGGCCGGTCATCACGATCGCCGCGATCCATCGCGTCACAACGGGGGTCTTTCCTCTGAGCATGCTGCGGGTCGGTGGAAGGGCCGGCGTCCGAGCCGGACCGTCACGAACGGGATCGGCATCGTACTTCGGTTTCCGTAGCGTTGATCGGCTTGCGGCCCAGCGGTAGCTTTCGCGGATGGCCCGGCTGCTGACCGTCCTCGCGTTCCTGACGTTCCTCACCGCGCCCGCCTCGGCGGCGACCAAGACCCTCGGCTTCGAGGAGCTGGCCTCGGGCGCGACGCTCGCCGACCAGTACAAGGACACGGACGGCGTGCGCTTCGGACAGGGGCCATCGGGGGCGAGCGGGACGCTGCCGCACATCTCCGACGCACCCGCCGACGCGCAGGCGGGGACGAAGGTCGCGAACGTCGACTACACCTGCCACGGCATCGAGTTCCCGAGCTGCGACAACACGATCTGGATCGCGTTCGCGACGGCCAAGAAGACGATGAAGCTCTACGTCGGGGCGCACTTCGCCGCCAACGGCAACCCGGTCCCTCTGACGGCCACGTACTACTCCGTCACGGGCGCGATCCTGGGTGGCAGCAACCGCAGCCTCGTGCCCGACACGGGCTACCACACGGAGATCGGCTTCGACCGGACCGACGCGCAGCGGGTCGCCTTCGTGGAGCTCCAGGCGCCCACGAACCAGCGGACGCCGATCGGCTTCGACGAGCTCTCCTTCGACGTTCCGGATCCCGCGGCGCCGCCGCCCGCACCCGACTTCGGGCTCGTCTGGCTCTCCGGCGGGGCCGGGGACGTGCTCGGCTTCCAGGGCACGACGCGCGCGGCGGACGTGCGGGTCACACGCGTCAACGGGTCGGCCGGCGACGTGAACCTGGCCGTCAAGTCGACCCCGCCGGGCGTGACGGCGACCGTGAGCACCGACGCCTCGGACCCCGACCTGCGCCACATCGCCATCGCCATCGCCAAGACGGCGCCGGCGGGCAGCGCGCAGCCGCTCGTCCTGCGGGCGACGCCGCCCGCGTCGGCCGGCGCCGAGGCGCGCGAGGTCACGATCCCCGTCACCGTCCAGGACACGCTCGACCTGCGGGCGACGACGCTCGAGCTCTCCCAGGCGGTGCAGAAGAGCACGGTCGATCTGCGCTCCGGCGAGCCCTACGAGGGTGTGCCGCTCGTGGCCGGCAAGCGGACGGTCGCCAAGCTCTACGCGTACGTCGCCAGCGGGCCTGACGCGGGCCTGCCAGGGCAGGCCGGTCTGCTCTACGGGACGCGCGACGGCAAGGCGCTGCCCGGATCGCCGTTGATGGCCGATCGCGGGCAACGGACACTGCTCCCGATCTCGTTCAAAAACAACGTGTTCGTCGACCGCCTGATCCCCGGCAACGCGTTCGAGTTCACCCTGCCGACGTCCTGGACGAAGGGCAACGTCACCCTGCGCGGCAGCGTCACCCCGCCGGGCCTCAACGTGATCACCGGTCTCGGCGGCTCGCCGTCACCGGCCTACGTGCCGTGCCAGACGAAGGCCTGCCTGGACGACGACAGCTTCACCGTCACGGACGTCGCGTTCGGGGACACGATCCAGTGGGACGTGTTCCCGATCTCGCTCGAGTACCCGCGCAACGGGACGACGGTCAAGCCGGCCCCGATCGCCGACGCATTCGACCTCGCGCACACGGTCAGCCCGCTCAACAACGCCAAGCTGCAGGTGCCGGGCAGCTACTCGGCGACGATCGACATCGACAAGTTCGCCAATCCGACGAAGGCGGACCTCGACGCCGCGGAGAAGACCTACGGCAAGGACGGGCTCGGCGAGGGCGGCAACTGGCGCAACGACGGCGTCAGGGGGATGGTCAACACGTACATCGCCGACCACCAGGCGACGAACAAGGCCATCGCGAACGCGAACGTCGTGTTCGGCGTCAACAAGCGCATCGGCCGCGGCCTCGACGGGGGGACGGGCGCCTCGGTGGACGGCCTCGCGCAGCACTCGACCATCGCGGACGACTTCGAGAACCGGCCGAGCACGCTGGCGCACGAGCTCTTCCACGGCTTCGGGCGCCAGCACGCGGGGCCGAGCTGTCCCGGCATCGGCCCGCCCGGCACCCAGACGGCGGTGGCGTGGCCGCCCGACGAGAAGGGCTTCATGGACGGCGTCGGCCTCGACACGCGCGCGGCCGCGCCGTACGACGTGATCGAGAACGGCTCACCCGGGCACGGGGCCCAGACCTACGACGTCATGTCCTACTGCCGCGACGTCTTCAACAAGACGAACGACAACTGGGTCTCCGAGCGCGCGTGGCGCGCGATCTACGACTACCTGCAGCCCAAGCCTTCCGGCCGCTCGGCGCCGTTGGCCACTGCGAGTGCGACGAAGCTCCTGCGGGTCGCCGCGGTCCTGACGAGCACGGGCGCGGCGGTGACGGACGTCGGGCGCATCACCGGTGCGCCGGTCCACGGCGCCGGCCCCTACGTCCTGGCTGCCCGGGACAGCGGTGGCGGCGAAGTGGAGCGCGTCCCGATGGCCGCCGAGGCCGCCGACGACAGCGACTCCACGTTCCTGACCGCCACCGTCCCCGCCTCCGATCGCATCGCCTCCGTGGCCGTGCTCGACGCCGGTGGGGCCGTCCTCGCCCAGCGCGTCCGCAGCGCCCACCGGCCGACCGTGAAGGTGCTCTCCCCGCGCCGGCGTCAGCGGGTCACGGGCGCGGCGGTCACCGTGCGCTGGAAGGCCCGGGACGCAGACGGCGACCCGCTGGACGCCGACGTCGCCTACTCCGCCGACGGCGGTCGGCACTTCCACTCGGTCTACCTCGGCCGGTCCAGGGGCCGCGCGTCGCTGCCGGGCCGCTACTTCGCGCGGAGCCGGCGCGCGCGGGTGCGGGTGACGGTCAGCGACGGCTTCGACGAGACGAGCGCGGTGAGCGGCCGCTTCCGGGCCGCCGGCGCACCGCCGACCGTGCAGATCATCGCGCCGGAGGCAGGGCTGTCCGCCAACGCCGACGTGCTCGTGCAGCTGGAGGGCGCCGCCGCCGACGACGCGGGCCGCGCGATCACCGGCAAGCGCCTCCAGTGGTTCGTGGGCGAGCGCCGGGTCGCCCGCGGCGCGACGCCGGCCGCGTACCTGTCCGCGGGCGCGCGGACGCTGACCCTGGTCGCCCGCGACCGCGCCGGCCGCCGCGCCCGCGCGTCCGTCCCCATCGCCCTGGCCGCGGTGGCGCCGGAGGTCATCTCCTACGCGGGCCCCGCGTCGCTGACGGCGAAGGCGAAGTCCCTGCGCTTCCGCGCGGCCGTGTCGCTCCCGGCCCGGCTCACCGTCACGGGCGCGACCCGCCGGCCGCAGCGCTTCGGCGTCGGCCGGTCGGCCCGCGAGCGCACCCTGCGGGTCACCCCAGGCACGACGCCGCTGACGCTGACCCTCACGTTCACCGCCGGGGGGAAGACGACCGTCCGCACGGCCACGATCACCCGCGGCTGACGCACGGAGCGGCGATGGAGTCGAACCATCCCACCGCGGGATCGCCGCGGCGCGCTCGTTTTGAAGACGAGGTGGGGCACCGGCCCCCGCCGCTCCAGGCGGGGTGAGGGTAGGTTGCGGGCGTGCGCCGGCTCGTGATCCTCCTCGCGTGCCTCGGCCTCGTCGGCTGCGGCGCCGTCGACGACGCCAAGCGCGAGACGAAGCAGCAGATCGCCGTCGTCAAGAAGGAGGCCAGGCGCCAGGTGGCCAAGCTCAAGCGGCTGCGGGCGAAGGTGACGAAGCGCGTCGACGCGACGCTCGCGCAGATCAAGCGCGCCGTGCCGAAGGCGACGAAGGAGACGGTGGTGCCGACCCGGCGAGCGTCGTCGTCCTTCGACGACTACATGGACGACGTGCTCGGCAACGTGGACCGCTACTGGCGGCGGACGTTCGCGGCGGCGGACCTGCGGCGCCCGCGCGTGCGGCACCGGTTCGTGGCGCCCGGGGGCGAGGTGGCCACCGGCTGCGGCGACAGCGCGAACGACCAGGCCGCCTTCTACTGCCCCGCCGACGACACCATCTACTTCGGCGAGCAGCTCGCCCGCGACGTCCACGACAACATCGGCGACTTCGGGGTCGCCTACGCGCTCGCCCACGAGTACGCCCACAACGTCCAGCAGGAGCTCGGCTGGTTCGCCTCCGGGCAGCGGCTCACCACCGTCGCGCCCTTCGAGCTGCAGGCCGACTGCATGGCCGGCGCCTGGGGTTTCGCCGTCTACCGCGAAGGTCGCATCGACGACGCCGACGTCTCCGAGGCGGTCCGCACCGCGATCGCGGTGGGGGACTTCGACCTCACCAACCCGCAGCACCACGGCACCCCCGAGGAGCGGGCGAAGGCGTGGCTGTCGGGGTACCGCTCCGGCGACCCGTCGGGGTGCCGGGCCTTCGTGCCCGCCTAGGTGGCGGTGACGTAGAGGATCGCGGCCGGCCGGACGTGCACCGGCTTGCCGTCGATGGTGCCCGGGTCGGAGTAGCCCGCCTTCCGGGTGAAGCACGGCAGCGACGGCGTGTCGGGCGCGTGCCCCTCCAGCGCGGCGACGACGGCGTCGAGCTCTTCGGTGACGAGGATCGACTCGCCGCCGCTGAAGGCGATCTGCGTGGGCATGTCGCGACTCTAACCGCGGGGGAGGGGGGCCGCTTACGGACCCGCGCGTTTAGGCCGTGTTGATGCGGGAACCCGAAGGGCAACCCTCGCGCGCCAGCATGCGCGTGATCCACTCCTGAGGAGACTCTGTGCGTCCTATGAAGTCGATCGCCGCCCTGGCGATCATCGCGGTACCCGTTCTCGCCGCACCGTCCGGTGCCGAGGCGGCGAAGGCCAAGCCCCGGCTGTCGGTCAAGTCGATCACCGCCCCGCCGCAGTCCGTGGCCGCCGGCGGCAGGTTCACCGTCACCGCGACGCTGCGCAACACCGGGCGCAAGACCGGCAAGGGCCGCCTGCGCTTCAACCTCGTCCGCGGGCCGAAGCCCTTCCAGGTCGGCCTCGTCGACAACGTCCGCGTCCGGGCGAAGGCGGTCACCAAGGTCCGCATCCGCCTGACCGTCCCCGGCAACGCCCCGGCCGGCGGCTACCGCCTCCGCGGCTGCATCCGCCAGAACGGCACCGCCGTCTCCCGCTGCTACCGCACTCGCGCCTTCGTCGTGACCGCGGCGCCCACGCCGGAGCCGAGCGCCACGCCGACCGCGTCCCCGACCGCGACTCCGACGGCCACAGCGACGCCGGCACCCCCGATCGCCGACCAGGTGCGCAGCGCCGTCACGGTCGACAACATGCTCAACCACCTGCGCGCGCTGCAGGACATCGCCACCGCCAACGACGGCAACCGCGCCGCCGGCACGCCCGGCAACGAGGCGTCGATCGCGTACGTGAAGTCCCAGCTGGAGGCCGCGGGCTACACGACGCAGGTCCAGCCGTTCGCCTTCACGCGGTTCATCGAGAACGCGCCGTCGCTGCTGCAGGTCCAGGGTGCGGACGAGGAGGTCGACAGCGCGACCGCCGAAGGCTCGCCCTCCGGTGACGTCACGGCCAAGCTGCAGGTCGCCACGCCGAACTTCACGCCTCCGCGCGCGACTGGCACCGACGGTTGCGAGGCCGAGGACTTCGCGGGCAAGGACTTCACCGGCCGCATCGCCCTCATCCAGCGCGGCACGTGCACCCTGGCCCAGAAGGTCGCCAACGCCGACGAGGCCGGCGCGGTTGCCGTCGTCTTCTTCAACGCGGGCGACGACGACACGGATGAGCGCAACGGGATCCCGAACGTGACCGCCGGTGAGGACGTGCCGATCCCCGTCGTCAACATCGCCTACGCCGACGGCGAGGCGCTGTATGACGGCGGCACGCTGCCGACCGTCCACCTCAAGACGGACACGAAGTTCGAGGAGACCTCGACGGCCAACGTGATCGCCGAGACCCCAGGCGGCAACCCCGATCGCACCGTGGTCGTGGGCTCGCACCTGGACTCGGTGCCCGAGGGCCCGGGCATCAACGACGACGGCTCCGGTTCGGCCTTCAACCTCGAGCTCGCCATTCAGATGGCCAAGCTCCCGGCCCCGAAGAACCGGACGCGGTTCATCTTCTTCGGCGCCGAGGAGGCCGGCCTCCTGGGTTCCTACCACTACGTCGAGCAGCTGTCGCTCGAGGACGCCCAGAAGATCTCGGCGATGCTCGACTTCGACATGCTCGCGTCGCCGAACTTCGGCCGCCTCGTCTACGACGGCGACGGCTCGACGTTCGGTGAGGAGAACTCGGGCCCGGCCGGCGCGGGCGACATCGAGAAGGCGTTCAACGACGAGTTCGCCAGCCATGGCCTCGCCACGGAGCCGATCCCGTTCGACGGCCGCTCCGACTACGACGGCTTCGCCTCCGTCGGCATTCCCGCCGGCGGCATCTTCGCCGGCGCGGAGGCCATCAAGTCCCAGGAGGAGGTCGACCTGTTCGGCGGCATCCCGGACCTCGAGTTCGACCCGAACTACCACGAGTCCGGCGACACGATCCGCAACATCAACCGCCAGGGCTACCTGGAGCACAAGAACGCGGCGGCCTACGTGTCCGCGCAGTACGCGTTCGAGCGTGACCTGGCCGCACCGCAGATCGTGACGGGCCGCGCCGCCCGCCGGTCGAACGACGCCGGCGGTCGCACCCACCTCGGCGGGCTGACGATCCGCTAGCTAGCGGACCCCGTGCTCGAGGGCGCCCTTGACGGCGCCCTCGAGCGCGTTGACCCGGTAGAGCGCCACGGCCTCGGGCGATTCGAAGCGCCCGTCGCCGTGGTGGGTCAGCACGCAGTGGACGACCGCGAGGCGCTTGGGATCTGGTACCCCCTCGGCGCGCGCCTCGAGGATGCGCACGCCTGAGGCGACGTGGCCGAGCATCCGCCCCTCGTCGGAGATGCCGATCTCCGCGCCGTAGGTGAACTCGCGGGTCTTGCCCATGTCGTGCAGCAACGCGGCGGTGACGAGCACGTCCGAGTTCAGCCGTGGGTGCAGCAGGCACGTCTCCAGCGCGAGCGTGCCGACCGCGACCGTGTGCTCGAGCAGCCCGCCCAGGTAGGCGTGATGGCCCGCGCGGGTGCACGGCGCGCGCCGGAACTCCGCCCGCAGCTCCGCGTCGGCGAAGACCGCGCGCAGCCAGCCGCGCAGGTCCGTGTCGTGGACCTCGCGGATGAGGTGCTCGAGGAACCCGTCGAGCTCGTCGAGGTCGCGGTAGGCGACGGGGAGGAAGTCGGCGGGGTCGGCGTCCGCCGCCTTGGCGATCGCCTCGACGTCGAGGGACAGCTCGTCGCGGAAGCGCTCGATGCGGCCGCGCACGCGCACGAGGTCTCCGCGCTCGAAGTGGCCGGCGAGCGTGTCTGCGTCCCGGAACGCGCGGCCGGCGATCTCGCCCGAGCGGTCGCGGAACGACAGCGCCAGGTACGGCGAGCCCGAGCGCGCCAGAAGGCGTTCCTTGCGGGTGCAGGCGACCACGAGGTCCACGTCCTGTCCGGCTCTGAGCGTGCTCACGGCGGTCACCAACCCATCATGTACCGTGGCTCGGATGCAGCCTCTGCGCTGGGAACGCCGACCTGACGGGCTCCGCGCACCGGCGCTGGTGGCCGCCTTCGAGGGCTGGAACGACGCGGGCGACGCGGCCTCGTCGGCGCTCACGTTCGTCGGCGGCGCGCTCAAGGCGCAGCGCTTCGCGACCATCGATCCCGAGGAGTTCTACGACTTCCAGGCGACCCGGCCGATGATCCGCTTCGTCGACGGCATCAGCCGCGAGGTCGACTGGCCGGACGTGCAGATCCATGCGGCGACCGCGCCCGGCGCGCCGCGCGACCTCGTCCTGGTGTCCGGCCACGAGCCCTCCTACCGCTGGCGCACCTTCTGCGACACGATCCTCGACCTCGCCGAGGCGCTCGGCGTGCAGTCGATCATCACGCTCGGCTCGCTGCTCGCCGACGTCCCGCACACGCGGCCCGTCGGCATCACCGGCCTCGCCTCCGACGAGGCGCTGATCGAGCGCGTCGGGCTCAACCAGTCCTCCTACCAGGGACCGACCGGCATCACGGGCGTCCTGCACACGGCCTGCCAGCAGCGCGGCATCCCGTCCGTCTCCCTGTGGGCCGCGGTGCCGCACTACGTCGCCGTCTCCCCCAACCCGAAGGGCGCGCTCGCCCTGGTCCGCAAGCTCGAGGGCGTCGTCGGCGTGGCCGTCGACGCGACGGAGCTCGAAGAGGCCGCCGGCGAGTACGAGCGCCAGGTCAACCGCGCGGTGGAGTCCGACCCCGACGTGCAGGCGTTCGTGGAGCGCCTCGAGCGCGCCGCGGCGGAGGAGGACACGCCGCCGGACCTCGACAGCCTCCCGTCGGGTGACGTGCTCGCCAAGGAGTTCCAGCGCTTCCTGCGCCAGCGCGGTGGGGGCAAGGGCCCCGGCGGAGACTTCCCCGCCTTCGGAGGGTGACGCCCGCCGTCCGGAGGCTGCTGGCCTTCATCTCCGTCGCCCTGATCGTCGAGACGTCGATCTACTCGACGATCACCCCGCTGCTGCCGGACCTCGCGCGGGACTACGACTTCAGCAAGGCCGGCGCCGGCCTCCTCTCGGCGTCCTACCCGCTCGGCACCGTGCTCTCCAGCCTGCCGGCCGGGCTACCTGGCCGCGCGCATCGGGCCGCGGCGGACCGTGCTGGTCGCGCTCGCCGTCATCGCGCTGGCCAGCCTCGCCTTCGCGCTGGCCGACTCGGCGCCGCTGCTGATCGCCGCGCGCGGGCTGCAGGGCTTCGCCGCCAGCGCGGTGTGGGCGGGCGGCCTGTCGTGGGTGGTCGCCGTCGCCCCGCGCGAGCGGCGGGTGGAGGCGATGGGGACGGCCATCGGCGCCGCCATCGCCGGCGCCCTGGGCGGCCCGGTGCTGGGCGCGGCCGCCGACGCCATCGGTCGCGGGGCGGTCTTCGCGGCGTTCGTGCTCCTCCCGGTCGGCCTGATCGCCGTGCTGGCCCGCCTGGCCGATCCGCCGTTCGCTCCGCTGCCGTCGAGCACCGCGATCTTCCGCGACCGCCGCGCCCGTACGGGCATCCTGCTGATGGCGATGCCGTCCGCCGTGTTCGGGGCGGTCAACGTGCTCGTGCCGCTGCGACTGGACGAGCTCGGTGCGGGCGCGGTGGTCATCGCCGCCGTCTTCCTGGCGGCCGTGGTCCTCGAGTCGGGCCTGTCGCCGCTGGCGGGCCGCATGGCCGACCGCAGCGGGGCCCTCGCGCCCGCGCGCCGCGGGCTGCTGCTGGGCGCCGTCGGGCTGGCGGTGCTCCCGCTCATGGGCGTGCCGTTCACCGTCGGGATCGCGGTGGTCGGCGGGCTGGGCTTCCTCGGGCTGCTGTGGGCGCCGGCGATGTCGTTGCTGGGCGACGCGGCGGAGCGCCGCGAGCTCAACCCGGCCTTCGCCTACAGCCTCGGCAACCTGGCCTGGGGCGGCGGCACCGCGCTGGGCGGTGCGGGGGCGGGATCGCTCGCGGCGGCCACCGGCGACGCGGTGCCGTACCTGGTGCTGGCGGGCGCCGCGGCGTTCGTGGCCGCCACCGTGCGCTGAGCTCAACGCTCGGCTGCGGGGCACGCGATGCGATAGTCGCACATCGAGCAGGCGCTGAAGGAGGGGGTCGGCTCGAACCCCTGTCCGGTGATGCCGTCGGCCACCTCCAGCACCGTCTCGGCGATCCATTCGCGGTCGTCCTCCGTGCGGTCCACGGGGACCTTCGCGTCGTCGAGCACGTAGTAATAGGCCTGGTGGGCGGCCTCGAGGTCCCAGGCCTCGATCGCGGCGACGGAGTACAGCGCCAGCTGGACGTCCTCGCGCAGGTCGGCAGCCTTCTTCGGCCGGCCGGTCTTGTAGTCGATGAGCTCGTAGGCGCCGTCGGCGAGGCGGTCGACGCGGTCCACCCGGCCGCGGACGGTGTGCTTGCCCAATGAGAACGAGAACGACTTCTCGAACCACACGGGCTCGGCGTCGTCGGAGTGGAAGCGCTCGTGGTAGCGGATCAGCGCCTGCTCGGCCTTGCCCTGCAGCTGCTTCTCCTGCTCCGAACCGCCGAAGCCGCCGCGGCGCCAGCCCTGATCGAGCAGGCCGAGGAGCTCGGGGAGGGTGTTGCCCGGCGTCTCGCCCGCGTGGAAGCGCTCGAGGACCTGGTGGACGAGGATGCCGAAGCGCTGGTTGAGCGTCGGCTCCTGCGGGATGCGGAACACCCGCGCGAACTTGTACTTGAGCGGGCACGTCCGGTAGGTGTCGATGTCGGACGCGCTGAGCAGCAGGCCGTCGCCGCGGCGGGGGAGGAACTGCTCCAGGGACGGCTCGGCCCGCCGGGCGACCAGCGAGGCCCGCGTGCGCTCGTCGCGCTCCGCGTCGAGCAGGTACTCGTCGAGGGCGCTGGTCTCGAAGATCTCCCGCTGCTCGGACGTGACCGCCTGCAGCAGCCGTGCGTTGACCTCGGGCAGCGCCTCGGCCACGCTCATCCCCGCCCGCGTGCGTTCCAGCAGCGCGCTGAGCTTCATCACCTCGAGGTAGCGGACGACGGCGTGGGAGACGTCGAGGTCGGTGTCGAAGCGCAGCTCCCCGAGGCGCCCGCCGACCTCGGCGACCGTCGTCATCAGCTCGTCGCGCAGGACGCGGAAGGTCGACTGCAGGGTCTCGGCCGGGCCGAAGAGCTCCTCCTGCTTGGGGACCCACTCGCCGCCGACGGCCTCCCGCGCCTCCTCCGCGAACGGCGACGGCTGCTGGCGGGCGCCCCGGTCGGTCTGCTCGGGGTAGGCGAGCACCAGCCGCTTCCGCGCGCGGGTCATGGCGACGTGCAGCAGGCGCCGCTGCTCCGCGACGTGGGCCGCCTTGGTGTCCGGGGGGACGGCCTCCTTGACCAGGGCGTCCGGGATCGGCTCGAGCGAGCGGCGGCGCGGCCCGGGCATGCGGGCGGCGAACAGGCCGAGGACGTAGACGTGGTCGAACTCGAGGCCCTTGGCCGCGTGCATCCCCATCACCTGCACGCCGCCGGCCGGCGTCTCCGCCTCCTCCTCGCGCAGCCCGGCCTCGGCGACGGCCGAGATCGAGCGGGCGAAGTCCCGCGCGGTGGCCTGTGGCGAGCGGCGCGCGTAGGTGGCGGCGAGCTCGCCGAACTTCGCCAGGTTCACGAGGCGCTCGACGACCTCCGGCGTGGCCGCGAAGAGCAGCTGCCGGCGCAGGCCGAGCCGCTCGATCATGCGGTGCACGAACAGGTCCGCGCGCGTGGAGTCCAGCGCCCCGGCGGCCGCCCGGTAGAGCTTGAGGAAGGCGAGGATGCGCTCCCGGGCCTCCGGCGGGATCTGCGGGGACTCCATGGCCGCGCCGAGGGCGCCGACCATGTCCAGCTTCCGACGGCGGGCGATCTGGGTCACGCGCGCGAGGTCGATGGAGCGCAGCTCGATCGGCGGACGCGCGAGCGCGCGCACGACGGCGCCGGCGTCCCCCGGGTCGACCAGCAGCCGCAGCCAGGCGAGCAGATCGCGCACCTCCGCGCGCTGGAAGAAGGCCGCGGCGCCCGAGACGCGGTGGGGGACGGCGCGCTCCTCCAGGGCGACCGCGACCGCCTGGCCCTCGCCCTTCACCGAGCGCACGAGCACGGCGATGTCCTCCGGCGCGACGCCCTCGCGGGTGATGAGGCGCTCGACGTCGGCGGCGACCGCCTGCGCCTGGGCGCGCTCGCCCTCGGCCCGCCAGAACGCGAGGGCGCCGGGTGGGCGGGCCGGGTCCGCTGTCGTCGTCTTCGGGAAGCGGTCCTCCAGCGGGGCGACGACTGCCTCCGCCGCCGCGAGGATCCGCTCCGGCACCCGGTGCGAGCTGCTCCAGGCGGACGACGGAGCCCTCGAACTCGCGCAGGTTCTTCGTCGCGGCGCCGCGGAAGCGGTGGATGGCCTGGTCGTCGTCGCCGACCGCGAACAGGTTGCGGTTGAGCATCCGCAGCAGCAGGCCCTGCGCGAAGTTCACGTCCTGGAACTCGTCGACGAGCACGTGGACGTAGCGCGCCTCGAGCTGCGCGCGCACCTGCGGGCGCTCGCGCAGCAGCCGGAACGCGTGCAGGACGAGGTCGCCGAAGTCGAGCGTGCCGGACTCGGCGAGCATGCGGTCGTGGGCGGCGTAGATGTCGGCGAACTCCCGCTCCCGCGGGGCGTCGGTCAGCGTCTCCGCCCACGCCGCGTAGTCGCTCGCGGTGATCAGCTCGTCCTTGAGGCGGTCGATGCGGCCGACGATCGCGCCCAGCACCGCGCTCGGGTTGCCGCGCAGGTCGTGGTGGACGAGCGTCAGCTCGTCGATGCGCTCCAGCAGCATGGCCAGCCGGTCGCCCTGGGTGACGGGGGTGGCGAACGGGTCGACGCCGGCCTCCGGTCCGCCTCGTCGCGCAGCAGCTGCGCGCAGAAGCCGTGGAAGGTGGTGACCGTCAGCGCCTCGTACGGGCTCTCCACGGCGGCCTCCATCCGCGCCCGCAGCGCGTCCGCGGCCGCGCGTGGACGAGGCCAGGACGAGGATCTGCTCCGGCGAGGTGCCGGCCGCCACGAGCGCGGCTGAAGCGCTCGACCAGCGCCGTCGTCTTACCCGTACCCGGCGCCCCCGACGACGAGCAGCGGACCGCCGGCATGATCGCCCAGGGACATCATCGGGCAGGATATGTGCGTGGACCCTGACTGGCTGACCGTGTGCCGCCGCGCCACCGAGGCCATCGCGGACCTCCTCGTCGGCGCGTCCGACCCCATGCGCGTCACCGGCAGCCGCGGGGAGGGCGGGGACGCGACGCTCGTCATCGACGCGGACGCGGAGGCCGCGATCTTCCGCGAGCTCGACACGGTCGGCGTCCCGTTCTCCGCCGTCAGCGAGGAGCGCGGCGAGGTCGACTACGGCGCGGAGTACCCGCGGGTGGTCATCGACCCCATCGACGGCTCGACCAACGCCAAGCGCGGGCTGCCGCACCACTCCGTCTCCTTCGCGGTCGCCGACGGGCCGACCATGGCCGACGTCGTCTTCGGCTACGTCTACGACTTCGGGCCGCAGGAGGAGTGGACGGCGACGCTCGGCGGCGGCGCCTTCCTCGACGGCGTGGCGCTGGAGCGCGACCGCCCCGAGCGGCTGGACGAGGAGGGCCGCCTGGAGCTGCTCGGGCATCGAGTCCGCCGACCCGCGCTGGCTGCGCGACGCCGCCGACGACCTCGTCGACTCCGCGCACCGCGTCCGCGCGCTGGGGACGATGGCCGTCACGCTCTGCCAGGTGGCCGCGGCGCGGATGGACGGCATGGTCACGCTGCGCCGCTCCCGGGCGGTCGACGTCGCCGCGGGGCAGCTGATCGTGCGCGAGTCGGGCGGCGCCGTGGCCTTCACCGCCTACGAGGACCCGCTCGGCGCGCCGCTGGACACCGCGCCGCGCTCGCCGCTGGTGCGCCGCACCCGGCGGGCATCGCCCGCCGCCGCCACATCCCCCGACCTGCCTGCCGGGACCGGACCGTCCGGTGCCCGGACCTGACCCCGTACGTGGAGTGATGGTCGATTGGCGGTTGGCGGAGCGGGTCGCGGCGGCGGTGTCCGCCCGGACCGGACCCGCCGCGGGCGACAGCAGCGCGGTCGCGGACGAGGTTCCGGACTTCGCCGTCCGCAGCGCCGAGCTCGTCTCGGAGTACACCGGCCTCGCCTCCCCGGAGCGCGCTGCCGCAGGCGGAGACGGTGGACCGCGCCGAGTGGGCGGCGATCAACCTCGGCTCCATGAGGACGGTGCTCGACCCCGTGATCGCCAAGCAGGCGGAGGGCCTCGGCGTCCTGGCCGGCCCCATGCGCGCCGTCACCGGGACGCTGCTCGCCGTGGAGGTCGGCGCGCTGAGCGGGTTCCTCGCCGCGCGGGTGCTCGGCCAGTACGAGTTCCCCGATCACCGATCCGGACGCGCCGGCGCGGCTGCTCTTCGTCGGCCCCAACCTCGCCGCGGCGGCGCAGTCGATGCAGTCCGACGACGAGGCGCCTCGTGCGCTGGGTCGCCCTGCACGAGACGACGCACGCCCTCCAGTTCGCCGGCGTTCCGTGGCTTCGCGCACACATGGCGACCGGATCACGGAGCTCGTGGGGTCCCTGGACGTGTCCGTCGACCTGCGCGCGCTGGCGAAGCTCCCCAAGCTCGACGACCTCCGCGCGCTCGTGGACGCGGTCCGCTCGGAGGGGCTCGTCACGATCATGGCCGGGCCCGGAGCGGCGGGCGCTGCTCGACGAGCTGCAGGCGACGATGGCCCTGATCGAGGGCTACGCCGAGCACGTCATGGACGCGACGGGCGAGGCGCTGCTCCCCGACCTCCCGCGGCTGCGGAAAAGCCTGGAAAAGCGGCGGAAGGAGCGGTCCGGGATGCTGCGCGATCTTCGAGCGCCTGATCGGGCTCGAGCTCAAGCTGCGCCAGTACGAGCAGGGCAAGGCCTTCTGCGACGCGGTCGTCGCGGAGGCCGGCATCGAGGGCTCAACCGCGCGTGGGACTCCCCGCCGTCGCTGCCGACGCTCGCCGACCTGGACGACCCGTCCGGGTGGCTGCGCCGCGTCTCCGTCGCCGCCTGAAGACGAACGACCGTTCGCTTCCTGTAACCGGCCCGCAAGTGCCGGTTTACAAACACATGTTCGAGGGCACTACTACCTCAGAGCCGATTAGAACTAATATCCTTACTCCACGAGGGAGACCGCCACTCATGGCCACCACCACCGCTAACACCACCACTCGTTCGACCGCCAAGAAGCGCCCCGCTGCCAAGCGATCCGCCGCCAAGGCGTCCGCCAAGCGCGCGGCCACCACGCGTCGCACGAACGGCACCACTTCCCCCGCCGTCAAGCAGGAGCGTCGCCAGCAGGCCGCCAAGCGCGCCCGCACGACCGCGACGAACCGCACCCGCACCGCCACCGAGTCCGCCGTCAAGGCGAACGAGAACGCGGTCAAGGCGACCGGCAAGCTGTACGGCACCTACGCCGAGCGCGTCGTGCTGACGAGCCTCGGTCTCGGCCTCGAGACCCGCGACACGGTCACGGAGCTCGTCGACGACCTCGTCAAGCGCTACGGCTCCGTCGATGCCGCCTCCAAGGAGCTCGACAAGGCCCAGCGCAACCTCACGCGCGACCTGAAGAAGGCCGAGCGTCGCGGCACCACCGCCCGCAACCGCTTCGAGCGCGAGGTCCGCAAGACCCGCACGCGCGTCGAGCGTCAGCTGCGCACCCGTCGCCGCTCGGTCGAGAGCACGATCACGACGAACCGCAAGCGCGTCGAGCGCGAGGTCACGTCGCTCCAGACGGACCTCACCAAGCGCGTCGACGGCGTCGCCGAGCAGGTCAAGTCCCTGGTCTAGACCGACCGCAACTTCCCCCGCCGGGCGCCTGAGGAGACGGCCCGGAACCGGGGAGAATCTGCCCGCCTCATACCCCGCGGGCAGATGTAGCACCCTCTCCTCCCTCAACCGCCGGGTCGGCCTTCTGGCCGGCGTAGCGGTCTTTAACGGCCGATTCGCCGCCTAGGGCTCGAGGACGACCTTGCCGAACAGGTCGCCCGACGGCCATCGCCGCGAGGCCGTCGCGGGCGTCGGAGAGCGGCAGGGTGCGGTCGATGATCGGCTTGACGCCCTGGGCGGCCATGAACGCGAGCATGTGCTCGAGCTCGTCGCGGGTGCCCATCGTCGAGCCGATGACCTCCAGCTGCAGGAAGAAGACGCGGCGCAGGTCCGTGACCGCCTCGTGGCCGGAGGTGGAGCCGGTGACGACGAGCCGGCCGCCGGGGCGCAGCGACTTGACGGAGTGCTCCCAGGTCGCCTTGCCGACGGACTCGATGACGCAGTCGACGCGGTCGGGCAGGCGGGCGCCGGACTCGAAGGCGCCGTCGGCGCCGAGCTCCTCCGCGCGCGCCGCGCTTGCTCTCGTCGCGCGAGGTCGTCCACACCCGCAGGCCGGCGGCGGCGCCGAGCTGGATGGCCGCCGTGGCCAGCCCGCCGCCGGCGCCCTGCACGAGGATGGTCTCGCCGGGCACGCAGCGCGCCGCGGGTGAAGAGCATCCGGTAGGCGGTCAGCCAGGCGGTGGCGACGGACGCCGACTCGGCCCAGCTGAGCTCGGCCGGCTTGGGGACGAGGTTGCGCCGCGGGACGGCGACGCGCTCGGCCAGCGTCCCCTGGTGCAGCTCGGAGAGCAGCGTGCGCTTCGGATCCAGCGTCTCGTCGTCGCGCCAGTCGGGCGAGCTGATGACGGAGTGGATGACGACCTCGTTGCCGTCCGGGTCGACGCCGGCGGCGTCCGTGCCCAGGATCATCGGGACGCGGTCCTCGCGCAGGCCCACGCCCTTCAGCGACCAGTAGTCGTGGTGGTTGAGCGAGGCGGCCTTGACGTCGACCGTCACCCAGTCGTCGGGCGCCTCGGGCTCCGGCCGCTCGCCGACCTCGAGGTTGTCGAGCGGCTCGTCGGCGTCCAGGCGGGCGCAGTAGGCGGCGAGCATCAGCGCGAGCGGCTCCCGGTCGACGGCCTCGCGGCGCGCCTGCACGAGCCAGCCACTGGCCTTCTCCTCGGCGGGTTCCGCGGCGACGGTGGTGTCGCGCAGGAACTGCTCGATCGCGGCGATGACGGCGGCGGCCTCTTCGGGAGACGGGCTTTCGCCCTCCGTGATTCGCAAGCTCATCCCTTCGGGCGACGGTACATATCGCGGCCCATACTATGGGTGTCATGCCCACGAGAGACCAGGTCCTCGAGGCCCTGAAGGTCGTCATCGACCCCGAGCTGCACAAGGACATCGTCACGCTCGAGATGGTCCGTTCGATCGACATCCACGAGAACGGTGTCGTCGACGTCATGGTGTCGCTCACGACCGCCGGGTGCCCGATCCGCAACACCTTCCAGACCGGCGTCCAGAACGCCGTCAACGCGCTCGACGGCGTCACCGGCACCAACGTGTCCTTCGACGTCCTCTCGCCGGACGAGAAGTCCAAGCTGCAGGCCAAGCTCGGCCGCGGCGGCTCCCTGCCCGACGGCTCGCTGGCCGCCGTCAAGAACGTCATCTGCGTCGGCTCCGGCAAGGGCGGCGTCGGCAAGTCCTCCGTGACCGCCAACCTCGCCGCCGCGCTCGCCGCGGAGGGCAAGCTCGTCGGCGTCCTCGACGCGGACGTGTGGGGCTACTCCATCCCGCGCATGTTCGGGCTCGGCTCCGAGCGCCCGGCCGTCAACGGCCAGCGCAAGATCGTCCCGCACGTCGCCAACGGCATCAAGATCATGTCCATCGGCTTCTTCCTCGAGGAGGACGCCGCCGTCGTCTGGCGCGGGCCGATGCTCCACAAGGCCCTCACCCAGTTCCTCAAGGACGTCGACTGGGGCGAGCTGGACTACCTGCTCGTCGACCTGCCCCCGGGCACGGGCGACGTGTCGATGACGCTGGCCGAGCTGCTGCCGCAGTCGCGCTTCCTGATCGTCACCACCCCGCAGGCCACGGCCCAGAAGGTCGCCCGCCGCGCCGCCGAGATGGCCGACAAGGTCCGCCTCGAGGTCGCCGGCATCGTCGAGAACATGAGCGCGTTCACCACTCCGAGCGGTGAGCGCTTCACCATCTTCGGCGAGGGTGGCGGCCAGGAGCTCGCCGACGAGATCGGCGTGCCGCTGCTCGGCAAGATCCCGCTGACCATGCCGCTGCGCGAGCAGGCCGACGCCGGCCTCCCGCTCGTCATCGAGAACCCGGACGACCCGGCCGCCCAGGCGCTGCGTCAGACGGCGCGCGGCATCATCGCGCTGACGCCGATCCCGCTGCCGACGCTGCCCCCTGAGGTCGCGCCGAAGCTCGAGGTCATCCCGCCCGCGGCCGCGAAGCCGACCGGGATGTCCCTCCCGATGGCAGGCTGACCGGCACCGGCTACCGCCGGGACGCGTTCACCTGGGCGGCCTTCGGGGCGCTCTTCGCGTTCGGGTTCCAGATGGCCGTCCTCGGCCCCGCGCTGCCGTACCTGCGGGCGACCGAGGACCTGTCGTACCTCGTGGGGGCGCTGCACCAGGTCGCCTTCTCGATCGGCGGTGGCGTCGCGGGCGCGCTGTCCGCGCGCGGACGCCTGCCGGGCCGCCGCCGGGCGGTGATCGTCGTCGGGCTCGCGGGCGCGTCGCTCGCCGGGCTCGCGCTCGGCTACGGCGACGCCGCGCCGGTCACCATCGTCGCGGCCGGCCTGGTCGGGTTGCTCGCCACCCTGAGCCTCATCCGCCTCTGGGCCTCGCTCGCCGACGCCCACGGGGAACGGCGGGCCGTCGCGATGACGGAGGGGGAGGTGGCGGTCAGCCTCGCCGGCATCGTCACGCCGCTGCTGATCGGCGCGCTCGCCGCCGGCGCGCTGACGTGGCGCTTCACCTTCGTGGTGGGCGTCGCCGTGACCGCCCTCGCCGTGGCGCCGTTCCTGCGCCTCCCGGTCCCGCCGCCGACCCAGCCGGCGCCGGCACCCGCGGCCGCCCCGCGCCTGCAGCCGACGCTGGTGATCATCTTCGCCATCGTCGCGCTCGAGTTCGCGCTGAGCTTCTGGCTGGCGAGCTATCTGGACGACGACATCGGCGCGGAGCGCGACACGGCCGTCGCGCTGGTCAGCCTTCTCTACGGTGCCAACCTCGTCGGGCGCCTGCTCGTGAGCCGCCTGGCCCGGCGCCACTCGCCGGAGGTGTTGCTGGTCGTCGCGCTCATCACCGTTGCGGCGGGGCTGCCGCTGATACTGGCCGCGCAGGCACTTGCCGTCGCATTACCCGGCGTCGTGCTCTGCGGGGTCGGGATCGGCGCCCTCTTCCCGCTGACGTCCTCGCTGCACATCGGGCGCAGCACCGGAACGGCGGACAGCGCCCTGGGGCAGGTGCTCGCCGCGGCAGCGCCCGGCCAGATCGCCGGACCGCTCATCGCCGGGGTCGTCGCCGAGGCGAGCTCACTCCGTGCCGGCCTGTTCGTGCTGCCGGCGCTGGTCCTCCTGGCGGCAGCAGGCCTAGCGGCCCACCACCGCGACTAGGCCTGGTTCTTGAAGTAGTCCGCGTTGATCGGGACGTACTTCGACCACTCGTCGGGGACCTGGTCCTCGGCGAAGCAGGCATCCACGGGGCACGCCTCGACGCAGGCATCGCAGTCGATGCACTCCTCGGGGTCGATGTAGAGCATCTCGACCTTGTCGTAGTCGGGCTCGTCCGGGGTGGGGTGGATGCAGTCGACCGGGCACACCTCCACGCAGGAGTTGTCCTTGGTGCCGATGCAGGGCTCGGTGATCACGTAGGCCATGGGGCGCGCACATTAGTGTCCCGGTCCGATGCTTCTCCTGACAGGGGCCACGGGGCGGGTCGGGTCGGCGCTGCTGCGGCGCCTGGTCGACTCGCGGAGAGCCGGTGCGGTGCCTGGTCCGGGACCCCCGCAGGCTCGGCCCGGAGCGGGTCCGGGTGCAGATCGCGCTCGGCGATCTGGGCGATCCCGCGTCGTTCCGCCACGCCCTCCGCGGCGTGAAGACCGTCGTCCACCTGGGCGCCACGGAGCGCGATCAGGCCCACGCGACCATCGAGGAGATCGACGGCGTGGCGACCTGGCGGCTGCTGCGGGCCGCGGAGGCCGCGGGCGTCGAGCGCTTCGTCTTCCTCTCGCCGCTGGGCGCCTCGCCGCATCACCGCTCGCGCGTGCACCGCACGAAGGCGCTGGCCGAGCAGGCGGTGTCGGATTCGAACCTCTCCACCACCATCCTGCGCTGCTCGCTCATCTACGCGCCCGGCGACACCAAGCTCGCGCTGCTGGACCTGCTCGCGCTGCTGCCCGTCGTCCCCGTCACCACGACGATGGGCCGGGCGCGCATCCAGCCCGTCTGGGCCGACGACGTCGCGGCCTGCATCACCGCCGTCTTGGAGAGCGGTCCGGACGCGCTCGAGATCGCGGGACCGGAGACGCTCACCTTCCGCGCCGCCGTCGCCCGGGCGTTGGAGGCGAGCGGCCGCCCGCGCCGGCTGGCCCGCGTGCCGACGGGCATGCTCCTACGGGCGCTGCACGGCTACGAGGTCGTGGCGGGGCCCGTTGCGCTCGCCACACGGGCCGAGGCAGAGGCGATGGGCAGCGAGATGATCAGCACACGGGGGACGGCCGACGCGGAGTCGCTCGGCGTCAGCCCGCTGCCGATCGCGCAGGTCCTTGCCTAGGCGGGCCCCCGCGGCTTCTCCTTGGCCCACGGCGCGGCGGTCTCCAGCTGGCGCGCGACCTGGAGCAGCGTGTCCTCCGCCAGCGGCCGGCCGACGAGCTGGATCGCGCTCGGCAGCCCGTCCTCGCCGAAGCCGGAGGGGAGCGAGATGGCCGGCTGGCCCGTCGCGTTGAACAGGCCCGCGTAGGGCGCGAAGGCGACCGCGCGGTCCATCGCGTCCTCCGTGAAGCCCGTGAGCTCCCCGATGCGCGGCGGGCGCTCGGCCAGCGCCGGCATCAGCATCACGTCGCAGTCGGCCCACAGGGAGATGACGCGGCGGCTGAGGGCGTGCAGCATGGCCATCGCGCCCAGGTGCTCGACGGCGTTGGTCGCCAGGCCGCGCTCGAACATCACACGCGACAGCGGCTCGATGTCGTCCGGTCCGGCCTCGCGACCCGCCAGCAGCTGCGCGTGGGCGACGCCGAGGGCGATGTTGGCCCCGAAGACGCCGAGGAAGAGCGGCAGGGTCTCCGGGCCCGGGAAGTCGGCCTCGACGAAGTCGACGTCGTGGCCGAGGTCCCCCAGGTGCCTCGCCGTGGTCTCCACCGCCGCCAGGTTGTCCGGGTGCAGCGCGGCGCCGAGCGGGTTGGCGGTGACGACGTGGACGCGGAGGGTCCCCGGGTCGCGGTTGACGGCGCTCGTGTACGGGAGGTCCGGCCGGGGGGCCCAGGTCGCGTCGCCGGCCTCGTAGCCGCTCAAGGCCTCCAGGGCGGCCGCCGTATCGAGCACGGTGCGGGAGACCACGCCGTCGCAGACGAGGAAGGAGTCGCCCGAGTCGGGCCCGCGGGAGACCCGGCCGCGGCTGGGTTTGAGCCCGACGAGGCCGCAGCAGGCCGCGGGGATGCGGATGGAGCCGCCGCCGTCGTTGGCGTGCGCGAAGGGGAGCAGGCCGGCGGCGACCGCGGCCGCGGCGCCGCCGCTCGAGCCGCCGGGGGTGTGGTCGCGGTTCCACGGGTTGCGAGCGGGGCCGCCGGCGGCCGGCTCCGTCGTCGGGAGGATGCCGAACTCGGGGCACTTGGTCGTCCCGACGAGGACCATGCCCTCCTCGCGCAACCGGCGCACCAGGTGCGCGTCGTGGTCGGCGCGGTGCCCGTCCAGCATCGCGCTGCCGTAGGTCATCGGCAGCCCGGCGGCGGGCGTGTTGGCCTTGATCGCCGTAGGCACGCCGGCGAACAGGCGGCGGTCGTCGGTGGCGATGGCGGCGGCCTGCTGCATCGCCGCGTCGCCGTCGACGGCCACGAACGCGCCCAGTTCCGGGTCGGCCTCGATGCGCCGCAGGGCCGCCTCCGTGACCTCCGTGGGGGACACGTGGCGCTCCCGGAGCAGGGCGCCTACCTCCACTGCTGATCGGAACGCGAGGTCGTCCATAACCTGGGAAGCGCTGAACATACCCAGGCTGAGACAATGGAAGCGCCAGTGCTTCCCCAGCCGTTGAGAAAGGCGAACCGAGAATGAGCGAAGTCCAGTCCGGTCTCGAAGGTGTCGTCGCCTTCGCCACCGAGATCGCCGAGCCCGACAAGGAGGGTGGCGCCCTCCGGTACCGCGGGTACGACATCGAGGACCTCGTCGGCACCGTCCCCTACGAGCAGGTGTGGGGTGTCCTCGTCGACGGCGACTTCGAGCCGGGCCTGCCGCCCGCCGAGCCGCATCCTCTCCACTTCCGCTCGGGCGACCCCCGAGTAGACCTCCAGTACGCGCTCGCGCTGCTCGGACCCGAGTGGGGCTTCAAGCCCGTCATCGACATCTCCGACGAGGAGGCCCGCGACCAGCTCGCCCGCGCCTCCGTCATGGGCCTGTCGTTCGTCGCCCAGTCCGCGCGTGGTGCCGGCAAGCCGCCCGGTCCCGCAGAAGGAGATCGACCAGGCGAAGTCGATCCCCGAGCGCTTCCTGATCCGCTGGCGCGGCGAGGCCGACCCCGATCACGTCAAGGCGATCGACGCCTACTGGATCTCCGCGGCCGAGCACGGCATGAACGCCTCCACGTTCACCGCGCGCGTCATCACCTCGACGGGTGCGGACGTCGCCGCGGCGCTGTCCGGCGCGGTCGGCGCCCTCAGCGGCCCGCTGCACGGCGGCGCGCCCTCGCGCGTGCTGAAGATGCTCGACGAGGTCGAGGCCGCCGGCGACGCCGAGAAGTGGGTCAAGGACGCCCTCGACCGCGGCGAGCGGCTCATGGGCTTCGGCCACCGCGTCTACCGCGCGGAGGACCCGCGGGCCCGCGTCCTGCGCCGCACCGCCAAGGAGATCGGCGCCCGCCGCGCCGACGTCGCCGAGGCGCTCGAGGAGGCCGCCCTGGCCGCGCTGCGCGAGCGCAGCCCCGACCGCGTCCTGGCCACCAACGTCGAGTTCTGGTCGGCCGTCGTGCTCGACTACGCGGAGATCCCGCCGGAGCTCTTCACCCCGATGTTCGCCTCCGCCCGCGTGGCCGGCTGGAGCGCGCACATCATGGAGCAGAAGCGCGAGGCGCGGCTGATCCGCCCGACGGCCAAGTACGTCGGCCCGGAGCCGCGCGAGCTGCCCGAGGGCATCGGCAACTGAGGGGTGGCGACGGCGACCGGGCCTGCGACCCCTCCGTGAGGTCGTAACCGGTCGCCGTTGCCGGGCCCCCGGTTGTCTCAGTCGAGGACGATCCAGCCGTCCTGGAGGGACACGGGGAACACGCGCAGCCGGGCCAGCGTGTTCCCCCACAGCTGGATGCCCTTCGAGTAGGGCGCGAAGCCGAAGACCTTGCCCTGCGGGCCCTGGACCATGTCGCCCGTGCGGACGTCGTAGCGGGCGCGGTGCCAGGGGCACTCCAGGCAGCCGTCGCGGACCTGGCCGCGGCCGAGCTTGGCCGCCTGGTGGCGGCAGATGTTGCCCGTCGCGAACGGCTCGCCGCCGGCCATGCCGACCGCGATGGTGCCGTGCGCCTCCGTGTCGACCTCGACGACCTGGTCGGGGCCGAGGTCGTCGGCGCGCACGAGGCGGCGGCCCTGCGCCTGGACCGGGTGGTCCGAGCGCAGCGTGCGGATGGTGCCCTGATCGGGGTCGATGGTCATGTCTCGCTCCTTCCCAGCGTGCTCCGCAGGGTGTCGAGCGCCGTGTGGCGCGGGGTCCAGTGCAGCTCGCGCTTGGCGCGCTCCGTGCCCATGATCGCCGGCTGCGCGCCCGCCTCGACCCACTCGAGGCTCGCGGGCACCAGCGGCAGCTTGGAGGCGGCGCGCGCGGCCGCCTGCGTGGCCCGCTGCGGGATCGCGACGGGGGTCGAGGCCCAGCTCGCGGGCGACGTCCGGCCCGGTCAGGACCCCGTCGGCGGCGGCGTTGTAGGCGCCGGCGGGCGCGTCCCCGAGGGCGCACTCGGCGAAGACGTGGCCGAGGTCGTCCTCGTGGACGACCTGGAACGGGAAGTCCGGGACGGGCGCGGGGAGGGGGACGGGGGAGCGACCGACGGAGCGCAGCGCGCGGTTGGTCAGCGCCGCCAGCGGCCCGGGCAGCTTCGCGCCGGCCGGGTGCGGGCCGAGCACGATCGCGGGGCGGACGAGGTAGAGCTCGAGGTCGCCGGCCTCCGCGGTCAGCGCGCTCTCGAGCTCGGCCTTCTGGCGCGCGTAGAAGAAGTGGTCGGACGGGCGCGTCGGCCAGTCCTCCGTGAGCGGCGTCGGGTTGTCGGCGTGGAAGCCGTAGGCGGCGACGGAGGAGGCGAAGACGAAGCGCCGGGCGCCCGCGGCCCTTGCGGCCCGTACGGCGTTGAGCGTCCCCTCGACGTTGATCGCGTGGATGTTCGCGCGGGTGTGGGCGCCCGTGGTGTCGAAGGCGAGGTGGACGACGACGTCGGCGCCGGCCAGCGCCTTCGTGATCGCCGCCTCGTCGCGGACGTCGGCGTCGTCCGAGTCGAGGCCGATGACGCGCGTCGCGCGGGGGTCGGCCTCCAGCAGCGGCATCAGGCCGGCGCCGACGGTGCCGGTGGCGCCGATCACGGCGATGGTCTGGGAAGCGGGCACGGACACGGACTACCCAGAACGACCGCGGGCCCGCCGAAGCGGGCCCGCAAACAGTCAGTCGTGGAGCGTGGGGTTACATCATCCCCGACATGTCGGGCATGCCGCCGCCCATGCCACCGCCGCCCTCGTTCTTGTCGGGCATCTCGGCCACGATGGCCTCGGTGGTCAGGATGTTCTTGGCGATGGACGCCGCGTTCTGCAGCGCGGAGCGCGTGACCATGGCCGGGTCGATGACGCCGGCCGCGATGAGGTCGACGTACTCGCCCGTCGCAGCGTTCAGGCCGTTGGGGCCCGAGCTGTTCTTGACCTCGTTGACGACGACGGAGCCCTCGAGCCCGGCGTTCTGCGAGATCTGACGGAGCGGCTCCTCGAGCGCGCGCAGGATGATGCGCCCGCCCGTCTTGACGTCCTCGCCCACGAAGAGGTCGAGGTCGATGGACTCGGCCGCGCGCAGCAGAGCCACGCCACCGCCGGCCACGATGCCCTCTTCGAGAGCGGCGCGGGTCGCCTGCAGCGCGTCCTCGACGCGGTGCTTCTTCTCCTTCATCTCCGTCTCGGTGGCCGCGCCGACCTTCACGACGGCGACGCCGCCGGAGAGCTTGGCGAGGCGCTCCTGGAGCTTCTCGCGATCGAAGTCGGAGTCGGTGTTCTCGACCTCCGTCTTGATCTGGTTGATGCGGCCCTTGATGGCCTCCGTGTCACCGTTGCCGTCGACGATCGTCGAGTTGTCCTTGGCGACGACGACGCGGCGGGCGCGACCGAGCTGGGACAGCTGGGTGTTCTCCAGCTTGAGGCCCATCTCCTCGGTGATGACCTCGCCGCCCGTCAGGATGGCGATGTCCTCGAGCATGCGCTTGCGGCGGTCGCCGAAGCCCGGGGCCTTGACCGCGACACCGGTGAAGGTGCCACGCAGCTTGTTGACCACCAGGGTCGCCAGGGCCTCGCCCTCGACGTCCTCGGCGATGATCAGCAGCGGCTTGCCGGACTGGATGACCTGCTCCAGGACGGGAAGCACGTCGCGGACGGAGCCGATCTTCTGGTTGGCGATGAGGATGTACGGATCCTCGAGGGTCGCCTCCATGCGCTCCTGGTCGGTGACCATGTAGGGCGAGATGTAGCCCTTGTCGAACTGCATGCCCTCGGTGAACTCGAGGTCCATGCCGAAGGTCTGACCCTCCTCGACGTTGACGACGCCGTCCTTGCCGACCTTGTCGATGGCGTCGGCGATGACGTCGCCGATCTCCTCGTCGCCGGCGGAGATGGTCGCCACGCGGGCGATCTGGTCCTTGCCGTCGACCTCGTTGGACTGACCGGCGATGTTCTCGACGACCGCGTCGACAGCCTGCTCGATGCCCTTCTTGAGCGCGAGCGGGTTGGCGCCGGCCGTGACGTTCTTCAGACCCTGGCGGACGATCGCCTGGGCGAGGACCGTGGCCGTCGTCGTGCCGTCGCCGGCGACGTCGTTGGTGGCCGTGGCGACCTCGCGGACGAGCTGCGCGCCCTGGTTCTGGAAGACGTCCTCGACCTCGATCTCACGAGCGATGGTGACACCGTCGTTGGTGATCGTCGGGGCGCCGAACTTCTTGTCGAGGACGACGTAGCGGCCGCGCGGGCCGAGCGTCACCTTGACGGCGTTGGCGACGGCGTCCACACCCTGCTCGAGGGCCTTGCGCGCGTCGACGTCGTACTTCAGTTCCTTGTGAGCCATGTAGATGTCTCCTTAGTTCTCGAGCTTGGCCAGGACGTCGGACTCGCGGAGCACGAGGAGCTCTTCGCCCTCGATCTTGATCTCCGTGCCGCCGTACTTGGAGTACAGGACCTCGTCACCCTCGACGACGTCGATGGGCTGACGGTTGCCGTTGTCGTCGATCTTGCCGTCGCCGACCGCGAGGACCTTGCCCTTCTGGGGCTTCTCCTTGGCGGTGTCGGGGAGGACGATGCCGGACGACGTCGTCTCCTCCTCCTCCAGGGCCTTGACGATCAGTCGATCGCCGAGCGGCTTGAGCTTCATAACGAAAGTCCCTCTTTCGGTGGTTTCCAGAGCCTGTTGGCACTCGACCTACGAGAGTGCCAAAGCGTGTCCCAAGACTAGCGCGTCCTTGCCGGATCCGCCAGATCTGCCGATACAGATCCGGTGCGCCAGCTGAACCCGTCCACCAACCTCATCCTCACCGTCCTCGCGGGCCTCGGCCTGCTCGGAAGCCTGAGCCTGCCGTGGTTCAAGGCGCCCGTCGTCGACCCCACCGGGACCGACGGCCCGGTCGAGCGCGCGGCCTTCCAGGTCGCCCAGGTCTTCTCCACCAGCGCCAAGGGCACGGTGAGCGGCAACGACGCCCTCGGCAGCGCCCGCCTGGCCATCGTCATCCTCGTCGCGCTCCTCGCCGTCGTCGCCCTCGCGGTGAGCACGCCGGCCATCCGCCGCCAGTCGGAGGACTTCATGCGCCTGCTCGTGATCGGGGCGCCGGTCGTCGTCATCGTCGCCGCAGTCGCCCACCCGGGCACCACCGCGCCGGTCAGCCTCCACTACGGGATGCTCGTCTCCTTCGTCCTGGCCGCGTTCATGGCCAGCGCCGCCTGGCACGGCGCGAACATGCGCGCCAAGCAGGCCGCGCCCGTGCGCCCGCGCTACGGCTCCGCTCGTTAGTTCTGGGCGCCGCCGACGCCGCGGAGATGATCGCGGTAGTCGGAGGAGTGCTCGATGATGCGGGAGAAGCGGACGACCGTGACGGTGTCCTCGAGCGTGACCTCGCGCCCGTAGATCTGCTCCATGAAGTGCATGAGCTCGTCGGCCCGGCGGAACTCGGGGTTGTCGTGCTCGATGTCCCGCGGGGAGAGCTCGGAGACCTTCTTGACCTCCACGTTGTCGATGACGGCGTGGAAGACCTTCTCGCGCGGCGAGTACTGGTAGCCGATCGTGACCATCACGACCTGGTTCTTCCGGTACTTGTGCCGCTTGTCGCCGAGACGGATCGTGGCCGTCTTGCGGCCGCGCTTCATCTGGTCGGCGAAGATCTGTGAGTAGAAGTTCAGGGCCTGCACGAGGCCCGGGATCCTATTGGCCCGCGCGAAGCATTTCGATGGCGTTCTCGACCATCTCCCGCTCGCCCGGGTAGCTGAGTTCGGTGCGGGCGGTCTCGAGCGGGACCCACCGCGCCTCCGTGACCTCGTGGTCGTGGTCGTCCGTCGAGCCCTCGACGTAGTCGAGCAGGAAGAAGGAGACCGTCTTGCGGATGCGCCGGCCCGACCGCCGGTAGTGGTAGACGACGTCGCCGAGCGGCGCCCGCACCGTCCCGGTCAGGCCCGTCTCCTCGCGCACCTCGCGGGCCGCGGTCTCCTCCGGCGACTCGCCGCGCTCCGGGCCGCCCTTCGGCAGCGCGAGCGCCCGCTTCCCGCGCGGCACGATCGTCGCGACCTCGTCCCCGCGCACGCAGACGCCGCCGTAGGAGTGCTCGCGCAGCGTCCGTTGCCGCCGGCGGCGCTGGTCGCCGGTGTCAGAAGACATAGCGCTGGAGGGCGTCCGGCTCGTGCACGGTGATGCGCCCGCGGCCCTGAGAGACGATGCCGGCCCGCTCGAGGACGGCGAGGAAGCGGCTGGCCGACTCGCGGCTGGACCCGGCGAGCTGCGCGATCTCCGCCTGGGTGGCGACGACGAGGACGTCGGCGGCGGCCGCGCCCTCGTCCTGCGTCTGGCGGACGAGGTTGCCGAGCACGGTGGCGACGCGCGACTGCACGGTCTGGAAGGACTGGCGGGCGAGCCGCTCGTTGGCCTCGCGCAGGCGACGTCCCAAAGCAACCACGAGGGCGACGGCGATGTCCGGGTGGTGGCGCATCAGCGCGCGCATGTCCCGGCCGAGGATGGCGATGACCTCGAGCTGGTCGACGGCGTCGACGGTGGCGGAGCGGCGCTCCGCGCTGAACATGGCCAGCTCGCCGAAGATGTCGCCCGGCCCGAAGGTGGCGAGCGTGATCTGGCGTCCGTCGGAGTGCTCACGCAGCGCCCGGGCGTGGCCCGGACCGGACGACGTAACAGGTGTCCGAGTCGTCGTTCTCGTGGAAGACGACCTCGTGCGGGCGGAACGTCCGCGGCACGGCCACCCCGGCGACGCGCTGGAGGTCCTCCGGCGTCAGCGTCTCGAACGCGGGGACGTGACCCAGGAGCTCGATGGTCTCCTGGGTCGTCGCCGCCATACGCAGAGTTCTACACCGTCTCGAGCATCCGGTCCCGCCCGCGCCGTCCGGTCAGCCGGCTCGCGGCCAGGCCGAGCAGCGCCAGCAGCGCGAGCGGCAGCAGGACGGACCCGACCACCACGAGCACGCCCGCGGCGACCTCGAGCACGCGGCCGGCGTCGCGCAGGGCGTCACCCGGCGTCCACTTGCCGTCGTCGACGGGGGCGACGGCGCCGCGCTTGGCCTGCAACGTCACGTGCACCGACGCGAACCGGGCCCGGCGCAGGACGCGCTCGAGCGCCGCCTGGTTGGCGGCGATCGCGGCGTTGACGTCGCGCAGCCGTGCCTTCAGGCTCGCGACCTCGTTGTCGGTGGTCGCCTTGCCCAGCCGGGCGAGCAGCGAGCGCCGCTCGGCGACGGACTCGTCGAAGCGATCGCGGGCGACGTTGCGCTGGGCGGTGATGTCCTGCGAGCCCTGGGTCCGCTCGGAGACGTGCCCGAGCTTGGACAGCCGCGCGAGCGCGTCGTCGAGGCGCGCCACGGGAACCCGCAGCTGGTAGTCGCCGCCGCTGCGTCGTGCTGACGCTGGAGGAGAGGACGAAGCCGCCGAGCGCGTCGGCGGCGGCGATGACGCGGTCGCCCACGTCGGCGAGGTCCTTCCCCGGTGCGGTCAGCGTGAGGCCGGCGGTCTGCTCCTGCACGCGGCCGGAGACGGAATCGCGCAGGGGAGCGGCGACCGCGCCGGCGGCCTTGCTCGCGGACGAGTCGGCCTGCGGTGCGGCCTCCTGCGGCGCTGAGGCGATGGACGAGGCCGCACCGCTGCTGGAGCCGCCCGAGCTCCCGCTGTCGGAGTCGGTCCCGGTGCCCGAGCCGATGACGGCGACCATCACCACGGCGGCGACGGCCAGGGCGGCCGCGGGCGCGGCGACGAGGCTGAACTGCGGCAGGCGGAAGCGCCGCCGGCGGGCGAAGCCGGCGGCGGCGCGCGCGTCGAGGTCGCGGGCGAAGGCCGGGTCGATGGTCGGCCGGTCCTCCTCGAGCAGGGTCACGAGGTCGTCGAACTCAGGCATTCATGGCCTCCCGGAGGTTCGTCATGGCGCGGTGGAGCAGGGTTCCGGCGTTGGTCGGGGTGGTCCCGAGGACGGCGGCGACGCCGGCGGTGTCGAGCCCGGCGTGGTAGCGCAGGGCGATGACCTCGCGGTCCTTGACCTTGAGGCGGCCGAGCGCGGCGCGCACGTCGGCGCGCTCCGCGATGGCGGCCGTGGGGTCCGGCCCGGCCTGATCCGGTGGATCATGGGTCAGGTGCGCGGACCTCCGGCGGCGTCGCAGCTCGTCGAGGGCGGCGTGGCGGGCGATGCCGAACAGCCAGGCCCGGTCGGAGCCGCGCCCGGCGTCGAAGGAGCGCTGCTTGCGGTAGGCGCGCTCGAAGGCGGCCGCGGTGACGTCCTCCGCCGCGGAGCGGTCCCGGACGATCGTGGCCACGTACGCGTAGACGTCGTCGCGGCTCGACCGGTAGAGCGCCTCGAAGTCCAGCGCCGGCGCCGACCGGGAGTGGGTCTGTGGGATGGTCAAGGTGCTGGTCACGCGGACACTACGCCCGGTCGGACCAATGCATCACACAGACCGCAACGATCGGCCCGCCATCGCGTTTACTGCAGTGGTCCACATGCCCTCCCGCGTCACCCTCGTCACCGTCGCCTTCCTCTCCGCCCTCGTCGCCCAGGCCGCGACGGCCAGCGGCGTCGCGCTGGCGCCCGCGACCGTGACGAAGACGGTGGCCAAGAAGCCCAAGCCGACCAACCTCGCGAAGTCGCCGGACCTGTGGGCGACCATCAACGTCTGCGACACGGCCAAGCACGCGAACACCGTCGGCGTCCGCGGCTCCATGCCGGGCCTGGGCAACCACCGCTCCCGGCTCGCGCTGCGCATCCGCGTCCAGTACAAGAGCAAGGCCGACGGGAAGTGGCGCGCGGGCGGCAAGAGCGCCGACTCGGGGTGGAAGCGCATCGGCGCCACGCGCCGCCAGGTCATCGAGTCCGGCCAGAACTTCACCTTCAAGCCGCCCACGGACGGCGGCTCCCACCTGCTCCGGGGCGATGTCCGCTTCCGCTGGACGCGCAAGGGCAAGGTGGTCGCGCGGCAGCGCCGGGTCACGGAGGCGGGGCACAAGTCCACCGCCGGCGCCGACCCGAAGCGCTACAGCGCCGCGCAGTGCGAGATCACCTCGCCGTGACGGACTGGCGGGAGTCCGGGGTCCGGGTCGTCCGGGCCGGCGAGCTCGACGCCAACACGCCTCAGACCCCCGGCATGCTGCGCGCCGCGGCGATCACCACGGCCACCGCCGGGGCAGAGAAGCTGTGGGCGGGCACCGTCGTCATCGAGCCGGACGCCCGCACGGGCACCCACCACCACGGCCCGGTCGAGAGCGTCATCTACGTCGTCAGCGGCCGTGCCCGGATGCGCTGGGGCGACCGCCTGGAGTTCATCGCCGAGGCCGGCCCGGGCGACTTCATCTACGTCCCGCCCTACGTCCCCCACCAGGAGATCAACGCCGCGGCGGAGGAGCCGCTGTCCTGCGTGCTCGTGCGCTCAGGCCAGGACCCGGTCGTGGTCAACCTCGAGCTCGACGACGTCGAGGACGACCCCGAGCATGTGCGCTGGGTCGACGACATGCACAGCTAGGCGAAGAGGCGGGGGTCGTTGGTGATGACCCCCGTGACGCCCATCGCCTCCAGCCTGGCGATCTGCGCGGCGTCGTCGACCGTCCAGGCGTAGAGCTCGCCGCCGGCCTCGCGGACGGTGCGGGCCAGGCGCGGGGTGCACAGGCGCCAGTACGCCATGATCGCGTCGCAGAAGCCGGAGCGCAGCTCGATGCCCGCGCGGCGGGGGAAGGTGCGCTTGGCCACCTCGAGCACGCCTGCGGCGGGGAGGATCGTCAGCGGGTTCGCGGTGTAGTCGCGGCGGACCTTCGGGACCGACCAGCCGAGCGTGATCTGCGGGTCGATCGCCCGGATGCGACGCAGGGCGCTGCGCTCCATGGACGAGATCAGGGTGCGGTCGAGGAGGCCGTGCTCGGCGAGCGCGGCGACCACGCGGTCCT
The DNA here is from genome assembly GCA_963843865.1 of uncultured Solirubrobacteraceae bacterium. Classification (GTDB taxonomy): domain Bacteria; phylum Actinomycetota; class Thermoleophilia; order Solirubrobacterales; family Solirubrobacteraceae; genus DATLGB01. Next base: position 156,079 of record CAWJMO010000006.1, on the reverse strand, counting down.
CGTAGCCGGCGAGCTTGAGGTCGACGTCGAGGCGGACGTCGAGGCCGGCGAGGTGCGCGAGCCCCTCCTCCAGCGACGGGGCGGCCTTGACGTCGTGGGTGTAGTCGTGGCAGAGGACGAGGCGGCAGGTGTCGCGCTTCGTGTGGTCCTCCGGCAGGACGTCGAACTCGATCATGTCGACGCCGGCCTCCATCGCGGCGTCGAAGGACGCGAGCGTGTTGCCGGGCGCGATCAGGTCCGCCCCCTTGTGACCGACGCGGATCATCGCTGGCACCCGGGGCACCAGAAGAGGGGACGGTTGTTGTCGCCCTGCGTGCCGCCGCGCATCTTCGTCTGGCAGCGGTCGCAGGCGATGCCGGCGCGGCCGTAGCAGCGCACGTGGCGGTTCTGGAAGCCGTCCATGGCGGACTTCTGCATGAAGGGGCGCACGACGGAGCAGAGTCGCAGCGCTTCCTCGTCGCTGATCGAACGCGTCTCGCGCCACGGGTCGATCTCCGCCCGCCAGCACGCCTCCGTCCGCCACACGGTCCCCATCCCGGCGACGATCTGCTGGTCGAGCAGCGCGTCGCCGATCGTCCGCGTCGGGTCGTCCTCGCGCAGGTTGCGCAGGTACCGCGCCTCGTCGAAGTCGCCCGGGGCCGACCACGTCGGGGCCGAGGCCGGCGATGCGCTGGTCGATGCGCGTGCGCGAGTCCGTCATCAGCTCGAGCACCGGGACCGTTGAACTGGATGACCTCGCGGTCGCCGCGGCGCATCACCAGCCAGGCCTGGCGCGGGTGGCGGCGCCACTGCCCGCCGAGCGGGATGACCTGCCACGACCCCGTCATCCGCAGGTGGCCGTGGATGGTCAGGCCGCCCTCGAAGCGGATCAGCATGTGCTTGCCGCGCGCCTCCACCTTGCGGATCGCCCGGCCGCCGAGCCGCTCCGGCCAGCGGTCGCGCTGGAAGCGCCGGTGCGGCGTGCGGATCTCGTCCGGCACGTGGCCCTCGAGGACCGGCCGGATGCGGTTCGCCGCGTAGTGGATGGTGTCGCCCTCAGGCACTGAGGCAGTGAGCTTGCTGCGTGCCGGAGCGGAAGCCGAGCTCGAGCAGCGCGGCCTCCCACTCCGAGCCGACGACGGGCTCGCCGTCCACCCGCTCGAGCGCGATCCGCTTCATGCGGCCGCGCTGGACGTGGTCGGCGAGCTCGGCGAAGGCCGGGCGTGATGCGCTCGTCGAGGGCGTCGACGAGGACCTGGATGCCCTTGCCGCCGCGCTCGACGTAGAGGATCGGGTCGCCGCCGCTGAGGACGACGTAGGCGCCGGCGGTGCGGCTGGGTGAGCGCTCTTCGCGCTGCGGCCACTTGAGGACGCCGCCGTAGGGCTGCGCCGGATCGGTGGCGCCGAGCACGACGGGCCGCTCCTTGTCGTCGTCGCGCTGCGCGCGCAGGCGCTCGACCGCGCCGGGCAGGGCGAACTGCGCGCCGCCGAGGCCCTCGATGAAGTAGCCGCGGCGGCAGGCGCCGAGCGTCTCCATCTGCGCGAAGGAGTCGTAGAGGACGGAGAAGCCGCCCTGGATCCCCTCCGCAAGGACCTGCTCGCGGGTGACGATGCCGTAGCGCTCGAGCAGCAGCTCGGCCTGCGCGCGCCGTCGTCCCGCCGGGTCGTTGTCCCCGGCGACGAAGAGCCCGGAGGTCAGCGACCAGCGGCCCTGGACGACGCCGACGGCGTTGCGCTTGCGCGTGGCACCGAAGCGCGAGCGGCGCTCGACCCGGCCGCGCTGGACGCCTGCAGCGCCCGGGCGGCGAGCCGGGGCGACCGCAACGGCGCCCACGCGTCGTTGGTGACCTCGCCGGCCCACACGAGGTCCCAGACGGCGTTCTGGATCTCCTCGGCGGGGACACCCGCGAGGTCGACCAGCAGGTCGGTGAAGAAGCAGGCGCCGGCCTGCAGCCGGTCCCGCACGCGCTCGTGGACCTCGTGCTCGTCCAGCACGCCCGGCTTGGGCGGACCGATCCAGGGCGCGTCCTCGCGGAAGTACAGGGCGACGCGGCCGCTGTTGCGCCCGAGCGATCCGGCGCCGACCCAGACGACCTCGCCGGACGCGCACAGCTGGTCGAGCCAGGAGGAGGAGTAGGCGCCCGCGCGGCGCGGGAAGACGTCGCGCTCCCACACGTCGGCGGGCAGCGCCATGCCCTGCAGCGGGACGAGGATCTCACGCAACCGGTCGACGCCCGCGCCCGTGGGCGGGTGCCGGTCGACGCCCTGCCAGCTCGGGTAGAAGCGGCCGAGGGCGCGCTGATCGGCCGGCTCGATCTCCTTGCGCAGGACGGCGAGCGAGGCGCGGCGGAGGCGGCGCAGCACCTCCGGGTCGCACCACTCGCGTGCCGTGCCGCCCGGGCGCAGCTCGCCGTTGAGCAGCTCGCCGGAGCGCGTCAGCTCGGTGAGGACGTCGTCGAAGTCGACCCCGTAGCGGGCCTTGATCTGGTGGGACTCGAAGGGGCCGTGGGTGCGGGCGTAGCGGCGGGCGATGCGCTCGCGGGCGTCCGGGACGTCCTCCAGGAAGACCTGGGGGACCGCGCCCGAGGGCATGACGCCGAACGCGTCGCGGTAGAGGCCGGCGTCCTCCGCGGCGATCCAGCGCTGCTCGCCGCCGATGCGGATCTCTGTGGCGCGGCGGTCGGCCTCCAGCTCGCCGATGAAGTCCCCGGTCGATCGCGCGAGGAGCTCCGCGGTGGTGAGGTCGCCGAGGCGGCGCAGGACGTCGTGCAGGGAGTCGGCGTGCTCCGCGCGGGTGCGCTCCGACAGGCGCTGCAGGTCGGCCTCGACGATGTCCAGCGCGCCCGGGTCGATGAGGTCGCGCAGCTCCTCCTGGCCGAGCAGCTCGCGCAGCAGGTCGCGGTCCAGCGAGAGGGCGGCCGCGCGGCGCTCCGCGTTCGGCGTGTCGCCCTCGTACATGTAGGTGGCGACGTAGTCGAAGAGCAGGGAGGAGGCGAAGGGCGACGCGGTCTGCGTCTCCACCTCGACGACGCTCAGCTCGCGCGAGTGGAGCTTCGTCAGCAGCTCGGTCAGGCCGGGGAGATCGAGGACGTCGCGCAGGCATTCGCGGTAGGTCTCGAGGATGATCGGGAACTGGCCGTACTTCTTGGCCACCTCCAGCAGGGTCTGCGACTTCAGGCGCTGCTGCCACAGCGGCGTGCGCTTGCCGGGGTAGGCGCGCGGGATGAGCAGCGCGCGGCCGGCGTTCTCGCGGAAGCGCGCACCGAACAACGCAGACCCGCCCAGCTCGCCGACGACCAGGTCCTCGAGGCGGTCGGGCTCGATGAGCATGACCTCGGCGCCCGGCGGCTCGTCCGCGTCGGGCATGTGGACGATGATCCCGTCGTCGGACCAGATGGCGTCCGATTCGAGGCCGTACTCCTCGCGCAGGCGCGCCGAGAGCGCGAGCCCCCACGCCGCGTGGACGCGACCGCCGTAGGGGCTGAGCACGCAGACGCGCCAGTCGCCGATCTCGTCCCGGAAGCGCTCGATGACGATCGTGCGGTCGGAGGGGACGACGCGCGTCGCCTCCTGCTGCTCGCGCAGGAAGTCGAGCAGGTTGCGCGCGGCGAGCGGGTCGAGGTCGTAGTCCTGCTCGAGGGTCTCGACGTCCTGCTCCACCGCCCAGCGGCTGAAGGCACCGACGGCCTCGCCGAGCTCGCGCGGGCGGCCCATCGAGTCGCCGCGCCAGAAGGGGACGGCCCCGGGCGCGCCCGGGGCGGGGGTGACGATGACGCGGTCGCGGGTGATGTCCTCGATCCGCCAGCTCGACGCGCCGAGCAGGAACGTCTGGCCGGGCCGCGCCTCGTGGACCATCTCCTCGTCGAGCTCCCCGACGCGGCGCCCGTCGGGCAGGTTGACGGAGAACAGGCCGCGGTCGGGGATCGTGCCGGCGTTGGTGATGGCCAGCGCGCGGGCGCCCTTGCGCGGGCGGATGACCCCGGCGATGCGGTCCCAGATGATGCGCGCGCGCAGGTCCCCGAACTCGTCGCTCGGATACCGGCCGTCGAGCATGTCGAGGACGTTGTCGAGCTGCTCGCGGCTGAGCTCGGCGTAGGAGTAGGTCCGCGTGACCATCGCGTGCAGGTCGTCGACGGAGACGCCGTCGTCGCCCACCGTCGCCGCGATCGCGACCAGCTGCTGGGCGAGCACGTCGAGCGGGTTCTTGGGGACGACCGTCTGCTCGATCAGGCCCTCGCGCATGCGCTTGACGACCACCGTCGTCTCCAGCAGGTCGGAGCGGAACTTGGGGAAGATGCGGCCCTTGGAGACCTCGCCGACGCCGTGGCCCGCGCGGCCGATGCGCTGCAGCCCGCGGGTGACCGACTTGGGCGACTCGATCTGCAGCACGAGGTCGACCGCGCCCATGTCGATGCCGAGCTCGAGCGACGAGGTCGCCACCAGGCACGGCAGCTCGCCGCCCTTGAGCTGCTCCTCGATGATCGTGCGCTCCTCGCGGGCGAGCGACCCGTGGTGCGCGCGGGCGATCTCCTTCTCGGCGAGGTCGTTGAGGCGCAGGGCGAGCCGCTCGGCGCCGCGCCGGTTGTTGACGAAGACGATGGTCGACTTGTGCTGCTGGACGAGCTCGAGGACCTTCGGGTAGATGGCCGGCCAGATCGACTTGCGCGTCGCCTCGCCGCCCTCCAGCGGGTCGATGGACGGCGTCTCCGTCTGCTCCGGCTCGACCATGGACTCGACCGGCACGTGGATCTGCAGGTCCATCGGCTTGCGCACGCCCGTGTCGACGACGGTGCACTTGCGGTGCGGGCCGACCATGAAGCGGCCGACCTCCTCCAGCGGGTTCTGCGTCGCGCTCAGGCCGATGCGCTGGACGTCGCGCTCGGCGACCTCCGCCAGGCGCTCGAGCGTGATCGCCATGTGCGCGCCGCGCTTGGTCTGCGCGACGGCGTGGATCTCGTCGAGGATCACCCACTCCGTGCCGGTGAAGATCTCGCGCACCTGCGAGGTCAGCATCAGGTACAGCGACTCGGGCGTCGTGATGAGGATGTCCGGCGGGTACTTCTGCATGTCCCGCCGCTCGGCCTGCGGGGTGTCACCCGTGCGGACGGAGACCTTGACGTCGGCGCCGATGCCGCGCAGGGGCGCGCGCAGGTTGCGCTCGACGTCGTAGGAGAGCGCCTTCAGCGGCGACACGTAGACGAGCCGCGTGCGCCGGTCCTTCGGGTCGGCGGGGGAGGGCTCGGCGACGAACTTGTTCAGGCCCCAGAGGAACGCGGCGAGCGTCTTGCCGGACCCTGTGGGCGCGCTGATCAGGGTGTGCTGGCCGGTGGCGATGGCCGGCCACGCCTGCGCCTGGGCCTCCGTCGGCGCCTCGAACGCCCGGGTGAACCACTCGGCGACCTGGGGGGTGAACAGCTCTGTCGCCATACCTCTCAGGGTACGGCCGACGCGCCTCCCGGGACGACTCCGCGGCCGCGCAGCAGGATCCAGCCCGCGAGCGCCAGGACGACGATCGCGAACAGGCCGTGCAGCCCGCCGACGTACTCGTCCGCGCCCGCCAGGGCCAGCTGCACGGTGCCGAGCACAGCGAGGGCCAGGGCGAGCAGCCGGTCGTGCTTGGCGACGAGCCCGGCGATGAGCACGAGCACCTCGAAGATGTGCACGACGCCGCCGACGTTCTTGTGCGCCTCCAGCGTGTCGGCGCCGAAGAGGTAGGAGGCGATCAGGTAGACCTGGAGCAGAACGCCGAACACCACGATGCCGGCGAGCACCATCTGGACGCGGAACGCGATGCGGGCCACGCCGCGATGTCTATCAGGCGACGAGCGTCTGCGCGACAGGATGCCCGAGGGCCCAGCGGCCGTCGGGGCGACGCTCGACCTCGCCCCGGGCGGACAGCCGGACCATCGCGCTGGTGACGCTCGGGCGGCGCGCGCCGAGCAGCAGCGCGAGCGTCCCGTGGGAGAGGAACTCCGGGAGGACGATGCCGTCACGCGTCATCACGCCCCAGCGCTCGGCCAGGTAGTTGAGCGTGACGAGGATGCGCGTCTCCACGGACTGCGACTGGACGATGACCAGCTGGCGGGAGAGGCTCGCGGAGCGGCGTCCGGTGCAGGTGACCAGTGCGGGGATGAGCTCCGGCACGAGCGCGGCGGCGCGGATGACGCGCCCGTCGATGACGGCCATGCGGACGTCGGAGATCGCGCGGTAGTAGGTGCTGAAGCGCTCGTCCTCCTCGAAGGGGTCGTGGCACGGGCGCAGGACGTCGCCGGGGCCGAGCAGCTCGCCCGACGTGCGGTGCGCGGCGGTCACGCAGCGGATGAGCGCGCCCTCGAGGATCAGGAAGCCGGCGCCGTCGCGGACGTGGTCGGCGTCGCTCAGCGCGTCCCAGCGGCCGCGGCGCAGCTCGGCCACGCGTGCGCGCAGCGTCCGGCGGGCGCCGACGCGGCGCTCCAGCGAGAGCAGGTCATGCAGCTCCGGCAGGCACTCGACCAGATCCACCGTCTCCTCGAGCACCACGCTCCGACGCACCATGCCCCTGTCAACCGACGGACGCGGCCAGAGTTGCGCAATGGTCAAAAGTTCTTGATTCGCTCCAGGACCTCATCGAGCATCTGCGGGGTCAGGCGGCCCGTGAACGTGTTCTGCTGCGAGACGTGGAAGGAGCCGACGACGACCAGGTCGCGGACGCGGGTCTCGGCGCCGTGGGCGAACTTCGCGCGCGGGCGCGGCGCGTCGAGCGCGGCCAGCGTCGCGTTCCAGCCGATCGCGCCCAGGCACAGCAGGACGCGCGCGTTGGTGAGCAGCGCCAGCTCTGCGTCGAGCCACGGTGCGCAGTTCGCTCGCTCCTGCGGCGTCGGCTTGTTCTGCGGTGGGGCGCACTTGACGGGTGCGGTGATGAAGCAGTCGGTGAGGACCAGGCCGTCGTCCCGGTGTGTCGAGGTGGGCTGGTTGGCGTAGCCCGCGCGGTGCAGCGCGGCGTACAGGAAGTCGCCGCTGCGATCGCCGGTGAACATCCGCCCGGTGCGGTTGGCCCCGTGGGCGGCCGGGGCGAGGCCGACGATCACGAGCCGCGCGGCGGGGTCCCCGAAGCCCGGCACGGGCCGGCCCCAGTACTCCTCGTCGGCGTACGCGGCCCGCTTCTCGCGCGCGACGAGCTCCCGCCACTCAACCAGCCGGGGGCACCGCCGGCACCGGGTGATCTCGTCCGCCAGTGGCACCGGGAGGACGGTACGCGCGCGCCTCCGTGGCCACCCACTCCGTCAGTGCGTCGGCCAACGGGGCCGGCTTGGTCTCCACGGCGCCGATGCGCTCGATCAGGTCCTCGGCGGCCGGCCGCAGGCGCGCGTCGGACTCCAGCGCGCCGACGTACCGGCGGGCGTGCCCCCACAGCACGCGGCGGGCGAACTCGCGCAGGCCGTCGGCCCCGGCGAACGCCCGCGCCCACGTCGCGGTGAGCACGAGCAGCGCCCCGCGCAGCGCCCGCTGCCCCGCCGGCTCGACGTCGACCGCGCCCAGCAGCGCCGGCACCATCGCCCCGATCGCCAGCGTCAGCCCCAGCACGAGGCCGACCGTCCACGTCGTCCGCCCGGCCCGCCACGCCCGCGTCACGACCACCGCGAGCAGCAGCCCGCCGGCGACCGCGGCCAGGACCTCCCAGCTGAGGAACCCGAGCAGCGCCACCCACGCGACCGCCACCAGCGCGGGCGCCAGGAACACCCGCTGCGAATCTGGGGACTGTCCCTCCATTCGCACGGCTGCGACTGAAGGGACTGTCCCCTCGTTCGCATCCGGCCAGTTGGCGAGGGCGCGCTCGCAGACGAGGACCTGGATGGTGGAGAAGAGGGCGCCGTAGAAGACGGAGCCGATCATCGTGAAGACGATCGCGGCGGTCTGGCCCTCGGGCAGGATGCGCACGAAGCCGGCGACCTTGTCGTAGGTGGCGACGAACTCGTCCAGGCCGCCGACGATGAGGGCGACGAAGATGACGTTGAGCAGCGCGTAGTGGACGAGGCGGATGCCGAGGGTGGCGGCGAGGCGGGTGAGACGCGAGCTGCCACGTGCGGTGAGCCAGCCGAGCACGGGCGCGTTGAGGGCCTGGGTGAGCGGGGCGTTGAAGCGGGCCGGCCCGATCAGCGCGACCGTCTGGACCATGGCGGCGGTGGAGACGCCGTAGCCGACGCGCAGGCCGTCGGTGGCCGCGGCCCGGGCGAGGGCGACGCCGCCGCCGAGGGCGAGGAAGAACTGGCCCGACGGAGCGAGCCGAGAGGCCAGGAAGGAGCAGCTCGCGACGTGGGCGAGCCCGAGCGCGCGGTCGTCGTCGCTCACGCCGGGGCGCTGTGGCCCTCGGCGGCGATGAGCACGCCGCGGAGCAGGCGCTCGATCACCGGTTCGAGGTCCATGATGTCCTCCGGCTCGCCCGTGCGGATCTGCCGGGAGGCGAGCTCGAGCGTCGCGCCCACGACGGCGTAGGCGTCGCACGGGGAGGCCAGGCGCGGGGCGGTGCCCGCGTCGGCGTCGGCGGCGTTGCGCTCCTCGATGTAGGCGGCGATCTCCGTGAGGACCTCGTCGCGGCGCTGGGCGGCGCGCGGGCCGGCGCCGATGATCTCGACCAGCAGCGTCTGCACGTAGTCGGGGTACTGGGAGATGACCGTCAGCAGGGCGCGGATCGCCTGCCGGTAGCGCGCGTCGGGCGGGAGGTCGCTCGAGGAGTCGCGGACGACGTCGAGCGCATCCATGATCCGCGACGTGGGCCCGGTCGACGAGCCCGAGGATGCAGTCCTCCTTGTTGGCGAAGTGCTCGTAGAAGGTCGCCTTGGACATCCCCGCCTCGCGGGCGATCGCCTCCGCCGTGGCGTCCGCGTACCCCGTCCGCGCGAACACGGCAGCGGCGGCCTCGCTAGAGGCGCTGGAGCTGGCGGTCCTGCCGGACCTCGAGGGGCGGCGCGTGGCGCCCACGGGGAACGGTGTCGCGGTCGTTCATCTAAGACGGCGCAATCTAGCTCGCATAGACTCGATCGGGATGCGGACCACCCTTCCCGTGCTGCTGGGCGCCGCGGCGCTCCTCGCCGGATGCACCCAGCCACAGTCGTCCTCGACCGGCGACTTCCAGGGGGACGAGAAGGACGTCGCGCAGGTCGTGGCCGACCTGGCCGACGACGCCGCGCGCAACAAGCAGGCGCACGTCTGCGGTGAGATCCTCTCCGAGCGGCTCCAGAAGGCCGTCGCCGGGGACTCGAGCTGCCCCAACGAGGTCAAGAAGGCCTTCGAGGACGCCGACGCCAACACCCTCGACGTCGACGACGTCACCATCAGCGGCTCGACGCGCCACGGCCGTGGTCAGCACGGAGGACGGCGACGAGGACCGCCAAGCGCACCTTCAAGCTCGTCAAGACCGACGGCGGCGTGGCGCATCGACTCGTTCGGCTGATCCCGCGTAAGGGCGACGGCGCTCCGGCCGTTGAGTGGGTGACATGCCTGACGAGTACGACGCCTTCGGGCGCAAGAAGGACGACGCCGGCCTCGGTGACCTGGGCTGGGGCGCCACCGGCGACACGCCGCCGGTCTCCACCACCAGCGCCACCCCGACACCCACCACGCCTCCGCGGGAGTTCCAGACCGTCACCCCGGTCTCGACGGGACGGGTGCGCTCGGGCCGCAACCCCGGCGTCCTCCTCCTCCAGATCGCCGTCCTGGCGATCATCGTCGGCGCCATCGCCCTGGCCGTCACGGCCGGCAAGCAGGCCAACGACAGCGTGCGCGACACGCTGAACGGCTTCAAGACGCTGACCACCGACGACGGCGGCACCAGCGTCGACGACGGGGGCGACGACGTCCCCAAGCAGGTCAGGGCGGCGAGCTTCTTCACGCCCAAGGGGCTGCGCGCCGGTCTGAGGATCCTGGCGAAGGAGCAGCCGGGGAGGATCTCCAACTTCTCCATGCGCAAGGACCGCATCAACATCCAGGTCATCCGCGGCGGCAAGAACCACATCGTCCAGCTGTCCGCGGGCGCCGAGGCGCCGGAGGAGTCCACCGTCACCGCCGCGTCGAGCACCTCCGACACCATCAGCTACGAGGAGCTCAACGCCACCGCGCCCGAGCGCCTGATGAAGCGCGGCCAACGCGCGGCTCAACGCCTCCCCGAAGCAGGTCGACTACTTCGTCGCCATGAAGTTCTCGGGCACGCTGCAGTGGGGCATCTACTACAAGAACTCGAAGATCGCCCTCGGCGACTCCCGCGGGCGCTTCACCCGTAGGATCCGTAGCGTCCGCTCTGAGCGACTTCGGCGTCACCTCCATGTCGGCCCCGCTGCGGCGGGTGCTGGTCCGCCGCCCGGCCACGAGCGGGGACTGGGCGGCTGCGGGCTGGCGCGAGCCGGACCCTGCGAGGCTCGCCGCCCAGCACGAGGCGTTCACCGCGCTGCTGGACGACCTCGGCGCGGAGGTGGTGGTCGCCGACGCGGTCGACGGCCTCGTCGACGCCGTCTACATGCACGACCCCGTGATGCTCACCGCCGACGGCGCGATCCCGCTGCGGATGCGCAAGCCCGTCCGCTCGACGGAGCCCGAGCTGATCGCCGACGAGCTCGAGCGTGCGGGCGTCCCCATCCTCGGCCGGCTGCCCGAGGGCGCGTGGGCCGACGGCGGCGACCGCTTCTGGATCGACGACACGCTGATGGCGGTCGGCATGGGCTACCGGACCACCCCCGCCGGCGTCGCGGCGCTGCAGGAGATCGCCGGCCCGGATGTCGAGGTCCGCGCGTACGACCTCCCGCACGACCAGGGCCCGGACTTCGTCCTGCACCTGCAGTCGATGATCTCCTCCCTGACCGAGGACCTGCTGGTCGTCTACGAGCCGCTGGCACCCGTGCGCCTGCTCACCGACCTGCGCGAGCGCGGCTTCGACTGGATCGCCCTGAGCGAGGACGAGTACCTCGGCATGGGGTGCAACATCCTCTGTGTCCGCCCCGGCGTCGTCGTCATGGTCGACGGCCAGGACGACCTGCGCCGCCGCATCGAGGCGCGCGGCGTCGAGGTCCACGCCTACGACGGCTCGGAGCTCTCGTTGAAGGGCGACGGCGGGCCGACCTGCCTCACCTGCCCGCTCTGGCGCGACTCAGGGGCCTGACCCTTTTTTCGCGCTAGCCGAGCGACTTGCCGTACTGGCGCTCGTAGTACGCGCGGTAGTCGCCGGAGCGGATCGGCTCCCACCACGAGGTGTTGTCGCGGTACCAGTTGACGGTCTCCTCGAGGCCGTCGGCGAAGACGATGCGTGGCTCCCACCCGAGGGCGCGGACCTTCTCGCTGGAGAGCGAGTAGCGGACGTCGTGGCCCGGCCGGTCCTTGACGTACTCGATGAGGTCGTCGGAGGCACCCGTAGCGGCGATGATGCGCTGGACGACCTCGAGGTTCGGGCACTCGTCGGGACCGCCCGCGTTGTAGACCTCGCCGGCGTGGCCGTGCTCGAGCACGTGGCCGATGGCGCGCGCGAAGTCCGTCGCGTGGATCCAGTTGCGGACCTGCTGGCCGTCGCCGTAGACGGGGAGCGAGTCGCCGTGCAGCGCGTTGAGCACCATCAGCGGGATCAGCTTCTCCGGGTATTGGTACGGGCCGTAGTTGTTCGAGCCGCGGACGATCACCGTCGGCATGTCGTACGTGTGGAAGTAGGACAGGACGAGCAGGTCGGCGCCGGCCTTGGTCGCTGAGTAGGGGGAGGACGGCGCGAGCGGCGACTCCTCCGTGAACGTCCCCTCGTCGATGGAGCCGTAGACCTCGTCCGTGGAGACCTGGACGTAGCGGACGCCGAAGTCGCGCGCCGCCTCGAGCAGCGTGTAGGTGCCGAGCGCGTGCGTCTTGACGAAGGCGTCCGGCTCCGTGATGGAGCGGTCGACGTGCGTCTCGGCGGCGAAGTTGACGATCGCGTCGACGCCGTCGAGGGCCGCGCGCACGGAGGCGTCGTCCTCGATGCCTGCGTGGATGGAACTGGTGATCGACGTCGGCGAGGTTCTCGCGCCGGCCGGCGTAGGTGAGCTTGTCGAGGACGACGACCTCGTCGCCGGCCTCCTGGGCGCGGATGCGGGCGAAGTGCGAGCCGATGAACCCGGCGCCGCCACAGACGAAGAGCTTCATGTGCGTCACCTTGACTGGCTTGAAGATGGGCGTGCAGTCCCTCGCGCCAGTCCGGCAGGCGCGGGGTGTCGTCGCGCTCGGTGCCGAGCACGGAGAAGGCGGGACGGGGAGCGGGGCGCTGGAACTCCGCGCTCGTCGTCGGGTGCAGCGTCACGTCGGCGTCCGTGGCGGCGAAGGTCGCGGCCGCGAGGTCGTGCCAGGAGCAGCGCCCGCCGCCGGCGACGTGCAGCGTGCCGGTGAGGCCGCGCTCGGCGACCTCCACCAGCGCGGTCGCGAGGTGCCCTGTGTAGGTGGGGCAGCCGACCTGGTCGTCGACGACGGAGACCTCGTCGCGCTCGGCGGCGAGACGGCGCATGGTGTCGACGAAGTTGCCGCCGCCGGGCCCGAAGACCCAGGCGGTGCGGACGATGGCGGAGCGGGGCGCGGCCTCGCGCACGGCCTGCTCGCCGGCGAGCTTGGAGCGGCCGTAGGCGCCGGTCGGGCCGACGGCGTCGGACTCCACGTAGGGCTCCGTCGCGTCGCCCGGGAAGACGTAGTCGGTCGACACGTGGACGATCAGCGCGCCGGCGTTCGCGGCCGCGGCGGCGACGACGCCCGGCGCCGATGCCGTTGACGGCCGTCGCCGTGTCCTCGTCGCTCTCGGCGCCGTCGACGTCCGTGTAGGCAGCGCAGTTGATGACCGCGGCGGGCTGGGCGTCCAGCACGGCGTGGCGAACGGCGTCGGCATTGGTGATGTCGAGGTCGCGGCGGGTGAGGGCGATGACGTCGTGCCCTGCCTCGGATGCGGCGGAAACGACGTCCTGGCCCAGCATCCCTGCCGCCCCCGTGACGAGGAGGCGCATCCGTCAGGACCCTAGCGAAGCCGCCCGCAGCGCCAGGGAGAGCTCGAAGCGCGCGTCCGGGTCGTCCAGCGCGGCGCCCAGGCGCTCGCGCAGCTGGCGCATCCGGTAGCGGACGGTCTGCGGGTGCACGCCGAGGACGTGGCCGATCGCCTGGATCTGCCCGGGGCGGTCGAGCCAGGCGCGCAGGGTGGGGACGAGGCGCTCGGGGACGCCGGCCGAGGCGATCGGCGGCCAGCTCCTCCGCGAGTTCGGGTCGGCCTGCAGGAGCAGGCGAGCGAGGTGGTCGCGGGCGTCCTGAAGGCCGGGCGGACCGAGGGTGGCCAGCGCCCGGCGCAGCGATCGTGGGAGGTCCGATGCGGCCCCACCCACCCCGATCGCCGCGGGGCGGTCGCCGACGACGGCGGCGATGCGCGCGCGGCGGCCCGGGCCGCCGGGTCGCCGACGAAGGCGACGACGAGCGCGTCGCGGACGGCGCGACCGTGTCGGGCCCGATGTCGCGCGCCAGGCGGTCGGCCGCGTCGGCGGGATCCTCCGCGCCCGGGTCCATGACGAGCGCCGCGACCCCACGGGGCGCGGTCCAGCCGGCATCGGCAGGGACCTCCGCGCCCGTCGCCAGCGCCTCCACCAGCCGCGCCCGCGCGACACGGCGCTCCCCGCCTCCGCCCGCTGCTCACGTGCGTACCCCTCCGCGGACTCGGAGCTGACAGCATGTCGATGTAGGCGAAGATCGCCTCGCCGACGTCGTACAGCGTCCCGGGCGACAGGCCGCCCGCCGTGCCCGCCTCGACGAACCGCCGCCAGGTCACGCGCGCGCCGATGCGGTAGGCGGCCAGCAGGTTCTCCAGCGACCGCCCGGCGTGGTACTCCGCGCGGCCCAGGTCGACGTAGGTCTGCGTCCCCCCGGCGGCCCGTCGACGAAGCGCTGCAGCGCCGTCTCGACGCCGAGGCGCACCATCTGCCCGAACAGGCCCTCCATCGGCCGCTCGTAGGCCGGGATCTCGCGGCCGATGGTGGCGATCACCTCGTCGGCAACCTGCGGCAGCACCGGCCGGAAGACGTCGTCGCATTTGTCACCAAGCTACAGATCGCGTCACCGTCATCCGACAACTCACCGCCGCTTATGCGGCGCAGACTCCATGAACATGTCCCGCTTCCACCGCGTCCTCAACCTCGCCGGCGTCACGCTCCCGTTCGCCGGCCTCATCGCCGCCGTCGTCGTGCTGTGGGGCACGGACTGGGTCGGCTGGTCTGACCTCGCGATCGCTCGCCGTCCTCTACGCGCTGACCGCTCTCGGCATCACGCTCGGCTTCCACCGCCTGCTCACCCACCGGGCGCTGCAGACCCACAAGACGACGGAGTACGCGCTCGCCATCCTCGGTTCCGCCGCCGTGCAGGGACCGGTCATGTCGTGGGTCGCCGACCATCGCAAGCATCACGCCCACACCGACAAGCCGGGCGACCCGCACACCCCGCACGGCCACGGCACCGGCTTCACGGGTGCGGTCAAGGGCCTCTGGTACGCGCACATGGGCTGGCTCTTCGACCGCGCCGGCCAGGCCGAGCACGCCCGCTACGCCCGCGAGCTGCACGAGGACCCGGTCATGCGCCGCATCCACACCCTGTTCCCGCTGTGGGTGCTGATCGGGATCCTGATCCCGTTCGGGCTCGGCTACCTGATCGACGGGACGCTCGGCGGCGCACTGGCCGCCGCGCTCTGGGGCGGCGCTGTGCGCATCTTCCTGCTGCACCACGTCACCTGGTCGATCAACTCCGTCTGCCACTTCTTCGGGACGCGCCGCTTCGACGTCGAGGACCACTCGACCAACGTCTTCTGGCTGTCGATCCTCTCCCTCGGCGAGTCGCTGGCACCACAATCATCACGCGTTCCCGCGCTCGGCGCGCCACGGGCTGCGCTGGTACGAGGTCGACCCGACGGCGCTACGTCATCCGCGCGATGAAGCGCCTGAAGCTCGCCTGGAACGTCGTGGAGATCACACCGGAGCGCCAGCGGGCCTTACAGGCGTAATCTCCCGAAAATGAGGAGAGCCTTCGCCGCGTTCGCGGCCGCTGTTCGTCGTCGTCGCCGGCCCCGCCCGGCCGCGCGAAGGTCACCGTCAAGCGCTCCGCGCACGGCATCCCGCACATCACCGCGAAGACGCTGCCGGCGCTCGCCTACGGCTACGCGCAGGCGATCGCGCAGGACAACGTCTGCGTCCTCGCCGACACCTACACCACGGTCCGCGGCGAGCGCTCCAAGTTCTTCGGGCCCGACGGGGCTACGCGTTCCGCGGCAACGGGACGACCGCGAACAACCTCGCGTCCGACTTCTTCTTCCGCAAGATCATCGCCCAGGGGACGGTGGAGAAGCTGATCGCCCAGCCCCCGCCGCAGGGCCCGGTGCCGGCGCTCAAGCGGGCCGTGCGCGGCTACGTCGCGGGCTACAACGACTGGCTCGCCAAGCACAAGGTGACCGACCCGGCGTGCGCGGGCGAGCCGTGGGTGCAGCCGATCGAGGAGATCGACGCCTACCGGCGCTTCTACCAGCTGGCGCTGCTCGCATCGGCGGGCGTGGCCATCGACGGCATCGGCAACGCGGCGCCGGCGGCCGACCCGCTCGGCGCGCTCACGAGCCAGGCCGGCGCGCTCCCGCAGGCCGGCGAGCGCTTCAAGGACGTCCTCGGCGGCATCGGCTCCAACGCGATCGCGCTCGGCAGGCAGGCGACGCAGTCGGGCAACGGGATGCTGCTCGGCAACCCGCACTTCCCGTGGGACGGCTCGGAGCGCTTCTACCAGGCGCACCTCACCATCCCGGGCAAGGTCGACGTCCAGGGCGGCTCGCTCTACGGGGTCCCGCTCATCCTCATCGGCAACACCCGCCACATGGCCTGGAGCCACACCGTCTCCACCGCGCGCCGCTTCACGCCCTACCAGCTCACCCTCGTGCCGGGCGACCAGCATGCCTACCTCGTCGACAACAAGCCGGAGAAGATGACGGCGACGGAGGTGACCGTCGACGTGGGCGGCGGCAAGACGGAGAAGCGGACCCTCTACGACACGCGTTGGGGGCCGATGCTCACCGGCATCCTCGGCCTGCCGATCTTCCCGTGGACGGCGCTCAACGGGTACGCGCTGGGCGACGCCAACGCGGCGAACTTCCGCTACCTCAACCACTTCTACTTCACCGACCGCGCGCAGTCGGTCGAGCAGCTCGACGGCATCGAGCGCAAGTACGAGGGCATTCCGTGGGTGAACACGATCGCCGCCGATTCCACGGGCAAGGCCTACTACGCCGACATCGGCTCGATCCCCAACGTCTCCAACGCGAAGATCGCCGACTGCAGCGTGCCGCTCGGGACGGTCACCGACAACGCGCTGCGGGTGCAGATCCTCGACGGTTCGCGGACCGCCTGCGCCCCGGACAACGACCCGGACGCGGTGGCCCCCGGCATCTTCGGGCCGTCGCACCTCCCGTCGCTGGTCCGCGACGACTACGTCACCAACTCGAACGACTCGTACTGGCTGTCCAACCCAGCGCAGCCGCTCGAGGGCTTCTCACGCGTGATCGGGGACGAGCGCACGGCGCGGGCGCTGCGCACGCGGCTCGGGCTGCGCATCGTCCAGCAGCGCCTCGACGGCTCGGACGGGCTGCCCGGGAAGGGCTTCACCGCCAAGCAGCTGCGAAACGCGGTCTTCAACAACCGCCAGTACGCGGGCGAGCTCTTCAAGGACGGCCTCGCGCAGCTGTGCGCCTCGAGCTCCTCGCCGGCCTGCCCGGTCCTCGCTCAGTGGGACCTGCACGACAACCTGGACTCGAAGGGCGCGCTGCTGTTCCGGCGCTTCGCCTCGCGGCTGCTGGTCAACCCGGTGTCGTCCTCGCTGCCGCACGGTCCCGTCACCGTTCGCGACGCCGTTCGACGCGAGCGACCCGGTCAACACCCCGCGCGGCCTCGCCACCTCGCCGCAGGTCCGGCAGGCGCTTGGACGGCGCCGTCTCGGACCTGCAGGGCGCCGGCATCCCGCTCGACGCGCCGCTGCGCGACTTCCAGTACGAGCAGCGCGGGGAGGAGAAGATCCCGATCCACGGCGGCCCGGGCACCCTCGGCGTCTTCAACGCGATCAACGTCACGTGGGACCCGAAGGCCGGCTACCCGAACGTCCCGCACGGCTCGAGCTACGTGCAGACGGTCGAGCTGCCGAAGCGCGGGTGCGCTCGCGTGCGCACCATCCTCACCTACTCCCAGTCGACCTCGTCGGCGTCCCCGTGGTTCGCCGACCAGACGCGCATGTTCTCCAAGAAGCAGTGGGTCAAGCCGCCGTTCTGCCCCGGGCAGATGAAGCGCGCGAAGTTCATCTCGAGGAAGACCTACCGCTTCAAGTAGCTCAGCGGCGGACGACCACCGGCACGCCGGCGCCGATGCGTGCGGCGAGCCAGGAGATCGCACCCGTGCGCAGCCGGATGCAGCCGTGCGAGGACGCGGTGCCGAGTGCGCCGGGCAGGTGGTTCTGCCCGTGCAGGGCGATCTGGCCGGGGCCGCCGTCGAACTCCTGCAGGACGTCAGAGCGCGCGCTTGTCGCGAGCGCGAACGGCCCGCCGTGGTCGGCCGGCGCGAGGGCCACGGCCTCCTCGACGAAGAAGCGCCCGCGCGGGGTGGGCGTCATGGGCGCGCCGACGACCGCGTCGAAGCGCCGCACCACCCGGCCGGCGTGCGTGACGGTCACCTGCCGCCGGCGGAGGCCGACGACGATGCGCCAGGGCGTGACGTTCGCGTGCGTGCGCCCCCGCCGGATCCAGCCCGTCGCGCCGTTCGGCCGGCCCGGCAGGGCGACCCGCAGCCACGCGCCGTCACGCCCGCGCACCGGCAGCACCGTGCGCGCGCCGGTCAGCGGGCGTCGGGCGGGGACGGTGGCGAGGCTGCGCGCCGCGAACGACGGGGCAACGCGCGCGACGTGCGGGCCGAGCAGCCCGACCACCGGTGACGCATCGGCCGCGGGCACGACCGCCAGGGCGACGAGCACCGTGGCGGCTGCGGCTCTCACCCGGTGAACTGCGACGGCCCGGGCGCGGGGCGCAGCACGACGGGACGCGGGCGGTAGGTGAACCGGATCGTCTTGGAGGTGGTGCCGTCGCGGAAGGTCACCCGTGCCTTCAGGCGGCCGGGGCGCCGGACGTGGATGCCGAAGCGCGGGCCGGTGCGGCTGCCGATCCGCCGTCCGTCGAGCCAGAAGACGACGCGGGCGATCTCGCGACCGCGGACCTCGGCCCGGTAGCCGCTCGTGTAGTGCTGACCCCAGCGGCCCGGGCGCAGCTTGGCCCGGCCCCGCCGCGCGCGCTCGGCGGCGCCCGGTGCGGTTTCCGTGGCCGTCTCGGTGTCGGTCGCGGTCTCCGTCGTGGTCGTGTCGTCGTCGTCGCCGGCGTCCCCTCAGGCGCGGTGGCGGCCGGCCCGGGCGTCGCGGTGGCGGCCGGCCCCAGAGTCGCCGGCGGCGTCGTGCATGCCGTGATGTCGAGGACGTTGTCGTCGAGCGTGACCGCCCCGGTGCGCGCCAGCGCGCGTCCCTGCACCGTGGCCTTGTGGTTGAGCGTGATGTCGGCGAGCGCCATGATCGTGCCGGCGAACGCCGTGGTGGTGCCCAGGGTGGCCGAGCTGCCGACCTGCCAGTAGACGTTGCACGGCGAGGCGCCGTTGATCAGCCGCACCGAGCTCGCCGACGCGGTCGTCAGGGTCTTGTCGATCTCGAAGACGAACTGCGCGGAGGGGTCGCCCTGCGCGTCGAGCGTCACCTGGCCCGTGAGCTGGGCGGTGCTGGCGTAGCGGTAGGCCCCCGCCGTCAGGGTCAGGCCACCGAGGTCCTGCCCTGTGAGCTCGGCGGTGACCGGCTGCGCCGCGGCGACGCCGTAAGCGGTCGTCAGATCGCCCTGGCCGTTGCCGGCGACGGCGTCGTTGGCGTGCGTGGTGCCGTTGATGACCGCGGGCGACCCGAACCCGGTGAGCGACGTGCCGGGTGCGACGCCCAGGTCGCCGTTGAGGACCGACGGTCCCGTGTTGGTGACCGCGGAGCCACCGAGCACCACGAAGGGCGCGGCGGTGCCGAGGTTGACGGCGGAGGCCTGAGCGGCTGCGGGCAGTGCCGCGAGCGCGAGGCCGGCGGCGAGGATGATCCCGGCGCAGCGCGGGCGCGGGAGGGTGATCGGACTGGGCATGAAGCCCTTCCTGTATGAGCGAACCGGGCCTATGCAGGACCGGCTCTGAGTCCTCCTGTCATCGGCATCCGAGCCGCTGGACGCGAGTCGATGCCGGCGCGCGTGGACGCCCGCCTACAGGATCCCGATCTCGGAGTTGTCGCCGACCATGAAGCGGTAGGCACGCGGCTGCCGGGTCCCGCGAGAGATCTTGACGTCCTTGCCGAGGAGGGAGGACTCCATGCGGCCGTCGAGGTTGGAGACCTCGGAGCCCTCGAGCAGGATGGAGTGCTCGACCTCGGCGGAATCGACGACGCAGTTGTCGCCGATGGCCGTGTAGGGGCCGATGTAGGCGTCGCGCACGACCGCGTCCTTGCCGATGATCGCCGGGCCGCGGACGGTGGAGCGCTCGAGCACCGCGCCGGCCTCGATGACCACGCGGCCGTCGGCCTGCGAGTCGATCAGCTCGCCGTCGATGCGGCGCCCGATCGTCTCCAGGATGAGCCGGTTGGCCTCGAGCATGTCGTCCAGGCGGCCCGTGTCCTTCCACCAGCCGCGGACGATGTGCGGCTCGACGGTGTGGCCCTCGTCGACGAGCCACTGGATCGCGTCGGTGATCTCGAGCTCGCCGCGCGGGGACGGCTCGATCGCCTTCGCCGCCGTGTGGATGAGCGGCGTGAACATGTAGACGCCGACCAGCGCGAGGTCCGACGGCGGGTCCTTGGGCTTCTCCACCAGCTTGATGATCTGCCCGTCCTCGCCCAGCGCGGCGACGCCGTAGTTCTCCGGATCGGGCACCTGGGTGAGGAGGATGAGGGACTGGACGTCGCGCTCGCGGAAGGTCTTGACGAGGTCGACCATGCCGCCCTGCAGCAGGTTGTCGCCCAGGTACATGACGAACGGCGCGTCGCCCAGGAACGGCTCGGCCGTGAGGACGGCGTGCGCGAGGCCGGCCGGCTCGTCCTGGACGATGTAGGTGATGGAGACGCCGAACTGCGAGCCGTCGCCGGCCGCCTGCGCGGATCTCGTCGCCCGTCTCCGGCGCGATGATGATGCCGATGTCGGTGATGCCCGCCTCCGCCATCGCCTCGATGCCGAAGAACAGCACCGGCTTGTTGGCGACGGGGACGAGCTGCTTCGCCGACGTGTAGGTGATGGGGCGCAGGCGCGTGCCGCGCCCGCCCGAGAGGATCAGGCCCTTGAGGTCAGACATCGCCGGGGGACGCTAGGGGCAAGGACAGGACGTACCTGGCGCCGCCGCCATCGCTGGGGAGCGCCTCGAGCTCGCCGCCCTGGCGCCGGGCGAGCTCACGCGTGACGTAGAGGCCGAGGCCGGCGCTGGACCCCTCGCCGCCCTCGGCGAACGGCCGGTCGCGCAGCGGCTGCGGGCTCGTCACGGTGAGCAGCGACGTGCTCGCCCGGCTCGTCGAGCCCGAGCTCGAGCTGCACCGCGTCGGCTGCCCTCGAGCGCCTCCGCGGTGACGCTCATCACCATCTGGTGCGCGCGGTCGGGGTCGACGAGCGCCGGCGGCAGCGCCTCGGTCGGGGTGACGCCGACGCGCCCCGACCCCGTCAGCGCGATCACGATGTCGGCCGCCACGGGCTCCAGGCGGGTCGGCTCCGGCCGCAGCTGGAGGTCGCGCTCCGTCTTCAGCCGCGTGTAGTCGACGAACTGCCGCACGACGTGGCGCAGCGCGATGACCTCGCGGCGCATCACCGTGTCGAGCTGGTCGCGCCGCTCACGGCTGAGCTCCCCGCCGTAGACCAGCCGCGACGTGAGGCCGACGAGGACGCCGAGCGGCGTGACCAGCTCGTGGCTGGCGCCGGCGATCAGCGCCTCGCGATCCCGCGCGGCGTCCGCGCAGCGCGATGGCGTTCTCGAGCCGCTGCGCCGCGCTCGCGCGCGTAGAGCGACGAGCAGGCCGGCGAGCGGGATGACCAGCACGAAGGCGTAGGTGAAGGTCGTGCGAGGCGAAGGCGGCGAGCAGGCCGAGCGGGGACAGCAGCGCGTCGATCGCCCAGACGAGTCAGCAGCTCGCGCACCACGCAGGCGCGGGCGGGACGCCCTCGCCGACCCAGTCGCGGATGTGGCTGACGAGCAGCTCGAGCGCGAACTGCGCGGCCAGCGCGGCCAGGTAGACCGGCCAGTCGCTCCCAGTCGGGCGTCTGGGCGTCGCCGAGCGATCAGCACGAGCGCCGGGCCGAGCGCGAACCAGCAGTCGGCCGGGATGAGCAGCAGCCGGTCGGGATGGATGCCGTCCGTCCCGCGGAGGTCGGGCAGCCGGCCGACGAGCCAGCCCAGCAGGACGAGCAGCGGGACGGCCGGCGTCGGCAGCAGCAGCAGCATCGGGACGAAGGCGAGCTGCACCGGCGCCGTGTAGGAGACGCCGACGTCGATGCGCACGCGGAAGCCGAGCGCGAACATCGCCACGAGGACGATGGCCGGGCCGACCTGCAGGCTGCGGTCGGCGTCGGCGAGCACCGCGAGCGCGACGGCGGCGACGACGAACGCGCCGCCGGTCACCGCGTCGGTCAGCGCGCGCCGCGGCGGCAGGGGCTGGCGCCGGCGCGCGGACCCCTCGCGCGCGAGCTCAGCGTCGGAGGACCGCGGCGGCGTCCACGGCCGGCAGGCTAAGGGCGCGGGGGGACATCTGGACGAAGGATCGATCGCGGCGATGTTGGCGCGCCGCCGATGCATGAGATCCAACGAGGCGGCACGGACGCCGCCCCTTCCCCGCCAGGAAGGAACCCATCATGCGCAGGCTCGTTCCCGCTCCTCTCCACCCTCGCCGCCCTCGCCGTCAGCGCCGCGCCCGCCTCGGCCGGCGTCGCTCACCGACTGCGACAACCCCGCCTCCTCGCAGGCGTTCGCCCAGTTCTACGACTACGCCGACTACTTCCTCGCCCCCGACGGCGGCTTCGAGAACGGCGCCGACGGCTGGTCGCTCGACGGCGCCTCCGTGGTCGACGGCAACGAGTCCTTCAACCTCAGCGGCGCCGGCGCGTCCTCGCTCGGCCTGCCCTCCGGCGCCGTCGGCGACCTCGCCGTCCGTCTGCGTCGGCCTCGAGCACCCGACCTTCCGGTACGTCTTCCGCAAGGCCTCGGGCGGCGCTGCTGGCCTCCCTCCGCGTCTCGCGCCGTTTGCCCGGTGGCACCGTCGCTCCCGGTCGGTACCGTGACCGGATCATCCGCATGGAGCCCCCTCACCCATCACCCTCGTCGGCGCGAACCTCGCTCACCGACACCGTCGTCCTTCCGCTTCACGGCGGTCGGCGGTAGCTGGCAGGTCGACGATGTCTACGTCGACCCCCGCGGATCCCACTAGGCGGCCCGCAGCATCCTCCTGGTCGACGACCAGGCCGACGTCCGGTTCATGCTCTCGTTGTTCCTCGACGACGAGGGCATGACCTACGACGAGGCATCCTCCGGGCAGGAGGCCCTCGACCGCATCGCCGAACGCGCCTACGACCTCGTCCTCCTCGATCAGCGCATGCCGCCGGGCATGAGCGGGATCGAGGTCGCCGAGCGCCTGCGCGCGGCGAGGGCAACGAGGTGCCGATCGTCCTGTACTCGGCGTTCCTGGACCCGGCGGTCGAGGAGCGCGCCGCGGCGCTCGGGCTGCGCACGGTGGACAAGGGCGAGCCGGACCGCCTGATGGAGGCCGTGCGGGCCTCCCTCGCTCAGTAGACGCCGCTGCCGAGCTTGCGGTGGTCCCAGGTGACGCGGCGCGTCTCCCGGAACTCCATCGCCGACGCGCTTGGGCGCCTGCGCCATCACGACCTCCCTGCCCGACCTCGCCGCCGCTGTAGCGGGAGAGGATCTCGGCGCCGAGCGCCGGCCACCGTGTCGAGGTCGTCGTGCAGGACGCAGTCGGCCTCGATCATGATGCCGCGCAGCTGGTCGTACTGCCCCTGGCCGGCCTCGACCTGCAGCGTCGCGCGCGGGTCGCGGCGCAGGTTGACGACCTTCTGGGACTTGCCGTAGGTCCACGCCCACAGGGTGCCGTCGCGGACGACGTACCAGAGCGGCATCAGGTGCGGCCGGCCGTCCTTCTTCGAGCGACGCGCAGGTGACGATGCGCTCCTCGGCGAGGAAGGCGAGCGCCTCCTCGTCCGACATGACGATCTGGTCGCGGCGGCTCACTACGCGGCGGCGCTGAGCAGGCGCTCGGCGGCGGCGAGGACCGCCTCGCGGAGATCGGCGGGCTCGAGGACGACGGCGTCCCCGGCCTCCTTGAGGATCTCCTTGACGAGGTAGCCCTCGCCCTTGAACGTCCACTCGACGATGATCGAGCCGTCCTCGAGCTCGGCCAGCACGCTGCGCTCCTCGCGGGCCCAGCGGGCCTGCTCGGGGGAGATCCACACGTGCGCGACGCGCGAGTCGGACACGGTGCCGGTCTTCGGCCAGCCCTCGATGTCGGCGATCGGATCGAGTTCCGGGCCGCGGCTCGTAGCCCGTGTCGGTGATCTCGGCGGCCTTGATGCGGTCCAGGCGGAAGTGGCGCATCGTCGTCCTTGGCCGGGTCGAAGCCGGTGACGTACCAGCCCTCGCGGCCGTTGATGAGCGCGTAGGGCTCGATCTCGCGCTCGGAGAAGTCGCCCTGCCCGTCCACGTAGGTGAGGTGCAGGACGTGGCGGGTCTCGATCGCCTCGCTGACGATGCGCGCGACCGCCGAGTCGTCGCCGCCGGCGCCGACGGTCACCTGCAGGCCCTCGCGGACCGGGTCCTCGCCGAGCGCGGCGACGATCTTGTCGCGCGCCGAGTCCAGCGAGCCGGCCGGCAGGTGCGCGCCGATCAGGTCGATGGCGGCGACGAGCGCCTTGGCCTCGATCGGCAGCAGGCGCGCCGGGCGGTCGAACGTGTCCGAGTAGGGCTCCGTGTCGACCTCGATCTCCCCGTTGGGGTGGATCTCGGCGTAGAGGACGTAGGTGCCGCCGCCGAAGTTGACGACGTTGAGGACGTTGATGTCCTCGCGCAGCTCGGCCTCGGAGATCGCGGTGTCGCGCGTGACGTCGGCGACCTTGAGGCGCTTGCCGTCGCGGCCGGCCCGGATGAGCACGGAGGCGAGGGTGACCAGGCGGGCGAAGCGCTCGGGCCGGATGGCGGCCTCCTCGCGGCCGCGGGAGCGGCGCGGTCGGCGTCCTGCTCGGCGATCGCGGCGGCGCGGGCCTGCGCGCGCTCGGTCGCCGGCGGCGTCGATCTCGTACGTGGGGTCCCCGCGGTGGCCGTCCGTGACGCGGTCCAGCCGCTCGCGGGCCTCCTCGACGAGGGCGGGCGGGCCGAGGATGCGGGCGTGCTCGCCGAAGCCGAGCGTCCAGGCGATCAGCAGGCGGGGGAGGGCGTAGCTCGAGCGGAAGGTGAGCGAGCCGTCGTCGGAGTGCTCGACGGTGCCGTAGCCGCCGAAGTGGCGCTCGACCATCCAGGCGATGCGCTCCGAGAACCAGATCTCGGCCGTGTCGATCGGCGCGCCGAGCTGCCACGGGACCTGGTGCGCGTAGCCGCGCGGGTCGAAGTCCTCCGGGCGCTGGAAGTCGTGCTCGGCCTTCGTCGCGTAGGCGACCTTGCCGCGCATGCGGTCCAGGCGGAAGACGCGCGTGGCACCGCGCTCGTGGCTGTGGCCGATCAGGTAGAACTGCCCGCCCTCGAAGAGCAGGTGGTACGGGTCGACGTGCCGCGTGGCCGTCTCGTCGGTGGCCATCGTGTGGTACTCGAACTCGACGCGCTTGCGGCGGTAGATGGCGGTGTCGATCTTGGCGATCCGCTGGCTGATGTCGTGCCCGCCCGCGGCGGCGGTGATGCCGAGGCCGACCGTGCGCTGGTCGGGCAGGCTCATCGGCGCGGGGCGGCCCCAGGTGATCTGCTGCAGCGCGAGCCGCAGCGGCTCCGCGTAGGCGAACTCGCCGTCGAGCAGTGACAGCGCCGTCTGCAGGCGACGCCAGCTCCTGGTCGGTGAAGGCGATCGCCGGCAGGTGGAAGGCCTCGCGGGCCAGGGAGTAGTTCTCCTGCTCGGAGAACCCGTCGGCGGGCTTGTCGACGGAGAGGTTGATGCCGAGCGACTCGAGCTCCGCGCGGTCGGCGTAGAAGCGCCGCGCGAAGGCGTCCTCGGTCATGTCCGAGTAGCCCTCGACGTCGCGCCGGATCTCCGTCGCCGTCACGGGGCGCCGCTCCGCCATCAGATAGGAGATCAGCGACAGCTGCCGGATGAGCTTTTCGGTGTCCTTGGCCAAGGTGCGTCCAGCGTAGACAGCACTCTGCGGCGTGGGCAGGGGCTTGGCTGCATATTGCGAAGATTGCGGTGTGGATGAGGAGACCCTGCGCAAGTTGCGGCACGATCTGCGCTCCCCGCTGGTCGTCATCGACGGCTTCGCCCAGCTCCTCGCCGGCGATCGCGAGATCTCCGACCAGGAGCGCCGCGACTACGCCGGCCGCATCCTGCGCGCGTCAGCCGAGCTCGAGCAGCTGATGAACGACGCGCTCGCCTAGCAGACCGGGACGTACTCGACGACGTTGTTGGTCTCGTCGCTCTCGGCGACCTGCGCGTGCGAGTCGACCGTGGCGCGGTGGTAGACGCAACCGAGCTCGTAGCTGCGGGTCGCCTTCCCGCCGGCCGGAAGGCCGTCGGGGAACGCGTAGTCGGGGAGACCTTCGATCGTCAGCGCGAACGGACCCGTGGGGACCTTGCCCTGGTTGGAGACGGTGACCTCGCCGTTCTCGAACTTCGTGATGAGCAGGTCCGGCAGCCCGCCGGGGCCGGGGGTCGGCGTGGCCGTCGGCGTCGGGGTGGGCCGTCGGGGCGGGCGTGGGGCTCGGCGTCGGTGTCGGTGCGGGCGTGGGGGCCGGCGGTGGGCACCGGCGGCACGGGCGGCGGCGGGCGGGACGATCCACTTCGAGCACGACAGCGCGTCGTTGAAGCCCGCCACCGCCCCGCCGGTCCCCTTGAAGCGGTGGTCGGCGTCGGGCAGACCGGTCCCGATCAGGATCGCGCTGCTTGCCGCCGCAGCCGTTCTTGTCCTCGTACATCCGGAACCGCGCCCCGGCGGGCAGGCACCACCGCGCGGCCGAGGCCTTGTCCTCGAACTTCTCGACCCGGTCGTAGTTGGTGTAGTCGCGCCGCGCCCGGTCGCGGTAGTCGATCATCACGCCGCGGTCGCCGTCGTAGTCGGTGTCGTCGTAGAGCTCGACCCAGGCGTCGTCCATGCTCGCGCAGGTCGCCCGGTGCGGCGCGGGCCGGAACTCCTCGAACTGGACGGTGTCCCCGGGGCCCGATGAGTAGTGCTCGCCGCCGTAGAGCAGGAGCCCGCCGGACGGGGTGACGTAGGCCCCGCCCATCGCGTCGAGGTCGCAGGCGTCCCCGAGCGTCGGGCCCGCGAGGATGCCGATCCGAGGGAGGCCGCAGTAGAGGTGGCGCTTCTCGAGCTTGCGGATGACCGGGTGCTGCGGCGTGCCCTCCAGCTGGTGGAGGTCGGCGAAGTCGGGGCCGGGCGCCACGAACGCGGCCCCGAGCCGGTGGGTCCCGACCAGGTAGAGCCGGCGGTCGGTGCCCGGCAGCAGGTTCAGGCTCTGGTAGTCGCCCCACTTCTTGTCGCCGCCGATCAGCTCATCCCGCTTCCAAGTGCCGACGAGCTTGAAGTCCGGACGCTCGAAGGACATGCCCGGCGACGACCGCAGGAACGCGAGCTTGTTCGAGTCCGCGCCGCCGATGATCAGCAGGTAGCTGCCGTCGACGAGCTTGGTGAGCGCGACGGTGCCAGCGCCGTCCGTGTAGGTCGAGGTGGTGATGGTCGACATCCGCCGCGGCCGGGTCGGCTCCGCGACGTTCCAGAACGCGACGAAGGACGCGTTGCCGTCCTCGGCGCCGATCGCGAGCACGTTGCCCATCGCCTGCATGCCGCCGTAGTGGCTGAAGCCGGGGCTGGCCGGGACCCGCGTGACGACCGTGTCGGCGGGCGGGGGCTTGACGTCGTTGGAGACCTTGCCGAGGCGGTTGGAGCGCAGTCGCTCGCCCCCGACGTCGCGCGAGCCGAGCCGGACGATGGAGAACGCGGTGCCGTACCCGGCCTGGGACACCGCGAGGAAGCGCCCGCCGCCGGGGGCCAGCCGCTGGACGCCCTCGTAGTGCTTGTAGATGTGCGTCGGCTGCGGGTGGTCGCCCGGACCGGGCCGGAACCCCATCAGGTCGCCGTGATCGCGCAGCGCCCGGAACTGGCCGCGCGGGTCGGCGACCGGGTTGATGCAGTCGGGGGCGGCCCAGGCACAGCTCGTGTCGGGCCGCGGGAGGAAGGAGGCGCCCCGGACGGGCGCGGGGACCATCAGCAGGAGCAGTCCGGCCACGAACACCGCGCGTCGCATGCCGCGACGCTAACCGATCTGCCTAGGCGGCGCGGGCGGCGAACCAGGCGGAGCCGGAGAGCGCCTTGTCGAACTCCGACCAGGTGGCGCCTTCGGGCAGGGCGCGCTCGACGCGGTCGAAGGAGCCGAACTGCGCGCCGAGCTTGTCGATCATGTGGACGAGCGTGGCCTCGCGCGTCAGCGGGACGACGGGGGAGCCGTGCTCGAGGCAGCCGTGGTGGGAGAGGATGATGTGCAGCAGGCTGCGAGCGGTCTGCTCGGGGAAGCCGGGCAGGTCCTCGATGGCGCGGCGCACGCGGTAGTAGCCGAGCGGGATCTCCGCGCAGAGCTTGCCGAGGTCGGTCAGGTCGATGCCGTCCGCGGCGGTCTCGTACGCGTCGAGCTTGCCGATGTCGTGGAGGATCGCGCCCGTCACGGCGACGTCGCGGTCGATGCCGCCGAAGGTGGACGCCATCGCGCTCACGCCCTGGGCGACGCCGAGCGAGTGCTCGAGCAGGCCGTGCTCGTAGGCCTGGTGGTAGCGCTTGGCGGCGGGGGCGGAACGGAACCGCTCCCACGTCTCGCCGGACAGCACCGTCTCGAGCAGCGCGTGGAGGTGCGGGCACTGGACGGTCGCGACCAGCTCCCGCAGGTCCGCCTCCATCCGCTCCGCCATCGCCGCCTCGACCATGGCCGACAACGTAAATCGGGGGTCGGACGACTCAGTTGTCCGCAGCGAGCAGGGAATAGACGACGAGGTCGCGGTACCGGTCGCCGATGCGCTCGGCCTCGCGCGCCACGCCCTCCTCGACGAACCCGCAGCGCTCGGCGACCGCCCGCGACGGGGCGTTGTCGGGCGCGGCACGCAGCTCGACGCGGTGCAGGTCCCAGGCGGTGAAGGCGTGCGCGGTGAGGGCCCGGACCGCGGCGGTGGCGAGCCCACGGCCCTGCGCGTCGGCGGCGATCCAGTAGCCGATGGAGGTCGAGCGGTTGACCCAGTTGATCGCGTGGAAGCCGATCGTCCCGGCGATCCGGCCGCCGCGGACGAAGACGAACTGCGCGCCCTGGTCCTCCTGGGCCTGCCGCTCGGCGGCCACGACGAAGGCCCGCGTCGTGACCGGGTCGTAGCCGTGCGCCCACGGCATCCACGGCTTCAGGTGGTCGAGGTTGGCCTGGATGACCGCGCCGAGCGGCTCCGCGTCGGCGAACGTGACGGGACGCAGTTCAGCGTCATCCGGGAGGGGTAGGTTGGCGGGGATGAGCAAGTGGTGGACCCTGATCGCAGTCTGCCTGGCCACCGCCATGCTCCTGCTCGACGTCACGATCGTCAACGTCGCCCTTCCGGCGATCGAGGACGACCTGAAGGCGAGCTTCTCCGATCTGCAGTGGGTCGTGGACGCCTACGCCCTGACGCTGGCGGCCATCCTGCTGACCGCCGGCTCGCTCAGCGACCTGATCGGGCGCAAGCGCGTCTTCGTCGGCGGCCTCGTGCTCTTCACCTTCGCCTCGCTGCTGTGCGGGCTGGCGAGCACCCCGCTCGTCCTCAACCTCAGCCGCGGGTTGCAGGGCATCGGCGCCTCCGGGATGTTCGCCTGCGGCCTGGCGCTGCTGGCCTCCGCCTACCAGGGCAAGGACCGCGGGACGGCGATCGGCATCTGGGGCGCGACCATCGGCGCCGCCGTCGCGGTCGGCCCGCTCGTCGGCGGCGTGCTCACCGACGCGATCGGCTGGGAGGCGATCTTCTTCGTCAACATCCCGATCGGGCTCGGCGTCATCGCGCTCACGCTGAAGCTTCGTCGAGGAGTCGCGCAACCCGTCCGAAGGGCGCATCGACATCCCGGGCGTCGTCACCTTCAGCGCCTCGTTGTTCCTGTTCGTCTTCTGCCTGATCCGCGGCAACGACGAGGGCTGGGGGAGCGCGCCCATCGTGACGATGCTCGTGCTGGCGACGGTGCTGCTGATCGCCTTCGTGCTCATCGAACGGCGCTCGGAGCACCCCATGCTCGAGCTGACGCTGTTCCGCAACCAGAGCTTCGTCGGTGCCTCCGTGTGCGCCTTCGCGCTGTCGGCCTCGCAGTTCGCGATGTTCCTCTACCTGACGCTCTACATCCAGAACCAGCTCGACTACTCGCCGCTGGAGGCCGGGCTGCGCTTCCTGCCGGTGACGCTGCTCTCGTTCGTCGTCGCGCCGTTCGCCGGCAAGCTCGCGGAGCGCGTCGGCATCCGCTGGTTCATGGGCGTCGGCCTCGCTCTGGTCGGCGCCGGGCTGTTCGCGCAGAGCGGGCTGAGCGCCGACGACGAGTGGACGGCGCTGCTGCCCGGCTTCGTGCTCGGCGGCATCGGCGTCGGCATGGTCAACCCGGCCCTGGCCACCGCGGCCGTCGGCGTCGTGGAGCCGCGCAAGGCCGGCATGGCCTCCGGCATCAACTCCACCTTCCGCCAGGTCGGGATCGCCACGGGCGTCGCCGCCTGGGGCGCGATCTTCCAGTCGGCCGTCAACTCCCGCGCCGGGCAGTTCGCCGACGCGGTCGGCGGGAAGCTGCCCAAGGGCCAGTCGGGCGACTTCAGCGACTTCGTGTCCTTCGGCGTCTACCGCAAGCTGGGGGAGAAGGCGATCGACCCGGGCCGCGAGGCGTTCCTGCACGGCTTCGACCGCATCCTCATCTGCTCCGGCGTGGTCGCCGTGGTGGGTGCCATCCTGTGCGTCGTGCTGGTTCGGCCGAAGGACTTCGTGGCGCACGGCGTGGAGCAGGGGTGAGGGCCCAGCCGCTCTTCGAGCACCGGCTCGAGGTGGACGGCTTCACGACGCGGGTGCTGGAGATCGAGGGGGACGGGCCGGGCCTGATCCTCGTCCACGGCTTCGGCGACTCCGCCGACACCTGGCGGCCGCTGCTGGACCTGCTGGCGAAGGCCAACCAGCGCGCGATCGCGGTTGATCTCCCGGGCTTCGGCGCCGCCTCGCACCTCGGCCCGGGCGCGATGCTGCCGCAGCTCGACGCCTTCGCCGGCGCCCTCGTGCAGCGCGTGCACGAGGAGTCGGGCCAGCCGGTGATCATCAGCGGCAACTCGCTCGGCGGCGTCGTCGCGCTGCGCACGGCCGAGCGCGCGGACCTGCCGATCGCGGGCATCGTCCCCATCGCCCCCGCCGGCCTCGACATGCCGCGCTGGTTCGAGATCATCGACCGCGACCCGGTCGTCCGCACCGTGCTCGCGATGCCCGTCCCCATCCCGCGCCAGGCGTTGCAGTTCGCCGTCGGGGAGACCTTCAAGCGCCTCGCCTTCGCCCGGCCGGGGGCGGCGGACGGGCGGATCATCACCGCGATGGCCTCGCACCACCCCGACCGCGCCTCCGTGCTGCGGCTGCTCAACAACGGCAAGCGGCTCCTGCCGGAGCTGACCGGCTGCTTCGACCTCGAGGCGGTCGAGTGCCCCGTCCTGCTCATCTGGGGGACGCGTGACCGGATGGTCAACCACTCGGGGGCGAAGGCGCTCGCCGAGGGCATCCCGCACACGGAGGTCGTGCTGCTCGACGGGTGCGGTCACTGCCCCCAGCTGGAGGAGACGGAGAAGGTCTCCGAGCTGCTGTTGCAATTCGTCGGTCAGGCCGCGCTCGCTGCCTAATCTGGGAGGGGTGAAGCGCCTTCCTCTCGCCCTGCTCGCTCGCGCTCGTCCTCGCGCCCTCCGCCTCCGCGCAGGTCCCGACCGCGACGCCCACGCCGGCTCCCGACCGCCGCCCCGACGGTCACCGCGACCCCCACCCCCGAACCGACCGTGCAGCCCGGCGTCACCGTCGCCGGCGTGAGCGTCGGCGGGCAGACGGAGGCGCAGATGCGCGCCGCGCTCAAGGTCGAGGTCCGGCCGCTCGTCCGCCGCCCCGTCGTCCTCCTGCACGGCGGCAAGCAGAAGACGCTCGGCGTCAGCCGCGTCAAGCAGAAGTTCGACCTCGACAAGACCGCCCGCCGCATCCTCAAGGCGCCGGCCGACACCGCGGTCAAGCCGTCGATCGGGTTCATCCGCACGCCCATCCGGGAGTTCGTCGACGGCTTCGGGAAGCTGGTCTACCTCGCGCCGAAGGACGCCGGCGTCTCCATCCACCTACGCCACATCGGCCGCACGAAGGCCCGCGCCGGGCACCGCATCGCCAGCACGCCGATCAACCGCAAGATCGAGAAGCGCGCTCGCCGACCCGACCAAGCCGCGGCGCCTGAAGGTCAAGCTCGTGCGCACCAAGCCGGCCGTCGGCGCGAAGGACCTCAAGCGGCGCTACCCGACGATCATCACCGTCGACAAGTCCACCTTCACCCTGCGCCTGTTCCGCAACCTCCACTACGCGCGCTCGTACGGCGTCGCCGTCGGCCAGCCGGCGTACCCGACGCCCGAGGGCCTGTTCGCGATCCAGTCCAAGCAGGTCAACCCGACCTGGACGGCGCCGAACTCCCCGTGGGCGGGCGAGTCGGCCGGCCAGTCCTACGCCGCCAACGACCCCGGCAACCCGCTCGCCGCCCGCTGGATGGGCGTCAACGGCTCCGTCGGCATCCACGGCACCTACCAGGACTACTCCATCGGGTCGGCGGCGTCCCACGGGTGCATCCGCATGCACGCCTCCGACGTCATCGACCTCTACAACCGCGTCTCCATCGGGACGCCGGTCCTGATCGCCTAGCTCCGCCGCTTCGCCTTGCGCGACTCGATGCGCCGCGCCTTCTTGGCGGCCGCGTCGAGCTCGTCCAGCGAGGCCTCGATGCCCTCCGCCACCACGCGCAGGTCGGGCATCGCGTCGAAGTCCCCGAGCAGCCCGAAGTTCATCCCGCCGTCGTAGGACATGATCGCGATGGCCAGCGCGCGGTCGCCGGCCAGGAACGGGATCGGGAACATCGACTGCATCCGGCGCCCGAGCACGTAGAGCGGGAACTGCGGCCCCGGCACGTTGGTGACGAGCAGGTTGTACATCCGCGACGTGAACTGCAGGCGCGACGCCTGCGCGTGGATGGTCGGCGGCGCGAAGTCCTGCAGCGCGGCGATGGCCTGCGCGCCGAGCGCCTGCTTGGACTCCTTGAGGCCGTCCATCGCCTCCCGGACGCGGGCGAGGCGCTGCAGCGGGTCCTCGATGCCGACGGGCAGCGGCGCCATCATGATCGTGATCTCGTTGCCCATGGAGGCCTTCGTCGCGTCCGTGCGCACGGAGACGGGGACGCAGGCGCGCAGCTCCATCCCGGTGGTGTCGACGCCGCGCTCCTGCAGGAACGTGCGCGAGGCCGCCGGACACCGCGGTGAGGACGACGTCGTTGACCGTCCCGCCGAGCGCGTCCTTGATCGTCTTGAAGCGATCGAGGCGGACCTCGACGACGCAGAAGTTCCGGTACGGCCCCGGCGCGACGTTGAACGGCGTCTGCGGCGGCGCCTTCATGGCGGTGCGGGCGACCTCCCCGACGCCGGCGGCCAGCTCCCGCGCCCGCCCGAGCGTGGTGCGCGGGTCCACGTCGGCGAGCACCTTCGAGGCGAGGCCGGCGGTCGTGCGCACCGCACCCTCCACGCCCCGGGCGATCAGCTCGGCGCGCGTGGGCTCGCGGTGCGGGACCCACGGCTCCGGCTCGGGCACGTCCGTCCCGTCCGGCGAGAGGTCGAAGAGCACCGTGGCGAGGTCGACGCCGGACACGCCGTCGACCAGCGCGTGGTGGGTCTTGGAGATGATCGCGAAGCGGCCATCGTCGAGCCCCTCCACGAGGTAGAGCTCCCACAGCGGCTTCGAGCGGTCGAGGCGCTGGGAGAACAGCCGCGCGGCCAGCGTCATCAGCGAGTCGCGGTTGCCCGGCGACGGCAGCGCGGTGTGGCGGATGTGGTAGCCGAGGTTGAACGACGGGTCGTCGATCCACAGGGGCAGCCCCGTCTCCAGCGGCGCCTTGACGATCTTCTGCCGGTAGCGCGGCACGAGGTGCAGCCGCCCGCGCACGTGCGCGACGAAGTCCTCGTAGGCCGGCGGCGGGCCGTCGAGAGTCACGACGCCGCCGATGTGCATGTGCGTCGTCGGCCCCTCCTGGGCGAGGAACCCGGCGTCGATGGAGGAGAGCCGGTCGAGGTGCGCTTGCGCCATTGGGATGCACCCTAACTATGGTGCGCGCGAGTGACGGACCTGGCTGCACTCGCCGACCGCGCCCGCGAAGAGGGACGCTTCGGCATCGACACGGAGTTCATGCCCGAGGGGCGCTACCGACCGCTGCTGTGCCTGGTGCAGATCGTGGTGGGGACGGAGATCGTGATGCTGGACCCGATCACGAACCCGGGGTACGACCCGTCGCCGCTCGCGGAGTGCCTGGCCGATCCGAACGTGGAGGTCGTGCTGCACGCCGGCCGGCAGGACGTCGCGCTGCTGCGGCGCTGCTGGGACACGGACGTCACGAACGTCTTCGACACGCAGATCGCGGCGGGCTTCGCGGGCTTCGGCGCGCAGGCCGGCTACCTCGGCCTGCTCCACGACGCGCTGCGCATCCGGCTCAAGAAGTCCGCGTCCTTCACCCGCTGGGACCAGCGGCCGCTGACGGAGGAGCAGCTGCGCTACGCCGCCGAGGACGTCGAGCACCTGCTGCCGCTGGCCGACCACATCCAGGCCAAGCTCGAGGAGTCCGGCCGGCTCGAGTGGGCGCGCGAGGAGTGCCTGCCGATCACCAACGCCACCGACGTGCGCGACCCCGAGGAGGTCTGGCGGCGCCTGCCGCGCTCGAGCGGGCTGGACCCCAAGGAGCGCGCGATCGCCCGTGAGCTCGCCGCCTGGCGCGAGCGGACGGCGGAGAAGGAGGACCGGCCCGTCGGCTCGGTCATCAAGGACCCCTCCATCGTCGAGCTGGCCAAGCGCGCGCCGAAGGACCGCCAGGCGCTGGGCAACATCCGCGGCGTCGGGCCCGACGTGCTGCGCCGCCGCGCGGCCGACGTGCTGGCCGCCATCGAGCGGGGACGGGCGGCCGAGCCGATCAAGCTCGAGGCGTCCGAGCGCTTCCACACGGAGTCGGGCGACGGGCCGGTCATCGCGCTGGCGGAGTCGCTCGTGCGCACGCGGGCGCTGGAGGCCGGCCTGGCCTACGAGCTGATCGCCGCGCGCGCCGACCTCACCCCGATCGTCGTGGCCGCCCGCCGCGGCGAGGAGCCCAAGGGCGTGCGCACGCTGGAGGGCTGGCGCCGGGAGCTGGTGGGCGAGGAGCTGCTGGCGCTGCTGCGCGGGGAGCGGGCGCTCTCCGTCGCCTCCGGGCGCGTCGCAGTGCAGTGAGCCGGCGCCTGCTGTGGATCGCCGTCGCCGGCCTGCTGGTCCGGCTGGTGATCATCTTCGCGACGGACGGCAGCCGCTTCGACATCGTCAACTACCAGCACACGCTGGACGGCCTGCGCGCCGGTGGCTTCGGCGCCTACGGGCTGTTCGACCGCGTCGCCTGGCCGTACGGGCCGGGCTGGTTCCCGTGGCTGCTGATCGCCGGGGAGCTCAACCACTTCATCAGCTTCGCGGCCGCCGACCGGATCGGCCCGGCACTGTGCGACACGGCGATCGTGGTGCTCGTCGGGCACCTTGCGCCGGAGCGGGTGCGCCTCCCCGCCGCCGGCGTCGCGGCGCTTCGCTCCGGTCAGCGTCCTCGGCTCGAGCTGGTTCGGGCAGCTGGACACGCCCGCCGCGCTGGCGTCGCTGTTGGCGCTGTGGGCGTGGACGCGAGGCGGGGAGCGGCGCGCGCTCGCCACCGGCCTGCTGCTCGCGCTGGCGGCATCGATCAAGACGGTGCCGCTGCTGCTCGTCCTGCCCTTCGCCCTCACCGCCCGCGACCGCCGCGAGGGCATCACCGTGATCGCCGTGGCGGTCGGCGGTGCCCTGCTCGCGCTGCTGCCCTTCTACCTGCGCACCCCCGACGAGGTCTCATCGCTGAGCTCCTACCACGGTCTGCCGGCGGTCGGTGGGCTCTCCCTGATCCTGCGGCCTGCCTTCGCGGCGCACCTCCTCGCGGGCGACCCGCAGCCCGTCGACGGCTTCCTCGCCTTCCTGCGCGACGACGCGACCAACCTCTTCCTGCTGCCCGCGCTGCTGGCGCTGGCGGTCCTGCTGTGGCGCCGGCGCATCGACGTGCTCACGGGCTGCTGCCTGACCTGGCTCGTCATCTACGTCTTCGGCGTGAACTTCTCCATCACGTACCTGGGCTGGGCGGTCCCGTTCTTCCTCGTCCGCGGCCACTGTGCGCGCCGTGCTCGCGGTGCAGCTCGTCGCCACCCCGCTGATCCTGCTGCTGACGGGCGCCTACGACCCGCCGCTGGCCGTCATCTACGTCGTCTACACGGCGGTGATGGCGGGGCTGTGGGTCTACGGCGCGGGCGTGCTCGCCTGGCTCGCCGCCGGCAGGGGGGACCCCGTCGCGCTGGCGGACTCCCCGGCGGCGACCGAGGTCTCGTAGGCCCCGCGGACCTGGCCGATGATGAAGCCGTTGGCGGGATCGAGCCGCAGCGCCCGGTCGAGCGCGCGCAGGCCGTCGACGCGATCGGCCGCGCCGAACTCGACGCGCGCGAGCTGCTGCCAGCTCTCGGCGTCGTAGGGCTGGCGGCGCACGGCGCGCAGCAGGTAGCGCCGGGCCTGCTCGCTGCGGCCGCGGCGCTCGGCGACGTCGGCGGCGGCGAGCAGCGCCTCCGTGTCGAGCGGGTTCAGGCGCGCGGCGAGGTCGGCGGCGCGGGCGGCGCGTGCGTCGGAGTCCAGCTCGAGCGCGCGGTTCGTCTGCCAGCGGGCGAGCTGCGGCAGGGCGACGGAGACCGCCAGCAGCGCGGCCCCGAGGGCGAGGCCCGGCAGCAGGCCGGACCGGCGGGCGCGCGCCTCCGCCGGCCGGGCGGCGACCACGCCCAGGCCCACGAGCATCGGTAGCGTCGCGGCGGGGATGTCCCACGTCCACTCGAACGGGGCTTGGGCGATCCACGCGGCGGCGACGGCGAGCAGCGCGGCGGCCTCCGGCTCGCGGCGGGCACGTGGCAGCGCGGCGATGCAGCAGGGCGAGGATGCCGCCGCCGGCCAGCAGCAGCCCGGGGATGCCGTTCTCGGCGAGCCACTGCAGCGGGACGTTGTGGGGCTGCTCGACGCGCAGGCCCGATGTCGCGGTAGAGCAGGTGCGTCACGCGGAAGGACCCCGCGCCCCAGCCGGTCAGCGGCTTGTCGGAGAACGCGCCGGCGGCCTCCTGCCACCACGACCAGCGCGCGCCCGAGCTCAGCGAGAGCACGCGGTCGGGCGTCGTCGCGGGCGCGAGCTTCTGCACGTCGGTGAACTCGTCCCACGCCTCGCCCGACGCCGCCCGTGGCCACGAACACGACCGCCACCACGGCCACCACCCCCACCAGGGGTCGGGTCCCGGCACGGACATGTCCGGTGCCGGGACCCGACCCCAGAGGAGGGCGAGGAGGGCGGCGGCGAGGACGATGGTGCCGAGCAGGAGGATCCCGTCGTCGACGCGGAGGCTCCACCGGGACGAAGTTCGTGCTCAGGTGGGGGCGGAGGCCGACCACGGCAAGCGGGCCGGCGATGGCCACGCGACGGCGACGATGAGCATCACGGTGCGCGTCCGGTCCGGTGTCAACCAGAGCAGGACGGCGAGGCCGACCACGAGCGCGAAGCAGCGCCCCGCGCGAGTAGGTGAGGCCGAGGGTCAGCGCGAGGAGGTAGACCGCGACCAGCGCCGGCAGCGAGCCGCGGACCGCGAAGCGCAGCAGCGGCAGCAGGCCGCTGACGCAGCACAGCGCCAGCGCGTTCCAGTACCCGAGCGGCGCCTGCAGGCGCGACAGCGAGGCCCGCCGTGTCGACGACGCCCGGCAGCGTCTTCCCCAGCAGCGCGTACAGCGCCGCGGTCAGCATCACCCCGCCGATCGCGAGCCCCGTCCAGCGCGCGGCGCGCGGCAGGGAGGCGCCGATCGCCAGTCCGATGACCACCGTCAGCGCGTAGCCCGCGACCAGGTTCGCGTCCGCCCACGACCGGTCGGGCGCGACGCTCGTGGTGATGCCGAACGCCGCCCACGCCGCGAACCCGGCGATCCCCACCAGCCCCAGGCGCGACAAAAGGGCCAGGCCCCCCAGTCGCGTCGCCGCGAAGGCGTAGGTGGCCAGGGCGATCAGGGCGAGCAGCGTCCAGGTCTGCGGGGTCGGGTCCTGGGCGCCGTGGGCGAAGGTCGCGTACAGCAGGCAGGCGGCGAAGCCGCCGAGGATCGCCCGGGGCGCGGTCACCCTGCGAAAGTAGGGCGCGTGTCAGTGGTCGACGAGCCACCGCCCCGGCCGCGCTGGTTCGAGGCGGGCGATCCCCTGCGCGGTTTGGCCGCGCTCGTCGTCGTCCTCTTCCACGTCGGCTACAACCTCGCGTTCCAGGCCGGGGACCAGGATTTCTCGACCCCGCTGGGCTGGCTGTACCGCGGCGGGGAGATGTCCCTGCACATCTTCTTCGTGCTGTCGGGCTACCTGATCGGGCGGGGCTTCGTCCACGCCTACCTGAAGGGCGAGCCGGCGCCGGACGTCGGCCGCTACCTGCGCAACCGCGCGCTGCGGCTGCTGCCCGCGTACTGGGCGGTCTTCGCCGCGGTGATCATCCTGCGCGGTGCCGACGGGGTCAGCCCGGGCGGCGTCGTCAGCCGCTTCCTCTTCGGCGGCCTCGTCGACAACAGCGGCCTGTCGCCGACGATGGGACAGACGTGGTCGCTGGGCATCGAGGTCGCCTTCTACCTGCTCGTCCCGCTCGTCGGCCTCTTCGCGTTCCGCCGCCGCGGGCCCGAGCGGCCCGGCTCGTTCCGCGGCCTGATGGTCTTCCTCGCGGTCGTCTTCGTCGCCAGCGTCGTCTTCCGCGCGCTCGTGCCCGGGACGCTCTTCTGGCTGCGCTCACTGCCGGCGATGGCCTACGGGCTGACCCCCGGGATCCTGCTGGCCGCGCTCGAGCTGCGGATGCGGCCCGTCCCCCGCCGCGCACCCGCGCTGATGGTCCTCGGCGGCTTCGCCTGCTGGGCGGGAACGGCGCTGATCGGCCCGGAGCTCTACCTCAACCACGAGCACGGGCGCACCGCTCCGATCGCCATCCTCAGCGCCGTGGGCGGGACGCTGCTCGTGGCCGGCCCGCTGGTCATGCACTGGGAGGGTCGCCGGCCGTGGCGCTTCCTGGTCAATCGGCCGCTGAGCTGGCTCGGCGCCCGCGGCTACTCCGTGTTCCTCGTCCACCAGGCGATCATCGTCACCCTCATCCTGCGCGGCGTGGAGTTCGGGCCGGGCTTCGGGGGCTTCGTCCTGCTGTCGCTGATCGTGCTGCCGCTGAGCATCGTCGCCGGCGCGCTCAACTACCACTTCATCGAGCGCCCGGCGATGGAGCACATGAAGCGCTGGCAGGCGCGCAAACGAGCGGTCGCACCGGTGACGGTGGCGCTCACGCTGTTGCTCGCGGCGGTCGCAGGCGCGGCGCCGCACGGCCCGCAGAAGCTCTACTACGAGGTCCGCATCCCGGACGGCAAGGCCTACGGCGTGACGCTCATGTTCCATCCCGGTGCCTGGTGCGGCGCGTCCGCCGCCCGGCCAGCGCGCCTGCGGGCCGCCGGAGAACCGCATGCGCGACGACGCCTTCGACGGGACCTACGACAGCGCCGCCGACGGCCGCGCCTTCGCCGACATGGAGCGCTCGGCGCTGACGGGCGGGCAGATCGTCGTCTCGGCCACCTACGCCACCGACGCGCCCGGTCTCCTGGACGTCGTGGCCACCTACGACCAGGCGAAGGCGCGCTGGCCGGACCTGCCCATCTCCGCCTGGGGGAGCTCGGCGGGTGCGCACTGGTCGCTGATGCTCGGCACCAAGCGGCGGCTGCACGCGGTGATCGGGGAGGGGGCGCCGGCCGACTTCGAGGTCTGGGGCGCGCCCGGCCTCGACGCGATCTTCGGCCACGCGGAGAACTACGACCCGGCCCGCTTCTACCCGACCGACCCGCCGACGCCCGTCCTGCTCATCGCCCGCCGCGGCGACCCCACCGTCGGTGTCGCGCAATCGCGTGTGTTCGCGAAGGACGACGGCGCGACCCTGAAGGTGCTCGATCCGGGCACCGCGCCCTGGGTGCACGGCCCCGCCGACGCCGACGACCTGCAGCGGGCGCGCACGACCGCCGCCGCCTTCCTGCGATGAGCCTCGCCGCCGTGCTCGCCGCCGCGGTGTTCGCGGCGCCCGGCGTCGTGCAGACCTGCGACGCCGCGCCGGCCGGCTCCGCCCTCGCGTCGACCGGGCACTTCCTCGAGCACATCGACCCCGGCCTCGACGTCTCCGAGAACGGCTGCGCGCCCGTCGAGCCGCGCGGGACCTACGGCCTGAACCCGGGCGTCACGGACGGGCTGATGCTGCGCGTCGTCCCCGGCCCGCCCGGCGCCACCCTCCCGCGCGGGACCCGCGCCACGGCGACCCTGAGCGGACGCGTCGAGGCCTACGCGGCCACCTTCGCCGCCTACCGCGCCGACGACGGCTGGGCGCTGGAGCTGTCCGCAGACGGTCAGGTGCTCTGGTCCGCGCCCGCTCCCGCGCCGAAGCAGTTCGTCGTGCCCTCCGGTACCCACCGCCTGACCTGGAGCCTGACCTGCCGCGCCGCCCGCTGCCCGTCCGCGGCGACGGGGGACGCCGCCCATCGTGGTCTGCCTGCGGCCCTGAACGTCTACGGGTCGACTGCGATCATGTCCGCACCATGAGGCGGGGGGTCGTCCTGGTGTCGCTGCTCGTGCTCGCGCTCTGCGGGACGGCTCGCGCGCACCTGTTCCTGGGCGCCGACGCCTCCGTCGACCGCGGCTACATCAAGCTCTACGCGGTCGGCAGCTCCGACCTCGGGCCGCTGGCCTTCAGCGAGGGCGGCGCGCCACTCGGGACGCTGAGCCTCACCGAGCCGATCGGCGACGACGCCCAGCTCGGCCCGCTGAGCGCCGGCTCGCTGTACCGCGCCGCCCGCTGGCGCTGCGACCGCCTCGACCGCCACTTCGCCGTCACCGGCACCCGCGCGGACGGGACCGTCGACACGGCCGCCTATGCCGTGCGCACGCCGTCCTGCCGCAACCGGCTGACGATGGACGCGCCCCCGCGCGTCGAGCCCGGGGAGCCCGCGACGGTCACCGTGACCGACACCTGGGGGACGGGGGACGATGCGGCCGAGGTGTGCACGCGCAAGCCGGGCGCCAGGGCCGCCTGCGCACCGCTGCGCTTCTCCGGGGCGACCGCCACCCACACCTTCACCCCGCACGCCCGCACCCGCTACCTCGTCACGGTCGACGCCCCCGCGCAGCGGCTGCGCCGCCACGTCGCCGTGGGCGTCAAGGCGCGGCCCGAGAAGACCACGGACGCGGGCCCGACCATCCTCACCACGGGCGACTCGATGATGCAGTCCGTGGACGCGATCCTCGGGGACCGCCTGGCCGAGCGGGCCGAGGTCGTCGGCGACGTCAAGATCGGCGCGGCGATCTCCTCCGACACGATCGTCGACTGGCCCGCTCTGGCCCGCGAGCAGGTCGCCGCCCAGCACCCGCAGGCCACCGTCGTCTTCCTCGGCACCAACGACCGCTACCCGATCGACGGCGTCGCCTGCTGCGGCCCCGACTGGTCGGCGAGGTACGTCAAGAAGGTCCGCGGCGTCATGCGCACCTACGCCCAGGGCGGCCGCGGCACCGTGACCTGGCTGACCGTCCCGGCGGCGAAGGACGCGCGCCGTGCGGCCGGGCAACGGGCCGTCAACGCGGCGTTGGTCAAGGCCGCGGCGGGGCTGCCGACGGTCGACGTGCTCGACCTCGCGAAGCTCTTCACGCCCGACGGGACCTACCGCGCCACCCTGGTCGTCGGGGGCCGGCGGGTCCGCGTCCGCGACCAGGACGGGCTCCATCTCTCCATCCCCGGGGCGCGGATCGCGGCCAAGGCGATCATCGCCCGCCTGATGGACGGCGGCATCCTCACCTAGCCTGGGAGTGATGCTCACCCGCCGCGAAGACATTCGCAACGTCGCCATCGTGGCCCACGTTGACCACGGAAAGACCACCCTCGTCGACGCCATGCTGTGGCAGAACGGCGCCTTCCGCGACAACCAGGACGTCAACGAGCGCGTCATGGACTCCATGGATCTCGAGCGCGAGAAGGGCATCACGATCCTGGCCAAGAACACGGCCGTCCGCTACGGCGACGTCAAGCTCAACATCGTCGACACGCCGGGCCACGCGGACTTCGGCGGCGAGGTCGAGCGCGCCCTGACGATGGTCGACGGCGTGCTGCTGCTCGTCGACGCCTCCGAGGGTCCTCTCCCGCAGACGCGCTTCGTGCTGCGCAAGGCGCTCGAGGGCCGGCTGCCGGTGATCCTCGTCGTCAACAAGGTCGACCGTCCCGACGCCCGCATCGACGAGGTCATCCACGAGGTCGAGGAGCTCTTCCTGGACCTCGACGCCCACGAGGACCAGCTCGACTTCCCGATCGTCTTCACCAACGCCAAGGCCGGCTGGGCGTCCATGACGCAGGGCGAGGAGGGCGAGAACCTCAAGCCGCTGCTCGACCTGCTGGTCGAGACCGTGCCCGCCCCTGAGTACGACGACGAGCACCCGCTGCAGGCCTACGTGACCAACCTCGACGCGTCGCCGTACCTCGGCCGGCTCGCCATCTGCCGCGTCCGCCACGGCGAGATCCGCAAGGGCATGGACGTCGCCTGGTGCCGCTCGGACGGGGAGACGATCACCCGCGCGAAGATCACCGAGCTCTACGTCACCGACGCGCTGGACCGCGTCGCCACCGACTCCGCCGGCCCCGGCGAGATCGTCGCCCTGGCCGGCCTCGAGGAGGTCACCATCGGCGAGACGCTCGCCGACCTCAACGACCCGCGCCCGCTGCCGGTCATCCACGTCGACGAGCCGTCGCTGAGCGTCGTCGTCGGCATCAACACGTCGCCGCTCGCCGGCAAGGACGGCAACAAGCTCACCGCCCGCCAGGTCAAGGACCGGCTCGACCAGGAGCTGGTCGGCAACGTGTCCCTGCGGGTCACCAACACGGAGCGCCCGGACGCCTGGGAGGTCCAGGGCCGCGGCGAGCTGCAGCTCGGCGTGCTCGTGGAGATCATGCGCCGCGAGGGCTTCGAGCTCACCGTCGGTCAGCCGCAGGTGCTCACCCGCGAGATCAACGGCAAGACGCACGAGCCGATGGAGCGGATGACCATCGACGTGCCGGAGGACTACGTCGGCGTCGTCACCCAGCTGCTCGCGCTGCGCAAGGGCCGCATGGAGGCGATGGTCAACCACGGCACGGGCTGGGTGCGCATGGACTACCTCGTCCCCGCCCGCGGCCTCGTCGGCTTCCGCACGGAGTTCCTCACGGAGACGCGCGGCACCGGCATCGTCCACCACGTCTTCGAGGGTTACGAGCCCTGGCACGGCGAGCTCAACACGCGCCCGTCCGGCGCCCTGGTCGCCGACCGCGCCGGCGCGGTCACCGGCTTCGCCTGCTTCCAGATGCAGGACCGCGGGACGCTGTTCGTCGAGCCCGGCGACGAGGTCTACGAGGGCATGATCATCGGCGAGAACGCCCGCGCCGACGACCTCGACGTCAACGCCGTCCGCGAGAAGCACCTCACCAACGTGCGCTCGTCGACCTCCGACGTCCTCATCCGCCTCGTGCCGGCCCGGAAGGTCTCGCTCGACCAGGCGCTGGAGTTCCTGCGCGACGACGAGTGCGTCGAGGTGACGCCGCACTTCGTCCGCCTGCGCAAGGCGCACCTGTCGCAGACGGACCGCGTGCGCGCCTCCCGCAAGGCGCGGGCCGCGGCTACCGCGTAAGCCGTTCGTAGACGTCGGTCAGGAAGCCGTGCAGCTCGGGGAGCTGCGCGGTCCTGCCGGCGGCGACCTCGCGGGTGACGACCTCGTTGAGCGCGCCGACGATGGCGAGCGCAACGGGTCGGTCGGAGATCATCGCCGCGAACGCCTCGTGGACCTCCTGACGCCGCGCCAGCGCGCGCGGCCCGGCGGCGCCGATCTCGATCAGGAAGGTGCGGGCGAAGGCCGGCTCCGCCGCGAGCGTCTCCAGGTAGGCCTGGATGGGCTCGCCGGCGCGCATCGTCGCCATGAGCACCTCGACGCCGACGTCGTAGGCGGCGAGGAAGCAGGCCTCCTTGTCGCGGAAGTGCTCGTAGAAGGTCCTGCGGGAGACGCCGGCGCGCCCGATGACGTCGGCGACGGACGTGGCGCCGTAGCCCTTGGCCGCGACCGCCTCGGCGATGGCGCTCAGCAGGCGGCCCCGCTGCGAGGCGAGGACCTCGTCACGCGCGAGCCGATGCGGGCCTCGCGGCAGCGCGGCGTGGGGGCGGGCCATGAGTGAGGAACACTAACGTCCCTCTCCTCATGGCGCCGCCCGCTTCACCTCCGTCTTACAGCTTGTCCTTGATCGGCGTCGGACACGTCGCCGACGGTGTCCTTGACCTTGCCCGTGGCCTTGTCGACCTTGCCCTCGTTCTTGAGGTCCTGGTTGTCCGTGAGGTCGCCGGCGGCCTCCTTGAGGCGGCCCTTGCCCTCGTCTGCGCTTCCGTCGCTCATGTCAGTCTCCTTGGTCGATGAACGGAGAGGTACTCCCCAGCTATGAGCGTTCCTGAACTTCCATCATCCGTCCGTTCGCTGTTCGAGGTGGGTGTGTCGCTCATGCGCCGGACCGCGAGCGGCAAGGTGCTGATGGCCCGCTACGCGCCGTTCGTCGACGACGAGGCGCTGCCCGAGCGCCTGCGCGAGCCGGTGCGCGCCGAGCTCGACGCCGCCTGGGCCGCCGCCGTGGAGCCGTTCAAGGGGCCCGACAAGGACCCGGTCGCCGTCACGCCGACCGCCCAGGTCCACCGTCGCGGCGACCAGGCCGTGAAGGTCGCGCGCCCGGGCCTCGCCGCGCAGATCCGTAGCGAGCTCGTGCTGGTCGACACGCTCACCGGCCCGCTGCGCATGGTCTTCAACGCCCTCGACGTCCGGGGCGTGATGGCCGAGGTGCGCGAGACGGTCATGGACGAGCTGGACCTCGAGCACGAGGCGGAGACCCAGCAGCGCGTCCGCCGCGCGCTCCGCCGGCTGGACGGCGTGACCGTCCCCGCCGTGGAGATCGAGGACTGCGATCCGACGACCATGGTGTCCGAGTGGCTCGACGGTGAGCCCGTGACCGCGCTCACCGCGGAGGAGGCCGAGCTGCTCGTCGCCGCCCATCTGGTCGCGTGGCGCGACGCCGGCCTGGTGCCGACGGACGCCCGTCCCTCGCACCTGCTGCGCCTGGAGGACGGCTCCCTCGGGCTGCTCGGCCTGGGGCTCGC
This sequence comes from uncultured Solirubrobacteraceae bacterium, assembly GCA_963843865.1. Taxonomy (GTDB): domain Bacteria; phylum Actinomycetota; class Thermoleophilia; order Solirubrobacterales; family Solirubrobacteraceae; genus DATLGB01. The sequence continues at coordinate 111,322 of CAWJMO010000006.1, read as the reverse complement.
CCGCACCGCCGATCGCGACCGCATGACGTCGCACATCGCGGCGTTCACGGCGCTCACCGACGCCGACCCGGCCGCCTTCGTGGCGGCGGTCGACGCGCTCGGGATCCTCCCGGCCGACGACGCCGCCCGCGCCCACGCGATCCTGCGCGACGTGCTCGGGCGACTTCGTGGAGGGCGAGGCGACGCTGGACGCCGCCGCGGTCCGCGACGTCACCGAGCGCGCCTTCGCGCGCCTGGGCGACCTGCTGGCGCTCGCCGGCGGCGTGGCGCCGGACCCGAAGGACATCGGCGCGGCGCGCATGGCCGGCCAGCTGGCCGCCACGCTCGCCCGCTTCGGGGTGACGGCGGACTGGCCCGCGCTCGTCGCGCGAGCCAGCACCGCAGCTCCCTAGTCCTGCTTGCGCTGTTCCTTGGTGCGCGCGGCGGCGCCGGCGAGCCGGTCCGCCTCGTCGGCGTGCGTGATCGCCTCTTCGCGCTCGTCCAGCGCCTCCTTCTTCTCGGCCAGGACCTTCTGCCGCTCGCGGTCCTCCTGCTTGGCGTTGGCCTCGTCGGCCTTGCGCTTGGCCTCCTCGGCGTCGGCCTTGCGGCGCTCGGCGGCGTCCTTGGCCTTCGACTCGGTCTGCGCCTTCTGCTTGGCGGCGGCCTGCTTCTTCGCAGCCTGCTTCTTGGCGGCCTCCTCGCGGCGCGCGGTCGCCTTCTCCTCGCGCTCGGCGGCGGTCTCCTGCGCGCGTGAGGTCGTCTTGGCGGCCTGCTTGCGCAGCCGGGCGGCCTTCTCGCGCTGATCGACGGCCGCGGCCTTCTTGCGGCCCTGCTGCTTGAGCTCCTGGTCGCCGGTCACGTCGCCGACGACGCTGCGCGCCGTGGCGTCCGCGCGGTCGACGACCTCGCCGCGGCCGACCAGCTTGGCGGCGCGGGAGAGCGGCCACTTGACGGCGCCGATGTACGCGCTCGTCGCGGTGCGGGTGATGTCCTTGATGCCCATGATCTAGTTCCTCCTCGAGGCTGTCGGCCTCGGCTTCGGCTTTGGCGGCCTCGCGCTCGAGCGCGGCGGCCCGGCGGGCGGCGTCCACCCGGGTCTCTTCGGCTGCGTCCTCCGTCGCCTCGGCGACGGTCTCGTTGGCCTCGCGCTCGCGCGCGGCCTGCGCCTCGGCGTCGGCCTTCTGCTCGGCAGCGGTCTGCTCGGCGCGGCGGCGATCGGCCTCGGCGGCCTTCTCGCGCTCCTCGGCGGCGATCTTGTTGTCGAGGTCGCGCTTCTCGGCAGCGGCGTGCGCCTGCTCCTCCTTGACGCGGGCCTCCTCGTCGCGACGGCGCGCGTCGGCCTGGGCCTCGCGCGCCTCGCGCTCGGCGTCGGACTGCGCCTCCTGGAGGTTGCCCTCGCGCTGGAGCTCGTCGTTGTTCGGTCAGGGCGCCGGCTGCGGCTCTTGAGGCGACCGGCGGCCTTGCCGACCAGTCCACCCGTGGTTCGTTCTTCAGTCATATGGGGGTTGCGCTACCCGCAACCCCCATTTCGTGACCCCGTTGTGTGACGTGTTGCCTCAGACGAGGGGGTGGTTGGAACGGATGGCGCCGTCGGGGTCGACCGCGGCCTTGACCGCGCGCAGCCGCTCGAGGGTCTCGGCGTCCCACAGCTCGGTCGGATCCGCGTCGACCTCCTCGACGAAGTTGGCCGCGCGGCGGCCACCCTCGAACGGGGCCAGGCCCGCACGCAGGCCGGCGAGGTCGGCGCCGACGCCCGCGGCCATCTCCGGCGTGGCGGCGATGCCGACCGCGAAGACCTGGAACCGGTCGCCGAGCGGGGCGAGCCGCTCGCCGGCGCAGATGATCTGCGCGCCGAGCAGCGCGGGTCCGAAGCCGTCCACGAACGCGTCGACCGCGGCCTCGGGCAGCGCCGGCAGCGTCACGCTGTCGCCCTTGCCGGGGACGGGGTTCGGCGGGTCCATGTGCAGGTACTGGAGGTGTCTCGTAGGGCGTGGGGGCGGTGGTGTCCATGGCCGGCCCGAGCGCCCGCATGGGCGCCAGCAGCGCGTCGGCCTCGCCCGCGTCGCCGAGGACGATCGTCTGGACGATGGCGAAGGACTTGCCCCGCAGGTGCGGCGGCGGGCCATCCATGTCCGGCACGCGGATGAGGCGGGCGACGGACGTCGCGGTCTGCGGCAGGCACGGCGCCCAGCAGGACCACGCGCGGATGACCTCCTGCGCGCGCTCGAGCGGGAAGAACAGGTGGCCGGCGTGGACGGGGCCCGGGTTGAACAGCTCGAACTCCATCGCCGTGACGATCCCGAAGTTCCCGCTGCCCCCGCTGCGCAGGGCGAGGAAGAGGTCGCGGTGGTCGCAACGGTCGGCGCGGATGAGGTCGCCGCCGGCCGTGACGAGCTCCACGGCCAGCAGGCGGCTCGCAGCGGTGCCGTAGCGGCGGCCGTAGAAGGAGAGCCCGCCGCCCAGCGTGTAGCCGACCACGCCGACGTCCGGGGCGGAGCCGTGCAGGCAGGCGAGGCCGTGCTCGGCCGCGGGGGCGATGACGTCGCGCCACTGCGCGCCGGCCTCGACGCGGGCGACGCGGTTGCGGGCGTCGATCTCCACTCCGCGCATGCGGTCCGTGCGGATGAGGAGGACGTCGTCGAGCGCGCCGAGCGACAGCGCGCCGTGCCCGGTGCCCTGCGCGGTGACGGCCAGGCCGTGCTCGCGGGCGTAGCGGACGGCGGCGACGATGTCGTCGGCGGTCTCCGGGCGGGCGACGGCGGCGGGCCGCTGATCGGCGCTGAGGTTCCACGCGGCGCGGGCCTCGTCGTAGGCGGCGTCGGTGGGGAAGATGAGGTAGCGGGGAGGAGAGAGGAGGGCCATGGACGGCACGGTCCCAGCCCGCGTCGTGGGGCGTCGTCGGTCCTTTGAATGATCCGCCCTCCACAATGAGGACGAGATGCCGCGCCGCCCCCTCGACCTCGACGCGACGCCCCAGGACGTCCTGCGCATGCTCCGCGGCGGCCCGCGCCCGTTCCTCCTCCTCGGCGCCTGGGCGGGCGGAGGCGCCATCGCCGCATCGACCCCATGCGAAAGAGGGGACAGTCCCCTCAGTCGCACCGATGCGAATGAGGGGACTGTCCCCTCAGTCGCAGGTGGGTGGTTCGGGTGGCTCGGATACGGGGTGGGGGCGGAGATCGAGGCGCTGCCGCCGCAGCCGCCGCGGCCGCATCCGCTGCCCGATCGCGACGTCGCCTACTACGACCACGTCTACCGGATGGAGCCGGACGGGACGTGGTGGCACGAGTGGCTCGACGGGGAGGAGCCGGAGGTGGAGCTCGGGAAGCCGGACCGGCGCTCATGGTCGCTGGACGGGATGGCGATGCGGGCGCCGGGCGCGGACGGGCACCGGTGGGCGGTGGCGGACGCGGTGCGGCGGATCGCGGAGGGCGAGCTGTTCCAGGCCAACCTGACGCTGCGCCTCGAGGGGGAGCTCGACGGGCGACCCGCTCGACGCCTTCGCCGACGCGACGGAGACGCATGCGCCGCCCTACTCGGCGTTCTTCGGCGGCGCCGGCCACGCGGTCCTGTCCTTCTCGCCCGAGCTGTTCCTGCGCCGGCAGGGGCGACGAGGTCCACAGCGACCCGATCAAGGGCACGGCGACGACGCGCGAGGCGCTGGCCGGCTCGGGGAAGGACGCCGCCGAGCACACGATGATCGTCGACCTCGTCCGCAACGACCTCGGCCGGGTCGCGGAGTACGGGACGGTGGCGGCGGGCGCCCCGGAGATCGTCGAGCACCCGGGCCTCTTCCACATGGTCTCGCGCGATCCGCGCGCGGACGCAGGCGAGCGACGCGGACGTCGATCCGCGCCGCGTTCCCGCCCGGCAGCGTGACGGGCGCGCCGAAGGTGCAGGCGATGAAGACGATCGCCGCGCTGGAGGCGACGGGGCGCGAGGTCTACACGGGCGCGATCGGCTACCTGAGCCCGCACGCCGGCCTCGAGCTCAGCGTCGCCATCCGCACGCTCGAGGTCTCCGGCGGGCACGCCTGGCTCGGTGCGGGGGGCGGCATCGTCGCCCAGAGCGATCCCGAGACGGAGCTGCAGGAGGCGCTGACGAAGGCGCGGCCGGTGCTGGCCGCGCTCGGGGCGGCCACGCCAGATCCGACGGCGTGGCGGCGGCCGCCGGCTGCCCCCGCTGCTCGACCTCCCGCGTCCGGACCCGTCGCTTGGCCTGCTGGAGACCATGCTCGCCGTCGACGGCGAGATCCCGCTGCTGGAGGCCCACCTCGACCGGCTCGGCGACGACGCCCACCGCGAGGCGCTGATGCGCGCCGCGCACGAGGCCGGCGCCGGGCGCTTCCGGGTGCGCCTCGTCAACGGGCTCGTCGAGGTCACGCCCGCCGTCCGTCGCGAGCCGCCGGCAGCTGCGTCCCGTGCTCGTCCCCGGTGGCCTCGGCGATCGCAAGTGGGCCGACCGCCGCGTCCCCGTCGACGCCCTCATCGTCGACGCCGACGGCCACGTGCTCGAGGGCGCGTGGGCGAACGTCTTCATCGTCGAGGACAGGGCCGCCACGTCACGCCGCCCGCCGACGGGCGCCTGCTGCCCGGCATCACCCGCGCTCGGGCCATCGCGGCCACTCGAGCGACGGAGGAGGTGATCGACCTCGAGCGCCTCGACGCCGCCGACGCCGTCTACCTCACGAGCGCGATCGCGCTCGTGACCCCGGTCAGGGGCGCAGCGTCCGCGCCGTCGTTGAGCGCGGGACCGACTGCTGGTCCGGCGCCGTCCCCAGCACCCGGTCGCTGAGGGTGTTGGTGATGCCGTGCCAGTACCGCTCGTTCTTGAAGTGGTGCAGCCGGTGCCCGCGATGGATGGTCCGGTAGTAGCGCGACCGCGGCCGCACCGCCGTGTGGATGAGGAAGTGCGTCCACTCGTAGGTCAGGATCAGCCCGTAGGCGACGACGGCGGCGGAGAACGCCGCGTGCCAGCCCAGGAACGGCGCGAAGACCGCGGCGACCATCGGCGCCAGCACGAGCAGGCCGACCGCCTCGACGGGACCGAGCAGGATCATGAAGAGGTTGTGCGGGTCCTCGTGGTGCATGCGGTGCGACTGCGCGGTGATCAGCTCGACCTCGCGGCCGCGCCAGCGGAACGGCCGCAGGTGCAGCAGGTACACGTGGATGGCCCACTCGCCGAGCACGTACACCGGCAACATGAGCGGCCGCGGCCACCGCGTCCCGCCAGCCGAAGCCGCCGAGCGACGATGCGCGGCGACCAGCGCCAGCGCCGAGCGCCCGCCGAAGAGGATCTGCGGCGAGCGCTTGCGCCGGAACTCGCCCCACGCCTGGCGGACGGTCTTGACGTCGGCTCCGTAGCGTGCAGCCATGGCCAGGATACCTCGAGGATCAGCGCCGGCGTCCTCCTTCACCGCGCAGACGGCGAGGTGCTCCTCGTCCACCCCGGCGGTCCGTTCTGGGCGAAGAAGGACCTCGGCGCCTGGTCGATCCCCAAGGGCGAGCTGGAGGGCGACGAGGACCCGCGCGCCCGCGCCCTGATCGAGTTCGCGGAGGAGACGGGCACCGACCTCGGCGACGCCGAGCTGCGCGACCTCGGCGAGGTGAAGCTCAAGAGCGGCAAGCGCGTGATCGCCTACGCGGCGGAGGGCGACCTCGACGCCGGCGCCGTCGTCTCCAACACCTTCGAGATGGAGTGGCCGCCGCGGTCGGGGCGCCGGCAGTCGTTCCCGGAGGTCGACCGCGCGGAGTGGTTCGACCTCGCGGAGGCGCGGCGAGCGCATCAACCCCGCCCAGGCCGCGTTCCTGGACCGCCTTCAGGAGCACGAGCTCGGACGACCAGCGCGCCGTAGGCCTCGATCGGACGCCACGAGGTCCTCCTCGCGCGCGTCCTCCTCGCGGGAGTGCGAGGTGCCGCCGAGCGTCCGCGCGAACACCATCACCGTCGGCACGCCCGCCCGCGCCACGGCCGCCGCGTCGTGCAGCGGGCCGGAGGTCAAGCGGCGCCCGCCCGCCGGTCGCCGCGCGCGCCCGCTCCACGAGCTCGGCGTCGAAGGCGATCGGGTCGATGCTCCAGACGGAGCGGTAGGCCGGCCCGCCGGCCGCGGCCGCGCACGCGTCGTCGAGCGCGACGAGCGCACGCAGGTCGCGGTGGCGGAGGTCGAGCGTGAGCCGCACCCGGTCGGCGATCGCCGTCGGCGTCCCCGGCTCCGTCCGCAGCGCGCCGATGGTGGCCAGCCCGTCCGCCTCGACCGCGCAGCCGCCGCGCCTCCTGCACGAACGCGGAGGCCGCCAGCAGCGGATCGTCGCGCCGGTCCATGGGCGTGGCGCCCGCGTGCCCGGCCCGGCCGGTGAAGAGGATCTCCGTGCGGCGCACGCCCAGGCAGCCGTCGACCGCGCAGCACGCCGTCCCCTCGTCGTCGAGCACCGGCCCCTGCTCGATGTGCAGCTCGGCGTAGGCGACCGCGCCGTCGAGCTCGGCCGCCGCGCCCGCCATCTCCGCGAGCTCGACGCCGTTGTCGGCGCAGCGCGTCGGCCAGCCGGACGCCGTCGGCATCGCGCAGCTCGCCCGCGGCCGGCGCGTCCAGCAGCCCGCACGCGGCGCTCGATCCCAGCAGGGAGTGCCCGAAGCGCGCGCCCTCCTCGTCGGCCCAGTCGACCAGCGCGATGGAGCGCCGGTGGGTGTCGAGCGAGCGCATCACCTCCGCCGCGGCGAGGACGCCGAGGCAGCCGTCCAGCCAGCCGCCGTCGGGCACGCAGTCCAGGTGGGACCCGATGACCACCGTCTCGTCCGACTCACCCGCGCGCCGCGCCCACAGGTTGCCGGCCGGGTCGCGCTTGATGTCCACGCCCGGGACGTGCTCGCGCAGCCAGGCGACGAAGCGCTCGCGCTCCTCGCGCCACTCCGGCCCCCACGCGACCCGGCGCCCGCCCGAGCGGGCGTCGAGCTCGCGCAGCCGGGCGACGACTTCAGGTGCGTTCACGCAACAGCTCCATCGTCGAGCAGTGCACGCCGCCGCCGTTCTTGTGCAGCTCGTCGTACTCGACCGTCAGCACCTCGATGCCGTGCGAGGAGAGCAGCTCGGCGGTGCGCGGCGTCCCCTCCGCCATCAGCACCCGGCCGGGCGCCAGCGACAGCGCGTTGAGCGACCACTCGCCCTCGCTGGTGTCAGCGTGGATGGTCTCGATGCCCTCCGCGTGCAGCCGCGTGATGAAGTCGTAGGGGAGGCCCGCGGCGTCGATCAGCGCGACGCCCTCGTTGACCATCGCCAGGTGCAGGTCGAGGTGGATCGTGTAGCCGGCGAGCGGGACGATGATCAGCTCCCAGCCGATGCGCGCGAGCGTCTCGCGCAGCTGCCGTGCGCCCTCGTGGTTGCAGCGGATGGACGTGCCGAAGGCGGCCAGGCCCGGGCGCAGCTTGACGAACGAGCCGCCCTCCAGCGTCCCCGTCCCCGTGATGGTCGAGAGGATCGGCAGGCCGGCCGCGGCGACCTCGCGCGTGACCGCCGCCTCCTCGCCGCGCCGGGCGCGGACGGCCATGCGGGCGATGATCGCGCCGCCGGGGACGGTGACCAGCGGATCGCGCGCGTAGACGGCCTTGACGAAGCCCCCGCCGAGCGGCTCGGCGAGCACGACTTCCACGCCCTCGCGCTCCAGCAGCGACACGAGGCCGGCGTGCTGCGCGTGCACCTTGTCGAGGTCGGGCGGCGTGCGGTCGGTCCAGTACCAGCGGCCGTCGGGATCCACCAGCGCCTGCGCCTCCTCGTCCCAGGCGTCGGCGCGCACGGCGGCGAGCTCGTCGCCCGGCCGGCGCATGAGCACCTTGCGCAGGCGGCCGACCTCGTCGGAGGCGCCCCATTCGGCACCCCAGACGGCCGTGAGCTCGTCGTGGAACGGCGGCTCCGCGGCGGACTCCATGCGCGTCTGGTGCAGATCAGGCGGTCCCGGCATGCCTCGCAAGCTACCGACGCGCATGACAGGATGCGCGGATGAAGATGATTCTCTTGGCCGCGTGCGCGGCACTGTTCGTCGTCGGCTGCGGGGGCAGCGACGGGCTGGCTCGCAAGGACCTCGCCAAGAAAGCTGACGCCATCTGCGCGAAGTACTCCAAGCAGGGTGAGGACCTCGGGTCGCCCGACCTGACGGACCCGGCGAAGGCGGAGACGTACTTCACGAAGGCCAAGGAGCTCACTGAGAAGCAGCAGGGCGAGCTGGAGGACCTGAAGCCGGCCGAGTCCGTCAAGGCCGACTACAAGAAGATGACCGACGCCACCGGCGAGGTCACGACTCTGCTCGGCGACCTCGCCTCGGCCGCCAAGGCCAAGGACAACAAGAAGGGCGTCTCGCTCATCCAGAAGCTGACGCCGCTGAGCGCGAAGGTCGACGCGGCCGCCTCCGACGTCGGCGCGGACGGCTGCGCGGGCTGATGCGCCTCGCCGCCGCGGTCCTGGTCCTGCTCGTCGCCGCTCCGGCGGCGGACGCGGCCAAGGTGAGAGTCGGCGCGCCCCACGCCGGGGCGATCCCGGTGAAGACGCAGAAGCGCGTTCGCCTCGTGGCGATCTCCGGCGGGAAGGTCGTCGCCGAGGCGCGCACGATCCGCGGCCGCGGCCGGCTGCCGCTGACGCGCGCCGGGAAGGCGCAGCTCGCCGCCTGCGCGCCGGCCCGCCTGCGGGTGCTCGCCTACGCCCCGCGTGCCCTCAACCGCGCCGTCGGCAAGCCGATCGCTCGCGGGTCGCGCGCGCTGAAGCCGACGTGCGAACCATCGGTTCCCGCTCCGGCGAAGCTCGACCTCCCCGACGGATCGAAGTGCGACCAGCTGGACGCGGCCACCTGCCTGCAGCCGTTCCCGAGCGACTTCTTCACGGTCCGCGACGGGAACGCCGACACGAAGAAGCGCATCAGCTTCCCCGCCTCGGGCATGCCGGCCAACGTCACGGGCGCGCGCGTCGCCACCGCCGAGTACGCGAAGAACGACGGCTTCAGCCCGGGCTCGGCGCTTGTCACCCGCGTGCCGGGTCTGGACTCGCAGGAGGCGCTGGCCCGCACGGGCGCGGTCCCCATCGACGACCTCGTGCGGTCGTTCGACCGCCGCCAGCCCGTCGTCGTGCTCGACGCGACCACGGGCAAGCGCTGGCCGGTGTGGACGGAGCTCGACGTCAACCCGAAGAGCGACGCCGACCGCAACGTGATCATCCGGCCCGCGCGCAACTTCCTCGAGGGCCACCGCTACGTCGTCGCCCTGCGCCGCATGCGCACCGCCGACGGCGCCGTCATCCGCGCGAGCACCGCCTTCGCCGCGCTGCGCGACGGCACGGTCAGCACGGACGGCTCGCTGGAGAAGCGCCGCGCCCACTTCGAGTCGCTCTTCCGCACGCTGGCCCGCTCGGGCGTCGACCGCGACGACCTGTTCCTCGCCTGGGACTTCACCGTGGCCAGCGAGAAGAACCTGTCCGAACGCATGCTGCACATCCGCGACGACGCCTTCAAGCAGCTGGGCGACACGGACCTCGCCGACCTGCAGGTCCAGGGAAGCTCGCCCGCGTTCACCGTCACGAAGGTCACCGACAACCCGGACGAGGAGATCCTCCGCCGCGTCGACGGCACGGTGCAGGTCCCCTGCTACCTCACCAGCCCCGGCTGCGCCTCCGGCGGGACGTTCAACTACAAGAACGGCATGCCCGCGCAGCAGGGCACGCAGGCCGCGCGCTTCACCTGCAACATCCCGAAGGTCGCCGCCGACGGGGCACCGCTGCGGGCCGGCATCTACGGCCACGGACTGCTCGGCAGCCGCGATGAGGTCAATCAGTCCCAGCTGCGCGCCCTCTCGCAGAACCACGGCTTCGTCTTCTGCGCGACGGACTGGAGCGGAATGGCCTGCACGGACACGCCCGACCCGCCGAACGTCCCGCTCTACCTGCCCGACTGCGACATCCCGACCGTCGCCACCATCCTCACCGACATCACGAACTTCCCCAAGCTCGCCGACCGCGTGCAGCAGGGGATGCTCAACGCGCTCTACCTCGGGCGGGCGATGATCCACCCGACCGGGCTGGGTACGAACGCGGCCTTCCAGGTCGGCGGGAAGAGCGTGCTCGACACGACGCGCCTCTACTACGACGGCAACAGCCAGGGCGGCATCATCGGCGGCGGGCTGATCGCCATCGCGCCGGACCTGGACCGCGGCGTCATCGGCGTCAACGGCATGAACTACTCCACGCTCCTGCGCCGCAGCGTGGACTTCAACACCTACGCGACCGTCCTCTACAACGCCTACCCGGACGAGCTCGAACGGCCGGTGCTGCTGCAGCTGCTGCAGATGCTGTGGGACCGCGCGGAGACGAACGGCTACGCGGAGCACATCACGCGCGACCCGTACCCCAACACCCCCGTGCACAAGATCCTCATGCACATCGGGCTCGGCGACCACCAGGTCTCCAACTACGCCGCGAAGGTGGAGGCCCGCACGGTCGGCGCGCGCACGTTCACGCCGTGGGCGGAGGCCGGGCGCGACAGCGACAAGGATCCGCTGTTCGGCATCCCTGGCGTGGCCGGCGACAGCTACGACGGGTCGGCGCTGATCACCCTCTTCGACTCGGGCTCGCCGCTGCCGCCGAAGACCGAGACGCCCCCGTCGGAGGGTGAGGACCCGCACGAGCTGCCGCGCCGCTCGCCCCTGGCCCAGCAGCAGAAGTCGGACTTCCTGCGCCCGGACGGCGTCTTCCGGGACGTCTGCGGGGCCTCGCCCTGTTTCGCCGGATCGAAGGCGCCGTGACCGTCACGCGGCGGCAGTTCGTGGCCGGTGCGGCCGCGCTCGCCGTCGCTCCCCGCACCGTCCTGGCCGCCGCCCCGCGGGCGCCCGGCTACGCGCTGGGCTTCACCAGCCTCACGGACGAGACACGCATCCCGCGCCTGCCCGTCGACGGGCGCGTGCCGCACTGGCTGCACGGGACGCTGATGCGCAACGGCCCGGCGCTGTTCGAGGTCGGCGAGCGGTCCTTCAACCACTGGTTCGACGGCCTCGCGATGCTGCACGCGTTCTCCTTCACCGGCGGCCGCGTGAGCTACGGCAACCGCTTCCTGCGCACGAGCGCCTACGACGCCTGGAAGCAGGAGGGCGTCATCAAGTACTCCGAGTTCGCGACGGACCCGTGCCGCTCCGTCTTCGCCGGCGTCGCATCCATCCCGGTCCTCGCGCCGATCCCCAACGCCAACGTGTCGCTCGAGCGACTGGCGAGCGGCTTCGTCGCGCACACGGAGGTGCCGATCCCGGTGCGCTTCGCGCGTAGGACATTGGCCACGCAGGGGGTCATCGGGGGGTCGGTGGGGACGACGGGGACCGCCCACCCGCACCACGACGGCGGCGAGCGCTTCCGCTTCGTCACCGAGCTCGTCAGCGACTACGGCTACCGCGTGCTGCGCAACGACGTCGAGATCGCGCACGTCAAGCGCGACAAGCCCGCCTACATGCACTCGTTCGCGCTGACCCGGCGCTACGTCGTGCTGTTCGAGCAGCCCTTCCGGGTCGACCCGCTGAGCTTCCTGTCCCCGGAGCGCAAGCCGATCATCGCCAACTTCGGCTGGGAGCCGGGCGAGCCGTCGCGCGTCGTGGTCATCGACCGGCGGGCCGGCGGGATCGTCGCGGACCTGGAGACCGACCCGCGCTTCGTCTTCCACCACATCAACGCCTTCGAGCGCGGTGGGCGGATCTTCCTCGACGTCTGCGCGCACCCGGACAACCGCGTCATCGACGCGCTGTACCTCAAGCGCGTGCGCGCCGCCGAGCGCCGCCTGCCCAAGGTCGAGGTCCGCCGCCTGGAGGTCGACCTCGACCGCAGGCGCGTCCACCCGCACGCGCTCGGGCCCGACCTCGAGCTGCCGCGGATCGACTACGAGCGCGTCAACGGCCGTGCGTACCGCTACGCGTACGGCGTCAGCGCGCGCAAGGCGACCTTCCTCGACACGGTGGTCAAGCTCGACACGCACACGGGCGGCACCCGCGAGTGGCGCGAGCCCGGCAGCTACCCCGGCGAGCCGATCTTCGTCCGCCGCCCCGGCGCCGAGCGGGAGGACGACGGCGTCCTGCTCACCGTCGTGCTCGAGGCGCGGCGGAAGGCGTCGTCGCTCGTCGTGCTCGACGCGCGGACGCTGTCGGAGCTCGCCCGCGCGAGCGTGCCGCACCACATCCCGTTCGGCTTCCACGGCCTCTTCAGCTAGGTCGCGATCAGGACGATCCCGGCGAGCGCGAGCGAGACGCCGGCGGTCTGCGTCCGCGACAGCCGCTCGCCGAGGAAGGCGAAGCCGAGGACGACGGTGAAGACGGGGGCGGTCGCGTTGAGGACGGAGACGAGCGACAGCTGCCCCCGGTCGGCGGCGAGCAGGTAGAGGACGGTGCCGGCCATGAGCAGCAGGCCCGGGACGGCGACAAGCGCGGTGTCGCGCCCGAGGCGCAGGTCGCGTAGCTGCGACCCGGCCCACACCGCCATGACCGCGAGCAGGGAGGCACGCGCGTCGACGAGCGCCCAGCCCCGGCCGTGCTCGGAGGCCTCCGGCAGCGCGACGAGGAAGACGCCGAACGCCATCGCCCCGCCGAGCGCCAGGAGGGCGCCCGCCCGCGGGTCCGGGTGAACGGCGGTGACCGGGCCGGAGCGCCGGGCGGCGAGCAGGCAGCCGCCGAGCCCGAGCACGATGCCCGCGCCCTGCAGCGCCGTCAGGTCGTCCCCGTGCGCGACCAGTCCCCAGGTGACGGGCAGGATCGTGCCGGCGCCGAGGATGGTGGCGACGACGGACAGCGGCGCGAGCTGCGCCGCGGTGTAGAAGCCGATCAGGCCGAGCGCGTTGCCGACGCCGGCGAGCAGGGCGACCAGCAGCGGGCCGCCGCCGAGGACGGGTCCGCCGGCGGCGGCGAGGTACGCGATCGCGGCCAGCAGGGCGGCGGCGTGGGAGACGAGGAGCACCCCGACCAAGGTCCGGGTGCGGGCGAGCTGCGGCCCGATGACGTTGGAGATCCCGTAGCACGCCGCCGAAGCCAGCGCGAGCGCGACGGTGACCATAGATTCAGCCTATGCGCGTCCTGCTCCCGCCCTCGGCCGGCAAGGCGGCGCCCGCAGGACCCCCGGTCGCGCTCGAGGAACTGGCCTTCGCGGAGCGCCTGACCAAGCCGCGCGACCGCCTGCTGCGCGCCCTGCGCCTCACGGACGCGCCCGCCGCGCCCGCTGCCGAGGTCTACACGGGCGTGCTCTACGGCGAGCTGCGCCTCGGCGAGCTCGAGGCCGCGTGGGACCGCGTCCTGATCGCCAGCGCGCTCTTCGGCGTCGTCGCGCCGGGCGACCGCATCTGCGCCTACAAGCTCGACATGGGCTCGCGCGTCCCCCGCCTGCGCGGCTCCCTCACCGCGTTCTGGAAGCCGCTGCTCGCCCGAGCGCTCCCGGACGACCCCGGGGTCACGCTCGACCTGCGCTCGGGCAGCTACGCGGCGGCCTGGCCGGTCCCACAGGCGCTCGGTGTCCGCGCGATCACGCCCGACGGGAAGGCTGTCACGCACATGGTCAAGGCCGCGCGCGGCATGGTCGCCCGGGTCGTTCTCCAGGCGGACCCGCAGACGCCGGAGGACGTCCTCGAGCTCGTGCGCGCGGCCGGCCTGCGCGCGGAGCTCGATCAGTCGCGCTCGACGATCACCGTCGTGGACTTCACGACGGCGGCGGCGGTGTCGCCCGGCTTGAGGCCGAGGTCCTCCGCGGCCTCGCGCGACATCAGCGACACGATCCGGTAGGGCCCGCAGGCGAGGTCGATCTTCGCCATCACGCCGTCCATCTCCACGGCGACGACGGTGCCGGTCATGCGGTTGCGCGCGCTGGTCCTCCCGCTCGGCGCGCGGGTGCGCAGCAGCTCGGCGAGGGTGGCGGCGGGCAGGAAGCGCTGGCCGCCGTGGCGCTCGAAGGTGACCCGTCCGTCGCGCTCCCAGCGGCGCAGCGTGTCCGTGCTCACCCCGAGGGCGGTGGCGGCGGCGCCGATGCGGACGAGGTCCTCCATCAGCCGGCGACGATAAGGCGCGTGGCGGTCGCCTTCCAGGTCGCGGTCACGCGCGCGCCCGGGACGAGGGCGAGGTCGGCGACGGCGGCGTCGGAGACCTCGGCGACGAGCGGCTGCCCGGCGTCGAGGCCGAGGCGGACGCGCCCGCCCACGCTGGTGACGGTGACCACCTCGGCGTCGAGGCGGTTGCGCGCAGACCCGCCGCTGCCGCGGCCCACCGGCTCGACGGTGATCTCCCACGGGAACACGGTCGCCGCGACGGGACCGTCCGCCTCGTCGATGGAGACGATCTCGCCGCCCCCACGCAGGCGCACGCGGGTCAGCCCCCCGGTGTGCGTGGCCACGCCGTGCAGGACGACGGCGCCGGTGAAGTCGGCCACGAACGGCGACCGCGGGGCGGCGGCGAGCTCGGCCGCGGTGCCGCGCTGGACGATGCGCCCGGCGTCCATCACCGCGACCTCGTCCCCCAGCACCGCGGCCTCCGTGAAGTCGTGGGTGACGAGCAACGCCGGCACGCCCGTGTCGCGCAGGACCCCCGCCAGGACGCGGGTGGCGTCGGCGCGGGTGCTCGCGTCCAGCGCCGCCAGCGGCTCGTCGAGCAGCAGGACGTCCGGCTCGCGGGCCAGCGCGCGGGCGAGGGCGACCCGCTGGCGCTCGCCGCCGGACAGGGTCGCCGGCCGGGCGTGTGCACGGTGGGTGAGGCCGAAGCGCTCGAGCCACCCGTCGACTCGCGTCCCGCGTGGCAGGCCGTAGGCGACGTTGCGGGTCACGTCGAGATGGGCGAAGAGCGCGTAGTCCTGGAAGACGAAGCCGCAGCTGCGCTGCTCGGGCGGGCGGCCCGTCCAGTCCTCCGCGCCGCAGCGCACGCTCCCGCGGTCTGGCGCGACGAGGCCCGCGACGATCCGCAGCACCGTCGACTTCCCCGCCCCCGAAGGACCGGCCAGGGCGAGGCAGCGGCCGGGTTCGACCTCCAGCGCCACGTCGAGGTCGAACGCGCCGCCGGCGAAGGCGACCGCCGCCTCAACGCACAGCGAGCCCACGGTCACCGCCCACGAGCTTGACGGACACGAGCAGCGCGGCGGAGAGGCAGACGAGGACGGCGCTCAGCGCGAGCGCGCCGGGGAAGTCGTCGGAGAAGCGGTCGTAGATGGCGAGGGGAACCGTCTGGGTGATGCCGCGGAACGATCCGGCGAACATCAGGGTGGCGCCGAACTCGCCCAGCGCCCGGCCCCACGCGAGGGCCAGGCCGGCCACCAGGCCCGGCCGCGCCGCCGGGATCGCCACGCGCACGAGCGTCGCCGCCTCGCTCGCGCCCAGGGTGCGGCTCGCGGCCAGCTGGTCGCGGTCGACGGCCTCGAACGCCGCCACCGCCTGGCGCAGGTAGAACGGCGCCGCGACGAAGACCAGCGCGACCACGACGCCCGCCGTCTGCAGCACGAGCTGCGGTCCGTGGCCGCCGAAGATGCCGCGCGGGCCGAGCGCGGCGAGCAGGGCGATGCCCGCCACGGCCGGCGGCAGGACGAGCGGCAGCTCGATGATCGTCAGGACGACCGCCCGCCCGCGGAAGTGCCGCGTCGCGAGCAGGTAGGCGGCGGGCGTCCCGACCGCGACGATGATCGCCAGCGCGAGCAGCGACGTGCGCAGGCTGAGGCTCAGGGCGTCGCGCGCCGATGCGTCGCCGAGGCTGTCGAGCAGCGTCCCCGGGCTCGTGTTGGCGAACACCGCGACGACGGGCACGGCGAGGAACAGGAGGGCGACGGCCAGCGCCACCACGAGCAGCGCGCGGAAGGCCATCAGGGGAAGGAGAAGCCGGCCCGCTCCAACGCGTCGTGGCCGGCGCCGTCGAAGAGGCCGTCGACGAACCGCTTCGCCGCCTCCGGGTGCTTTGCGCCCTTCACGACCGCGACGCCGTAGGACACGACCGGGCTGACGTCGTCGGGCAGGTCGATCGCCTTCAGCGCGCCCTTGGTCGCGTCGACGTCGGTGACGTAGACGAAGCCCGCGTCGACCGCGCCCTGCGTGAGCTTGCCGACGACGCCCTTCACGTCCGGTTCGTTCGACCGCACGTTGGCCAGCACCTTCTCCGCGTCAGGGAGCTTGGCGATCACCTCGCGGGTGTAGGCCCCCACGGGGACGTTCTCCGAGCCGACCGCGAGCGTGATGCCCTTCCGGGAGAGGTCGCTCAGCCCCTTCACCTTCGCGCCGTCGGCCGGCACCGCCAGCACGAGCCGGTTGCCCGCGAACACCCGCGGCTTCTCGACGAGGCCCTCCTCGAAGAGCGCGTCGGGCAGCTTCGTGTTCGCGGAGGCGAAGACGTCGGGCTTGACGCCCTGGCGGATCTGCGCGGCGAGCTCGTCCGAGCCGGCGAAGGAGAAGCTCGCGCCCCCGTAGTCGGTGAAGGCGCCCTTCAGCGACGAGGCCGCGCTGACGACGGGCTTGCCCTTCCCACCACTGCCGTCATCGCCCCCGCACCCCGTCACCAGCAGGAGCAGAGCCACCATCATGATTCGACGCATGCCTAAGTTTTACCAAGGCATCGTCCAGGGTGCGGGTCAGGGCGACCAACCAGTGCTCGACCTGGAGGTTGACCGTCCCGCCCTCGTTCTCGCCCGTGCGGCGGTGGTCGAGGCGCAACCCGACCACGGGCTTGCCGAGCCCGGCGGCGAACCCGAGCTCCGCCGCCGTTCCCGAGTCGACGTCCGGACCGTCGAGCACGGCCAGCACGGCGTCGGCGGCGCGGATCATCGCCTCGTTGCCGCTCGCCAGCCGGGTGTTGATCCGACGGAAGGCAGCGCGGCGCTCCTCCGGGTCGGCGATGGTGTGCGCAGCGGCGAACTCGGCCGGAGCGTCCGGGTCGGCCCACGGATCGAGTGGCTCGATGCCCGCGCTGCGCAGCGCCGGCAGCAGCACGTCGTCGTAGTAGCCCTTGGTCGCGTCGGAGAAGCCGAGCGGGCTCGCGACGTACACGCGGGTCATGCCGCCACCGGCTCGCGCGCGGCGCGGCGGACGGCGCCGGGCGGCGTGCCCGTCACGCGCTTGAACGCCCGCGCGAAGGCGGCCTCCGAGCGGTACCCGAGCTGCTCGGCGACCTGCGCGATGGTCGCGCCCTCCTCGGCCAACGCGGAACGGGCGACCTGCATCCGCCAGTCGGTGACGTACTGCATGGCGGGCATGCCGACGAGCTCGGAGAACCGGGCGGCGAACGCGGAGCGCGACATCGCCAGCTCGCCCGCCAGGGAGGCGACGGTCCAGTCGCGCGCCGGGTCGGAGTGGATGAGCGCGAGCGCGCGGCCGAAGTGCGGGTCGCGCATCGCGGCCAGCCAGCCGGTGCGCCCGCCCGCCCCCGAGTCCATCCAGGTGCGGATCGCCTGGATGACGAGGACGTCGGCGAGGCGGGTGATGATCGCCTCGCCCCCGGGCCGGGGCCGGCGCGTCTCGGCGGCGATCAGCGCGAGCGTCGCGTGCAGGGTGTCGACGCCGACGTCGGTGGCCTCGATGTGGATCAGCGGTGGCAGCGCGTCGATGAGGTTGCGCGCGGCGGGATGGTCGAAGCGGATCGCCCCGCACAGCAGGCGGGTGATGGCGCCGCCGCCGCCGTGGTGGAGGATCTCGTAGCGCTCGCTGACGTGCTCGCGCTCCAGGTCCAGGATCCCGGGCGCCGGCGCGTCGACGTCGCTGCACAGGACATGGCCCTCGCCCGTGGTCACGAGGGCGACGTCGGCCCGCTGCAGCCGGTGCTCGCCCGCGAGCAGCAGCTCACCGGCGGCGACGACGTGGAACCACACGTGGCCGGGCAGCGGCGGGAGCGTCAGCCCCCACGGCGCGGACAGCTCGGAATGGCAGTAGAAGGCGCCGCTCATGTGCAGATGGTGCAGCGCCTCGCCGAGCGGGTCGGACGCGGCGTCCGTCGGGACTGGACGATCGGGCATGAACAGCACGCTATCGGTCATAGACGCGCCGCACAAGCTGCAGGAACCTGGACGACATGATCACTCCCGGCCAGACGCTCTCCAACCCGGTCACGGGCGAGCGCTTCACCTTCACCGACACCGCGGCGTCCACGAACGGCGAGCTGCTCGCCTTCGAGCTCGCGCTGCGCCCCGGCGGCGCCGTCCCGCTGTCGCACGTCCACCCGACCCAGACGGAGACCTTCGCGGTCGTCTCCGGCCGCATGCGCTTCCGCGTCGGCCTGCGCCACGTCGAGGCAGGTCCGGGGGAGGTGGTCGAGATCGCGCCCGGCGTCACCCACGGCTTCGCCAACGCCGGCGAGGAGGAGGCGCGCGTGCGCGTCGAGGTCCGGCCGGCCCTGCAGATGGAGGCGATGTTCGCCGACGTCATCGCGATGGCCGAGGCCGGGCGGATGGGCAAGCGCGGCCTGCCCCGCAGCGTGCTCGACCTCGCCCTGCTCGCGCGCACCTACGACGAGGTCGCGCACGCGCCCGTGCTGAGCGTCGGCGTCCAGCGCTTCTTCCTCGCCCCGCTCGTCGGCCTCGCCCGCCGGCGCCGGGGTCAGGAGGACTCGACGGCGGCCTTGATGCGCCCGGCGAAGGCGTCGGCGTCCTTCTGAGCGGCCTTCGTCGCGAAGCCGATGATCAGCTTGCCGAACCCGTGGCCGGCGAAGGTGTTGTGGATCGTCACCTTCGTCCTGCCGTCCGAGGTCGGCTCGAGGTCGTAGCCGCCGTCGGGGACGGTGATCGAGTTCGTCGAGCGCTCCGTCCAGCGGATCCTCGTCGGCGCGTCGAACGCCGTGTACTCGAAGGCGCGCGTGGTCTTCATCCCCGCGTCCTTGACCGTGCTCTCGTAGACCGTCCCGACGCCGTCCGGGCCATCCGTCGTCTTGCGGATCTCCTGGACGCGCGGGCTGAACTTCCGGTCGTTGGTGCCGTCGGCGAGGAAGGCGAACACCGTCTCGATGGGGCGGTCGACGACGGCCGAGCCGCTGAATGAATGCGCCATGTGTTACAAGCTACGCCCATGAGGATGAAGAGGGGGTGCGCGGCCCTGGTCGCGCTGGGACTCGTGGGTGGCTACGCCGCTCCAGCTCAGGCGGACGGACCGGGCGTGGGGACGCCCGCCGTCGTGTCGGTCGGTGACTCGTACATCTCGGGTGAGGCGGGGCGGTGGGCCGGCAACGCGAGCTCGACGAGCTACGTCGACGCGCTCGGGTCGACCGCGTACTACGACAACGCGAGCGGGACGGGGGAGAGCATCCCGGGCTGTCACCGGTCCAAGAGCAACGAGTCCGTGATCGGGTCGGGCACGATCGCCAAGGACCTCGCCTGCTCGGGGGCGAAGACGGCGACCACCGCGTACTCGAGCGGCGACGACTTCAAGCCCGGGCTGGACTTCTACGACGACGGCGCCGGCCACCAGGGCCAGGCCAAGGCGCTGCAGAGCTATGCGAGCACCCACAACGTCCGGCTCGTCGTCGTCTCCATCGGCGGCAACGACTTCAACTTCGCCGGCATCGTCCAGCAGTGCGTCACGGACTTCCTCGCGTCGCCGTCCTGGTACCCGGACTACTGCAAGGACGACAGCATCGTCACCACGCAGATGGCGGCCGCGAACGTCGCCGCGAAGACGACGGCGATCAAGAACGCGATCCTCAACGTCGACACCGCGATGCGCAACGCCGGCTACGCGCGGACGCAGTTCTCCGTGCTCGTCCAGGACTACCCGTCGCCGATCCCGAACGGGGCCGGTTTCCGGTACGGGCAGTCGGGCTACGGCCGGCAGACCACCGGCGGCTGCGGCTTCTGGAACGCGGACGCCGACTACGCCAACGGCACGCTGCTGCCGACGATCGACACGGCCGTCCGCAACGGCGCGACCGCGACGGGGCTGACCAACCTGCGCACGCTCGGGCTGCGCTCGGCGTTCAACGGCCGGCGGCTGTGCGAGAGCACCGTCAGCCGCGTCGACAAGTCGGGCTACGCGTCGTGGAACGCGGCCGGCGCGCTGGACCACATCGAGTGGTTCCAGGGGATCCGCACGGTGACCGCGGCGAACAGCCCGTACTACATCCAGGAGTCGGTGCACCCGGACTACCTCGCCCAGCTCGCGCTGCGCAACTGCGTCCGCCAGGCCTACAACGGCGGCGCCGTCCGCAGCGGCACCTGCGCGATCTCGGGGACGGGGAAGAACAGCCTCGGGGAGCCGAACATGGCGCTCGGCTAGGCGCGGTACCGTCGGCGCCGTGCGCGTCGTCACCTGGAACGTCAACTCCGTCAAGCAACGACTGCCCCGGCTGCTGCCCTGGCTCGACCAGCGGCAGCCGGACGTCCTCTGCCTGCAGGAGACGAAGCTCACCGACGAGGCGTTCGCGGAAGCGATGGGGGACGAGCTGGCCGACCGTGGCTACGAGGTCGCCGTGCACGGCCAGCCCGGCTGGAACGGCGTCGCGATCCTCTCCAGGGTCGGCCTCGAGGACGTCGTCAACGGCATCCCGGGCGGGCCCGGCTTCCCCGACCAGGAGGCCCGCGCGGTGAGCGCGACCTGCGGCGGCATCCGCACCACGTGCGTCTACGTCCCCAACGGGCGCCAGCCCGACTCCGACCACTACCGCTACAAGCTGGAGTGGCTCGCCGCGCTGCGCGACATGGTCGCCGCCGGACCGCCCGAGACGATCGTCTGCGGCGACGTCAACATCGCGCCGGCGGACGCGGACGTCTTCGACCCGGAGGCCTACGTCGGCCAGACGCACGTGACGCCGCCGGAGCGCGCCGCCCTCGCAGAGCTTCAGGCGCTCGGGCTGCGCGACGTCGTCCGCGACCGCTGGCCCGACCAGCGCGTCTTCAGCTACTGGGACTACCGCGCCGGCATGTTCCATCAGGACCTCGGCATGCGCATCGACCTGATCCTGGCGGGCGCACCCGTGGCCGAGCGCGTCAAGGCCGCCTGGGTCGACCGCCACGCCCGCAAGGGCAAGGGCCCGAGCGACCACGCGCCCGTGATCGCCGACCTCGACGAGGCGCCGGACGGGGACATCGGCCCGGTCGTCCCGCCACCGTCGGCGCCCGCGGCCCGGCGCGGCGCGAAGAAGCTCCCGCAGGCGTGATCTGTCCCTGGGCGACGTCGACGCCGGACTACCTCGCCTACCACGACGACGAGTGGGGACGACCTGTGCGCGACGAGCGCGGGTTGTACGAGCGGATGACGCTCGAGGCGTTCCAGTCCGGCCTGTCGTGGTTGACCATCCTGCGCAAGCGCGAGGCGTTCCGCGAGGTCTTCCTCGACTTCGACTTCGACGCGGTGGCGACGTTCGGAGACGATGACGTGGAGCGCCTGATGGCCGACGCGCGGATCGTCCGCAACCGGGCGAAGATCGAAGCGACGCTCGCCAACGCCCGCGCGCTCGTCGCCCTGCACGATGCGGGGGAGACGCTGGCCGCGCTCGTGTGGTCGGCCCGGCCGGATCCCGACCCGCCGGCACCGGTGGAACACGGTGACGTGCCCGCGTTCACGGATGCTTCCAAGACGCTCGCCAAAGAGCTGAAGCAGCGCGGCTTCCGCTTCCTCGGCCCCACGACGGTCTACGCCGGGATGCAGGCGTGCGGCGTGGTCAACGATCACCTCGCAGGCTGTCCGGCGCGCGCGGCGGTCGAGCGCGACCGCCTGCTGGTGGGCTGAACCTCAGGGCCGCGACTGCGCGCGGAGGAAGGTGAGGACCGCGAGGACACGCTTGTGGTCGTCCGGCGTCCCGGGGACGTCGAGCTTGTCGAGGATGCGGCGCACGTGGCTCTCGACGGTGCGCTCGGACAGCACCAGTTGCTCGGCCACGCCGTGGTTGGTGCGGCCCTCGGCGACCAGCGCGAGGATCTCGCGCTCGCGGTCGCTCAGGCCCGCCAGCCGGTCGTCCCGATGGGGCCGTTCCAGGAGCTGGCGGACGATGGCCGGGTCTACGACGGACTCGCCCGCCGCGACCCGCCGCACCGCCGCGGCGAAGGCGTTCAGGTCGGTCACGCTCGCCTTGAGCAGGTAGCCGCGGCCCGGCGCGCCCGTCTCCAGCAGCCGGGCCGCGTAGGCGGGCTCGAGGTGCTCCGACAGGACGAGCACCCCGACCTGCGGGTGCCGGTGGCCGATCGCCTCCGCGGCGAGCAGGCCCTCGTCGGTCCCGGTCGGCGGCATCCGGATGTCGACGAGCGCGACGTCCGGGTGGTGGCCCGCGACCTTGCGCAGCAGCTCGTCGCCGTCGCCGGCCTGGGCGACGACGTCGAAGCCGCGCACGCCCAGCAGCTCGGCCAGCCCCTCCCGCAGGAGCAGCGAGTCGTCGGCGATGACCAGGCGCAGCGGGGTCATCCGAGGAGCGCCGCCAGCCGGGCCCGCGACAGGTCGGCCTTGTGGATGAAGCCGGCGGCCGGGGTGGTGCGCAGGCGCGCTCCGTAATCGGCGGCCTCGCGGCTCGAGATGAGGACGACCGTGGGTCGTTCCTCGGTCACGGCGAGCTGCTCGGCGACCGTGAAGCCGTCGCTGTCCGGCAGTTGGACGTCGAGCAGGACGACGTCCGGCCGCAGCGCGGCGGCGGCGGCGATCCCGCTGCGCGCGTCCTCCGCCTCGCCGACGACGGTGTAGCCGGCCGCCTCGAGCAGGGCGCGGGCGTCCGCACGGAACACCGCGTGGTCGTCGATGATCAGGATGCCGCTCATGCGAGGGGGAGCTCTGCCGTGACACGCGTGCCGGTGCCGGCGTGGCTCTCGACCGTGAGGTGCCCGTCGAGCGCCGCCACCCGGTCCTGCAGCCCGGCGAGCCCGGAACCGGCGTGGGGGTCGGCGCCGCCGACGCCGTCGTCCGAGACCTCCACGTGCAGGCTGCCGTTCCGGCGCGCGAGGGTGACGTCGGCGCGCGACGCCCGCGCGTACTTGGCGACGTTGGCGAGCGCCTCACTGACCACGAAGTACGCGGTCGACTCGACGGTCTCCGGGAACCGGTCGCCGTTCGCGGCGATGGTCACCGGGACGGGCGTCCGCGACGCGAGCTGCTCGACCGCGGCCGACAGCCCATCCGTGGTGAGCACGGTGGGATGGAGCCCGTGCGCGAGCTCGCGCAGCTCGGCCAGCGCGTCCTTCAGTCGCTCGCCCGCTTCGGCCAGGTCCGCGCGCAGGGTCACGTCGCCGGCGCGCTCCTCGAGCAGCTTGAGCTTCAACGCCAGCCCGACGAGCTGCTGCTGCGCGCCGTCGTGGATGTTGCGCTCGACCCGCCGGCGCTCGGCGTCGGACGCGGCGACGATGCGCGCGCGGGAGGCGCGCAGCTCCTCCGTGTTGGCTTCGAGCTGCGCGAGCATGCGGTTGAAGCCGGCGGTGAGGAAGCCGAGGTCGTCGTCGGTGACGACCGGGACCCGCGTGCCGAGCTGCCCGTCGGCGGCCTGCTTCGTCGCCGCCAGCAGCTCGTCGAGAGGGTCCAGCGCCGACCGCGTCACGACCCAGAAGATGACGCTCGCCGCCCCGGCGGTCGCTAGCGCGATGCCCACCGCGACGGCGAGGCGCAGCGCCCCGTTGTCGACGAGGTCGACGAACGCCCCGGCGGTCAGCGCGCCGAAGAGCGTCACCACCGGGAGGGGCGCCAGGGCCTTGGTGCGCAGGCGCACCCCGGTTCCGGGCGGCTCGAAGTCCGGCGGCAGGTGCCGGGCGACGTCGCGCATCATCGGGCGCATGAGCAGATCCCCGCCGAACATCCACAGCACCGCGGACGCGAGGACGGCGACGAAGAGCGAGACGTAGTAGGCGACGGCGCCGTACCACGGCTGATGGGTTAGGAGCGCGAGGAGGATGGCGGGCGGCACCAGGGCTACGACGTCGGCGCGGAGGGCGATCCGTGTGCGGTCCCCGTACGAGCGCACCCCGCTCGCCCAGACCGCCTGCGCCTGCGCCGGGTCGCCCGCCCACGAGAGCCCCGGGCGGACCACGTCGTACATCTGCCGGCGGAAGGTGACCGTCACGATCAGCGGTACCAGCACGAGCGCGAGCGCCACGGCCTTGAGGAAGTCCGGCCCGCTCACCCCGAGGTACCGTGACGTCCAGGCCAGCGACACCAGGACGGCGCCCAGGAAGATCGCGCCATTGAGCCAGACGACGGCGAAGATGATGCGCGGGCCGAGCCGTGCGTAGAGTCGATCCGCCATCGGCGGCGAACTCTAAACCGGCGGTCGAGCGGGGCTGTCAGTGCCAGCACTGCACTTCGGCCCGTTGCAGTGCTGGCGCTGATGCGAGACGGCCGTCCGCATCGCAGGCTCCTCGCAATCGACCCAGGGGGGACAGTGCGATGCAGACGGACACGGACATCACGGAACTGACGGCGCGGGAGGCGGAGGTGCTCACGCAGATCGCCCGCGGCCGGACGAACGCGGAGATCGCGGCCGAGTTCGTCGTCAGCCTCCACACGGTCAAGACCCACACCAAGCGCGTCCTGTCGAAGCTCGGGGTGAGCACGCGCGCGGAGGCGATCGTCGTGGCCTACGAGGCCGGGGTCGTCGTGCCCGGCTGGGTGGCCCGCGCGTCGGTGGCGGCTCCGCGGCCGCTGTCCTGCACCCGTCGCGCGCGCCGCCGGTAGGTCAAGGCGCGGTGTAGGCCCAGGTGCCGGTGCCGTAGTTGGAGCCGCCGCCGAGCGTCACGACCTGGAACCCGTAGGCGCTTCCGTCATCGTCGGCCGACGCCCTGCTCTCGGCCCCCCCGAGTCCTCCAACGCCGAACACGGTGGTGGTGCTGCCCTTGCGGGCCGTGTAGACGCAGACGTACCCAGCGCCGGCGGTGGGAGCGCCGGCGGTGCCCGTGCAGCCGTCGCCGGACGTGCGCTCGGAGGGTCCGCTCACGTGCGCGGCGTCGACGGGCGCGGGCGCGGGCACGGGGAAGGTGATCCCGGTGAGTCCGTAGGCGGCATCCCCATGGACTCCCCAGACGCCGCGGATCGTCTCCCCGCTGTGGAGCGTGCTCAGTGCGCTGCGTCCCTCGGCCCCGGCTGTGCCCGGGCCCCCCTGGGGTCCGGTCTCGCCCTTGGCCCCCGCGGCGCCGGCCGGGCCCTGCGGTCCCACCGGGCCGGTCTTGCCCTTCTTCCCGGTCCTGCCGCGGGGTCCGCGGGGCCCCGCCTTCTTGACGGCGGCATGCGCGTCCGCTCTCTCTTCCGGGCCGCTGCGGGTGGTGGCGTAGCCCGTTCCGCCGAGGGCGGCGAAGAGGGCGAGCGATGCGAGGACGGTGCCAGGAGCGGGCAGCCGGTTGAGCGACGACAAGGTGACCTCCGTTGTGGTGAGGCTGCCAGCCTGGTGATCGCGCCGGCCCGCGTCATCACCCCGGGGAGCGATCCTGGTTCACCGCCGAGGGTGATGACGGGCCGCCGCCGGTGCGGTGGAATCCGGGGCATGAACGAAGCCACGCGTGATGTCGACGTCCTCATCGTCGGAGCCGGGTTGTCCGGGATCGGTGCGGCGGTGCGCGTCGGCGAGCTGTGCCCCGACAAGAGCTACGCGGTCCTCGAGGCCCGCGACACCATCGGCGGGACGTGGGACCTGTTCCGGTATCCGGGCATCCGCTCGGACTCGGACATGTACAGCCTCGGCTTCGCGTTCCGGCCGTGGGAGGGGCGGAACGCGATCGGCGAGGGCGCCGACATCCTGCAGTACATCCGCGAGACCGCGGCGGAGTTCGGGGTCGACCGCCGGATCCGCTTCGGTCACCGCGTGAGGGCGGCGTCCTGGTCCACCGAGACCGCGCGCTGGACGGTCACCGTCACCCTGGCGGACGGTGACGTCGTGGAGTACACCTGCTCGTTCCTGCACTGGTGCAGCGGCTTCTATGACTACGACCGCGGCTATCTGCCGGACCTGCCCGGCCGGGGGCGCTTCCAGGGGACGTTCATCCACCCGCAGCACTGGCCGGAGGACACCGACCTCACCGCAAAGCGCGTCGTCGTGATCGGCAGCGGCGCCACCGCGGTCACGCTCGTGCCGGCCCTCGCGGAGACGGCCGCGCAGGTGACGATGCTGCAGCGCTCGCCTTCGTACGTGATCAGCTACCCGCGCGTCGATCCCCTCGCCTGGCCGCTGCTCAAGTTGCTGCCCGACCGCTTGGCCCACGCGATCCTGCGTTGGAAGAACCTGCTCTTCACCGCCGGCACGTATGAGGTCAGCCGCCGGTGGCCGCAAGCCGCCCGCAAGGCGCTGATGTGGCAGGCCAAGGTGCAGCTGCCGCACGGGTACGACGTCGGCACGCACTTCGCGCCGAGTTACGACCCGTGGACCCAGCGGCTGTGCCTCGTGCCCAACGGCGACCTGTTCAAGACCATCCGCCAGGGCCGCGCCGAGATCGTCACCGACACGATCGACACGTTCACGGAGACCGGCATCCGCCTCATCTCGGGCCGCGAGCTCGAGGCTGACGTCGTCGTCGCCGCCACAGGGCTCGTGCTGCAGCCGTTCGGCGCCGCAACGCTGACGGTCGACGGCGCGCCGGTCACGCTCGCCGACCACACCAACTACAAGGGCGTCCTCCTCGACGGCATCCCGAACATGACGATCGCGACCGGGTACACCAACGCATCCTGGACGCTCAAGTGCGATCTGACGGCGCGGTACGTCTGCCGCCTGCTGGCGCACATGGACGCGACGGGCACGGACGTCGTCGTCGCCGACCCGCCCGCCCCGTCCGTCGAGCGGCTGCCGGTCCTCGACCTGTCCTCGGGATGGATTCAGCGCTCGATCCACGAGTGGCACAGCCAGGGCTCCGAGGCCCCGTGGCGGCTGCACCAGAACTACCCGAAGGACATCCGCACGATCCTGCGGGAGCCGCTCGACGACGGGGTGCTGCGCTTCAAGGCGGCGGCGTAAGGGGGACGCCGCGCCCGGAGTGGTGGCGCTCCCGGACTGCGCGGTGAGACCGGGCCGGCGGGGGCCGCGGGGGCCGCGGGCGCCGACGGCACGAGCGGGAGCGACGGGACAGACGGGACCGACGGCCCCCAGGGCCCGTCCGGTGTCGTCGCCATCCGCTCCTTCGAGAAGACCTGGTCGCCGGCGACGCTGCCGGGCAACAACGGCGCGACGGTCATCACCCCGGGCGTCTGCCGGACGGAGGCCTACACCGCCGGGCCGGGGGAGCCCGCCATCGTCTCCACCCAGGGCACGGCAACGCCGTCGAACCCCGCGACGGACGTCCTCTACATCAACGTCATGCTGAGCAAGAACGGCGCCGCGAACTTCTCCGTCCAGACGGCGATCGACCAGGCCGAGTCGATGAGCGACGGCACCGCGCAGACGTCGACCTCGAAGGTCATCCCCCTCGAGGCCGGCGCCTCCTACCTGTTCGGTGCGGGCTTCTCCAGCAACAGCGCAGTCGCCGTGGGCACCGGCTACCGCTCGCTCACGGCGACCGTCGTGCGGACCTAGAGGTCGTAGCGGTCGAGGTCCATGACCTTCGTCCAGGCGCCGGACGAAGTCGTGCACGAACTGCTCGCGCGCGTCGTCGGAGGCGTAGACCTCGGCGACCGCCCGCAGCTCGGAGTTCGAGCCGAAGACGAGGTCGGCGCGGGTGCCCGTCCAGCGCAGGTCGCCCGGATGCGTCGCGCGCCTCGTACTGGCCGTCCCCGGTCTCCTTCCACTGCGTCGCCGCCGGAGAGGAGGTTCACGAAGAAGTCGTTCGTGAGCGTCCCCGGGCTGTCGGTCAGGACGCCGAGGACGAGCCGCCCGCGTTGGCGCCGAGCACGCGCAGGCCGCCGACGAGGACGGTCATCTCCGGCGCGGTCAGCGTCAGCAGGTTGGCCCGGTCGATGAGCAGGTACTCCGCCCCCAGGCGGTGCTCGCCGCGGTCGTAGTTGCGGAACCCGTCGACCGTGGGCTCCATCGGCGCGAACGAGTCCGCGTCCGTCTCCTCCTCCGTGGCGTCGCCGCGGCCGGTGGTGACGGGCACCTCGACCTCGATGCCGCCGGCCTTCGCGCCGCCGACTCGATCGCCGCCGCGCCGCCGATGACGATCGCGTCCGCGAGCGAGACCGACCCGCGCAGCTCGTCGAGCTTGGCCAGGGTGGCGCCGAGCTCCTCGGGATCGTTGACCTCCCACGAGCGCTGCGGCTCGAGACGCACGCGGGCGCCGTTGGCCCCGCCGCGCTTGTCGCCGCCGCGGAACGTCGACGCCGACGCCCACGCCGCCTTGACGAGCTGGGTGACGGTGAGGCCCGCTGTCGAGGATCGCCTGCTTGAGCGAGGCGACCTCGTCGGCCGAGAGCTGGCGTGCCCTCCGGCACCGGGTCCTGCCAGATCAGCGTCTCGGACGGGACCTCCGGGCCGAGGTAGCGCTGGATCGGGCCCATGTCGCGGTGGGTGAGCTTGAACCAGGCGCGCGCGAAGGCGTCCTTGAGCTCATCGGGGTTCTCGAGCCAGCGTCGCGTGATGCGCTCGTACTCGGGGTCCATGCGCATCGCCAGGTCGGTGGTGAGCATGGTCGGCTTGCGCCGGTCGCCCTCGGGGTCCTGCGGGCCCGGGATGACCGCGTCGGCGTCCTTGGCCGTCCACTGCCACGCGCCGGCGGGGCTCTTGCCGAGCTCCCACTCGTGCCGTAGAGGTTCTCCAGGTAGAGGTTGCTCCACTGCGTCGGAGCCTGCGTCCAGGTGACCTCGAGGCCGCTGGTGATGGTGTCCGCGCCCACGCCGGAGCCGTAGCTGTTGGACCAGCCGAGGCCCAGCTCCTCCAGCGCTCGCGCCCTCGGGCTCCGCGCCGATGTGGTCCGACGGATCGGCCGCGCCGTGCGTCTTGCCGAACGTGTGGCCGCCGACGATCAGCGCCGCCGTCTCGACGTCGTTCATGGCCATCTGGCCGAACGTCTGCGCGGATGTCGTGCGCGGACGGCGACCGGGTCGGGCTCGCCGTTCGGGCCCTCCGGGTTGACGTAGATGAGGCCCATCTCGGCAGCGCCGAGCGGCTTCTCCAGCTTGCGGTCGTCGTCGTGGCGCTTGTCGGTGACCCACTCGGTCTCCGGGCCCCAGTAGACGTCCTCGTCCGGCTCCCACACGTCCTCGCGGCCGCCGGCGAAGCCGAACGTCTCGAAGCCCATGGACTCCAGGGCGACGTTGCCGGTGAGGACGATCAGGTCCGCCCACGAGAGGCTGCGGCCGTACTTCTGCTTGACCGGCCAGACGAGGCGGCGGGCCTTGTCGAGGTTGGCGTTGTCCGGCCAGGAGTTCAGCGGGGCGAAGCGCTGCTGGCCCGCGCCCGCGCCGCCGCGGCCGTCGGAGATGCGGTAGGTGCCGGCGCTGTGCCAGGCCATGCGGATCATGAACGGGCCGTAGTGGCCGAAGTCGGCGGGCCACCAGTCCTGCGAGGTGGTCAGCACCTCCTCGATGTCGCGCTTGACCGCCGCGAGGTCGAGCTGCTGGAAGGCCGCCGCGTAGTCGAAGTCCTCGCCGTACGGGTTCGGACGGCGGGGTTCTTGGCGAGGATCCGCAGGTTCAGCCGATCGGGCCACCAGCTCGCGGTTGCCGCCGCCCTGGGTCGGATGCAGGGCGCGATGGTCAACCGGGCAGCCGTCACCCGGTGGGGTGCTCGGAGTCCATGAAGCCTTCGACGGCATCGGGCTGGGAGTCGGTGATGCTCAGGCACGGGGTCCTTTCGGATTGCAGCCGGGGCAGACGCCCCAGTAGATGACTTCGGCCTCGTCGATGACGTAGCCGTGGGGGTTCGTCGGCCTCCAGGCACGGCGCCTCGCCGACGGCGCAGTCCACGTCGGCGATGGCGCCGCACGCCCGGCAGACGACGTGGTGGTGGTTGTCCCCGACGCGCGACTCGTAGCGCGCGACGGACCCGGACGGGTGGATGCGCCGGATCAGCCCGGCGTCCGTGAGGACGCCGGCAGGCAGTCGTAGACGGCCTGCTGGGAGACGTCGCCGAGCCCCACGCGGACGTGGTCGACGAGGGACTGGGTGTCGGCGTGCGGATGCTGGTGCACCGCCTCGAGGACGGCCACCCGGGGCCGGGTGGCCCGCAGGGCGGACCGGCGCAGCAGCGCCCCGGCATCGTTGGTTGCCAACACCCGCTCAGTCTGTCACATGATTGGAACGATTCCAGGTTGTGGCGCGTTGGCTACCCGGCGCGGACCTTGATCGTGCGCACCCGCCCGACGATGCCCGGGTTGCCCTTCCAGGCGTAGACGCGGACGGCGAGCCGCGTCTTCCGGCCGACCCGCTCGACGGCGACGCGGTGCCGCTTCGCCGTCGGGAAGGAGACGGCCCTGCGCCCGTCGCTGCCCCTGATCCTGACCACGAAGCCGCCGGCGCCCTTCTGCTTCGGCCAGGTGATCGTGACGGTGCCGCCGCGGCGCTTCGCCCTCAGCTTCCCGGGGCGGCGGGGCTTCGCCGGGCCCGGCGCGCGGTAGCGGGCGACCTTGACGAGGCCGACGGGCCTCCCCTTGATGGTGACCTGCGCCTCGACCCTCCGCACCCCGGCGGAGCCGTCGTCGATCGTGTACCGGGCGCGGCCCTCCTCCTTCGTCGTGACCGCGATCGTCTGGCCCGAGTTCTTCCCGCGCTCGGCGAACCGCAGCGTCCTCCCGGCCAGGTCCGGCGCGCGCCAGTGCAGGACCCGGGTGCGCCCGCGGCCGGTGACGCGTGCGGTCACCTTGAGCGGAGGCAGGGCCTGTGCCGTGCCGACCTTGTCGATCGGCACCGAGCCCGGCAGCGGGGAGATGATCCACTCGCCGGCGATCGGGTGCTCGACGCGGAGGAGGACCGAGCCGCCCTGCGGGAGGTAGACGCTCGTGAAGGCGCCGTCGCGCACCACCTCACCGGGCTTGTCGGTCGGGAAGTAGGTCCTCCCCTTCGGATCGGTGAGCGTCACCGCCGGCGCGCCGCCCTGCCCGTTGACGTCGAGCACGAGGGCACGCTCGTCGGCGCGGACGGTCACGGCCTTCCCGGTCGGCGTGGGCCCCTGCGCGATCTGCGCACTCGCGCGTCCACGCGGCGGGGGCCGCAGCGCGGGGCGGTCGAGCGTGGGCCGGTAGGAGTAGGCGGCCGTGTCGCAGCCGGGCAATGCGCGGATCTCGCGCGACCGCCAGTTGTACGTCCCCATCACGAACCGGCCGAGGCAGCCGACCGCCCACTCGTTGTTGACGAAGACCTGGGTGCGCTCGTCGTACATGTCGAGGAGCCGCATCGTCAGGTTCGTCGCGGCCTGGAAGCGGACGGAGCTGTCGCGCTGCGCCTCGGCCCAGAAGTCGATCCCTCCCGATAGCCGGATCCGCGGCTGCTCCGTCGCGGGGTACTGGAACCCGATCTCGCCGCCGAACGTGTAGAGGCCGTTCGTCCAGATCGCCGAGTACGCGTGGGCGAGGGGAACGCCGAGCACGCTGAGGTTGCCCTCCGTCAGGATCGCCGCCGTCCGGTCGGGGAGATAGGCGGCGAGCCAGTTCGCGTCGATCAGGACCGTGGAGGCGAACGACGCCCCGATGAGGCCGCCGAACCGCGTGGGGTTGAGGCCCACCTCGCCCCCGAAGCGGTTCAGGAACACCCCCGGGTACACGAGGATCCCTGGCGTGAACCTGATGTCCGAGCGCAGGTAGCTGAACTGCCCGTCCTCGAAGATCATGCGGCCCGCGGCCTCGAAGATCTTCGCCACCTCGATGTCGAGCCCGACGTCCCACAGGTCGCCCTCGTGCGGCGGGGTGCCGCCGCCCGGCGGCTCGTAGTCGAAGCGCAGGTGGTGCAGGGTGAGCACGCCGATCTCCGCGTCCTCGAGCGCGAAGCCGATGCCGTCCAGGACGAGCCCGCCGATGA
This sequence comes from uncultured Solirubrobacteraceae bacterium, assembly GCA_963843865.1. GTDB lineage: Bacteria > Actinomycetota > Thermoleophilia > Solirubrobacterales > Solirubrobacteraceae > DATLGB01. Next base: position 79,577 of record CAWJMO010000006.1, on the reverse strand, counting down.
GGACGTTCGCGCGCAGCCGCACGCGGCCGGTCACGGAGATCGCGACGTTGATCGTGACGTTCGCGTCGATGACGAGCTCGTAGGTGTCGGTGTCCACGCCGAGGTCGATCCGTCCCGTCAGCGGGAAGTCGCCCGGGACCCGCGCGCACACGGTCACGAACCCGTCCGCCTCCGCCGGCCGGCAGGTGTCGTCGAGCGCGAGCGACAGGATCGCGGCCGGCTCCCCGCCGCCGCGCCCGGCCTGCGACGGCAGCGGCCAGTCGAACCCGCCGGCACCGGACTCGTAGAACTCGATGTCGCCCTGCGGTCCGTTCAGGATCATCAGCTTCCAGACGCCGTTGCCGCTGATCTCGTCGCGAAGCCGGTCGATGCGGATGCGTGCGTTCGGGTCGCGGGTCATGAGCACCGCACCGTTGAGCCCGACGGCGTAGAACGGGCGCTCCCAGCCGTCGCGCTGGTCGGTCGGGCCCGGCGTGGCGACCAGGTCGTCGCCGTCGCGCCGGATGCACGCGGCAGTGAGCCGCAGGACACCCACGGACGCCTCGGGGTCACAGCCGGCCGCGACCGGTCCGGCGGTCACCGGGACGGTGGTCGCGTCTGTGTGGAAGAGGTTGTCCACCGCCTGCATCCCGACCGTCCGGGCGCCGTGGCCGATCAGGAGATGCGCGATCGCGCGCGGGCCCGTGTTGGTCTCGTAGCGCCCGTCGCCGTTCATGTCCCACCGGTACGCGACGATGTGGGTGCCCGCGGCGGGCTTGGTGGCGCGCGCGTCGAGCGTCGCCATGGTGCCGGCCTTCGGCTGACCGCCGGCGAGGGTCACGACCGCCTTCGGGCCGCCCGGTGGCGACGGTGTCGGGATGGGCGTCGCTGACGGCGTCGCGGTCGCCGTCGGGGTCGGCGCGACGCCGTCCGGGAAGCCGACCCCCTCACTCATCCGCAGCGGCAGGCCCTGCTTGAGCGGGCCGCATCGACGGTCGCTCGGATTGGCCGCCGCCACCCCGGCGTCGGCGGCGTCGGGCATGACGTCCCACGGCCCGCCCGCGGCCGGATCGGCGGGGGCCGTCGCGAACCCGGCCCAGCGGAAGCTCGCGAGACCACCGGGGACGGCCGTCGGGTCGAAGGCGAAGGTGAAGGTCTCGAGCCCGTCGGCGACGACGGTGGCGACGGTGTCGATCTCCGCCGTCCCCTTGCCGTCGAGGAACTGGCAGGTCGTCGTCCCCGCCTCGTCGAGCGCGCGGAGCCCGAAGTCGACCGTGACGCCGTTGGCGTTGCGAGTCGCGACGATCTCGGCGTCCGCGAGCCCGTCGGCGTCCGTGTCGAGGAGGAGGTGGACGCCGAGCGCGGCGCGGTCGCCGGACGGCCCGTAGGTGCTCTCGTCGACGGCGATCTTCACCGACGCCGTGGTCGCGGTGACGTCCCAGGTGACGACCCGCAGGTCCGCCTTCCCCTGCGCGCCCGGCGGGGCGTCCGACGGATCGGTCTGCGTCTGGAACGCCGCCCTCGCGCTCGCCGGCAGCAGACCGCACACGATCCCGCAGGCGACGGCGAGGAGCCATGCGATACGTGCCGGATCATGCCTCCGGTGTGGGATCTCGCGCCGAGTCTCGCGGAGTTGGCGCGCAAACGCAAGCGGCCGGCCGGCTCAGGCTCCGGCGGCCGCGGTGAGCGCGGCCAGGAGGGCCGCGATCGCCGGCGGGTCGGGCGGTTCGCCGTAGGTGGCGGCGTACACGCGCCGGGGGCGGCCGGGGAGCCTCGAGGCGACGACGCCGTCGGCGTGGTGGGCGCGCAGGGCGAGGCCCGGCAGGACCGCCGTGCAGAGGCCCGCCGCGACGAGCGACTGCATGAGCACCATGTCGTCGGACTCGTAGCCGATGCGGGGCTCGAAGCCCGCGTCCTCGCACAGCGCGAGCAGGTGCCCGCGGCAGCGTTCGCATCCGGCGATCCAGGTGGCGTCGCGGAAGCTGCGCAGGCCGCGCGCCCGCCGCTTGGCCAGCACGTACATCGGGTCGTCGAGCAGGTGGTGCAGCCGGATGCCGGGCGGCTCGTCCTCCGCGTCGTCGTAGCGGAAGACGATCGCCACCTCGACCTTGCCCGTCCGCAGCAGCTCGAGCGCCTCCGGCGGATGCGTGTCCGTCGACCCGATGACGAGGCCGGGGTGGTCGCGCGCGAGCGCGGCGGCGGCGCGCGGGACGAGCAGGGCGATGGCCGACGCGAAGCCCGCCAGGCGGACGCGGCCCGTGGTCAGGCCGACGTGCGCGGACAGCTCCGCCTCCGCGGCGTCGATGCGGCCGATGATCTCCGCCGCGCGTCCGGCGAGGAGCTCCCCGGCCTGGGTCAGCCGGACGCCGCGCCCGACGCGCTGCAGCAGCTGCGCGCCCGTCTCGGCCTCCAGCCGCGCGAGGTGATGGCTGACCGACGGCTGCGAGTAGCTCAGCTCCCGGGCGGCCGCGGTGACGGAGCCGTGCCGGGCGACGGCGTCGATGACCCGCAGGCGGGCGGTGTCGAGCATCCATCAACCATATCTATGAATGCCGATGGCAACTGGCATTGGACGTATGCATCGTCATGCCGGATGCTGTGCCCATGGAACCTCTCATCGCCGGCATCCGCACCGCGGTCGACGCCCGCGCCGACTGGTCGCGCACCGCGCAGCTGGTGGCGGCCCAGCTCAGCGCGCACCTCCCCGGCCCCGATGTCCTCACCGCCGAGCAGCGGCAGGGGTCGCCGGATCGCGCGGCCGGCCACACGCTGCACGTCGAACCCGACGGGGCGTTCTCGATCACGGCCGTCGTCTGGCGGCCGGGGCAGGTGACGCCCATCCACGACCACACGACATGGTGCGTCTTCGGCGTCGTGCAGGGCATCGAGCACGAGGACGTCTATGACGCCGAGCTCAACCTCATCGGCCAGACGGACAACCTCGCCGGCGACGTCAACGGCTTCGCCCCGCCCGGGGACATCCACCGCGTCCACAACACGGGCGACGAGGTCGCCATCTCCATCCACGTCTACGGCACGGACGTCACGCGGATCGGCACGAGCGTCCGCCGCTACTACGACCTGGTGGCGGCATGACCCTCGTGCGGATGGACAACGTCCTCATCGTCGTCGAGGACATCGACCGGGCCAAGGCCTTCTTCGCCGAGCTCGGGATGGAGCTGGTCGGCGAGACCGTCGTCGAGGGCCCGTGGGTCGACCACACGATCGGGCTCACGGACGTCCGCGCGGACATCGCCATGATGCGCGCGCCCGACGGCGGCTGCGTCGAGCTCACGCGCTTCCACCGGCCCGCCGCCGTGCGGGCCGAGCCGGAGGACGCGCCGGCGAACGCCCTCGGGCTGCGGCGCATCATGTTCCTCGTCGAGGGGCTCGACGACGTCGTCGAGCGACTGCGCGGGCATGGGGCCGAGGTGATCGACGAGATCGTGCAGTACGAGGACATCTACCGGCTCTGCTTCATGCGCGGCCCCGAGGGCATCATCGTCGGCATCTCGGAGGCGCTCGGCAGTTCGTCTACGACCCGGTAGGCGGCGTTTCACGCCCCGCGGGGGCGGGCATCTTCGCCGCGTCATGCCCAGTCTCCGCACGCTCCTCGCCACCGTCCTCCTCGCCACAAGCGCGGCGGCCCTGCCGGTCTCGACGGCCGCCGCCAAGCCGGCCAAGAAGCACACCGTCGAGCGGCCGTATTCGAAGAACTGGGTCTTCCGCTCCACCAAGCTCAACCGCTGCGTGTTCATCTCCGTGTCCGGCTCGATGACCGGCACCTGGCAGTACCTCTACGGCGACGCGAGCCCGGACAAGGACTCGACGAACTGGACCAACATGCGGCTGAAGAACCCGACGGTGACCGCCGAGGGCTGGCCGATCCTGGGCGCGGGCTGCGACTCGACGAAGCGCTGGAAGATGAAGGCCGACCTGTCGCAGGGCTGGTACCAGGCGGGCTGCGACCTGGATGTGAGTGTCTCCGTCGGCTTCCCTTGGAGCGTCTCGGCGACGCCGAGCTACGCCTGCGGCGACAACAAGGTCGGTCACCGCACCTCGACGGAGGGCCCGGCCGCCGCGACGCTCAACCAGTTCAACACGGGGTTCCCGATCTCGTTCGCCAGCGTCGCGGCCTCCAAGCGGGCCGGCGGCGTCGGCTTCAAGGGCGTCATCACCGTGCGCGCCCACACCAAGCGCTCGTCGGACGCCGTGCGCAAGACGGTCAACCTCACGCTCAACCGGTAGAACCTGGGCCCATGCGGCCCACCCTGGTCCTGATCGACGTCCAGCGCGCCTTCGAGGACCCGGCGTGGGGGCCGCGCAACAACCCGGACGCGGAGCAGCGGATCGCCGAGGTGCTGGCGGGGTGGCGTGACGCCGGCGCCCCGATCATCCATGTCCGCCACGCGAGCGCGGACCCGTCCGGCCGCTTCGTCCCCGGCACGCCGTCCTTCGACTTCAAGCCGGAGGCGGCGCCGGCCGGGGACGAGCCCGTCATCACCAAGTCCGTCAACAGCGCGTTCATCGGCACGGACCTCGAGGCGCAGTTGCGCGACGGCCGGCGCCACCACCGTCGTCCTCGCCGGGCTGACCACCGACCACTGCTGCTCGACCACCGCGCGGATGGCCGGCAACCTCGGCTTCGAGACGTGGTTCCTCGAGGACGCGACGGCGACCTTCGACCGCGTCGGCCCCAGCGGCGAGCACCTGGACGCGGACCTCATGCACCGCACCGCGCTGGCCAGCCTGCACGGCGAGTTCGCCGAGGTGCTGTCGAGCGGCGCGGCGCTGGACCGGCTAGCCGGAGACTGAGCGGTAGGTCGATCGCCTCGTGGCTCCGTGAGGCGCGGAGCGCAGGATCGCGTCGCAGACCTCCGCGGCGCGGTAGCCGTCCTCGAAGGTCGCGCCGTGCGGGCCGACCTCCGTGTCCCGTCGCGGATCGCGGTGAGGAAGTGGTGGAGCTCGTGGACGAAGGTGTGCTCCCAGCCGATGATGTGCCCGGCCGGCCACCAGTGCTCCCAGAACGGGTGGGTGGCCTCCGTGACGAGCACGGTCGTGAACCCCTCGGCCCGCGCCGCCCGCGTTCGTGTAGACCTGCAGCTCGTTGAGCCGCTCGAGGTCGAAGGCGATCGAGCCCTTGGACCCGTTGATCTCCCAGGTCATCCCGTTCTTGCGGCCGGTGCGCGAAGCGCGACGCCTCCAGCGTCCCGACCGCGCCGTTCTCGAACTCGACGGTCGCCTCGAAGGCGTCGTCGACGTCCACGGTCCCGCCCGGGCGGTCGCCGATGAACGTGCGGGTGATGGCGCTCACCGACGTCGATCTCGCCGACGAGGTAGCGCCCCAGGTCGATGATGTGCGCGCCGAGGTCGCCGAGCGCGCCCGACCCGGCCTGCGCCGCGTCGAGCCGCCAGACCATCGGGAAGTTCGGGTCGGTGATCCACTCCTGCAGGTAGCGCGCGCGGAAGTGGTGGATCTCGCCGATCTCGCCCGCCTCGATGAGCTCGCGCGCGAGCCGGATGGCCGGCACGAAGCGGTAGTTGAAGGCGCACATGTGCTTGACGCCCGCGGCGTCGACCCGCCGCCAGATCTCGTGGCTCTCCTCCGCGTTGCGGCCGAGCGGCTTCTCGCAGACGACGTGCTTGCCGGCCTCCGCGGCGGCGATGGTCGGCTCGCCGTGCAGGCCGTTCGGGCCGACGTTGTCGAACAGCTGACGTCCGGATCGGCGACGACCTCGCGCCAGTCGGTCGTGTGTCCCGGCGAAGCCGTAGCGACCGGCCGCCTCGCCGACCGCGTCGCCGTCCCGGCCCGCGATGGAGACCAGCGCGGGCGCAGCGGCGGCGGCCACGTCATGTAGGCGAGCGTCCGGAAGGCGTTGGCGTGGGCCTTGCCCATGAACGCGTAGCCGAGCATCCCGACGCCGATGTCGGCGATGTCGTCCACCGCTACCACCGCTGGTGGACGTAGCGGCGCGATGCGCTCGCGGTAGACGCGCGCGATCGTCGCCATCGCGTCGTCGTCCAGCGCCGGCGCGCTCGGCGGCCGCGGCGTTGCCCTCCGCCTGCTCGGGCGAGCGCGCGCCCGGGATGATCGTCGTCACCGCGTCGTGCATGAGGATCCAGCGCAGCGCCAGCGCGGCGAGCGACCCGCCGTCGGGCACGAGCGCCCGCAGCTCCTCGACCGCGTCGAGGCCCGCCTCGAAGGGCACGCCCGCGAACGTCTCGCCGACGTCGAAGGCCTCGCCGCTGCGGTTGAAGGACCGGTGGTCGTCGGCGGCGAAGCTGGTCTCGCGGGTGTACTTGCCGCTGAGCAGCCCGGAGGCGAGCGGGACGCGCACGATGACGCCGACGCCGCGCGCGGCCGCCTGCTCGAGGAACAGCGACGCCGGCCGCTGGCGGAACGCGTTGAAGATGATCTGGACCGACGCGACGTTCGGGTACTCGATCGCCTTCAGCGCCTCCTCGACGCGCTCGACGCTGACGCCGTAGGCGCGCATCCGGCCCTCGGCGACCATCGCGTCGAGGTCGTCGAAGACCTCGGGGCGGTAGTAGAGGTCGGTCGGCGGGCAGTGCAGCTGGACGAGGTCGAGCGTCTCCATCCGGAGGTTCTCGCGCGAGCGGTCGTTCCAGGCTCGCGGAAGTGCTCCGGCGAGTAGTTCGCGACCGTCTGGTCCATCCGCCGGCCCATCTTGGTGGCCACCGTGATCTCCGGGTGCTCGGCGCGGAACGCGCCGACCAGGCGCTCGGAGCGCCCGTCCCCGTAGACGTCGGCGGTGTCGAAGAAGGTGACGCCGGCGGCGTGGGCGGCCTCGAGGGTCGCCGCGGCCGTCGTCTCGTCGACGTCACCCCAGTCGCCGCCGATCTGCCACGCGCCGAAGCCGATCTCGGAGACGTCGACCCCGGCCCGTCCGAAGGTGCGGGTCCGCATCAGCGCAGGCCGAGCAGGACGTCGATGACGATCTGGTCGAGCGCGTCGTTGTAGTAGCCGCGCTCGGCGAGGGCGTCGAGGTCGTGGGACTCCGCCTTGAGCGCGTCGAGCGCGTCGCCGTCGACGGAGGCCTGGCCCAGCTCGGGCACGGAGGAGCGCTCGATCGCCTCCTGGACCTCGGGCAGCGAGTCGAAGTGCGCGGCGCGCTCGGCGAGCGCCGTGTAGGTGCGCATGCAGCCGCGGGCGAAGTCCCATACGCCGTCGGCGTCCTCCGTGCGGTAGGCGCGGGCGTCGAAGTGCAGCGGCCCTTCGTAGCCCGCGCGCTGGAGCAGCCGGACGAGCAGGAAGTTCTCCTTGAGGTCCTCGGCGCCGAAGCGGAAGTCCTGGTCGTAGCGGCCGATGCGCTGCCCGTTGAGGTCGATGTGGAAGAGCTTGTCCGCCCACAGCGCCTGCCCGATCGCGTCGACGAACGACAGCCCGGCCATCGTCTCGTGGGCGTACTCGGGGTTGACGCCGACCATCTCGGGGTGGTCGAGCGTGGAGATGAAGTGCAGCGCGTGGCCGACCGTCGGCAGGAAGATGTTGCCGCGCGGCTCGTTCGGCTTGGGCTCCAGCGCGAAGCGCAGGCCGTAGCCCTGGGCGAGGTTGTACTCCGCGAGCACGTTGATCGCCTCGCGGTAGCGCTCCAGCGCGTCGCGCGGGTCCTTGGAGACACTGGTCTCGGTGCCCTCGCGGCCGCCCCAGAAGACGTAGATGCCGGTGCCCAGCTCCGCGCCGATGTCCATCGAGCGCATCGCCTTGCCGATCGCCGCGCGGCGCACGCGGCGGTCGTTGGAGGTGAAGGCGCCGTCCTTGAACGCCGGGTGCCCGAAGAGGTTGGTCGTCGCCATCCCGACCTCCATGCCCGTCTCGTCGAGCGTCGCCTTGAAGCGCTCGACGATGCGGTCGCTCTCCGCCGCGCTCGAGCCCCACGGCACGAGGTCGTCGTCGTGCAGCGAGACGCCGGAGGCGCCGAGCTCCGCGAGCTTGCGGACGCTGTCGACGGGGTCGACCGGCGCGCGCGTCGGCTCCCCGAACGGGTCGCGGCCGGGGTTGCCGACGGTCCAGAGGCCGAAGGTGAAGCGGTGCTTGGCGGTCATTGGTGGTGCTCCTGGGTGATGGTGGCTGAGGTGCGCATCGCGGCGGCGGCGGCGCCGAGCGCCTCCGCCTCGGGGCCGAGCGTGCCGAGGACGAGCTCGGGCGGCCGTTCCCACTCGGCGAACGCGATGCGGATGGGGGAGAGGAGGGCCTCGCCGGCGCGCGGCGAGGTCGCCGCCGATGACGACCATCGCGGGGTCGAGGACGCGGCAGAGGGCGGCGACGGACGCGCCGACGTGCGTGCCGGCCGCGTCGACGGCGCGCTGGGCGGAGCGGTCGCCGCCCGCGAGCCGGTCCAGCAGCGCGTCGAGGCAACTCGGCGGCGCCGGTGGCGTGCAGCAGCGCCTGCGTCCCGGCGACCGTCTCCAGGCAGCCGCGCGCGCCGCAGCGGCAGCAGCGCGCCGCCCGGCTCGACGGTCACGTGCCCGAGCTCGCCGGCGGTCCCGCTGTGGCCCTCGTAGAGGCGGCCGTGCAGGATCATCCCGACGCCGATGCCGGCCGACAGCATCACGTAGAGGACGTCGCGCGCGCCGGCGCCCGCGCCGAAGGTGACCTCGGCCAGCGCGCCGAGGTTCGCGTCGTTGCCGACGGTGACGGGGGTGCGCAGGCGCGTCCGCAGCGCGGCGCCGACGTCGGCCTCCCAGTCGGTGAGGATCGCGCTGGAGGCGAGCTTGCCGCCGGGGATGCAGCGGCGCGGCCACGGCGGCGCCGATGCCGATGAGCCGGACGATGTCGTGCTCGTCGAGCAGCTCCTGGGTGAGGTCGCCGATCACCTCGCAGCGCCTCCGACTTCCCGAGGTCGACGTCGACCGCGCGGTACCTGGCCCCGAGCCGGCGCCCGGCCCGGTCGACCGCGACCACCCGCACGCCGTCGTGCCCGAGGTCGATGCCCGCGAAGGCACCGGACGTCGGATCGATGGCCAGCACCACGGCCGGCCGGCCGCCGCCCGAGCCGCTGCGCATCGGCGCCGCGCTCGATGACCACGCCCTCGTGGAGCAGGTCCCCGATCAGGCTCGACACGGTCGTGCGGGCGAGGCCCGTCGCCTCGATCAGCTCCCCGCGGCTCGCCTCCCCGCGGGCGCTCAGCTCGGCGACGATGCGCGCGCGGTTGGTCCGGCGCAGTGCCTCGAGCGAGCCGACGCCGGTCATGCGGGCAGTCTCGTCCAGAGGTTTGTCCGTGTCAAGGACAAACCTCCTGCGAGGTCAGGTCATCGTTGCGCTAGCCGGCGCGGGCGGCGATCGTCTTCTCGATCGCCTCCATGACGCCGCCCATGTTGCGCAGGCGCTTGACGGCGAACGTGTCGAGCACGAGCAGCCGCATGCCGGAGCTGGCCGTGACGGTCGCGGCGCGCATCTCGTTGCGCAGCACGCCGACCTCGCCGAAGTAGTCGCCGGGCCCGAGGGTCGCGATCTCCGACCCGTCCCGCGACACGGTGGCCGAGCCCTCCTCGATGGCGATCAGGTCGTACGAGAAGTCGCCCTCGCGCACGAGGACCTCGCCGTCGCCGACGCTCTTCTCCTCCGCGAACGTCGCGATCACCTGCACGTCCTCGTCCTTGAGATCCGCGAATAGCGGGATCTCCTTCAATCGAGCCTGATCCATCTGGTCCACCCTCCCCGGTCGCCTGGTGCGGATCGTATCGACCGCGACCCCGCGTGTGTGTGAGGATGCTCCCTTGGCCGGGGTGGCGATCCTCCTGTTCAGCGACCTGGTCGACTCGACCGCGATGCTCGCGCGGCTCGGGGACGACCGGATGGATCGCCTGCGCAAGGCGCACCACGACGACATCGCCGCCGCGGTCACCGCGGACGGGGACGGCCGGGTGGTGAAGTTCATCGGGCGACGGCGCGATGGCGACCTTCTCCAGCGCGCTCGCCGCCCTGCGCGCGGCGGCGGCGATCCAGGCCGCGGTGGAGCGCCTCGACGCGGCGCACGGCGGCATCGGCTTCGCCGCCCGGGTGGGCATCAGCGCCGGTGAGCCGATCGCCGACGGGGACGACCTGCACGGGATGGCCGTGGTGATCGCGGCCCGGCTCTGCGGCGCGGCGCAGACGGGGGAGGTGCTCGTCCAGGACCTCGTCCGCACGCTGGCCGCGTCGCGCGACGGTGTGCGCTTCGCGGACGCCCGGCCCTACGCGCTGAAGGGCATCACGGCCCCGGTGCCCGCCGCCGCCCTGCTCTGGCGCGAGGTCGCCCTCCCCGAGGCGACCGCGGCACCGGTGGCGACGAGGGGGACGACGCCGCTCCCGCAGGTGCTCGCGGCGTACGCGAACCAACCGCTCGTCGGTCGCGAGGAGGAGCTGGTCGCGGTCCGGGAGGCGATCGCGTTCACGGAGCCGCGCGCGACCCTGCTGCTGCTCGGCGAACCTGGGATCGGCAAGACCCGGCTCGCGGCGAGCGCGGCGGCGGAAGCGCAGGCGAACGGCGCGCTCGTCGTCCTCGCGCGCTGCCCGCCGGAAGCCGCGGTGGCGTTCGCGCCGTGGGTCCGGGCCATCAGCGAGCTGGCGCTGTCGTCCGACCGCGCGGCGCTGGCGGCGGCCGCCGGGCCCGAGCTGGCCGCGCTCGTGCCCGAGCTCGCCGACGTCGCCCCGGACCGGCCGCCGGTCACGGAGGCGGAGGGCGCGCGGTATCGGTTGCTGCGCGGCGTCGGAGCGGCGCTCACGCACGCCGCGGCGGGCCGGCCGCTGTGCCTGGTGCTCGACGACGCGCACTGGTGCGACCCCGCCTCCGCGCAGGTGCTCGTCGAGATCCTCGAGCGCTCGCCCGCGTCACGCCTCGCCCTCGTCGTGACCGCCCGCGAGCGCGAGCTCGGCCGCGGGCACGTCGTGTCCCGCGCCCTCGCCGACCTGCGCCGGACCCGGGAGCTGCGTGAGGTGAAGCTCACGGGGTTGGGCGCCGGCGGGATCGCCGCCCTGGTGTCGGCCCGCCTCGGTCGCTCGATCACGCCCCGGCTCGCGCAGCGGCTGCTGAAGCGGACGAACGGGAACCCCTTCTTCGCCGGCGAGCTCGCCCAGGACCTCGACGAGCGCGGCGACCTGCGCGAGGAGGCGCTCGACGGCGCGCGCGTCCCCGAGGCGGTGGCCGGCCTGGTCGACGAGCGGCTCGCGCGACTGGACGCCGAGACGGAGCGCTTCCTCGTCACCGCCGCCGCGATCGGGCCCACCGCCCCCGTCGCGCTGACCGCCACCGCGTCCGGCCTCGACCCGGCCGCCGCCGCGCGGGCCGTCGCGCAGGCGGTGGCGGAGCGGCTCGTCGACGAGGCGCCGACGATCGAGCCCGCCGTCGCCTTCCCGCACGCGCTCGTGCGCGAGGCCTTCGCCGACATGCTCGAGCCCGTGCCGGCCGCCCGGCTGCACCACGCCATCGCCGAGGCGCTGGCCGCCGACCCGGAGGCGGAGCCCGCCGAGCTCGCCCGCCACCGCGCCCAGGCCGCCCCGCTCACCGGGCCCGGGCCGGCCGTGCTCGCCCACCGGAAGGCGGCCGAGCTCGCCGCCACCGAGCACGACCATGAAGGCGGCCGCGGGGCACCTCCAGGCCGCGGTCGCGCTGCTTCCGGACGTGCACGTCGACCGGGAGAGCTGCTGCTGGCGGTCGGCGACCAGCACCTCTGGCCGCCAACCTCCGCCTCGGCCGGGTCGCCTACTCAGCCGCGGCCGAAGCCGCCCGCGAGAGCGGACGACCCGCTCCTGCTCGCGCGCGCCGCGATCGGGTTCGCCGGGGGCGAGGCCGGCTTCGCGTGGGAGGCGGGCGGCGACGACCCGCAGACGCTCGCGTTGCTGCTCGAGGCCCTCGAGGCGATCGGCGACCGGGCGCCCCGCGTCGAGCTCGGGCTCATCTTCCGCATCCTCTACAACGGCGCGCTCGCCGGCGACGACATGGATCGCGACCCGCTCGTCCGCCGCCTGGAGGCGGCCGTTCCACGGCTCGAGGGGCCGGAGGTGGAGGTCATCGTGGCCATGGCGAGGTTCGTCGCGCAGTTCGGCCGCAACGACGACCCGATCGCGGGCTACATCCACAAGACCACGGAGCTCAACCAGGCCGTGCTCGGCGCGCATCGACGTGCTGCCGGACGGGCCCTGGCTGATGCGGGGCTACACGTGGAGCGCCCATGCCGCCTACGTGATGGGCGACATCGAGCGGCGCGACGCGCTGTTGGAATCGGCGACGGGCCTCGCCGAGCGCATGGGTTCGCCGCGCTACGTCTGCGAGGCGCAGATGCTCATCGGCCAGAAGCTGCTCGACGACGGCGACGCCGACGGGCACATCGCGCTCGTGGCGCAGGCGAGCGCGGGGCTCAGCCAGTTGCGCCCCGATCTGCAGGCCACGTCACGCTGCTCACCCAGGTCGACCCGGATGCAGTTCACGGGCGGCGACCTGGGCGCACGGTCGGTGTGTTGCGCAGCATGGTCGCCGCCAGCCCGTGGACCCTGCGCGCTGCGGCCTCCTGCAGATGCTCGCCCTCAACGGCGAGCACGAGGAGGCGTGGGCCGGCCTCGACGAGATCCTCGGCGGTGACGCGGAGCTCCTCCGGCGCGCCGACGGGCATCGGCCCTACGCGGTGATGATGCTCGCCTACGCCGCCGCGGCCACCGGCCACCGCGAGGCCGGTGAACGCCTGCTTCCCGAGCTCGAGCGCCTGCGCGGTCACCTCCTCGTGCCGGCCCCCGCCCCGAGTGGGGGCCACGTGCCCGAGTTCGCGATCGGATGGCTGGACCTCGTCGCGGGCCGGGTGCAACAGGCGGTCGTGGAGCTCCATGCGGCGGTGGAGCGCACCGACGCCCTCGGCATCGTCTGGGGGAGCGCGTGGAGCCGGATCGTCCTGGCGCAGGCCCTGCATCGCAGCGGGGAGCCGAGCGACGGCGAGGCCGCCCGACGCACGCTCGCGGAGGCCGACCGCCTGGTCGATGAGTTCGGCCTCGAGGGGCTGCGCCGGCAGCTCGAGGAGGTGCGCGCGGAGCTCGCCGGTCAGCCGCTGGCGACGGTCATCGCTCCCGGACCGAGCCGCCGGCCCCTGCGCGCCCTGACCGCCCGCTCGACGCGCCTGGCGCTGGCGGCCATGGTCCGCAAGCTCGACGACCGCGCGCTCGAGGAGCGCTTCCTGGCCCCGCGCCGTCAACGCTCGCTCCTGCGTGCCATGGCGCGCGGCTTCCAGCCCGCCTACGCCTACGGGTTCGAGGGCGTGATCGCCTACGAGCTCGAGCCGTTCTCCGTCGAGGCCCCCGACGCGCCGTGGCGCTGGGCGATCGAGGTGGACGGCAGGACGGCCCGGGTCGTCGAGCCGGCCCCGCTGGACGCCGCGGTGACGATCCACTTCGGGCTCGCCGACTGGGTCCGCGTCATCGCCGGCGAGCAGGACCCGGTCGTCTCGATGGCCCAGGGCCGGTGCCGCGTCGACGGCGACATCGAGGTCGCGGCCGTCCTCGAGCCGATGTTCGGCGCGCGCTAGCGCGTCGTGGTGAAGAGGTCGATCAGCGCGCCGGCCTCCCGCTCGGGCACGTCCGACCGGCCCTCGGGATCCAGCACCGCGAACCGCCGCCACGCCGATCCGGTCGCGAAGGTCGCACGGACCTCCCAGGTGACCCTGGTCCGGTCGCCGTTGAAGAGCGTCGGCTGCGCGTCGGCCGGGATCTCGAGCCGGAACGCGCCGTCGTCTCCCGGTCGTGCCTCGGCGAACGGCTCGAAGCGCTGCGTCTGCACAGGGGCGTCCGCGGTCCCCTCCGGGAGGTCGAGCAGGGAGCCCGCCTCGACCTTCTCGGCACCGGGCGCGAAGCCCGAGACGACCTCGCCGGCGTTCACGGTCTCGCGCTCGAGGGACAGCTCGCCGCCGTCTCCGCCGGAGCGCGGACCCGCGGGCCAGAAGACGTGCTCGGGATGGCCGATCACCCGGACCGGGCACAGGGCTTTCGGCGAGATGCCCTTGCTGCGGTGCAGCTCGCTCTGCCAGAAGTAGGTCGTCCACCGGGAGGTCGGCGGCGCCTCCGCCGGGATGAGGAGGTCCAGCTCGTGCCGGCCCGCCGTCAGCGGCACCTCGCCCAGCGACCAGGTCTTGAACTCGTTGAGCTCGAGCCGGACCTCGATGCGCTCAGCCGTGTCGTCCGCCTCGCCCTCGATCAGCACGATCACCCGCGCGGTGTGCCCGGCTCGTACGACCGGGTCTGAGTCCTGCCCCAGCATGGTGACGGTGATCGGCGACCACACGTACCGCTTGGCCGCTGTCAGCCGGTCCCGGATCCCCACTACTGCAGCCCGCCGCGCACGGAGGTGATGCGCGACGTGTTGAAGCCGAGCCAGTGCATGCGGCCCACGTAGCGGGCGTGCTCGATCTTCAGGCAGCGGTCAACGACGAGATCGAGGCCGCCCTCCTCCGCGATCCGGTTGCCCTCCTCGTTGATCACGCCGAACTGGCACCAGAGCGCGCCGGCGCCGATCGCGACGGCCTCGCGGGCGATGTCCGGGACCGCGTCGGGCGCGCGGAAGACGTTGACGATGTCGACGTGTTCCGGGATGTCGGCGAGGCTCGGGTAGCTCTTCTCCCCGAGGATCTCGGACTCCCGCGGGTTGACCGGGATCATGGTGTAGCCGTGGCGCTTGAGGTAGAAGCCGACGAAGTTGCTGGCCCGCAGCTGGTTCCCGGAGAGGCCGACGACCGCGATCGTCTTCGCGGTGCTGCAGCACGCGCTGGATCGTCTCCGGGTCCTGATGGGCAACGGTCATGACGACGCCTCCAGCGCTCGCTCGAGATCCCAGATGAGGTCGTCCACCGACTCCGTACCCACCGACAGCCGGATGGTGCCCGGGCCCGATGCCGGCGCCGGCCAGCTCCTCGTCGGAGAGCTGGCGGTGGGTCGTGCTCGCGGGGTGGATGATCAGGCTCTTGGCGTCGCCGACGTTCGCGAGGTGCGACCACAGCGTCACGTTGCGGATCAGGTCCTGGCCGCCCTCGCGACCGCCCGCGCATTCGAAGGAGAAGATCGCCCCCGCCCCGCGCGGCAGGTACTTCTGCGCGAGCGCGTGGTTGGGGTTGTCCGCCAGCCCCGCGTAGGTGATCCGCGACGCCTTCTCGTGGCCGTCGAGGAACTCGGCGACCTTCTGCGCGTTGTGCGACGTGGCGGTCCATGCGCAGCGACAGCGTCTCGACGCCCTGCAGGAACAGGAACGCGTTGAACGGGGACAGCGCGCCGCCGAGGTCGCGCAGGGTCTCCGCGCGCAGCTTCATCAGGTAGCCGTACATCCCGAAGGTCTCGTGGAACTGCAGGCCGTGGTAGGCGGGGGAGGGGTCGGCGATCACGGGGAAGCGGCCGTTGGACCAGTCGAACTCGCCGGACTCGACGACGACGCCGCCGATGCTCGTCCCGTGCCCGCCGATGAACTTGGTCGCCGAGTGGATGACGATGTCGGCGCCCCACTCGATCGGGCGGCACAGGTACGGCGTCGCGAACGTGTTGTCGACGATCAGCGGGAGGTCGTGCTCGTGGGCGATGCCGGCGACCGTCTCGATGTCGAGCACGTTGCCGCCCGGGTTGCCGATGGTCTCGCCGAAGAACGCCTTCGTGTTCGGCTGCACCGCGCCGCGCCAGGCCTCCGGGTCGTCGGGGTCGACCCAGGTCAGCTCCACGTTCATCTTGCGGAACAGGTGCTTGAACTGGTTGATCGACCCGCCGTAGAGCGCGGCGGAGGAGACGACGTGGTCCCCGGGCTCCAGGAGGGTGAAGAGCGCGGCCGCCTGCGCGGCGATCCCGCTCGCGAACGCCACCGCGCCGGCGCCGCCCTCGAGGCTCGCGATGCGCTCCTCGAACACCGCGACGGTCGGGTTCATGATCCGCGAGTACGTGTTCCCGTACTCCTGCAGGTTGAAGTAGGCCGCCGCGGACTCGGGGTCCTCGAAGACGTAGCTCGTGGTCTGGAAGATCGGCACCGCCCGGGCGCCCGTGTTGGGATCGGGGCGCTGGCCCGCGTGGAGCTGGCGCGTCTCGAAGCCGAACTCGCGGTCGTCGTCGGCGGTCATGCGGCCTCCTGGAGGAACCGGCGGATGATGGGTGTCTGGCGCGCCTCCTCGAGCAGGAAGCAGTCGTGGCCGTAGGGCGCGTCGATGACGTGGCACTCGACCGGCTTGCCGAGCTCGTCGAGCGCCGCCTCGATGTCGTGCGAGCCCGCCGGCGGATACAGCCAGTCCGAGCTGAAGGCGATCAGCAGCACACGCGCCTTGATGCCCTCGAGGGCGCGGGTCAGCGAGCCGCCGCCGTGCTCGCGCGCGAGATCGAAGTAGCTGAGGGCCCGGGACATGTAGAGGTAGGTGTTCGCGTCGAAGCGCTGGACGAACGAGTCCGCCTGGTGGCGAAGGTAGCTCTCGACCTCGAACTCCGGCTCGGTGATCGTGTAGCGGATGTCGTCGGAGAACTGCAGGCGGCGGCCGAACTTGTCCTCGAGCGCGTCGCCCGAGAGATAGGTGATGTGCCCGATCATGCGCGCGATGCCCATCCCCGCATCGGGTGTGTCGTCCCCGTCGGCGTAGCGGCCGTCGCGCCAGGCCGGGTCGCGCATGATCGCCTCGCGGGCGATCGCGTTCCAGGCCACGCCCTGGGGCTGCAGCGCGTGCGTGCTGGCGATCGCGACGACGGCGTCGACCTGGTCGGGGTACTGGATCGCCCACTCGAACGCCTGCATCCCGCCCAGCGATCCGCCCGGCGACCGCGGCGAGCCGGTCGATGCCGAGCGCGTCCAGGAAGGCCCGCTCGGTCCTGACCATGTCCGCCACCGTGATCACCGGGAAGTCGGCGCCGTAGGCCTTGCCGGTCTCCGGATCGATCGACGACGGGCCGGTCGTCCCGCCGCAGCCGCCGAGCAGGTTGGTGGAGACGACGAAGTAGCGGTCGGTGTCGAAGGCCTTGCCCGGCCCGATCATCCCGTCCCACCAGCCGAGGCCCTTGCCCGTGTCGCCGTCGCGTTCGTCGGCGGCGAAGCCGTCCCGGGTGCTGCGCGCGGCGGCCGCCTCCGAGTAGCCGGCGGCGTGGGCGTCGCCGCTGAGGGCGTGGCAGACCAGGATGACGTTGTCGCGCTCCGGGGCGAGCGTCCCGTAGGTCTCGTAGGCGACGGTGACCGGGTGCAGCTCGCGCCCGCAGTCGAGGGCGACGGGGTCGGGAAGTTCTTTATGGCGGGTGATGACGTGCATGTATTCTCGTGAAACCCTGTCGAGAATCAAGCTTATGTCCGGAGGCAAGCGATGAGCACCACGATTGACAACGGCGTCAACGTCGAGCATCTGCTGGGCGCGCGCGGCGCCGTCCAGGAAACGCCCTGAAGCGGCGCAGTTCCAGTGGCGCGCGACGTCGAAGTGGCAGCACGGCGTGCACAGCACGACGACCATCCAGAACTACTTCGGCCTCGGCGAGGAGCAGACCCACGCGGAAGCGCGGACCTTCGACGCCGATCACCCCGAGACGTTCGCGGCCTCCGACAACGGCATCACGCCGATCGAGTACCTGCTGGTCGGCCTGACCAGCTGCCTGACCGCCGGCGTCGCGTCGGTGGCGCAGAACCGCGGCATCCAGCTGAACTCCGTCGAGGCGACGGTCGAGGGCAACCACGACATCCGCGGCATCCTCGGCGCCGACAGCGACGTCCGCAACGGCTTCAACGACATCAAGGTGAGCTTCAACATCGACGCGGACGCGTCGCCGGAGGACATCGAGGCGCTCGTCGCCCAGTCCCAGAAGCGCTCCGCGGTGTTCGACGCCCTGACGAACCCGACTGAAGTCACTGTCGCCGTCAACTAACGGCAGCGGGCGCCTGCCCGTCGCGGTCATCGGGGCCGGGCACGCCGGCCTCGCCGCGAGCCACTTCCTCAGCGAGCGCTCCCTCGAGCACGTCGTGCTCGAGCGGGGCGAGGTGGCGAACTCCTGGCGCCATGAGCGCTGGGACTCGCTGCGCCTGCTCACGCCCAACTGGCTGACCCGCCTGCCCGGCGCGCCGTACGCGGGCGACGACCCCGACGGCTACATGTCGGCGGACGAGGTCGCCGACGTCATCGTGCGCTTCGGGAGGCGACCGCCGCGCCCGTGCAGCACGCGGCACGACGGTGACGTCCGTGCGCGCGGAGCGAGGGCGGCTACCGGGTCACCACCGATCAGGGCGAGATCGCCGCCCGCGCGGTCGTGATCGCCAGCGGCGCGGCCAACCGGCCGAGCGTCCCGGCGCTGGCCGAGGCCGTGCCGGCGGATGTCGAGCAGCTCACGCCCTTCGCCTACGACCGCCCAGAGGCGCTCGCGGACGGTGGCGTGCTCGTCGTCGGCGCGTCCGCCACCGGCGTGCAGATCGCCGCCGAGGTGCAGCGCTCCGGGCGCCCGGTCGTCCTCTCGGTCGGCGAGCACGTGCGGATGCCGCGCACCTACCGCGGCCGCGACGTCCTGTGGTGGATGGACGCCTCCGGCGTCTGGGACGAGCGCTACGACGCGATCGACGACATCACCCGCGCGCGCAGCCTCCCCTCGCCGCAGCTGCTCGGGCACGCCCGATCGGGCGACGCTCGACCTCAACGCGCTGACGGCCGCGGGCGTCGAGCTCGTCGGGCGCTGGGCGTCCGTCCGCGACGGCAAGGCGCTGTTCTCCGGCGGCCTGCGCAACGTCATCGCGCTCGCCGACCTCAAGCAGCAGCGCATGCTCGCCGGCTTCGACGCGTGGGCCGCGGCCGCCGGGCGTCGACGCACCGGTCGACGCGCCGCCGCCCCCGACGGAGGTGCCGACGTCACCGCGCTGGCAGATCGACCTGCGCAGCGGCGAGATCCGCACGATCATCTGGGCGACCGGCTTCCGGCCCGACTACGGCTGGCTCGACGTGCCGGTGCTCGACGCGCAAGGGCCGGCTCCGCCACGACGGGGGGACGGTCGAGAGCCCCGGGCCTCTACGCGCTCGGCCTGCCCGTGCTGCGGCGGCGCAAGTCCACCTTCATCCACGGCATCGAGGACGACGCGCGCGAGGTCATCGCCGACCTCGCCGCTCATCTCGGAGCGTGACGGCGGGAACGCCGCAGAGCTTCCGCGTCGCGGTACGGGCCCGCTCGAGGACCGCCGGGTCGCCCTCCAGGGTGAACGTGGTGTTGGCGGAAGCGGTCACGGCCTGCAGCTCGAAGGCCAGCTGGGCCGGATCTTCACCGGGGTCGAGCTCGCCGAGCTCCTGAGCCTCGCGCGCCAGTCGCTCGAGGACGGCGAGCCACTCGGCGCGCTGGGTTGAGATCGCGTCGCGGACGGGGCCCGGCCAGGACGCGACGTCGACGGCCGCGGCCGAGAAGAAGCAGCCTCCCGGGAACACGCGGCGCTCGACGTGCGAGAGGAACTCGTCGCACGCTGCCAGCAGGCGCGGGATGCCTCTGGGTGCGGCCAGCGCGGGCCGGAGCACCTCCTCGGTGAAGGTGGCGCGGGCGCTCTCGATCGTCGCCAGTTGCAGGTCCTGCTTGGAGCCGAAGTGCGCGTACACCCCGCTCTTGCTCATCCCGGCCGCGCGGGCGAGCCCACCGATGGAGAGGCCGTCGAGACCGACGAGCGTGGCGAGGCGTGCCGCCTCCGTGAGGACCACCGAGCGCGTGCGCTCACCTTTGGTGCCGGCGTGTGTGTCCAGGACCATGGACTTGAGGATAGAAGCACGGTCGTGCTATTTTCGCGTCAAGGTGACTCCCGGCGGCCACGGAGCGATGCGGACCGACTACCTCGTCGTGGGCGCGGGAGCCAGCGGGTTGTCCTTCGTCGACGCCCTCGTCGCGCGCGCCGACGTCGAGGTGACGATCGTGGACCGCCGTGACGGCGTCGGTGGTCACTGGGGCGACGCCTATCCGTTCGTCCGCCTGCACTCCCCGTCTGCGTACTACGGGGTCGACTCGCTGGCGCTCGGCGAGGATCGCATCGACGAGGACGGCTTCTACGAGCGCGCGACGGGCCCTGAGGTCCGTGCCTACTTCGACGCGGTGGCGGAGCGGCTGGCGTCGACCGGGAAGGTCCGCTTCCTCGGCGTCCATGAGCATCTCGGCGCCGAGGACGGGATGGAGGTCCTGCGTGACCTCCACAGCGGTGAGCTGCGCAGCGTCGAGGTCCGGCGGCGGGTCGTCGACGCCCGCTATCTGGAGGCATCGGTGCCCGCGACGCACCGGCCGACCTTCACGGCCGACCCTGGCGCGCGGGTGGTCCCGGTCAACCACCTGCCCGAGGTCCTGGAGCCGAGCGCGACCTACGCGGTCCTGGGCGCGGGCAAGACCGCGATCGACGCGTGCCTCTGGCTGCTCGACCACGGTGTCGGCCAGGACCGGATCCGCTGGGTCCGCCCGCGCGACGCCTGGTTCTGGGACCGCGCGCAGTTCCAGCCGCTGGCGCAGATCGGCGCGAACATCGAGGGGCTCGCGCTCGACGCCGAAGCCGCTGCGGAGGCCGACGACTTCGAAGGCCTGCTGGACCGGCTCGAGGACACCGGCCGGCTGATCCGCCTGGACCCCTCGGAGCCCGCCGAGATGTTCCGCGGCACGCTGCTGAGCGCGGACGAGGTCGAAGCCCTGCGCCGGATCGACGACGTCGTCCGGCTCGGGCGGGTGCGCCGCATCACTGCGGACCGCATCGTCATGGAGCGCGGCGAGATGTCCTCGCGGCCGGGCACCGTCCACGTCGACTGCACGGCGCACGGGCTCAACGACGCCCCCGCGCAGCCGATCTTCCAGCCGGGCCGCATCGTGCTGCAGATGATCCGCCAGCTGTCTCCGACCTTCAACGCGGCGCTCGTCGGATTCGTCGAGGCGCGCGGCGGCGAGGACACCGACCGCAACCGGCTCTGCCCGCCGAACCCATATCCGTCGAGCATCGGCGACTGGCCGGGGATGACGGCCCGCACCTGGGCGGCGACCGCGCGCTGGAGAAGCGACCGCGAGGTCTCGGCGTGGATCGCGCGGAGCCGCCTCAACCTGCTCGCCGCGCTGCCCGACCATCTCCACGAACCGGCCGTGCAGGATGCCGCGCGCCGGTACGCGGCCAACGTCGGGCCGGCACTCGAGCGCCTCAGCCGGCTCGCTCAGGACCCCGGCCCGAGCCGGACCCCGATCGCCATAGGAGGGCTGTCATGAACCCCAACAAGATGTTGTGGGAGAAGGGCGACTTCACGCAGGTCGCCGCCAGCATGCGCGAGAGCGGTGAGGAGCTCGTCGGCCGGCTCGGCGTGCGCTCGGGGATGGAGGTGCTCGACGTCGGCTGCGGCGACGGGACGACGGCGATCCCGGCCGCGCAGCTCGGGGCCGACGTGCTCGGTGTGGACATCGCCGCGAACCTGGTCGCGGCGGGCAACGCCCGCGCCCGCGAGCACGGCCTGGGCAACTGCCGCTTCCAGGAGGGCGACGCCTCCGATCTGCGCGACCTCGAGGACGACCGGTTCGACCTCGTCATGAGCATCTTCGGCGCGATGTTCGCCCCGAGGCCGGTCGACGTGGCGCGGAGATCGTGCGCGTGACCCGACCCGGCGGGCGCGATCGTGATGGGCAACTGGATCCCCGGCGACCCCACCCTGGTCGCGCAGATCCTCAAGATCAGCGCCGCCTACTCGCCGCCGCCCCCCGAGGGCTTCGTCAGCCCGATGACTCTGGGGCGTCGAGGACCACGTCGTCGAGCGGTTCGAGGCGGCGGGGGTGCCGACCGAGGACATCTCGTTGCGAGGAGGACACCTTCACCTTCCGCCTGCCCGGCCCGCCGGCCGACCTGGTCGAGCGGTTCACCGAGTACTACGGGCCCACGATGAACGCCTTCGCCGCCGCTGCCGCCGACGGCCGCGAGGCGGACCTCCGGCGGGACCTCGACACGCTCTTCCGCGAGCAGAACACCAGCGAGGACGGGACAGCCATCCCCGCGACCTTCCTACGCGTCACCGTCCGGTGCTGACCTGACCCGGCCCGACGGCGAGACCCGGACTCCGAACCAGGGGTGGTCGTCCGGAGTGGTCCGGTGCCCCGGCGGTGCCCTGCGGTCAGCGCTCCCCGCCTTGGCGGGTGAGGAGTCGCGCGCGGAGGCGATGCAGCTGCGGCATGAGCGCGTAGATGACGATCGGGACGGCTGCGCTCGCGAGGACGAGGGTGCGAAGCACGGTCGGCAGCGGGCGCAGCCAGTCGCTGAAGACCAGGTTGATCGCGGTGAGCGTGGGGAAGACGCACAGCCAGATCATCAGCGCGAGCTGGTGCTGGGTGGGCGGCGACGGCCTGGCGGGTGGGATCGGGGTGCTCATTGGAACTCCTTCTCGAGGTCGGTTTCGACGAGGTGGGCGTTGATGGCGATGGCGGCGGCTGATCCTTCGCCGGCCGCGGTGATCACCTGGGCGCGAGGGTTGGTGGCGTTGCCGGCCACGTAGAGGCCGCGGACGCTGCTCTGACCGGCGGCGTCGGCGCAGGGGAAGCCCAGGTGGTCCACCTCGACCCCGAGCGCGGCGATCAGCCCGCTCGCGTTCGGTCGGAGGTCCGGCCGCATGAAGACCGCCGCCCGGGCAATCGCGCGGCCGTCAGCGAGATGGACGGCGCGCAGGCGATCCTCGCGGACGTCGAAGGCGGTGACGCGACCGTCGGCCACGTCGATGCCGTGCGCCGCCAGGCCCGCGCGGTCCTCGGCACTGATCGGGTGGGTGTGGGAGAAGTAGACGACGTCATCGCTCCACTGGCGGATGAGGTGCGCGTAGCCGGGCGAACCGGCGTCGAGACCGAGAACTCCGAGGGGCTGGTCGCGAACCTCCCAGCCGTGGCAATAGGGGCAGTGCAGGAAGTCCCGCCCCCAGCGCTCTCGAGCGCCGTCGATGTCCGGGAGCGCGTCGGCCGCGCCCGTCGCGAGCAGCACGGTCCGCGCGCTCAGGAGGCGTCCGTCGGAGAGGCCGAGGACGAAGCCCGGCGTGATCGTGTCGACGGTCGCGTCGAGGAGCTGGACGTCATAGCGGCGGGCCTCGGCGCGCCCCTGGGCCAGCAGCTCGGCGGGCGGCGTGCCGTCGCGGGAGAGGAAGCCGTGCATGTGCGCAGCAGGTGCGTTGCGCGGCGCGCCTGCGTCGACGACCGCGACCTGGCGCCGGGCCCGGCCGAGCACGAGGGCTGCGCTGAGGCCGGCGGCGCCACCGCCGATCACCGCTACGTCGTAGGTCGAGCTCGTCATGGCTTCGATCCTGCGGTGGCAGCGAGTCGTGGTCAAGATTCGTTGCCGTTTCCGGGATGCGCGCATTAGCGTGGCCGGCGTGGAGGATGCGTCCGCGATCCCCAGCGTGCTCGCCGAGGTCGGCCCTCGCCTGAAGCGACTGCGCAAGCGCCGCGAGGTCACCCTCACCGCGCTCGCGGCGAAGACGGGCATCTCGAAGAGCACGCTCTCCCGCCTGGAGAGCGGGCAGCGCAAGGCGAGCCTGGACCTGCTGCTGCCGCTCGCCGACGCCTACCAGGTGCCGTTGGACGAGTTGGTCGGCGCGCCGGAGGTCGGCGATCCGCGCGTGCGCTTCAAACCCCGGCGCCGCAACGGCCGCATGGTCTTCCCGCTCACCCAGCAGTCCAGTGGACTCGCGGTCTGGAAGGTCATCATCCCGCCGGAGCGCGAGCGCACCCTGCGCGTCCACGCCGGCTACGAGTGGCTGTATGTGCTCTCCGGCCGGATGCGCCTGGTGCTCGGCGAGCACGACATCACCATGGGCCCCGGCGAGGTCGCCGAGTTCGACACGAGCCAGCCCCACTGGTTCGGGCCGGCGGGCGACGAGCCCGTGGAGATCCTGAGCGTGCACGGCGCGCGCGGGCAGAAGATGCACGTGCGCGCGCAGGCCTGAGTTCCCGGAAACGGCACCAACGCTTGCGGCCGGCGGCGCGGCCCCAGAGGGTCTTCCCATGGGAACACATCGTCTCGCCCGGCTCGCCCACTTCATCGCTCGGCACCGCCGCTCGGTCATCGGCACATGGATCGTCCTCACGCTGTTCGGCGGGTTCGCCGCCGGGCAGCTCTCCACGCGCTGGTACCAGAGCCTCGCGGTGCCGGGTCAACCGGCCTACGAGGCGAGCCAGCGGACGCTGCGCACGCTCGGGACCGGCGACCGCCCCCCGAGCGCCGTCGTCTTCCACACGAACGGCGACGCGACGAAGAGCAAGCCGATCGAGCGGCGCTGGACGCGCCGCCGCCACCGCGCCCGGTGCCCTCACCAGTTCGTACTTCTCGACCGGCGACGCGATGTACGTCTCGCGCGACCGGCACACGACCTTCGTGGAGGTCTATCCGGCCGGCCGCGGCGGGCTCGACCGTTCGAGCGGCGCCGCGGCGATGCGCAGCGCCGCCGCAGCCGGGCTGCCGCCCGGCATCGCGGTCACGTCACCGGCCGCGACGCGCTCGACGAGGCGAGCACGAAGGGCACGCAGGCCGGCTCCGGCGTGCTGCGTCGAGGCGCTGATCGGCGGCCTCGGCGCGCTCGTGATCCTGCTCTTCGTCTTCGGCACGCTGCCGGCGGTGCTGATGCCGCTCGCGCGTCGCGATCGCGGCGATCCTGAACACGTTCACGCTGGTCTGGGTGCTGACGTACGTCACCGACGTCTCGATCATCGTGCAGTTCCTGATCGCGCTCGTCGGGCTCGGCGTCGCGATCGACTACGCGCTGCTGATGATCTTCCGCTTCCGCGACGAGCTGCGGCGAGGGCAACGACGTCGAGACCGCGCTCGTCGAGACGATGACCCACGCCGGCCGCTCGGTGATCGTCTCCGGCTCGACCGTCGCGATCGGCCTGCTCAGCCTGGTCATCGCTGCCGCTGCCGTTCATCCGCTCGATCGGGCATCGGCGGGATGCTGATCCCGGCCGTCTCGGTGCTGCCGCGATCACGCTGCTGCCGGCGATGCTGGCCGTGCTCGGGACGCGGATCAACAGCGTCCGCGTGATGCCGCGGCGCCTCGTCGACCGCGGCCATCCCGAGGACGGCGCCTGGGGCCGCTGGGCGCGCTTCGTCCTCCGCCGGCCCGTCGCGGTCGCGGCCGTCGGCGTGGCGATCGTCGCCCTGCTCGCCGGGCTGGGACGCAGCTCAACCCAGCGAGGCGCAGCTGAAGAACTTCCCGGGCACCGGCACGGCGATCGCCGGGCGCCAGATGCTCGCCGACGCCGGCATCACCCCGGGCGTGATGAAGCCGCTCCACGTGCTCGTCGAGAACGGCGGCGACGCGGCGACGGATCGCCGCCAGGCTGCGCGCCGTTCCCGGCGTGATCGGTGCGAGCGCACCGTCCGACTGGCGCCGTGGGCCGACCTCGCTCGTCGAGGCGTTCCCGGCGATCGACGGCGCGGCTCCGGGCATCCAGGAGATCATCGACCGCAGCAACGCGTGCGCTCGAGGGAACCGAACGGGACGCTGCACCGGGAGCTCGCGGCGGTCGACCGCGACTTCGTGCACGCGGTCTACGGCAACTTCCCCTTCGTGCTGGCCTTCGTGATCCTGCTCCTCACGCTCGATCCTGCTCACGCGCGCGTTCCGCTCGATCGTGCTGCCGCTCAAGGCCGTGGTCCTGAACCTGCTCTCGCTCGGCGCCGCCTTCGGCGATCGTCGTCTTCGTCTTCCAGCAGGGCCACGGCGCCGAGGCGATCTGGGACGTCGCGGCGACCGGACTCGATCATCGCCGTGGATCCCGCTGATGATCTTCGCGTTCCTCTTCGGCCTCTCGATGGACTACGAGGTGTTCATGCTCACGCGCATGCGCGAGGCGTACGACGAGACGGGCGACACGGACCAGGCGATCGAGCTCGGGCTCGCGCGCACCGGCAAGCTCGTGACGAGCGCCGCGCTCGATCCTGATGTTCGCGTTCCTCGTGCTCTCGACCAGCCCGGGCTACGAGATCAAGCAGTTCGGCGATCGGCCTCGCCGCCGGCATCATCTTCGACGCGACCGTCATCCGCGCGCTGCTCGTGCCCGCGATGATGCGGCTGCTCGGCGACTGCAACTGGTGGATGCCCGCCTGGACCCTTCGCGTCCTGCGCCTTCCGCCGCCGGAGCCCCGGCGCGCGCCGACGCCCGTGTGACCCGGATCCACCTCGACAGAGACACCCGAGGCGAACCGGGCCATGGAAGCGTCGTTGCCTCTGCAGCGGCGCTTGCGAGGATGGCGAGACCCGGACTCGAACCGGGGACACCACGATTTTCAGTCGTGTGCTCTACCAACTGAGCTATCTCGCCGAGCCGGCTCAGGGTAGCGGCGGATTCGCCCGATCTATACGGGATGGGGCGTCTCGGACTCGTGCTGGTGGTGCTCGCGCTGAGCGGCTGCGCCGTGCCCGCGGCGACCGAGCGCCCGTCCATCCCGACCTACTCGCCGCGACGGGAGGCGCTCTCGTACTTCCCGACGGGCGCGCCGGTGGTGGCCATCGTGCGGACGGACCCGCAGGATCCCGGCCTGCGGCGCCTGGCGGGGTCGGGGGCGCTGGCGCCGCTGCGGCGAGCCGCTGAGCGGCGCAAGGTCTTCGTGCAGCAGCTGGCCGGGCTACTCGGGCACGATGCGGTGATCGGCCTGCCCCACGTGGGCGGCGCGCCGCTGGCGGTCCTGTCGACGGACGACCCGGGCGGGCTCGACACGTTCGCGCAGGCGCGGGTCATCGCGCACCGTGCGACCCGGGCGGGCACGTACCGCGGCGCGAAGCTGTTCCAGGAGCCCGACTGGGCCTTCGCCGTCCGCGGCCGGGTGCTGCTCGTGGCGGGCTCGCTGCGGGGGCTGACGGACGCCCTGGACACGCGGGTCTCCAGCGACGCCTTCGACGTCACGCGCCTCAACGCGGTGTTGCCGGACCGCGCGCCGCCGGCGACCTTCGTCAGCGCCTACGTCGACCTGAAGGCGATCGTGGCCGCGCGCGGTCCGGCGGTGCGGGCGGTGCCGCTGCTGGCGGCGCTCGAGGGCGCCGGGGTGATGATCGGTGCCAGTGACATCGAGCTGCGGGCGGCCGCGGAGATCCCGGTCGAGGGCGCGCCGCTCCCACCGCGCCGCCCTGGCCTGCGGCCCGCGGTCCCGGCCGCCCGTCCGGCGCTCGCCGTCGCCGACCTCGCACCGCTCGCCGCCGCGGCGGAGCGGTCGCTGGAGCGCGCGCTGCCGGTGACGGCCCTGAAGCTGGCGGCGCTGAAGGCGCGGCTGGCGGCGGCGAAGGTGGTGCTGACACCGGCGTTGCTGCACGGCGCGGCCGTCCTCACCACCGGGCCGATGCTGCGGCTCGACCCCGCGCGCCCGGCCGTGCTCGGTGCGGCGCTGGCGCGGGCGGCGCGCGGCCTGAAGACGGCGCGGCTGCGGCTCGTGCGGGAGGGTCCGCTGTACGCGGTCACCGACCGCGGTCGCGTCCTCGCCCGCGTCGGCATGATCGACGGCGTGCTGGTGGCGGGCCGGGCGCCGGTGCCGGCACTCGTCGCACTGGCCAGAGCACCGCGGACCGCGCTCCGCAGTCCCGCCCTGGTCCGCCTCCCGCGGGCGTCCCGCTTCTACCCCCGACCCGTGGTCCTCACCTTCGGGGGCGGGCCGAAGCGCCTCCAGGTCGACGCGTTCAGCGGCTACTAGCCCAGGCCTTCAGCTGCGGCATGGGGTCGACCGCGGAGGACCCCGGCGAGTACCAGCCGCCCGGCCACATCTCGAAGTGCAGGTGGGAGCCCTGGGCGTCGCCGGTGTGGCCGACCTTCCCGATCGCCTGCCCGGCCTTCGACAGCGTCCCCGCGCTCGACCAGCTCCGAGCCGGCGACGAGGTGCATGAACGCGTAGTCGACGCCATTGCGATCGCGGATGATCAGGTAGTGCCCGGCGCCGCTCGGCTGCACCTTGCGGAAGGTGACGGAGCCGGTGACGGGGGAGACGAGCGGGGTGCCCTCGGCAGCGAGCACGTCGACGCCTTGGTGCGTGTGGCCGGTGCGCTTGACGCCGAAGCCGTCGCCGAAGGTGTAGGCGCCCTGGACGGGGAAGACGCCGGAGGCGGTGGCGGCGACGGGCGTGGCCCCCGTCACCGTGACGGTGAAGCGGGCGACCGTGCGGCGGTGCGCCCGCAGCCGGGCGACGTAGGTGCCGGGCGCGACCCGCGGGCGCCAGGTGCGGGTCCCGTTCACGCTTGACCTGCGCGCTGCCGAGGTGGACGACGCCCGTGCCGCTGACGAGCACCCGGCCGCCGGCGGCGAACGCCTTCGGGGTGATGAGCAGCGCGTCGTCGGCGGGGGCGGTGGCCTGCCCGAACGCGGTGCCGGGGAGGGCGAGGAAGAGGAGAAGAACGAGCCGCCGCACACGCAGAGGATCGGCGCAGCGCAACGCACCCGCCACCGGTGCACCGGGTCGTGCGCTAGTTCACGTAAGCCAGCATCTGCCCCATGACCTCGACGCAGCCCGCCTTGTGCAGGTACTCGTTGAGGTTGCCGCACTTGGGCGACTGGACGCAGGAGGGGCAGCCGTCCTTGCACTGGCACTCGCTGACGAGGCGGTGCGCGTCGCGCACGAGCGTCTCGAACATGAGGAAGCCGCGGCGGGTGATGCCGATCCCGCCGGGATGGCCGTCGTAGATGAAGATGGTCGGCCCGCCCGTCTGCGGGTGCAGGTTCGTCGACAGGCCGCCGATGTCCCAGCGGTCGCACATCGCCAGCAGCGGGAGCACCGCGATCTGGGAGTGCTCGGCGGCGTGCAGCGAGCCGAGCAGGACGTCGTCGGGGATCGCGATGTCGTCGAGCTCGTACCAGAGCGCCTGCGTGCGTGAACGAGGTCGTCGGGAGGTCGAGCGCGATCAGGTCGATCTGCTCGCCGTCGCTCATGCGCTTGCGCTGGTAGGCGATCACCGTCTCCGTCACCTCGACGAGCCCGAAGGAGAGCGTCACGCCCGAGCTCCGTCTTGCGGTCCAGCAGCCGGGAGATCTCCGTCATCGTCTCCTTCTTGGGCTGCGTGTACCAGTCGCCCTTGAACGGGACGACCATCGCGACGCGGCCCTCGAGGTCGAGCTCGCGGACCTCGTAGCTGACCCCCATGTGCAGGTAGACCGCGCCCTGGTGGATGGTCGTGAACGCGCGCGCGGCCTCCACCGTCCCGATCAGCTCGCCCGACTCGACGTTGACGACGGCGAAGGCGTCGGCGCTCGCTGAGCGCAACGAGACGTCGGCCGCAGGGAAGCGCTCGGCGTGGCGCGGGACGTAGCGGCCGCGCCGGTCGCGGTGCAGCTCGCCGGCCTCGACCAGGCGCTCGGCGTGCCAGGCGAAGTCCTCGAAGAACGCCTCGTCGTCGGGGGTGAGCGGCGCCTCGTGCGCGGCGCAGACCAGGTGGCCCGCGTAGATCTGCTCGTTGGCGTGGTCGAGGATCGCGGCCTCGACCGCGCGGTCGAAGAACTCGTCGGGATGGCGGCAGAAGAACTGGTCGAGCGCGTCCTCCCCGGCGACGTAGACCGCGAGGCCCATCTTGCCGCGCCGCCCCGCGCGCCCCCACATCTGCCGCAGCGAGGCGACGGTGCCCGGGAAGGTGACGACGACGGCGGCGTCGAGCTCGCCGATGTCGATGCCGAGCTCGAGCGCGTCGGTGGAGATGACGGCGAGCAGCTCGCCCTCGACCAGGCGCCGCTCGATCTCGCGCCGCTGCTGGGGCGTGTAGCCGGCGCGGTAGGGCGCCACGCGGGCGGCCTCCTCCGGATCGAGCTGGTCGCGGACGAAGCGCGACAGCAGCTCGACCGCGCGGCGCGACTTCATGAAGCAGATCGTCCGCGCGCCCTCGCGCACGAGCTCGGCGACGACGTCGGCCGCCTCCGCGAGCACGGAGCGGCGGATGCCGAGCGCCTCGTCGGTGAGCGGCGGGTTCCACATCGCCACGGTCTTGCGCGCGCCGGGCGAGCCGTCCTCGTCGACGAGGGCGAAGTCCGGCAGCCCCGTCAGCCGCTCCGCCAGCTCGGCGGGGTTGGCGATCGTCGCGCTCGCCATCAGGAAGCGGACGTCGTGGCCGACCAGCCGCCGCAGCCGCCGCAGCACGTTGGCCACGTGCGAGCCGAAGACGCCGCGGTAGGCGTGCGCCTCGTCGACGACGACCGCGCTGAGGTTGGCCAGGAACGGCCGCCACGCCTCGTGGTTGGGGAGGATCCCCATGTGCAGCATGTCCGGGTTGGTGAGGATCAGGTTCGCCTGCCGCCGGATCTGCGCGCGCGACTCGCGCGGCGTGTCGCCGTCGTAGATCGCCGGACGCAGACCGGGCAGCCGCAGCGCCGCGAGCGCCCGCGCCTGGTCCTGGGCGAGCGCCTTCGACGGGTACAGGTACAGCGCCCGGGCCCGCGGGTCCGCCGCCAGCTCGTTGAGCACGGGGAGGTTGAAGGCGAGCGACTTCCCGGACGCCGTGCCCGTCGTGACGATGACGTCCGAGCGCGCCGACGCCTCCCACGCGGCCGCCTGGTGCGACCACAGCTCGTGCACGCCGCGGGCCTCGCAGCGCCTGCTCCAGCGCGGGGTGGAGGTCGTTTGGGAACGGGGCCGGGCGGCTAGCGCGACTGTGCACCGCCGTCGTGGCCACGAGCCGCTCGTCCTCGCGCCCCGCCGCCAGCAGGGCGTCCCAGGGCTCGATCTGGCGAGTGACTGCCAACGCCTTCTGCGATCCTACGACCGTGGTCCGCACCTTCCACCATCGCCAGTTCGACCCGCGGCCGGCCTCCGTGTCCGTCGTGATCCCCACGCGCGAGTGCGCGCCGACCATCGGCCCGATCGTCGAGACGGTGGTCGGGCTGGACGTCGCCGAGCAGGTGCTCGTCGTCGACGCGGACTCCGGGGACGGGACCGGCGCCGTCGCCGAGCGCGCGGGCGCCACGGTGATCTCCGAGAACCGGCTGCTGCCCGAGTTCGGCATCGCCCAGGGCAAGGGCGACGCGATGTGGCGCGCGCTGTCCATCTGCACGGGCGACCTCGTCCTCTACCTCGACGGCGACTCGGGCGACTTCGGCCCGCACTTCGTCACGGGGACGCTCGGGCCCGCTGCTCACGGAGCCGGACGTCGCGTTCGTCAAGGGCTTCTACCGGCGGCCGTTCGGCGACGCCCCGGAGGGCGGCGGCCGGGTCACCGAGCTCACCGCGCGCCCGCTGCTGCGCCGCTTCTGGCCCGAGCTCGCCGGGCTGCACCAGCCGCTGGCCGGGGAGATGGCCGCGCGGCGCGACCTGCTCTGCCGCATCCCCTTCTCGACGGGCTACGCGGTCGAGACGGCGATGCTGCTCGACGTCTACGACGCAGGTCGGCGCGGCGGCGATCGCGCAGGTCGACCTCGACGTCCGCCGCAACGACCACCAGCCGCTGCAGCGCGCTGGCGGGCATGGCCGACGAGGTCCTCGCGGCGGCGAGCGCGCGGCTCGGGCTCCCGGGGGACCGGCCGCTCGAGCGGCCGCCGATGGCGCAGGTCCTAGCCGCCGCGGCGTAGGACGACGCGGCGCCACCAGCCGCGGAAGCGCGGCCACCAGCGGGGCGACTCGAAGCGCCGCGGGTTGGCCGGCGTCGTCGTGCGCACCTTCTCCACCCACTCCTCCAGCGGCAGCTCGCCGCTGATGAGGCCGGCGAGGGCGGTGATGATCGGCGCCTCGACCTCCGCGCGGTCGAGCGCGAGGTGCAGCAGCGGGACGAGGTCGAGCGCCTCGACGGCCTGGCCGATGCGCTCGGGGATCTCGGCGGCGGGCACGCCCTCGGCGAGCAGCTCGCCCGCGCGGCGGTTGCGCGACTGCGGCGCCAGCGCCGTGCCGACGAGGTCGCCCGTCCCGGCCAGCCCGATCAGCGACTCGGGCCGCGCGCCCTGGCGCTCGGCGTAGCGCCAGACCTCGAGGAAGACGTGGCCGGCGGCGGCGCCGGCGGCGTTGAGGCCCTGGGACTCCGTGGCGGAGGCGGCCAGCGCAGCGGCGTTCTTGGCGGCGCCGGCGAGCTCGACGCCGATCGGGTCGTCGGACATCTCGGCGACGACGCCGGCGCGGCCGAAGACGTCGGCGATGGACAGGGTCGAGCGTCGGATCGGCGCCGGCGACGACGAGCGCGGCGCCCTCCGTCACCATCTCGCGCGCGTGGGCGGGGCCGCCGACGCAGGCCACGCGCGCGGGCCCGAGCGACTGGGCGAGCAGGACGGTGGGCGCGATGCCCAGCGGCGGGACGAGGCCCTTGGCGAGCGAGATCACGGGCGTCCGGGCGCGCAGCCCGGCGGCGGGCAGGCCGGCGATGACCGACTCGAGGCCGCGGCTGGGGACGCCGAGGAAGACGAAGTCCGCGCGGGCGATGCCCGGCCGCGACGGACTCGATCGCGCAGCTGCGACGGCAGCTCGATGCCCGGGAGGTAGGTCGTGTTCTCGCGGTCGGCCTGGAGGCGCTCGGCCTGCTCCGCGGTGCGGGCCTGCAGGGTCGTCCGGAAGCCGCCGCGCGCGAGCAGCACGGCCACGGCGGTGCCGAAGGAGCCCGGCGCCGATGACGACGGCACGGCGGGAGCCGGGGGAGGGCAGGCTGAGTTGTGGCCGCGGGGGCATCGCAGGGGCTACACCGCGGCGGCCTTAGGGTCACGACCCCAACCACGTCCAGGCCGGTTCAGCGGTCCGGCAATCGCTCCGATAGTGAGGTCAGACCGGCCGGAGGACGAGTCCTCCTTCCCTGACACTGGAGGGTCCTACGGCGCCCGGTCACCCGAAACTGGCGGTACCCCCGGGGGCGGATCCGAGCCCCGGCCCCGGGGATCGCTAGGCCCGCCCGGCGCGGATGAGCGCGCCGAGCTCGTGGGCG
The DNA here is from genome assembly GCA_963843865.1 of uncultured Solirubrobacteraceae bacterium. Lineage (GTDB taxonomy): Bacteria > Actinomycetota > Thermoleophilia > Solirubrobacterales > Solirubrobacteraceae > DATLGB01. The sequence continues at coordinate 46,825 of CAWJMO010000006.1, read as the reverse complement.
GAGGCCTCGACCTCATCCAGCGTCGAGGCCTCCACCACCACCTGCAGGTCGATCATCCGCTTGGCGAAGCCGTCCATCGCGTCCGTGCCGACGATCGCGTGCAGGGGGACGCCGCCCTGGCGCGTGCGCGTCCCGATCTCCCCGACGACCTTGCCCTCCAGCGTCTGCTGGTCGAGCTTGCCCTCGCCGGTGATGACGCAGCGCGCGGCGCGCATGCGGTCGGTGAAGTCCAGCGCGTCGAGGACGAACGCCGCGCCGGGCTCGAGCACGGCGCCGTGCGCCGCCCAGCAGCCCGCCGGCGAGCCCGCCGGCCGCGCCGGTCATCGGCACGCCGCGCGGGAGGTCGAGGGCCTCCAGGCGCTCGTGCAGGCGGGCGACCATCTCCGCGTCCGCGCCCTTCTGCGGGCCGAAGACCTCCGCGCAGCGCTCCCACGGCGTGCGCACGTCGCAGAGGACGACGAGGCGCGCGCCCTGCAGGCCGCCGCGCTCCGCGATCGCCTGCGTTCGCGCCCGCGCCGCCGTCCGTGGTCGCCGACCCGCCGACGCCGAGCAGCACCACCTCCGCGCCCGCGTCGACCGCCGCGCAGATCAGCTCGCCCGTCCCGTAGGTGGACGCGTTCCACGGGTCCTTGCCGAAGTGCAGCCCGCTCGCCTCCGCCGTCTCCACGATCGCCGTCCCGCCGCCCTCGATGAGCGCGAAGCCCGCCGCGGATCTCGCGCCCGAACGGGTCGTGCACCGTCGCCCCGTGCGTCTCCCCGCCGAGCGCGGTCACCAGCGCCTCCAGCGTCCCCTCGCCGCCGTCGGCCACCGGGCACAGGTCCGCCTCGAGCCCCGCGCCCTCCAGCCCCCGCCCGATCGCCGCCGCGACCTGCGTCGCCCGCAGCGTCCCCTTGAACGAGTCGGGCGCGACGAGGACCGGCGGGACCATCGCCGGGACCCTACGCCGCTGACGAGAAATCCTCCTCCGGTGCCTATTCCTTCATATGGGCGCCAAATTCTCCGAGGCCGCGGCGATCGCCGCCCGACAACACGGTCGCATCACCACCCAACAGCTTCTCGACGCCTGCAGTTTCACGAACAGCAGCATTGAAGGAGCGGTCAGGGCGGGGCGACTGCATCGGGTTCACTGGGGCGTCTATGCCGTCGGCCACCTCGCACCGAGCCGGGAGGCGGACTGGCATGCAGCGGTCCTCGCGTGCGGAGAGGATGCGCGCCTGAGCGTTCGGTGCGCGGCAACGGCGTGGCAGATCCGCGACGGTGTGGGACCGCGCATCGATGTGACGATTCCCGCGAACAAGCGCCGCACGCGACCGGGCATCCAGGTCCACCGCGCGGACCTCCTTCCGTTCGAGGTGGACATCTGGCGCGGCATCCCGATCACCAGCCCGGCGCGGACGCTCGTCGATCTGGCGAATGAGCTCCGCGACCGCCCGGAGGAGATCGAGTGGGCGATGAGGGAGATGCAGTTCCGGCGCTTGTTCGACCCGAAGCTCGTGGAGCTCTCGGACCGCCGACGGCCGAACCGGACGATCCGCCGTCTCCTCCGCGTCACCGAGCCCACCCGCTCGCCCCTCGAGATCGCCTTCCTTCATCGAGTAGTTGCGCGCCACGACCTCCCCGAGCCGCACGTCAATATCCGCGTCGAGGGCTTCCTGGTCGACTTCTTCTGGCCGGAGGCTCGGCTGATCGTCGAGACGGACGGCCGGCAGCACGACGAGCCTCTGCAGCGCGCCGCCGACGCCTACCGGAACGCCGTCCTCACCGCCGCCGGCTACACCGTCATCCGCCTCCGCTGGCCCGACATCACCGACGACGCCCGCACCGCCAGCCGGCTCCGGAGGAAAATCCGTCTCTAGGGGGTGGAAGGCTCCTGCGGAGGATTTCTTCCGGCCGGAGGTGGCGAAGACGACCACGACGAGGATCATCACGACGCCGGCGATCTGGAGCGTGGACGGCTGCTCGTCGAGGATGACGTACGGCCAGCGCGGCGGAGGCGACCGGCTGGACGAGCAGGAGCAGGGAGGTGACCGCGGCCGGGCAGGCGCGGGAGGGAGACGGAGATCAGCAGCCAGCCGACCACCTGCGAGGACAGGGCGAGCAGGGCGAGCCAGCCGTGCGCGGGCCAGCTGGGGACGAGGTCGGCGGTGCCGATGATCGCGCCCGCGACGATGGCCACCGCGGCCGAGGCGGCCGTGGCGTCGAACAGGGGACCGGCGGGGCGCTCCACGTTCGCGTTGCTGTAGCGCAGCACGAGGATGAAGCCCGAGTAGGCGATGGTGGTGAGGACGCCGAAGAGGGTCCCGCGGGCGGGATCGTCGCCGAACGCGTTCTGCTCGAGCACGCCCGAGATCATCACCGCGCCGAGCAGGGCGACGGGGACGGCGACGAACATGCGGTTGGCCGGGCGCTCGGAGAGCAGGACCCAGGCGATGAAGGCGACGAGGACGACCTGCAGGTTGCCGAGGACGGTGGCCAGGCCGGCGCCGACGTCCTCGATGGCGTGGTGCCAGAAGATCAGGTCGGCGGCGAAGAAGGTGCCGGCGACGAGGCCGAGCCGGCGCTCGCGCCACGGCCGCGGGCCGAAGCGGACGTCCTCGCGCCAGGCCAGGAAGCCGAGGACGGGCAGCGCGTAGACGCAGCGGAAGACGGCGGCGGTCTCCGGCGAGACGTCGGCGAGCTCGACGAGGATCGCCGAGAAGGCGATGACCGACGCGCCGATGAGACCGGCGATGACGGGACGGGCTCGGAGCCAGATCAAGACAGCTGATCGAGGGTGCAGTCGCGCGGCGGCTTGTCGTCGCGCCAGCGCAGGACCTTCGCGTTGTGGCGGATGCGCCCGTTGCTCATGTGGTCGAAGGCGATCTCGACGACGAGCTCGGGGCGCAGGCCGACCCACGAGAGGTCCTTGCCCTGCGACCAGCGCGACGGCTCGCCCGAGCCCTTCTCGCCGGTCTCGTACGCCGCCAGCTTGGCCGGCAGCTCGCGCTTCTCCTTGGCGGTGAAGCCGGAGGAGTGACCGATCTCGCGCAGCTGCCCGTCCTCGCCGTACAGGCCGAGGATGAGCGCCCCGAGCGTCCCCTCCGCCTTGCCGGGCCGCCAGCCGCGCACCACGGCGTCGATGGTGCGGACGCGCTTGATCTTGACCATGCCGACCCGCTCGCCCGGCAGGTACGGCGCGTCCGTGCGCTTGGCGATGACGCCCTCCGCGGTCTGCAGCCAGCCCCGCGGCCTCCTCGGCGGTGTGCACGACGGGCGCGAGGTCGAGCCCGTCCAGCGCCTCCAGCCGGGCACGGCGGTCCGCCTGCGGCAACTCCAGCAGGACCTCGTCGTCGATGGCGAGGACATCGAAGGCGATGAAGCGCGCGGGCGTCTTCTCGGACAGCATGGTCACGCGCGACTTGGCCGGGTGGATGCGCTGCCCGAGCAGGTCGAAGTCCGTCTCCCCGTCTGGCCCGTCCACGACGATCTCGCCGTCGAGCACGTAGCGGCCGGGCGGGAAGGCGATCTCCGGGAAGTAGCGCGTGAGCCCGCGGCCGTTGCGCGACTGCAGCTCCACCGCTTCACCGTCCACGAACGCCACGCAGCGGAAGCCGTCGAACTTCGGCTCGTAGGCCCAGCCGTCCCCCTCGGGCAGCGCCTTGGCGGAGCGCGCCAACTGCGGCAGCGTGGGGGACTTCAGCGGCAGCGGCATGACGCGCCCAAGATAGGGTGTGAGCATGGCTGCACACGCTGCGACGGACGCCGAGGAGGAGTACCTCCAGTCGATCTTCTGGCTGCAGGAGGCGGGTCTGCCGATGACCGCGGCCAACCTCGCCCGCGCCATGCAGCTGTCCGCGCCGACCGTGCACGAGATGATCGGCCGCCTCGAGCGCGACGGCTACGTCACCCGGGACGCCTCGAAGAAGCTCGCCTTCACCCCCGCGGGCCGAGAGCACGCGGAGAGCGCCGTGCGCCGCCACCGGCTCATCGAGCGCTTCCTCACCGACGTCCTCGGCATCCCCTGGGACGAGGTCCACGAGGAGGCGGAGCGCCTCGAGCACGCCATGTCGCCCGTGCTCGAGGAGCGCATGTTCGCCGCCATCGGCGACGCGAAGACGTGCCCGCACGGCCACCCGATCGACTCGGCCGACCGCATCGTCGGCGTCCCGCTCGCCGACGTCGAGACGGACGCCAAGGTCCGCATCCTGCGCTTCGAGAACGAGGCGGAGGACCTGCTGCACTACCTCAAGGAGCGGGGCGTCGAGCCCGGCCACCGCGGGATCGTCAGCCGGCGTGACGACGACGAGGTCATCGTCACCTTCGAGGACGGCGGTTCCGCCACCGTCACCGCCTCCGTCGCCGAGACGATCTCCGTCACGGCCGACCCCTCGCCGCCGCCGCGCGCCGCCCTGCCCGAGCAGATCGTGCTCGGCAAGGACCGGTACGGGCGCTAGCTAGTCGCGGGCGGTGACGACGACGCGGGCGTTGCCCGCGGGGATCATCGTCACGTTGCGGTGCCGGGCCTTCTCGGGCTCCGCCGTGACCGCGCGCAGGTCGCAGCGGCGGGCGATGGTGGCCAGCACGATGCGCATCTCCGCGTGGGCGAGCGCGGCACCCAGGCAGCGCCGGATGCCGCCGCCGAACGGGAACCAGGTGTAGGTCCCGGGCTTGGTGTCGAGGAAGCGCTCGGGCCGGAACGCGAACGGGTCCGGGTAGAGGTCCTCGCGGTGGTGGGTGAGCGCGATGCCCATCAGGACGACGCTGCCGGCCTCGACGCCGACGTCGCCGAAGCGCCAGGGCACCGTCACGCGGCGGCCGACGATGGGGATGACCGGCCGGTTGCGCTGGGACTCGTAGATGGTCGCGTCGACGTAGGCGTCGCCGTTCCCGCCGCGGACCTCCTCGCGCAGCCGCGACCACGCCTCGGGGGTGCGGACGAGGCGCTCGAAGGTCCAGGCGAGCTGGTTGGCCGTCGTCTCGTGCCCGGCGAGCACGAGCGTGAGCAGCTCGTCGCGCAGCTCCTGGTCGGTGAGCAGCTCACCGTCCTCCGTACGCGTGCGCAGCAGCAGGGAGAGGATGTCGTCGCGGGTGTCGTCACCCTCGGCGCGACGGGCCTTGATGACCTGGTAGACGGGCTTGTCGAGCCGCGCCATCGCGAGCTTGGTGATGCCGACCGGCTCCGTCTTGCCCGCGTTGAGGAACTCGCCGACCTGGCCGATCGGCTTCGTCGACAGCTCGGCGAGGGCGCGGATGACGCGGCGCAGGTCGTACTCGGGCGTGCCGCGCTCCGGCTTGCCCTCGACGCCGAAGATGCCGGCCATGATCACGTCGAGCGTGACCGCCTGCATGCGCGGCGCGAGCTCGACCTCCTCGCCAGGCGTCCAGCTGTCGACCTCGTGCTCGGCGGCCTCGGTGATCATCGCCGCGTAGCGGGCGACCGCGTCGCCGTGGAAGGACGGCAGCAGCAGCTTGCGCTGGCGCATGTGCCGCGCGCCCAACGCGGTGAGCGTCGAGTTGGGCCCGACGATCGGCCGCAGCGGCGACTCGCCGGTGACGGACGGCGCCAGGTCGGGCTTCGCGCTCATCAGGGACTTCACGTGGTCGGGATGGTTGACCATCGTCACGTCGTGTGTGTGGACGAGCGTCGGGAAGGAGAAGACGTCGCCGTACTGGCGGCGGGCGCCGAAGAGGAACTCGAGCTGGCGGGTGCCGAGCTTGAGGCTGACGCTCAGGCGCGACCCCGGGACGGTGGGCGGGAGCGGGGGGAGCGGCTCGCCGTCGAGGAGCGGGACCGACGGTGGGAGCTTCGACAGCGACAGCCATGCGAGAAGCCTATGCGGCGACGGGCACGTCGGCGGCCGGTCGGCCGAGCAGGAACCCCTGCGCGAACTCGATGCCCGACGACCGCGCGGCGGCGAGGTCCTCGTCGGACTCGATGCCCTCAGCGATGACCTGGCATCCCGTGTCGCGCACGAAGCTCGAGAAGGAGCGCATGAAGCGCGTGCGGTCGGCGTCGTCCGCGATGCCGCGGACGATCGAGCGGTCGAGCTTGAGGTACTCGGGCCGCGCGGCGGCGAGCTGGCCGAGTCCGGCGTGGCCGACGCCGACGTTGTTGACGGCGAAGCGGACGCGGCGGGCGCGCAAGCGGATGATCGCCGCCAGGACGTCGAGATCGGCGGAGACGGTCTGGCGCTCCGAGACCTCGATGACCAGGCGATCGCTCGCACTCTCGGCCTCGATCATGGCGAGGACCTCGGGGTCGGGGATCAGGTCGGCGGAGAGGTTGACCGTGAGCGAGCAGCCCGCCGGGAGGTCCGCGAGCCGGGCGAGCGCAGCGCGCAGGCAGGCGCGCTCGAGCGCCGGACGGCGCCCGAGGCGGTCGGCCAGGGAGAACCAGGGCGCCGGGCGCTCCCCGTGAGCGAAGCGGGCGAGCGCCTCGTAGGCGTGGACGGCGCCCGTGGTGAGGTCGATGATCGGCTGCAGCTCGATGTCGATGTCCTCGCCGCCGCAGAGGCGCTCGAGCTCCGCGTCGGCGTGCGCCGACGGCCCGTCGTAGATCGTCACCCGCCCCTTGCCCTCCCGTTTGGAGGTGCGCAGCGCCACGTCGGCGGAAGCGAGGTCCGCCCCCTGGGCGACGCCGGCGCTGGCGCTCAGGCCGGCGGCCTTGACGGCGGCGACCATGCGCTCGGCCACGGTCCCGCCGTCACCACCGGGGACGAGCACGGCGAACTCGTCACCGCCCAAGGCGGCCGAGCACGTCCTCCTCCCGAAGCGCACCGCTCATGGCACGCGCGGCGCGCACGAGCAGCCCGTCCCCGGCCTCGTGTCCCTGCTCCTTGTTGACGCGGCCGAAGTCGTCGAGGTCGAGCAGGACGATCGCCGAGGCCGGACGGCGCGCGACCTGCGCCTGGAAGGCAGCCCGCGAGAGGACGTCCGTGAGCGGATCGCGCAGCAGCTCGGAGGTCTCGGCGGAGATGCGGCCGACCACGAGCAGGAGGCCCGCGCCGGCCGCGAGCAGGCCGAGGCTGTCGGCCGTGAAGCCGGTGCGCGCGAGCGGAGACACCAGCACGGCGAGCACGAGGACACGGCCGGCCGGCCCGACGCGCCCGCCACGGGCGATCACGCCGATGGCGACGCTTGCGAGCCACAGGAGCGTCAGCACGGTCACCCCGCCGTCGCCGAGCGTCACCATGAGCACGCCGGCGCTGGTGGCGACCACCTCCTCGACCCGCAGCCAGGACTCCGGGAGCGACCAGCTGTGGACGAGGGCGGTGCCGGCGAGGATGGCGAGCCCGACGCCGGCGGCGAGCGGGTGGGGATGGAGCGAGGGCGTGCTCAGCAGCAGGAGGGCGCCGACGCCCGAGAGAACGATGCGGGTCCGCGCCGCCATGACGCGCGCCGCGGCCACCGCGGGGGTGGAGGGGGTCCGGCGATTGGTCACCTCCCTCCGTCATTCGTCCAAAGCGGGACGAACCTTTACGGCTGGATGGGTTCCCTGACGATTCCGCGCAGCCGGTCCATCGCGTCCCAGACGTCGACGAAGCGGGTGTAGAGCGGGGTGACCGCGAGGCGAATGAGGTCGGGCGTGCGGAAGTCGCCGATCACCTTGGCCGCGATCAGGCGCTCGTTCAGCTCTCTCGCGTCGCGGATGGCGGATGGCGACGTGCGACCCGCGGCGCTCCGGATCCGCCGGCGAGGCCAGCTCCACCTCCTCCGGCAGGCCCTCGATCAGCAGCTCCTGCAGCGCGATCGACTTGGCCCGCAGCGCGTCGATTCCCGCCTCGGCCGTGAGCCGCGCGCCCTCCTCGACCGCGGCGAGCACGAGCGGCGACGGCGTCCCGGCCAGGAAGCGCTCGATGCCCGGCTGCGGGTCGAACGGCCGGTCCATGTCGAACTGGTCGGCCTGGGCGAACCAGCCCCAGATGGGCGAGAAAAAGGGTCTGACCCTTTCTTCTCGTTGACGTAGAGGAAGCCCGTGGCGCCGGGGCCGCCGTTGAGGTACTTGTAGGTGCAGCCGACGGCGAGCTCGATGCCGTGGCGCTCGAGCTCGACGGGGACGGCGCCGGCGGAGTGGCTGAGGTCCCAGATCGAGCGGGACGCCGGCGTCGCGGCAGCGCTGCGTGATGCCGGGGACGTCGGCCAGCTCGCCCGTCCGGTAGTCGACCTGCGACCAGACGACCAGGCCCGCGCCCTCGATGTCCTCGCCCAACCGCAGCTCGACGCCGCGCTCGGCGGCGAGGCCCTCGAGCACGTAGCGGTCCGTGGGGAACGAGCTCGCGGGGGTGACCAGCGGCCCGCCGCGGTGCGCCGCGGCGGCGAGCTTGTAGAGGTTGACCGTGACGGAGTCCGTGACGACCACCGTGCCGGGCGGCGCGCCGATGATCGGCGCGATCAGCGTCGCCCGCCCGCCGCGGCGCCTCGAGCCAGCCGGTCTCCCAGCCGCCCACGAGCTCCGTGCCCCACTGGTCGACCATCGCGCGCAGGCGCTCGCGCGTGGCCACCGGCAGGCGCCCGAGCGAGTTGCCGTCGAGGTAGAGCAGCTCGGGATCGGCGATGACGAAGCGGCCGCGGAAGGCCGCGAGCGGGTCGGCCGCGTCGAGCGGCTCGCGTCAGAGCGGGAGCGCATCCAGCCAGTCTGCCGCGCAGCGCCACATCCGGTGCTCCGGGTCGATGTGGCTCATGTGGTCCTCGCGCTGGAAGAGCTCGAGCTCGGCACCCTGCGCGGCGGCGTAGCGGAAGCTCAGCTCCATCGGGACGTCCTCGTCGGCGTCGCCGTGCACGCACAGCACGCGCGCGTCGGTCGCGTGCGCGATGGGCGACGCCTCCGCGATCTCCTCCGGCCGGAAGACGCGGTCCACGATCCCGTCGCTGAGGCGCAGCTCGCGCGCGCGCTCGAGGTCGAGGACGCCCGCCTGGGAGACGACGCCGGCGAACGGCCGCTGCGTCGCCAGCCACACGGCCAGCTGCCCGCCCGCCGAGTGGCCGATGGCGACGTCGGCTTCGGGCGCGGCGAGCACGTCGTCGCGCATGGCGGGCCAGCCCTCGCCGCGGCGGTACTCGAGGTTGTGCACGTCCCAGCCCCGTGCGCGCAGGTCCGCGCACACGGGTTCCATCAGGGACGCGTCGTACTGCGGCTTCCAGAAGCCGCCGTGGATGACGAGCGCTCTACGCGGTGACGCCAAGGGACTTGACGGCCTCGGCGAGCCGCTTGATGCCCTCGGGGATCTGGTCCGCCGTCACGCCCGAGAAGGCCAGGCGCAGCGAGTTCGCGCCGCCCTCGAGCAGGAAGTCCGTGCCCTTGACGAACAGCACGCCCTTCTCCTGCGCGGCGGTCTGCAGCTCGGCGACGTCGACCTCCTCCGGCAGCTCGACCCACATGAAGTAGCCGCCCGACGGGGGCTCGAACCGCGCCTCGGGAAGGTGCTCGTTCAACGCCTCGACGAGGACGTCGCGCCGCTCGCGCAGCGCCGTCTTCACCGTGTCGACCGCCGAGTCCATGCGGCCCGAGCGCGCGAACTGGTTGACGATCGACTGGGCGACCATGTTCGGCGAGATGTACGTGTTGGTCGCCAGGCCCTGGACCTGCTTGATCAGCGCGGCGGGCCCGACGAGGTAGCCGACGCGGATGCCCGGGCACACGGTCTTGGAGAACGACGACGCGTAGACGACCTTGCCCGCCTCGTCCTGCGAGAGCATGGTGGGCAGGCCCTCGCCCTCGAAGCGGATGTCGATGTACGGGTCGTCCTCGAAGAGGACGAAGTCGTGGTCGCGCGCGAGCTCGAGCAGCTTCGCGCGCTTGGCGGCGCTGAGCGTGTAGCCGGCCGGGTTCTGGAAGTTGGGGATGACGTGCGCGAGCACGGGCGCGGCGTCGCCGGCCAGCAGCTCGGCCAGGGCGTCCGTGTCGATGCCGTCCGTCTCCAGGTCGACCATGTGGACCTGGGCGCCGCGGTTGCGCAGGTTGAGCAGCGTGCGGTCGTAGGTCGGCTTCTCGACGACGACCTCGTTGCCCTTCTCGACGAGCAGCTCGAACAGGAACGCGTCCGCCTGCATGGAGCCGTTGGTGACGAGCACCTGGTCGGTGTCGACACCGTGCTTCTCCGCGATCCACTCCCGCAGCGGCACGTAGCCGACGGACGTCCCGTAGGCCGTCGTGCCGGCGGCGTCCTTGTCGAACGCGTCGACCGCGGCCTGCTTGAGGCCCTCCACGTCGACGATGTCCAGGGACGGCGCCCCGCGGGCGAAGGAGATCGTGTCGGCCATGCGTTCACCCTACCCACCGGGTAGACCTGCGGAATGGACATCTTCCTCACCGGCGGCAGCGGCTACATCGGCTCGGAGGTGCTCCGGGCACTGACCGGCCGCGGCGACGCCGTGCGCGTCCTGACGCGCTCCGACGACAGCGCGGCGAAGGTCGAGGCGGCGGGCGCGACGGCGGTCCACGGCGACGTCGGTGACGGGGACCTGCTGCGCGCGGAGGCCGAGCGCGCGGACGGCGTCATCCACACCGCTTCACCGGGCGACGAGACGAGCGAGGCCACGGACCGCACGGCCGCCGAGGAGGACGTGCTGCGCCGCGTGGTACTCGCCGTTGCCCACGTAGCGTCCGTCGCCGAAGATCATCGGCAGCAGCCCCTGGCCGTTCCCGTACACGACACCGGGCATGACGACCACGCCCCCATCACCCAGTGCGTGGAAATGCGCCTGCTCGCCTCTGCGCTCTCCGACGACCCGCGCTCGGAGACGCTGCAGGAGCTCGTGGAGCGCGTCGGCGGCCGCTGGCCGAGGCGATGACGCTCGATCAGCGCATCACCGCCGTCGCCGCGCGCGCGCTCGGCTGGCGGCCGCAGCACACGGACGCGATCGCTGAACTCAGCGCGTAGTGGCCCAGACGCCCCACAGCGGATCGCCCGGTCCCGTGGTGCGCAGCGCGTCGGCCGGCGCCGCGAAGCCGTCGGTGAGGTCGAACAGCCGCCGAACGTAGCCGACGCGCTCCGCCTCGTCGGCCGCCAGCCAGCCGCGGATCGCCTTGGTCGGGAAGCAGCGGTTGGAGAAGGTGACGCAGAACGTCCCGCCGGGCCGCAGCACGCGCGCGACCTCCGCGAAGACCTCCAACGGCCGGACGAGGTAGTCGACGGAGACACAGCAGACCGCCCCGTCGAAGCTCCGGTCGGCGAACGGCAGGACGGGGTCGGCGTTGAGGTCCTGCACGACCCGGTCGACCAGGGCGGGGTTGGCGTCGAGCTCCGCCCGGTTCATCCCCAGCCCGGTGAGCGCGCGGGGCGACGTCCGGAAGTGCGAGATCCACGAGGACATCAGGTCGAGCACGTCGCCGTCGAGGCCGAGCTCCTCGTAGAGGTCGCCGACTGCGGCGATCGCCTCGTCGTCGATGTGGGTGACCAGGCGCGGCGGCGCGTAGAAGCCGGCATCGGGGGACGGGTCGAAGCGGTCGAAGAAGCCGGGCGGGAACGCCATGCTCTCCACTATCGCTTCAGGCGCCGCACCTTGACCGATAGCCGCTTGGTGATGGTGGTGCCGGCGCTGTCGACGAAGACGCCCCGGAGGTGGATCACGGCACGCGCCTTCCGGTGCCGCCTGAGGTGGTGGCGGACCGCGCGCCGGAGCTTCAGCGACGAGCGGAGCTTGACCTGTCCCTCTGTGTGCGCTCCGAGCGCCAGGGGTTGCCTCGGCGCGCCGAGCGTCCCGAAGCGCCGCTTGCCGATCGTCACGTACCCGGACGCGGTCGCGGTGCAGGCGGCGTCGCCACAGCGCACGAACAGCGTGATGGTCCGGCGGTTGAGCAGTAGCTGGCCGGCCCTGCGCGATCCGCCACCGGCGGTGATCGAGAGCGTCGGCTTCGCGGGCATCGGGGTCTCGGTGGGGGACGGTGCCGGGACGGGGGATGGGCTCGGCACCGGGTCGGCCGCGGTGGTGAAGGTGCGGTCGGGCCCGGTCGTCGTCCCGCCGTCGCTCTCGCCGACGAAGCGGTAGTGGTAGGTCGTCCCTTCCTTGAGTCCGGTGAGCGGGACAGCGACCGTGTCGCGCGTCAGCGACCCGGGCGCCACCACCTCCGGCGTGCTCGTGGATCCGAGCTCCAGGTGCCAGTAGGTGCGTCCGCCGCTGTTCTCGAGCCCGGCCCGCACGGTTGCCGTCGTCTTCGTCACGTCGATGGCGTCGAGCGCGCCGAAGTCGGGCGCGGCCGGCACGAACTCGTAGGCGCCGACGTCCGTGTGCGTCCCGATGGTGCGGAGGTTGCCGTTGAGGTCGAGCGGGCTCGCCGAATCGAGCCCCGCGTCGATGGTCGGCGAGCCGGGCAGCGGGCGGAGGTCCGCGGCGGAGCGGGACAGGAGCCGGTCGACACGGTGAGTCGCGGTGACCCCATTCCCGAACGTCTGCGCCGCCGCGTGATCGATCGTGTGCGCGCCGTCCTGCGAACGCGCGTCGGGCTGGTCGGAGGTGCTGGTGAACGCGCCGTTGAGCACCGTTGCACCGTCGAACGCGAGGACGAGCGGCTGGTTTCCGACCGCGGAGATGTTGCGCGCGCCCGGAGAGGCAGCGAGCAACCCGATGTTCACGCCCGTGGCCCGGCACGCCGAGTCCAGCAGCACCGCGCTTTCGTAGATGAGGCAGCTGTAGGTCCCGGGCCCGGCGACCTCGAGCCGCTCGCCGACTGCGTCACCGAGCAGGTAGAGGGGGTTGCCGTCCGTCGCGTGCAGGCTCAGGTCGCGGATCGACGAGTGCGCGTCGAGCTTGAAGCGCACGTCGTTGAGCACCGGGCGGGCACGGCCCACGACGGCGCCCTGGATGGTGAGGCTGCGGCCGTCGCTCTCGACCTTTTTGAGACCTCCCTCGTACGTGCCCGAGCCGACGACGATCGTGTCGCCCGAAGCCGCTCCGCTGAATCCGTCGAAGAGCGCGCACGGGGCGACCTGGGTGCAGGCGTCGCCCGTTGCACCCGGTGCCACATAGCGGGTGTTCGGACCGGTGGTGAACGTGCGGTCCGCCCCGGTGGTGATCCCGCCGTCGCTCTCACCGACGAAGCGGTAGTGGTAGGTCGTGTTCGGCGACAGGCCGGGGAGGGAGGCGGCGACCGGAGCGCGGGTGAGGGAGGCAGCGGCCGTTTGCTCGTCCGTCGCCGACCCGTAGCCGTCCGTCTTGCCGTACTCGACGTGCCAGCGCGTCAGGCCGCCGGCGCCGTCGAGGCCCGCCCGGGCCACCGCGTCCGTGGGGCTGACGGTCGGATCGGCCGGCGCGAAATCCGGCGCCGCCGGTACGTGCTCGTAGGCGCCGACGTCCGTCCGGGCTCCGAGCGTGCGCAGGTTGCCGTTCAGGTCGAGCTCGCCGGGCAGGACCCCGTCGTCGGTACCGGCATCGATCGTCGGTGAGGCCGGGGCCTGGCGCAGATCGGTCGCCGAGCGCGTGACGATCGGGGCGACCCTCGCCGACTCCGTGAAGGGGCCGTAGGTCTTGGCGGTGTCGTAGGCGCTGTGGTCGAGCGTGAGCAGGTCGGCCGAGTTCGCGCCGGAGTAGACGTCGAGGTCGATCCCCACCCCGGCCGCGTTCGTGGCCTCGATGTGTTCGAACCCCGCGTACAGGGCGAAGCCTCTCCGGCCTGTCCCGGTGACGTTGCGCGCCTGGGTGTCGTGGACGGCTTGCAGGCCATCGGCGGAGAAGTCGTGTGCGCAGACCGAATCGCGGATCGTGCCCAGGACCTGACAGGCGTCGGCGCCGCCCGAGGCGGAGACGAACACCCGCTCCACCATCCCGTGCAGCATCTGGAGCCCGTACCCCGAGGGGCCGCCGGGGGTGATCGTCAGGTCCCGCACGGCCGAGCCGGCGTCGAGCGAGAGCGTGTATTGATCGAGCTGCGGTCGGTCGCGCCCCACGACCGCGCCGGCCACCGTGAGCGTGCGGCCGTTGCCGGACAGGTCGATGCTCGCATCGGTGCTCTCGCCGTACGTCCCGCCGGCCACGGAGATGGTGTCGCCGCTCGCGGCCCCGTTGAAGGCCGTCTCCAGAGCACACGCCCGGTCTGCGGTCGTGCAGTCGCCCAAGCCGTCCGGCGATGCGTAGCGCGTGGCTGCGCGGGCCGAGGCCGGGAGCATCAGGACGAGCAACACGACGGCGAGGCGCATGCTCGCGATCTTCACGCGGGAGCTGCCCGACCTCCATGGACCTAGGTCCGCGCCGTGCTGGACGTACGTCTCCTGACCTGGGAACCTCTGCCCCGTGTCGACAGGGGGCGTGCGGCGGCCGCTGGACGTGGTGCTGACGGTTCTGGCCGCCCTGGGACTCGCCCTCGCCGCCGTCGAGGCGGTGCTGATCGTCGACGCGAAGGCCGAGCCGCTGTGGATCGCGCTCCTGTTCCCCATGTCGGTCTGCGTCTGGTTCGTGGCGGGTGCCCTGGCCTGGCGGCGCCGGCCGGAGAACTCCATGGGCGCCCTGCTGATCGCGGGCGGCGCGGTGCTGTTCCTCGGTGGGCTGGTCAACGCCGCGGCGCCGGCGCTCGTGACGACCGGCCTCGTCTTCCAGACGTTCATCCTCGCGATCGTCTACCACGCGCTGCTGAGCTTCCCGTCGGGGCGGGTGCGGGGCCGGCTCGCCCGCGCCATCGTCGGCACCGCCTGGGTGCTCTCGACCGTGCTGCAGGCGCCGTCGTATCTGTTCGTGCCGGGCCCGAGCAGCCCGTACACCCACCTCCGCATCTCCCGTGACGGCAGCGTCGCCCAGACGGCGCTCGACATCCAGCACGCCACGGCGTGGGTGCTGTTCGCCCTCACCTTGGTGCTGCTCGCCCGGCGGCTTCGCGAGGCCACACCGGTGCAGCGCCGGCTTCTCACCCCGGTCTACCTGTGGGGCCTGCTGTGCGCCTGCGGCATCCCCATCAGCGCGCAGCTGCTCGATCCTTCGGAGGCGCTGACGGTCGCGCAGGTCGGCGTCATCATCACGGGCGTCCCGATCGCGTTCGCCCTCGGCACCCACCTCGGGGCGTTCCCGCGGACGGCGGCGCTCGAGGAGCTCGGACGTTGGCTGAGCACCGGCGACCGCGGGGTGGTGGCGGCGGTGACCGGCGCGCTGGGCGATCCGTCGGTGGAGCTCGTGCGGGGTGCGGTACCGGTCGTCGGTCCTGGCCGCGGCGCCGTCGCGGTCGAGGTGTACGGGGAGACCATCGGCGCGATCGTCTACGACGCGACGTTGATCGCCGATCCCGAGAGCGTGCGAGCCGCCGGGCGCGTCGTCGGATTGGCGCTGGTGCACGAAGGCCTCCGCGGGGAGATCGCCGACGCCGCGGACGCTGCACGGCGCAGCGTCGCCCACGACCTCCACGACGGCCTGCAGTCACGCCTCGTCGTGCTCGGCATGCAGGCGTCGATGCGCGGCGACGACGAGTTGCGGGCGGGCCTGGAGACTGCGGTCGCCGACCTGCGCAGGCTCGTGTCCGGCGTGGCGCCGGCGGTGCTCGCCGAGCGAGGCCTGTACGGGGCGGCGCGGGAACTGGTGGCCGGCATCGCCGTGCCGGTGGAACTGCGCCTCGACGGCGACGGCAGCACCCTCTCCAACCCGGTGCAGACCGCCGGCTACTTCATCGTCGCCGAGGCGATGACCAACGCCGTCAAGCACGCCGGTGCGCATGCGCTCGGGGTCCATCTGGAGCGCACGGGCGCGGGGCTGCGGATCGAGGTGTCCGACGACGGCGTCGGCGGCGCCGAGGTCCCGCGCATCCGCGAGCGCGTCCTCGCCCTGGGCGGCCGGCTCTCCCTCGAGAGCCCGCCCGGCGCCGGGACGCGACTGGTCGCCGAGCTCCCTTGCGTGTAGTCCTGGCCGAGGACGAAGCGCTGCTCCGCGAGGGCCTGACCCTCGTCCTCGCGCGATTGGGGTTCGAGGTCGTAGCCACTGCACAGGACCCCGACGACCTCCTGCGCAAGGTCCGGGCCCATCATCCGGACGTGGTCGTCACGGACGTGCGCATGCCGCCGACGCACACCGACGAGGGACTGCGCGCCGCCGCGGCGCTGCGCGCGGAGCAGCCGGACCTGGCCCTCCTGATCCTGTCCCACCACGTCCAGGTCACCTACGCGCGTGAGCTCTTCACGCACGGGGCCACCGGCCTCGGCTACCTGCTCAAGCAGCGCGTGATGGCCGTCGACCGGCTCGGCGACGACCTGCGCCACATCTGCGCGGGCGGGACGGTGATCGACCCGGAGGTGGTGTCGGCGTTGATGGCGGGCGGCGCCCGGAGCGGGCTGCTCGACCTCACACCACGACAGGCGGAGGTCCTCGCGCTGATCGCCGAGGGCCGCAGCAACGCCGCCGTCGCGCGCCACCTCGGCATCTCGGAGAAGGCGGTCGTCCGTCAAGCGGCCAACGTCTACGACGTGCTCGGCATCCCCGGCGGGCCGGACGACCACCGCCGCGTCCAGGCCGTCGTGCGCTACCTCACACGCGCGGTTTAGGTCCGCGCACGAGGGTGACGGGCCGTGATCGCCATCCTCGCGATGCTCGCCGCGCTCGCCGCACCGCACCCGGCGCGCATGGTCCCCCGACGGCCGAACGTCGTCTTCGTCCTCGCCGACGACCTGTCGAGCGACCTCGTGCGGCGGATGCCTGCGGTGCAGGCGCTGGCGCGGCGGGGCGCGTCGTTCTCGAACTACATCGTCGACGACTCGCTGTGCTGCCCCAGCCGCGCATCCATCTTCACCGGCCGGTTGCCGCACGACACCGGCGTCTTCACCAACGTCGCGCCGGACGGCGGGGCCTACGCCTGGCGCCGGCACCGCGACGAGCAGCACGCCTTCGCCGGGGTGCTGCGGGCCCGCGGCTACCGGACCGCGCTCATGGGGAAGTACCTCAACGGCTACCGGGCCGACGGCGGCCACGTCCCGCCTGGGTGGACGCGGTGGGCCGGCACCGGCAAGGGCTACGAGGGCTTCGGCTACGCGCTCGATGAGGACGGCGTCCCGCGCAGCTACGGCACGGCGCCGGGCGACTACCTCACCGACGTCATCGCGCGACTGGGTGAGCGCTTCATCGGGCGGCGCCCCTTCTTCCTCGAGCTCGCGACCTTCGCGCCGCACCGCCCGGCCGTGCCCGCGCCGCGGGACGCCTCCCGCTTCCCCGGCGCGCGGGCCCCGCGGACGCCGGCCTACGACCGGCAGATCGACGACGCCCCGCCGTGGCTGGCGCACCGCGCGCCGTTCCGGCCCGCGACCATCTCGCGCATCGACCGCGACTACCGCCAGCGCGCGCGCTCCGTCGTCGCCGTCGACCGCCTGCTTCAGGGCGTCGAGGACCGGCTGCAGCGGCTCGGCGAGCTCGACGACACCTACGTCGTCTTCAGCTCCGACAACGGCTACCACCTGGGCGACCACCGCCTGCTGCCGGGCAAGTTCACCGCCTTCGACACGGACGTGCGCGTCCCGCTGATCGTCGCCGGCCCGGGTATCCGTCCCGGCACGCGGATCGATGCGCTGGCGCAGAACACCGATCTCGCGCCGACGTTCGAGCAGATGGCCGGCGCGCCCGTACCGATCGGAACCGACGGCCGCAGCCTGCTCGGGCTCCTGCGCGGCCGGCCCGTCCCGCGCGACTGGCGCCGCGTGGCGTTGATCGAGCACCATCATCCCCCGCACGGGCGGCACGACCCCGACCACCAGTCGGGCGAGAGCGGCGACCCGCCGACCTACGAGGCGATCCGGACCCGCGGCGAGACCTACGTGGAGTACGCCGACGGGGAGCGCGAGTCATACGACGACCGCATCGACCCCTTCCAGCTGCGCAACCGCTACTCGACCCTGCGTCCGCGACACCGCCGCGCGCTGCACCGCGAGCTGCGGCGCCTCGCGCGCTGCCACGGCGCTGGACGCTGCGCTACTTCGAGCGCACCTTGACGGTGCGGGTGATCGTCCCGCCGGTGCCGTACTTGAACCGCACCGTCACCTTCACCGCCTGCCTCCTGCGCAGCCGCTTCTTGTAGCGAAGCTTGATCGTCTTCTTCCGGCCGGCGGCGACCTTGCGCGAGCCCAGTAGCGCGGCAGCGACGAGACGCGGCTTGATGCTCGGTTCCGCCGCGCAGCTGGGGCCGCCGCAGGCGATGGTGATGGTCAGGCGCCTGCGGGTCGACCTGCCCTTGAGCGTCGGCGCCGCCTTGGCTGGTAGGTGGTGCCCGGCGTCCCCGTGATTGCACCCGCGACACCCGAGCAGGAAGCGGCGCATGCCGCGACGCTACTCCTATCTTGTCAGCCGACGGACTTTTATCGTGAGCGTCTTCGTGACCTTGGTCCCGCCGGCTTCGGTGAAGACCACCTTCAGGCGGATGATCGCCTTCGTCTTTCGGTGCTTCTTGAGGTACCGGGCGACGCGCTTGCGTAGGCGGGCGTTGGCGGTGAGCCTGATCTGCCCGCGCTCGCCGGCGGCGAGCTGCAGCGCCTTCCGAGGTGCCGCCAGTGTCCCGTACCGCTTCTTGCCGATGGAGACGGTGCCGGACGCCTTCGCCCCGCAGGCGACCTCGCCGCATCGGAAGCTGATCGTCAGCCCCTTGCGGCTGAACAGCAGCGCCCGTCCTGCCTCGGTCCTGCCGGCACTCGTCCCCGGTCCGACGGTGAAGGCCGGCTTGGCGGGTGTCGGGTCAGCGGTGGGCGCGGGCGTGGGGGAGGCGGTCGGCTCGCCGCCAGGCGACGGCGTTGCCGTGCCCGTAGGCGTGGTGCCCGCGGCGGTCGTCTTGAAGGTGCCGATCGCCGTCTCGAAGTTCTCGCCGTCGCGCTTGACACGCAGCTTCCACTGGTAGGTGGTGTTCGGGGTCAGGCCGGTGAGCGCCTGGCTGACCGCCCCGTCGCCCGTGATCGACTGCGGTGCGGAGGTCGCGGCGCCGTAGACGAACTCCACGTCGGCGGTGGGGGCGCCCTTGAGGGCGACGGTGCCGTTGAGCGTCACGGTCGTGGCGGTGACGTTCGTCGCGTCGGCGGGGGTGAGCGTGGGCGACCGATAGGCGATGTACTCGTCGGTGGTGTAGGAGCCGCCGTCCGTCGTGACCTTCAGCCGGTATGGCGTGGGTGCGTCACCGAGCCCGGTGATCGTGGCGCTCACCGGCGTGGTGCTGAGCGATGCCGGGATCGACTGCTTGACGCCGGTGCCGACGAACTCGATGTCTGCGCGGCCGCCGCCAGTCTGGATCGTCCCCTTGAAGCTGTTCCCGTCCGCGGTGGAAGTGGTCTGCGTGCCTGTCGTCGCGATCGGCGCAGCCGGGACGTACTCATAGGCGCCAATGTCGACGTGGGTTCCGAGCTTGCGCAGGTTGCCGTTGAGGTCGAGCGTGTCGGTCGTGTTGTCGGCGACGTCGCCGGCGTCGATGGTCTTGGAGCCGAGCTTCTCCCGGTAGTCGCCGGCCACGACGAAGCTGGGCGGGTCGGTGACGCGCCCGTCGGCACCGTTGGGGGCGTAGCCCTGCGGGGACACGTCGGCGAAGAGCGAGTCGCGGAGGACGTTGGTCAGACCCGCTGCTTCGTTGACGGCCAGGCCCTTGAAGTCCTCCTTGGCGCCGCCCTGGAGGATGGAGGCCTCGACCAACGACGGGGCGTAGGCGATCAGCCCGTACGCGCCGCCGATGGCGGTGACGTTGCGAGCGAGCGGCGCCGCGCTCTGCCCGTTGAGCAGCACCCCGTTGGCGTCGGAGCCGAGCCCGCTGGCGATGCAGAGGCTGTTGCGCAGCTCGCCGCCGAAGTTGAGCGTGCAGCCGCTGAGGCTGCCGGCGGTCGCCTCGGCGACGATGCGGTTCGCGACGGCGCCCGACCCGAGATTGACGGGCGAGTCGACCGCTGACACGATCTTGAGGTCTTCGAGCCGTGAGCCCGTGCCGAGTGTGAAACGACCATTGACGACGGGCCGAGCAGGACCCGTCACGGCGCCCCGGATGGTGACGGCACCGTTGTCGTCGTTCAGGATGAGCTCAGAGCCCGGCGCCCCATATGCGCCCATCCCGGCTGCGACGATGACCTCATCGCCTCCGGAGGCGCCGGTCACGGCTGTCGTCAGTGAACAGGCGGAAGCCGCCGTGGTGCAGTCGCCCGCTCCGGAGGGTGAGGCGTATCGGGTGGCGGCGCCCGCCGAGGCGGGCACGACCAGCAACGAGAAGGCCAGGACGAGCGCGCGCGCGATCACGCGCGCCATCCTGTCATGCGGTCAGCTCGAAAGCGAAGCCGCGATCTCGGCCGCCAGCTCGGCCACCTCGGTCGGCGACTCGCCGACCTTCACGCCCACGGCCTCCAGCGCTTCCTTCTTGCCCTTGGCCGTGCCGGCGGAGCCGGAGACGATGGCCCCGGCGTGGCCCATGGTCTTGCCCTCGGGAGCGGTGAAGCCCGCGATGTAGGCGACGACCGGCTTCGTGACGTGGTCGGCGATATAGGCCGCGGCCTCCTCCTCCGCTGAGCCGCCGATCTCGCCGCTCATGACGATCAGCTCCGTCTCGTCGTCGGCCTCGAAGAGCGCGAGGACGTCGATGAACGAGGTGCCCGGGACGGGGTCGCCGCCGATGCCCACGATGGACGAGTTGCCGAAGCCCTTCTGGGCCAGCTCGTTGCCGATCTGGTAGGTCAGCGTGCCCGACCGCGACACGACGCCGACGTTGCCTTCGGAGAAGAACGACGCCGGGATGATGCCGACGTTGGCCTTGCCGGGGGACAGGATGCCGGGGCAGTTCGGGCCGACCAGGCGGGTGCCCGAGTCCTTCAAGCGAGTTGTAGACGCGCAGCTCGTCGTGGGCCGGGATGCCCTCCGTGATGCAGATGACGAGCTCCATGCCCGCGTCCGCGGCCTCGAGGATCGAGTCGGCGGCGAACCGCGGCGGTACGAAGACCATCGCGGTGTTGGCACCCGTCTCGGCGACGGCGGAGTGGAACGTGTTGAAGACGGGGATGCCCTCGACGTCCTGGCCGCCCTTGCCGGGGGTGACGCCGGCGACGACCTGCGTCCCGTACTTCTGGTTGTTGAGGGTGTGGAACGTCCCCTCGCGCCCGGTGATGCCGGACGTGCAGAGCTTGGTGTCCTTCGTGACCAGGATCGCCATCAGCCCGCGAGCTCCACGACCTTGTTGGCGGCGCCGAGCATCGTGCTCTCGGCGTGCACGTTGGGCAGGGCGGCTTCTGAGAGCAGCTTGCGGCCCTCCACGTCGTTGGTTCCGTCGAGGCGCACGACGAACGGCACCTCGGGCTTGATCTGCGCGAACGCCTCGATGAGGCCCTTGGCGACCTCGTCGCAGCGCGTGATGCCGCCGAAGATGTTGAACAGGACGGCGGTGACCTTCTCGTTGGCGAGGATGACCTCGACCGCCTTCGTGATCTGCTCGGCGTTGGCTCCGCCGCCGGCGTCCAGGAAGTTCGCCGGCTCGCCGCCCGCGTACTTGACGACGTCGAGGGTCGACATCACCAGGCCGGCGCCGTTGCCGAGGATGCCGACGTTGCCGTCGAGCTTGACGTAGGTGATGTCCTGCTCGCGCGCGGCCTTCTCCTGCGGGTCCTCGTTCTCCGTGTCGCGCAGCAGCGCGTTGTCCGGATGGCGGTAGAGCGCGTTGTCGTCGAGCGTGACCTTCGCGTCGAGCGCCAGGACCTTGCGGTCGGAGGTCACGATCAGCGGGTTGACCTCGACGAGCGTCGCGTCCTCCGCGACGAAGGCCGCGTAGAGCTTGGCGAGCATGGCGCCGATGGGCCGGATCAGGTCGGCGTCGATGCCGGCCTCGAAGGCGAGGCGGCGGCCGTGGAAGTCCTGGAAGCCGAGCAGCGGGTCGACGTGCAGGCGGGCGATCGCGTCCGGGTTGGCCTCGGCGACCTCCTCGATCTCGACGCCGCCCTCCTTGGAGAGCAGGATCAGCGGGCGCTTGGCCGAGCGGTCGAAGACGACCGACGCGTAGTACTCCTCCGCGATGTCGGAGGCGGCCTCGACCCACACCTCGTGGACGGTGAAGCCGCGGATGTCCATGCCGAGGATCGCCCCGGCGTGCTCCTCGGCCTCGGCGCGGTTCTGGGCGACCTTGATGCCGCCGGCCTTGCCGCGGCCGCCGATGAGCACCTGGGCCTTGATGACGCAGGGGTAGCCGATCGCCTCAGCGGCCTCCACGGCCTCGTCCACTGCGGTCGCGGGGCGCCCGGAGGGGACGGGCACATCGTGGCGGGCAAACAGCTGCTTGCCCTGATATTCGAGCAGGTCCATTTCGCGGAGGGACCCTAGCTGGGGCGCCATACACTGGCGCGCCGCATGCCACTTCCCAAGGACATCAAGTTCGTCACGTTCGATGTGTACGGCACCCTCATCGACTGGGAAGACGGTGTCTACAAGGCCTTCGCCAAGGAAGCCGAGCGCGACAACTACACGATCAACAAGGACGAGCTCGTCCCGTTGTTCCTCGAGCACCAGCGCGGCGTGATGGGTGGTTCCTACGAGCTCTACGCCGAGGTGCTGCGCCGCACCGCCCTCGCGGTCGCCAAGGACCTCGGCTGGGCGTTGGAGCCCAACCGCGCGCAGTTCCTCCCGAACTCCATCCCGTACTGGAAGCCCTTCAAGGAGACCAACGCCTTCCTCAAGAAGGTCAACAAGGCCAAGTCCACCGGCCTGGTCTCCAACATCGACGACAAGCTGCTCGGCCAGTCGCGCCGGCACTTCGGGCTGGACTTCGACCTCGTCGTCACCGCCCAGCAGGTCCGCTCCTACAAGCCGGACCCCGCGCACTTCAAGGAGGCCGAGCGCCGCATCGGCACCAAGAAGGGCTGGGTGCACATCGCCTCCAGCCACTACCACGACATCGACCCGTGCGCGAAGCTCAAGGTCCCCACGATCTGGGTCAACCGCAAGGGCGAGACGCTCGAGTCGGGCGCCAAGAAGCCGACCGAAGAGGTCACCAACCTCAAGGAAGCGCTGAAGCTCATCGGGCTGTAGCGGCGGTCTGCTGATGCAGGTCGCGGCAGTCCACACCGACGTCGTCGTCGTGACGTCGCGCCTCTACCAGACGACGTGCACGCTGGTCCGGCGCGGCAGTGAGGCGTTCTGCGTCGACTCGCCCGTCCTGCCGGACGAGCTGGAGCTGCTGCCGACGGTGGCCGAGCAGTCGGACTTCAAGGTGATGGCGCTGCTGGCCACGCACGGCGACTGGGACCACCTGCTCGGGCGGCTGGCGTTCGACGAGGCCCCGCTCGGGGTTGCGGAGTCGACCGCGGACGCGCTCGAGGAGAACCCCGGCGCCGCCCAGCGCGGGCTGCGCGCCTTCGACGACGAGCACTACGTCACGCGCCGCCGGCCGCTGACGCTCGGCACGCCGCAGCGCCTGCCGGTCCCGGGCCGCCTCGGCCTCGGCGAGCACGGGGACGAGCTCGAGCTGCACGCCGTCGGCGGGCACACCGCCGACGGGATGGCCATCTCCGTGCCGTGGGCGCGGGTGCTGATCGTCGGCGACCACCTCTCGCCCGTCGAGATCCCGATGGTCGGCGACGGGGACGGCATGGTCGACGAGTACCTGGCGACGCTCGACCGCCTCGAGCCGCTGATCGGCGAGGCCGAGACGGTGATCCCGGGCCACGGCGAGCCGCTGGAGGCCGAGCGCGCGCTGGCGATCCTGCGCGAGGACCGCGACTACCTGCGGGCGCTGTCCGCCGACGGCGCCGCCGCGCCGCTCCCGCTCGCCCGCCGGTCGGAGGCCCAGAAGGTCATCCACCACCGCAACGTCGCGCGCGTCACCCCGGGCTAGCGATCGCGCGGGTGTAGGGGATCGCGAGCCGGATCCCGTCCGGGCCCGCCGCCGCGCAGTCCGCGACCACCGCCGTGTAGGCCCGCCCGACCTCGGCGTAGGCCTCAGGCGGGAGCGCGTCGCGGAGCATGACCAGGAACCCGATGTGGTCCGCGGCCGCCGCCCACATCGCGTCCGGCGAGGCCGCGTCCATGGCCACGATTCCGGTCGCGCAGCTGGCGGGCGCGCCGAGGATGTCGCCGACGACCGCCGGGTCGCCCCAGTCCGAGGCGCGCGGCAGGTCGCGCGGTGCGCCGAGCGCGTCCCCCACGGCATCGCCGACGCGGTCGTTGAAGCCGCCGGGCGGCCACGCGACCACCCCGATGGTCCCGGCGGGGGCGCAGACGCGCCGCAGCTCGGCGGCGGCGACCTCGCGCCGGGGCGCGTACATGACGCCGAAGGCCGACAGGACGTGGGTGAAGGCGCCGTCGTCGACCGGCAGCGCCTCGGCGTCCCCGACCAGCCAGGTGACGGCGAGGCCCTCCGCGCGGGTACGCGCCTCCCCGCGCTCGACCTGGTGCGGTGTGAGATCGACCGCGACCACCTCGGCCCCGCGGCGGGCGGCGGCAACGGCCACGTTGCCCGTCCCGGCCGCGACGTCCAGCACGCGGTCCCCCGCACCCACGCCGGCGGCAGCGACGAGGTCCTCGGCGGCCGGCATGAGCACCTCCGCGAGCCACGCGTAGTCGCCGAGCGAGTAGGCGGCGACCTCCGTGGCCTTCGCGTCCTGCACCTGGTCGCTCATGCGCTCGGCCGCGGCGCGTAGTGCCAGACCATCCGCCGGGTGACGTCGCCGTCGCGGAACGCGATCTGCGTCGTCGCCGGCGGGCAGTGGAGCGGGTCGTCGGCCGGGTTCTCGAACCGGCCCTCGATGATGGTGATGCCGGGGCCGGCGAGGACGTCGTCGAGGACGAAGCCGACGCCGGCATCCAGGTCCTCGTGCATGCCGGCCCGCAGCGTTTCGCGGCCGCGGATGCTGCCGCCCGTCGCCCATCGCACCTCGACGTCGTCGGCGACGGATTCGAGGAGCATGTCGGGCTCCCGCTCGGCGAACGCCGCCTCGAAGTGCTCACGCTCGGAGCGCGTCCGGCTCGGCGGCGTCCGTGTGCGCGGCCGCGGCCGTGCGCAGCAGGTCGTCGGCGAGGATCCGCCGTGCCTCGCTCAGCCGGCTGCGGACGGTGCCGACGGGGACGTCGCAGACCTTCGCGATGTCCTCGTAGGCCGCGCAGGTGGAGAAGTGCCGCAGCATCGTCACCAGGCGCAGCGGCTCCGACAGGCGGCCGACGGAGGTCCACACCCAGTCGCGCAAAGCGAGCGACTCGATGACCGCCTCGGGCTCGTCCTCCGCGGGCGCGGTCAGCTCGGGCGGCTCCGGCGCGTCGGTGCGCGCCCGCAGGCGGTCCATGCACACGTTGCGCAGCACGGTGTGCAGCCAGCCCTCCACCTGCCCGGTCTCGCGCAGGCTGCCGATCCGCCGCATGGCGATGACGAAGGTGTCCTGCACGGTGTCGTGGGCGTCGTGGCCGTAGCCGACGAGGTTGAGCGCGTGCGCGTAGAGCCGCGGGCGGTGGCGCTCGAGCAGCAGTCCGAGGGCGGTGGCGTCCCCGGCCCGGGCGGCGCGGGCGAGCTCGGCGTCGGTCATGCCGCGGGCGCCGGCCGCGGCGCATGGTGGAAGACGAGCCGTTGCGTGAGGCCGGACGCCTCGCCGAAGGCGACCTGGACCATGCCGGGCGGGCAGTGCTCCGGGTCGTCCGCCGGGTTGATGAAGCGGCTCTCGAGGATGGTGATCCCCGGCCCGGCCACGACGTTGTCGACCGCCAGGCGGACGCCGTCGCTGAGGTCCTGCTCGACGATCGCCCGGTAGTGGTCGATGCCGTCGTAGCCGCGGCCGCTCGAGAAGCGCAGCTCGAGCTCGGGGTGCATCAGGTCCATCAGGCGGTCCGTCGCGGTCTCGGCGAACGCGCCCGACCAGCGCGCCTCCGCCTCGCGCGCCCGCCGTGTGGCGTCGTCGTGCGCGCCCGCCGCGGTGCGCAGCAGGTCGTCCGCGAGCCGTCGCCGCGCCTCGCTCAACCGGCTGCGGACGGTGCCGACGGGGACGTCGCAGACCTTGGCGATGTCCTCGTAGGCGGAGCAGGTGGAGAAGTGGCGCAGCATGGTGACGAGGCGCAGCGGCTCGGAGAGGCGGCCGACCGCGGTCCACACCCAGTCGCGCAGCGCGAGGTCGTCGATGATCGACTCCGGCTCGTCGGCCGCGGGGGCGGCGAGGTCCTCCGGCTCGGCGACGGGCGTCCGCCCCCGCAGGCGGTCCAGGCAGCGCGAGCGCAGGATCGTGTGGAGCCAGCCCTCGACCTGGGCCGGCTCCCGCAGCTGGCCGATGCGCCGCATGGCGACCACGAAGGTGTCCTGCACGGCGTCGTGGGCGTCGCCGCCGTAGCCCAGGAGCTGGAGGGCATGGGCGTAGAGGGCGGCGCGGTGGCGCTCGAGCAGCAGGCCGAGGGCGGTGGCGTCCCCGGCCTGGGCAGCGCGGGCGAGGTCGGTGTCTGAGGGCATCGTGGCGAGGACGTGGCGAGCCTTCCAGAAGTTCGATCGAACTTCCAGGGCGCGCGTTGCGTCCTCGCTCCATGAACCAGATGCAGATCAGGGGTGCCGTGCTCGCAGCGTCGGTGCTCACCGCGTTCGCCCTGCCGAGCGGGGCGTCGGCCTCGCACACCGTGTCCATCGCCTGCAAGCCGAGCTGCACCGTCCCGGCGGGCGCCGGCGTCTCGCTCACCGCGAGCACGGACGCCGCCAACCCCACCACGCCGACCTGGGACCTCGACGGGGACAACCAGTACGGCGACGCGACCGGCGTCACGGTCGAACGCAGCTACGACCAGCCCGGCAAGGTGAACGTCTCCGTCCTGATCTCGGACACGAGCACCAAGCCGCCGCACGAGGAGAAGGGGACCGTCGTCGTGACGGTCACGGGGCCGGACCCGACGCCGACACCCACCCCGGCGGCGACCGCGTCCCCCACCCCCGTCGCGACCGCGCCCGTGCCGCCCGTGAGCAGCGCGCCGACCGCCGCCGTGCGTCTGAAGGACCCGGTCCCGAAGGCAGGCAAGTCTCTGGTCTTCGACGCGTCCGCATCCACTGCGGCCTCGGGCGCGAAGATCGTCTCCTACGAGTGGGACTTCAACGGCGACGGTCGTTTCGACGCAGAGACGGGACCCTTCCCGACCGCGCGGCTCCCCTTCGACGCTCGGAACCACACGGTCGGGCTGCGCGTCTCGGACGACCAGGGCCGCGCGTCCGCGATCTCGACGGTCGACTTCACCCCCCAGACGCCGCCGGGAGGCTGCAGCGAGCGGGTGCTCCGCGGCTGGATCGACATCATCGCGCCCTGCATCCGCCAGAACGGCGGGGTGTTCACCATCGACCTCGACCAGGGCGCGATCAACTTCGGCGGCATCGAGATCGCCGGGCGCGACCCGGAGGCGACCATCGTCCTCGACACGACCGGCCGGCGGTGGGAGATCCGCGGCGACGGCGAGGTGGTCGTGCGGCTGCCGAACACCGCGATCGGCACGATCGAGCTCTACAGCCTGGACCTGGAGCGCGACCCGATCGTCCTGCCCGCCGGCGCCGAGGGAGACGACCCCAACGCGCCGGGGCTGCGGCTGCTCTCGCTGGAGGTGGGCGCGGACTGCCGGCCGAACAACGCCGTCCCGCCCACCGTCTGCGCCGAGCTGCCCGGCGGCTTCCCGTTCTCGGAGGAGGTCTCGCTGTACCTGTTCGCCAACGAGGCCGGACCGGGCATCGCCATCGACGGCGCACTCGGGCTGGAGGACCCGCTGTCGATCACCGGGCACGTGACCATCCTCGCCCAGGCCGACACGGGGGTGCAGCTGGACTCGCTGGGATTCGAGACGGAGAACATCGACCTCGGTGTCGGCGCCATCGACAACCTCAGGCTCGACTATCAGCGGCGCGACAGCCGCGGGCGGTTGGACGTCTGGACCGGAGCGGCTCGCGCGCACCTCAACACGCCGAGCCGCGTCGACGTGACCGGCGGCGTGGTGTTCGCCGACGGCGGCTTCAACTCGGCGACCTTCGCCCTCAGCGGGCTGAGCGTCCCGGTCGGGCCGGGCATCACGCTCGACTCGCTGGGCGGCGGGCTCGGCTTCAACCCCTTCCAGATCAGCGGTGCGCTCGGCATGGGCTTCGGAGGAGGTCTGCTGGGCGTCAACGGCCGCTTCCTGTACGTCGACGCCTTCCGGGGTGAGCCGTCGCACCTCAACGTGGGCGGTGACCTCAAGCTCACCGGGGCACGGATCGGCAGCGCCGACCTCGACGTCTACTCCGACGGCTTCACCGGCTTCAACATCCGCATGGGGACCGGATTGCCGCTCGGCTCACCGTTCGAGTCGGGCGCGGCCGGCTTCGAGGGGTCGCTGAGCGGCTACTTCGACGGCTACCGCGGCGCCGACCGCTTCCAGGTCGAGGGCGAGGTGCGCGCGCGGGTGCTGTTCATCAACGGCCGGCTCGTCCTGCTCGTCAACAACCAGTACGGCTTCGGCTGCGCGGCGATCTCGGTCGCGGGCATCACCCTCGAGGGCTACGGCCGCGTCCGCTGGGCAGACGGCAACGCCGAGGCGGGCGTCGGCTGTGACGCGACGCCGTACCGCGTCGCGCCGCGACGCCCCATCACCGGCACCCGGAGCGCGTCCGCCGCGCAGGAGGGCGGTGCCTTCGCGGTGGAGGTCGCCGACGATGCGGCGGTCGCCAACGTCGAGTTGACCAGCGCGACGGGCGTCCCGCGCGTGCGCATCACCGGGCCCGACGGGACGTCGTACGAGACGCCCGCGGCGGGCCGGACGGCGGCGGACGAGCACTACTTCGCCGGTCGCGACGAGCTCACGCACCGACTCGTGATCGGCATCCTGGAGCCGCACGCGGGGCGCTACGCGATCGAGCCGTTGGCGGGCTCGGCGGCGATCAGCGCAGTGCGGGAGTCCCACGAGGCGCCCGACCCGCACGTCCGCGCGCGGGTCACCGGCCACGGGCGCGCGCGCACGCTGCGGTGGCGGCTGCACGAACAGCCGGGGATGAAGGTCCGCTTCCTCGTGCGCGGGAGGGACTCCGGCCGCACGATCGTCGAGACCGCGAAGTCCGCCGGCCGCGCGCGTTTCACGCCGCCGGACGCGATGAGCCGCAGCCGTACGGTGCAGGCGGTCGTCCTGCGGGGCGGACAGCCGACCGCGACGAAGACCGTCGCTCGCTTCGCCGCCGCCCCAGCCTTCCGTCCCGGCCGGCCCGGGCGCGTCGTCCTGCGGCGCAGGCGCAACGCACTGACCATCCGCTGGGGTAGGGCCGCGGGTGCCACCGGCTACCGGGTGGCGGTGAGCGGCTCGGACGGCCGCCGCGACGAGCTGGTGACGACTCCGGGCCGCCGCCTCGTGCGTGTTCCGCGGGCGTACCGCGACGTCCGGTTCCGCGTCACGGTCCGCGCGGTGGGCGGCGCCAACCGGCTGGCCGGGCCGGCGCGGCGGGTCCGATCGAACTTCCGCGCGGCCTCCGCCGTCCTCGGCGCATGAACCACATCACGAAGGTCCTCGCCCTGCTCGCCCTCGTCCTCGCGCTGGCCGGGAGTGCCACCGCCGCCGGCGTCCTCATCACCTCCAGCAAGCAGATCAAGAACGGGACGATCAAGGCGGTCGACCTCGACAAGGCGACCCGCGCGAAGCTCAAGACGACAGGCACCGCCGGGCCGGCCGGCGCCACCGGCGCGAAGGGGGACGCCGGCGCGAAGGGCGACGCCGGGGCCAAGGGGGACGCCGGCGCGAAGGGTGACGCCGGCGCCGACGGGACGAACGGCGCGTCCGGCCCCACCGGCCCGCGCGGCCCATCGGACGCCTTCGGCACCTACCACGACGCCGCGATCTCCCTCCCGAACGCCATCGCGCCCACCGCCGAGACCACCATCCAGTCGGTCGGGTCGCCCGTCACCCGGTCGATCGTCTTCGCGAAGGTCAACCTCGTGGGGCCGGACGCCGTGGTGCGCGGCGCCACCTGCCGTCTCGTGGCGGGCGCCGCCTACGACGAGGTGTCGGCCGGGGCCACGAACGTCGGGACGGAGGTGACGCTCACGCTGCTCGTCAACGGTGCGCAGCCGGTCGACCTGCGTTGCACCGACGGCGGCACGGCCGACATCAAGGCCACCAACATCAAGCTGCACGCCATCGCGGTGGAGAACTTCACCAACCAGGGCGTCTGACGCCGCTAGCCCGCGGCGGCCAATTCGATGACGATCATGGCCGCCGCGGCGCTGCCCGCGTCGATGGCCTCCGCGATGCCGCCGGTGACCTGCATGGCGATGTCACCGGCGGCGGACACTCCCGGCACGGAGGTGCGTCCGCCGGGCTCGACGGCGAGCATCTCGTGGCTCAACGGGTTGGGGTCCGCCCGGGGAACGCCGAGGCGGGCGGCGAGGTCGCTGCGCTGATGCATCGTGGTGGGGACCAGCAGGCCGCCGACGGCGCGCGCGGTGCCGTCGGCGAAACGCACGGCCCTGAGCTCATGCCCCGGTCCCTCGAGGCCCGCGACCCGGCGTTCATCGACGCTGACGCCGGGTGGGAGGTCGCCGTCGACGTCAGCGGGCCCGTCGGTGAGGAGCGTGACGTCGTCGCTCCACAGGGTCAGCAACCGCGCCTTCTGGAGGCCGGTGGCGCCGTTCGCCAGCACCGCGAGCGGCCGGCCGCTCACCTCCCACCCATGGCAGAACGGGCAGTGGAAGACCCCGCTGCCCCACCGCTCCGCCACGCCCGGCAGCGCGGGATAGCGGTACTCCATGCCCATGGCGAGCAGGAGCGTCCGCGCCGTCAGCTCTCTCCCGTCGGCGAGGGTGACGCTGAACCCGTCGGCCTCGGCCCGCGCGTCGGTCACCCGGCCCGGGCGCAGCTCGACGGAGGGGTAGGCGTCCAGCTCCCGGGCGCCGGTGGCGTACAAGGCGGCCGGCGCGCCTCGGTCGCTGCCGAGCAGGCCGCCGATCCCCGTCGCGGCGAGGTTGCTCTGCTCGCCTGCGTCGACGATCAACGTCCGCCGGCGCGCCCGGCCCAGCACCAATCCGGCGCTGAGGCCCGCGGCGCCGCCGCCCACCACGACGCAATCGAACTTCTCGGGTGCCCGGGACGTCCTCTCCACATGCGACACATCCCG
The DNA here is from genome assembly GCA_963843865.1 of uncultured Solirubrobacteraceae bacterium. Classification (GTDB taxonomy): domain Bacteria; phylum Actinomycetota; class Thermoleophilia; order Solirubrobacterales; family Solirubrobacteraceae; genus DATLGB01. The sequence goes on along the minus strand of CAWJMO010000006.1, from coordinate 15,887 downwards.
AAGGTTCTCTCATTCCTGGCCGTCGTGCTCTGCCTGGCCACGACGGCCACCGCCGCCGGCGTCCTCATCACGTCGAGCAAGCAGATCAAGAACGGCACCATCCGTGCGGCCGACCTCGACGCGAAAGCGCGCCGTGCCTTCGCGGCGCCCGGGCCCATCGGGCCGAAGGGTGAGGCCGGGGCGCAGGGCGAGCCGGGTCCGAAGGGCGAGCCAGGGCCCGCGGGCGCGCTTCCCGACGGCATCATCGGCCCGGAGAAGCTGTCCTTCCGGGCGCTGCAGCCGGGCGACATCCGCGTCAACGGCGACGCGCGCGCCGGGAAGGTCACCGTCGGCGGGAGCTGGGAGACCGTGGCCGGCGCGCTGTCCCGTGGTGGCGGCGATGGCGGCCGCGCGCTGCTGCTCGCGGCCGTGACCCTCACCAGTCCCGGCGAGGGCGCGACGGTTCAGGCCCGGTTGCTGATCGACGGCGAGGTGGCCAGCGCTGGATGGGAGACGTCCCTGCCCGCGGGGGAGAGCCGCGTGCTCAGCTTCCAGAGCACCACCGACCTCGCCCCGGGCGACCACACCTTCTCGCTGCAGGTCGACACCACTCAGGACACGCTCATCGTGGGTGGCCGCTCCGTGGACCTCGTCGCCTTCCGGCCGATCTGGAACCCGCCGCGGGGGACGGCGCGCTGAGTCGAGCCGACGCGCACCGCCTCGGGGACGAGCAGGTGGTTCCAGTCCCCGGGGCGGGTGCGCAGGTCCGAGAACGGCGCGAAGGTGTACTGCCGCTTGAGGCCGAGGTAGGGCGCCGCCGCGTTGAGCGCGAGCAGCGCGAGGATCACGCCGAGCGCGGGGTGCATCCTTCCGCGCACGGGGAGGGCCGGGCCGACCCGGACGGCCGCCACCACGAGCGCGGCGGCGACGGTCCAGCGCATCCCGTCCCCGAGCCCGCCGCTCGTCACGCCCGGCGCGGGATCGACGAGGACGCCGAGCAGCCAGGCCCCGCCGAGGGCCAGCGGGGCGAGCCGCGGCACGCGGGGGCCGGGGACGAAGGCGACGTAGACGGCGGCCATCACGGCGGCGAAGGGGACGTTCCCGGCCAGCGCGAGAACCGCGTGGAACAGCAGTCCCACGACGACGCCCGCGCGGCGGGTGCGGGGCACGGCCAGCAGCACGGCCAGTGACGCCTCGACGCCGATCGTGCCGTAGATCGCCGGCCGCGCCACCCAGTCCCCGGCGAGGGGCAGGCGCATCGCCATGGGGACGGCCGAGCTGACTGCCGGGTCGAGGAAGTCCGTGTTGAGCTTGGCGAACGCCGCCGCCGCGTAGAGCAGGATCGCCTCGCCGCGCAGCAGCGGCGCGAGGTCGTCCCACCGCGGGCGCAGCAGCATGCCGACGCATGCGGCGAGGACGATCAGCAGGTGGTCGCTGACGCGCGGCCAGTCGAGGGCGAGGACGACGACCGCCACTGCGGCCAGCGGTCGCAGGCGCCGGCCCGGGTCGCCGAGGGACCAGATCGCCGCGGCGATCAGGACGCTGTGCGCCGGCGAGGCGGTGAAGCCCGTCCACCACAGCTGGTGGACCAGCACCGCGCCCGCCAGGAGCGCGGCGAAGGACCTCAGAGCGGGCGGACCATCAATGGCGGCGCCCCCGTGCTTCTCGGCGAACCCGAGGTCCTTGTACAGCGCGACCGCGGCCTCGTTGACGTCGTCGACGTCGAGCTCGATGCGGCGGCAGTTGCGCTCCTCCGCGCGGTCGATGGCGGCGAGCACCATCGCGCGGCCGAGGCCGGTGCGGCGGGCGTTCTCCATCACGAAGAGGTCCTCGAGCCAGGCGTCGTCGGACGCCGTCCACACCGAGTGGCGGTAGCGCAGTTGGATGACGGCGCAGGGTGGGGAGTCGTCGTCGGGCGTGCCCGAGCAGGTACTCCGTCTTCGGGTCGTCCATCAGGCCCTCGACGCCGGCCAGGAACGCGTTGTCGGACGGCCAGTCGGAGCCGTACCAGTTCCGGAACGCGATCAGCAGCCGGGCGACGTGCTCGGCCTCGTCGGGCTCGGCGAGCCAGACGCGGCTAGGAATCGCCCTCGTCCTCGGATGCTGACGCGGTGATGGTGGCGATGGGGTCGCCCGTCTTGATCGGCTCGCCCTCCGTGGCCGCCAGGGAGGTGATCTTGCCGGCCTTGTGGGCCGTGATCTCGTTCTCCATCTTCATCGCCTCGATGATGCAGATGAGCTGGCCCTCCTCGACCTCGTCGCCCTCGGAGACGACGACCTTCCACATGTTGCCCTGCAGTGGGGAGTTGAGCTCGTCGGCACCGCCGCCCGCGCTCTTCTTGCGCTCGCCGCGCTTGGGCGCCTTGGCCCCGGCAGCGGCACCCGGGCCGGCCGCGACGCCGCCGGCGAAGGCCTCGCCGTGGACCTTGACGTCGAAGCGCTTGCCCGACACCTCGACGGTGTAGCTGCGCTCGACGATCTCGGCGTCGTCGTCGGGCTGCTCGGGGAGCGGCTCCGCGAGCGACTTCAGCCACTCCTGGTCCTCGATCAGGTCGCGGCAGGTCTCCGCGTTGTTCCACTGGTCGGAGGCCATGATCGCCTTGTGGAACGGCATCAGGGTGGTGACGCCGCCGACCTGGAACTCGTCCAGCGCGCGGAGCATGCGCTTGGTCGCGAGCTCACGCGTGGAGTCCCAGACGATCAGCTTGGCGACCATCGGGTCATACAGCGGGGTGATCTCCGAGCCGGCGAGCACGCCGGAGTCGACGCGGATGCCGGGGCCGGAGGGCTCGAAGTAGGAGGTGACGAGGCCGGGAGCGGGGGCGAAGTTCGTGGCGGCGTTCTCGGCGTTGACGCGGCACTCGATCGCGTGGCCGCGCATCTGCACGTCCTCCTGCTTGATCGTCAGCTCGTTGCCGGCGGCGATCATGATCTGCTCGCGGACGATGTCGATGCCGGTGACGGCCTCCGTCACGCAGTGCTCGACCTGCACCCGCGTGTTCATCTCGAGGAAGAAGTACTCGTCGGGGCCGTCGTCCTGCTTGACGAACAGGCCCTCGATGGTGCCGGCGGAGTGGTAGTCGACGGCGCGTGCGGCGTCGACGCCGATCTTGCCGATCTTCTCCCGCATCTCCTCGTCGACGAGGGGGCCGGGCGCCTCCTCGATGAGCTTCTGGTGGCGGCGCTGGATGGAGCAGTCGCGCTCGCCGAGGTGGATGACGTTGCCGTGCTTGTCGGCGAGGATCTGGACCTCGACGTGGCGCGGGTCCTCCAGGTAGCGCTCGAGGTAGACCGTGTCGTCGGAGAAGAACTTCTCGCCTTCGCGCGCGGCGCCCTCGAAGGCGTCCTTGAGGTTCTCCGGCTTCATGGCGACGCGGAAGCCCTTGCCGCCACCGCCGCCGGCGGCCTTGACCGCGATCGGGTAGCCGATCTCCTCGGCGATCTTCTTGGCGTCCTCGACGGTCTCGACCGGCTCGGTGACGCCCGGGACGATCGGCACGCCCGCCTTCTGCATCAGGTCGCGCGCCGCGGTCTTCGAGCCCATGGCGTCGATGGCCGACGCCGGCGGGCCGATGAAGGTGATGCCGTTGTCCTCCAACGTGCGGGCGAACTTCGCGTTCTCCGCGAGGAAGCCGTAGCCGGGGTGGACCGCCTCGGCGCCCGTGTTCTCGATGACCTCGAGCAGCTTCTCGACGACGAGGTAGCTCTCCGCCGCGGGCCCGGGCCCGATCAGGTGGGCCTCCGTCGCGCGCTTGACGTGCTGCGCGTCGCGGTCGGCCTCGGAGTAGACGGCCACGGAGCCGATGCCCAGCTCGTCGAGGGCACGGATGATGCGGACGGCGATCTCGCCACGATTGGCGACCAGGACTTTCGAGAACATGCGGCGCAGCAGGGTATCCCCTGGGGACGTGTCCCCCGTCCTGCGCTTCCTTGCCGGCAGCCTGCTGGCCATCGCCGTGGTCCTCGTCGGCGGGTTCTTCGTCCTGCGCTCGGTGACGATCCGGGAGGCCGAGCGACGCACGCGCGACGACGTCCAGCTGGAGGCCCGGCTCATCCAGGCGGCCGGGCTGACCGACGGGGTGCTGACCGGGAAGCGCCGCGCTCTGGAGCGGATGGACGATGCTGTGGTGGGGCAGCTCGCGCGCTCGTCGCTCGTGCGCGTGAAGCTCTGGACGCGCTCCGGGCGCATCCTCTACTCCGACGAGCCGCGCCTGATCGGACAGACGTTCGGGCTCGGCGACGAGGAGCGCGAGCTCTTCGAGAAGGGGGGAGCGGACGCCGAGCTGTCGGACCTCGGCAAGCCCGAGAACCGCTACGAGCGCGCGGAGGGCAAGCTGTTGGAGGCGCACACCGTCATCCGCACGCCGAACGGGACCCCCGTCCTGTTCGAGACTTACCAGCGCTTCGCTTCCATCAGCGCCAGCGGGTCGCGGCTGCTCGAGGCGATCGCCCCGCCGCTGCTCGGTGGCCTGGCGGTGCTCGTCCTGCTGCAGGTCCCACTCGCCCTCTCCCTCGCCCGGCGTGTGCAACGGGGGGAGCGGGCGGCGTTGGAGGCCTCCGAGGCCGAACGCCGGCGCATTGCCTCGGACCTCCACGACGGGGTGGTGCAGGACGTGGCGGGGGTGGCCTTCGGGCTCGCCGGCCGCGACGAGGAGGCGGCCGCGCAGCTGCGCCAGAGCGTGCGCGACCTCCGCACCCTGCTGGTGGAGATCCACCCTCCGAGCCTGGAGACCACGGGCCTCGAGCCGGCACTGAGCGACCTCCTGAGCCCGCTCGCCGCCGCGGGCCTCGACCACCTCCCTGCACGTGGACGACCCGCCCTCGCGCCACGACGCGCTGATCTACCGGGTGGTGCGCGAGGCGCTGCGCAACGTGCGCGAGCACGCGCAGGCGCGCCAAGTCGAGGTGTCCGTGACGGGCGGGCGGGCCGAGGTCCGCGACGACGGCCGCGGCTTCGATCCCGCCGAGCGCGAGCGCCGACGGGAGCAGGGGCACGTCGGGTTGTCCCTGCTCGAGGGCCTCGTGCGCCAGGAGGGCGGCAAGCTCACGGTGGACTCGACGCCCGGAGCGGGTACGACGGTCCGCATGGACGTGCCCAGGTGATCCGCGTGCTGATCGCCGACGACCACGGCGTGGTCCGCGACGGCCTCAGCCGCCTCGTCGACGGCGCGGAGGACATGGAGGTCGCCGGCACGGCGAGCAACGGGGCGGAGGCCGTCGAGCAGGCCACGACCCTGACGCCCGACGTCGTGCTGATGGACCTCGATATGCCCGTGCTCGACGGCATCGAGGCGACCCGGCGCATCGACGTCCCCGTGCTGGTCCTGACGGCGTTCTCCGACCGGGCGCGCATCATCGGCGCCATGGACGCGGGGGCCGTCGGCTACCTGCTCAAGGACGCCTCCTCCGACGAGGTCACCGCCGGGATCCGCGCCGCCGCTCGCGGCGAGTCCCCGCTCGACCCGCGGGCCGCGCGCACCATCCTCACCGACCGCACCGCGCCCGACCCCCTGGCCGGGCTCTCCTCCCGTGAGCAGGAGGTCCTGCTGGCGCTGGTCGAGGGGCTGCCCAACAAGCTCATCGCCCGCCGCCTCGAGATCTCCGAGAAGACGGTCAAGACGCACCTCACGAGCATCTTCCGCGCCCTGGACGTCACCGACCGCACCCAGGCGGCGCTGTGGGCCGAACGCCACGGGATCGGGACCGGGCCTAAGTCCCATTGCGGTTGGGACCGGGCGGCGCCGAGCATGCCCGGTATGAAGGCAACCCTCCTCGTTCCCGTCGCCGCGCTCGCATTGACCGCCGCCGCGTCCCCCGCCCTCGCCAAGGGCGGCGATGACAACCGCGTCACGAAGGCCGGCAGCTGCGGCTCCGGCGCGACCTCCAAGCTCAAGCTCAAGGCCGACGACGGCCGCATCGAGGCCGAGTTCGAGGTCGACCGCAACCGCGGAGACGAGCGCTGGCGCGTGACCTTCAGCCGCGACGGCCACGTCGTCGCGAAGGCCCGCCCGAGGACTCACGGCCCCAGCGGCTCGTTCTCCGTCGAGCGGCGCCTCAGCGACCCGTCCGGCGCCGACCGCATCACCGCCCGTGGCACCGGCCCGACCGGCCTCACCTGCACCGCCACCGCGACCCTGCCGGAGGCCGGCGCCTCCGCCGTGGCCGCCAAGAGCGCCCCCGCCAACTGCAGCACCGTCACCCCGATCAACTCGGGCGTCGTCGACAAGCCCGCCAGCGGCAAGCCCGTGACGGTCGACCTCGAGGTCACCAACTGCGGCACGCGCTCGGGGACGTTCACGACCCGCCTGGTCGGCACCACCAACTCACTGCGCTCCTACGACCCGTACATGGTCGAGCAGTGCCCGACCGCGCCCTACTCCGCGCCCAGCCTGACGCTCAAGCCCGGTGAGTCGCGCGACCTCAGCGCGGCGGCCACCGTCGGCTACTGCAAGGACAGCCCGTGGGGCACGTCGCCCTGGGGCATCGACGCGACCTACTCCGTCGACTATGCCGTGACCGTGCTGGCGGACGGCGCCCCCGCCGGCACGACGACCAGCACCGTCCTGCACCGCGGCGGCAACTAAAACCAAGCACCCCCGCCCGAACTGCGCTCCGTTGCTTCCGCTTTCCGGAAGCGATGGAGCGCAGCTCGCCGTCAGGAGGGGACGTACGGCGGCGCGACGCCCCAGCCCCAGCGGGGGACGGGGGCGTGCGGCGCCGGCTGCGCGTCCGGCGCGGAGTTCTCCACCGCCAGGCGCGAGCCCCATTCCGCGTAGCCCATCAGCGCCGCGCGGAACTCCGGGTCGGCGGGCAGGCCGGCGTCCTCCGCCGCCTGCGACAGGAGCGTCACGAAACGCAGGCGCAGCTCGGGCGTGATGCCGAGGCCGCGGTGCTTGGCGACCATGTGCTCGTAGCCACCGCGCGCCTCCGTGTAGACGGCCGGGCCGCCCATGACCTCGGCCCACCAGTCCGTGACGTGATCGCGGTGCTCTCGGGAGACGACGCCGCCGAACAGCGGCGCGAGCTCAGGCTCCTGCTCCACGAGGTCGTAGAAGCGCTCGAGCCAGCCGGCGAACGCCTCGCGCCCACCGGCCCACTCGTAGATCGTCGGCGTGGCGTCGGTCACGCCACCGGTTGTACTACGCGGCGGCGGAGCGCGCCGGGACCACGTGGATCCCGCATTCGAGCTTGTCCGTGCCCGCCCAGCGGCCTTCGCGGCCGGACCCGGGTGCGGTGCACGGCATGCAGCCGATGGACGCGTAGCCCTGGTCGTGCAGCGGGTTGTACGGCAGGTCGCGCGCATGGATCTCGCGCCACAGGTCGTGCTCGGTCCAGTCGGCCAGCGGGTTGTACTTGACGATGTCGCGAACGTCGTCGTGCTCGACGAACTGGGCGTCCGCGCGCGTCGGGGACTGCTCGCGGCGGATGCCCGTCACCCAGGCGGTCGCGCCGTCGAGCGCACGCTCGAGCGCCTCCACCTTCGCCACGGAGCAGCAGTTCTCAGGACCGGTCCAGTCACCCCGTGCGTCCTCCACGTGAACGTGGATCCCGAAGCGCTCCTCGAAGGCTCGCCACGTCGCGAGCGTCTCCGGGAACAGCACACCGGTGTCGATGGTGACGAAGCGGGTCAGGGGCGCGACGCGCGCGGCCGACTCGACGAGGATCGACTCCTCCTTCTGGAACGAAGTCAGCATGACCAGACCGGACCCATGACGGGACCCAGCCTCGGCGAGCAGCTCGTCTACACCGCGCATTCGCCCTCACCACGGATGACCTGGTAGGGCACGTTGCGGCTCCAGTCGATGAAGTGGTTCATCGTGTCGAGACCGAACTCGATCGGCATCGTGAGGTCCTTGACCTCGTCCTGGAAGCGCTCGTTGCCGATGCGGCGGGCGTACTCGCGGAACAGCTCGCCGTCCTCGCGCTCGGCCTGGTACATGCGGATCCAGCGGTCGACGGCCTCCGGCACGCGCTTGGCGGCCAGGCGGACCTTCAGACGGGCGCCGTAGGCGACCTGTCCCGTGTCGAACTCGCCGCCGATGTGCGCGATGTAGGCCGGGATGGTGTTCTCCCCGACCTTGATCGACGCGCCGTAGAACCCGATGTCGGCGATGTGGTGCTGCGAGCAGCCGTTGGGACAGCCGGACATCTTGATGTGCATCTTGCGGACCAGTGGGTCCTCGATGCCCATCTCGGCCAGGCGCTCGCGGATGGCCAGGTTCAGGCCCATCGACGAGGTGATGCCGAGCTTGCAGGAGTCCGTGCCGGGGCACGAGACGACGTCGGTGATCTCGTCGGCGCCGGGCTTGCCGAGGTCGAGCGCGAGCAGGCGCTGCCACACGTCGTAGATCGCCTCGTCGCGCACCCAGCGCAGCACGAAGTTCTGGTGGACGGTCATGCGCATGTTGCCGCCGGTGAAGTCGCGCATGATCTGGGCGATGCCGCGGAACTGCTCCGGCGTCAGGTCGCCACGGGGGACGTGGACGTGCACGGTGGAGTAGCCGGCCTGGCGCTGCGGCTTGACGGCGCTCTCGACGAAGCGATCGAACTCGCGCTGATCGCCGTTCGGGCTGGCCTGCGGCGTGTAGGGGCCGGGGGCGCTGGCGGTCTCGTCGTAGACGAACTTGTCGAGCGAGAAGTCGCGCTCGTCGACCCAGTCGCCCTTGAGCTCCTCCTCGACCTGCCGGCGCAGCTCGTCGATGCCGAACTTGTCGACGAAGACCTTGATGCGGGCGCGGGCGCGGTTGACGCGCAGCCAGTCCTGGTCGTCGAAGATCCGGAAGACGGCCTCGGCGATCTTCAGGTAGTCGCCGTTCTCGGCCTCCACGAAGTCGTAGAGGGTCGGGGCGATGCGCGGCATGATCGACGTGCCGCCGCCGACGCGGATCTCGAAGCCCTTGACGCCGTCGCGCTCGCGGGCGAGGTAGGCGATGTCGTGGATGCCGCTGATCGCGCGGTCCGGCTCGGCGCCCGTGAAGGACGTCTTGATCTTGCGCGGCATCATCTGCGTCGTGGGGTGACGCACGAAGTAGCGGACGTAGGCGCCGACGTACTCCGTCGGGTCGAAGACCTCGTCCTCGCAGACGCCGGCCCACGGGTCGGCCGTGACGTTGCGGACGGTGTTGCCGCAGCCCTCGCGGCTGGACAGCCCGGCGTCGGAGAGCTCGCGGATCAAGGCGGCCGCGTCCGGCAGCGGGACGTGGTGGATCTGGATGTTCTGGCGCGTGGTGATGTGGCCCTTGTTGAGCGGCACGTAGCGCTCGATGCCCGTCGGCGAAGGCGTCCATCTGGTCGGGCGTGACGCCGCCGAACGGGAGCTTGACGCGGATCATCTGGACGTCGGCCTGGCGCTGCCCGTACACCCCCTGGCTGAGGCGGAACTCGATGAACTCGTTCTCCGGCGTCTGCCGTCGAGGTACTTCGTCGGCCTCGTTGTCGAAGTCGTCGAACTCGCGCTCGATGATCGGGATGATGTGACCGGGGACGTCCTTGACGACCTCGGGGTTCTCAAGAGTGCCGGAGCGGGGCATCCGGGGAATGTAGCGAAACCCGACCGGGATTCATACCTTTATTCCCTACCGTCATGGTGAGGTGCTCGACCGATCTAGAGTGAGACACCGCATGTCTCACGATGCCGAGCTGAACCGCCCGACGGGCGCCGCGCTCTACACGATCTTCGGCGCCCTGATGCTGGGCATGTTCCTGGCGGCGCTCGACCAGACGATCGTCTCCACGGCGCTCCCGACGATCGTCGGCGACCTCGGCGGCATCAACCACCTCTCGTGGGTGGTCACGAGCTACCTCGTGGCGACCACGGCGTCGACGCCGCTGTACGGCAAGCTCGGCGACCTCTACGGGCGCAAGCTGCTCTTCGGCGTCGCGATCGTCATCTTCCTGATCGGCTCGGCGCTGTCGGGCGCCAGCGCGGTCGCTGACGCAGCTGATCGTCTTCCGCGCGGTCCAGGGCATCGGCGCCGGCGGCCTGATGGTCGGCGCGCAGGCGATCATCGCCGACCTCGTCCCGCCGCGCGAGCGCGGCCGCTACATGGGCCTGATCGGCTCCGTGTTCGCGGTCTCGAGCGTCGCTCGGCCCGCTGCTGGGCGGCTTCTTCGTGGACTCGCTGAGCTGGCGCTGGGTCTTCTACGTGAACCTGCCGATCGGCGCTGCTCGCGCTGGCCGTCGTCATCCTCAGGCTGCACCTGCCGACCGCGCCGCACCGAGCACCGCATCGACTGGCTCGGCGCCGCGCTGCTGACGGCGGCGGTCGTCTGCCTCGTCCTGCTCACGACGTGGGGCGGCGCCGAGTACGCCTGGGCCTCGCCGACGATCCTCGGCCTGGGCGTCGCTGACGGTCGCGCTGGCGGCCGCCTTCGTCTTCCAGGAGCGGCGGGCCGCCGAGCCGCTGATCCCGCCGCGGCTGTTCGCCGGCCGCGGCTTCAACGTCGCCGTCGTCCTCGGCTTCCTCGTCGGCGTGGCGATGTTCGGCGCGCTCACCTTCCTGCCCCTCTACCTGCAGGTGGTCCGCGGCGCGAGCCCGACCGGCTCCGGCCTGCTGCTCGTGCCGCTGATGGTCGGGCTGCTCGTCGCCGGCATCCTGTCGGGCCGCTGGATCTCCAACCACGGCCGCTACCGGCGGTTCCCGATCGCCGGCAGCGTTCCTGCTGACCGTCGGGATGGTCCTGCTGACGCAGCTCGGCGTCGACACCGCCTTCGCGGCTGACCGCGCTGTTCATGGTCGTCATCGGCGTCGGCATCGGCATGTTCATGCAGGTGGTCGTCCTCGTCGCCCAGAACGACGCGCCGCCGCGGGACATCGGCGCCGCCACGTCGTCGGCGACGTTCTTCCGCTCCATCGGCGGCTCCGTCGGCGTGGCGATCTTCGGCGCGATCTTCGCCTCGCGGCTGACGGACGGGCTGCGGGACCTGCCGGCCGGGGTCGCCGAGCGCCTGGACCTTGCGCCCGGCTCCGTGCAGGTCCGACCCGGACGCCGTGCAGGCCCTGCCGGCCGGCCCCCGCGACGCGTTCCTGGACATCTTCATCCACGCCCTGCACGGCGCGTTCCTGTTCGGCGCGTGTTCTCCGGCCTCGCCTTCCTGCTCACCTGGGCGCTGCCCGAGATCCCGCTGCGCGGCGACTCGGCCGCGGAGATGCGCGCGTCAACGACCGCCACGCGCCGCGCCCGAGGCGCGGAGGAGGTTGCGGCGGAGCGCCGTCCGCGAGCGCAACGCCGGCGACGATCCTCGACGCCGCGACGCGGCGCTGGCCGCGGACCCCGCCGCGGGGATGGGGGAGATCGCCGCCGCCGCGGGGGTCGGGCGGGCGACGCTCTACCGCCACTTCGCCACGCGCGAGGACCTGATCACCGCCGTCCGCGACCGCATCCGCGGCGAGTTCCGCGCCGCCCAGGTCGCCTTCGAGAGCACGGGGGACCTCCACGCCTTCGTGGTCGCCGTGCTGCGGCTGCGCGAGGGGATGCTCACGCCGCCACCCGACGAGGCCCGCCGGCGGCAGCTGTGGGCCCCGCTGCTCGGGGTGATCGCCCGCCTGGACCACGACCTGCCACCGGACTGGGCCGTCGCGAGCCTGTGCGCCCTGATCCGCGCGGCGGGGCAGGAGGTCGACGCCGGCCGGCTGGACCACGACGCCGCCGCGGCGCTCGTGGTGCGCACGTTCCTGCGGCGCTGAGACCGTGGGCCGTCGTCTCCTCACCGCGCTCGTGCCCTAGCCGACCTTCAGCGTCGAGGTGGCCTTGGCGGCGCCGACGGTCACGGTCAGCGTCACCTTCCCGCGCAGCCGCTTGGCCGCCTTGCGGCCGACCTTGGACAGCTTCACACCGACCACGCCGGCGCGCTTGGCGGTCGCCGTGCCCTTGGCGACCTTGCCGAGGCGGACCGTCACCTTGCCGGCGGCGGGGGCTCGGACCTTGATCGTGAGGCCCTTGCGCAGCGCCTTGCGCGTCGTCTTCGTGGTGAAGACGCGCACCGGGGCCGCCCCGGGGGTCCGCGGCGGGGCAACGGTCGCCGTCGGGCCCGGGGTCACCGTGGGGGTCGGGGTGACGGTGCCGGAGTAGCGGGCCGCCGGCGGGTCGGCGGGGCCCCAGTCGGGCGCCTGCGCCGTGGCGCTCAGGACGCTCGAGCCGGCGACGTCGCAGTCGCCGGGCGTGAAGGAGCCGAAGCGGACGATCTCGACGCCCGCCTTGTCCTCGAACGCAGCCGCCATGCCGTCGGGCGACCAGGTCAGGCCCCCGTAGGCCTTGTCGGGGTCGGCGCTGCAGACGAGGTCGTCGGAGGTGATGCGGTCCGGGATGCCCGTGCGTGCGTCCGCGGAGAGCGCGAAGAAGCCGAGGGTGGCCTTCTCGTCGTAGCCGAGCACCGCCGCGAAGTGGCGGCCGTCGCCGGAGATCTCGCCGTCGGCGATGTCGCCCGTGTCGCCGATCCACGTCTGGTTGGAGTCGTCGCCCCCGCCGAGGTCGTCGAAGTTCACCCAGCTGCCCGCGCCGCCGAACAGCACGGCGCGCCCGTTGGTCAGAAAGGACGGGTCCTGGCGGCTGTATTGCTGGCCGTAGAGGTCGAACGGGGACGGGGCCGCGCCGTCGACGCGCGTGTAGAGGACGGAGTGCTGCTGACTGCAGTTCGAGGCCGGCGGGCAGGCGAGGTCGGTGTACTCGTAGGCGAGGACCTTGCCGTCGGGGGAGAAGGACAGGTTGACCGGCACGCCCTTGTGCCAGCCGCCGTTGGCGGTGTGCGCGGGCTGGGTGACAAGGTGCTTGATCGGGCGCCCGTCGCGGGCGAGGATGTCGATGCCGTCGCCGGCCGCGGCGGCGATGGTGCCGTCATCGGCCTGGGCGACAGAGTGATAGGTCCCCGTGTCGGACAGCTGGACCTTCTGGCTGCCGTCGGGCTTGGCCGACCAGACGGCGGCGCCGTCGAGGTAGACGATCGAGTCGGCGGAGGCGGCGGCCGGGGCGGCGAGCGCGGCGGCGGCGATGACAAGGGCGATGCGGCGGTGCTTGGGCATGTCCCGAAGCCTCGTTCGGAGGACCCCTCACCGCATCGGGGGCTCGCCCCTCCCTTACCCCCAAAGGTTCGGGGTGGGGCATCGCCGGCCTAGGCAGCGAGCGCGTCGGGGAGCTGCACGCGCGAGCGGATGCCGAGCTTGCCGTAGGCCGCGCCGAGCTGGTGCTCGACGGTCTTGCGCGTGACGAAGAGGACCTCGGCGATCTCGCGGTTCGACAGCCCTCGGGCGGCGTGCTCGGCGACCCGGAGCTCGCTCGGCGTCAGCGAGTCGCGGCCGGAGACGGCGATGCGGCGCGGACGACCACCGGCCACCGTCAGCTCCTCCGTCGCGCGGGCGAGCAGCGCGTCGGCGGCGATCCGGTGGGCGAGGTCGCGTGCCGCGGTGAGGTGCTCCCGCGCCTCCGTGCGCTGACCGGCCCGGCGCAGGGCGGAGCCAAGGTCGCAGGCGGCGACCGCCCGGGTCCGCAGGGCGGGTCCACGGTCAGCCGTCGCGCGCGCGCGCCGCAGCGTGGCGATGGCGTCCGCGCCCGACTGGCACGCTGCGAGCGCCGTCAGCGCCTCGGCCTCGTGTGTGGGCAGCCCGCGCGCGGCAGCCGACGCGGCCTCCGTCTCCGCCAGCGCACGTCCCTCCTCCGCCCGGCCCGCGTGGGCGAGCGCCCGGGCGTACGTCTGATTGGGGTAGCCGATCGGCGGCCGCTCCCACCCGAAGGCGGCGGTCGCGGCGCGCAGCGCCTCCAGATCGGCGACCGCCTCGGCGAAGCGGCCCTGGGCGACACGGACGTCGGCGCGGCCGCTCCGCAGGGCGAGCGCCTCGAGACGGGTCATGGCGACGCCGTCACCGAAGGGGACCACCAGCGCCTCCGCCTCGGTGACGGCGCCGCGCCACGAGAGCGTCCGCGCCAGCACGCCGCGCGCCGTGACGAGGACGGGACTGGCCGGGCCCGCTGCGCTCGGGACCGAGAAGACCTCGAGCGCCTCGCGCAGGCACGTCTCCGCCACGGCCAGTGACCCGTGGTGCTCCAGCCACACCCCGCGCAGGAGGGTGAGCAGGCCGGTGGCGTAGCGGTCGCCGATACGGCGGGCGGTGGCCTCGGCCACCTCGAGGGCCGACCACGCGGCCGGGATCGCGTCGGCGATCATGCCCGCGGCGAAGGCCCAGTTCAGGACAACGGGCAGGGCGATGCCCTCCACCCGGTCGAGGGGCAGCCCGGCCAGCACGCGCTCGAGGAGCAACGCGACCTCGTCCCGCGACCCGTTCCCGAGCGCGGCCTCCCAGGCGCGCATCGCGACGACCCCTGGCGGGGCGTCGTCGCGCACGGTGCCCAGCACCCGCCGGCGCGTGTCCGACATCCGGGCGTCCGTGGTCAGCGCGGTGAGGATCTGCGCCTGCAGGGCGTCGGCCAGCGGTGCCGGCACGGCGCCGAGCAGCGCCTCCGCCTGGCCGACCCGCTCGAGCACCACCGCCGGCGGCGCCTGGGCTCCGATCCCGAACCAGGTGGCCGAGGCCGTCGCGGCCACGACCGGGTCCGGGCTCGCCATCGCCGCCTCCACGTGCGCGGCCGCCCCCACCGAGTCGCCCGCGAGCAGCTCGGCGGTCCCCAGCTCGAGCCCCACCGCGAGGCGCTCGGGACCGGTGAGCTGTTCGTGCACGCGCGCGAGGCGGCGGGCCGCCGCCTCGGGGGCACCCGCCGCCAGCGCCCGGGCCGCGGCGGCGCGAAGCGCGAGGCCGGCCCACGGCTCCGTGGTGGGCGGGGCGGCGAGCAGGTGCGCCGCCAGTGCGTCGACGGCCTCCGGCCGGTCGCGGAGCGCCTTCGCAGCGGAGCGGTGCAGCTCGTGGCGGGTCTCCACGGGGACGCCGTCCACGATCGCCTGCCCGAGCAGCGGATGGACGAAGCGCGGCGGGTCGCCCGTGATCAGCGCAGCCGACCGCAGCGCCCGCAGGCCCGCACGGCGGGCGTCGTCGTCGAACCCGGTGACCGCGGCGAGGGTCGCAGCGTCCGTGCGATCGCCCAGGACGGCGAGCGTTGCGGCCAGCTCGCGGGCCACGGGTTCGACCCGGTCGAGCCGCCGGCGGACGGAACGGGCCACGGACGAGGGCACGGCATCCTCCACTGCGGCCACGGAAGGCGGCTCCGGCAGCGCGGCGAGGGTACGGACGAGCTCCCCGAGCAGGAAGGGGTTCCCCGCCGTCGCGTGATGAGCGGCCTCGATCACGGCCGCCGGCACCGCGTCGCCCAGGCCGGCCGTGACGAACGCGCGCGCCCCCTCGGCCGAGAGCGGCGCGGGCTCGACGAGCTCCACCTCCGGTGCGGTAGCCAGCGCCGCGAGCAGCTCCGCCTCCGCGCCCGGCTCGGCGGGTCGGAGGGCGACGACGAGCAGGACCGGGAGCTCGACGACGCGGCGGGCGAGGAAGTCCAGGAAGCGCAAGGACGCGGCGTCGGCCCAGTGGGCGTCGTCGGCGACGAGGACGAGCGGCGCCTCTTCCGCCAGCGCCGCCACGAGCCAGTAGAGGCCGTGCAGGACGGCGAAGGAGGCATCGACGCCGTGCTCGGCACCGGCACCGGCCCCGCCGCCGACGACGGGCGCGGCCTGCGCCGCCGCGCCGGTCAGAAGTCGCTCGCGTGCCCCGCCCGTGGCCGCCTGGACGGCCGGCTCGAGCAGCTGGCGGACGATGCCGAAGGGGAAGTCGCGCTCGAGCTCGCCCCCCGCGGCGCGCAGGACGCGGACACCGCGCGCGGCCGCGCCGTCGCGCACCTCCCGCAGCAGGGCTGACTTGCCCGTCCCGGCCGGCCCTTCGACGAGCACGAGCGATCCGCGCCCCGCCCGCGTGTCGTCCAGGCGCCGATGGAGCGCGGCCAGTGCCGCCTCGCGCTCGAGGAGCACCGCCCTA
>CAWJMO010000005.1:0-117856 GCA_963843865.1 uncultured Solirubrobacteraceae bacterium | reverse complement strand
GGACGCCGGATCGGACGGAACGGAAGCCTCTCGGGCCGCGTCAGACGGAACAAGACGCGGGTGTGACAAGAGTGTGCCGGTCCGGCGTCAGGACTCACCGGAGAGCAGGCGGCGGACCATGTGCATCGCGACGGTGGTCGAGCGGTCGCGGACGTCGGTGCGCGAGCCCGGGAGGACCAGGCGGCGGTCCAGGCGGCGGCCGTCATCGCAACGACACGCTGAAGCAGACGGTGCCCACCGGCTTGTCCTCCGTGCCGCCACCCGGGCCGGCGATCCCGGTGATGCCGACGCCCGACCGACGCGCCCAGGGCCGCCCGGGCCCCGTCGGCCAGCGCGGCCGCGACCTCGTCCGACACCGCGCCCCCGCTCGCGCGATCAGCTCGGCCGGCACGCCCGCCAGGGCCGTCTTCGCCTCGTTGGAGTACACGACCAACCCGCCGAGCACGTACGCGGAGGAGCCCGCTCGCTCGGTCAAGCGCCCCGCCAACAGGCCGCCGGTGCAGGACTCCGCGGTGGCGATCGAGGACCCGGCGAGCAGCGCCGCCACCTGGTCGTCCACGGTCGACTCGTCATCCGAGAAGACGTCGTGGCGCTCCTTGATCCCCTCCGCGAACTCCGCGTACGCAGAAGCCGCGTCCGGCGTGAAGACCGTGGCGATCTCGATCTCCCCGCGCCGCAGGCACGTCGTGATCTCCAGAGAAGACGGCGGGCCAAGGACCTCCAACGTCCGCGCGATCTCCGATTCCGGAATGCCGAAGATGCGCAGCATCCCCCGCTCGAGGACCCCGGCGCCCGCGAGCGCCTCCTTCATCGCCGGCGTCTCCAAAGCAGCCGCCCACATGGGTTGCAGCTCCCGCGGCGGCCCGGGCAGCACGACAACCGTCGGCCCCGCATCAACGGAGACGATCACCCCCGGCGCCGTCCCCACCGGTTCGAGCACCGTCGCGCCCTCCGGGACCATCGCCTGCTTGCGGTTCCCCGCCCGCACGGCGTCCTGATCCAGATCCGGCCAGCGCGCCGTCAACCGCTCGAGAATGGTCGCGATCCGGCCCTCCAGCGCGTCGTCGAGCACCATCGACCGCCCGCGAACTCCGCCACCACGGACGTCGTCAGATCGTCCGCCGTCGGCCCCAGGCCGCCGGAGGTCACGATCAGGTCGAATCCGCTCTGCGCGCGCAGGGCGGCGAGCATGTCCTCCGATCGATCGCCCACGATCAGGATCTGCGCGCAGTCGACGCCCACGGCCCGCAGCTGCTCCGAGAGCCACGGCCCGTTCTTGTCGGAGATGATCCCCGACAGGACCTCCGTCCCGGTGACGATGACCCCGGCCCGCACGGTCAGGCGCAGGTGGGTGCTGCGTCTTCGGAGATCGCCTTGGGCTTCGCGCCGGGGCGCAGCGAGTAGGCGATCGCGCGATCGGAGTCGGGCACGCGGTAGGTCTTCCCGTTCAGGCGCATGTGCACCGCCCCGTTGCCGAACGTGACCCGCATGCGCTTGCTCCGGAAGGTCTTCGACGCCGCATCGGTCAGGGTCGCGCCGTCGATCAGCGTCTTCCCGCCCGCGTCGACGAGGCAGACGTAGACGTCGGTGCCCTCCGGGACGATCTTCGCGGAGACGACCTTCGGCTTCGCCGGCACGGTCTTCTTGCGTCTGGCCTTGCGTGCCTTGGACTCCTTCGGCGTGGCCGTGACCGTCGCTTTCGGCGTCGTGGAGGCCGGATCGTCGTTCCCGCCCAGCGAGCCGAGCGCGAACAGGATCCCGATCAGCAGGACGAAGGCGGCGCCGACGATGACCCACGGCGGGATCCCCCTGGACTGGCGCGGCGGCCGGCGCCCCCCGCTCGAGCGCGACGAGAAGGGCGTGAGGTCCTGCGGGCCAGGTCGTTCGAAGCGCTGCTTGTACTCCTCGACGAGCAGCTTCGGATCCAGGCCGAGGTACTCCGCGTAGGTGCGCAGGAACGTGCGCACGAAGGTCGGGCCCGGGAGCTGGTCCCACTCCTCGTTCTCGAGCGCGCGCAGGTACTTCGCCCGGATCTTGGTCGCGGACTCGACCGTCGTGATGTCGATCCGCTCGCGCATCCGGGTGTCGCGTAGCAGCGAGCCGATATCCGCCATCAGAGGGGAAGCCTAACCCGGAGGCGGGTCGTCCAGAGTGCTCTGCACGTTGGCACCCAGGCGCCCGGCCTCGGCGAGGTTGGTCAGGACGCGCGGGACGTCGGCCTCCGTGATCAGCACCTGGCGCGGCTTGGAGCCCTCGTAGCCGGAGATCACGCCGCGGCGCTCGAGCATGTCGACCAGGCGCCCGGCCCGCGTGTAGCCGAGCCGCATGCGGCGCTGGAGCATCGACGTCGAGGCGGTCTGCATCTCCGCCACGAGCCGGATGGCGTCCTCCAGCAGCGGGTCGTCGTCGGGATCGAAGTCCGTGTCCTGGCCCGTGCCGGCGGCCTCCTCCTCGACGACCTCCTCGAGCAGCTCCTCGTGGAAGTCCGGCTCGCCCTGCTTGCGCCAGCCCTCCGTGAGCTCCGCGATCTCCGACTCGTCGATGTAGGCGCCCTGGATGCGCTGCAGCCGGGACGACCCGACGGGCGCGAAGAGCATGTCGCCCTGGCCCAGCAGCGCCTCGGCGCCGTTCTGGTCGAGGATCACGCGCGAATCGGTCTGGGAGGACACGGCGAAGGCGATCCGGGACGGCACGTTGGCCTTGATCATGCCCGTGATGACGTCCACGCGCGGGGACTGGGTGGCCAGCACGAGGTGGATGCCCACCGCGCGCGCCTTCTGGGCGATGCGGATGATCGAGTCCTCGACGTCGGCCGGCGCGACCATCATCAGGTCGGCGAGCTCGTCGATGACGCACAGGATGTAGGGCAGCGGCGCGTCGCCCCGGCCGACGCGGACCTTGTTGAGCTCGATCAGGGAGCGGGTGCGCGCGAGCGACATCTGGCCGTAGCGCTGCTCCATCTCCTTGACCAGGTTCTGCAGCGCCGTCGCGGCCTTGCGCGGGGACGTGATCACCGGCGTGAGCAGGTGCGGGATCGATTCGTAGTGGTTGAGCTCGACCTGCTTGGGGTCGACGAGGACCATCCGGACCTCGTGCGGCGTGGCGTTCAAGAGGATCGAGGAGAGCATCGCGTTGACGCAGCCCGACTTGCCGGCGCCCGTCGTGCCCGCCACCAGCAGGTGGGGCATCTTGGCGAGGTCGGCGCTGATCGCCCGGCCGGCGACGTCCTTGCCCAGGCAGACGGTCAGCGGCGACCAGTCGGCGGGCGGGGCGCTCATCACGTCGCCGAGGTGCACGATGACGCGGCGCGCGTTGGGTACCTCGACGCCGACGGCCTGCTTGCCGGGGATCGGCGCCAGCACGCGGATGTCGGAGGCGGCCAGCGCGTAGGCGAGGTCGTCCTTGAGCTGGGCGACCTTGGCGACCTTCGTGCCCGGCGCGAGGCGCAGCTCGTAGCGGGTGATGTGCGGCCCGGCGATGGTCGCGATGACCCGCGCGTCGACGCCGAAGTGCCCGAGCGCCTCGACGAGCGCCGTCGCCGTCTTCTCCTGGCCGGCGGTGTCCGGTCGCTGCGCCTGTTCGGAGGACTGCTTGAGCATCCCAGGGTCCGGCAGCGTCCACTGGAACGAGGGATCGTCGGTGACGGAGTCGCGGTAGCGGCCGGCGGGCGTGAGGTCGAGTGCGGAGACGTCGACCTTCTCGACGCCCTCGGACTCCTCGTCCTCCGACAGCGTCTGCGGCTCCGGTTCCGCTTCCACGACGGGCTCCGGCTCGAGCGCCGAGGCCTCGATGTCCGCGGCCCAGTCGGGCTCGTCGTCGAGCACCAGGGGCTTGGGCTTGGGCTTGCTCTTGCGGACCCGCGGAGCGGCGACCGGCTCCTCCTCGAGCTGCGCGAGCTCCTCCGTCACGCCGGCGCGCCGGCGCGCGGTGACCTCCTCGCGCACGCGGCGCGTGGACGTGGTCACCGTGTCCCCGGTCGCCTTCAGCACGCCCGCGACGGAGGCGCCCGTGAGCAGCAGGACGGCGGCGAGGAAGACGAACACCGCGATGACGTGGACGCCGACCGTCCCCAGCAGCGTCGAGACGCCCTTGTAGAGCGCCGCGCCGATCATGCCGCCGTGCTCCTTGGCGTACGGGACGTCGAAGTCGCTCGGCCGGAAGCCGCCCGGACCGATGCCCAGCGTGCCGGCGGCGAGGCCCATCTCCAGCGACAGGAACAGGCAGATGAGGCCGGTGCGCACGGGGCGCACGGCAGGCAGGACGGGCTGCAGGACGAGCCAGGCACCGCCGGCGGCCAGCATCAGCGGGACGGCGACGTGGACGCCGCCGACCAGCCACCTCATGCCCTCCACGGCGCCGTCGCCGGCCTGCCCCCCGTCCCAGCCCAGCCAGACCACGAAGGCGAAGAAGACGGAGATCGCCACCAGGCCGAGGCCGACCAGGTCCTTGTGGTGCCGCTGCAGTGCGGGGGCGCTCTGGCGCTTGACCGGCTTGCGTTTGGGTGCGGGCTTGCGCTTGGGCGATTGGGTGCGAGCGGCCATCAAGCGACCGTTCGTGAAAGGGGCGGTAAAACCTTCCCGCGACAGCCTCGACCAGACCTAGAGTCTTTAAGAATGGCTGCCGACGCCCGTCCCGCCCGCGTCCTCGTCGTCGAGGACGACGACGACATCGCCCAGGTCCTCCAGCGCTCGCTGCGCATCGAGGGCTACGAGGTCAAGGTGGCCGGGGACGGCGTGGCCGCGCTCGACACCTACCACGCGTTCCTGCCCGACCTGCTCGTGCTCGACCTCGGGCTGCCCAAGCTCGACGGCATCGAGGTGGCCAAGCGGCTGCGCACGGACGGCGAGGACGTCCCCATCCTCATGCTCACCGCGCGCGACGCCCTCGAGGCTCGCGTGGCGGGCCTCGACACGGGCGCGGACGACTACCTCGTCAAGCCCTTCGAGCGCCAGGAGCTGCTCGCCCGCCTGCGCGCGCTGCTGCGCCGCCGGCCCCCGCGCGGGATGGCGCCGCTGCACGTCGGCGACCTGTCGCTGAACCCGGACACCCACGAGGTGTTCCGCGGCGAGCGGCGCATCGAGCTCACCCAGCGCGAGTTCGAGCTGCTCGAGTACCTGATGCGCAACGAGCGCCTCGTGATCTCCCGCCAGCGCCTGCTGGACGAGGTCTGGGGCTACGACCCCTTCTCCATCACCAACACCATCGAGGTGTTCGTGTCCAACCTGCGGCGAAAGCTCGAGGCCGATGGCGAACCCCGCCTCCTCCACACGGTCCGCGGCGCGGGCTACGTCCTCCGCGTATAGGCGCCTGCCGATCCGCTGGCGGCTCGCCGGCGGCTCAGCAGTCCTGACGCTGATCATCCTGCTGGGCTTCGCCGCGATCGTCGGCGTCCTCACCCAGCGGCGCATCTACTCGGACTTCACGGCGCAGGTCTCGCGCGCCGCCGACGAGCTCCAGCGCTCCCTGCGCCTGCAGTACCTGCCGGGGGCCTCTCCCCCCGTCCGCTGCGAGACGAAGCTCACCTGCCCGATCGAGGACCTGACGCTGTACGCGCGCCCGCAGAACGCATCCGTGCGGATCGTGACGCTGGACGGCAACGTGCTCGCGCAGTCGACGGGCGCCCCGCGCACGCTCGGGACGGTGGCCGCCGGGCGCAACGACTTCGAGGGGTACCGGGTGGAGACGCGGGTGCTCTACGTCGCGGGGTTCTCCTTCGGCGGCGTCTACGTGCAGTACGCGCGCAAGCTCTCCGACGTGCGGGCGACCGTCGCGCGCGTGCGCGTCTTCCTCGGGCTCGGGGTGCTCGGCGGGTCGATCCTGGCGTTGCTCGCCGGCCTGGCCACCGCGCGCCGCGCGATGGCCCCCATCGCCGGCCTCACGCGCGCCGCGCGGGAGATCGAGCGCACGCGGGACCCGTCCGTGGACATCCCGGTGCCGCCGGCCGAGGACGAGGTCTCCGAGCTCGCGCGCACGCTCGACGACATGCTGCGCTCGCTCGACACCGCCCGGGCGGAGACGGAGGGCGCCCTGACCCGCCAGCGGGAGTTCGTCGCCGACGCCTCGCACGAGCTGCGCACCCCGCTCACCGCTGTGCTGGCCAACCTCGAGCTGCTCGAGGAGGAGCTGGCGGGCGAGCAGCGCGACACGGCCAGCGCCGCCCTGCGCTCCACGCGGCGCATGCGCCGGCTCGTCGCCGACCTGCTCCTGCTCGCGCGCGCCGACGCCGGCCGGGAGGCACCGCACGTCCCTGTCGACCTGTCGGCGATCGTGGTGGAGGCGGCCGCCGAGCTCGGGCCCGTCGCCGGCGACCACGACCTCTCCGTCGTCACCGCGGAGGGCGCCGTCGTCGACGGCGCCCGCGACGAGCTGCATCGCCTCGCGCTCAACCTGATGGACAACGCGCTCAAGCACACGGCGCCCGGCACGGCGATCCGCGCGGGCGTCGATACGGGGGGCGGCGACGTCGTTCTCACGGTCGAGGACGAGGGCCCGGGCGTCCCCGAGGAGATCCGCCCGCGCATCTTCGATCGCTTCGTCCGCGGCGCCAGCGACCGCGGCGGGTCGACCGGCCTCGGCCTGTCCATCGTGCGCGCGGTGGCGGAGACGCACGGCGGCGACGTGCGTCTGGAGCCGTCGTCCCGTGGTGCCCGCTTCGTCGTGCGGCTGCCCTCTTCGTCAGAGCCCGTACCGAACTTGAGCGCGGATCACAAGTTGGCGCGTTCCCGCTCTAGCGGCTAAACGCCTGTTCTAGAGCGAAAGTCCAGGCTCGAAGGCACGCAACCGAGCCCAAACCCAGAGGAGAAGGGTTTGAACCCGGTTGAAAACCTCCGACGTGGGTAACAAACTGCCAGTCGCAGACCAGACAGCAGTCTTGTCGAGGTGTTGGCGCACGCTCGGCAAGCTCCACCACGGACGGGGGATACATCATGGGTTACAAGTGGTAAGTAGCTCCACCTGAGTTTTCGCGGGCGCCCTGGGGCGCCCGCTCTCGTTAACGGCAGAACCGCCGGAGACCTTTAGCCCTCAGGCGACCACCTTGCGCGGTGACGCGTAGTCCGCGACCCGCCGCTCGAGCGCGAGCTCGGCCTCGAAGTCCTCGGAGGCGGCGTGCCGGAACACCACCCCGCGCTTGCTGAGGGTCGCGATGAACACCTCGACGAGGTCCTCGTCGAGCTGCGTCCCGGCCGACCGGCGCAGTTCCGCGAAGGCCTCCGACATCGAACGCGGCGCCTGGTAGGTGTCGCGCGCGGTGATCACGTCGTAGGTGTCGGCCACCGCGATGATGCGCGAGCCGAGCGGGATGTCGTCGCCTGCCACCCCGAGCGGGTACCCGAGCCCGTCGATGCGCTCGTGGTGATGCAGGACGATGTCGGCGACCGCCTCGTAGCCCTCGATGCCGGCGACGATCTCCGCGCCGACCTGCGGGTGCTGGCGCACGACGTCGAACTCCGCCTCGGTGAGCCCGCGCTTGGAGAGCAGGATGGAGTCGGGGAAGATGAACTTGCCGATGTCGTGGAACAGGGCCGCGGTGTGGATGAGCTCCAGCTCGGTGGCGTCCAGGCCCAGCGTCTCGCCGACGGCCCGCGAGTACCGGGCCACGGCGGCCGAGTGACGGGCCGTCATGTTGTCGCGGAGCGCAAGCGTTCGCAGCATCGCGCTGATCAGGCCGAACTGCAGGCTGGCGAGCTCGCGGTTGCGCACGGCGAGCTCCTCCCCACGCTCGTGGGCGTTGATGGCCGTGCTCAGCAGCCACTGGAAGACCAGCAGGGTCGGCGCGAAGGCGATCACGATCTCCGGGCCGGCGAGCCGGTCGCCGTAGACGACCGCGACGGTCAGGACGGCGATGCCGAGCTGGGCGGGGAGGATCGGGAGGTAGAAGGTGCGCAGGCCGTCCACGCCAGCGCCACTGCTCCGTCAGCACCTGCACGCTGTAGATGAGCAGGAAGTTCAGGAGGTTGACGATCATGAAGACCGCGAGCACCACACCGGCCATCTGGATGCCGGGCAGGGCGTCGAGGTCCACGATGCGGAACAACAGGCCAGCGACGAGCGGGAAGGTGGCGTAGGTCGCGAGGTTGGCGAACAGCTTGACCTGCTCGGGGACCTGGCGGAAGTTGTGCACGAGGATCGGGCAGAGCCCCACCAGCACCGCGGGAGCGGGACCCAGGAGCGCGGCGGCGAGCACCGTGGCGGCCAGCGACGCGGACAGCTGCATGTCGCGCAGCTCGACCGCGAGCAGGTCGCTGCCGACGGCGAGCACCGCCAGCGCGCCGACGAGGCCGATGGGCTGCCAGTCGCCGGTGTGCGAGGTGATCCCGGAGACGACGAGCGCAGCGACCAGTACGACCACATAGGCCATCACTGCCGTCCGAGCCCGCACCCTCACCTAGCGCGTATCGGCAGTTCGTCCAGAACCTTTAGCCCGAATTTGCGAAATTCCGCTTCCGCATTTTCCGGCCATCCGGACGGGAACGTAGGCTGCCCGGGTGCGCGGCCTGTTCTCACCGCTCCGGGTGCCGGGGTTCCCGCCGCTGTTGGTCTCCTACGCGATCAACGAGCTGGGCGACGCGATCGGCATCGTCGCGCTCTCGGTGCTGGTCTACGACCAGACGGACAGCGCGCTGGCCACGACGGCGCTGCTGCTCGCGCTGAAGGTCCTGCCGGCCCTCCTGGCCCCCCTGCTCACCGCCCGCCTGGACCAGCTCCCGCTGCGCCGGAGCCTCTCCGGGCTGTACGCGATCGAGGCGCTCGTCTTCGTCGCGCTCGCGGTGCAGGTGTCGAACTTCTCGCTGGCGCTCGTCCTCGGCCTGGCCCTCATCGACGGCGTGATCGCGTTGACCGGGCGCGGCCTCAGCCGGGGCGCGGTGGCCGGGCTGCTCGCGCCGGCGGGCGCGCTGCGCGACGGGAACGCGCTCCTCAACGTCACCTTCGGCGTCGCCGGCGTGCTGGGCCTGGCGGCCGGCGGCGCGATCGCCACCGGGGCGAGCGTCAAGGTCGCGTTGCTCGCCGACGCCGGGTCGTTCGCGGTGATCGCCGTCCTGCTCGCCGCGAGCCGGCGCCTGCCCGCCGGCAGCGACGAGCGCGAGCCGTTCGCCGCCCGCTTCCGGGCCGGCCTGCGGACCGCGCGCGAGCTCCCGGAGATCCGCCGGCTGCTGGGCTTCCAGAGCCTGGCCATGGTCCTCTTCACGCTCGTCCTCCCCATCGAGGTCGTCTACGCGCGCGACACGCTGGACGCGGGCGCCGACGGCTTCGGCGTCCTGCTCGCGAGCTGGGCGGTCGGGGTCCTGCTCGGCGGGATCGCCTGGGCGCGGGTGCGCAGTCGGTCTGGCCTCGGGCTCGTCCTGTTCTCGAGCGCCGTGGTCGGGGCCGGCTACTTCGGCATGGGGCTCGTGAGCGGCCTCGAGGCCGCCTGCGCGTTCTCCGTGCTCGGCGGCCTCGGCAACGGCGTCCAGTGGATCGCCGTGGTCACCCTGCTGCAGGAGGCGACGCCGGACGACTTCCAGGCGCGCATCACGGGGCTGCTCGAGAGCGTGGCCGCCGCCGCGCCCGGGCTCGGGTTCGTGCTCGGCGGCGTGCTGACGTCCGTCACGAGCGCCCCGACCGCCTACCTGGTGGCCGGCGGGGGCCTCTTCGTCCTCGTGGCGGCGCTCGCGGCCGGGCGGGCTAGACCTCGACCACGACCGGCAGCACCATCGGCCGGCGCTTGAGGCGGTCGTAGACGAAGGCTCCGAGGTCGTCGTGCAGCAGCTGCTGCAGCGGTTCGATCTCCGTGATCTTCTCGTCGGCGGCGCGGTCCAGCGCGTCCTCGACCGCCTCGCGGAAGTCGTCGAGGAAGCCGGCGTTGTCGTCGAGGAACGGGACGCCGCGGGCGAGGACCTCCGGCGGGACGACGGACGAGCCGTCCTGTGCGGAGACGGTGGCGACGACGATGAAGATGCCGTCGGCCGACAGCGTGCGGCGGTCGCGCAGCGCGACGTCGGCGACGTCGCCGATCTCCACGCCGTCGACGAAGATCATCCCGGCCTGCTCGGGCTTGCCGAACCGGGCGCCCTTCGCCGTGAGCTCGAGCGGCAGGCCGTTCTCCCCGATGAAGACGTTGTCCTCCGGGATGCCGACGGCCTTCGCCAGCTCCGCGTGCAGCTCCAGGCGGCGGTGGTCGCCGTGCATCGGCATCACGTACTTCGGGTGCGTCAGGTTGAGCATCAGCTTGATCTCCTCCTGATAGCCGTGGCCGGAGGCGTGGATCGGCGCGTCCTGCGCGGTGACGACGGTGCAGCCGATGCGGTACAGGCGGTCGATGACGTCGTTGACCGCGCGCTCGTTGCCGGGGATCGGCGTGGCGGAGAAGATCGTCGTGTCGCCCGAGTGCAGCGAGATGGACTGGTGGTCGCCGTAGGCCATCCGGCGCAGGGCGCTGAGCGGCTCGCCCTGGGACCCCGTGAGGATGATGGCGACCTGGTTGTCGCGGAAGTTGTCGATCTCGCGCGGCTGGATGAAGATCCCGTCAGGCGCCTTGATGTGCCCGAGCGACCGGCCGATGTTCACGTTCTTGCGCATGGAGCGCCCGACCAGGCAGACCTTGCGGTTGGTCTCCACCGCCGCGTTGATGACCTGCTGGACGCGGTGGATGTTCGAGGCGAAGCTCGTGACGAGCACGCGGCCCTTGGCCTTCATGACCTGCTCGCGCAGGTGCGGGCCGACGATCGACTCGCTCAGCGACCAGCCGGGCCGGTCGGCGTTCGTCGAGTCGCCGCACAGCAGCAGCAGGCCGTCGCGGCCGAACTCGGCCAGGCGGGCGGTGTCGGCCGGCGCGCCGTTGACCGGCGTCTGGTCGAACTTGTAGTCGCCCGTGATGAGCATCGTCCCCAGCGGCGTCGTCAGCGCGACCGCGCAGGCGTCGGGGATGGAGTGCGTCATGTGGACGAGCTCGATGGAGAACGGCCCCGCCTCGACGACGTCGCCCGGCTTGAGGACCTCGAGCTCGACCTCCTTGAGCTTGTGCTCGTCGAGCTTGGAGCGCGCCATGGCGATCGTGAGCTGGCCGCCGTAGACGACGGGGACCTTGTCCTGGCCGATGTCGCGCAGGACCCACGGCAGCGCGCCGAGGTGGTCCTCGTGGCCGTGGGTGATGACGAACGCGTCGATGCGGTCGGCGTTCTCGCGCAGGTACGTGAAGTCGGGCAGGACGAGGTCGATGCCCATCATCTCCGCCGTCGGGAAGCGCAGGCCGAGGTCGACGACGACGATGCGGCCGTCGTACTCGACGACCGTCATGTTCTTGCCGATCTCCCCCAGCCCGCCGAGCGGGAGGACCCTGAGCTTGGAGGTCAAGCGAGCACCCCGACGCCGGCGAGCGCGCGGCGCACGGTCTCCTGCTCGGACTCGTCGCAGTCGGCGAGCGGCAGGCGGACCCCGCCGGCGTCGAGCCCGAGCAGCGACAGCCCGTACTTGGTCGGCGCCGGGCTGTTGGTGCAGAAGCACGCGGCGTAGACGTCCTGCAGCTCCGCGTCGATCTCCGCGCGGCGGTCAGCTTCTTCCATCATCTGCTTCATCTCGTTCCCGACGAGGTGGCTGGCGACGCAGATGCCGCCCGCTGCCCCGATGTCCATCGCGTGCGCGAGGATGTCGTCGTTGCCGGCGAAGACGGCGAGGCCGTCGATCAAGCCGAATTCATCGTTGTTGGACTGCTTGAGGCCCTCGATGCCGTCGATCTGCGCGAGGCGGGCCAGGAGGTCGGGAGGCATGTTCGTCGCGGTGCGGCTGGGCACGTTGTAGACGATCACCGGCACGTCGCCGGCGGCCTCGGCCACCTTCTCCATGTGCGCGACGATGCCCCGTGGGTTGGGCCGGTTGTAGTACGGCGTCACCGACAGCAGGGCGTCGACGCCGTAGCTCGCGGCCTGCTCGGTGAGGTGGACCGCGTGCCGGGTGTCGTTGGAGCCGACGCCGGCGACGATCAGCGCGTCGGCGCCGCACTCGTCGTTGACGAGGCGAGACGACGCGGAGGTGCTCCTCGTCGGTCATCGTCGACGCCTCGCCCGTGGTGCCGCAGACGACCAGGCCGTCCGAGCCGTTGGCGAGGAGGTGCTTGGCGATGGCGACCGTGCCGGCCTCGTCGACGGCCCCGTCGGGGTCGAACGCGGTGACCATGGCGGTCAGGAGGCCGGCGAGGGCGGGCATGCCCGGCAGTCTATGCGCGCCTCAGCGGATCCCCGCTCGACAGGGTGGGCGGAGCGATCCGCTCCGCGTCGGACTGCGAGGTGGGCATCGCCGCCGCGGGCGGCGCGGGCGGCGCGGGTGGTCCGGCCGGTGGCGGAGGCGAAGCGGGTCGTTGCTGCTTCTCGTCGAGCTTGGCCTGCGCCTGCTCGGCCATCTCCTTCGCGCGATCCATGAACCCCATGGCGGAGAGTCAACCGCGTCGGTCCATGCGGCGCAAGGCGTCCGTGTAGCGGCGCGGGACAGCAGCGTCCTCGCCCTCCTCCCAGAGCGTCACCACGAGCAGCTCGCCGCGCGGGCGATCCCAGCGGCAGACGTAGACGACGTCGCGTCGCCGCTCGTCCGTGACGCGGACGGTGGCGCGGTCGCCCTCCTCCACGCGGTCGGCCAGCCAGGCGGAGGCCACGCGCCGGATGATCTCCGGCTTGGGGTCGAGCACGCCCGCGACGCGCTGCAGGAACCGCTCCGCGGCGTGGTCCGTGACGGCGACGGAGACGGCGGGCCTAGGCACGGCGGTAGATCAGCCCCGGCTTGCGCGGGCGCCAGGCGTCCCCCGTCATCTCCGACTCGGGGACGGGGACCCAGCCGCGGTGCTCGTAGAAGCGGCGGGCGGGGTTGTCGGAGTAGACCCACAGCTCGCGGGCGCCCTCGGCCTCGGCGGCGGCGAACAGGGCCGAGCCGGCGCCGCTGCCCTGCGCGCCCGGGCAGGACGTAGATCGCATCGAGCTGCTCGCCCGTGACGTTCGCGAAGCCGACGACCGCGCCGTCGAGGTCGGCCACGAAGGTGAGGTCGGGGTCGCGGCGGGGGCGTTCGGCGTACTCCGGGCCGTAGGCCTCCGCGCGGGCGGAGCGATGGACGTGGGCGATCGCGGCGGCGTCCTCGGCCGTCGCGCGCCGGACCCTCATAGGAGGTGTTCGAGCCCCACGACGAGGGACTCGTCGAGCGACCCCACCTTGCGCACCGCCAGCAGCACGCCGGGCATGAACGACGTCCGGTCCGTGGTCTGGTGGGTGATGCGCAGCGTCTGGGCCACGTCGCCGAGGATGACCTCCTGGTCGGCGACGATGCCCGGCAGGCGGACGGAGTGGATGGGGACGTCGCCGTCCATCAGCTCCGCGGTGCGCTTCGCGGTGCCCGACGGTGCGTCGAGCTTGGCCGGGTGGTGGTACTCGACGATCTCGGCCTTGGCCATGTGCCGCGACGCCTCGGCGGCGAAGCGCATCATCAGCACGGCGCCGATGGCGAAGTTCGGCGCCCAGAAGCAGCGGGCCGGCGCGCCGGAGACCGCGGCGCGCAGCGAGTCCTCGCTGAAGCCGGTCGTGCCGATCACGGTGTGGACGCCCGCGTGCGTGGCCTGCCCCGCGTTGGCGGCGGCCTGGTCGGGCTGGGTGAAGTCGACGAGGACGTCGGCGCCGTCGAGGACGTCGGCGATCGTCGTGTCCAGCGCGGGGTCGGCGCGGCCCGAGATCTCCATGTCGTCCGCGGCCTCGACCGCCGCGCAGACGGCCTGGCCCATGCGCCCGGCGGCGCCCGCGACGGCGACCTGGATCACCGGACGTGCTCCAGGGCGGCGCGGAAGGCGTCCTCGTCGGGGCCGATGCCCGCGGCGCTGAGGCGCTCGGGCGCCCACAGCTCGTCCGCCAGCGCGGCGAGGTCGTCGAGCGTGACGGCGTCGATGCGGGCCATCAGCTCGTCCGGCTCGAGCAGCGGGAGGTCGAACAGCGTGGAGCCGCCGAGGCGGTTCATGCGCGCGCTGGAGGACTCCATGCCCAGGATGATGCGCGCCTTGACGTTCTCCTTGGCCCGCTCGAGCTCCTCGGCGGTGCCGGGCTCGGCCCGCAGCCGGCGTAGCTCCTCCCCCACCACCGTCATCGCCTCGACGAGGTTGTCGGGGCGGGTGCCGACGTACAGGCCGATCTGGCCCGTGTCGGAGAACTGCCCGCTGAAGGAGAAGACGGAGTAGGCCAGGCCGCGCTCCTCGCGCACCGCCTGGAACAGCCGCGACGAGCTCAGGCCGCCGAAGATCGCGTCCAGGACCCGCGCGGCGAAGCGCCGGTCGTCGTGGCGGTCGAGGCCGACGCCGCCCAGGCACACGTGCACCTGCTCCGTGTCCTTGCGCTGGAACATGACCTGCGGGGCGGGCTCGCGCGGCGCCGTCTCGGGCGCCGGGGCGCCCGGGGCGGCCTCGAAGCCCGCGGCCTCGGCCAGCGCCACGATCTCGTCGTGGTCGACCGACCCGGCGGCCGCGATGACGATGCGCTCCGGCGTGTAGCGGGACGCGTGGAAGTCGCGGATGACGTCCACCGGCGTGTCGGCGATCACGGGCGCGCGGCCGATGATCGACCGGCCGAGCGGGTGGTCGCCGAACACGGCCTCGCCGAGGACGTCGAAGACCGTGTCCTGCGGGTCGTCGAGGTACATGGCGATCTCCTCGATGACGACCTGGCGCTCCGGGTCGACGTCGCGGAACGCCGGCCGGGCCACCATGTCGGCCATCACCTCGAACGCCTGCGAGAGGTGCGTGTCGAGCATGCGCGCGTAGACGGTCGTGGACTCCTTGTCCGTCCCCGCGTTGAGCTCGGCGCCCCAGCCGTCGAACATCCGGTCGATCTCGACGGAGCCGAACCGGTCGGTGCCCTTGAACAGCAGGTGCTCGAGGAAGTGCGACAGCCCGGCCTCCGCCACCGACTCGCCCCGCGAGCCGTTGGCGACGAAGAAGCCGAGCGCCGCCGAGCGGACCCCGTCCATGCGCTCCGTGATGACGCGCAGGCCGGAGCCCGTCTCAGTGAACCTGTGAATCAGCCGCGGTCCGGGTCGTTGTCGCGACGCGGGCGGTCGCCGCCGCGGTCACGGTCGCGTCCGCGGCCGCCACGGCCGCCGCGGTCGCCGCCACGGCCCTCACGGCGCGGTCCGCCGCGGTCGCCGCCGCGGTCCCCGCCGCCGCCGCCCCGCGGGCCGCGGTCGCCGGAGCCGACGCCGGCCAGCTCGGAGGCCTCCTTGCCGGCGACCTCCGGATCGTCGGCGCGACGCAGGCCGATGCGGCCGCGCTCGCGGTCGACCTCGACCACGCGGACCTCGAGGTCCTGGCCCTTCTCGAGGACCTCCT
This sequence comes from uncultured Solirubrobacteraceae bacterium, assembly GCA_963843865.1. GTDB lineage: Bacteria > Actinomycetota > Thermoleophilia > Solirubrobacterales > Solirubrobacteraceae > DATLGB01. The sequence goes on along the minus strand of CAWJMO010000005.1, from coordinate 102,533 downwards.
CGACCGTCTCGACGCGGTTGCCCGGCGAGACGTTGGAGATGTGCAGCAGGCCGTCCGTGCCCTTGGCGAGCTCGATGAACGCGCCGAACGGCATGGTCTTGACGACCTTGCCCTGGAACGTGTCGCCGATCTCGACCTCCTTGGTCATGGACCGGATGCGGTCCACGAGGCCGTCGCCCTGGGCGCCGGTGGCGGCGTAGACGCGCACCTGGCCGGTGTCGTCGACGTCGATCTGCGCCTCGAACTCCTCCTGGAGCGAGCGGATGGTCTCGCCGCCCTTGCCGATCAGCAGGCCGATCTTGTCCGGATCGATCTTGATCGAGGAGATGCGCGGCGCGTAGTCCGACATCTGCTCGCGCGGGGCGTCGATGACCTTGGCCATCTCGCCGAGGATGAAGGTCCTCGCGTCCTTGGCCTGCGAGAGCGCGTCGCGCAGGATGTCGAACGTGACGCCCGTGATCTTGATGTCCATCTGGAGGGCGGTGATGCCCTCCGAGGTGCCGGCGACCTTGAAGTCCATGTCGCCGAGGTGGTCCTCGACGCCGGCGATGTCGGTGAGCACGACGTAGTCGTCGCCCTCCTTGATCAGGCCCATGGCGATGCCCGCGACCGGCGCCTTGATCGGCACGCCCGCGTCCATCAGGGACAGGGTCGAGCCGCAGACGGACGCCATCGAGGACGAGCCGTTGGACTCGAGGATGTCCGACACGACGCGGATCGTGTAGGGGAACTCCTCCTGCGTCGGGATCATCGGCACGAGCGCACGCTCGGCGAGCGCGCCGTGGCCGATGTCGCGGCGCTTGGGGCCGCGCATGAAGCCGGCCTCACCCACGCTGAAGGGCGGGAAGTTGTAGTGGTGGAAGTACCACTTCTCCGTCTCGAGCCCGAGCGTGTCGAGGCGCATGTTCTCGCGCGAGGTGCCGAGGGCGACCACGGAGAGGGCCTGCGTCTGGCCGCGGGTGAACAGGGCGGAGCCGTGCGTGCGGGGCAGCAGGCCGGCCTCGACCGAGATGGGACGGATCTCCGTCGTGTCGCGGCCGTCCGGGCGCTTCTTCTGGACGGCGATGCGCTCGCGGATGACGGCCTTCTCGAGCTTGTCGAAGGCGACGGACGCGTTGGAGGCGGCCAGCGCGTAGTCGTCCGCACCCTGGTCGGGCGTGAAGCGGGCGATGACCTCGTCGCGGAGCGCCTTGGTGGCGTTCTGGCGCTCGAGCTTGTCGAACACCTGCGTGGCCTCGTCCAGCTTGCCGCCGAACTCGCTCTTGACCTGGTCGATGAGGTCCTGCGGCACCGTCGAGGCCTTGACCTCGATCTTCGGCGACTTGCCGGCCTTCTCGCCCAGCTCGCTCATCGCGGCGACGAGCTTCTTGATCGCGTCGTGGGCGATGTCGAGGGCGTCGAGGATCTCCACCTCGGAGATCTCGTTGGCGCCGGCCTCGACCATGAGGATCGCGTCGGCGGTGCCGGAGACGACGAGGTCAAGATCGGACTTGCCCTCGTGGATGACGTCCTCGGTCGGGTTGATGACGAAGTTGCCGTCGACCTTGCCGATGCGCACGGCGCCGACGGGCTCCGGGAACGGGATGTCGGACACCATCAGGGCGGCGCTGGCGCCGTTCATCCCGAGGATGTCGTAGGGGTTCTTCTGATCGATGCTCAGCGGCACCGTGACGAGCTGGGTCTCGTAGTTCCAGCCCTTGGGGAACAGCGGGCGCAGCGGGCGGTCGATCATGCGGGCGACGAGCGTGCCCTTCTCGCCGGCACGACCCTCGCGCTTGAAGAACGAGCCGGGGATCTTGCCCGCGGCGTACATGCGCTCCTCGACGTCCACCGTCAACGGCAGGAAGTCGACGTCGCGCTGGTTGCCGGCGGTGGCGGTGCTGAGCACCACGGTGTCGCCCTGCTGGACGACGACGGAGCCGGAGGCCTGCTTGGCAAGCTTGCCCGTCTCGAACGAGATCTCGGTTCCGCCGATTTCGACGGAGACGCGGGTCACGTCTGACATATGGGTCCTTTCCTTGCCCGCCCTTCGGTGACGGGCCCCTCTGCGTTTTGGACGCTTCGGTAGTTGCTCCGTCACAGACTAGAGGACGTTGCTGGTTCGGGCCCCTGGGTATGTTCCCCGGCCATGGCGGGACGGATCGTGGTGTTCGGGGCGACGGGCTACACGGGGAGCCGGATCGCCGAGCGGCTGGTGGCGGCCGGCGTCGAGCCGCTGCTCGCGGGCCGCGACACCGCGCGGCTGGAAGCCCTGGCCGGTCGTCTCGAAGGCCACGCGGACGTCGCGCGCGCCGACAGCCTGCGCCAGAACTCCGTGTTCTCCCTGGTCGAGGAGGGCGACGTCCTCATCTCCACCGTCGGGCCGTTCGCCAAGTACGGGACGGCCGCCGTGCGCGCCGCGATCGCCGCCGGCGCCACCTACCTGGACTCCACGGGCGAGCCGACGTTCATCCGCAAGGTCTTCGAGCAGTTCGGCGGGCCCGCCGAGCGCAGCGGCGCGGCGCTGCTCACCGCGCAGGGCTACGACTGGGTCCCGGGCGCGCTGGCGGCGGCGCTGGCGCTGGAGGACGCGGGGCCGGACGCGGTGCGCGTCGACGTCGGCTACTTCGTGCGCGGCATGTCGGCCAGCGCCGGGACCAAGGAGTCGCTGATCGGGGCGACGCTGGACCCCGGCCACCGCTTCGGTGACGGCGCCATCAGCGCCGAGCGCGGCGCCGCCCGCGTGCGCACCTTCGGCGACGGTGCCGGGCAGGCGTTCTCCGCAGGCGGCGCGGAGCACTTCACCCTCCCGCTCGCCTATCCCGCGCTGCGCGAGGTCAACACCTACATCGGCGCCGGCCCGTTCTCGCGCGGCGTGCAGGCCGTGTCCGTGGCGACGACGCTCGCGCAGCGGATCCCGTTCTCGCGCGCGGTGATGCAGGCGGCGGCCGAGCGCGCCGTCGCCGCCCTGCCCGACCGCAGCGACACGCCGGCGACCTCTCGCGTCATCGCCACGGCACACGACAAGGACGGCGGGGAGATCGGCCGCACCGTCCTCGACGGCCCCGATCCCTACGACTTCACCGCGTCCTTCATGGCCTGGGCCGCCCGGCGCGCCGCCGGCGAGGGCGTCGAGGGCACGGGCGCCCTCTCCCCCGTGCTCGCCTACGGCGGGCTGGCCGGCCTGCACGCGGGCTGCGCGGCCGCGGGCATCTCCGAGCGCACGTAGCCCGTAGTCCAGTCATGTTCGGCTACCACACGCTCCGCCGCGAGCAGACCCTCCCCGGCACGCCCGACGAGGTCTTCCCCTTCTTCGCCGACGCGGGCAACCTCGAGGCGATCACCCCGCCCTACCTGCGCTTCGAGATCGTCACGCCGCGGCCGATCGAGATGGGCGAGGGCACGCTCATCGAGTACAAGCTGCGCCTGCACGGCCTGCCCATCAGCTGGCTGACCCGGATCGAGGTGTGGGAGCCCGGCGTCCGCTTCGTCGACCAGCAGATGCGGGGCCCGTACGCGCTCTGGCACCACACGCACGAGTTCGAAGCCAACGGCGACGGCACCACGCTGATGACGCGACACCGTCCGCTACGCAATCCCCTTCGGCCCGCTCGGTGAGGTCGCTCACGCGTTGTTCGTCAAGCGCGACCTCAACCGGATCTTCAACTTCCGGACCGACGAGGTCGGGCGGCGTATGTAGAGTCCCGCCCATCGCTCTCGGGAGGGAACCCAGCGGTGGGATGACGGGCACGGTGGCGGCGGCGAGAGCCACTGCGCGTCCTGCTGGTCGAGGACGACGAGGGCGACGCGCTCATCGTCCGGTTGCTGTTGGAGGACGCCGCCGTCCCCGTCGAGCTGACCCACGTCCAACGGCTGGCGGAGGCGCTGGAGGTGGCCGACGAGCCACGACTGCGCACTGCTCGACCTCGGGCTGCCCGACGCGACGGGATTCGAGCGGCCTCGAGCGCCTGCGGGCGGCGGCCGACCCGCTGGCCATCCTGGTGCTGACCGGCATGTCCGACGAGGGCCGTGGCGTCGAGGCGCTGGCCGCGGGGGCGCAGGACTACCTCGTCAAGGGCCACGTCGACGGGGAGCTGCTCGGGCGCTCCGTCCGCTACGCCGTGGAACGCCGTCGGGCGGACATGGCCGAGCGCCAGCTGTCCCTCGCGCGCGTGCAGGCGGCCGAGAACACCCGCCTGGAGCGCGGGCTGCTGCCTACGCCGCTGGTGAGCGACACGCGTGTGAAGATCGCCACCCGCTACACGCCGGGCCGCCGCCGGGCGCTGCTGGGCGGCGACTTCTACGACGTGGTCGAGGACGGCGCCGGTTGCCTGCGGGCCGTGATCGGCGACGTCGCCGGCCACGGGCCCGACGAGGCGGCGGTCGGCGTCTGCCTGCGCATCGCCTGGCGCACGCTGACCCTGGCCGGAACGGACGCCGAGGAGGTGCTGCCGATGCTCCAGCACGTGCTCGACGCCGAGCGCCATCACCGCGGCGTGTTCGCCACCCTCGCCGCCGTCAGCATCGAGCCCGACCGCGAGTCCCTCACGCTGCGCACCGCCGGGCACCCCGCCCCCATGCTGCTGCCGGCCCGGGGCGGCGCGCCGACGCCGCTCGTCGCCGGCCCCGACGGGCCGCCGCTGGGCGTGCTCGACGAGGCGCCGCTGGACGGAGCGCAGCGTCCCGCTGCCGCCGGGCTGGGGCGTGCTGCTCTACACGGACGGCGTCATCGAGGGCCTTCGCCCGGACGGCGCCCGGCTGGGCGAGGACGGGCTCGCGCGGATCGTCGCCGCCGCGCGGCTCGAGCACGGGGACGACGTGGACGGCGTGCTGCGCGAGGTCGTCGCCCGCGCCGAGGAGCAGAACGCCGGTCCCCTGCGCGACGACGTCGCGCTGGTGCTCATCCAGACATGACGCGCCGCCGTCCGCGCGTAGGTCAGCTCTTCGCGCTGACGGTGGGTCTGCTTGCGCTGTTCGCCGTCGCCGGGCTGATCGCCGGCCTCGCCACCCTGGACGACCTCGGCCGCGACCGGCGCTCCGTGGTCGACCGCATCGACCCGGCCCTCGTCGCGGCACAGCGCTTCCAGATCGCCATGGCCGACCAGGAGACGGGCGTGCGCGGCTACGCGCTGTCGGGGAACGAGAACTTCCTGGAGCCGTACGTCTCGGGCACCCGCGTCGCGCCGCGGGTCCTGCGGGACCTGTACGCGAAGACGGACCGCCGGCAGGAGACCCAGGACGTGGTGGTCGCCGCCCGGGCCTGGCAGCGCACCTACGCCGAGCCGACGATCCGCGCGGTGCGCGCAGGCGAGACGCAGTCCTCGACGGAGATCGCCCGCGGCAAGGAGCGCTTCGACGCGTTCCGGGCCCGCATCGACGCACTCACAGGCGTGCTGTCCCGCGAGCGCGGCGCGGCGCGGCGCGGGCTCGCAAGCGCCGCCGGGCGCGTCCGCGGCGTGGTGATCGCCTTCGCCCTGGCCATCTTCCTCGCCGTCGCCGCCACGGCGCTCGTCCTGCGCGGGACGGTCATCGGCCCCATCGGCCGACTGGCCGCCAACGTCCGCCGCACCGCGGACGGCCACTTCGACGAGCCGATCGTCCTCGACCGCGGCGCGCGCGAGGTCGTCGAGCTCGCCGGCGACGTCGACCGCATGCGCACGCAGATCGTCGCCGAGCGCGACGACCTGCAGCGCTCCAACGCCGAGCTCGAGCAGTTCGCCTACGTCGCCTCGCACGACCTGCAGGAGCCGCTGCGCAAGGTCGCGTCCTTCACCCAGATGCTCCAGCGCCGCTACCAGGGCCAGCTCGACGAGCGCGCCGACCAGTACATCGAGTTCGCCGTCGACGGCGCCAAGCGCATGCAGGAGCTCATCAACGACCTGCTCGCCTTCTCCCGCGTCGGGCCGCGTGGCCGACGCCATGGTGGAGGTCGATCTCGACGTGATGCTCGAGCACGCGCTGGCGTCGCTCAGCGGCCGGGTGCGCGAGGCGGGCGGGCGCGTGGACGTCGGCGACCTCCCCGTCGTCGGTCGGCGAGCCGTCGCTGCTCGAGCTGGTCTTCACCAACCTGATCTCCAACGGCATCAAGTTCCGCAGCGAGGAGCCGCCGGTCGTCTCCGTCTCGGCCGAGCGGCAGGGCGACTGCTGGTGCTTCACCGTCCGCGACAACGGGATCGGCATCGACGCCGAATACGCCGACCGCATCTTCGTCATCTTCCAGCGCCTGCATCCCCGCTCCGTGTACGAGGGCACCGGCATCGGTCTCGCCATGTGCCGCAAGATCATCGAGTACCACGGCGGCCGGATCTGGCTCGAGACCACGCCCGATGCGGGCACGACCTTCCACTTCACCCTTCCGGCGATCAAGGAGACAGCAGCATGAGCCAAGAGTCCAGCGGCAAGCCCATCGCGGTCCTCCTCGTGGAGGACGACCCGGGCGACGTCGTGCTGGTGACGGAGGCCTTCGAGCACAACAAGGTCCACAACGAGCTGCACACGGTCCAGGACGGCGTCGAGGCGCTGGCGTTCCTGCGCCAGGAGGAGCCCTACACCGACGCGCCGGAGCCCCGACCTCATCCTGCTCGACCTCAACCTCCCCCGCAAGGACGGCCGCGAGGTGCTGCAGGAGATCAAGAAGGACGACGCGCTGCGGCGCATCCCGGTGGTGGTGCTCACGACGTCCAAGGCCGAGGAGGACGTGCTGCGCTCCTACGACCTCCACGCCAACGCCTACGTGACCAAGCCCGTCGACTTCGATCGCTTCATCGAGGTCGTCCGCCAGATCGACGAGTTCTTCGTCAGCGTGGTCAAGCTCCCCGGGCGCCACTGAGCCGCTGCCACACCGCCTCGTCGGGGCGGCCGGAGATGCGCTCGCCGTCCGGCAGGAAGAGGGTCGGCGTCGCGGCGACCCCGGCGCGCAGCCCGGCGCGGAACTGCTGCTCGACGCGGGCGGCGATCGGCTCCGAGCGGGCGTCGGCGCTGAGTCGGGCGACGTCGAGGCCGAGCGTCGTCGGCCCGGGCCCACAGGTGCGGGTCCTCCAGCCGGCCCTGGTCGGCGAACAGCGCGTCGTGCATCGCCCAGAAGGCGCCCTGCTCGTGCGCGGCCTCCGCGGCGTGGGCGGCGGCGCGGGCGCGCGGGTGCTTGGCCTTCACCGGGAAGTGGCGGAAGCAGACCCGGACGTCGGTCCGGGCGAGGCGCAGCTCGAGCGCCGCGCAGTACGGGCACTCGAAGTCGGCGTAGACGATGACGAGCGGCGCGCCCTCCGGCCCGCGGACGTGGTCGTCGGCGGTGACGGGCGGCGGCGGGGCGCTGCGCAGGTCAGACGTGCTGCGAGCCCGTCGAAGATGAGGTTGACGCCGGGGAGGTCGCCGGGCGACGGCGCCTCGTAGCTCCACTTCACGACGCCGTCGGGGCCGATGATGACCAGCGCCCGCTGCGGGAAGCCGCCCGGGTGCAGGACGCCGAACGCCGTCGCACACCGCGCCCTTGGGCTCGAAGTCGCTCAGCTGCTCGATCTCGACGTTGAGCGCCTCGCGGAACGCCTCCTGGGAGTACGTCGCGTCGCAGGAGACGCCGTAGAGCGTCGCGCCCTGCTCGGCGAGCTCGGACAGCACCTCGTCGTAGATCTGCAGCTGGTCGGTGCAGACCGGCGAGAACGCGAACGGGTAGAAGACCAGGACGGTCGTCTGGCCGTCGAGGTCGGCGTTGGTGAACTTCTTCCCCGCCTGGGTGGCCAGGGAGAAGGCGGGCGCGGGCGTGCCGGGGGCGACGACGCTCACGGACGGCTGCCTTAGCGGCGCAGGCCCAGCTCGCGGATCAGCCCGCGGTACCCCTCGAGGTCCTTCTTCTGGAAGTAGTTGAGGAGGCGGCGGCGACGACCGACGAGCATCAGCAGGCCACGGCGTGAGTGGTGGTCGTGCTTGTGGTCGCGGAGGTGCTCCGTGAGGTGGTTGATGCGCTGGGTGAGCAGCGCGATCTGGACCTCGGTGGCACCCGTGTCGGTCTCGGCCTTGCCGAAGCGGGAGACGATCTCCTGCTTTTCTTCTGCGGTAATCGCTGTCATGCGACGAGTGAGGGTAGCGGCTTCATCCGGCGATCTCGCGGGCCCGCTCGGTGTCGTGGCCCATCTGCACGATCAGCTCGTCCACGTCCTCGAAGCGCTTCTCGCCGCGGATGCGCTCCAGGAACGCGAGCCGCAGCTCCTGGCCGTAGCAGTCGCCCTCGTAGCCGATCATGAAGGCCTCCACCAGGACCCCGCGGCCGGTGACGAAGGTCGGCCGCACCCCGACGTTGACCGCCGCCGGCCACCAGTCGTCGCCCAGCGCCGCGCGACAGGCGTAGATGCCGTTGCCCGGGTAGCAGAGGGCGTTGTCGGGGACGAGGTTGGCGGTCGGGTAGCCCAGCGTGCGCCCGCGCTTGTCGCCGTGGGCGACGGTGCCGCGCAGGTGGAACGGCAGCCCGAGGAAGCGCGCGGCCCGCTCGACGTCCCCGGCGACGATCAGCCCGCGGATGTGCGTGCTGGAGACGATCTCCCCGTCCTCCTCGACCATCTGCGCGACGGTCGTGGTGAACGCGTCCTGCTGCTGGAGGAAGGCGACGTCCCCCTTGGCCTGGTGGCCGAAGCGGAAGTTCTCCCCCACCCGGACCTCCGTCGCCCCCAGCCGCTCGACCAGGATCTCGTCGACGAACGCCTGCGGGGTCTGGGCGGCGAACTCCCCGTCGAAGGGGATCACCACGAGCTCCTTGACCCCCATCCCGGCCAGGATGTCCGCCTTGATGGGCAGCGGCGTGAGCAGCTTCGGCGCCGCGTCGGGGGTGACGACGGCCCGCGGGTGCGGGTCGAAGGTGAGCACGGTGTCGGCGTCGCCGATCACGGCGCGATGGCCGAGGTGCACGCCGTCGAACTCGCCGACCGCGACCCGGCGCGGGCGCGGCTGCGCATCGGGAAGCCAGGTCACCTTCATGCCGATCGGAGACTAGTTCGGTGACCGGATTTCGAAGGAACCGCCTCGGCGCCGCACAAGAGGTGTTTGATTTCAGCAGTGGCGCAGGAAGGCGATGGCGTCGGCGGTGGCGCGGTCGAAGTGCTGGAGGTAGACGTCGAAGTGGGTGCCCGGGTAGGTGACGGCCTCGGCGCGGGCGGCGCGCGCCGCCGCCTGCGCGGCGGCCGGTGGCGTGACCTCGTCCTCCGCGGCGATCTGGACGAGCGCCGGGCAGGTGATGCGGTGCGCGGTCGCGCCCGGCGAGTAGTGGCGCAGCTCGGCGTAGGCACGGGCGGCGACGCGGTGCGGCTGCGCCTGGCCCGGCGGGTACAGCGGCTCGAGGCCCTTCACGGGCAGGTACAGAGGCGGGAGACCGAGCGCGGAACCCAGGCGGTCGGCGTGACCGAGGGCCTGCGCGGCGAGCGCGATGTGCGGGCGCAGCCGGCGCAGGGTGGCGGGGCCGGAGACGTGCGGGACCTGGGCGACGACGGCCGCGAGGTCGTCGCGCCGGGCGGCGGTGGTGAGGACGTGTCCGCCGCCGTAGGAGGTCCCCCACAGGGCGATGCGCTCGTGGCCGAGGGACCGGGCGTGGGCGATCGCGGTGGCCCAGTCCTCCAGCTGGTGCTCGACGGCCAGGATCTCCCGTGGCGCTCCGGGCGACTCGCCGAAGCCGCGGTAGTCGAAGGCGAGGGCGCGCGAAGCCGGCGGCGGCGAAGCGCTCGCCGTAGTGGGCGAGCCCGGCCGCCATCGTGGCGCTGAAGCCGTGGCCGAGGACGACGCAGAGGCGCGTCACCGGGCCAGTACCGGTAGGCGAGCTCAGCCACGGAAGCCGACGATCGGCTTGAGCATGCCGTCGTCGCGGGGCTCGGCGAGCGCGATCAGGCCGTCGGCGTCGGTGAGGCGGACGACGTCCTGCGCCTCGCCAGGGACCGCGACCCCATGGCCCGCCTTCTTCGCGTCGGCCTCCGACAGCCGCACCTCCGGGATGAAGCCAACGGCCTCATTGAGGGGGAGGAACGTGCCCGCCTGGTCGACGGAGAAGGGGCCGATGGCCGTGCGGCGAAGGGTCTCGCAGTAGGCGTCATCGAGGTTGGCGATCAGGGTCCGGATGTACGTGCCCGCGGAGCACTCGATGTCGAACTCGGCCCGGTCGCCCTCGTGCGAGAGCAGGTCGGCGCGATGGACGGTGACCTCCCGTGCCTCGAGGTTCACCTCCTCGCCGGCGCGCGCCAGCGCGTATGCGCGCTTCCCGTCGACCTTCTCGCGCCGAGTAGATCGGGGGTGCATGCAGTTGCGGCCCTGTCGGTACCGCGATCGCATGAGGTCTCTCGCCCGGCGACGATCGTCCCGTCGCGGTCGCCGGTCGACGAGACGTATCCGAGGTGGGCGGTGGCCTCGTACCGCTTCGGCAGCGCCATGAGGAACCGCTGGATCCGCGTCGCGCTGCCCGAGCAGGATGAGCAGCAGACCGGTGGCGAACGGATCGAGCGTCCCGCTGTGCCCGACCTTCACCCCCCGCTCCTGCTCCCGGCGGACCTGAGCGACGACGTCGTGCGACGTCACCCCCGCCGGCTTGTCGACCAGGAGGACCCCGTCGGTCACGCCGGGGCGAGCTGCGCGGCCACGGAGCGGCGCAGGAACTCGACGAGCTCGGGCATCCCGGCCGCCGTGGAGAAGCCGGCCGCCCGCCGGTGCCCGCCGCCGCCGTACTCGCGGGCGATCGCGGACACGTCGACGCGGTCGTCGGAGGCGCGCAGGGAGACCTTGCGCATCCCCTCGCGCCCCTCCCCCAGCTGGTCGCGGACCAGCGCGGCGACGATCGTGCCGTCCAGCGCGCGCAGGTGGTCGATGACGCCCTCGGAGTAGGTCTCCTCCGCGCCGGAGGCGTCGTAGTCGGCCTTGGAGAGGTACGAGAGCGACAGGGAGCCGCCGTCGTAGCGCTCCATGTTCGACAACCCGCGGCCCAGCAGATCGAGCTTGGCCTCCGGGATCCCCTCGTAGAGGTGGCGGTAGACGGCCTGGGCGTCGATGCCGGCCTCGTGCAGCGCCGCGGCCATGCGGTGCGCGGCGGGGCCGGTGTTCTCGTACATGAACTTGCCCGTGTCGGTGACCAGGCCGACGTACAGCGCCTCGGCGATCTCGCGCGTGAGGGAGACGCCCAGCGGCCCGAGGAGCGACCACACGATCTCGGCGGTCGAGGACGCGTCGGGCACGACGTGGTTGACGGTCCCGAAGCGGGTGTTGTCGTGGTGGTGGTCGATGTTGATGATCACCGCGGCGTCCTTCAGCGCGTCCGCCGGGTTGCGGTCGACGTTCCCGCAGTCGAGGAAGACGGCCACGCGCTCGTCGCCCGGCACCTCCGTGACGAGCCCGTCGACCGTGAGGAAGCGGTACTCGTAGGGCAGCGGGAACTCCTCCGCGGCCATGAAGGAGACCGCGTCCTTGCCCAGCTGGCTGAGCGCGAGCTGCATCGCGGCGAGCGACCCCAGGGCGTCCCCGTCCGGATGCTCGTGCGTGCAGAGCACGAGCCGGTCCGCCCCGAGCAAGGTGTCGACGACGCCCATGTCACTCATCCGCATCGGCCTCGGCGAGCAGACGCTCAAGCCGGTCCGCGCGCTCGGCGGTGTCGTCGTAGGCGAACTCGAGCTGGGGCGTCTTCTTCATGCGCAGCTGCGACGCTATCGCGCGCTGGAGGATGCCGTGCGCCGACTGCAACGCGGCCCGGGTGAGCTCGCGCTGGCTGTCGTCACCGAGCACGGAGAACCAGACGCTCGCGTGCTGCAGGTCCGGCGCGGTGTCGACCCCCGTGATCGTGACGAACCCGATCCGGGGGTCCTTGAGGTCCTGGACGGCGGTGGAGAGGACCTCGCGCATCGCCTCGTCCACCCGCCGCATGCGGCCGCCGGGGGCGGTCACCCGGCGAGTTGGCGCTCGACCTGCCGGGTCTCGAAGACCTCGAGCACGTCGCCGACCTTGACGTCCTGGTAATTGCGCAGGACGATGCCGCACTCGAAGCCGCTGGCGACCTCGCGAACGTCGTCGGAGTGGCGTCGCAGCGAGTCGATCTCACCCGTCCACACCACCGTGCCGTCGCGCACCAGGCGGACGGACGAGCCGCGGCTGACGCGACCCTCGGTGACGTAGCAACCGGCGATGAGGCCGATCTTGGAGGCGCGGAACGTGTCGCGGACCTCGACCTCGCCGACCGTCTCCTCGACGTCCTCGGGGCGAAGCATGCCCTGCATGGCGTCCCGGATGTCCTCGAAGGCGCGGTAGATGACCGAGTAGCTGCGGATCTGCACGCCCTCGCGCTCGGCGAGCAGGCGCGCCTCGCCGACCGGGCGGACGTTGAAGCCGACCACGATCGCGTCCGTGGCGGAGGCGAGGTTGACGTCGGACTCCGTGATGCCGCCGACGTCCGCGCGGATGATGTCCACGCCGATCTCGTCCTGCGGGAGCTTGGCGATCTCGTCGGTGAAGGCCTCCAGCGAGCCGGACACGTCCGCCTTGATGAGCAGGTTCAGCGACCCGCCGGACGTCTGGCCGACGCCGCGGTCGAAGATGTTCTCGAGGGTGACGCGACGGCGCTGGCGGCGGGCGAGCGCCTCCGTCTTGAGCCGGTGGCCGCGCTCCTGCGCGAGGGCGCGGGCCTTCTTGTCGGACTCGACGACGCGGACGTTCTCGCCGGCGTCGGGCACGGAGTCGAAGCCGAGGACCTCGACGGGCTCGGACGGCCCGGCCAGCGGGACGCGCTCGCCGAGGTAGTCGTTCATCGCGCGGACGCGGCCCCAGTGGGCGCCGGCGACGACGGCGTCGCCGATCTTCAGCGTGCCGCGCTGGACGAGGACGGTGACGACGGCGCCACGGCCCGGATCGAGCTTGGACTCCACGACCACGCCCGACGCCTCGGCGTCCGGGTTGGCGGAGTACTCCTCGACCTCGGCCAGCAGGAGGATGTCCTCCAGCAGCTCGTCGAGGTTGGTGCGGGCCTTCGCGGAGACGTCGACGAACATCGTGTCCCCGCCCCACTCCTCGGGCTGGAGGCCGAGGTTGGTCATCTCCGGTGCGGACGCGCTCGGGCTGCGCGCCCTCCTTGTCGATCTTGTTGACGGCGACGATCATCGGCACGCCGGCGGCCTTCGCGTGGTCGATCGCCTCGCGGGTCTGCGGGCGCACGCCGTCGTCGGCGGCGACCACGATCACGGCGATGTCGGTGACCTGCGCGCCGCGGGCACGCATGGCGGTGAACGCCTCGTGGCCCGGGGTGTCGAGGAAGGTGATGATGTCGTCGGAGTGCTCGACCTGGTAGGCGCCGATGTGCTGCGTGATGCCGCCGGCCTCGCCGTCGGCGACGCCCGTGTTGCGGATGGCGTCCAGCAGGGAGGTCTTGCCGTGGTCGACGTGACCCATGATGGTCACGACGGGCGGCCGCGGCTCGAGGTCCTCGTCGGCGTCGTCGTACTCGATCTCGTCCTGGGGGTCGTCCGCGGCGGAGACGATCTCCACCTGGCGGTCGAACTCGCCGGCGAGCAGCTCGATGGCGTCGTCGGCCAGCGTCTGGGTGAGCGTCGCCATCTCGCCGAGCGACATGAGCTTCTTGATGATCTCGGCGGCCGAGATGTGCAGGTACTCGGCGACCTCGCCGACCGTGGACCCGGAGTTGATCCGGATGACGTCCTCGGTCTCGGGCCGGCCCGCGTTCAGGGGAGCGGGCTCGTTGTCCTCGAAGGCCCTCCGCCGGCGACGTCCGCCGCCGCGACCGGGACGGCGCTTGGGGCCGCCGGGACCACCGGGACCGCGGTTGGGACCGCCGGGACCGCCCGGACCACGCCGGTTGGCCTGCGAATCGATGACCACGCGCCGGACGCCGCCGCCGGGTGCCGCCTTGGGCGGGCCGCCGCGGCTCGGGCGCTGGCCGCCGCGCTGGTTGCCGCGCGACTGGTCGATGCCCTTGCGCTGCTGGGACTCGCGCTCCTTCTGCTCCTGCAGGCGGCGCGCGGACGGGTTGACGGGCGTGGAGGGCTTGCGCGGGGCGTCGTCGGCGGGCGTGGTGCTGGCCTCCGGCTTGGGAAGCGGCTTGCCCTCGATGGCGGCCGCGGCGAGCGTCTCGTCGATCGCCGTCGCCATCGCCTTGACCTCGATGCCGGCCTTCTGAAGACGCGTCACGATCTCCTGCGACGGCAGGTTGTATTCCTTCGCGAGCTCTCTTACGCGCTTCTTGGCCATGTGTCCTTCAAGTCTAAGGGGATGGAAACCGACGTCCGGAGGGCGCGGGGAAAGGCGCGCCGGGTGACGGCGGTCTCAAAGCAGTGCCGGCGGGGGTGCACCCAGGCGCCCCGGCCGACGAGACGGCGGCCCTCCGTGAGGACGCCGTCGACGGCGGCGAAGCGAACGAGCGCGTCCTGATCGGCCCGTTCGCGACACCCGATGCACGTGCGCTCAGGCAGGGATCGTGTCGCCTTCGATCCCCTCGAGCGCCTGGTGGGACGGCACGCCGCAGTAGCGCGAGCCGGGCAGGGAGGCGTTCGGGCAGCGACGGCCGTTGCGGTTGACCGCGGCGCAGCGCCCGCTCTGCTCCTCCTCGCCACCCTCGGACTCCTCGGCCTCCGTGGCGAACTCCGTCTCGGAGCGGATGTCGATCCGCCAGCCGGTGAGGCGAGCGGCGAGGCGCGCGTTCTGGCCCTCGCGGCCGATGGCCAGCGAGAGCTGGTCGTCCGGGACGATGACGGTCGCCTGCTTGGCGTCGTCGTCGACGAGGACCTCACGCACGCGCGCCGGGGACAGCGCCTTGGCGACGAACCGGGCGGGCTCGTCGTTGTAGGGGATGATGTCGATCTTCTCGCCGCGCAGCTCGGAGACGACCATGCGCACGCGGGAGCCGCGGGGGCCGACGCAGGCGCCGACCGGGTCCACGCCGTCGGCGTTGGAGACGACGGCGATCTTCGAGCGGTAGCCGGGCTCGCGGGCGACCATGGTGATCTCCACCAGGCCGTCGGCGATCTCGGGCACCTCGAGCTCGAACAGCGCCTTGATCATGTCCGGGTCGCGGCGGGAGACGATGATGCTCGGCCCGCGCGTGGAGTGCGAGACGTCCTTGATGACGGCCTTGATGCGCTGGCCGTGGTCGTAGCGCTCGCCGTCGACCTGCTCGGACTTGGGCAGCAGGGCCTCGACGCGCTCGCGCAGCTGCACGAGCGTGTACCGGGAGTCCGTCTGCTGGACGAGGCCGGTGATCAGCTCGCCGACGCGGTCCTGGTACTCGTCGAACATCATGTCGCGCTCCGCCTCGCGGATGCGCTGCAGGATGACCTGCTTGGCGGTCTGCGCGGCGATGCGGCCGAAGTCCTCCGGCGTGTCGTCGATGAACTCGATCTGGTCGGCGAACTCCATCAGCCGCTCCAGCGGGATGTCCGGGGCCTCGGGGACGACGACCTCGCCCGTCTCGGGATCGACGCGGCGCATGCCCTCCTCGAAGGACGCCTCCGCCTCGACCTCGTCGAGCAGGTCGTCCTCGATCTCCTCGGGGATGATCATCCGCTCGACCCGGTACTCGCCCAGCTCGGAGTCCATGATCACCCGCGCGTAGCGGGCCGATCCGGGCTTCTTCTTGTAGGCCGAGAGCAGCGCATCCTCGAGGGCGGTGATGAGCTTCTCCTCGGAGATGCCCTTGTCCTGCGCCAGGGCGCGGACGGCGTCGACGATCTCTTGGGACATGTGGCGGTCAGTCCTTCACGAGGTGGGAACGATGGATCTCGGCGTACGGGATGGAGACCACCCCGGTGTCGGCGGCAACGGTGACCTCGTCATCCGATGCGCCGAGCAGCTCGCCGGTGAAGCTGCGGTGCCCGTCGTGCTGGCCGCGCGTGCGCACACGCGCCGGTCCGGCCGACGTAGCGGCGGAAGTGCTCCGGCTTGGAGAGCGGACGCTCCTGGCCGGGGCTGGACACCTCGAGGGCGTACTTCTCGCGGATCTGCGGGAGCAGGTGCGTCACGCGCTCGCACAGCGCGAGGGACACCCCGTCCGGGTGATCGATGAACAGCCGCACCGTGGTGCCGCCGAGGACCTCCGCGAGCAGGACTTCCACATCAGGCTCGTTCGCAGCGAGGGTCGCCTCGATGCGCTCCTGGATGCTGCTCATGTGGTGACCTCCTCCCGGTGTTACGACAAAGAAAAAGCGGGCTGATGCCCGCTTTCCATAGGCCTGGTGGCCCAGCGAAAAGTGTCAGACGAGCATAGCACCGGGGGTCGTCTGCAGGGCGCTGGTCAGGCTCTTGCGCGCACGCCACAGCAGCTGGGCGACGCCGTTGGCCGTGAGCTCGAGCTCGTCGGCGATGGCCTGGCAGGACGCGCCCTCGTAGACGGAGCGGAAGAGGGCGATGCGCTGGCGCTCGGGCACCTCGCGCAGGGCGGCGCGGACGGCGTCACGGGACTCGCGCTCCTCGACCTCTTCGTAGCCGGACTTCGCCTCGCCGGCGAGGGAGTCCAGCCACGTCTCGTCGCCCGTGGCGACCTCGCGGACGCGGGTGCGGCGGCGCAGCTCGAAGGCGCGGTTGGTGGCGGCGGCGGAGGCGTAGGCCCCGAAGGACAGGGTCTCCGTGTCCAGGCTCGGGAGGCGACGGAAGGTGGCCAGCAGCGCGTCCTGGGCGGCGTCGGCGGCCTCGTGGGGGCAGCCCGTGATGCGGATGCAGCGGCGCTCGAGCTCGGGGAAGTGCTTGCGGTACAGGGCGCTGACGGCGGCGGCGTCACCCTGCGCGGCGAGGCGGACCAGATCTGACTCAGAGGCGCTGTTCTTCATGACCGGAAGCCTCTTCCAGAGGGCCGGTCCGCGCGCGGGGGTTTCCCCTACACGTGATGCGGGAGCGCCCTACGCCTCACGTTCGCGGGACCGATCCCGGTACTCGCGGTAGTCCGCCCGGTCGGGGCGCAGGCTGCACGCGAGCGCGAACGGCCGCCGGGCCTCCTTGTGGCGGCCCTGGAGCTGCAACGCCCGGCCCAGGCAGAAGAGCGCGAAGTGGTTCGTGGGCGCCCGCTCGACGACGGCCTGGAACTCCGTCTCGGCCTCCCGGTAGCGCTGGGAGCCGAACAGCGCGCGGCCGAGCGCCTCGCGCACCGACGTCTTGTCGGGCTCGAGATCGCGCACACGGGCGAGCGGGACCGCGGCGGCGTGGTTGTCCCCTTCCTCGAGGAGCGCCATCCCCCGCGTGTAGAGCTCATACGCGGTATCCACCCCTCCGATTCTAGAAGTCTGTCCCCTCATTCGCACCGGCGCGACTCAGGGGACTGTCCCCTCATTCGCACCGGCGCGACTCAGGGGACTGTCCCCTCATTCGCGGCGGGGGCGGAGGGCGAACCAGGTGCGGGTGCGGGCGCGGAGGCCGCGGCCGGTGGTCAGGGCGCGGCGCAGCTCGCGGCGGTGGGCGGGTGTCGGGGGCGGGCCGGTTCCGTAGCGCTGGGCGCGTAGCGCGGTCAGGTAGGGGCGCGCGGCGGGCAGCCGCAGTTCCAAGGCGGTGAGGGTCGTGCCGGGGACGCAGCGCTCCCCCGCCCCGCGGAGCGCGCGCTCCAATTCCGAAACGGGCGGGCGGTCGCGGCGGCGCGTGGCGACGAGCCGGGCGAGCGTGGCGAGCAGCAGGGCGCCGAGGCCCGCGACGGCGAGCAGCGGCCAAGGGAACCCCGCTTCGGGCGGGGCGGGCGGCGCGACCTGGGCGGTGCCGCGGTCGCGGATGTCGCCGTTGCCGGCCGTCGTGGAGGCGCCGGAGGCCTGCGAGCGCGGCGGCGCGGAGGCGGGCGTGGGATCGAAGACGACCCAGCCGACGCCCGGGAACCAGGCCTCCACCCACGAGTGCGCGTCGAGATCGCGGACGACGTAGCGGTCGGCGCGCGCGTTGAAGGAACCGGGCGCGAAGCCCGTGGCGACGCGGGCCGGCACGCCGCCCATGCGCAGCAGCAGCGCCATGGCGCCCGAGTACTGCTGGCAGAAGCCCGACTTGGCCTCGAAGAGGAAGCCGTCGAGGGTGCGCGCCGCCCGCGGCGGGACCTCCTTGTAGACGAAGCCGTCGCCGAGGTAGCGCTGCACCGCGCGCACGTAGTCGAACGGGGTCGCTGCGTCGCGCTGCAGGCGCCGGGAGAGCGCGTAGATGCGGCCGAGGTTGGACGCCCGCAGCTCGTCCTCCCCCGGGCGGATGGCGAAGCCGACCAGCTGCGGGGAGGCCTTGAAGCGGCGCACCAGCAGCTCCAGGCCGTCGCGGCGGTTGCCTGCCGCGGCCTGGAAGGACAGGTCCTCGAGGATGGAGACGGGGTAGTCGCCGCCGGCGTCCTCGAGCTGACGGCGGCTCGGCTCGGGCACGTAGACCGTGGCGCGGTAGGCGTCGCCCCGGCGGGTCGGGCGGCCGAAGGCGTAGATGCCGGGGCTGACCGTGTCCGCCGTGCGTCCTGGCGTGGTGATGCCCGTCGTCGTCCCGGCGAGCGGCAGCGTCGGCGAGCGCAGGTTGCGGATGCTCACCGCGATGGGGAAGCTCCAGCGCTTGAGGTTCGCCTCCCCCACCCCCGTGGTCTCGATGGCGGGATCGGGCGGCGCGCCGCGGGTCGGGTTCTCCGCCCAGCGGAAGCCGTCGAAGAGATCGAGGCCGTCCGTCTTCCAGTAGGCCCGCCGCGGGGACTGCACCCGGATCATCTCGCGGCCGTCGCGCGACCACGGCAGGCGCGCGTAGTCGTGGTCCCAGCGGAACTCGGTCGTGCGGGTGGCGGCGGTCTCCTGCGTGAACTCCTCGTAGTCGAACCACGGCTGCTTCGTGTCCAGCGCGGGCGCGGCCAGCAGGGCGAGGACGACGGCGGCGCCGACCGCGATGCCGGCCGGCTTGAGCTCGCGCTGGCGCATCCCCTCGAAGGACAGGTAGAGGACGACGAGGACCGCCATCATCGCGCCGCTGGCGAAGCCCGCGGAGGCGGCGACGGCGGGCACGGCGTAGAGGAAGACCAGTGCGACCAGCCCGGCGAGCCGGCGGCGCGGGGCCACGACGCCCGCGAAGGTCGCCAGCAAGGTGCCGCCGAGGACGATGACCAGCCGCACGTCCGGGTCCGCGCCCGCGTACGGGATGCGGGCGCCGAACACCCCGGAGAGGCCGTCCCCCACCGAGCCGAGGACGGTCCCCCAGCGGGTGGGCCAGGCGTCGGCCGGATGCAGCCCGCCGACGAGCAGCGCCGCCAGCACGACGAGTGGCAGCGCCCGCCGAGGAGCGAAGAAGGCGGCGAGCGCGACGGCGAGCGCGGCGATCGCCCGTCCGGCCTCCCACGGCTCGAGCATCCCCATCCAGTGCAGCAGCCCGAAGTTCGCCAGCGCCGCGAACCCGACGGCCCGCGCGGCCCGCTGCGGCATGACGTTCACCGCGCGAGCGCCTCCAGGGCCGGGCCGCTCCCGGCGCGGGCACCGAGATAGCCCGAGCAGCCCGCGACGGTGAGGACGGGCGCGGCGATCGCCGGCCTCGCCGGGCACCACGAGGACCTGGCCGCCGGGCGTGCGGCCGAGCCCGCGCGGCGGCCGGTCGACGCGGCGGGCGGAGACGAAGAGGATCAGGCCGCGACGGTTCTGGGCCGCGGCCAGTGCCGGGCCGGCGACGTCACCGAGCAGGGCCAGGCGGACGTGGGCGGCCGGCCACCCGCCGAGGTCGGGCTCGATGGTGGTGGCCCGGCGGTCGCCCGGCAGCAGCAGCGCGCAGCCCGTCCGCTTGGCGAAGTGCACGACGAGCGACCCGGCCGCGCGCACGGCGGCGTCGAGGTCCTCCGGCGTGCGGCCCCCGCGCGGGTCGAGCACGACGAGGGGCCGCGAGTCGGCCTCCGCGGTGAGCTTGCGCTCCATGATGGTGTCCCCGCCCTTGGCCACGCTCGCCCAGTGGATGCGGTTCGCGGGCGAGCCCTCCTCGTGGACCTTGAGACCGTCGATCTCCGTCTCCGCCGCCGCGGTCAGCAGGGCGCGGGCGTGGCTGACGCCGCTGTCCTCCCCGCCGCTCTGGCTGAGCCGCACCGCCTCGATGCGCGGGAGCACGAGCACCTCGTCCTCCGAGCGCACCGGACACCGTGCGCTCGGCCAGACCCAGCGGGTCACGCAGGACGACGCTCACCGGCTGCAGGCGCCGGCGGCCGCGGCGGCCGAAGGACGCCTCGATGCGCAGCGCCGACACGCGGCGGCCGGCGCGCAGCGGCGCCGGCTCGGTGAGCAGCGGCTCGTCGATGTAGCCCGGCGGCAGGGGCAGCCGGCCCGCGCGCACCTCGACGCGGACGGACAGCTTCTCGTCCTCCATCACGCTGCGCGCGCCGACCTCACGGTGCACGCTCACCCCCCACGCGCCCGCGAAGATCCAGACGGCGGCGCCGGCGCCGAGGAGGACGAGCGCGGCGCCCGTGACGTAGAAGGGCTCGGCGTCGAAGGTGCCGGCGACGAGCAGCAGGACGACGCCGAGGGCCGCGCAGCCCGCGGCGGAGCGCATCAGAGCACTCCGCCCAGCACCTTCGGCGCGGGCGTCGGGAACTCTCTCGAGGCCTTCGGCCTCACTGAGTGCCGGGGTCGCCTGGACGGCGTCGCGGACGACGTCCTCGCGCTTGGAGCCGGCCGCCTCCGGGATGAGCATGAGCCGGTGGGCGAGCAGCGGCTCGGCGAGCACCTGCACGTCGTCGGGCAGGGCGTGGTCGCGGCCGTTCATGACCGCATGGGCCTTGGCGGCGCGCAGCAGCATCAGGCCGGCCCGCGGGGAGGCACCGAGCTCGACGCGCTCGTCCTCGCGGGTGCGGCGCAGGAGGGCGACGATGTAGTCGCGCAGCGCCCGGGAGGCGTGCACGCGGCGCGCGGCGTCCTGGGCGGCGAGGATCTCGGCGGTGTCGACGACGGGCTCGAGGTCGAGCACGGAGTCGCCGCCCTCGTGCTCGGAGAGCATCTCCGCCTCGGCGGCGGGGGTCGGGTAGCCCATCGACAGGCGGGCCATGAAGCGGTCCACCTGCGCCTCCGGCAGCGGATAGGTCCCCTCGTACTCGACGGGGTTCTGCGTGGCGAAGACCATGAACGGGCGGGCGAGCTCGTGCGTGAAGACGTCGACGGTGACGCTGCGCTCCTGCATGCACTCGAGCAGGCCCGACTGGGTCTTGGGCGACGCGCGGTTGACCTCGTCGACGAGCACGATGTTGGCCATGATCGGGCCAGGGCGGAACTCGAAGCGCCCCTCGCGCTGGTTGAAGATGTTGGTGCCGACGATGTCGGCGGGCAGCAGGTCGGCGGTGCACTGCACCCGCGCGAACTGGCAGGCCAGCGACTTCGACAGGGCGCGGGCCAGCGCGGTCTTGCCGACCCCCGGGTAGTCCTCGACCAGGACGTGCCCCTCCGCCAGGAGGCAGACGAGGACGTTGTGCAGCACCTCGTCGCGGACCTGCACCGCGCGCGAGATGTTGTCGCCGATGCGCTTCACGGTCTCACCCGTCGCGCGGACCTCCGCTGCCGATACCTCCATCAGACGCTCACCTCGGTTGGGGATGTCCGCAGGCGCAGGACCATGTCGAGGATCGCGTCCGCGACGAGCGCCTTCGCGCCTTTCGGCACGGCGCGTTCGTCTGTCGCCGTGATCAGCGTCACCTCGTTCTCCGGCGTGTCGAAGCCGATGCCGGGCGCGCTGATGTCGTTGACGACGACCGCGTCGAGGCCCTTGCGCTGCAGCTTGTCGCGGCCGTAGGCGACGGCCCCCGCACCCGCCTCCGCCGCGAAGCCGACCAGCGTCTGGCCGTCCCGGCGGTGCGCGGAGAGCTCCGCGAGGACGTCCGTGGTGCGCTCGAGCTCGAGCGCCAGCGCCTCGCCCTGCACGTCCTTCTTGATCTTGCCGGCCTCCGTGCGCGCCGGCCGGTAGTCGGCCACGGCGGCGGCCATGAGCAGGACGTCGAAGTCGCGCCGGCAGGCGTCGCGCAGCTGCGCCGCCGTCTCCACGTCGACGTAGTCGACCGCGGCGTTGCGCGGGAGGGCGACGTTCGCGGCGACGACGGTGACCGCGGCTCCCCGCGCGGCGGCGGCGTCGGCGAGCGCGAAGCCCATGCGCCCTGACGAGCGGTTCCCGACGAAGCGCACGGCGTCGATCGGCTCGCGCGTGCCCCCGGCGGTGACGAGGACGCGCACGCCGTCGAGGTCGCGCGACTCAGGGGCCTGGCCCCCCAGTCGCCCCTCGACGGCAGCGAGGAGATCGGGCGGTTCGGGCAGGCGGCCCGCGCCGTGCTCGCCGATGGAGCCGAGGGCGCCGACGCCGGGCTCGAGGACGGTGACGCCGCGGGCGCGCAGCCGGACGACGTTGTCCTGCGTGGCGGCGTTGGCCCACATCGCGTCGTTCATCGCGGGGGCGACGATCACCGGGCGCCGGCAGGCGAGCGCCGCGGTGGTGAGCAGGTTGTCGGCCAGGCCCGCGGCGAGCTTGGCCAGCGTGTTGGCCGAGCAGGGGGCGATCAGGAACACGTCGGCTGCGTGGACGAGCTCGAGGTGCGAGAGCGGGTCGTGCGCGGGCGCCGGATCGCCTGGGAAGGCGCCGCGCAGCGGGTCGCGCTCCCACTCCGTCAGCAGCACGGGCGCGCCGGTGATGCCGGCGAAGGAGGCCGTGCCGACGAAGCGCGTGGAGGCCTCCGTCTGGATGACCCGCACGGCATGGCCGGCCTTCATGGCCAGGCGCGTGAGCTCCAGCGCCTTGTAGGCGGCGATGCCGCCCGTCACCCCCAGGAGGATGCGGGCCATGCCGTCTGCTCCCTTAGCGGTAGCGGTACTTCAGCTTGCCCTGGGCGGTCTCCTCCAGGGCGATGGTCAGGTAGTTCTTCGACACCGTCTCGACCATGGGCGGCGGGTACTCCTCGAAGGACCCCTCACCGAGGTTGTGGTAGTACGAGTTGATCTGTCGCGCGCGCTTGGCGGCCACGATCACACTCGCGTAATTGGAGTCCACGTGGTCCAGCAGGCGGTCTACGCGCGGGGAGATCATTGCCTCTCAGTGTAGCTGCGGACGAATGCCACGAGCTCCTCCGCGGCGTCGTCCAGCCGGTCGTTGGTGATGACGTGGCCGAACTCGCCCTGCGCCGCCAGCTCCTCGCGTGCCGTGGCCAACCGGGCCTCGATGTCCTCCGCCGCCGTGTCGCCGCGGCCGACGAGCCGGTTGCGCAGCGCCTCGTCCGACGGCGGCGCGATGAAGATGCGCACGGCCTCCGGCATCGTCTGGGCGACCTGCCGCGCGCCCTGGACCTCGATCTCCAGGACGACGGGGTGCCCGGCCTCCGTGCGCCGCTCGAGCTCGGAGCGCAGCGTCCCGTAGCGGCGGCCGGAGTAGCGCGCGTGCTCCACGAAGTCCCCCGCCTGCACGCGACGCTCGAACTCCGCGTCGTCGAGGAAGTGGTAGTCGACTCCGTCCTCCTCTCCCGGGCGCGGGGCGCGGGTGGTGGCCGAGACGCTGAGCTCGAGCTCCGGGCAGCGGCCGCGCAGCGTGCGGATCAGGGTCCCCTTGCCGACCCCGGAGGGCCCTGTGATCACGAAGACGCGCGCCATGCGGACGCGGAAGTCTGACTGGTCTATCGGCGGAGCATGGAGACGAGCTCCGTGCGCTGGCGCTGGGAGAGGCCGCCGATGGTCTTGCTCGGC
This sequence comes from uncultured Solirubrobacteraceae bacterium, assembly GCA_963843865.1. Classification (GTDB taxonomy): domain Bacteria; phylum Actinomycetota; class Thermoleophilia; order Solirubrobacterales; family Solirubrobacteraceae; genus DATLGB01. The sequence continues at coordinate 78,933 of CAWJMO010000005.1, read as the reverse complement.
GAGATGCGGCAGCCGACGAGGACCTTGTTGACCTTCACGCGTCCGTACTTGGGGACCGCGAGAAGCATGTCGAAGACCTTGGCGGTCTCGACGTACTCGGGCGGCTCCAGGAGCAGGTCGTGGATCGAGGCGCGTCCCGCCTTGAGATCACGCTTCAGCTGGGCGCGACGCGTGCGAATGGTGTTCGCTCGCGCCAGCGCATCCATCCGCTGCTGCAGTGACCGTTCGGGGGCCGCCACGGAAGGCTTGGTCGGGGTCTTCACAGCGGGTGGCACGCGCGGCGAGTCTACACAGAGATCAGCACCGTTCAACCGATTCCCGCGCAATTCGCCTCTACCTCTACTTGAGGTCGAAAGACGTCCAGACCGGTCGATGCTTTTCTTCCGGTTTGCGGGGATTTTGCCGCGCGATCTGTGATATGGCGGCGGCGCCCGGACAGAAAAACCCGCACAGAGCGGGGTTTCGGCTGACGGACCTCCACGGGCGCGTCAGGAAGCCACGGCGTGCGCGCTCAACTCCGCCGCGATCCGGGCGCCGGCGAGCGGGTCGCGGAACGACTCGGTCCCGACGGCGACCACGGTCGCGCCCGCGTCGAGGAGGTCACGCGCGTGACGGCCCGACTGCACCCCGCCCATGCCGACGATGGGGAGATCGGTCCGAGCGCGGACGGCGGTGACCTGGGCGAGGGCGACGGCGCGCACCGCGGGCCCCGACATGCCGCCGGTGCGGCCGCCCAGCCACGGCTCGCGCGTGCGCGGGTGCAGCGCCTGGGCCCTCAGGGTGTTGATCAGGGAGACGGCATCGGCGCCCGCAGCGGCGACGGCCTCGGCGACCGCGGCCGGGGACGCCGTGTTGGGCGTGAGCTTGACGATCAGCGGCTTGGCGCTGAGCGGGCGCACCCGCTCGACGAGCGCCGCGGCCTCGGCCGGCACCGCGCCGATGTCGAGCCCGGTCTTCACGTTCGGGCACGACACGTTCAGCTCGAGCGCGTCCACCTCGTCCCGCGCGCCGAAGGCCTCGACCAACTGTGCGAACTCGTCGACGTTGTGGCCCATGACGTTGACGACCAACGGGACTGGGAGTCGCTCGGCGAGGGCGACGAGGTCCGTCTCCAGGAAGGCCGCCATGCCCTTGTTGGGCAGGCCGATGGAGTTGATCATCCCCGCCCCGAGCTCCCACAGCCGCGGTGGCGGATTGCCCTGGCGGGTCTCGAGCGTCACCGTCTTGGTGACGAACGCGCTGAAGGGGAACCGCTCGAACAGGACCGGTCCGAAGGCGCGCTCGGCGGCCAGTGCGTCGAAGGTGCCGCTCGCGTTGATGATCGGGTGCGCGAGCTCAGTGAGCATGGACGACCTCCAGCGCATCGGCGTCGAGCACCGGGCCGTCGACGCACAGGCGCACGTAGCCGTTCTTCGTGGGCACGACGCAGCCGAAGCAGGCGCCGTAACCGCAGGCCATGCCGGCCTCCAGGCACAGCTGGGCCGGGATCCCGCGCCGCTCGCAGCCGGCCCGCACCGCCTCCAGCATCTGCGGCGGCCCACAGGCGAAGATCTCCACGCCACCCTCCACCGGCAGCAGATCCGTGACGAGGCCGTGGTAGCCCACGGAGCCGTCGTCGGTGGCGACGGTCGCGTGCGGGACGAGCTCGGCCCCGTGCGCGTGCTCGAGGTCGCGGAAGCCGAGGATGGTCAGCGCCTCCTCGCCGTAGAGGTCCGAGAGCATGACGATCGGCGCGGTGCCGACGCCGCCGCCGACGAGCACCGGCTTGCAGCCTTCCCGGGGCGGCTTGAACGGCGTGCCGAGCGGCCCCGTGATCCAGACGCCGTCGCCCTCACGCAGCTCCGCGAGGCGGTTGGTCCCCGGGCCGACGTCCTCCAGCATGAACTCGAGCCCGGCCTCCGTGACCCGGGTGACGGAGAAGGCGCGCGGGAGGAACGGGCGCTCGTCCTCGCCCCCGCCCCAGCGCTCGGCCGCGGCGAGCATGTAGAACTGGCCCGGCTCGGGGCGGGGCCCGTCCTCGTCGGCGAGGGTGAGCACGAAGTAGGCGCCCAGCGGGCGGCGCTCCACGACGTCGGTGATGCGGCGCCCGAGGGGCGCCAGGGTGCGGTCGCTCATGCGGGCTCCAGCGCGGCGTGGATCTCCTGCAGGGAGACGACGGCCGGCTCCGAGCCGCGGGCGATGGCCCGGGCCGCGGCCATCCCGCCGCTGACGGTGGTGATGCAGGCGATGCCGCCCGCCGTCGCCGCCCGGCGGATCTCGTAGCCGTCCGAGCGTGCGCCCGACCCCGTCGGGGTGTTGATGACGAGGTCGACCTTGCCCTGCTCGATCCAGTCGACGACGTTCGGCGACCCCTCGGCGATCTTGTTCAGCCGCTCCACGGGGATGCCCATGCGGGCGATGGCCCGGGCCGTCCCGCCCGTGGCGACGATGTCGAAGCCGCGGTCGTGGAGGATCCCGGCGATGCCGACGGCGGCCGGTTTGTCGACGTCGGTGACCGTCAGGAACACGGTGCCCGACTTCGGCAGCGCGACGCCCGCCGCGGCCTGGGCCTTGGCGAACGCGGTCGGGAAGTCCTTGGCGACGCCCATCACCTCGCCGGTGGAGCGCATCTCCGGGCCGAGCAGCCCGTCGCGACCCGTGGAAGCGGTCGAACGGCAGCACGGCCTCCTTGACGCACACGTGGTCGGGCGTCGGATCGGCGGGCAGGCCGAGGTCTGCGATCTTCTCGCCGAGCATGACCCGGCAGGCCATCTTGGCCAGCGGGATGCCGGTCGCCTTGCTCACGAACGGGACCGTCCGCGACGCGCGCGGGTTGGCCTCGATGACGTAGACGTCGTCCTCGTAGAGCGCGTACTGCGCGTTCATGAGCCCGACGACGCCGAGCGCGAGCGCGATGTCCCGGGTCAGCGAGCGGATCTGGTCCATCGCATCCGTCCCCAGCGAGTGCGGCGGCAGCACGCAGGCGGAGTCGCCCGAGTGGATGCCGGCCTCCTCGACGTGCTGCATGATCCCGCCGATCCAGACGTCCTCGCCATCGCACAGGGCGTCGACGTCGACCTCGATGGCGTTCTCCATGAAGCGGTCCAGGAAGATCTGCCCCTCCGGGCGCACGCGGTCCAGGTAGTCCTCGAGGCCCTCGACGGAGTAGACGACCTCCATGGCCCGGCCGCCGAGCACGTAGGACGGGCGGACGAGCAGCGGGAAGCCGACCTCGGGCGCGGCGGCGAGCGCCTCCTCCCGCGTCGTCGCCGTCGCGTACGGCGGCGCCTTGGCCCCGATCTCCCCGAGCAGGGCGCTGAAGCGCGAGCGGTCCTCGGCGAGGTCGATCGCGTCGACGCTGGTCCCCAGCAGCGGGACGCCCGCGTCGGCCAGGCCGGCCGCGAGCTTGAGCGGCGTCTGCCCGCCGAACTGGACGATGACGCCCTCCGGCTGCTCGACCTCCACGATGCCGAGCACGTCCTCGAGCGTCAGCGGCTCGAAGTACAGGCGGTCGGAGGTGTCGTAGTCGGTCGACACCGTCTCCGGGTTGCAATTGACCATCACGGCGTCGCGGCCGGACTCGCGCACGGTCATCGCGGCGTGGACGCAGCAGTAGTCGAACTCGATGCCCTGGCCGATGCGGTTGGGGCCGGAGCCGAGGATCATCACGCTCGGCTTGTCGCCGCGGCGGACCTCGTGGCGGGCCTGGCGCTCCCAGCCGGAGTAGTAGTACGGCGTCTCGGCGGCGAACTCGGCGCCGCAGGTGTCGACGGACTTGAACGAGCGCTCGGCCCGGCGAACGGACCTTCGGGGTCCGTGGCCAGCGCATGCAGCTCGTGCAGGAACCAGGGCTCGATGCCCGTCGCCTCGTGGACCTCCTCGACGGAGACGCCGCGCCGGAAGACCTCGAAGAGGACGTCGTAGCGCTCGGCGCCCGGGACCCGCAGGCGGTCGACGAGCTCATCCGTCTCCCCCACGCAGTCGGCGGGCACGTCGATCTCGCGCGAGCGCATCGCCTTCGCGAACGCCTGCTGGAAGGTCCGGCCGATGGCCATGACCTCGCCGACGGACTTCATGTGCGTCGACAGGCGCCGGTCGACGCCCGGGAACTTCTCGAACGCGAACCGCGGCCACTTGACCACGGCGTAGTCGATGGTCGGCTCGAACGAGGCCGGCGTCGCGCGGGTGATGTCGTTGGGGATCTCGTCGAGCGTGTAGCCGACGGCCAGGCGGGCGGCGATCTTGGCGATCGGGAATCCGGTCGCCTTCGAGGCCAGCGCGCGAGGACCGCGACACGCGCGGGTTCATCTCGATGACGACGATCTCCTCCGTCGCCGGGTTGACCGCGAACTGGACGTTGGAGCCGCCCGTCTCGACCCCCACCGCGCGGATGACCTGGATGGCCTGGTCGCGGAGCTTCTGGTAGAGCGCGTCGGTGAGCGACTGCTGCGGCGCGACGGTGACGCTAGTCCCCCGTGTGGACGCCCATCGGATCGACGTTCTCGATGGAGCAGACGATCACGACGTTGTCGTTCGTGTCGCGCATGACCTCGAGCTCGAACTCGCCCCAGCCGAGGACGGACTCGTCGATGAGGACCTGGCCGATCGGCGACGCCGCGATGCCCGCGGCGACGATCTGCTCGAACTCCTCGCGGGTGCGGGCGATGCCTCCGCCCCGTCCGCCGAGGGTGAAGGCCGGGCGGACGATGGCCGGCAGCCCGAGGCGCTCGAGGTGCTTGAGCCCCTCCTCCACGGAGGTGACGATGGCGTTGGCCGCGGTGCGCAGGCCGGCCGACTGCATGGTGTCGTCGAAGAGCTGGCGGTCCTCCGCGCGGTGGATGGCGTCGTAGTTCGCGCCGATCAGCTCGACGCCGAACTCCTCGAGTGTCCCGTCCTCGGCCAGCGCCTTGGCGAGGTTGAGGGCGGTCTGGCCGCCGAGGGTCGGCAGCAGCGCGTCCGGGCGCTCGCGCTCGATGACCTGGCGGACCGGGCCGGGCAGCAGCGGCTCGACGTACGTCACGTCGGCGAACTCCGGGTCGGTCATGATCGTCGCCGGGTTGGAGTTGACGAGGATGACCTCGTAGCCCTCCTCGCGCAGGATCTTGCAGGCCTGGGTCCCCGAGTAGTCGAACTCGGCGGCCTGGCCGATCACGATCGGCCCGCTGACCCCAGGATGAGGATGCGGTGGATGTCGTCGCGCCTAGGCATTCGCCACCTCGAACTCCTTCAGGAAGTCGTCGAACATCCCGACGCTGTCGTGCGGGCCGGGGCCCGCCTCCGGGTGGTACTGGACGCAGCCGGCGGGGACGTCGAGCAGGCGGATGCCCTCGATCGTCCCGTCGTAGAGGGAGACGTGCGTGAGCTCGGCCTCGCCGAGGTCCGACTGGAGCCGCGGGTGGGTGGGGTCGGGTCCCTTGACCGCGAAGCCGTGGTTCTGGCTCGTGATCGCGATGCGGTCCGTGCGCAGGTCCTTGACCGGGTGGTTGGCGCCGCGGTGGCCGAACGGGAGCTTGAACGTCTCCAGCCCGACGGCACGCGAGAGCAGCTGATGGCCGAGGCAGATGCCGAACACCGGCTGGCCGCCCGCGAGCAGGGACGCGGATCGTCTCCACGATGTAGTCCAGCGCCGCGGGGTCGCCGGGACCAGGGACGAGGAAGATCGCCGTCCGCGCCGGCGGCGATCAGCTCGTCGGCGGGCGTCGTGCAGGGGTAGAGCTCGAGGACCACGCCGCGGTCGGTGAACTGGCGGATGATCGAGCGCTTGATGCCCGTGTCGAGGGCGATCAGGCGCGGGCCGCCGCCGTCCCCGTGCGTGGTGGGCTCGGCGACCGTGACCTCGCGGGCGAGGTCGCGGCCGACCATGCGTCGGCTCGGCGGCGACGCGCTCGCGTGCCTCCGAGACGCTCGTCTCCGCCGAGAAGATCCCGCCGGGCATGGCGCCCGCGTCGCGGATGTGGCGGACGAGCGCCCGGGTGTCGACCCCGGTGATGCCGGTGATGCCGTTCGCCGCCAGCCAGTCGAGCCAGCCCGGAGGTTGCGCTCGGCGCGTCCGCCCGGTTCATCGCCTCGCGCATGATCACCGCGCGGGCGTGGATGCGGTCGGACTCCATCGCGGCCTCAGACACGCCGTAGTTGCCGACGTGCGGGTAGGTGAAGGTGATGATCTGGCTGTTGAAGCTCGGGTCGGTGACCGACTCCTGGTAGCCGCTCATCCCCGTGGTGAAGACGACCTCGCCGGTGACCTCACCGGCCGCGCCCACGAGGTCGCCCTCGAAGGTGGTGCCGTCCGCGAGCATGACGTAGCCCGTCATACGCCGCTCACCGCGAACGCGCGCTCCCGGTAGACGACCGCGCCGGCGGCGATGGTCGCGAGCACCTTGCCCTGCAGCGTCCGGCCGGCGAAGCAGGAGTTCTCCGAGCGCGACTCGTAGCCGGCCTCCCCCACCTCCCACTCGGCGTCGAGGTCGACCAGCGTCAGGTTCGCCGGCGCGCCGACGGCGATCCGCGGCAGCTCGAGGCCCGACCGTCGCCGCCCCGGAGGACAGCTTGTCGACGACCAGCTCCAGCGGCAGGACCCCGGGCCTGACCAGCTCGGTGTGGACGGCGGCGAAGGAGGTCTCGAGGCCGGTCGTCCCCATCGGCGCGACCTCGAACGGGACGTCCTTCTCCTCGCGGGCGTGTGGCGCGTGGTCGGTGGCGATGCAGTCCACCGTCCCGTCGCGCAGGCCCTCGATGAGCGCCTGGCGGTCGGTCTCCTCGCGCAGCGGCGGGTTCATCTTGCAGCGCGTGTCGAGCTTCTCCAGCAGCACCTCGTGCGTGAGCGTGAGGTGGTGCGGGCTCGCCTCGCAGGTGATCTGGACGCCCCGGGCCTTCGCTTCGCGGATCGCCTCCACCGACTCGCGGGCGCTGAGGTGCTGGATGTGGATCCGCCCCTCCTCGTACTTGGCGAGGGCGGCGTCGCGGGCGATCATCGTCGACTCGGAGACGGACGGGATGCCGGCCAGGCCGAGGCGGGCGGAGACCGTCCCCTCGTGCATGACCCCGGCGCCGCTCAGCGACGGGTCCTCCTCGTGCAGGGCGAGGACCCCGCCGACCAGGCGCTGGTACTGGAGCGCCTTCTGCAGGATCGCGGCGTGCGCGACGGGCTTGCCGTCGTCGGTGAAGCCCAGTGCCCCGGAGGCCTTCAGCTCGGCCATCTCCGTCAGCGCCTCACCCGCCAGTCCGCGGGTGATGGAGGCCATGAAGCCGACGGGCACGCGCGCCTCGCGGCGGGCCTGCTCGATCAGGGACTTGAGCACCGGCGCGGAGTCGACCGTCGGGTCCGTGTTGGGCATGGCGACGACGGCGACGAAACCGCCGGCCGCGGCCGCGCGCGTTCCCGAGTCCAGGTCCTCCTTGTGCTCCTGGCCCGGCGTGCGCAGGTGCACGTGCGGGTCGACGAAGCCGGGGAACAGGTGCCGGCCGGCGCCGTCGAGGACCTCCGTCGCCCTGGGGCGCCTCGAGGCCGTCACCGATCTCGGCGATCGCGCCGTCGCGGACGAGGACGTCCGTGATGGTGTCCACGCCCTCGCGCGGGTCGAGCACCCGGGCGCCGCGGATGAGCACGGCGGCGCCGTGTTGCTCATTCCAGAAGAGGGAGCTCATGCGGGCTGCAGGGTCGACGGGACGGGGGCGTTTCGCCCGGCCAGGCACTCGTAGAGCACCGCCATGCGGACGACGACGCCGGCGGCGACCTGCTGGCCGATCAGCGCCTGCGGGCGAGTCGATGACCTCCGCGGCGAGCTCGACGCCGCGGTTGACCGGGCCGGGGTGCATCAGCAGCTGCCGCGGCCCGAGGCGGCGGCCGTCGATCTGGTAGACGGCGGCGTACTCGCGCAGGCTGGGGACGAAGGAGCCGGCCATGCGCTCGTGCTGCATGCGCAGGGCGTAGACGACGTCGGCCTCCGGCAGGCGGTCGAGCGTGTAGGCGACCTCGCAGCCGAGCGCCTCGATCCCGCGCGGGATCAGCGTCGGCGGGCCGCAGACGGTGACCTTCGCGCCCATCTTGGTGAAGGCGAGGATGTTCGACCGGGCGACCCGCGAGTGCATGACGTCGCCGACGATCCAGATGTTCGCGCCGTCGATGGAGCCCATCCGCTCGCGCAGCGTGTAGACGTCGAGCAGCGCCTGGGTCGGATGCTCGTGCTTGCCGTCGCCGGCGTTGACGATCCCGGCGGTCGTCCAGCCCGCGATCAGCTCGGCGGCGCCGACGTTCGGCGTGCGGACGACGATCAGGTCCGGCCGGTAGGCGCTCAGCGTCTGGACCGTGTCCTTGAGCGACTCGCCCTTCTCGACGCTCGAGCCGGACTGAGGCGAAGTTGATGACGTCGGCGGAGAGCGACTTGGCCGCCAGCTCGAAGGACGAGCGGGTCCGCGTGGAGGCCTCGTAGAAGAGGTTCAGCACGCGGCGGCCGCGCAGCGCGGGGACCTTCTTGACCTCGCGCTCGGAGACCTCGGTGAAGTTGCGGGCCAGGTCGAGGAGGCGCTCGATGTCCTCGCGCTCGAGGTCCTGGATGGAGATCAGGTCGCGGATCATCGCGGCCACCTCCTGCAGCTCGGTGATGGTGACCTCGTCGGAGCCGTCGAGCTCGGAGACGCGGACGTTGACCCGCTCGGCGCGCGCGGTCGGCAGGTTCTTGCCGACGTAGTCGGGCCGGATCGGCAGCTCGCGGTGGCCGCGGTCGGCGAGCACGGCGAGCTGGACGCGCTCCGGGCGGCCGTAGGCGAACAGCGCCTCGATGCCGGCGCGGGCGGTGCGGCCGGTGAACATCACGTCGTCGACGAGGACGACGGTGTGGCCCTCCAGCGGGAAGTCCAGGTGCGTCGCGTTGACGACGGGTGAGCGGACGGCGACGTCGTCGCGGTAGAAGGCGATGTCGAGGTCGCCGAGCGGGACGTCGTGGCCGAGCAGGTCGCAGACCAGCTCGTGCAGCCGGCGGGCGAGGTGCACTCCGCGGCGGTGGATGCCGACGATCGCGACGGGGCGATCGGGGTTCTTCTCGACGATCTCGTGCGCGATCCGGACCAGTGTCCGCCGCACGTCGTCCTCGTCGAGGACGGTCTTCTCCTGCATGATGTTGCTCCTTCCTGGCCTCTCGGGACCGGGTTAAAGGACTCGATGAGGAACGTATCAGCCGACGGCGACGGCAACCCGCGGGATGCTCGCCTTCACCGCCCAACCTCCGGAGGAATCGGGTCCGGCCGCCAACGTGCCCCCGCACGCCGTCACCCGCTCGCGCAGCCCGGCCAGCCCGTGCCCTGACCCCAGGCCGAGGCCCGGGCTCGCCGCCACCGCGTCGTTGGCCACCTCGACGTCGACCCGCGCGGGACGCACGCGGACCGCGACCCGGACACGGGCCCCCGGCGCGTAGCGCAGCGCGTTGGTGAGGCTCTCCTGCACGACCCGGCAGACGACGTGCACGGTGGTGCCCCGCAGGCCATCGCCGTCCCCCTCGAGGCGGAGCGTCACGGGCAGCCCGGAGCCCTGAGCGCGTTCGACGATGTCGCGGACGAGGTCCAGGTCCCCGCCGTCACGGTCCCGGCCCAGCAGCTCGGCCAGACCGTCCAGGTCGGCCTCGGCCTGCCGCGCCGCCGCCCCGATGATCGAGAACGTCCCCTCGGCCGCCCGGGGGTCGGCAGCGACGAGGCGCTGCCCCGCGCCCGCCTGGACGACCATCACGGAGATGGCGTGCGCCACGACGTCGTGGAGCTCCGCGGCGATGCGTGATCGCTCGTAGCGGACGGACAGCGTGGCGTAGAGCTCCCGCTCGGCCTCGAGCTCCGCAGCCTGCGCGGCCAGCCGCTCCGCCACCTCGTCGCGTCCGCGGAGTGCCGCCCCCGCGGCGTACAGCGTGGCCGGCAGCATCAGCATCGGGACGATGATGCCGTCGGAGACCGTGGCGAGGATGGCGACGAGGAGCGCGACAAGCCCGGCCGCGCCGAGGACCGCCCGCCGGGCGAGCCCGGCGCAGAAGCCCGCGACCGCCACCGGGAGGAGCAGCTCGTCCTCGGACGCGTGGCGGACCGCCCAGACGAGCAGCAGGACAGCGCCCGCGGGAGCGGCCAGCACCAGGCCCCCGCGGACGCGCCGCCTCACGCCGGGACCAGCACCGGGAACGCCGCGCGCGCGCGGGTCCGGCCGTCCTCCGAGGAGGTGGACAGCGTGCCGCGCTGCAGAGTGACCCGCTCGCGGGCGCGCTCGAAGGCCGCCTCCGACCGCCGCCGCGCGGGACCGGTCACCGTCACCTCGAGGGCGGCGTCGCCGAAGTCGAGCACGACCTCGACGCCCGGCGCATCCTCCATCGCCGCGAGCAGGTGCTCCACGACCCGATAGGCCGAGAGCTCGAGCCCGGGCGGCAGCACGCGCGGCGTTCCGGTCACGCGCAGCTTCGCCTGCTCGCCCTTCGCCCGCAGCAGGAGCGCGTCGAGATGGGTCAGGGTCGGCTGCGGCTCCGTCCCCGGTGCCTCGTCGCCGCGCAGGATGCCGACGACCTCGCGCATCTGCTCGAGCGTCGCGCGGCTCTCCGTCTCGATGCGGCGCAGCGTGCCGGGGGCGTCGCCGCCGCCACCGGCCTCGGCGAGCTGGGCCAGGTCCGCGAGCCGGAAGCGCAGCAGGTCATCGAGCTCGGCGGAGAGGCGGACCCGATCGGTGGCCACTTCGAGCGCAGCGTTCGTCTCCCGCGCCTCCCGCAGCTCCGCGTTGCGATCGCCCAGGCGCTCTACGAGCTGCGAGCGCGACCGGACGACGCGGCCGATCGCGGCGACGATGGCGATCCCCGGGAGGACGATGCTCAGCCCGCCCCACCTCGCGGTCGTGTCCTGGGAGATCATCACCACGCTGCTGACGGCGAGCACGCCGAGACCGAGGGCGGCCAGGCGGCCCTCCAGCAGGGTGGCGATGGCGAAGGCCTCGAAGAAGAGTTCTGGGATCGCCGCGCCGCAGCGGGTCATGTCCCCGAACACGAGGAGGTGCAGCGCCAGGCCGGCGAGTGTCCCACCGGCCGCGAGCAGCGGGTAGCGGCGGCGCCACAGCAGCGGCGCGACATACACGAGCGCGGCGAAGGCCGGGACAGGATCGGCCGGCAGGCGCACCTCGGCCTTGGTCTCCTGGAGCCAGCCGACCAGGACGAGGGTGAGGGCCCCCATCGCCAGGGTGATGATGACGTCGCGCCGTGCGATCGGCGGTCCGGCGGTGGTCATGGTCTGAATCATCTCTGGTGGCCTCCTTCAAGGCAAGGACGACGGTGTGCGCCACAGACTGCCGCCCGTTCCGCCCTGCGTCGTCACCGTCCGGGATGAACCCCTCGCGCCCACGTCACACCGTGGGCGGACACGTCTCGGTCCGGCGCGCGCGATCATGTCGGCCATGCCCTCGGTGCGCACCGTGCTCGTCGCCGTCGACGCTCCCGCCTCCGCGGCGGCGGTGGTGACCGACCACGGCGGGGAGCGGCTCGCCGACGACCGGCTCGCGGCGGCGTTCGACTCGTCGGCGGATGCCCTGCGGGCCGCAGCGGCGCTAGTCGCCCTGGGCAGCGAGCTGCGGGCGGGCGTGGACGCCGGGGAGCCGTCGGTGGCCCTCGAGGTGGCGGAGCGCGTCTGCGAGGCTGCGGAGCCGGGGCAGGTCCTCATCACGGAGGCCGTCGCGCACCTGGCCGGCATCGACGGGGCAGGCATGCTCGCTCCGGCCGGCGGCCTGCGGGTCCCCGAGCTGCGGCGGACCGTCACCCTGCTGAGCGTCGGGCAGCAGACCCTGGAGGCGCAGGACGTGATCACCGTCGTCATCGCCGACGACCAGGCACTGCTGCGCACGGGCTTCCGCGTCATCGTCGACGCCGAGCCGGACCTGCGTGTGGTCGGCGAGGCCGCCGACGGCCGCGGCGCCATCGACGTCGTCCGCCGTCGCCGCCCCGATGTCGTGCTGATGGACATCCGCATGCCGGTCCTCGACGGCCTCGAGGCGGCGGAAGCGATCCTCGGCGACCCGGACCTCGACACGGCGGTGGTCATGCTCACCACCTTCGACAGCACCAGCTACGTCTACGACGCGCTGCGCATCGGCGCGAGCGGGTTCCTGCTCAAGGACGCGCCGGCCGACCGGCTGCTGGACGCGATCCGGGTCGTCGCCGCCGGCGAGGCGCTGCTGGCGCCCGCCATCACCCGGCGGCTGGTCGAGCGCTTCGCCAGCGCGGCCCGCGTGCCCGACGACGGCATCCCGGCGCAGCTGGGCGAGCTGACGCCGCGCGAGCTCGAGGTCCTGCGCCTGATCGGCCGCGGCAAGTCCAACGGCGAGATCGCCGCGGAGCTCGTGCTCGGCGAGAACACGATCAAGACCCACGTCGGCCGCGTGTTCGCCAAGCTCGGCCTGCGCGACCGCGCCCAGGCCGTGGTCGTCGCCTACGAGTCGGGGCTGCTCGTCCCGGAGGCCTGAGCCGGGGCGTCCTCGAAGGCGGCCTTGATCAGCTCGGGCGCGCCGCGCTCGGGGAACGGGATGTCGATGACGTCGAAATCGCGCGGGACCACCGTGTCGGCGAACGTCGCGCGCGCCTCGTCGCGCACCTCGCGCGGGAAGTACCGCGTGCTCAGGTGGGTCAGCGCGAGCAGCCGGACCTCGGCGTCGCGGGCCAGCTCGGCCGCCTGGCGCGCCGTGCTGTGGCCGGTCTCCCGCGCGCGGGCGAGCTCCGAGTCCGTGAAGGTCGCCTCGTGGACGAGCAGGTCCGCGGCGCGCGCGTGCTCGAGGACCTCCTGGCACGGCCGCGTGTCGCCACTGAAGACGACGCGGCGCCCGTCGCGGTCCTCGCCGATCACCTGCTCGGGCGTGACGCCGCCGACCGTCTCGCCCGCCTGCAGGCGCCCGAAGTCCGGGCCCGGGCGTGACGCCCGAGCTCCTGCGCCTGCACCGGATCGAAGCGCCCCGGCCGGTCGTCCTCCACCAGCGCGTAGCCCGACGCCCTCGAGGCGGTGGTCGTTGGGGAAGCAGTGGACGACGTAGTCGTCGAAGGGGACCTCGTCGAAGCGGTCGAGCTCCACGACCGCGAGCGGGTAGCGCGTGCGGCCGATCACCAGCTTCATGCGCGTCCAGGTGCCGGTTGAGGCCGGCCGGCCCGTAGATCGTCAGCTCCTTCTCCCGCGCGCGCAGGTCGAAGGTCTTGAGCATCCCCGGCAGGCCCAGCCAGTGGTCGGCGTGGAAGTGGGTGATGAAGATCGGCGTCGAGGTCGGGCAGCCCGGCCGAGCGCAGCAGCTGGCGCTGGGTCCCCTCCCCGCAGTCGAACAGCAGCCGGTCGCCGCCCGCGCTGACCAGGATCGCGGGCAGGCCGCGGCGGGCGGTCGGCGCGCTGCCGCCCGTCCCGGCGAAGAGGACCTTGAGCTCCATCTAGCCGACCACCAGCAGCTCGAAGGTGACGGTCGCCGTCCGCGATCTCCGCGATGCCCATCGTGTGGGCGGGCGCCCGGCGGCGCTCCGTCGGCGAGCCGGGGTTGAAGATCTGGAAGCCGTCGCGCTCCTCGTGCAGCGGCAGGTGCGAGTGCCCGAAGAGCACGGCGTCCGCGGCCGGGAACCACGCCCGCAGCCGCGCCAGGCGCCCCTGCTTCTGACCGGAGTCGTGGATCATCCCGATCCGGACGCCGTCGAAGTCGAGCTCCAGCCGTCCGGGCAGCGGGATGCCGGGGTCGTCGACGTTCCCGCGGATGGCGTGCACCGGCGGCCCGAAGGCCCGCAGCTCCTCCAGCACCTCTGCGCGCATCAGGTCCCCGCAGTGGAGGATGACGTCCGCCGCGCGCAGCTCCGCGACGCACGCGTCGGGCAGACGGCGGGCGCCCCGGGGCATGTGGGTGTCGCTGATGATGGCCGCGCGCACAGCGCCACAACGCTACCTGCGCTGCGCAGTCGACTCTCGCAGGCTCGCCGCCCAGCGCTCGAGGGAGTGGTCGGCCGCAAAGCGGACTCCCTTGGTCTGCTTGTTCGCCGTCGGCGTGAGGCGCAGGAAGCCGGCGGAAGCCCCGACTTCCTCGACCGGGACCACGAAGCACCGATCCAGGTCGGTGACGTAGACCGCGAACACGTCGACGAGGCCGCGGTAGCTCATGCTGCCGTGGCCCCGGTCGGTCCGCCGGGTCTTGAACTCCACGCACCCGCCCCGCACCCGGCCGTGCTTGACCTGCACCTCGACGTATGTGCCGCTCGGCGCCCGCACCACGAGGTCGAAGACATGGTGGCCGCCGACCGGTTCCAGCACGGTCAGGTGCTCGCGAAGGAGAGCCAGGCGGACTGCCGCCTCGGCGAGATCTCCCACCCGCGACGTCTCCATGTGCCCACGCTATGACCGCATCCGGACGGAACGTGTGTTCGCGTGCGTATCAGCTAGCCTTGGGCGCCCTGCGCCCGTAGCTCAGCTGGATAGAGCGCCGCCCTCCGAAGGCGGAGGTCACTGGTTCGAATCCAGTCGGGCGCGCTACTTCTTCCTCGCAGGCTTGAGCCGTACCTTCCCCGCCTTGCTGGACGCGGTGAGGCTCGCGGCGGCCGGGGCCTTGAGCGTGTAGGCGCATCGCATCCCCGGGCGCGCCGGCACTTCAACCAGCAGCTCTTCGACACCGGCGGCAAGGCCCGCTTCCCGCAGCTCGCGATCGGCCCCACCGCCTCGTGGGACTTCGGGGACGGGCAGACCGGGAGCGGCTTCGAGGTCTCGCACCGGTACGCGAGCGCCGGGACGTTCACCGTCACGGGCATCATCACCGACGCCGTCGGCAACACGGCGCGCGCGACCCGGACGATCGTCGTGACCGCGCCCGCCGCCGCGCCGACGCCGACGCCGACGGCCACGCCGACGACGCAGCCGGGCGGGAAGCCGAAGCTCAGCAAGGTGTCCCTGTCGCGCAGGCGCGTCCGCCCGGCGCGCAAGGGCGGGGCGTACGCGAAGCAGCGCCGCAAGCGCACCGGGACCACGCTCACCTTCACCGCTTCCGCCGCCGGCACGCTCAAGCTGACCGTGGCGAAGCGGCCCAGGGGCAAGCCCGCGGCCTGCCGGTCACGCGCAGCTTCCGCGTGCGCCGCTGACCGTCAGGCGCGGTCGTGCGCGGTCGCCCCGCCCTCCGTGGCGCGCACGCGGCGGCCGAGGACGAGGGCGGTGCCGCTGAGCATCAACGCGATGAACAGCAACAGCGCGAGCATGGACCCGCCCGCGTTCGCGTCGAAGAAGGCGGGGTCGTAGCCCGTCACGCTGCCGATGTCCTCCGGCAGCCGGTTGTCGAGGTCGAGCGAGTGGCCGAGGCCGGCGAACGACCAGCGCGACAGGGCCAGCAGCGACAGCGCCTTCATCGCGCCGATCATCTTCGCGACGGGGATCACCGCGCCGGCGAGCAGCAGCTGCGGGATGAGCACGAGCGGGACGGAGCTCGTGGCCTGGTCGGTGCTGCCGGCGAAGGCGGACACGAGCAGGCCGAGCGTGACCGCCGCCCACGAGGTGAGCACGCAGAGCACGAGCATCGTCCCGAAGTCCGCGCCGGTGATGCCGAGCGGCTGGAAGATGCCCACGACCAGCAGCATGATCACGGCCTGGAAGGCGGCCACGGGGAACAGGACCATGCAGCGCGAGAGCAGGAAGGCGTCCACCCGCACGCCCGTGGCGGCCTCGCGCATGACGATCGCCTGCTCCTTGACCACCTCGCGGCAGCCGGTGATGACGCCGAGCCAGAGGCTGCCGACGGTGAGCAGGAAGGCGAGGATCACACCGAAGTAGCCGGCCAGCGCGGGGTCGCCGAGGACGGCGTGCGGCAGCACCAGGCCGATCGCCAGGCCGATGACCGGCGCCTGCCCGAGCAGGACGGCGAGCGTGCGCTGATCGCGGGTGAAGGTGCGCGTGTAGCGGGAGGCCAGCAGCGCTGCCTGGCGCGGCAGGGAGGCCAGGCGGGCGGGTGCGAGCGCGGGGCCGCGGCTGCCGGCGGGGAGCGTGTCATCGGCGTGCGGGCCGTCGGACGGGGACGCCTCCAACGCGTCGTAGACCCGCTCGTAGGTCGGGATCCGGAAGTGCTCGAGCATCGCGTCGGGGGTGCCGCGGAAGCGCAGGCGCCCGTCCTCCCCCATCACGGCGATCTCGTCGCAGAGCTCGAGGCTCGCGGTGGCGTGCGTGGCGACGACGACCGCGCGGCCCTCGTCGGCCAGCTGGCGCAGGAGCTCCATCAGGCGACGCTCGAGGCGGGCGTCGAGGCCCGTCGCGGGCTCGTCGAGCAGCAGGACCGACGGGTGGCCGAGCAGCTCGAGCCCGACGGCGGCCCGGCGCCGCTCGCCGCCCGAGAGGGACCCGATCATCGCGTCGCCGCGGTCGGTGAGGGAGAGCTCGTCGAGGACGCCGTCGACGCGGTTGTCGCGCTCCGCGTCCGTCGCGTCGGGCAGGGCGCGCAGGGCGGCCGCGTAGCCCAGCGCCTCGCGGGCGGTGAGGCGGTCGTGGAGCAGGTCGGCGAACGGGACGTAGCCGACGGCGTCCGTGCGGTCCGCCAGCGGGACGTCGCCGATGGTCACGGTGCCCGCGGAGGGCGCGGCCTCGCCCGCCAGCACCCGCAGCAGCGTGGTCTTGCCGCCGCCGCTGGGCCCGATCAGCCCGACGAGCCGGCCCGTGGTGAGCTCGATGGAGGTCGGCTGGAGGATCGTCTGGTCCGCGGCGCGGACCGTCACGCCCTCCGCCCGCATCACCCCCGCCGTCGTCGCCTCCATCGACTAGATGCGCTCCAGCTCGACGATCGGGATCACCCGGGTGGTCTTCTTCTCGTACTCGGCGAACCCGGGGTTCTCCGTGGCGAAGTCCGCGAAGCGCTCGGCGCGCTCCGCCTCCTCGAGGATCCGGGCGCGGGCGGCGTAGGTCTCCGTGCCGATCTCCACGGTGACGTCCGGGTTGGCGCGCAGGTTGTGAAACCAGGCGGGATGGGTGTCGGCCCCGGCCTTGGAGGCGACGATGAAGCGGCGCCCCTCGCGCTCGAAGCACACGAGCGGGTGCTCGCGCTCGGCGCCGGACTTCGCGCCCTTCGTGTGGATGATCACCATCGACGCGCCCTCGAACGGGCCGCCGACCCGGCCCTCGTTGGCGCGGAACTCGGCGATGACCCGCGCGTTGAAGTCGCTCATCCGGCGAGCGTACGGCTCAGGCGACCGGGCGCTCGAGGAGGGTGGAGAGCACGACCTGCGTCTGGGTGCGGATGACGCCGGGCGCCTCGCGGACCCGCTCGAGCGTCTCCTCCAGGTGCACCGTGTCCCGCGCGCGCACGTGGAGGATGGCGGCGGCCTCGCCCGCCACCGTGTAGGCGGCGGTGACCTCCGGGTGGCCGGCGACCGCCGCGAGGACGTCGGCGCCGGACATGCGGCCCTCGCAGATGAGCTCGACGACGGCATGGGTCGGCCAGCCGACTGCGGCGCTGTCGAGCACGGCCGCATACCCGCGGATGACCCCGCGCTGCTGCAGGCGGTCGACCCGACGCTTGACCGCGGGGGCGGTCAGGGCCACGTGCGCGCCGATGTCCTGAAACGAACGACGGGCGTTCTCCTGCAGCAACGCAACGATCTGCTGGTCGATCGCGTCCATGACCCCACAGAATAGGTGCGAAGTCGTAACGAACGGGGCTTGTCTGCGCTCACCCGACCCGCCACCATGACCCCATGAGCGCCGAGACCCTCCCCACGCCCGTCGCCACGGACGACCACATGCCGCTCCACGGCATCGACCACGTCGAGCTCTACGTCGGCAACGCGATGCAGGCCGCGTACTACTACGCGCACGCCTTCGGGTTCACGGAGGTCGCCTATCAGGGGCTCGAGACCGGGTCCCGCGACAAGGTCTCCCACGTGCTCAAGTCCGGCCGCATCCGTCTTGTGCTCACGGGCGCGCTGCACTCGGACTCCCCCATCGCCGCCCATCAGCACAAGCACGGCGACGGCGTGAAGGTCATCGCGCTCGGCGTCCCCAGCGTGGACGCCGCCTATCCGCGAGGCGACCGCCCGCGGCGCCCGCGGCGTCGAGGCGCCCCACGACGTCACCGACGAGCACGGCACGGTGCGCCTCGCCTCCATCGCCACCTACGGGGAGACCATCCACACCTTCGTCGAGCGCGGCGGCTATGACGGCCCGTTCCTCCCGGGCTACGAGGCACGGCAGACACCGACAGGCGACGACATGCTCCTCACGGTCGACCACATCGTCGGCAACGTCGAGGACATGAACCCGTGGGTGCAGTTCTACGAGGACGTCTTCGGGATGAAGGAGATGATCCACTTCACCGACGGCGACATCTCCACGGAGTACTCCGCGCTGATGAGCAAGGTCGTCACCAACGGCAGCGGCTCGGTGAAGTTCCCCATCAACGAGCCGGCCGACGGCAAGCGCAAGTCGCAGATCGAGGAGTACCTCGAGTTCTACGAGGGCCCGGGCCCGCAGCACCTCGCGCTGGCGACGCGAGACATCGTCGGCACGGTCGCCGAGCTGCGACGTCGCGGCGTCGAGTTCCTCACCATCCCGGACTCCTACTACGACGAGGTGCCCGGCCGGGTGCCGGAGGTCGAGCCGCAGCTGGCCGACCTGCGCGAGCAGGGGATCCTCGTCGACCACGACGACGAGGGCTACCTGCTGCAGATCTTCACCAAGCCGATCGGGGACCGGCCGACGCTGTTCTTCGAGATCATCGAGCGCCACGGCGCGCGCGGGTTCGGGGACGGCAACTTCAAGGCGCTCTTCGAGGCGCTGGAGCGCGAGCAGGACCGGCGCGGGAACCTGTGATGGTCGATTCCACGACCCCGCAGCCTCAGGCGTGGCGCTGGCACATCGCCGGTCGCGCCCGGCCGGCTCGCCCGGGCAACCAGCACGACCGTCGCCGGCCGGCCACGACCGGCTCGACCATCACCACCCCTGAGTCCACGGTTCTCGTGGAATCGACCATCTAGCCATGCGCTACACGGTCCTCGGCGACGTCCCCGCCAAGCGGCACTCGCAGGTCTGGCTCGGCAGAACGGGTCGCGCCGGCTGCTGGTCGAGGAGGTGCTCGGCTACGAGGGGTTCTCCGGCAACGAGTCGCTGCTCTACCACCTGCAGTCGCCGTGCCGGCTGGCCGAGGTCGGCGGCTTCACCCCCATCGTGCGCGACGAGTGGGTGCCCGACACGCACGTGCACCGGCTCGCCGACGTCAATCCCGTCGAACCCGGCGGCGACCCGCTGACCGCCCGGCGGCTGCTGATGTACAACGGCGACATCGAGGTCTCCATCGCCAAGCCGACGGAGGCGCTCGACGGCTTCTACCGCAACGGCGAGGGCGACGAGGTCGTCTACGTGCACCGCGGCGGCGGCGTACTGCGCAGCGTCTTCGGCTCCGTCCCGTTCCGCGAGAAGGACTACCTCGTCATCCCGCGCGGGACGACGCACACCTTCGAATTGGACCCCACCCACCCCGACCAGTTCTGGGTCTGCTTCCACACGCCGGGCGAGATCGAGACGCCGCACCGCTACCGCAACCGCTATGGCCAGCTGCTCGAGCACGCGCCGTTCTCCCAGCGCGACTTCCACGGGCCGGCGGAGCTCGAGACGGTCGACGAGACCGGCTCCTACCAGCTGACGCTGCGCGTGCGCGACGGCCACCAGGTCTACGAGCTCGACCGGCACCCGTTCGACGTCGTCGGCTGGGACGGCTACGTCTACCCGTACACGTTCAACGCGGCCGACTTCGAGCCGCGCACGGGCCGCTTCCACCTGCCGCCGCCCGCCCACCAGACCTTCCAGGGCCCGAACTTCGTCATCTGCACGTTCGCCCCGCGCCTGGCCGACTGGGACGAGACCGCCGTCCCCCTCCCCTACCACCACTCGAACATCCAGTCGGAGGAGGTCATGTTCTACGCCGACGGCGACTACGCCGCGCGCAAGGGCGTCGACGTCGGCTGCATCACGCTGCACCCGAGCGGCCTGCCGCACGGCCCGCAGCCGGGCACGGTCGAGCGCGCGCTGGGCGTCGAGCGCCTGGACGAGCTGGCGGTGATGTGGGACACGTTCAAGCCGCTGAAGCTGACCACGCTGTGGCGGGAGGCGGACGACCCGTCCTACGCGTTCTCCTGGAACGAGGACCGCGCCCCCGCGGTGTAGCTTGCGGCGCATGGAGATGCGCGCCGTCGTCTGTCAATCCGGAGAGCTGTCGGTGCGGGAGATCGACGCTCCCGACCCCGGCCCGGGCCAGCTGCGCCTGGAGGTCCTGCGCTGCGGGATCTGCGGGTCGGACCTCCACGCCCGCCACGGCATCGACCAGTGGGCGGAGATGACCGCAAAGGCCGGCTACGACCGCTTCGGGCGCTCCGACCAGCCCGTCGTCTTCGGGCACGAGTTCTGCGGGACGGTCGCCGAGCACGGCACCAAGACCCGCGGGACGATCCCGGCCGGGACGCCCGTCGTCGCCTTCCCGCTGATGCGCGCGCGCGACGGCTCGGGCATCGACACCACCGGCCTCTCCCAGCATGCGCCGGGCGCGTACGCGGAGCAGGTGATCACGGAGGAGTCGCTCACCCTCGCCGTGCCCAACGGCCTGGACCCGGACATCGCGACCATGACCGAGCCGATGGCCGTCGCCTACCACGCGGTCCAGCGCGGCGAGGTCGGCAAGCGGCAGGTCGCCGTCGTCATCGGGTGCGGGCCGGTCGGCCTCGGCGTCATCCTCATGCTCAAGGCGCAGGGCGTGAAGACGGTCGTGGCCTCCGACTACTCGCCCGGGCGCCGCGCGCTGGCGCAGCGCTGCGGCGCGGATGTCGTCGTCGACCCCGCCCAGCAGGACCCGCTGCAGGCCGCCGGCGGGTCCAAGCATCTGAACTCGATCCCGGAGACGCTCGAGCTCGCGGTCGGCTCCACCGAGAAGCTGTCGCGCGTGCCGGGCGGGCCATGGCGCATGTTCCGCCTCGCCGACCGCCTCGGCGCCGAGCCCAAGCGGCCGGTGATCTTCGAGTGCGTCGGCGTCCCCGGCATCATCCAGGGGCTGCTCGACTCGGCGCCGATGTTCTCCCGCGTCGTGGTGGTCGGCGTGTGCGTCGGCGAGGATCGCTTCACCCCCGCGATGGCGATCAACAAGGAGATCGACCTGCGCTTCGTGATCGGCTACACGCCGCTCGAGTTCCGCGACACGCTGCACATGCTCGCCGACGGCAAGGTCGACCCGCGGCCGCTGCTCACCGGGACGGTCGGCCTGGACGGCGTCGACGGCGCCTTCACCGCACTGGGTGACCCCGAGGCGCACGCGAAGATCCTCGTGGATCCGCGTTCGGACGCCACCATCGCGTACTAGGTTGGCGGCATGAAGGCAGCCCTCGCATTCCTTTTCGTCCTCGCGCTCCTGGCGCCCGCCTCCGCCGGGGCCGCCACGCTCACCAACACCGGCGGTGACGTCACCGTCACCGGCGCACCCGGGGAGAAGAACACGCTCGTCGCCGTCCAGTCGATGGGTCTCGTGTTCTTCGGTGACCAGAACGCCCCGCTGACGTTCAGCGGTTCCCTTCCGTGTTTCCCGGTTCCCGTTCCGGTCAGCGGGATCTCCGGCGGGGTGCTCTGCGCCGGGGTGACGGCGGTGACGCTCAACGGTGGCGACGGCGACGATCAGCTCGTCGCCAACGCGGGCACGCCGGCCAAGCTCAACGGCGACGCCGGGGACGACACCCTCATCGGCGGCACGGAGAACGACACCTTCACAGGCGGCGACGGCACCGACCGCGTCGGCTACCTCTCCCCGGAGGGCGCGAGCATCGACCGCACCGCGGGCGTCGAGGCGGTCCTGCCCGAGCCCGGCGCGGCCCCGACCACCGGCAACGGCGCCGGCAGCGAGGACGATTCCATCGCAGCCGACATCGAGGGCCTCATCGGCGGCCAGGGCGACGACACGCTGACGGGCAACGGCGCCGCGAACACGATCGCGGGCGCGGCGCCCCCCGGCACCCCGGGCGTCACCACCTCCCCGGCGGGCGTGGACACCATCGTCGGCGGCGCCGGTGACGACACCCTGCTGGCCGGCGACAGCGGCTCGGCGGCCGGCGGCGACGGCAACGACCAGGTGGTCGGTGGCCGGGACGCCACCAAGACGACGACCGTCACCGGCGGCGCGGGCGACGACACGCTCGTCTCCGGCCTCGGCGACGACGACCTCGCCGGCGGCGACGGGGCCGACACGCTGGCCTACGCCTCCGTCGCGCTTGCAGGCCTCGACCGCGGCACGACCGACGGCGTGACGGTCACGCTGCCCGAAGCGGGCGCCACCGGCACCGGCGGCAAGACGGGCGGCGACGAAGGCGACGTCATCCACGACGACATCGAGACCCTCGCCGGCTCCAACGGCCCCGACGTCCTCACCGGCAGCTCGCGCGACGACACCATCGCCGGCGCCGTCCCGCCGGGCACCCCCGGCGTCACGGTCACCCCGGCCGGCAAGGACACCATCAAGGGCCTCGGCGGCAAGGACCAGCTCGTCGGCGGCGACACCGGCACCGTGAACGGCGGCGACGGCGACGACACGCTCGTCGGCGGCGGCCAGGCGACGGAGCTCTTCGGCGACGCCGGGTCCGACCAGCTCGTCAGCGGCCTGGGCAACGACAGCGTGCACGGCGGCGACGGGGCCGACTTCCTCGTCTACGCGGCCGTCGGCCTCGTCAGCCTCAAGCGGGACGCGGCCGTGACGGCCAAGCTCGCCGACGGCGACCAGACCACGACCGGCAACGGCCAGGCCGGCGAGAGCGACACCGTCTTCGGCGACGTCGAGAACCTCGTCGGCGGCAACGGCAACGACACGCTGACGGGCAACGCCGGGTCGAACACCATCGTCGGCGTCGCCCCTGCTGGCACCGCGGGCGTGACCCCGGGCCCGGCCGGCAACGACACCCTCGACGGCGCCGCCGGCGACGACATCCTCCTCGGCGCCGAGGGGAACGACACCATCACGGGCGGCGACGGCAAGGACGTCGTCAGCGCGGCGGCGGGCGACGACAAGGTGTTCGTCCGCGACACGGCGATCGAGGCCCCCTCGTGCGGCGCCGGCACCGACGTCGCGACCGTCGACGCCACCGACACACCGGCCCCCGACTGCGAGACGGTCGAGAAGCCGGGCACGACGACGCCGCCGGTCACCAAGGACACCAAGAAGCCGCTGATCTCGGTCACGCCGCGCAAGCCCAGGCTCAAGGCCAAGCGGCGCATCGTCGTCTACGTCCGCTGCCGCAACGAGGCGAAGGGGTGCAAGGGCACCGTGCGCGTCGGCAAGGTCAAGCGGTCCTTCAAGACCAAGGGCGCGGCGCGCAAGCGCGTCACGCTGCGGCTGTCCAAGAAGACGGCGAAGCGCATCAAGCGCCGCGGCAGCGCGGTCGTGAAGCTGCGCGTCATCGCCCGCGACACCGCCGGCAACCGCGGCACCAAGACGGTCAAGCGGAAGATCCGCCGCCGGAAGTAGGGCGGGCTAGCCGCCGATGCGGCCGACGAGCGCCACCGCGTCGTGCGGGGTGCCGTCGGCCTGACGGCGGTGCACGTAGGTGCGACGGCTGAGCTCGCTTCCGTCCTCGAGCAGGCGGGCCAGCAGGTCCGGGTAGCCGGTCGCCTGTCCCTCTGGGTCCTGGCTGCCGGGCAGCAGCGCCGGGGTGACGGCGAAGGCGAAGAGCCCGCCGGGTTCGAGGACGCCGAGCACGCGCTCCAGGGCGGCGGCGGGCAGATGGCCCACGCCGACGGCCGAGCAGGCGACCACGGCCGTGAGCCGCTCGGCCCGCAGGCCGTCGAGGTCCATCTCGAGGAGGTTGCCGACCAGGTAGTCGTCGTAGACGCCCGGCCGGTCGCGCTCCGCGGCGGCGGCGGCCTGCGGCTCGAGGTCGATGCCGAGCACGCGTTCGGGGCCCAGCGTCCGAAGCTGCTCTCCGCCGATCCCGTTCCCCGCCCCGACGTCGAGCACCCGCAGCGGGGCCACCACGACGTCCTCGAGCGCCTCGACCAACACCTCCGCGGTGCACATCTCGAGTTCCTCGTAGAAGACGCGCTCGTAGAGGCCCGGGACGGCGTAGATGGCGGCGTAGTCGTGGAAGCCGACCCGCCGGCGCGTCTCACCGTCCTGGTACTCGAACTCCGTCTCCCCGTCGCCGGGGAACGAGATCGGGCCGAGGTCGGTCTTCGTGGTCATTCATCGTCCTCCGGGTGTACGTGCATGGCGACGACAGCACTGGAGGCGTCGACGAAGTGCTCGATCTTGTACGTACCCGGGACCGTGGCCTCGAACGCGACCGCGAGGTTGACAACGAACCCCTGCAGCCAGTCGTGCTGATCGATCGGCGGGCCGTGGCCCTCCACCTCGAACTCGCCCGCCACCTCGCTGACGATCTCACCGTCGGGGCCGCGCACGACGGTCCGGGTGGTGTGCTTCAGGCCCGCCTCGAGCTCCGCCGGCAGGCCCGTCAGCCGCACGGCGGTCGTGACCTGGACGCCCGCCGGGAGCGCCGGAGGTGTCAGGGTGTCGATCCCCGCCCCGATCATCGTCGCGAGGTTCTCGTGGATCTCCACGTAGCGGCAGGGGATGATCCAGTCCACGTTCATGTCGCCGCCGAACCTAGCCGACGAGGTCACGATCCAGGGCTTCCACGCCCTCAAGCACGCCCTGCGCTTCGGGGCCGAGATCCGCTCGGCGACAGGGGACCGCGAGGAGCTGGAGCGGCTGGCCGCGGCCCTCGCACCGGACGTCGACTTCGGCGTCGTCGCGCACGTCGCCGGCGCGCCCCTGATGGCGATCGCGCGGCGGCCCGACCAGGCCGCTCCGGGCCCGGGCCGGGTCGTCGCCCTGGAGAACCCGCGGCACCTGGGCAACCTCGGGGCCTGCGTCCGGGTCGCCGCCGCAGCGGGCGCGGCGGGCGTCATCAGCACGGGGACGAGCGATCCCTGGCATCCGGACGCGATCCGCGGCGGCGCCGGGTTGCAGTGGGCGCTGCCGGTCCACCGGGTCGACGCGATCACGGCGGAGGGACGCCCGCTGGTGGCGATCGATCCGACCGGGGACGAGGTGGCGGCCCCCGAGGACGCGGTGCTCGTCTTCGGCACGGAGCGGCACGGCATCACGGACGTGCTGCTGGAGCGCGCCGACGCGCGCATCCGGATCCCGATGCGCCCCGGCGTCTCCTCGCTGAACCTGGCGACGGCGGTGGCGGCCGTCCTCTACGGGTAGGGCTCAGACCATGGGATTCGTACTCGTCGCCGGCGGTCACGGCCAGATCGCGCTCAAGCTCTACCCCAACCTCGACCGGGAGGGCCGCGGTCTGATCCGCGACCCCGACCAGGCCGACGACCTACGGGCCGCCGGTGCCGAGCCGGTCGTCTTCGACCTCGAGTCCGACGACGACCTCGCCAGGCACGTCGAGGGGGCCGACGCGGTCGTCTTCGCCGCCGGCGCCGGCGCGGGCAGCGGGGACAAGCGCAAGCAGACGGTGGACCTCGGCGCGGCCGTGAAGCTCATCCGCGCCTGCGAGGCCGCCGGCGTCAAGCGCTACCTGATGGTCAGCGCGATGGGCGCGGCCGATCCGGCGTCGGGCTCCGAGGAGATGCGGCCCTACCTGGAGGCCAAGGCCGAGGCCGACGAGGCGCTGCGCGAGAGCGACCTCGAGTACACGATCGTCCGTCCCGGCCGGCTCACGGACACGGAGGCGACGGGGCAGGTCACCGTCGGCGAGTCGCTCGACTACGGCGAGGTGACGCGCACCGACGTCGCCCTGGTCCTCGCCGCGTGCCTGAACGAACCGAACACGATCGGCAAGACGTTCGACCTGGTGGGCGGCGACACCCCGCTCGCGGAGGCGCTCAGGTCGCTTTGATCGCGAGCACGAAGCCGTCGTGGCCCTTGACCCCGACGGTCTGGATGCCGGTGGCGTCGACCTCCGGGCTCGCGGCCACGACCTCGTGGAAGCGGCGGGCGCCGGTGGCGCTCGGGTCCTCCCCCGCGACGACGTTCCCGCCCCGGACGGTGTTGTCGCCGATGATCATCCCGCCCGGGCGCACGAGCGGGAGCACGGCGGCGAAGTAGTCGGGCATGCCGGCCTTGTCGGCGTCGAGGAAGGCGAGGTCGAACGGTCCGTCGACGCCCCGCAGCGACTCGATGGCGGGTCCGACGCGGATGTCGACGCGGTCGCCGACACCCGCCCGGTCGACGTTCCCCCGGGCCACGGCCGCGGTGTCCGGGTCGAGCTCGAGCGTCACCAGCTCGCCGTCGTCCGGGAGCGCGCGAGCGAGCCAGATGGCGCTGTAGCCGTGCAGGGTGCCGAGCTCGAGCACGCGGCGGGCACCGATCGAGCGCGCCAGCAGGTGGAGGAGCTTGCCCTGCGCGGCCGAGACGCCGATGCCGCCGGCCGCGGTGAGCAGCGCCTCGTCCTGCGGCACCAGGTGGCCCTCGATGAAGGCGTCGATCTGCTCGGGCGTTGCGGGCATCCGTCCGGCTCTCACCGTACCGTCGCGAGCGTGCCCGCACTCCAGACGTGCCCGAGCTGCGGCTCGGATCTCGTGCAGCCGCTGCGCACGGAGAAGCAGAAGGGCGGCGACCTGCTCGTGGAGCTGCGCTGCCCGGAGTGCTTCGTCGTGATGCAGGCCTGCCACACCGCCGCCGAGATGGCGGATCTCGACAAGCGTCAGACGGCGTCGCGCGACCAGATCGTCGCGGCCTACGAGCAGTCGGTGGCGGAGTCGATGGCGCACCTCGCCGACACGATGGCCGAGGCGTTCGCCCGGGACCTGCTCGGGCCGGACGACTTCGCGCTGCGTCCCGCCGCCTAGCGAGGATCCGTCATCGCGGTCGACGGCCTCACGAACTGGATGGGTGTCCGCTGGGACGACCCGACCACCACCCGCGTCACGGTCCGGCCGGAGCTGATGAACCAGGGCGGCCTGCTGTCGGGCGTGGTCGCCTTCACCCTCATCGACTACGGCATGGGCTCGACGCTGTGGCCCCACACGACGGAGGCGGAGATGATCGCGACGCTCAACATCTCCGTCACCTACCTGCGCACCGCTCGGGAGGGCGACGTCGTGTGCACGTCGCAACTGGATCGCCGCACCCGCACCAACGCCGCCCTCCGCAGCGAAGTGGTCCACGAGGACAGCGGCGAGCTCATCGCGACCGCCGTCGGCACCTACGCGATCTTCGCGGCCCGCTAGGCGGGGCCCTCGAAGGACAGGAGCAGCTTGCGCAGCAGGTCGCCGAGCGTGGCCTGCTCCTCGGGTGTGAGCGCGGCCAGCGCCTCGGCGCGGTCGGCCAGGTGCGCGGGCACGACGCGCTCGGCGAGCGCCTGCCCGCTCGGGGTCAGCGTGACGGCGCCCTCCGCTCCGCGTGCGACGAGCCCCTCCTCCACGAGCCGGTCGATCCGGCCGCCGATGGTCCCGACGGTCAGCCCCAGTTCTTCGGCGACCTGCGCCTCCGTGACGCCCTCGGGCAGCCGCATCAGGGTCGCGAGCATCAGGAACGCGGTCGGCGTCAGACCCTGCGCGCCGAGCAGCGCGGCGGTCCTTCCCTCGAGGTGGTCGCGCACGCGCCCCAGCCGGGTCGTCACGGCGACGGGAGTCACGTCGAGATCCGGCCGCCGCAGCCCCCAGGAGCCGATCAGGGAGTCGACGAAGTCCGCTTCCGACACGGCCCGATCGTACGCGTAAGCGCAAGCCCCGTCGGCCATTGGTCAGGAAATGCGCTCCCGCCTCACATACGCCAACGTCGTCGCCACCCTGGCCCTGTGCCTCGCGCTCGGGGGCGGCAGCGCCTACGCCGCCGTCAAGCTCGCCCGCAACAGCGTCGGCTCCAAGCAGATCCGCAACCACTCCGTCGCGCTCAAGGACCTCGCCCGATCGATCACCGGCGGGGCGGGTGCCAACGGCGCGAACGGGCTCCAGGGCCCGAAGGGCGATCGCGGGCCGGCCGGTCCCGCGGGCGCCGTCGGCGCAGCCGGAGCGGCCGGCCAGGACCTCAGCTTCAACGGCGTCCGCCTGGGGAAGCTCGAGTTCCACCCGGGCGACAAGATCTACCAGAACTCACCGGAGATCCCGCTCGGCAAGGTCGGCACGACGGACATCGTGGCCAGGTGCTTCACGTCCAACAAGATCGTCTACTCCCAGATCTCGCTGCGTCGTCCCGGCACCGCCACCGGGAACGTGCTCGTCTACGGCGGGACCGATGCGAACGGCTACAAGATCCTCAAGCCCGGCGTCACCTACGACGTCGACTACAACACCGGCCCGGGCACGCCGCCCGCGAACCAGTGGGCGGTCACCGTGGCCGACCCCAACGACGGCCGGACCTCCGACGTCCGCGGCCTCGTCTACCGCCAGTACGCCGCGGCGCCGCTGGTGGCGCCGGCCGCTGACGGGTGCGTCCTGCCCCAGCCCCAGGTCGAGGACGTCACGCGCTAACGGACCCGCGCCGGGACGCCGACGAGCACGGCTCCGGAGGGGTACTCACCGCTGCCGACGACCGCACCCGCGGCGACGACGGAGTTCGCCCCGATCCGCGCGCCGCGCAGCACCACGGCGTTGGCGCACACGAAGACGTTGGCGGCGAGCTCGACCGGTGCGACCTGCAGCGGTTGCGAGAGGAACGGCGTCGCGGAGCCGTCCGCGCCGTGGTCGGAGTCGACGATCGTGACCCGCTCGGCCAGGCCCGCGTCGGCGCCGATCTCGATGCGCTCGCACGCAGTGGATCGTCGTCCCGTAGGAGATGGGGACGCGCGCGCCGACGACCAGCTCGCCCTCCGACTTCAGCACGGCGCCGTCGCGGACGTCGACGTGCTCGGCGAGCCGGATCGCCCCGCCGCGCAGCTGCAGCCGGACGCCGTGCATCAGGTAGCTGCCGTCCCCCAGCTCGAGCGTCGCGTCGCCCCCGAGCAGGTCGAGGTGCGTCGCGCGGCCGAGCTTCACGCCGTGCCCGAGGCGCAGGGTGAACGAGCGCATGTCCGGGGTGACCGCGACGTGCGGCCAGGAGTCCAGCCGGGCGCCGTGCGGAGCGTCGACCGTCAGCGTCGCGCCGCGGCGGCGCAGCTGGACCGCGACCCACGCGCACCAGAGGCGGAAGGAGAGGCGGTGCCGGGTCTCGTTGAGCGTCGTGATCACGTGTTGCCGCGCAGTCTGCCCGAGTCGCGGGCGTACAGGGACAGCACGTCCAGCGCGCCGAAGGCCGTGGGGTCGCGGAGAAGCATGCGCGGA
The DNA here is from genome assembly GCA_963843865.1 of uncultured Solirubrobacteraceae bacterium. Lineage (GTDB taxonomy): Bacteria > Actinomycetota > Thermoleophilia > Solirubrobacterales > Solirubrobacteraceae > DATLGB01. The sequence goes on along the minus strand of CAWJMO010000005.1, from coordinate 49,731 downwards.
CGGCCGAGGAGCTCGCGGGCGCGGGGCGCGCGGGAACGCGCCCGGCCAGCGCTCCTCGAGCCAGCGCATCCCCCGGCCGTGGCGGTGCAGCTGGCGCAGGTACGCCCGCAGGGTCGCGCGGTTGCGGTGACGCACGCGGGCATCCGGGCGCGGCTCCATGCGCCAGCCCGCGGCCGCAGCCGCCAGCAGAGGTCGGCGTCCCCGCCGGAGACGACCGGCTCCGGCCAGCCGCCCACGGCGAGGAAGGCGCTGCGCCGCACCGCGCAGTTGGCCGTCTGCGCGTAGGTCGCGGGCTGGGCGAGCTTCGCCCGGTCGCGGATGTAGCGGGCGACGAGCGTGTCCTCGACCACCGCGTCGACGATCCCGCCGGCCAGCACCGCGACGTCGTCGGCGGGCACCGGGTCGAAGAACGCGTCGAGCCAGCCCGGCTCCGGCACGCAGTCGGCGTCGACGAACACCAGCCACTCCCCCGTCGCCCGGCGCGCCGCCCGGTCGCGCGCCGCGTAGGAGGAGCGGCCGGGGTTGTCGTCCTCGAGGATCAGCTCCGCGTCGACGTCGAACGCCGGCCGGGGGCCCGACGAACGGGCAGATGACCGTGAGCGACGGCCGCTCAGACGTCGCCACTGAAGGTGTCGCAGTCGCGCCGGCTCGCCCTTGGCCTGGCCGCGCTTGAACCACTTCAGCCGCTGGGCGCTCGACCCGTGGGTGAACGAGTCGGGGTTGACGCGCCGGCCGGCCTGCTTCTGCAGCCGGTCGTCGCCGACGGCCTGCGACGCCGTCATCGCCTCCTCGATGTCGCCGTCCTCGAGCTGGTCGAACACCGAGCGGGCCCAGACGCCGGCGTAGCAGTCGGCCTGCAGCTCGAGGCGCACCGACAGCGCGTTGCTGGTCGTCGGGGTTCTCGCGGGTGAGCTGCTGCACCTTGTCGGACTGCCCGAGCAGGTTCTGCACGTGGTGGCCGAGCTCGTGGCCGATGACGTAGGCCCACGCGAAGTCGCCGCCCGGCCTGCAGCTGCGTCTCCATGTCGCGGTAGAAGGACAGGTCGAGGTAGACGCGCTGGTCGGCCGGGCAGTAGAACGGGCCCTGGGCGGCCTGAGCCGGTCCCGCAGCCCGTCCCGGTCGCGCCCGTGTAGAGGACGAGCTTCGCGCGGCGGTAGTCCCTGCCGCCGGCCTTGAAGGTCTTCGTCCAGGTGTCCTGCACGTCCGTGAAGACGTAGCTCGAGAAGTCGCGCAGGTCCTTGTCGGGATCCTGGGAGGCCGGGATCGGCTCGCCCTGGGCGGCGCGTGCCGCCGTCGAGCCCGGCGGGCACGTCGAAGGTGCCTGCCCGCCGCCGAGCAGCTGGATGGCGAGGAAGATGATGACCCCGACGACGCCGACGCCGCCGCCGGCGCGGCCGACCGGGAGTCCGGCCATCCCGCCCCGCCACCACCGCCGCGGACGTCGATGACATCCGAATCCCGTCCTCGTCCGCGAACACGCACGGGCGCGCGAGGCTACCCGCCCGCGACCGCCGGCAGGATCGTCAGCTCGGCGCCGTCGGGGACGGGCGTGGCGAGGCCGTCCAGGAAGCGGATGTCCTCGCCCGGCGAGGTAGACGTTGACGAAGCGGCGCAGCTCGCCGTCGTCGCCGGCGATGCGGTCGCGCAGCTCCTCGTGCGGCGTGTACAGCGAGTCCAGCACCTCGCCGACGGTGCCGCCCTCGCCGCTCGCCTCCGCCGCGCCGCCGGTGACGGCGCGCAGCTGCGTCGGGATCTTGACCGTGACGCTCATCACGACCGCGGCGAAGGCCGCGTCGAAGGCGTCGACCGTCGGGTCGATCTCGGCGACGTCGAACGTCCCGCGCACCGTGTCGATCGTCTTCAGGCCGTCGCCGGTGATGAGCAGCACGACGCGCTCGTCGCGGTCGATGTCGCCGCGCTCGGCGAGCTTGGCCAGCGTCGCGGTGGTGACGCCGCCGGCCGTCTCGGTGAAGATGCCGGTCGTCTCGGCCAGCAGGCGCACGCCGGCGCGGATCTCGTCGTCGGAGACCGCGTCGATGGCCGCCGCCGGTCTGCTTGGCGAGCTCGATCGCGTACGGGCCGTCGGCCGGGTTGCCGATGGCCAGCGACTTGGCGATCGTGTCCGGCTTGACGGGGGTGCAGAAGTCGCGGCCGGCCGCGTAGGCCTGGGCGACGGGCGAGCAGCCCTCGGCCTGGGCGCCGTTGAAGATCGGCTGGTCGGCGTCGAGCAGGCCGGCGTCGCGGAACTCGTTGAAGCCGCGCGCGACCTTGGTGAACAGCGAGCCGGAGGCGATCGGGCCGACGATGCGGTCCGGCGCCTCCCAGCCGAGCTGCTCGATGATCTCGAAGGCGAGCGTCTTGGAGCCCTCGGCGTAGTACGGGCGCATGTTGATGTTCACGAACGCCCAGCTCTCGTGCTCGCCGCTGAGCTGGGTGCAGAGGCGGTTGACGTCGTCGTAGTTGCCGCGGACGCCGACCACGTTGGTCCCGTAGGCGCCCGTCGCGAGGATCTTCTCCTCCTCGAGGTTGGAGGGGATGAAGACGTAGGACGGCAGGCCGGCGGCGGCGGCGTGGGCGGCGACGGCGTTGGCGAGGTTGCCCGTCGAGGCGCAGGCGATCGTCTCGAAGCCGAGCTCCACCGCGCGGGCGAGCGCGACGGAGACGACGCGGTCCTTGAAGGAGTGCGTCGGGTTGGCGGTCTCGTTCTTGACCCAGACCTCGCTTGAGGCCGAGGCGCTCGGCGAGCCGGTCGGCGCGCACCAGCGGCGTGAAGCCGGTGTGCAGGTTGCGGGCGGGCACGCGGTCCAGCGGGAGGAAGTCCGCGTAGCGCCAGAGGTTCAGCGGGCCCGCCTGGATGCGGCGCTTGAGCTCCGCGGCGTCGGCGTTGGGCTTCGAGTAGCTGACCTCGAGCGGGCCGAAGCACCGCTCGCACACGAAGCGCGCCTCGAGGGCGTAGGTCGTGTCACATTCCTTGCACTTCAGGGCATCTGCCGGCATGGCGTCTGTCATTCCTTCTCCGCCCGGGTTCTGCGGAGGGATGCCGTGCCGTGTGAAGGGAGCGCCCCACCGCATCTCCCAGGCATATGTCTGTTGCCTGTTGGAGTTGCCACCTTTCCTCGCTGCGCAGTGCACGCCGGGGTTGGCGGGGTTTCATCGGGCCAATCCCTCCACCCCTCTTGATGCGATTCGCCGACCAACTTACCAGGTAGGATGGATCGACCATGTTGCCGGTACCCGAGGAGCCTCCGAGTCATGCCGAGCCTCCCCAAGCCGCGCATCGGGCGGCTCCGCGCAGCAGCGAGCCTGAGGTCTCCGCGCGGCCGGACGAGCCGCGCGTCGAGATCGTCGAGGCCCCCGGCCTGCGCTGGATCAACATCGAGCGCCCGCGCTCGCCCGACCAGGCCTGGCTGGAGGAGCGCTTCGACTTCCATCCGCTCGACTACGAGGACGTCTTCAGCCGCAACCAGCGGCCGAAGGTCGACGAGTACGACGACTACCTGTTCATCGTCCTGCACTTCCCGCGCTTCGACAAGCGCGTCGGCCGCCTGAACGCCGCCGAGCTCGACATCTTCATCGGGCCCGACTTCGTCATCACGCTCCCCAACGAGGAGCTGCGGCCCGTCGAGTTCCTGTTCGAGCGCTGCCGCACCAACGAGGAGACCCGCGAGGAGCACTTCGACAAGGGCGCCGGCTACCTGCTGTACCGGATCATCGACTCCTGCGTGGACGCCTCGTTCCCCATGCTGCGCAAGATGGGCAACAAGCTCGACCGCATCGAGGAGGAGATCTTCGAGGGCCGCTCCGAGGACATCGTCCGCGACATCTCCAACGTCAAGCAGGAGATCATCAACTTCCGCAAGATCGTGCGCCCGCAGCGGGCCACCTTCCGCGACCTCGAGCGCAACAAGGCGCGCTACATCCCCGACGACCTCGACATCTACTTCGACGACATCAACGATGCGTGGGAGCGCATCTGGGACATGCTCGAGAACTTCAAGGAGGTCGTGGAGGCGCTCGAGTCCACCAACGAGTCGGTGCTCGCCCACCGCGCCAACGACCTCTTCCGCGTCCTCACCGCCTTCAGCGTCATCCTGCTGCCGCTGACGCTGATCGCGAGCGTCTTCGGGATGAACGTGCGGGTCCCCGGCCAGGGGTCCATCCACGCGTTCTGGGTGGTCGTGGCCGTCATGGGCGTAACCCTTGGGGGCCTCGGCTACTACTTCAGGAAGCGTGGCTTCCTCTAGCGGACTGACGGACGACTTCGAGCGCCTCGAGCAGGTGTCGCTCACCGACCCGGTGGCGACCAAGCGGATGCTCGTCATCGTCAACCCGTACGCGACGACGGTCTCCGACCGCCTGAAGCACCTCGTCGTCTCCGCCCTGCGCGGCCGCTACGACGTCGAGGCGATCGACACCGCGCGCCCCGGCCACGCCACCGAGCTGTGCCGCGAGGCCGCCGGCGAGGGCTACGACGTCGTCGTCGCCTTCGGCGGCGACGGGACGATCAACGAGGCCGCCAACGGCCTCGCGGGCTCCGACACGCCGCTGACCTGCCTCCCCGGCGGCGCCACCAACGTCTACCCGCGCATGCTCGGGATCCCCAACGACGTCGTCGACGCCACGGAGCACCTGCTGCGCATCGCCGACGACTGGCATCCCGCGCTGGGTCGACCTCGGCGAGGTCAACGGCCGCCTGTTCACCTTCGCCGCCGGCGCCGGCCTCGACGCCTCCGTCGTCCGCCGCGTCGACGCGCATCCCAAGCTCAAGGCCCGCTACGGGCCGATGTTCTACACCGCCTCCGCCATCGGCGTCTTCATGCGCCGCTACGTCATCAGCCCGCCGAAGCTGGTCGCCTCCTGCGACGGCGTCGACGTGGAGGGCGTGTCCGCCTTCATCCAGAACGGGGACCCGTACACGTTCTTCTCGAAGACGCCGATCGAGCTCGTGGACGGGCAGACGCTCGATTCGGGCGATCTCGGCGGCGTCGTGCTGGAGCGCGCCGCCGCGATCGACATCCCCACCGTCATGTACCGCGCGCTCTCCAAGCGCGCGAAGGTCGCGAAGCACCGCCGGGTCACGCCGTTCCCAGGGTTCGAGGCGATGACGGTGAGGAGCGCCGACGGCCGTGAGGTCCCGGTGCAGGTGGACGGCGACTACGTCGGCGCCTTCGACGAGGCCGTCTTCCGGGTCCGCCCGCGCGCCCTCCGCGTCGTCTCCTGAAGCGCCACGCCTAAGACACCTATGAGGTGTCGAGGACGTGGCGCGCTCGGTTTTGCAATAGGCTTGCGTTATGGCTCGCCCCGCCCACGTCCGCGACGCGATTGCCGCACTGCTTCCGCGAGCGGCACGCCTGGACGGTCGACACCGCTCACGCCTCCCTCGGTGCCCGGGCCGTCGCCGCCGATCGCGCCTCGGTGCACCGCGCGCTGACGAGGCTCGTCGAGGACGGCGAGGCGCAGCGCTTCGAGCTCGACGGCCGCGCCTGGTTCGAGGCGAGGAGCAGCCACCACGAGCACGTGGTCTGCACGGACTGCGGGACGGTCGCGCCGGTCCCGGGATGCGTGGTCCGCGAGACCAGCGTCCCCGGCTTCACCATCACCGGCCACACGGTGACCTTCTCGGGACGGTGCGCGGCGTGCTCGCCATAGCGCTCGCCGTCGCCGCCGTGGTGCCCCGGCTCGCCGGCGGCTTCACCGTGCTGCGCCGCCACGACCAGATCCACCTGGTGATGGGCTTCGCCGGCGGCGCGCTCATCGGCGTCGCGCTCTTCGAGACGGGCCCGGAGGCGTTCGAGCGGGGCGGGGCCTGGGTCTGGGCGGTCATCGCCGCGGGCGCCCTCGCCTTCACCGTCCTCGAACGCCGCGTCTTCCGGCACGTCCACACGGAGGACACGGCCTGCAACCCGCGGGCCGGCCAGCTCGGCGCGGGCGCCATCACCACGCACGCGTTCCTCGACGGCCTGGCCATCGGGACCGCCTTCCAGGTCTCCGACCGGGTCGGCCTCCTCGTCGCCGCCGCGGTGCTGCTGCACGCCTTCGCGGACGGGATGAACACCGTGTCGGTCCTCGTGCGGCACGGCAACGCCCGGCGGGCGGCGGCGCTGTGGCTGGCCGCCGACGCGACGGTCCCGATCGCCGGCGCGGCGCTCGGTCTGCTGATCGACCTCCCCGACGCCGTGTTCGCCGGCCTGCTCGGCTTCTTCGCCGGGATGTTCCTGTATCTCGGGCGCGGGCTCGCTGCTGCCGCACGCGCACCGCTTCGGCCGCGACCGGGCGATCGTCGCCGTCGGCTCGGCCGCCGGCATCGCGCTCGCGTTCGGCGCGGCGCGCCTCGGGTATGAGCGCGTTCAAGGGTGATGGACGGATGGCCGATACCCGCGCTGTGGACCTCGCGTTGGTAGGACGCCCTGGAGCGGGTGAGATCGCAGGCGTCCTCATGGCGTGCGCGGTGGTGTTCGTCCTGCTCGTGCGCTTCGACGGCGGCCGCTGCCCGTGACGAGGCCGGCGCGGGCCCGCACGGCGCTCGCCGAGCGCGCCGCCGCCGCCCGCAGGCCAGCGCCCGCGACCGGAGACCCGACGCGCCGGGCGACGAGTCGCTCGGGCAACGCCGGGCCGATCTCCGTGCCGGTGCTGTCGGCCTGGAGCGCCGGCACGTCGACCGCAGCCGGTCACGCCCGCGTGGCAGGGCGACGCCTTCGACCCGCCGTCCGCTCTGCTGATCCTGCTGGCCGGCGCCGGCGCGGCGATGGCTGCCTCGCCGGCTCCGCCCTGATCCTGCGGGGACGGCGTTGAGGCGCCTCGCGCGCACGCTGATCGCCGTCGGGTGCCTCGTGCTCGCGATGACGGCCGTCGCCTTCGCGCAGGACCCGACGCCGACCCCGACGCCGACGCCCACCCCGAGGTCACCGCCGAGCCGACGCCGGTCCTGGTCGGAGACGATCACCGCCCACGCCGACGCCCTCCCCAGCCCGACCAGACCCCGACGCCGTCCCCGACCGCCTCACCCTCACCCTCGCCCTCCCCGCTCCGTCCCCGTCACCTTCGCCGACCCCGCAGGCGCGCGCCCGGGTCGAGCCCACCCCGACGCCGGAGCCCACGGCCACCCCGCCCGACCAGTTCACCGGCGCGTCGATGACCATCTGCCACCACACGGACGCCGGGTACGTCGCCGTCGTGATCACGGCCGACCAGTCCTCCCCCCACTTCGACGAGGACGCGGACATCATCCCGGCGCCGTCCACCGGCTGCGAGGGCATCACCGACCCCGGCCAGGCCGGACGGGTGCGCGTGACCGTCTGCCATCGCAACCCGGACGGCACCTTCACGTTGCACGACTACGACGCCGGCGACCTCGGCGGCCACGAGGGCGACAAGGGCGACCTCATCCCGGCGCCGAACGGCGTCTGCCCGAACCTCGCCGGCACGCCGACGGCCACCCCGACCCCTTCCCCCACGGCCACGGGAACGCCCCCGCCGGAACTGGGTGACGGCGACTTCGTCTCCGAGGCGACCGCCGTGCCGACCCGCGTCCCGAAGGCGAAGCCGACCGCCACGGCCGCGCCCGTGCGAGCCGACCACCGTCACCTCCGGCACCACGGCGGCCGCGGCCCCGAGCACCACGAACGAGCTGCCCTTCACCGGCCTCGACCTCGGCCTCATCGCCGGGCTCGGCCTCGCCTTCATCCTCTCGGGTGCGGGCCTGCGGCTGATCGCCGCCGCGCCTAACCGCCTGTCGGTGTGACGCGGTAGGCGTCGAAGACCGACTCGATCGCCCGCAGGCGCGTCACGACGGCCTTCAGCGTCTGCGCCTCGGCGACCTCGACGACGAAGCGGTTGCGGACCATCGGGTGCGCCACCGTGCAGCGCGCCTCCAGGATGTTGATGCCGGCCTCGGAGAAGCAGCGGCTGAGGTCCTCGAGCATCCGGTGGCGATCCCAGCCGTCCACCTGCAGCTCGACACGGAAGGACGTCTCGTTGTCCCCGTCCCAGGCGACGGGCACGAAGCGCTCGGGGTCCTTGCGCAACGCGATCGCGTTCGGGCAGTCGTCGCGGTGGATGGTGATGCCGCGGCCGAGGGAGACGTAGCCGACGATCGCGTCGCCCGACACGGGCCGGCAGCACTTGGCCAACCGCAGCGGGACGTCGTGCATGCCGTCGACGGTGATGCCGTACTGGGACGAGGAGCGCGTGACCTTCGCCTGCGTGTCCGAGCGCGTGTGCAGGGCCTCGACGGCCGACGGCTCGTCCACCGCCGCCTCGCCCTGCTTGAGGCGCTGCATGACCTTGTTGACGACGGTCTTCGGCGAGATCTTCGCCGCCCCGAGGGCGACGTAGAACTCCTCGGCCTTGCGGAAGCCCATCTCGCGGATGACGTCGGCCAGCAGCGACGACCCGGAGATGCGCTGCGCGGGCAGGCCGGCCTTCTTGAGGTGCTCCTGCAGCAGCTCGCGACCGGTGTGCTCGGAGTCGACCCGCGACTCCTGCTTGAACCAGTGCTTGATCTTGTTGCGCGCGCGGCTGGTCTTGACGACGCCGAGCCAGTCGCGCGACGGGCCGCGGTCGCGCTTGGAGGTGAGGACCTCGACGATGTCACCCGACTGCAGCTGGTAGTGCAGCGGGACGATCTTGCCGTTGACCTTCGCGCCCACGCAGCGGTGGCCGACGTCCGTGTGGACCTCGTAGGCGAAGTCCAGCGGCGTCGCCCCGAAGGACAGGCGCTTGACCTCGCCCTTCGGCGTGAAGACGTAGACCTCCTCGTCGACGAGCTCCTCCTTGAGGGAGGCGGCGAAGTCGGCGGCGTCGAGGTCGCCCTCCTCGTCGAGCAGCGCCTTGAGCCACTTGAGCTTGACGTCCTCGAAGTCCGGCTGGCCGGAGCCGTCCTCCTTGTAGGTCCAGTGCGCGGCGACGCCGTACTCGGCCCGCTCGTGCATGCCCCCGGTGCGGATCTGGATCTCCAGCGGCCGCCCCTCGGGCCCGATCACCGTGGTGTGGAGCGCCTGGTACATGTTGAACTTGGGCATGGCGATCATGTCCTTGAACCGCCCGGGCAGCGGCTTCCACAAGGAGTGGATGACGCCGACCGCGCCGTAGCAGTCCTTGACGGACTCGACGATCACCCGCATGGCCGTGAGGTCGTAGATCTCGTTGAACTCGCGGCCCTTCTTGGTCATCTTCGTGTAGATGGAGTAGAAGTGCTTCGCGCGCCCGGAGATCTCGGCGTGGATGCCGAGCGCCTCGAGCTCCTGGGCCAGGTAGCCGCCGGCCTTGGCCACGTAGCGCTCGCGCTCGTCGCGCTGCTGGTTGACCAGCTGCTTGATCTCCTGGTACTTGCGCGGGTGCAGCGTCTGGAAGGCGAGGTCCTCCAGCTCCCACTTGATCGCGTGGATGCCGAGGCGATGGGCGATCGGCGCGTAGATCTCGAGCGTCTCGCGGGCCTTCTCGATCTGCTTCTGCTTGCTCATCGCGCCGAGCGTGCGCATGTTGTGCAGGCGATCGGCGAGCTTGATGAGGATGACCCGGATGTCCGTGGCCATCGCCACGAGCATCTTGCGGTAGTTCTCCGCCTGCGCCTCGTCGCGCGACTGGAAGACGACGCCGGTGAGCTTGGTGACGCCGTCGACGAGGCCGGCGACCTCGTCGCCGAAGACCTCCTGCACCTCGTCGAGGCTCGCGGAGGTGTCCTCGACGGTGTCGTGCAGCAGCGCGGCGCACAGCGTCGCCGTGTCCAGGCGCATGCCGGCGCAGATCTTGGCGACGTCGACCGGGTGGACGATGAACTCCTCGCCCGACTTGCGGCGCTGGTCGGCGTGGTGCTCGCAGGCGAAGACGAACGCCTTCAGCAGCTCGCCGCGGTCGACGCGGACCGCCGCGTCGTCGGCGTGCTCGGAGACGACCGCGTAGAGATCGGCGAGGAGCCCACGCTCCAGTTCAGTCAGGTCGTCGGGGGCGTCGGCGACGACGATGTGCTCGTCCGTCTCCTCCGACACGCCGACCTCGCGGCTTTCGACGAAATGGGCCAGCGCCTCTGCGTCCGGTTCCTCCGGCGTCGTCAGGCCGCCTGCGTCCGTGTGGCGGTCGTCAGCCACGCGCGACCCTCCTCCAGGCGCCGGCGGTACGCGACGAAGGCCGCGGACGACTCGGGGGCGACACGCGCCACCGGTTCCGGGCGCAGCGCGAGGCCGTCCAGCAGCCCCCATTCGGTGAGGACGCGGACGAGCCGGCCGGCGCGGGCCGCCGTGTTGGGCTCGGCGCGTAGCAGAGGCTCGGCGTCGTGTCCCTGGCGCAGGCTGCGGTAGAGCGCGCGGAGTGGATCGAGGAGGTCGTAGTCCCAGGCATGGATGACCTCCGCAAAGCGTAGCTCGCTGGGCCCCCAGACGAGATGCACGTACCCGGTGCCGGGCAGGCACTCCGGATCACGGAGGATGCGGTGGATCGAGGGCCACGACGTGGTCGTACTCCGGAGCAAGCGTGGCCGCCGCCGCCCAGTCGCAGAGGTCGAAGCCGCCGCAGCGGAGCGCCTTCGCTCGCTGGCCGGTGTGGGCGCAGACCGACAAGCACCCGCTCGCCGGTGGCGACCAGATCGGTGAGGGTGGCGGTGATCCCCGCCCCCCGGACATCGCGCACGAACCGCGCTCCACTGCTTCCGCCCCCGCCGAACTCCGCTCCGTTGCCGCCGGCATCCGGAAGCAGGAGAGCGCAGTTCAGCTCGGCCTGGAGTCCCGCGGCGAAGTCCGGCTCGCCGACGACGGCGGATCGGCGCGGCCGCGCAGGCGCGCGACTTGCGCAGCAGCACGCGCGGCTCGACGGAGCCGTTGAAGCGGTTGACCTCGAGGCGGACGGCGGCGTCGACCGGCTCGGCCGGCAGCGACGTCCCCTCGCCGAAGCGGACGCCGCGCGAGACCGCGCCGCCGGCGTGCAGGCGGAAGCCGACGTGGCGCTTCTCCTCCCCCAGCGGCCGCGGGTCGGTCAGCAGCGCGGACGGGACGAGCAGCGAGACGGGCGGGTTGGCCTGCCCGAACGGCTCGAGCTGCGCGAGCTCCTCCGCGAGACCCAGGGCGAGCGCGTCGCCGGTGACGACGGCGTCCAGGCGCTCCGTCTGCACGAAGTCCTCCGGCCGCAGCACCTCGGCGGCGTGGGCGCAGAACGCCTCGCGGAACGCCTCGACGCTGTCGCGCGCGATGGTGCAGCCCGCGGCGGCGCGGTGGCCGCCGTGGCGCGAGCAGGTGGTGGCGGCCGGCCTCCAGGCCCGCCAGCAGGTCGAAGGCGGGGATGGAGCGGCCGGAGCCCGTGCCCTCGTCCCCGTCGAGCGCGATGAGCACGGTCGGGCGGCAGCGCCGCTCGGCGATGCGGGCGGCGACGATCCCGATGACCCCGGGGTGCCAGCCCTCCCCGGCGAGGACGTAGGCGGGCTGGTCGCCGTACTCGCGGACCATCCCCTCCGCCTCGAAGAGCATCCGCGTCTCCACGTCGCGGCGCTGCTGGTTGAGGTGGTCGAGCTCCTCGGCCACCGCGCGGGCGCGGTCCTCGTCGTCGGTCAGCAGCAGCTCGAGGCCGGCGTCGGCGCGGGCGATGCGGCCGGCCGCGTTGATGCGCGGCGCGAGGCGGAAGCCGATCGCCGTCGCGTCCAGCCCGCTCGGGTCCACCCGCGCGACGTCCATCAGCGCGCGCAGGCCCGGCTTGCTGCGTCGCGCGCATCGCCTTGAGCCCGGCGCGCACGAGCGCGCGGTTCTCGTCGTGCAGCGGGACCACGTCGGCGACGGTGGCCAGCGCCACGAGGTCCAGGTCCTCGTCGGCCAGCGCCGGGTCGTGCCCCGCGGCGGCGAGCAGCGCGCCCGCGAGCTTGTAGGCGACGCCCGCCGCGCACAGATCGCCGCAGGGGTTGCCGCCGCCCAGGCGCGGGTGGACGATGGGGGCCGCGGGCAAGCGCCCGTCCGCGCGCGGCGTGTGGTGGTCGGTGACCACGACGTCCATCCCCGCGTCGATCGCCCGCTGGACCTCGTCGACCGCGGTGATCGCGCAGTCGGCGGTGAGCAGCAGCCTGGTCCCCCGCGCGGCCAGCGTGTCCACCGTCGCGGCGGCGAGGCCGTAGCCGTCCTCCGTCCGCGAGGGCAGGTACCAGTCCACGGCACCGCCCAGCGTCCGCAGGACCCGGACGAGGATCGCGGTGGAGCTCACGCCGTCGACGTCGTAGTCGCCGTGCACGGTGATGCGCGACCCGTCGCGCACGTGGGCGAGGATGATCTCCGCCGCCAGCTCGAGCCCGCCGAAGGCCTCCAGCGGATGGCGTGTGTCGGCCGCCAGGAACGCGCGCGCGGCGTCCGGGTCGGCCAGCCCGCGGCGGACGAGGATCTGGCTCAGGACATGGGAGACGCCGAGCGCGTCCGCCAGCCGCGCGGCGGCCGCGAAGTCGTACGGGGAGAGCTCGAAGCGGGCGTCGGCCACCCGCGGAAAGTACGGGCCGGACCGGACGGAACCGGCGGCTCAGTGCCGCGGTGCGAGGCCGCCCTTCGCCTCCTCGTCGAGCCGCTCCTGGCGGACCCCGATGAAGTACACGATGGCGATGCCGATGATGGCGCCGGGGACCGACTCCACGGCGGTCACGAGGTCCGTGTCGTCCTTGCCGGGACGGACAGCCCGCTGATGAGCAGCCCGAAGACGAAGCTGCCGACCAGGGCGCCGAGGAAGGCGCCGACGATGCCGGCCCAGAAGCGGTCCGGCAGGAAGATCGTGAAGTGCCAGATGGCCAGGCCGACCATGATCCAGACGAGTGCGGCCATGGCTAGCGAGGCCTTCCGTGACGGGTGTTGCGGGGCTTGCGCGGCTTCCCGTTCTCGTCGAGGTCGTCGCCGGTCTTGGCGGCGGCGCGGCGGCCACCGGCCGGGCGCTGCGTCGCGCGCGGCGGCGCGACGGCGGGCTTCGTCTCGACGCCGAGGTTGGCGACCAGCTCGTCGAACTCCTCGCGGGAGACGCCCTCCTCGGGCGAGGCGGCGGTCCGGCGGCGGCTCGGACGCGGGGCGACGTCGACCGACTGCCCCTCGGCGGCGACGGCGTACGCGGGGATGGAGCCGTGGTCGGCGAGCGCGCGGGCGTGGCGGGCCCGGTAGATGGGCTCGCGCTCCTTCCAGTGCACGAGCACGGGACCGGCGATGAACACGGACGAGTAGGCACCGGAGGCGACGCCGACCAGCAGCGCGAACGCGAAGTCCTTCAGCGTCTCCCCACCGAACAGCAGCAGGGCGAGCACCGGCAGCAGGGTGCAGAAGGACGTCGCCAGCGAGCGGACGATGACCTCGGACATGGAGCGGTTGACGATCTGCGAGAAGGTCGCCGAGGGCATGCGCGGGATGTTCTCGCGCACACGGTCGAACACGATGATCGTGTCGTAGAGGGAGAAGCCCAGGATGGTGAGCAGGGCAGCGACGGTGGACGCCGTCACCTCCCGGCCCACGAGGGCGTACACGCCGCCGGTGATGAGGATGTCGTGCATCAGGGCGATCAGCACCGGGACGGCGAACTTCCACTGGAAGCGCAGGGCGATGTAGAGCCCGATCACGAGCAGCGACGCGATGATGGCGATGACCGCCGAGTTGGCGATGCTCTTGCCGAAGGTCGGGCCGACGGTCTGGTCGGACGACGAGGTGACGCCGAACTTCTGCCGCAGGACGTCCGTGACCTTGCTGACGTCGGCGGGCTTGATCTTGCCCTTGATCTGGACGACGTTCTTGCCGATGTCCGGGTCCTGCACGGACTGGACCTCGATGCCGTCGTAGCCGGCGGCCTCGACGGTGTCGCGCACCTGGTTCACCGAGGCGGGCTGCGTCAGCGCCGCCTGGATGCGGGTGCCCGACTCGAAGTCGATGCCGAACTTCAGGCCCTTGCCGGCGATGGCCAGGGCGCCGATGAGCAGGATGAGGCCCGACGCGGAGAAGAACCACTTGGACGCGCCCATGTAGTCCAGGCGGAAGCGGTCGCGGCCGTGCTCGGTGTTGGTCCCCAGCGCCGACTTGGACTTGAGCAGGTTCGTCGTGCGCAGCGACAGCAGGATCGCCTGCGTGGCCAGCACCGCCGTGAACAGGGAGACCAGCGTGCCGATGCCCAGCGTGAAGGCGAAGCCCTTGACCCCGGCCGTGGCCAGGATGAACAGGATGAAGGCGACGAGGAACGTGACGACGTTGGCGTCGAGGATCGTCGCGATGCCCTTGCGGTAGCCCTCGGCGATGGCCGCACCCGTCGATCGGCCGCGCCGGATCTCCTCTTTGACGCGCTCGAAGATGACGATGTTCGCGTCCGCCGCGACACCGAGCGTGAGGATCAGGCCCGCGATGCCCGGCAGGGTCATCGTGATCGGGATCAGCTTGACGATCGCGTAGAAGTACAGCGCGTAGACGGCGAGCGCGACGACCGCGATCAGGCCCAGGACGCGGTAGAAGATCAGCAGGAACAGCGCGACGATGATGAAGCCGGCGATGCCCGCCTTGAGGCCCTGGTCGAGGGCCTGCTTGCCCAGGGAGGCCGAGACCTGCGAGCGGCTGATGAGCTCGAGGCGGATCGGCAGGGCGCCGATCTTGAGGAAGTTCGCCAGGTCCTGCGCGGACTGCACGGTGAAGGAGCCGGAGATCTCCGCGCCCGTGTCCCCGTCGATGCCCTCCGGGTTCTGCTGGTAGTCGATGTAGGGCACCGAGACCAGCGCGTTGTCGAGCACGATCGCGAAGTGCTGGGACTGGTTGGCCGGCGCGATGCCCGGCTGCGCGTTGTCCGTGCCGCGGTCGGCCAGCGCCTGCGTGACGGACTGGAACTCCTTCTTGCCCGCGTCCGTGAACTCCATCGTCACGTTGGGCTCGTTGGTGTCCGGGTCGAAGTTCTGCTCCGGCTTCTTGATGTCCTTGCCGCTCAGGCCCGGCTTGTCGTGCAGGACGTACCAGAGGTCGGGCTGCTTGCCCTTGTCGTCGGCGGCCTCGCGGACGATGAGGATGCCCTCGGGGACCTTGATCGCCTCGGCGCCGGCGGGCTTCTCGCCGCCCGGCTGGTCCTCCCACAGGTCGTTCTCGTTCGACCTCGGGAAGCCCGTCGTTGACCGGCTTGTGGTCCTTGAAGAAGCCGTAGAAGCGCGCCTCGGACGCCGACGTCGTGTCCGGGTCCTGGAACGCCGGGCACTTGGCGGCCTTCTTGGCGGCCGCGTACAGGCCGGAGGTCGCCGAGATGCCGTTGGCGCCCGTGTACGGCGTGTCCGGGTCCGTCTTGCAGTCGTCGTCGAGGAGGTTCTTCTCCCAGTCGTAGAAGTACAGCTGGGCGGTGGTGCCGACGCGTTCCTCCGCGCGCTTGGCGTCCTTGACGGCCGGGAGGTCGACCTCGACCTGGTCCTTGCCCGGAGGTCGAGATGGACGGCTCGGCGACGCCCAGGGAGTCGACGCGCTCGCGGATGATGTCCACCGCGCGCTGCAGCGCGTCCGGCGTGATCGTCTTCTGCTGCTTGGTCGGCTTGCCCTGGTAGGTCAGCGAGACGCCGCCCTGCAGGTCGAGCCCGAGCTTGGTGTCCCTGGTCGCGATCACGGCGACGGACCCGGCGATCAGGCCGAGGACGAGGAGCAGGACGAAGAGATTGCGGCGGCGTTCAGACATCAGCGGGGCTTCTGCGGGGTGAGGATGACCAGAAGCCCGCCGTCCTCATCGTATGCGGGGAACAGGTCGGCACGCGCCGTCGCCGGGATATCGCCCTCGGCGTGGACCTCCACGGGCTTGTCGAGCTGGCGGACGCCCCACTCCAGCGCGGTGGCCACCGGATCGTCGCCGCCGGCGAACTGGAGGCCGAGGACGTCGTTGATGCCGCGGCCGATCGTCTTCTCGTCGCTGAGGCCCGTCAGCTCCTTGGATCCGCGCCCGCAGGCGATGATCCGGCCCTGCTGGTCGCAGGTGAAGAACGCGGCGTTGGGCGCCGGGTAGTAGTCGTCGAGCAGCTCGAACAGGAATCCGAAGCCGCAGTTCGAGCAGCCCTTGGGGAGGTTGCGGAACCCCTGCGTGCGCTCGGATTCGGTGGTGCGGCGACCACAGTTTGGGCAGATGAAGAGGTGGGCCATGTTGCGGCGCGCCAGTCTAGGGATGCGTCCGTAACGGAATCCGAAACGTAGGGACGCACGAACCGACATGGAGTTCGTCCTCGCCGCCCTCTTCGCTGTCCTCGCCGGCTTCGGCACCGCGTTCTCGCCGTGCGTGCTGCCCGTGCTGCCCCTGCTGCTGTCCGGCGGGGTGTCCGGAGGACGGCGCCGGCCACTGGGCATCGCGGTCGGCCTGGCGGGGTCCTTCGCCTTCGCGACCCTCGCGCTCGCATACGTGATCTCCGCCCTCGGGTTGCCGGAGGACCTGCTGCGCGACGTGGCGATCGTGGTCCTGATCGTCTTCGGCGTCTGCCTCGTCGTGCCGCCGCTCTCCGCGCGCCTGGAGGTGCTGATCTCCCGCCTCGTGCCGCAGCGCAAGGTCGGGCTGGACGGTGAGGGCTTCGGCTCCGGCGTCGTCGTCGGTGCGTCCGCGGGCCTGCTCTACGTCCCGTGCGCGGGACCGATCCTCGCCGCGGTGCTGACCGTCCAGGCGTCCCAGTCGCTCTCGGCGCAGCGGCTGGTCACCGGGCTCATGTACGCGCTGGGGACGGCGGTGGGCACCTACCTCGTCCTCATCGCCGGCCGCCGGGTGCTCCGGCGCGTCGGCGGGCGGCTGCAGATGGCGATGGGCGTCGTGATGATCGCCTTCGCGATCCTGACCCTCACCGGCGCCGACAACCGCTTCCGCACGGAGATCGCCGGCGCGCTGCCGTCCTGGCTGGTCTCCCCCACGGAGAAGCTCGAGCAGTCCTCGACGGCGACCAAGGCCCGTGGGCAGAAGGTCCGCAGGTCGGGCCTGCAGGACGCCGGGCCCGCGCCGGAGCTCGCGGGCACGCAGAAGTGGTTCAACTCCAAGCCACTGAAGCTCGCCGGCCTGCGCGGCCGCGTCGTCCTGATCGACTTCTGGACCTACACCTGCATCAACTGCATCCGCACGCAGCCGCACCTGAAGGCGTGGGACGCGCGGTACCGCAAGGACGGGCTGACGATCATCGGCGTCCACTCCCCGGAGTTCGGCTTCGAGAAGGACGCGGGCAACGTCGAGCGGGCGGTGCGGGAGGACGGGCTGAAGTACCCGGTCGTCCAGGACAACGACATGACGGTCTGGAACGCGTTCGGCAACCAGTACTGGCCGGCCGAGTACCTCATCGACGCCAAGGGCCACGTCCGCTACGCGTCCTTCGGCGAGGGCGAGTACGACCAGACGGAGGCGGCGATCAAGGCGTTGCTGCGCGAGGCCGGCCGATCTGCGAAGCCCTCGGAGGACGGTGCCGTCAAGGCCCAGACGCCGTCGCAGGGTGTCTCCACGCCGGAGACCTACCTCGGCGCGTCGCGGGCCCAGGGCTTCGTCCAGGACCCGATCCGGCCGGTGACGCGGGACTTCGGCGCCCTGCCGGGGCGGCGGGCGCTGCCGCAGGACCGCTTCGCCTACGGCGGCCTGTGGAAGGTCGGGCAGGAGGAGGCCGTCGCGGGCGCGGGCGCCCGGGTGGCCGTGCGCTTCGGCGCGCGCCGGGTCTTCCTCGTCCTCGGGTCCCCGGGGAAGCCGCGCAAGGTGCAGGTCCGGCTGTACGGGCAGAAGCCGCGCACGATCACCGTGGACCACCAGGGCCTCTACACGCTCGCCGACCTCCCGTCGGTGCAGTCGCGGTACCTCGAGCTGCGCCTGGACCCGGGGGTCCACGCGTATGCCTTTACCTTCGGGTAGGTGCTCGACTTCACAAGATCGGTGGTCGCAGGTGCGGTCATGACCGAGCCGGTCGTGGCCGGCCGGTGAAGTTCGTGCTGGTGGCCCGGGCGAGCCGGCCGGGCGCGATCCGGCGCTGTGTCAGGGCCGTGCCTGCGCGCCGGCGGGTTGTGAAGTCGAGCTCCTAGGTGAGGCGCCTCTTCGTGCTCGTCGGCGGCGCCTGGATCGTCGCCCTGTGTGCGGGGAGCTTCTTCACCACGGACGACCACGTCTTCTTCGCCCAGGCGCGGGAGCAGCCGTTCGGCCGGCACTTCCTCAGCGAGCCGATCTACGACCACTTCTCGCCGTGGCACCGGCTGGCCGACCACGTCGTCTCCTCGCTCACGCACCAGGGATGGTGGCTGGCGATGGTCATCTCGCTCGGCTGGTACGCGGGCTGCGTGGTCGTCTTCGGGGCGGTCGTGCGTCGGCTGGGCGGGCACTGGCTCTTCGTCGCGGTGTTCGCGCTGTCCCCGGTGTGGGTCGAGGCGACGCAGTGGTGGGCGCTGTCCGCGCAGCTGTACCCGGAGCTCTTCTTCGCGCTCCTGGCGCTGCTGTGCGCGCTGCACGGGCGCCTGGTGCTCGCCGTCCTCGCCTACGCGCTCGCGCTGTGCGCGTTCATCAAGGCGCTGCTGGTCCTTCCGGTGCTGCTCGTGGCGCGGCGCGACCGGCGCTTCGCCGCGGCGCTGGGGGTCCTGACCGTCGTCTACCTGGTGATCATCAGCGGTGACCGCTACTACCGCTTCATCGGGGCGGGGCCGAAGCCGACCGCAGAGCTGTGGCTGAAGTACCTCGTGGCCGGCTGGGGCGAGGGCGTGGCGCCGCTGGTCCTGAACGGGTCGGTCGGCCGGGTGCTCGGCCCGGGTGTGCTCGTCGTGGTGATCGCGAACGTGGCGATCCTGGGGCTCGTCGTCCGGCGCCCGCACCGGGTGTGGCTGCTCGCCTTCGCGGTCGTGCTCGGCGGGTTGATCCTCAGCGGCGGCGCACGGCTGGGGACGGAGGGCGTGGAGACCGTCGCGCTCGACCCCCGGTACAACGCGGAGGGGGCGATCGCGCTGCTCCTCGCGGCGGCCTACGTCCTGCGTGACGTGCGGCTGTCCCCGTGGCTGCTGATCGTCCCGGTGATCTTCTCGGTGATCGCCGGCCTGCGCCTGGAGCGCGACTGGGTCGCCCCACAGCACAAGCGCTACTTCTCCGCCTTCGCGGAGAGCTACCGCGGGCAGAAGCTGATCGACGGGGTGGTGCCGCAGGTGATCGTGGCGGCGCAGATCGCCCCCTACAACGCGTTCTCGCGGGTGCTGCCGAACCGCGAGCCGGACGTGTCGATCGGCGCGCCGGCGGCCTCGTCCTACTTCGACTTCTCCGGGCGGGTGCGGCATGTGACGCTGCGCCGGGTGGCCTCGGGCTCATGCCCCGCGGTCGACGTGGGCATCGAAGGAGGGGACGATCTGGTCGTGGCGACGGTGGCGGGCTCAGGGGCGGCGACCGTCGTGGCTGACTCCGGCGTGCCCGGCGGGCCGCTTGTGGATGGGTTCCGTCTCGGCGAGACGCTGACAACGTCCCTGCCGCGTCTCCCCTACCGCACCGTCGTCGGCGTCGGACCAGTGAAGACGCTGACCATCACCGGCGACTGCACGTCGGTCACCGTCGACCGCTTCCCGATCCCGTGACGACTTCCACCCTGCATGAGGGTGGAACTCGTCAGAAGAGCGGCGCGGCGGCCTCGGGCACGGGGAGACCGAGGTGGCGGAACGCGTGCGGGGTGGCCGTGCGGCCGCGTGGGGTGCGCTGCAGGAAGCCGCGCTGGAGCAGGTAGGGCTCGTAGACGTCCTCGATCGTGTCCGCCTCCTCCCCCACCGTGACGGCAAGGGTCGAGAGGCCGACGGGGCCGCCGCCGAAGTGCCCGCAGATGGCCTGCAGGAGCTCGCGGTCCAGGCGGTCGAGGCCGAGCTCGTCGACGCCCATGAGCCCGAGGGCGGCGTGCGCGCAGGCGGCGTCGATGGCGCCGGTGCCGCGGACCTGCGCGTAGTCGCGCACGCGCTTGAGCAGGCGGTTGGCGACACGCGGCGTGCCGCGGGAGCGGTCGGCGATGGCGCGGGCGCCGGCGGCGTCGATCTCCACCTCGAGCACCCGGGCGGAGCGGACGACGATGCGGGTCAGCTCCGCGGGGTCGTAGTGGTCGAGCCGGTGCTGGATGCCGAAGCGGTCGCGCAGCGGCGTCGTGAGCAGGCCCGGCGCGGGTGGTGGCGCCGACGAGCGTGAAGGGCGGCAGCGGCAGGGTCATCACCCGCGCGCCGGCGCCCTGCCCGACGGTGATCGGCAGCTGCCGGTCCTCCATCGCCGGGTAGAAGATCTCCTCCACCGCGCGCGGCAGCCGGTGGATCTCGTCGATGAAGAAGACGCTGCGCGGCTCCAGCGAGGTGAGGAAGGCGGCGACGTCGCCCTTGCGCTCGAGCGCGGGGCCGGCGGTCTGGACGAACGGGACGCCGAGCTCGGCGGCGACGATCTGGGCCAGCGACGTCTTCCCCAGGCCTGGGCGGGCCGGCGAGCAGGACGTGGTCGAGCGCCTCGCCGCGGTTCGAGGCGGCGGACAGGGAGACCGCGAGCTGCTCCCGCAGCGCCTCCTGGCCGACGAACTCGTCGAGGACGCGCGGGCGCAGGGTGACGTCGAGGTCCTCGGGCCCCTCGTCGGCGTCGTGGACCAGGTCGATGTCCGGGCGTGCGGATGCCGCTCATCGCCGCGCGCTCCGCAGGGCGTGGGCGATCAGGGCCTCGGGCGCGCCGTCGGGTGCGTCCGCGAGCAGCGACTCCGCCTCCGCCAGCGCGAAGCCGAGGCCGACGAGCGCCTCGCGCGCCTCCAGGCGCGGGTCGTCGGCGCGGCGGATGACGATCGGGTCCTCGCGGGGCGAGCGGCGCGAGCTTCTCGCGCAGCTCCACGACGATGCGCTCCGCCGTGCGCTTGCCGATGCCCGGCACCGCCTGCAGGCGGGCGGTGTCGCCGGCGATGACCGCGCCGGTGAGCTCGCGCGGCGGGCCGCCGGAGAGGACGGCGAGGGCGACCTTCGGGCCGACGCCCTGCACGCCGATCAGCGGCCAGGAACAGGTCGCGCTCCTCCTCGGCGGCGAAGCCGTAGAGGTGCATGCCGTCGTCGCGCATGATCAGGTGGGTGTGGAGCGTCGACGTCGTGCCCGGCCGCAGGGACCTTCGCCATCGTCTCCGAGGACACGGCCGCCCGGTAGCCGACGCCGCCGCAGGAGACGACCACGTGGTCGGCGCGGCGCACCGCCACCTTGCCGTCGAGCAGCGCGATCATGCGACGCGCCATCGCGGCCCGCATGGGCGCGGCGTTGGCGTGGCAGATGGCGACGGCGAGCGCGTCGGACGCGTGGTCGGGCGTCGGCAGCTCGGCGAGCGACAGCAGCGCCTGGACCATCCGCTGCACCTGGTCCTTCTCGGCCCGGCCCGATGCCGCAGACGGCGCCCTTGACCTGCTGCGGCGTGTAGCTCGCGCAGTCCAGGCCGGCCTGGCCGGCGGCGAGCAGGACGACCCCGCGGGCCTGGCCGACGGCGAAGGCCGAGCTGCGCGTTGGTCCCGAAGTAGAGGTCCTCGACGGCGACCGCGTCCGGCCGCGTGCTCGGCGATCAGCGTCGACCACGCGGCCGTGGATGGTCGCCAGCCGCTCGTGCATCTCCGCGCGCGGGGACGTCTTGATCACGCCGCCGTCGAGGGCGACGAGGCGCCCGCGCGATCCGGCGACCACGCCGTAGCCCGTGTTGGCGGTGCCGGGATCGATGCCGAGGATGACCACGTCCACCGGCACCATTCTGCGCCTCGGGTCGGACGCCTCCCTAGGCGGGGGTGTCGGCGGCGAGCCGCGCGCCCATCGCCTCGGCGACCGCGATCAGGCCGCTGAGCGGCCGGATCATCACCGTGAGCTGGGTGACGAGCCCGTCCGCGTCCAGCGTCAGGTAGTCCCAGCCCTGCAGCTCCTTCTCCCCCACCCGGGCGGCGAAGACCAGCCCGTGCGTGCCCTCCCCGGTCAGCTCGTCCGTGTAGCGGAAGTCCTCGAACACCTCGACGACGTGGCCCAGCAGACGCATCACCGTCTCCCGCCCCTCGTAGGGACGGAAGACGGCGGGCGAGGAGAACGTCACGTCCGGGTGCAGCGCGTCGCGCATGGCCTCGAGATCCTTGGCCTCGACGGCTGCACGGAAGCTCATCGCGCGAACTCTACGTCCGGCAGGCGCTCGGCGCGGCGCGCCGGGAACCACCAGTTGGCCTCGCCCAGCAGCGTCATCGTGGCGGGCAGCAGGACCGCGCGGATGACCGTCGCGTCGATGAGCACGGCGGCCGCGAGGCCGATGCCCATCTGCTGCATCTCCAGCGAGTCGACCAGCCCGAAGGCGCCGAACACCGCGACCATGATCGCCGCGGCGCTGGTGACGACGCCGGCGGTGGCGCGGATGCCGCCGCTGACCGCGTCACTGGTGCTCATCCCGGCCAGCCGCAGCTCACGGATCCGGCTGACGATGAACACGTGGTAGTCCATCGAGAGGCCGAACAGGATCACGAACAGGAACATCGGCAGCCAGGCGGTGATCGGCTCGTCGTAGGCGAGCGTCAGGACCCCGTAGGCGGCGCCGACCGACAGCAGGTTGAGCACGATCGCCTTCAGCGGGATCACCACGGAACGGAACGTGACGAGCAGGAGCAGGAACGCGAGGCCGAGCACGAAGGCGAACACGATCGGCGCGCGGTCGCGCATCAGCTGGGCGAAGTCCGCGTCCCCGGCGGTCCAGCCGGTGATGTCGGCGCGCACGCCGGGGAGCCCGTGCACCTGCGCGCGGAGATCCCGCAGCGCGGCGTCGTCGTCGCCCCGCAGCGGGACCTCGACGGCGGCGACCCGGCCGCCGTCGGCGACGCGCTGGCCGGTGCGCTGATCCAGCGAGCCGATCGCCGCGAGGACCTCGGGACGATCACCGCGGATGACCACCGTGGCGGGGAGCCCGCCGCCGGGGAACGTCTGCTCGATGCGGTCGTAGGCCTGGCGGACCGGCAGCTCCTCGGAGACGGTGCTCATGCTCGGCAGCGCGGTCTTCATCCCCAGCGCGGGGATGGCCAGGGCGACGAGCAGGCCGCCGGCGACCACGGCCGAGACGAGCGGGCGGCGCAGGACGCGGTCCAGCACGAACGGCCACACGCGGGACTCGCGCTGACGGCGGGCCTTGGGGACGCGCTTGCCGAGTACCGAGATCAGCGCCGGGAGCACGGTCAGCGAGGCCATCAGCGCGACGGCGACGACGATCATGGACCCGTAGGCGAGGGCGGCGAAGATCGGGCTGCCGGCCAGGAACATCCCCGCCATGGCGATCATGACCGTGATGCCCGACACGAGCACGGCGTGACCCGAGGTCGCGGCGGCGGCGCTCAGGGCGGCGTCCGCGGACCGGCCAGCGGCGCGCTCCTCACGCTCGCGGCGCAGGTAGAAGAGCGAGTAGTCGACGCCGACGGCAAGGCCGACGAGCAGGACCACCGAGTTGACCGTCTCGACCATCGGGACGGCGTGGCTGAGCAGGGAGACGAGGCCCATCGCGCTGAACACGGCGGTCAGGGCGAGGCCGAGCGGGACGAGCGCCGCGACGATCGAGCCGAAGCTCAGCAGCAGCAGGACGAGCGTGATGGGGATGGAGATCATCTCCGCCTTCCCCATGTCCGTCCCCATCTGGTCGGAGATCGCCGCGTCGAGGCTGTCCTCGCCGAACTGGCCGACGTACGAGCCCGGATGGACCTTCGCCGCGGTCCTCGTGGCGGCGAGGATCGGCTCCACGTCGCCGTGGTGGGTGACGGTCAGGAGGGTCGCGTCGCCCTTGCGGGCGGTGACCTTCACCGCTTCGACGCCGTCGGCGGCCCTGAGCCGCTGCGCGACGTCCGCGGCACCACGGCCCTCGACGATGACGCTCTCGGTGGGCGCCTCGGGGAAGCTCGAGTCGAGGACCTGGTCGGCGCGGCCGGAGGAGCCGGTGCCGGCGTCGGCGTCGTTGCCCTCCGTGAAGCCGACGAGGGTGCCGGCCACGACGGTGGCGACGACGAAGGCGAGCCAGCCGGTGATGGCCAGACGGCGATGCGCGGCGCTCCAGCGGCCCGCGCGAGCGGTGAGATGTGAGAGACGGGAGGTCATGCCGCAAGCCTCCCGAGCGGGCGGCCCAGCTCCCAGGCGGCCTCCCGGCGTCCCATGGTGGGGGTAGCCACACCATCGGGGTCAGGTGCGCCTGCCATCCTCGGCCGAGTGCCCGCGACCGTGTTGATCGTCGACGACCACGCCGGCTTCAGGGCCAGCGCGCGACGCCTGCTCGAGGCAGACGGCTACACGGTGGTCGGCGAGGCCGCGGACGGCGCCGCGGGGCTCGCCGCCGCCGCCGCCCTGCGGCCCGATCTCGTGCTGCTGGACGTCGCTCTCCCCGACACTTCGGGTTTCGACGTCGCGGGAGCCTTCACCGCGCCCGTCGTGCTGACCTCGAGCCGGGACTGGGCGGCGGACGTCGTCGCCGCCTCGGGCGCGCGGGGGTTCGTGGGCAAGGCGGACCTGTCCGGCGCGGCGCTGGCGGCGGTGCTCGCGTGAGACGCGCGGTCGGAGCGGCCGGCGTCCTGGCCTGCCTGGCGGCGCTGGCGCTGGTGGAGGCCTCGCGGTACCGCCACACGATCGAGTCCCTCGGCGTGCTCGGGCCGGTGATCGGCGCGGCCTTCATCGCGACGGGCGTGTGGACCTGGGGCCGGCTCGGCGGCCTGATGGTCGCCGTGGGCGCGGCCTTCGTGACGTCGACGCTGACCGGCGCCGAGCCCGGCTGGCTGTTCGTCGCCGGCTTCGTCTGCTCGAGCCTCTCCTATGCGCTCCTCAGCCACCTGCTGCTCGCGTTCCCCAGCGGGCGGCTGCAGGGCCGTCGCGACCGCTGGCTCGTCGCCGGCGGCTACCTCGTCGCCGGGGTCTACGAACTCGCGCAGATGCTCATCTACGACCCGGGCTACCGCTCCAACCCGATGCTCCTCGATGACCGGCCCGACCTGTTCGACGCGACGGAGATCGTCCAGGCCGTCGTCTCCATCGCTGCCCTGGCCGCCGTCGGGACCATCCTCGCCGCGCGCTACCGCGGCGCCGGGCCCGCGCACCGCGTCGCGCTCCGGCCCGTGCTCGGCGCCGGGCTGATCATCGTCACCAGCCTCGTGATCACCCTGTTCGCCGACCTCGTCTCCATCGGCGAGACGTTCGAGAGCGTCACGGACACCGTGGGCCGGGTCGTCGCCCTGCTGGTCCCGGCGCTGTTCCTGCTCGGCCTCGGTCGCGAGCGCCTCGCGGTGCTGGAGGCGGACGTGCGCGCGTCGTCGGCACGGCTGGTCGCCGCCCATGACGAGGAGCGCCGCCGGCTCGAACGCGACCTCCACGACGGCGCGCAGCAGCGGCTCGTGTCGCTCGCGCTCACCCTGCGCCTCGCCGCGCAACCGGGCCGACGGCGACCTCGGCGCGCTGCTGGGCGAGGCGGCCGGCGAGCTCCAGCAGGCCACGGACGAGCTGCGTGAGCTCGCGCGCGGCATCCATCCCGCCGTCCTCACCGACCGGGGCCTGCGCGCCGCGGTGGCGACGCTGGCCGCCCGCGCCCCCCTGCCCGTCACCATCGAGGACGTGCCCGAGGAGCGCCTGCCCGCCGCCGTCGAGTCCGCTGCGTACTTCGTGGTGGCGGAGGCGCTGACCAACGTCGCCCGCTACGCGCAGGCGACGGAGGCCGACCGTGGCGGTCGAGCGGCGCAACGGCCACGTCCTGGTGGCCGTCGTCGACGACGGGGTCGGCGGCGCGGATGCCGCTGCCGGCACCGGCCTGCGGGGACTGGCGGACCGCCTCGCGGCGCTGGACGGCTCCCTCGAGGTGACCTCGGTGTCCGGGGCGGGCACGACCGTGCGGGCGAGGCTGCCGTGCGCGTCGTAGTCGCCGAGGACTCCGCGCTGCTGCGCTCGGGCCTCGTCCGGCTGCTCACCGACGCGGGCTTCCAGGTGGTCGCGGAGGCCGCGGACGCCGACGACCTCCTGCGCAAGGTCCGCGCCCACCGGCCCGACGTCGCCCTCACCGACATCCGCATGCCCCCGAGCTTCACCGACGAGGGGCTGCGCGCGGCGCTCGAGATCCGCGCCGAGCTGCCGGACACGGCGGTGCTCGTCCTCTCCCAGTACGTCGACGAGGCCTACGCCATGCAGCTGCTCTCGGGGGACACGGCGGGCGTCGGCTACCTGCTCAAGGACCGGGTCGCCGACGTCGACGCGCTGGCCGACGCGATCCGCCGCGTCGCGGCCGGCGGATCGGCGCTGGATCCGGAGGTCGTCGCCCACCTGCTGGGCCGTCGCCGCCGTGACGATCCGCTCGCCGCGCTGACCCCGCGGGAGCGCGAGGTGCTCGGGCAGATGGCCGAGGGAAGGACCAACATCGGCATCGCCACGGAGCTCGTGATCACCGAGCGCGCGGTCGAGAAGCACGTCACCGCGATCCTCGCCAAGCTCGACCTCCCGGCGGGTTCCAGCGACCACCGGCGGGTGCTTGCGGTGCTGCGTTTCCTATCGTCCGGGCCATGACCATCCCGACACGCACCCTCGGCAAGGACGGACCGGAGGTCGGCGCGATCGGATTGGGCTGCATGGGCATGAGCTGGGCCTATGGCGCCCGCGACCGCGACGACGAGGAGTCGATCCGCGTCATCCATCGCGCGCTGGAGCTCGGTGTGACCCTCATCGACACCTCCGACGCCTACGGCCCCTACACCAACGAGGAGCTCGTCGGCCAGGCCCTCGCCGGCCGTCGCGACGAGGCCTTCCTGGCCACCAAGGGCGGCCTGATCGGTGAGCTCGACAACGGGAAGCCGACCATCACCCGCAACGGCCGGCCCGAGCACCTGCGCGACGCCATCGACGCGTCGCTGCGCCGCCTGCAGACCGATCGCATCGACCTCTACCAGCTGCACCGCGTCGACCCCGACGTCCCCGTGGAGGAGAGCTGGGGCGCGATGGCGGAGGCCGTCGAGGCCGGCAAGGTCCTCGCCCTGGGCATGAGCGAGGCCACCGTCGACGAGCTCGACCGCGCGCACGCCATCCACCCCGTCGCCTCCCTGCAGTCGGAGCTGTCGCTGTGGACGCGCGAGCCGCTCGAGGACGTCCTCCCGTGGTGCGAGGCGCACGGCGCCGCCTTCATCCCGTTCGCGCCGCTGGGCCGCGGGTACCTGACGGGCACGATCAACGCCAGCTCGTTCGACTCCAAGGACTTCCGCGCCGCCAACCCGCGCTTCACGCGGGAGGCGCTGCACGCGAACCTCGACATCGTCCAGCGCGTCAAGGACGTCGCCTACGAGCACGACGCCGAGCCGGGGCAGATCGCGCTGGCGTGGATCCTCGCGCAGGGCGAGCACGTCGTCCCGATCCCGGGCACGAAGCGGCTCGCCTACCTCGAGGAGAACGCGGAGGCCGCCGAGATCACGCTGACGGCCGAGGACCTCGCCGCGCTCGAGGACCTGCCCAAGGCGGTCGGCGACCGGTACTAGCCAGCAGGAGGAGCACGAGCACGATGCGCAGCGGCCAGTCGCCCGCCCGCGCATAGAGGGTGGGCGCCGCACCCGCCGGGCGCAGGCCGGCGTCCACGACCGTGACGGCCGGGCCCGCGTCGGCACCACCGCGGCGCACGCGGCCGGCCGCGTCGACCCATCCCCCGCCGCCGGCGTTGGCCGCGCGCACGATGTCCGTGCGTAGCTCCACGGCGCGCAGGACGGCGAAGCGCGGCAGGTACCGGGCCGCCGCCGTCCCCCGGAACCACGCCTCGTTGGTGAGGTTGACCAGCAGCTGCGGGCGGCCGGCGCGCGCCGCGTCGCGACCCGCTCCCGGCGCGGTCACCTCGTAGCAGTTCAGGATGCCCAGCCGGGCGCCGGCGGCCCGCAGGACGTGGGCCGGGCCGCCCGCCTGCACGTCGTCGCCGCGGACGCCCGGCCACGGCAGGTACTCGCCGAACGGCAGGCGCACCCGCTTGTCGACGGGTACCTGCCGCCGGCCGTCGGGCTCCACGACTGTCGCCGAGTTGAACAGCAGCGGCTCACCACCGCGGCGTGCATAGGTCTCCAGGCCGATGAGCCGGGGCGCCGCCGCGCCGCCGGCGACGGGCGAGAGGCTGCCGCCGAGCCGGCCGGCCGCCCGGTCGAGGGGGACGGGATACGCGTTCTCCGGCCACGACCAGCCCGCGCGCCCTCTGCGTCGGCGCGCATGGACAGGTCACGCAGACGACCGACGATCGCCCCGCGCGGCCGGGGTCCGTCGCGCCTTCGCGACGCCCGTGGACTGGTCGACGACCCCGACGCGCAGCATGGCCCGCTGCTCCCCCGCGACCGCCGCGATCCGGAGGCTCCGGCGACGTGCAGCGCGGCGACGGCGACCGCCGCCGCCACCAGCCCACGGCGCCCCGCTCCCGCCACCGCCACCGCGAGGAGCACGCACACGCCGCGCTCCCCGATGATGTCTGCGAACTGCACGAGCTCCGTCCACGGCGCGAGCAGCAGCGCCGGGGACCATGGGAGGACGGCCGGGACGCTGAGCGCGAGCAGCACACCGGTGCCGAAGGCCAGCGGAAAGGGCGTGCCGAGGCGCGCACGGTGGGCATGGGCCATCGCCGCCCCCGGCCCCCCAGCGAGTGCCTGCACGGCGACGGCGGCGACGAAGGCCAGAACCGCGCCCAGGCCGGCCGACCCGGGTACCGATCGACGACGACAGACAGGAAGCGCATGCCGACGAGCCCGGCGACGGCCGCCCAGGCCGTCCCGCACGGCCAGCGCCGTTCCCCAGCCGGAGGCCGCGCCGTACGGCCGCGGCGAGCAGCGCGAAGCCGACGAGCGCGCCGGGCATGACGTCGAGCGGCGGCGCGGCCAGCGCGGTCGCCGCTCCGCCGGCCGCCGCGAGGGCGAACGGCGAACGGGTCACGGCTGCGCCATGGCCTCGGCGTAGGCGTCCTCGAGCGTCGGGACGTCGACGCCGGCCGCCAGGACGTCCTCGCCTGCGGCCACGAGCTCGCGCACGATGCGGGCCACGTCGGCCTCTTCCGCGCCGGCGAAGCGACGGGTCCCGCTTGCGGTGGTGACCGTGACGCCCGTCGGGCGCAGCAGGTCGGCCGTGGCCGCCGACCGGATGATGTCGCCGCCGCGCAGCAGGACGACGCGGTCGCAGGTGTGCTCGATCTCCGTCAGCAGGTGTGAGCTGAGCAGGATGGCCGCGCCTTCCGCGCGCAGCTCGTCGAGGAGCGCGCGCACCGCACGGCGGCCGAGCGGATCGAGCGCGCTGGTGGGCTCGTCGAGGAGCAACAGGCCGGGCGCGCCGACCAGCGCCTGCGCGAGCCCGAGGCGCTGCTGGGTCCCCTTGGAGAGCGTCCCGATGCGGCGGTCGCGGACGGCGGCGATCCCGCAGCGCTCCAGCAGTCGCGTGCGCTCGGCCGTCCCGCCGTCCGACCCCGCCAGGGCCTGGTGAGCGGCGAGCAGCTCCTCGGCGGTCAGTGCCGGCGGCAGCCGGAAGAGCTCGGCCAGGTACCCCGTCCGCATCCGCGCCGACCGCTCCCGGGGGCTGTGACCGTCCACGGTGACCGCGCCGGTGGTCGGCCGGACCAGGCCGGCCGCGATCTTCATCAGGCTGGTCTTGCCCGCGCCGTTCGGGCCGAGCAGCCCGACCAGCTCGCCCGGCCGCACCTCGAGGTCGATTCCGCGCAGCGCCGGGACCGCGCCGTAGCGCTTCCCGACGCCGGACAGCGCGAGGCCGGGCGGGCCGGAGCGGCTGCCCCGGCCCGCCGGCCCGCTCACTTCTTCCCGCGCGGCAGGTACTTCACCAGCGACTTGCAGGCGCCGATCCCGCGCGCCTTGCCCTTGCTGATGGTCGCCGTCCCCTTGGGCTCGGGCGCCAGGCGCGGGCCGAGGACGATCGGCGCGTATGTGCCTCCGCCCTTCAGGCCGCGGGCCTTGCCGGTCGCGCCGAGCACGTTCCACTTCGTGCCGGCCAGCGTCCTGCCGTCGCTGCCCATCGACAGGCAGATCCGCGTCCGGCGGTCCTTGTGACCCTGCGCGAGGATCTTCGCGGTGCCGCCGATGCCCCACGTGTCCGGCGTCAGCGGCACCTGGATGCCGTTGAGCTGGGCGACGAAGTCGGCGTTGTAGAGCGCCTTCAGGCCGCGCAGGGCCTTCACCTTGCGCAGCTTCTTCGGGAGCGAGCCCCGCGCCCGTGCCCGCGTGATCGTGTTCTTGGAGTGCAGCACGCCGTGCTCGAAGGTGATCTTGCCCTTCTTGACGATCTTGTCCTTGGTCTGCTTGAGCAGGGTCGTCAGCTTGTACGCCTTGCTCGCCGAGGCGATCGGGAACGGGTCGAGGCCGGCGATCCGCGCCACGCCGCGCGCGTGCGGGATCACGTGGATGTAGTCGCTCCACGAGCTGGCCTCGGCCGCGTCGTTGTTGACGGTCGTCGTCGCCGCGTAGTAGCCGGGCGCCGCGTACTTGTGCGTGAACTTGACGCTCGTGCCGGCGTGCGGGCGGACGGCGATGTCGAAGTCGCCGTCCCCGTAGTCGAGCACGACGTCCGCGTCGTTCGGCGTCGGGATGGTGAACTCGGTGTCCTCACCGTCCTGGGGCTCGAACGGGGAGTGCCCGAACGAATCGGCGCGCAGGTAGCCGCTCGGCTTGACGTCCGTCTTCAGCCCACCCACGGAGGTGTTGCCGGCGTTGTCGGTCGCCTCCACGCACACGGTGATCTGCCCCTCGGCGGTCGGCGTGAACGCCTCGTACGGGGTGGCTCGCTCCTGCTCGTAGGTGCCGTCGCCGTTGAAGTCGAAGCGGTACTTGGTGATCGTGCCGTCCGGGTCGTCGGTCGCCGAGGCGTCGATGAGCGTGAAGTCGCCGACCGTCGACGGGTCCGGGTTGAGCGTGAAGCGGACGTCCGGGGTCTGTCCGCCGCCCGTGTGGCTGCCGGAAGCCGGGCACAGCGCCGGCGGCGGCGTTGCCGTGGCGGTGGCGGTCGGTGCCGCGGTCACGGTCGGCGAGGCCGTCGGCTTCGCGGTCGCGCTGGGCGCGGCGGAAGGCGAGGGGGACGGCGAGGAGCCGGCACCAGGCGTGGCGACCCGCACGTCGACCGATGCCTTGCTCGAGAAGAAGCCGCCGTCGACGAACTTCTGGGCCACGGCGGTCACCTTGCGGGTCTCGGTCGTTCCCGGTGCGCCGGCCGGCAGCGTGAGGGAGAACTGGCCGTTGGCGACGCGACAGGCGCCGGCCGTCGTGATGGTCTCGAGCTTGTTCGCGTCCTCGTCGTAGACCTTGTAGGCCGCGCGGCCCTCGACGCCGTCCACGAACATGGACACCGCGTCCGGGCACTTGTCGGTGTGGGTGTCGAAGGCGGAGCCGCTGGTGTCGAAGACGACGGTGTCACCGGCCTTCGCGTCCTGCTTGGCCGCCCGGATCACCGCGCCGGTCCCGGACTCGTCCGGGATGACGTCCGTGGGCGCCGGGTGCCCGCCGCACCCGGCGATCGCCGTCACCACTGCCGCGCCGGCCAGTGAGCGCGTCAGCACCCTCCTCTTGCGCCTGAAGTCCATGTCCATCCTCTGCTTGCGAGTCAACCTGTGGCTTCCCGAGCGGAAGCGGCGCGAAGATAATGCGGCCCTGACGCCCGGTCAAGAATGCGGTCCGGTGGCGGACTGGACTAAAGGTCCAGGCGGCTGGTCCGCCATCCTGCCGCCGTCAGCAGCAGGACAGCCCACCCCACGCACCAGGTCGCGAAGCCGGTGCCGGCCGGTCGCGCGCCCCCGAACGGCCCGGCCGCGAGGCCGAAGCGCGAGAGCGTGCCGACCCCGCCTTCGAGCAGGTGCAGCACGTGGCGGTACAGGCCCTCGAACGGGAGCACGACGGACAGGCCGTCCGCCACCCGCTCGAGATCGCCGAGGCCGTACGCGGCGCCCAGCTGTGCGAGCAGGCCCGCGGTGAAGCCGAAGCCGACCAGGGTGAGCGTGACCAGCCCGGTCGCCTGGGCGGGCAGCAGCGTCGACAACGCCACCGCCGTGAGCGCGATGAGGGCGGCGGCAGCCGCCAGCGGCAGGGCGGGCGCGGCCGCGGAGTCGGGGACGAAGCCGCCGGCCGCCCGCACGGTCGCCACGGAGGCGGCCCACATCAGCGCGGTGTAGGCGGCGGCCAGCCCGGCGGCGACCCCCGCCCGGCCCAGGACGATCGCGACGCGGTGCACCGGGCGGACCGCCAAGGTCTGCAGGGTCCCCCGGTCGCCGTCCCCGCGCACGGTCGACTGTCCCAGGAAGACGGCGACGATCGCGCCGAGGAGCAGCTCGACGAAGGCGGCCGTCCCGAGCAGCGTCGCGCCGACGACCGGGCGGTCCAGGGACCCGGCACCGGGGCGCGAGACGGCGTCGAGCGCCTGGTCGGACGCGAGCGCGAGCACGGCGAGCAGCGCCACGCTGATCACCCCCAGCCCGGCGGCGGCGCGACCGCGGCGCGCCTCGGTGAACGCCAGTTGCGCGACGACGACGACGACGCGGCCCGACCGCGGCGGGGACATCACCGGGGCGTGCCTAGATCGAGGAGCCGGCGAAGAAGAAGAACCACACGCCCATGGCCAGGCCCGCCATGGACACGGAGAAGATCATCACGACGTCGAGGACCTTCCAGTTGCTGTTCTGCGACGTCTTCGTCTCGCCGCGCATGGACTTCAGCCAGCCCGCGCGGTAGCGCTCCTGCATCCCGCCCGTGCGGCGGATGTAGTAGCGGTCCAGGGCGCCCAGGCCCTTCCCGATGATGGTCATCCCGATCGGGACGCCGAAGAGGATGATCATGTACGGCCCGAGCGACGGCTGGGTGCTCGTGACCATCTTGGAGACGCCGTAGATCAGGCCGATCGGGACGCCGAGCCACATGGCGATCGACCCGATCCCCATGAGCAGGATGATCGCTGCGCGGAAGAGGAGGCCGGCCGGGCGCGGGTGGACAACGGTTTCGCCGTCCTCTCGTCGCAAGCTCCTCGCTCCCGGCGACGTCACTTAGCCGGCGACGCGTTCGAGGACGTCTGCGTCGACATCGAAGTTGGCGTGGACGGTGTCGACGTCATCCTGCTCCTCGAGCGCATCGATCAGCTTGAGGACCTTCATCGCGGCGTCCTCGTCGAGCGGGACGCGCACCTTGGGCAGCTGGGAGATCTCGGAGGTCTCGATCTCGATGCCGGCCTCGTCGAGCGACGCGCGGACGGCGGTGAGGTCGGACGGATCGCAGAGGATCTCGAAGACGCCGTCGTCGTCGGAGATGTCCTCGGCGCCGGCGTCGATGGCGACCATCAGGTCGTCCTCGGAGTAGCGCTCGCCGTCGACGACGACGAGGCCCTTCTTGTCGAAGAGGTAGGCGACGGAGCCGGGCTCGCCGAGGCTGCCGCCGTTGGACTTGAGCATGTGCCGCACCTCGGAGCCGGTGCGGTTGCGGTTCTCGGTGACCGCCTCGATGAGCAGCGCCACGCCGCCGGGGCCGTAGCCCTCGTAGAGGACGTCCTCCAGCGCGTCGGCGTCACCCCCCTCGCCGGTGCCCTTCGCGATCGCGCGGTCGATGTTGTCCTTGGGCATCGAGGCGTCCTTCGCCTTCTGCACGGCGAGGCCGAGGCGGGCGTTCATGTTCGGGTCCCCCCCGCCCTCCTTCGCGGCCACGGTGATGGCGCGGGCGAGCTTGGTGAAGAGCTTGCCGCGGCGCGAGTCCACGATCGCCTTCTTGTGCTTGATCCCCGCCCACTTGGAATGTCCGGCCATCGCTGTGGCAGTGTAAAGGCGCATGCACGCTCTGCGCCTCACCGACATGGATGCCGTCGACGCGGCGGGGGTGCACTGGCTGCCCGTGCGGCGGGCACTCGGCGCCACCGCCTTCGGCACCAACGCCTACCGGGCCGACGCCGGGGAGCAGCTGATCGAGCCCCACGACGAGCTGCCGGGCTCTGACGAGGAGATGTACGTCCTCATCACGGGCCGCGCGACCTTCACGGTGGACGGCGAGGAGGTCGACGCGGTGCCGGGCACCGTCATCTTCTGCGCCGACCCCGCCGAGCACCGCAGCGCGGTGGCGACGGAGGACGGCACGCTGGCGCTGGCGGTCGGCAACCCGCCCGGCGCCGCCGGGCCGCTCCCGGCCTGGCAGCACCGCTTCGCCGCCCAGCCACACGCTGCCGCGGGGGACTACGTCGCCGCCTACACCACGGCGGCCGCGGCGCTGGACGACCACCCCGACGACGCCAACACGCAGTACGACCTCGCCTGCTGGGCGGCGATGGGCGGCCAGCGCGAGCGCGCGCTCGACCACTGGCGCCGTGCCCTGGCCGCCAATCCCCGGGTCCGCGTCTGGGCCGAGGACGACAGCGACCTCGACTCGATCCGGGACGCCTTCTAGCGCCGCTTCAGCGTCACCGTCCGCGTCGACAGGATCGGGATGCCGCTCGGCGCGATCACGGCGAGGGACACCTTTACCTTCAGGCGCTTGCGCTTCCCCGCCGCCCGGCGCACCGCCTTGCGCGACAGCTTGATGCGCACCTTCGCGGTCCCGCGCTTCACGCCGGTCCGGCGCACCGATCCGAGCTTCACCGCCTTCCGGGCCTTCCTCTTGGCGATCGACGCGAGGCGCTGACCGCCGGCGGCCTCCTCGATCGAGCACGCCGTCTTCTTGAGCGCCGTGCCGATCTTCTTCAGCGCGCTCTCGCCCTTCGTGAGCTCCGCGGCGGCGCGCGCGAGCTGGTCCCCGTCGAGGGAGCCCGAAGCCTTCGCGTTCTCGAGCGCGCCCAGGCTCGACTGCACCTTCTCGGCGATCTCCTTGAGCTTGGAGAAGCCCTCCTTGAGCTTGCCGGCCGCCGTTGCCTGCTCGGCCTGCCGCGTCGCCTCCGCCGCCGCGCGCACGATCGCGTCGAAGCTGCCGCCCCCGCCCTGTGCGGCGAACGCCTTTGCTCCACCCGCCGTCGACGCGCACCCGGTGACGGTCGAGTCGTCCTCTGCAACGGTCGTCGTGAGCGTCACCTGGTTGGGGTAGTTGCCCCCGGCGCCCGTGGGGGCGTTGTAGTTGATGCCGCCACCCGCCGCGAGCAGCGTCGTGGCGCCCGTGCTGCCGTTGTGGGTGCCGTCACCGGCGTAGGTGGCCGTCAGGGCAGGGATCGCGCTCGTCCCGCCCGGCGGGATGTACTGGATGGAGCAGCTCGGCGCCGTCGGCGCGCTCGGTGAGGCGCTCAACGTGCAGGTCTTGCCGAACGGGAACCCGCCCTGCGCCGCCGCGAACGTGACCTGGCCCGAGGGCGTGGTCGGCATCGCGTCCGCGTCACCGACGGTGGCGGTGCACTTGTCCTGCTTCGTGAGGACCGTGTACGTGCACAGCACCTGCAGGGCAGTGGCGTGCTTCTTCGGATCTGGGGTCGCGGACGGTGAGGGCGTGCTCGTCGGGCCCGGCGTCGGACCGGGCGTGGGCGCCGGCGGGACGTCCGGGTCCTTGCAGGCCGCGTCCGTGGGCGTCCACGCGACCTGGTAGCCGTCCTCGACCGGGACGAAGGTCGGGTCGGTCGCCGTGCCCGCCAGCGTGGCGCGGCCGATCTCCGTCGGACCGCTCCAGAAGAGCTGCGTCGGGCTGGCGGCGACGCCCAGCACAGCCAGGTTGTTCAGCCCCTCGGTCGTCTCGAACGGCGTGATGTACTCCGAGGCCGCGTTCGCCAGGTTCTTGACCCGCCATATGCCCTTCTGCTGCTCCGGCCCATCGGGGTCGTACGGGGTGAAGGCTGCGTAGTAGAGGGAGTCGCCGCTGATCGCCAGGCCGACCTTGTCCTCGAGCGGCGTGGAGATGAAGCCGGGCTCGGGATTGGAGCCGTCGAGGTTCGAGCGGCCGATGTTGGTGCCGTGGGAGCCCGCCCAGTACAGGTGGGAGCCGTCGATCGCGATGCCCTGGGAGAAGTCGCTGACGATGCTCGGCTCGATCCCGGTGCCGTCGAGCTTCGCCCTCCCGATGTTCTTGGTGTCGTCGGACCAGTAGACGTGCGTCGCGTTCGCGGCGATCGCGAACGGCGCGTCGTCGAGGTCGTTGCCGGGGACGGCGATGTCGATGAACTTCTCGTCGACGTTCTTGCCGTCGAGGTCGGCGCGGCCGATGTAGTGCCCGTTGCCGCCGTCGTAGCTCGTCCAGTAGACGTGCCCGCCGGCCACCGCGACGTCGAGCGGATCGTGCAGGCCGGTGATGAAGCCGCGGTTCGGCTTGCAGCCGTCGTCGCCGGCGCGCCCGATCGCATTGGTCGGCGAGCGCGCCGCCCAGTAGACGTCGGCGCTCGCCACGGGCACGGCGAGCGCGCAGAGCAGGAGGGCGGCGGCCACGATCCGAGCGGTCATGGCGCCCATCCTTCCAGGTCGTCGGGCGGCTGACCAATCAGTGGTTGGCCAGCGGGTCGCCGAGCGCCTCGACGTCCTCCAGGCGCCCCATGTCCTCCGCGTCGAGGGTGATCGCAGCGGCGCCGAGGTTCTCCTCGAGATGGCCGATGGAGGTCGTGCCGGGGATGAGGCGCACGCAGGGCGAGCGATGCAGCAGCCAGGCGAGCGCCACCTGCGACGTCGTGGTGCCGGTCTTCTCCGCCACCGCCCGGATCGCCGGGTCCTTGGCGAGCGCCTGCGGGCCGCCGGTGAAGGCGCTGCCGAGCGGGAAGAACGGGACGAAGGTCATGCCCGTGCTGTGGCAGAGGTCGAGGACGTCGTCGAACTCGCGGTCGACGACCGAGTAGCGGTTCTGGACCGCAGCGATCTCCGTGATGCCGCGCGCCTTCTCGGCGGTCTCGCGGCCGACGTTGGAGATGCCGATGTGCTCGAGCTTGCCCTCGCGGCGCAGCTCGTCCAGGACGCCGAGCTGCTCGGGAAGGTCGTCGCCCTCGTCGCCGTCCATGAGGCGCAGGTTGACCATGGCCAGCGTCTCGATCCCCAGCGTCCTCAGATTCGCCTCGACGCCGTCGCGGAGCTCCTGCGGGGACAGGGCGGGCAGCCACGCGCCCGTGTCGTCCCGGCGGGCGCCGACCTTCGTCACCAGCTTCAGGTCCTCCGGGTACGGATGCAGCGCCTCGCGGATCTGCTCGTTGACGACGTCCGGGCCGTAGTACTGCGACGTGTCGATGTGGTCGATGCCGAGCTCGACCGCCCGTCGCAGGACCGCGATGTTGGCGGCGCGGTCGGCGGGCGGGCCGAACACGCCGGGGCCGGCGAGCTGCATGGCCCCGTAGCCGATGGGCCTGACGTCGAAGGTCTTCATGCGGGGAGTAGTGCCCGCATCCGCTGCGCGCACGCCCCGACGGAGAACGTCTCGGCGTGTGCGCGGCAGCGGGCGGCGGTCTGTGGGTCGCGCGCGAGGTCGATGGCTTCGAGGAGCGCCTTCCCGAGGTCGTCGCCCATGAGGACGCCGGTCCCGTCCGCGATGACCTCGGGGACCGTGCCCACGCCGGGGGTGCCGCAGGCCATCGCCTCGGCGAGCACGAGCCCGAACGCCTCGCCCCAGCTCGGGAGGACGCTGACCCAGGCCTCGCGGTAGCGCGCGCGCAGGTCGGTCATGTCGACGGGCTCGACGCCCGGGGCGGTGAGCCCGGCGGCGGTCCGCGCGTCGAGCAGCAGGCGGGCGGTGGGGTGCTCGGCGCGGACGGCGGCGAAGGCGGCGATGAGCTCCTCGACACGCTTGCGCGGCTCGCGGGCATCGGCGGCGCACACGAGCGTCGGGTGCTCGCTCCGCTCGCCTCCGGGCGTGAAGTGCTCCGTGTCGACCGGCGGATGGAGAACCTGGGCCTCCACGCCGAGCCAGCGCTCGAAGCCGTCCGCCGCGACCTGGCTGAGGGCGAGGACCGTGTCCGCTCTCGTCGCCTGATCGATCAGCGTCCGCCTGCCGCGGCGGGCGGTGACCCAGGCCCGGTGCGGTACGCCCATGTGCCAGTAGACGGTCGGGACGTCCGCCTTCACGGCCATCGCCGCCGGGATCACGTGGAGGGCGCAGACCGCGTCGAAGGACCGCAGGGCGGTGAGGAAGGCGGGCGCGGAGCCGAGGTAGGGCTCGAACAGGCGCCGCTCGAGGCGCGCGTCGGGGAGCCGACGCAGGCGCCAGACGTCCTCGCTGCGGGTCGTGCGCTGTGGGTGTGTCGTGACGATCGTCGCGTCGAGTCCCTTCGCCAGGTCGTGCGCGAGCCGCTCGGCGCCGCGGCGGACCTCCGGCCAGTACGTCGGGTGCGCGACCGCGACGCTCACAGCAGCAGGGAGCGGTGCTTGACCGATCCGCGCAGGAGCGCCAGCGTCTCCCACCCGTCAGCGACGAACGCGCCGGGCAGCTCCGTGGCCCAGCGCACGAGCCCCCGCCCGGTCCCGTAGCGCCGCGGTGTGCCGAGGATCCACGGAAGCGCCACGCCTAAGACACCTATTGGGTGCCTAACACGTGCCGCTCCGGCGGCGGCGAGCAGCCAGGTCGCGTGTTCGCGCTTCCACGCCCACCCGCCGAGCGCCATCTCGCGGCGCAGCTCCGGGTGGTTGCGGACCAGGAGCGCCATGCCGGCCCAGCGCGACGAACCGCGCAGGCGCGACCGCAGGCCCCAGTCGACGGCGTGGTAGGTCACGGCGGCGGGCGCGGCGACGACCGGAGCGCCGAGCGCCTTCGCCCGTACGAACAGGTCCGTGT
The DNA here is from genome assembly GCA_963843865.1 of uncultured Solirubrobacteraceae bacterium. Classification (GTDB taxonomy): domain Bacteria; phylum Actinomycetota; class Thermoleophilia; order Solirubrobacterales; family Solirubrobacteraceae; genus DATLGB01. The sequence goes on along the minus strand of CAWJMO010000005.1, from coordinate 11,181 downwards.
CCTCCCCCACCGCGTCCGGCAGCGAATCGTCGAAGCCGCCGCACGCCTCGAGCACTGCGCGCGGGTAGGCGATGTTGCAGGTCTGCCCGATGGAGTTCGGCGGGTCGATCCACTGCGAGCGCGCGTGCGGCGCATGGTGGAAGACGCCGAGCTCGTCGGGGTCGGGGCGCGTCGCGCCCTGGACGATCGCCCCGGGCTCGGCCGCCGCCACGATCGCCGCCAACCAACCGGGAGGCGGCCGGCAGTCGTCGTCGGTGAAGACGATCAGGTCGGCCGAAGACGCTCGCCAGGCGGCATTGCGCTTCGCCCCGGGTCCGCGCCCAGCGATGACCTCGACGCGCTGCACCCACGCCGGGAGATCCACTTCCTCACCCGCATCGTGCGCCACCAGCGCTTCGAACTGCACGTCCCGCTGCTCCTCGAGAGCGTTCAACAGCCAGCGCAGCCGCAACGGCCGCCGGTAGGTCGGGACGACGACCGCTACCAGAGGCGCCAAGGGGCGTCCCCGGAGGCCCACAGGTCGTTCAGACGCGTCGCGTCCTTGTACGTGTCCATGCAGGCCCAGAAGCTCGTGTGCCGGAACGCGTGCAATTCACCATCGGCAGCGAGGCCCTCCAGCGGCTCGCGCTCCAGGATCGAGGACGCCGTCAGGTAGTCGAACACGGACGGCTCGAAGCAGAAGAACCCGCCGTTGATCCAGTGCTCGGCGCGCGGCTTCTCCCGGAATCCCGTCACCCGGTCGCCCTCGCCGATGACCGCGACCCCGAACTGCAGCTCCGGCCGGACGACGGTCACCGTGGCGGCGCCACCATGATCGACGTGGTGACGGTGCAGCGCGCGCAGGTCGACGTCGGCGACCCCGTCCGCGTAGGTGACCATGAACGCCCCCTCACCCACCTCCGGGCGCAGCGCGTGCACACGACCGCCCGTCTGGGTGTCGAGGCCCGTGTCCATGCAGCGGACCGTGACGCCCTCCGGCCACTCCTCCCCGTCCACGAACGCCGCGAGCTGGTCGCACTTGTAACCGCCGGCGAGGATGAACTTTCGCGCGCCGCCGACCACGTAGAGCTGGATGACGTGCCACACGATCGGCTTGCCGCCGATCTCCACCAGCGGCTTGGGCAGGTCGACCGTCTTCTCCTGCAGCCGGGTGCCGCGGCCGCCGCACAGGATCACCACCGGGGGCAACGTCATGACGCGCGGACCCTAGCTTCGAGCTCGGCCACCACCCGGTCCTCGAAGGCGGCCGCCGTGAAGCGCGCCGCCGTCTCCCGCCCGCCGGCGACGAGCCGCGCCCGCAACGCGGGATCGGCCGCCAGCCGGCGCACGCACGCGGCCAGGGCCTGCGCGTTCCCGGGCGGGAAGAGCAGGCAGTTCTCCTCATCGCGCAGGTACTCGCCCGACCCGCCGGTCCCCGTCGCGATCACCGGCCGGCCGACGGACATCGCCTCCAGCGGGACCAGTCCCCAGGGCTCCGGCCACTCCACGGGGAACAGGATCGCGTCCGCGGCCGCGTAGGCCTCGTGCACCCGGTCCGCGGGGGTGCAGACGTCACCGCCAGGACCGTCGACGGTCAGGGTCGCGTCCGGCAGCAGCGCCGCGGCCGCCCGGGCGGTGTCGATCCCCTTGCGCGGGTCGATCCGGCCGATGTAGGACAAGCGCCCGCTCCACGGCGCGGCCGCGGAGAACGGGAACGCCGCCGGGTCGACGCCCGGGTGCACCACCGGCCCGTCGACCGGCGCCCGCGCCCGCACCGCCTCGCTGATGTAGAGCCAGCGCGCTCGCCCGAGGTCGGCGGACGTCCTCGTCACCTCCGGCCCGTAGACCATCCAGCCGTCAGCGACGACGCCGACCGCCGGCACGTCGAGCCGGTCGATCAGGCCGAGGTGGACGAAGCCCATCCCGAACAGGCAGGCGACGTCGCAGTCGTGCGCCGGCAGCTTCGGCCGCCGCCAGCGCGAATGCGCGGGCGCGACGAACAGCTCCGTCTCGTGCCCGGCCCGCCGCAGCGCGGCGTCGACACCCCGGACCAGGCGCTCGTAGCCGCCCGTCGTCTCGACCGGCCGGTTGTGGATGAGCAGGACGCGCACGAGCCCGAAGGCTCGCACGTCATCCCCTCACCGCGGGCGGCGCTTCACCTTCAGGCGGAACGTGCTGCGCAGGGTCGCGGGCGACACCTGCGCGGTGCCGGCGTAGGACACGGTGAGCGTCCAGCGCTTCGACGGCGGCAGCTTCAGCGACGCGCGCCACTTGCCGCCGGCGACCTTGGCGGTCTTCCTGATGCGGCGCGTGCGCCGCCCGACCTTGCCCTTCAGCTGCACCGTCACCTTGCCGGCCGCCAGCGGGCTGATCGTCCCGGCCACGGCCAGCTTGGCCTGCGTGCAGCGCGCCCGAGCGATCGTCACCTTCCTCGGCGAGACGGCGCACCCCTTGCGGGCCGGCGTCAGCTTCGACGACAGCACCTTCAAGGCCGAGGCGGCGGGCGTGACGGTGAGCGTCGCCCCTCCCGTGCTGCCGCTGTGCGTGGCGTCGCCGCCGTAGGTCGCGCCGACGGGCTGGGGCCCCACGGCCGCGGGGGTGACCGCCACCGTGCAGGTGCCGTTCGCCAGGGTGCAGGTACGCCCCGCGACGGCCACGGTCCCGGTCGGGGATGACTTCGTCCCCGGCGCCGTGTCGGTCACCGTGACCGCGCACGAGGACGCCGTGCCGAAAGCGGTGGGCGCGCAGGTCGCGGCGGTGGTGGTGGCGCGCTTGACGGCCGTGACGGTCGTCGACCCCGAGCCGCCGGCGTGGGTGTCGTCCGCGCCGTAGGTGCCCGTTACCGCCCGTGCGCCCGCGGCGTCCGGCGCGAAGGACACGGAGCAGGACGACGTCGCTCCATCGCCCGGCGCGAGGGTGCAGGAAGAGGCCGAGAAGGCACCGGACCCGCTCGTGCTGAACGCGACCTGCCCCGTCGGCGCCGACTTCGTCCCGGTCCCGGTGTCGGCGACCGTGACCGTGCAGACGGAGGCGGTGCCGATGACCGGGCCGCCGGATGCGCACGCGACGGCGGTCCCCGTGGCGCGCTTGCCGTAGGCGACCACGCTCGAGGCCGAGCTGTTCGAGTGCAGTTGGTCGCCCTGGTAGGAGGCCGGCACTGGATCGCTCGCCGAGGCAGCGGGGTCCGGCGCGTACGTCACCGCGCAGGTCGCCGTGCCGGCCGTGTCGGCCGGGGCCAGCGTGCAGGTGCGCAGACCGCCGGCGACGAGCATCAGCACGTCCCCCGTTGGCGTCGTCGCGGGGGCCGGTGAGGTGTCCGTGACCGCCGCGGTGCAGACGACCTCCGTGCCGAAGGTCCCAGCGCAGGACAGGGCCGTGCTGGTCACGCGCTGCGCCACCACCACGCTGGTCGACGCGATGCTGCCGCCGTGCTTGCCGTCCCCCTGGTAGTTCGCTGCGACGCCATGTGTGCCGGGCACCTTTGAGGTGTAGGTCACCGAGCACGACGACGTCCCCGCGGTGGCGCCCGCCTGCAGGTCGCAGGAGGACGCGGACAGCGTGCCGAAGGCCGCGTTGTTGGTGAGGGTGGTCGGGCCGGTGGGCGCGATCTTGGTGCCCGGGCTCGTGTCGGTCGCGGTGACGGTGCACGTGGACGCACCCCCCGCCACGACGGTCGCGGGCACGCACGCCACCCCCAGCGAGGAGGTCCGCTTGGCGACGCCGGCGGTGCCCGTCCCGGAGCCGCCGGCGTGGACGCCGCCGCCGGAGTAGGTGGCGGTGATGGTGTGCGGGCTCGTCCCGACGTCGGTCGGCGTGTAGCTCACGGTGCACGATGACACCCCCGCGGTCCCGGCGGTCAGGGTGCACGAGGCGCCCGGGGAGAAAGCGCCGGACCCGTTCGTGGCGAGGGACACCGTGCCGGCCGGCGACGACTTCGTCCCGCCGCTCGTGTCGGTGACCGTCGCCTTGCACTGGGTGCTCGCGGCCACGACGACCGACGCCGGGTCGCACGCGACCGTCGTGCTCGTGACGCGGGCGGTGACCGACAGATCGGTCTGGTCGTTCGAGCTGAAGTGGGCCGCATCCCCTGGATAGGTGCCGAAGATCGTGAAGGTGCCGCCGTTGAGCGACGAGGGCGTGAACGTCACAGCGCACTCAGCGGTGCCGGCCGTCGCCGTCTGCGTCAGCGTGCAGCTCGGGGCCGAGAACGTCCCGTTCCCGGCTCCCCCGGTGAATGTGACGTCGCCGGTCGGGGTCGTGACGGTTCCGACCTGGGAGTCCTTCACGCTCGCCGTGCAGGTGGAGGCCTGGTTCAGGACGACCGTCGACGGCGCGCACGTGACCGTCGTCTGCGTGACGCGCTTGGTCACGCCCACGGTGGCGGAGCCCGTGCTGCCGGTGTGTGTGCCGTCGCCTGCGTACGTGCCGTCGACGGTCGTGTAACCGGCCGCGGATGGCGTGAACTTGACGGAGCACGCCGCGACCCCTGCGGTGGTCGTCGCCGCCAATGTGCACGATGACGCGTCGAAGCTGCCCGTCCCCGCGAAGGAGACGGACCCGGTCGGCGTCGTCTCGCCCGTCACGGTGGCCTTGCAGGTCGTGCTCTGGTTGAGGAAGAACTGGTTCGGCGTGCAGGTCACGCCCGTGACGGTCGACTTCGTGCTGTAGGTGATCGTGACGGACGCCGCGGTGCCCGCGGCCGCCGTCGACGAACTTCCGCCTGCCGGAACGAGCGAGGAGCCGCCACCACCCCCGCCGCCGCCGGAGTAGCTGCCGTTGCTGGCCCCGCTGCCGCCCCCGCCGCCGCCGTAGCGGCCGCCACCGCCGCCGCCGCCGTTCTCGATCCCGGCGGTCGTGTTCCCGGCGCCGCCGGCACCGAGCGTGCCTGCGACCCCGGGCCCTCCGGCGCCGGGTGTCCCGGAGGGCACCGTGCCGCCGGGGCCCCCGGCCCCACCGGCCCCAGCGGCACCGGGCTGGCCGCCTCTGCCGCCGACGTACGTCAGCGTGTTCCCACCGTTGCCCCCGGCCAAGCCGGTCGCTCCCCCGTTGCCGCCCATGACGTACCCGGCGCCCGAGTTCATCCCGTACCCCCCGGCCCCGCCGCCGCCCGCGGCGACGATCAGGCGCGGATCGGGGCTCAGCGTCGAGGCGTTCGCCACCGTGCGGATGTCCGACGCGCCGCCGCCGCTGGCGCCGGCGTCGGCGGCACCGCCGCCGTTGTACCCGCCGGGCTTGAGTCCGATGGGGTCTCGATTGGCGCCCCGACCGCCGACGCGCACGAAGACCGTGGTGCCCGGACTGACGGCCACCGTGCCGTCGACGACCGCGCCGGCACCTCCAGGCTCGCCGAAGGTGCCGGTGCCACCGCCGGCGCCTACTGCATGCACGATCAGCGCGCCCACGTTGCCGGGAACGGGCAAGGCCGTCTCCACTGCCGCGGTGTAGATGCAGGTGACGGTCGTTCCGCTCTGCGAGCAGCCCGCCGGTAACGCCTCCGCAGGTCCGGCCGAGATCGCCGACACAGCGACCAGCACGGCCGCCGTCAGCCCAACGTGAAGTCCCGCCCCTGCGCGCATCGACCGACCGTAGATCGCGCTTCCGCGTTCCGCCATTGGGGTCGACCCCTAACTTCGCGGCCGCCATAGGCTCTCGCGCCATGGCGACGGCAGACATCTTCAAGGCCTACGACGTCCGTGGGATCTACGGCGACCAGATCGACGGGGACATGGCCGAGGCGGTCGGGCGCGGCTTCGCGCGGGTCATCGCCGACCTGTCGGGCAAGGCCGTCTCCGACTTGCGCCTCGGCCTGGGGCGCGACATGCGGCTGACCGCGCCGGAGCTCGCCGAGCGCTACAAGGCGGGCATGGTGAGCGAGGGCGCGCACGTCCTCGACGCCGGGATGGTCGGCACGGAGATGCTGTATTTCCTCGTCGGCAAGCAGGAGCTCGACGGCGGCCTGATGTGCACGGCCAGCCACAACCCGAAGGAGTACACGGGAGCGAAGATGGTCGAGAAGGGCGCGCTCGCCCTCTCCGGCGACCGTGGCCTGCAGGACATCCGCAAGCTCATCGACGACGGCCTCGGTGACGCGCCGGGCGGCGGCTCCAGCGAGGACGTCGACGTCACGGAGACCTTCCGCGCCGCCGCGCTCGCGCTCATCGACGAGGGCGCCCTGAAGCGCATGAAGGTCGTCGTCGACGGCGGCAACGGGATGGCCGGGACGATGGTCGGCCCGATCCTCGAGAACTTCGACCTCGACCTCGAGACGCTGCGCTGGAACCCCGACGGCGAGTTCCCCGACGGCGAGCCCAACCCGCTGCTTCCCGAGAACCGCCGCATCGTCATCGACGCGGTCACCAAGTCCGGCGCCGACCTCGGCATCGCCTGGGACGGCGACGCCGACCGCTGCTTCTTCGTCGACGACAAGGGCCGCTTCGTCGACGGCGACTTCCTCACCGCCCTGCTCGCCCAGCAGGTCCTCGAGAAGACGCCGGGCGCGACGATCCTCTATGACGTCCGCGCCTCCCGCGCGGTCGCCGACACGGTCGAGCAGGCCGGCGGCACAGCACTGATCAACCGCGTCGGCCACGCGTTCTTCAAGACCCGCATGCGTGACGAGGGCGGGGTCTTCGGCGGCGAGGTCTCCGGCCACTACTACTTCGCCGAGTTCTACAACGCGGACTCGGGGACGATCCCGGCGCTGCTGATCCTCGAGCTGCTGTCCAAGCAGGACAAGTCGCTCGCGGAGCTCATCGACGCGTTCCGCAGCGACTACTTCATCTCCGGCGAGATCAACTCGGAGGTCGAGGACGCCGAGGCGAAGATGCGCGAGATCGAGGAGCGCTACTCCGACGCGAAGCTCACCAAGCTCGACGGCATCAGCGTCGACTACGACGACTGGCACTTCAACGTGCGCGCCTCCAACACGGAGCCGCTGCTGCGCCTCAACCTCGAGTCGCTGGTCTCCGAGGAGGACATGGAGGCCAAGCGCGACGAGGTGCTGGGCATCATCCGCGGGTGAGCATCCACCGCATCGCGATCCCCACGCCGTGGGCGGTCGGGCGGATCAACACCTACCTGGTCGACGACGACCCGCTCACCCTCGTCGACACCGGCCCGAACTCGGGCGTCGCGCTGGACGAGCTCGAGCGCGGGCTGGCGGAGCACGGCCGGCGCGTCGAGGACCTCGAGCGCATCGTCATCACGCACCACCATCCCGACCACGAGGGGCTGCTCGGCGTCCTGCACCGCCGCTCGGGCGCAGAGGTCTGCGCGCTGGACCGCGCCACGGACTGGCTCGCGGACTGGCAGGGCCAGATGAAGCTCGACGACATCCACGCCGCGAACCTGATGCGACAGCACGGCGTCGCCCCGGAGACCGTGCAGGTGCTGGAGGCCATGGCGCAGGGCTTCCGGGCCTGGGGCTCGTCGGCGCCGGTGGACCGCGCGCTCGCCGACGGGGACACCCTCACCTTCGCCGGCCGCAGCTGGACGGTCCATCACCGGCCCGGCCACTCGAGCACCGACACCGTCTTCCACGACCACGAGCGGCGCGAGGCGATCGGCGGCGACCACCTGCTGGCGGCGATCTCGTCCAACCCGCTCGGCTCCAAGGACCAGGAGCGGCCGCTGATCAACTACCTCCGCTCCCTGCGGACGACCCAGGCGACGGAGGACCTCGACACGGTGCTGCCCGGCCACGGCGAGACGGTCACCGATCCCCGCGCCCTGATCGAGACGCGGTTGAAGATGCACGAGCGGCGCGCGCGCAAGATCGGCGCGATGCTCGACGCCGGCCCGCTCACCGCCCACGAGATCGCCCGCACGATGTGGGGCACCGCCGCCGTCACCCAGACCTTCCTCACGATCAGCGAGGTGCTCGGGCACATCGACCTGCTGATCGAGCGCGGCGAGGCGGTCGCTCAGGACGAGGGTGGCCTCACGCGGTTCGCGCGAAGCGGATGAACCACACCACCGTCGCCAGCCAGATGCCGATCAGGAACACGAGGTAGGGCGGCTTCACCCACGCCTCGGCGGTGCGCGCGTAGACGATCGCCGCCGGCACGGAGAGCACCAGCTGCAGCACGGCGACCTCGCGCAGGTAGCCGGCGATCAGCAGGAACGGGATCCCCCACAGGAAGTAGCTGTAGGCGCCGTTGGGGTTGAAGGACCAGACCGCCAGGTACAGCAGGCAGACGGCGGTGACGACGGGCAGCCGCCGCCGATGGGCGATGACGGCGGCGAGGGCCGCGCCGAAGCCGACGATGAGGTTCTGGTGGTCGGTGAGCCAGCGCACGGCGGCGCCGGGGTCGAGCCGCTCGCCGAACAGGAACGCGTTCACCAGCGACGGCTCGACGATGAGGCTGTAGCCGCCGAGGCTCGGGACGCCGCCGTACGTCGTCAATGACTCGCGGGTGGTCGCGAAGTCGGTCAGCAGCCACGGCAACGTGACGACGAACGGGACGGCCAGGGCGGGGACGATGAGTTGCGCGCGGGCCTGTGCCGAGGGCAACGCCGGGACCAGCACCAGGAGCAGGAGGACGGGCGGGGACTTCACGGCGATCGCTGCGCCGAGCAGCAACCCCGCCACCCACGGCCGCCCCTCTCGGGAGACGACCAACACCGCCCCGAGCGCTAGGAGCGTCTGCACCGAGTCGATCTGCCCGTGGTAGCCGGACACGAGGACGAACATCGGCCCGAGGGCGACCAGCGCGGTGGCGGCGAGGCGCACCCGCTCCCCGTGCCCGCGCCGGCGCAGCTCGTCCTGCACGAGCCAGGCGATCGCGCAGTCGGCCGCGATCGGCCACAGCTGGACGACGCCGTGGAACGGCAGTCCCGTCCGGTAGGCGAACGAGCCGGCCAGGTAGTCGAACGGGAAGTAGCCCGCGGGGTACGGCCAGCGGTTGCCGATCTCGTAGAGGTGCAGCCGCTGCGGTGAGCGCAGGACGGCGTTGACCAGCGCCAGGGAGTCGATGTCGAACTGCTGGCCGTAGGTCGCGAAGGCGACGACGACCTTGATGACCGCGCCCGCGGCGATCAGGCAGGCGACGCGGCGGGCGACCATGCCGCGGAGCGTACGGGCGCGGCTTCCCGTCCGAGCACCACCTGCTCAAGCGCGTGGACACAGCGGGCGTCGAGCTTCGTGCCCGCCTCCGACCGCAGCAGCGCGAGCGCGTCCTGGACCTCCCAGGCCGACCGGTAGACCCGGTTGTCCGTCAGCGCGTCGAAGACGTCGCAGACCGCCAGCAGGCGCGGCCCGATGCCCAGCTGCGGCCCGGCCAGACCGTCCGGGTAGCCGCTGCCGTCCAGGCGCTCGTGGTGCTCGCCGACGAGCTTGATGATCGGCTCGGAGAACCCGCCCAGCTCGCGCAGCAGCTTCACGCCGGCGCCCGGGTGCTTCTTGATCTCGCCGAACTCCTCCCCGGTCAGCTTGCCGGGCTTCTGCAGGACGGCGTCGGGCACGGAGAGCTTGCCGATGTCGTGCAGCAGCCCGCCGACGGCCAGCTGGCGCAGGGTCGCGGGCGGCAGGCGCAGCTGCTCGCCGACCTGCACGGCGAGCATCGCGACGCGGCGGGTGTGCTGCTCGGTGGAGCGATCCTTCTCCTGCAGGCTCAGCAGCAGGGCGCGCACGCGCGCGCCGAGGAAGCGCTCCTCGGCGGTGACGATCTCCGTCGCGCTGAGGTCACCGACGAGCGGGCGGGACTGGCCGGCGCGGGCGAGGTCCATCACGGCCGGGATGGCGAGCATGGCGATGCCGAAGACCTCGAAGCCGTGCCCGATGTAGAAGCCGGCCGTCGCGTAGCCCATGACCAGCTGCGGGAACAGCGCGACGCCGAGCCACACGCAGCCGGCGGCCGCCACGAGGTCGGAGGCGCGCCGGGTGAGGGCGAAGGTGCGCAGCGCGCGGAAGACGATCATGCCGAAGAGCACGCCGCCGACCACCAGCAGGAAGATCGCCGCCGGGCTGCCGGCGGCCGGGACGCCCGGGACGAAGTCGGGGAACAGCATCCCCAGGACGCCGAGGTCGACCACGAAGACGAACAGGGCGATCTGGTAGACGACCAGCGTCCGCACGTTGCGCGGACGGCGCAGGCCCGGCAACGCGGTCAGGGCGAGGATCGCGGCGCCGACGGGCAGCGACAGGCCCCCGGCCAGCGCGACGACCCCGTTCATCCCGACGATCATCCCCGGCGTCGCGAGCCCGTGGACGAGCAGCAGCGCCGTCATGGTCGAGAACGCGGTGCTCAGGAGGACGGTGCGCCCGTCGCCACGCCGTGCACCGGCGACGCTCAGGGCGACGGAGGCGGAACCGGCGATCAGCGCGGCCACGGCGACGGCGAAGAAGTGCGCCTCCGGGGCGACCTCGACCTTGGCGGCGCCGGGCCCATGGAGCACCACGACAGGCAGGGCGGCGAGCCAGGCCATCGCGATCAGCAGCACGGGTCGGTGGTCGCGCACGCGGGCCATGTGCCCCTGTCATCGGACGGACCGCCGTCGCGCTTGATCGTGGTGGACGTACGCTCGACGCAGATGGCGCGCCTCCCCACCTTCGTCGCACGCGCGCGCTACCGCCGGCTCGTGCGGCGGATGGCCACCACCCGGCTCCTGGCCGCCTTCAAGGCGCAGTACCCGGATGCCGTCTTCGCGGAGATCGGCGCCAACGACGGCCACTCCCACGACCCCCTCCACCCCATCCCGCCCGGGTGGACCGGCGTCATGGTCGAGCCCCAGCCCGCCGTCTTCGCCCGCCTGCGCGAGACGGTCGGCGACCGGCCGGGCATCCGCTTCGTCAACGCCGCCGTCGCTGCGAAAAAGGGGACAGTCCCTTTTTTCGCACCCGAGGACGACACGCTGGGCTCGCTGGCCGAGATCGAGGGCGCCGAGCGGGTCGAGGTGGAGGCGATCACCTTCGCCGATCTCGGCCTCGACCGGCTCGACCTGCTGCTCATCGACACGGAGGGGCACGACTGGGTCGTCCTCCAGCAGGTCGACCTGCGCCCGCGGCTGATCGTCTACGAGCACTACCACCTGGGCCCGGCCGACCGGCAGGCCGCCCGTGACCATCTGACCGGGCGGGGGTACGAACTCCTGGAGGAGGGGCTCGACACCCTTGCGCTGCGGCCGGAGGACGACCCCCTCACCGAGCGCTTCCGCCGCCTGACGCCTGCCATCGCGCCACTAGCCTGCCCCGTCGCTTGACCT
>CAWJMO010000004.1:0-111629 GCA_963843865.1 uncultured Solirubrobacteraceae bacterium | reverse complement strand
GAGCCCGACTGGGCGTCCGGCCTCGAGATCCGGGCGGAGGAGGCGGGGTCCGACGCCCCGGCGTCCACGAGCAGTCGCTGGCGGACGACGAGGAGATCCGAGGGCGTCGAGAAGACGCCGCCCGAGCAGCTCGACCTCACGCCCGCCGGGCCGCTACCGCGACACGCGTCACCGACGACCCGTCCTTCATCTGGCCGCTGCCGGACCCGGCGTTCCTCAAGCAGTCCTCCGAGCCGGCCGCCCGCCCGGACACGGCCGGCCAGGAGAAGACCGCCACCGCGCTCGTCGAGGCGCTCGGGCACTTCGGCGTCGACGCCCGCGTCATCGGCACCATCGCCGGCCCGCACATCACCCGCTACGAGCTGCGCCTCGCGCCGGGCACGAAGGTCGCCAAGGTCGCCCAGCTCAAGGACGACCTCGCCTACGCGCTGGCCGCCTCCGACATCCGCGTGCTGGCGCCGATCCCCGGCAAGCAGGCCGTCGGCGTCGAGGTCCCCAACGCGCGCCGCGTCATCGTCCACCTCGGCGACGTCATGAGCGCGCCGCCCGCGGACTGGTCGCCGCTCACCGTCTGCCTCGGCAAGGACGTCGCCGGCCGGGCGATCAGCGCCGACCTCGCCAAGATGCCGCACCTGCTCGTCGCGGGCACGACCGGCGCCGGCAAGTCCGGCTGCGTCAACGCGATGCTCTCGAGCGTCCTGCTCAACGCCACGCCGCACGAGGTGCGGATGGTCCTGGTCGACCCCAAGCAGGTCGAGCTCAACCACTACGAGTCGATCCCGCACCTGCTCACGCCGGTGATCACGTCGCCGCGCAAGGCCGCGACGGCGCTGCAGAACCTCGTCCGCGAGATGGAGCAGCGCTACGGGCAGATGTCGCTGGCCCGCACGCGCTCGCTGATCGAGCTCAACAAGGTGCGCGTCGAGCCGCGGCGAGGCGCCGCTGCCCTACATCCTGTGCGTCATCGACGAGCTCGCCGACCTGATGATGGTCGCGCCGGCCGACGTCGAGGACTCGATCATCCGCATCGCCCAGAAGGCGCGCGCGGTCGGCATCCACCTCGTGCTGGCCACCCAGTCCCCGCGCGTGGACGTCATCACGGGCATGATCAAGGCCAACGTGCCGTCGCGGATCGCCTTCGCGGTGTCCTCCCAGACCGACTCGCGCGTGATCCTCGACCAGAACGGCGCCGAGGCGCTGCTCGGCCAGGGCGACATGCTCTTCGCGCCCGTCGGCTCGTCCCGGCTGCAGCGCATCCAGGGCGCCTACATCGACGAGTCGGAGATCGCCGAGCTGACGGAGGGCTGGCGCAAGCAGGGCGAGCCCGAGTTCCACGAGGAGCTGCTCGAGGAGGTCGCGAGGAGGAGGCCGCGAGGCCGGGCCAGGACACGGACTTCGACCCCGACGACGACCCGCTGCTCGAGGACGCGATCCGGCTCGTCGCCGAGATGCAGACCGCGTCCACCTCGATGCTCCAGCGCCGCATGCGGCTCGGCTACACCCGCGCCGGGCCGCCTGATCGACATGCTCGAGCGCCGCGGCGTGATCTCCGGCTACGAGGGCTCCAAGCCGCGCCAGGTCCTGATCACCGAGGCCGACGTCCCGCGCGTGCTGGCCAACCTGGCCGAGGCCGGGCGGCTCGGCGGCGCGGCGCTGCGGACGACGCTGCCGACGACCCGCCCGGAATAGGCTCTCGCTGATGGCGGACATCGGCTCGATGCTGCGCGACACGCGGATGCGCGAGCGGATCGACATCACGACGGTCGAGTCCGCCACGAAGATCCGTGCGAAGTACCTGCGCGCGCTCGAGAACGAGGAGTGGGACCTGCTGCCCGGGCCCGACCTTCGTGCGCGACGTTCCTGCGCACCTACGCGCGACTACCTCGGGCTGGACTCCAAGCTGCTCGTCGAGGAGTACAAGCAGCGCTTCGAGCGGCCCGGCCCGCAGGACCTGCATGCCGTTCTCGCCGCGCGCGGGCGGCGGGCGCCGGCCGCCGCGCCCGTCGCGGGGGATCCCGCCGTGGGTCGATCGTCGGCGCCGCCTTCGTCGCTGCTGATCGGGGTCCTGTTCGCGCTCGGCTCGCTCGGCGGCGACGACGATCGGCGGCGGACTCCGACGACGCCGACGGCGACGGCGACGGCCACCGCCGACAGGAGTCCAACGCAGCGCGAAGGCCGCGACGCAAGAAGCCGCAGCGCCGGCCGAAGCCGAAGGTCGTCTCCGCGCAGATCGTCCCGGAGGCCGGAGGTCTACGTCTGCCTGGTCGACGCGGGCGGGCAAGCGCTGATCGACGGCGAGAACCTGACCGAGCGGCGACCGAAGACGTTCCGGAGCAAGCGCATGCGGGTCACGTTCGGCAACGGGGCGGTGCAGCATGCGCTGAACGGGAAGACCTACCGCGTGCCCGACTCCGACCGACGCCGATCGGCTACTACGCTGCGCCCCGGCGCGAAGCCCAAGGCGAGCTCCGAAGACGCAGCGCCCACCTGCGCGCTGAGCGCGCGGGCCGGGGTCATCGTCACCGGGCACGGAGGTCCTGTCGGGGATCATCCCCGACAAGAACGGGCCGTGGCTGTCGGAGCAGCTGCGCGCCGTGGGCGTCGACTGCGCGCAGATCCTGATCGTGGGCGACCGGCCGGAGGACATGCTCGCCGCGCTGCGCGTCCCAGGGGCGCTCGGACTCGACCTGATCGTGACCTCCGGCGGCCTCGGGCCGACGGCGGACGACCTGACGACGTCCGTGGTGGCGGAGTTCGCGGGGCGGGCGATGGTGCTCGACGAGGCGCTGGAGGGCCGGATCGCGACGATCCTCGAGCGGCTGACGCGCGCGCTGGCCGGATCTCGACCAGGACGCCGTGCGGGCGGGGAACCGCAAGCAGGCGATGGTCCCGGAGGGCGCGACGGTGCTCGAGCCGGTGGGGACGGCGCCGGGGCGTGATCGTCGCCGGTGATGCGGCGGCCCGACGGTGGTCGTGCTGCCCGGGCCGCCGCGGGAGCTGCAGCCCATGTGGGCGGCGGCGCTGGAGACGCCGGCGATGCAGGAGGCGCTCGCGGGCGCCGGGGTGCTGCGAGCGGGGGATGCTGCGCATCTTCGGCATCCCGGAGTCCGAGATCGCGCGGACGCTGGAGGTCCTCGGACCCGCCGTCTTCGCTGGAGATCACGACCTGCCTGCGGCGCGGGGAGATCGAGATCGCGACGGTCTTCACGCCGGACGCGGCGTCCGCGTACGCGGAGTTCGCGGAGCGGGATCAAGGAGCGCCACGACGTCTTCTCGGATGACGAGTCGACGGTGGACGACCAGGTGGCGGCGCTGCTCGCCGGGGCGCGACGATCGCCACCGCGGAGTCCTGCACGGGCGGGCTGCTGGCGGGGCGCCTGACCGAGCGAGCGGGCTCCTCGGCGTATGTGCTCGGCGGGCTGGTCGTGTACTCCAACGAGGCGAAGGCGGCCCTGGCGGGCGTGCCGGCCGAGCTGATCGAGCGCGTCGGGCGCGGTGTCCGACGAGGTGGCGGCGGCGCTGGCCGACGGGCGCCCGGGCGGCGCTGGGCGCCTCGGTGGGCGTCGGCATCACCGGGATCGCCGGGCCCGGGCGGCGGCACGGAGGACAAGCCGGTCGGGCACCGTCTGCTTCAGCGTGTCGCAGGACGACGGCCGCCGCCTGGACCGCCGCCTGGTCCTCCCGGGCTCGCGCGCCGACGTCCGCGACCGCTCGACCACCGTCGCGATGCACATGCTCCGCCGCCTGCTCTCCGGCTGAGGCTCTTCGTCGCGCTCGACCTCCCGGACGGCGTCGCGCGGCGCTGCCGGTGCCGCCCGACCCCTGGCGCGCCGTCGCGCCGCGAGGCGCTCCACGTCACGCTCGCCTTCCTCGGGGACCGGCCGTCGGTCGAGGCCGTGCCGGCGGCGCTGCCCGAGCGTCCGCCGCCCGCCGGCCCGCTGCGGACGGTCGACGCGCTGCGGCCGCTGCCGCCGCGCCGGCCGCGCGTGCTGGCCGTCGAGCTCGAGGACGCCTACGGGGCGTGCACGGCGCTCCAGGCCGCGGTCGCGGGCGCCCTGACCGAGGCCGGCCTGTTCGAGGCCGAGCACCGCCGCTGGCTGCCGCACGTGACGATCGGCCGGGCGCGCGGGCCCGTCGACCGCCGGGCGCCGCTGCCCGCCGTCGAGCCGTGACCGTTCCGCCCGCCCACCGTGACGCTCTACCGGTCGCGGCTCGGCACGGGCCCGGCTAGCGAGCGCGCTGCGACGCCCGGCGCTCTGGGAGCTGGCACGAGCTGACACTCTTTGTCACACCCGCGTCTTGTTCCGTCTGACGGCGGCCGCCAGGCTCCCGTTCCGTCCGACCGGCGTCCATCATGTGTCGCCATTCCCGAGAACGTCAAGGAGCCAGAAGCCACATGAGCACCACCGAGCAGGGCAGCAAGGCCCGCGAGGCCGCCCTTTCGGGCGCGCTGACTCAGATCGAGCGCCAGTTCGGCAAGGGCTCCGTGATGCGCATGGGCGACGAGGGCGCGAAGGTCAACGTCGGGCACATCCCGACGGGCGCGCTGTCGCTGGACCTCGCGCTGGGCATCGGCGGCATGCCGCGCGGCCGCATCGTCGAGCTCTACGGCCCGGAGTCCTCCGGCAAGACGACGCTCGTCTACCACGTGATCGCCGAGGCCCAGAAGATGGGCGGCGTGTGCGCGTTCATCGACGCCGAGCACGCCATGGACCCGCTGTACGCCCAGCGCATCGGCGTGGACATCGACGAGCTGCTGGTCTCCCAGCCCGACTACGGCGAGCAGGCGCTCGAGATCGCCGACATGCTCATCCGCTCGGGTGCGGTGGACGTCGTGGCGATCGACTCCGTGGCGGCGCTGACGCCGCGGTCGGAGCTCGAGGGCCAGATGGGGGACACCTCCGTCGGCCTGCAGGCCCGCATGATGTCCCAGGCGCTGCGCAAGCTGGCCGGCAACCTGAACCGGTCGGACACGATGTGCCTGTTCACCAACCAGATCCGCGAGAAGATCGGCGTCATGTTCGGCTCGCCGGAGACGCAGCCGGGCGGTCGCGCGCTGAAGTTCTACGCGTCGCAGCGGCTGGACATCCGCCGGATCGAGACGCTGAAGGACGGCACGGAGGCCGTGGGCAACCGCGTCCGCGTCAAGGTCGTCAAGAACAAGGTCGCGGCGCCGTTCCGCCAGGCGGAGTTCGACATCGAGTTCGGCCAGGGCATCTCCACCTCGGGCTGCATCCTGGACCTCGGGATCGAGCACAACATCGTCACCAAGTCGGGCTCGTTCTTCTCCTACGGCGAGGATCGCCTCGGCCAGGGCCGCAACAACGCCAAGGGCTTCCTGGACGAGCACCCCGAGATGCGGCTGGAGATCGAGGACAAGATCTACGCGGCGCTCGGCGTCTCGCGCGACGCCTCCGACCTGCCGCCGGAGACGGCGCAGGACGCCCCGATGGCCGACGTCGTCGCGGCATGATCATCATCCCGGGCGCGCGGTGGGCGACGCGGCCGGTCTGCGGTTCGCGGTCGCTCGGGCCGGTGCGTAGCGGCACGACGTCCGCCCACGCGGCCGCGCTGCCTGCGCCGGTCGCGGCGCCCGCCCCGGCGGCGTTCGAGACCCGTGCATCGGTGGCGGCCCTCGCGCTCGCCGCTCCGCCACGGTGGACCACCCGTCCGGTGTGCGCCTCGCGCCGTCTGGACGGCGCCGCGCTGCCGGGCGCGATCAAGTGGGGGACGGCGGACCTCCTGGCCGCGTGACGGCCGGCGAGCGACTGGTCGACCCGCAGGTCCGCCTGCAGCACGCGCGGGACCTGGCGTGGGCCGCGCTCAACCGGCGCGAGCACACGGAGGCGGAGCTGCAGCGGCTGCTGGAGCGCAAGCGCTGCGGTCCCGAGGAGGTCGCCACCGTCCTCGGCGAGCTCACGGAGGGCGGCTGGGTGGACGACGCCTCCTACGCCCAGCGCTTCGCCGAGGACCGCCGCAACCTGGACGGCTGGGGCGCCGAGCGCATCACGCGCAAGCTGCGCGCCCTGGGGATCGCCCGTCACCACATCGAGGCCGCCGTGGAGGCCCAGCCCGCCGAGGACGAGCGCGACGCCGCCATGGCGCTCCTGCGCCGGCGGTTCCCCATCGCCCCGGAGGACGCGCGCGACCGCAACCGGGCACTCGGCGTCCTGGTCCGCAAGGGCTACGAGCTCGAGCTCTCACTCGACGTGCTGCGCCGCTACTGCGGCGTCGGCGAGTTCGACTGAGCCGCCGCCCCCATGCTCGAGCACTGGGGGACCACCGCGGCGGAGCGGGAGTGGCGCCTGCCCTGCGACGACCTCGTGCCGGACGGGCAGCTCATCACGCGCGCGGTCGACACCGCGGCCGCGCCCGACGTGGTGTTCCGGTGGCTGTGTCAGCTGCGCGCGGCGCCCTACAGCTACGACTGGATCGACAACCTCGGCCGGCGCAGCCCGCAGACGCTCACTCCGGGCCTCGAGCAGCTCGAGCTGGGCCAGCGCTTCGCCCACGTGTTCCGCCTCGCCGCCTTCACGCCCGGCGAGCACCTGACCATCGCGACGGGCGGCCGGTCCTTCGGGCACTGCGCGATCACCTACGCCGCAGCGCCCGGACGCATCGTCATGCGCATGCGCGTCGCGCACCCCGGATCCCGTCCGGAGCAGGCTTTCCGGGCCGCCGTGCTGCCCGGCCTGGACCTCGTGATGGCGCGCCGGCAGCTGCGCAATCTCGCCGGGATTGCAGAGCGCACCCCCCGGTAATACGATGTCCGAAGACCGACAGACCGGTCGCTCGCGACCGAGAGAAACCGCCAGCTAATCCGCCGCTTTTGACACCCAGCGGCACCCCGACCCACGACCCCTGAGCACGACCCCGCTGCGCACCTGACACCCACGTGACACCCCGCGGCCATCCGGCCGCCACGAGCTGGCCTGCGCGCTTCGAGAGCGCGAGCCCGGCTGTCGATCCAACTTCATGCAACTCAAACGGCTGC
This sequence comes from uncultured Solirubrobacteraceae bacterium, assembly GCA_963843865.1. GTDB lineage: Bacteria > Actinomycetota > Thermoleophilia > Solirubrobacterales > Solirubrobacteraceae > DATLGB01. The sequence continues at coordinate 104,635 of CAWJMO010000004.1, read as the reverse complement.
GGCCCCTGGCCGCGGTGCGGAGAGGATCGAACAAATGAGCTACGGAGTCGCGGTGGTCATCCTGGCGGGTGCAGGGGTGCTGGCCGCGGCCATCATCGGCGGGGTGCTGATCCTGGTGCGCCGGCTCGGCCCTGCCGCCGCCACCACCACCACCCGCGACGTGTCGGTCCCGAACGCCGCCGTCGCGAACGGCGCGGCGCCCCCGCCGACGGACGAGCGCGCCGCGGCCCGCGCGGACGAGCTCGAGCGCCGCGCCGCTGAGCTGGCCGCTCGCGAGCAGCGCGTCGCCGAGCGCGAGGCCGGCCTCGACGCCCTCCGCGACGAGCGCATCCGGGGCCTGGAGGACATCGCCGGCCTCGGCGTCAGCCAGGCCAAGGCGATGCTGCTCAAGGACCTCGAGGACACGCTGCGCCACGACCAGGCCCGCCTCGTCCGCCAGGTCGAGCTCGAGACCAAGCGCGAGGCCGACCGCCGCGTGCGCAACATCCTCTCCGTCGTCATGCAGCGCATGGCGGCCGGTCACGCCACGGAGACCACCGTGTCCGTCGTCCCGCTGCCCAGCGACGACATGAAGGGCCGCATCATCGGCCGCGAGGGGCGCAACATCCGCGCGCTCGAATCCCTCACGGGCGTCGACTTCATCATCGACGACACGCCCGGCGCTGTCGTGCTGTCGGGCTTCGACGGCGTCCGCCGGGAGGTCGCGCGCATGACCCTCGACAAGCTCCTGCAGGACGGCCGCATCCATCCCGCCCGCATCGAGGAGGCCTTCTACCAGGCCCGCTCCGAGCTCGAGGAGCACATCGTCACCAGCGGCGAGGAGGCCGCCTTCGAGGCCAACGTCGGCCACCTGGACCCGGAGCTCATCCGCATCCTCGGCCGCCTGCGCTGGCGCACGAGCTACGGCCAGAACGTGCTCGCCCATTCCGTCGAGGTCGCCAACCTCGCGGCGCTGATGGCCGACGAGCTCGGCGCCTCCGCCAAGACCGCGCGCCGCGCCGCCCTGCTGCACGACATCGGCAAGGCCGTCTCCCACGAGATCGAGGGCCCGCACGCGCTCGTCGGCGGCGACCTCGCCCGTAAGCACGGCGAGCCCGAGGCCGTGGCCCACGCGATGGAGGCCCACCACAACGAGGTCGAGCCCCAGACCGTCGAGGCGGTCATCGTCCAGGCCGCCGACGCCCTCTCCGGCGCCCGGCCCGGCGCTCGCGGCGAGTCGCTCGAGTCCTACGTCAAGCGGCTGCGCAACCTGGAGGACATCGCCACCCGCCACGCCGGCGTCAGCAAGGTGTACGCGATGCAGGCCGGCCGGGAGGTGCGCGTGATGCTCGACCCCGGGCGCCCTCGACGACGACGGTGCTGTCCTGCTCTCCCGTGAGATCGCCCGCGAGATCGAGAAGGAGCTCGAGTACCCCGGGCAGATCAAGGTCACCGTGATCCGGGAGTCGCGTGCCACCGACTACGCGCGCTGAGGGGCCCTTCCGGGTCGGCGCGGCCGTGCTTGCCGCCGTCCTGCTCGCCGCGTTCGGCTTCGCCGCCTTCCTCGCCATCTTCTTCTTCGCCTACAGCGCCGAGGGGGAGGGCAGCGGCGGGCCGGACAGCACCGCCGCCGTCCTGAGCGTCCTCGCCGGCGCGGCGGCCATCGCGCTGACGATCGCCGTCGCCTGGCTCGGACGCGTCGCCGCCACCGGCGACACGGCACGGCCCGGGTGGCGGATGTGCCTGATCGCGCCGGCGGTCCCTGCGCTGCTGATCGCGCTCGCGTTGCTGCGCTAGCAGCTGGGGGGCGGGAAGGCCGGCGCCTTCGTCACCGCGCCGAAGCCCGGGGTGGGGGCGTCGCTGAGCGCGAACCGCAGCCGACCGCCGCGCGCGAGGCGGCTGAAGCGCAGCCATCCGCGCCCGAAGCGCTTCCCGTTGAGCTGGAGCCCGGCGACGTACGGCCGCGCCCGCCCGGCCCGCGGCGCGCGGATCCGCAGGGTGCCGCGAGCGAGCCGGATGTCCGTGCGCTTGAAGAGCGGGCTGCCGATGGTCAGGACGTCCGTCCCCGGGACCGCCGGGTAGAGGCCCACCGCACTCAGCACCCACCACGACGCCATGGAGCCGAGGTCGTCGTTGCCCGGCATCCCGGCGGGGGTGTCGGCGTAGAGCGAGAGCATCGCCTTGCGGACGATCTCCTGCGCCTTGTACGGCTGCCCCGCCCACGTGTAGAGCCACGGGGTGGTGAGGGTCGGCTCGTTGCCCAGGAACGCGTGCGGCGCCGCCGGGCCGGCGTTGAGGTCGGTGAAGAAGGTGTCGAGCCGCGCCCGGGCCTGCTGCGTCCCGCCCAGGGCGTCGAACAACCCGGCCGGATCATGGGGGACGAAGAGCGTGTACTGCGCGCTGTTGCCCTCGACGAAGCCGTCGCCGCTCGCCGGCGTCCTGCACCCGGAAGCTGCCGTCCGCGTTGCGCGGCATCACGTATCCGCCGGCGGGGTCGAAGACGTTGCGCCAGTTACCTGCGCGCTTCGCGAACGTGTCCGCCACGCCCGCGTCGCAGCGCGCGCCGGCCAGTTGCGCGATGCCGTAGTCGGCGAGCGCGTACTCGAGCGTCGTCGAGGCCACGCCCCACACCGACTCGGGGCGAAGACCGACGCGATGGAGTCGGCGTTGCGCTCGTAGGGGACGTAGCCCTTGGCCAGGTAGTCCGGCAGGCCCTGGCGCTGGTAGTAGTCGGGGGCGGACGTCGCCTTGCCGTACTCCGTCGCGCCCTTGACCATCGCCGCGAGGGCGGCCCGCGCATCGAAGGACCGCGCGCCGAACGCGTAGGCCCCGGCGATCAGCAGGTCGGCCGGGTCCCCGACCATCGTGTGGGTGTGCGAGTTGGCCTGCGACCACTTGGGCAGCGCGCCGCTCTCCTGCGCCGCCGCCACCAACGAGGAGACCATGTCGGCCGCCCGGCGCGGCGCGAGCATCGCCACCAGCGGCATCTGCGAGCGGTAGGTGTCCCAGCCCGAGAAGTCGGCGTAGCGTGGCCGGTCCGGCGTGGTGGACGCCGTCGTCGAAGCCGCGGTAGCGGCCGTCGGTGTCGCTGGCGACGCTCGGGTGCAGCAGCGAGTGGTAGAGCTGCGTGTAGAAGCGCCGCTTGTCCTCGTCGGCCGCCGCCGCCGACCCGGATGCGGTCCAGCATCCCGTTCCAGGCCTTGCGCGCGCCGCGTGCGCAGGGCCTCGAAGCCGCGCCGGTCGCGTCTCCTGCTCGAGGTTGGCCCGCGCCCCGGCCACGCTCACGAACGAGACGCCGACGCGCACCTCCACCGTCTGACCGGGGTCGAAGCCCGCGTAGGCGCCCGTCTGCGCCGTCATGCCCTCGCCCTTGATCTCGTTCGGCCCGCCGGCGATCGGCGTGTAGACGCGTCGCCTGCCCGCCCGGGACGCGGTCGTCGGCGTGCTTCGAGCCCGGCAGCGTCAGCTGCCTGCTTCCAGGTCCCGTAGCGCTTGAACGGCCGGCTGAAGCGCGCGGCGAAGTAGAGCCGGTAGCGGTTGTTGGCGAAGCAGAAGTTCCCGCTGGAGGCCGAGCCGGAGATCTCCCGGGCGCCCGGGTCGATGTTCACGTCGGCGTCGCCGCGTGCCCGTGACCGCGCCGGCCGCGTTGACGAGCACGCTCGCCGGCCTGCCCGCCGGGAACCGCAGCCGCGGCGACGCCGGCGCGGGTGGTCGCCGTCAGCTCGGCGTCGATGCCGTCGGCGAGGCGGACGCGGTAGTCGCCGGGCGCGGCCGATTCGTCCTCGTGGTCGAAGCCCGTCGTGTAGCGCTCCGCGAGGTCCGTGCTCAGCGGCTTGACGAGCGACGCCCTCGACCGGCTGCGTGGTCGGCATGATCGGGACGTCCTCGTAGGCCGCGCAGCCCGGGCCGCTCATGTGCTTGAGGCCGAAGCCCTTGATCTTCGCGTCGACGTAGGAGTAGCCGCCGCCGAACGCGTCGATGGATGGCGACGTGTCGGGGCTGAACTGCACCATCCCGAACGGCGCTGTCGCGCCCGGGAACGTGTTGCCCGCGCCGCCGCCCGTCCCGTAGTCGGCCGCGCCCGCCTGCGTCCCGTTGAAGGGGTTGACGAACCGTGCCGGATCGGCCTTGGCCGCTGCGGAGGCAGGAAGGAGCAGCACGAGCAGGACGGCGATCCGCTTCATCACCGCAACCTATATTCGGGCGACCGTGAAGCGCTTCCACGTCACCACCTTCGGGTGCCAGATGAACGAGCACGACTCGGAGCGGATGAAGGGGATGCTCGAGTCGATCGGCTACGCGGAGACGCCCGAGCGCGAGGACGCCGACCTGATCCTCTTCAACACCTGCTCCATCCGCGAGAAGGCCGACGAGCGGTTCGTGTCGCGCCTGCACGAGGCGGCCGCGCTCAAGCGGCGCGATCCGGAGCGGGTCATCGGCGTCGGCGGCTGCTGGGCGCAGTCGGTCAAGGACCAGGTCTTCCGCGACTACCCGTTCGTCGACGTCGCCTTCGGGCCCGGCCAGGTGCACAAGCTCGCCGAGTTCCTGACCTCCGACTCCCTGACCGCCCAGGGCTACTTCGAGTTCGAGGGCTTCACCGGCCACCTGCCCGCCAAGCGCGCGCGGGACTTCCAGGGCTGGGTGCAGATCTCCGCCGGCTGCAACATGGTCTGCTCGTACTGCATCGTGCCGTCCACGCGCGGCCTCGAGGTGTCGCGGCCGTTCGACGAGCTCGTCGACGAGGTCGCCCGGCTCGCGGGCGACGGCGTCACCGAGGTCACGCTGCTCGGCCAGAACGTCAACTCCTACGGCACCCGGCTGCGGCCGCAGAAGCGCACCTTCGCCGAGCTGCTGCGCGCGGTCGACGCGATCGACGGCGTCGAGCGCATCCGCTACACGAGCCCGCACCCGTCGCACATGGGGGAGGACGTCATCCGCTGCCACGCGGAGCTCGACAGCCTGTGCGAGCACATCCACCTCCCGCTGCAGGCCGGCGCGACCCGGGTGCTGAAGCGCATGCGCCGCACCTACACGCGCGAGCGCTTCCTGGACCGCGTCGCGCTGATCCGCGAGCACGTCCCCGACTGCGCGATCACGACGGACATCATCGTCGGCTTCCCGGGGGAGACGGAGGCCGACTTCGCGGAGACGCTCGCGGTGGTCGAGGAGGTCGGCTTCGACGGCGCCTTCACCTTCATCTACTCGCCGCGGCGCGACACGGAGGCGGCGGCGTTCGGCGACCGCGTCCCGCACGAGGAGAGCGTCGCGCGGATGGAACGGCTCGTCGAGGCCGTCCAGCGGCGGGCGAGGGAGCGCTCGCAGCGCTTCGTCGGGCGCACGCTCGACGTGCTGGTCGAGGGGACGTCGCGGACGGACCCGTCCAAGCTGCGCGGGCGCTCCCGCCACGGCAAGGTCGTCAACTTCACCGGCATCGCCGCGCCGGGTGACACCGTTCCGGTCGCCATCACCGCCGCGACCTCGCAGACGCTCGCGGGCGAGGCGTCACTGCTCGCGACCCTGCGCTGAGCCTGAAGCATCCCTTAGGTCCGGTGGGTAGGACCCGGCCATGCTTCGTCTCACGGCCCTGCTCCTGCTCGCGCTGCCCGCCACCGCAGGCGCCTCCCCGCTGGCCCTCGGCCGCGCGGACCACGTCGCCCGCGCCGGTGCCGACGCGATCCTGACGCGCTCGACCAGCAGGACCATCACCGTGACCGCCGCACCCCTGTCCGGCGGTCCGGCCCGCACGTTGTTGACCGCCCCGGTTCCCGCCAACCGTCTCGTCGACGTCGTGACGGCGGCCTCCGGCGATCTCGTCGCGACCCTCGTCCGGACGGAGAAGAACGGCGTGCCCGAGGCCTCGCAGCTGTACACCGGCACGCCCGGCGGGACGCTCGCGCCCGTGCCCGACAGCGCCGGCGTGTTCGCCGTCGACGTCGCCGGGGACGACGTGATCCTGTCCACCGAGGACCGAACGGTGGCGCTGGCGCCGGACGGCTCCCGACGTGAGGTGAAGCTCCCCGGCGTCGTCTCCCAGATCCACTTCGCCGGCGACCTCGTGGCCTTCGGGCAGTCCGAGAGCGAGGAGGAGCTCGAGGAGCTGGCGCCCAAGACGCTCGTCGTCGAGAACTGGCGCACCGGTGAGCGGCTGCGCACCGTGAAGCTGCCCGGAGCGCATGAACGACCTCGACCTTCGCGCGGACGGCGCGGTGGTGGCCTCGCTGAGGACCGCAGGCTGGCCGTCCTGTCGCCGGACGGGGCCCTGCGCCGCCTGGAAGCCCGCGCCGGCACCGTCGCCTGGGCGGGCGACCGGATCGTCGTCGCGCGGGAGCAGGTCGACCGGGGCACCAGCGAGATCGTGTCCACGCGGAGCTCCGTGGTCGAGCCGGACGGGTCGCAACGGCGTCTCGGCGTGGAGGCGCGCGCCATCCTCGACGCCTCGGGATCGGCGGACGACCTGCTCGCCGACGTCTCCGGATGCGCGATGGTGACGCCGATCGCCGATGGGCCGGCGACGGCGTACACCGGGACCGGCTGCACGCGTTCGGACGCCTACATCACCTCCAGCCGCCGGATGCCGCTGCGGCGGACGTTCTCCGTGCCGGTGCGCTGCCTGCACGCGCCGGAAGGGCAGCCGTGCACCGGCCGGGTCCGCGGCGGCCGCATCGAGGCGAAGGCCTACCGCATCCCCGCCGGTACCACGGAGACGGTCCGGGTCCGCCTCACCGCAGACGCCTGGCGGAAGGTGCGCGACCGCCAGCAGGTCCTCGTGCACCTGGCCTCGCCGTCGGACAGCTACGCGCTTCTGCGCCGCACCAGCTGACGTGTTGCCGTCCGGGTCGTGTGCGAACATGTGTTCGTGCGCTGGCATGAGCAGATCGCGACCAAGGACACCGAGACCCGGTTGCCGGGTCTGGACGCGCGGCACCGTCGTTCGCACCTTCGACGCACCGGAAGCGCTGAACGCCCGCTTCCACGAGGTCCACGCGAAGTCGGCCCTCAACCGCGTCCCGGGCGCTTCCAAGATGCCGTTCGGTTGGACGGTCAACCCGTACCGCGGATGCGTCCATTCCTGCACCTATTGCGCCGGACCGGACACGCAGGTGCTGCTTGCTTCCGGCCGGACGCGACGGATGGCGGATCTTCGGATGGGCGACGAGATCTACGGGACCACCTTCGACGGCAAGTACCGGCGCTACACGCGGACCGTGGTCAAGGACCACTGGTCCTCCATCAAGCCCGCCTACAGAACGATGCTCGCCGACGGGACGGCGCTCATCACCAGCGGCGATCACCGTCTGCTCACAAAGAGCCGCGGCTGGAAGTACGTCACCGGGACCATGAACGGGCCGGAGCAGCGGCCGTACCTGACGATGTCGAACCAGCTCCTCGGCACCGGAGGTTTCGCCGACCCCGTTCCCCGGGACGCCGATTACCGCCGGGGCTATCTCTGCGGCATGGTGCGCGGCGACGCGAACCTTGCGACCTACCACTACGAACGTGCGGGCCGAGCCCATGGAACCGTGCACCGCTTCCGTCTTGCCCTGGTTGACGACGAGGCGCTGAACCGCACGGCTGCCTACCTCGAGGCCGAGGAGATCCAGACCACCCGCTTCGCCTTCAGCGCCGCGACCGCCCGCCATCGAGCATCCGCCGCGATCCGTACCTCCGCCCGCGGTCACATCGAGCAGATCACTGACCTGATCGCATGGCCCGGGGCCCCGACGCGCGGGTGGCAGGCCGGCTTCCTCGCCGGGATCTTCGACGCGGAGGGCTCGTGCTCGAAGGTCAGCGCGTTACGCATCGCCAACTGCGACGACGAGATCCTGGCGCGCACGCTCAATGCCTTCGCGACCTTCGGGTTCGAAGCTGTGCTCGAGGACCACGGCAGGCCGAATCGTTGCCGCACCGTCCGGCTGCGGGGCGGCCTGAAGGAGCAGCTGCGCTTCTTCCACCTCACCGACCCGGCCATCACCCGCAAGCGGGACATCGAGGGCCAGGCGCTCAAGTCGGCCGCCGACCTGCGCGTCGTCTCCATCGAGCCGCTGGGGGAGGCGATGCGGCTCTACGACATCACCACCGGCACGGGCGACTACGTCGCCGATGGTGTCGTGCACCACAACTGCTTCGCTCGGCCGACGCACGAGTACCTGGAGATGAACGCCGGGAAGGACTTCGACGAGCAGATCATCGTCAAGGTCAACGCGCCGGAGGTGCTGCGGGCGGAGCTGCGGCGGCCGTCGTGGGGCGGGGAGCACGTGGCGCTGGGGACGAACACGGACCCGTACCAGTGGGTGGAGAAGCGCTACGGGCTGACGCGCGGGATCCTCGAGGTGCTGCGCGACGCGCGCAACCCGTGTTCGGTGCTGACGAAGTCGCCGCTGCTGCTGCGCGACCTGGAGCTGTTCCTGGAGCTCGTGGAGGTGACCGACTTCAGCGCGTGCCTGTCCATCCCGACGCTCGACGAGAAGGCGTGGCGGGCGACGGAGCCGCACACGCCGCACCCGCGCAAGCGGCTGGAGGCGGTGGCGAAGCTCAACGCGGCCGGGGTGCCGACGGGGGTGCTGGTGGCGCCGCTGATGCCCGGGATCAACGACTCGGCGGAGCAGGTGGAGGCGATCGTCGCCGCCTGCCAGGAGGCGGGCGCGCGGACGATCGGCGGGCAGGCGCTGTTCCTCGCGGGATCGACGAAGGACGTGTTCATGGGCTGGCTGCGGCGCGACCGGCCGGACCTCGTGCCGCTCTACGAGCGCCTGTACGGGCGGCGGTCGCGGCTCGCGCCGGCGGACAAGGCGGCGACGGAGCAGCATCTGCGGCGGCTGACGCGCGTGCCGTCGCAAGGCGGAGGTGGCGCGACGGTTCCAGCGCGGTGCGGCGCTGCAACAAGCCGGTCACGGGGTGGCGGCACGCGGTGCCGCCGGGACCACGGGAAGTGCCCGCTTTGCAGGAGAAGCTGTTCTGATCGGCAGACGTGTGCGCCGGGTCACGGCTGGCGTGTTCGCGCGCAGGCCGGGTACACGAAGGACGATGCGTCTTCGCAAGCCCCAAGAGCCCGTGCTGCGCCCCGGCGCGCGCACCCTGACCATCCAGGCCCTCAACGCGTCGCAGGCGGGCCCGGCGCGAGCTGCTGCTGCTGATCCCGCTGATCGTCGGCGCCGTCCTGGTCAACGCAGAACCGGCAGGAGTGGTTCGACCGCGACCTCCAGACAGCCGGTCCGCTACGGCGTGGCCCTGGTCATCGCCTTCCTCGGCTACCGCCTGGCGCGGGACATCGGCCGCGGCACCGGCCCGTGGATGAACCGGCGCATGGACGCGGCGACCGCCGGGACGATCGGCTTCTTCCTGCGCCTGACGCTGCTGGTCATCACGTTGCTGATGGTGCTGAGCGTCGCCGGCATCGACACCGGGCACGCTGGCCGTCGGTGGTGCCGTCTTCGCCGTCGTCTTCGGTCTCGCCGCCCAGCAGACGCTCGGCAACGTCATCGCCGGGCTCGTGCTCATCTCGGCCCAGCCGTTCCGCGTCGGCGACCGCGTGCGCCTGCAGGCCGGCGGCGTCGCCGGGCAGATCGAGGGCGTCGTCGCCTCCCACGGCCTGCTCTACACGACCTTCGCCCAGGGCGAGGACACGATGATGATCCCGAACAACGTCGTCCTCTCCGCCGCGGTGGTGCCGCTGCGCGAGCCGTCCGGCGTCGACCTGCGCGCCCGCCTGCGGCCGGACGTCAAGCCGTCGGACGTGCAGCGCCTGATCGAGAACGCCGTCCGCACCCCGACGCGCACCGAGCCGCGCATCGACCTCGAGGAGGTCGACTCCGACGAGGTCGTCGTCCGCATCACGGCCACGCCGGACAACGAGTCCGACGGCCCGCGCCTGGCGGACGAGATCCTCGCCGCGATCGGCTCGCTCGCGCAGGAGGGCTTCACCCGCGAGCGCGAGATCGCCCGCCGCAGCTAGAGCTCGCGCGGCTCCGCGGTCATGTCGCCGCCGGCGTCGCCGGTGTTCGGCGTCCCTTCGGCTCGATGAGCAGGACGTGCGTCTCCTCGAAGGCCTCCGGGCAGTGCTCGACGCCGCGCGGGACCACGAACAGCTCGCCGGGCTCCAGCACCACGTCGCGATCGCGCAGGTGGATCGTCAGCCGGCCGGAGATGACGAGGAAGAAGTCGTCCGTCTCGTCGTGCTTGTGCCAGACGAACGAGCCGTTGACCTTGACGATCTGCAGCTTGTAGTCGTTGAGGTAGCCGACGATGCCGGGCTCGTAGAAGCCCGTCGAGCAGCGCGAACTTCTCGGCGAGGTTGACCTTGTCGTTCATCGCTTGCTCCGCTGTCCCTCGGACATCTGGTCGGCGATCTTCTGCGCGCCGAGGCGGCGCTGGATGGCGTTGACCTTCGCCGGCATGAGGCCCGCGAGCGCGGTGCCCGCGCGCAGGCCCAGCGGCGCGACGGAGATCTCGGCCCGGTCGTCGCTGGATCGGCCTTCACGACGGCGTCGCCGACCTGCTCGGGCGTCCTGGTCCCGACGAAGCCCGGCAGCTCCGTCCCCGACTCGGCGAACATCCCGGCGCCGCGGATGAAGCCGGGGTAGACGACGGACACGCCGACGCCGGTCCCGATGAGGTCCTCGCGCAGGCCGAGCGCGAAGCCGCGCATCCCGAACTTCGTCGCCGAGTAGATGCCCGAGCCCGGGGACGCGGCCTTGCCCGAGAGGGAGGAGATGAAGAGCGATGTGGCCGCGGCCCCGCGCGTGCCATCGGCTCGCCGAGGCGCGGGCGAGCATGATCGGGGCCCGGAGGTTGACGGTGAGCGCGCGGTCGATCTCGTCCACGGAGTAGTCGAGCACGGGGCCGCTGCCGGGCAGCGCGGCGTTGGCGACGAGGATGTCGATGTCGCCGGCCTCGGCGACGAGCGCGTCGACCGCGGCGGGATCGGCGAGGTCGGACGCCACCGCGCGCCCGCCCGATCTCGGCGGCGAGCGGCTCGAGCACGTCCGTGCGCCGGCCGGTGACCACGAGCTCGGCGCCGCGGCCCGCGAGCGCCCGCGCGATGGCGTGCCCGAGCCCGCCCGTGGCGCCCGTGAGCAGGACGCGACTCCGCTGAGTCTCCATGGCGCGGCAAACTACCGCGATGCCCGCGCTGCCGATCATCGCGATCTTCGGGCCCACCGGCGTCGGGAAGACGGACGGTCGCCCAGGCGCGGTCGCGGCGCGGCTGCGCGCGCGAGGGGAGGACCCGCAGACGGTGGCCGCCGACGCGCTGCAGATCTACGCCGGCCTGCCGATCCTCACCGGCGCCCACGCGGGCGACCGCCTGCAGGGCATCGTCCCGGTCACGGAGACCTTCAGCGCCGGCCGGTACGCCGCGCTCGCCCACGCGGAGATCGACGGCCTCATCGCAGCGGGGCGGCGGCCGATCGTCGTCGGGCGGCACCGGCCTCTACCTCCGCGCGGCGCTCGCGGAGCTCGACCTGCGCCCGCCGCCCGACCCGGCAGGTCCGCGCCGCGCTGCAGCGGCGCCTCGACGACGAGGGCGCCGCCAGGCCTGCACGCGGAGCTGCCCGCCGGACGTCGCGCGCGCGCATCGACCCCGCCGACGGCATCCGCATCACCCGCGCGCTCGAGCTCATCGCCGCCGGCCACGAGCCGCCCGGGCGGCGACCAGCTGTGGACGGCGCAGACCCGGCACCCGACCGTCCTCGCCGCGCTGACCATGGACCGCGACCGCCTCGACGCGCGCATCGACGCCCGCGTGGACGCCATGGTCGCCGCCGGGGTCCACGACGAGGTCCGGCGAGCGGACGCCGCCGGCGCCGGACCCACCGCCCGCAAGGCGCTCGGCTTCGACCACCTGCTGCGCGGACGACGTCGACGGCATGAAGCAGGCGACCCGCCGCTACGCCCGCCGCCAGCTCACCTGGCTGCGCAAGCTGCCCGGCGTCCTGCACCTCGACGCGACTGACGCCGACCCCGAGGCGCTCGCACAGGCGATACTGACGGAGTGCGCTTCGAGAAGTGGCAGGCCCTAGGCAACGACTACCTCGTCATCCAGCGGGACGCCCTCGCCCCGGAGGCGGCGCGGCGGCTGTGCGACCCGCACTTCGGCCCGGGCAGCGACGGCGTCCTCGCCCTCAGCCCGCCGACCCAGCCCGGGCTTCGTCGCCCGGCTGCGGATCTACAACCCCGACGGCTCGGAGGCCGAGCTGAGCGGCAACGGCGCCCGCATCGCCATCCTCTACCTGCGCCGCCACTGGACGGACCAGGACACGTTCTCCATCGAGACCGCCGCGGGGGAGATCCGGCCGACGATCACCGGCCCCACGACCTGCCGCGTCGACATGGGCCGCGCGCAGCTGATCGAGACGGGCGAGCTGCCCGGCGGCTTCCGCTACCAGTCGCTGACCATCGGCAACCCGCAGTGCGCGATCCGCGTCGACGACCCGGAGGCGCTCGACCTCGCAGCGATCGGCCCGGCCGATCGAGACCGACCCGCGCTTCCCCAACCGCACCAACGTCTCCTTCTGGACGGAGCTCGCGCCCGACCGCATCCGCGCGCGCATCTTCGAGCGCGGCGTGGGGGAGACGCTGAGCTCGGGCACCGGCGCCTCCGGGGCGGCCATCGCCCACGTCGTGCGCGGCGGCGACTCGCCCGTCACGGTCGTGCTCGACGGGGGCGAGCTCGAGGTCGACGTCGCCGAGGACCTGCACGTCGACCTCACGGGCTGGGCCGAGCCCATCTACGCGGGCGAGTTGAGCACGGAGTTCGTGGGAAGGCTCGACGCATGAGCCGAGTCAAAGCCGACGGTCTCGCCACCTACTCCGGCGACCGCATCATCGACACCTGGTTCCCGCGCTCGGCGATCGAGCCGACGCGGCCCGTCCCGTTCGCCAAGTACGACCCGCGCCGGCCCGGTGCGCGTCGAGATCGACCTCGACGCCCCGCCGCAGGACGTGCCGGACGTCTACCTGCGCCTGCACCTGCTCTCCATGACGATCGTCAAGCCCCACGAGGTCAACCTCGACGGCATCTTCGGCGTCCTGCCCAACAACGCGTGGACGAACCGCGGGCCGGTCGACCCCGCCGACCTCGAGACGATCCGGCTCGGCAGCCCCGACCCCATCCAGGTCCACGGCCTCGACAAGTTCCCGCGCCTGACCGACTACGTCACGCCGGAGGGCGTGCGCATCGCCGACGCCAACCGCGTCCGGCTCGGCGCGCATCTGCGCCAGCGGCACGACCGTCATGCACGAGGGCTTCGTCAACTACAACGCCGGCACCCTCGGCGCGTCGATGGTGGAGGGACGCATCAGCGCGGGCGTCGTGGTCGGGGACGGCTCCGACGTCGGCGGCGGCGCGTCGATCATGGGGACGCTCTCCGGCGGCGGCAAGGACGTCATCTCGGTCGGCGAGGGCTGCCTGATCGGCGCCAACGCGGGCCTGGGCATCTCCCTCGGTGACCGCAGCGTCGTCGAGGCCGGGTGTCTACGTGACCGCCGGCTCGGTGATCACGCTGCCCGACGGCGAGACCGCCAAGGGCCGCGAGCTGTCCGGCCAGCCCGACCTGCTCTTCCGCCGCCACTCGGTGACGGGGCGGCTCGAGGCGGTCGCAGCGGACCGGCTCATGGGGCGGGCTGAACGCCGCCCTCCATGCCAATGACTGAGGCCGCCCGCTCGCAGACCGCGAGCGGCGGGACGAGCGCCAGGCGCGCGTAGCCGCGTCCGGCCTCGCCGAAGAAGTCGCCCGGCGCGAGCACGACGCCCGCGCTCGAGCAGCCGCGCGGCGGCCCCGTCCGGGTCGCGCAGCCACAGGAACATGGTCGCGTCGCCCGCCGACGTGCTCGAGCCCCGCGGCCGCGCAGGCCGGCAGCAGCACGTCGCGCTTGGCCCGGTAGATGGCCCGCATGTCCTCCACGTGCGCCTCGTCCTCCCAGGCGGCGACGGAGACGCGCTGGACGAAGTCCTGGGGGACCGTGCCCGTGTTGGGGCGGTAGCGGGCGAGCGCGGCGATGGCCGCCGGGTCGCCGGCGGCGAAGCCCGACCGGTAGCCGGGCATGGCCGAGCGCTTGGACAGCGTGTTGAGCGCGAGCACGTTGGTGAGGTCGCCGACCTGCAGGACGGAGGCCGGCGGCTCCTCACCGAAGTAGATCTCGCGGTAGGCCTCGTCGGAGCAGAGCAGGACGTCGTGCTCGCGCGCGAGCGCGGCGGCCCGCTCGTAGAAGGCCAGGGGCGCGACCGCCGCGGTCGGGTTGTTCGGGTAGTTGAGCCACAGCAGCCCGATCCGCTCCCAGGGGATCGGCCTCGAGGTCCGGGAGGAAGCCGTGCTCGGCGCGCAGCGGGAGCTCGACGACCTCGCGGCCGGCGAACAGCGCGCCACGCTCATAGACGGGATAGGCGGGGGAGGGCACCGCGACGGCCCCGTCGATCACGCTCGCCAGGGAGAAGATGACCTCCTTGGTCCCGAGCGTCGGCATCACCGCCGGGACGTCGACCCCGAAGCGCCGGGCGATCCAGCGGGTGATCGCGGCGCGCAGCTCGGGCAGCCCGGTGGCGACGGGATAGGGCGCCACCGGCTCGATCGCGCCCGCCACCGCGTCGCGGATGAAGCGCGGCGTCTCCTCCCGCGGCTCGCCCATCCCGAAGTCGAGGATCTCGACGCCCCGGTCCCGCAGCGCGTCCACCGTCACCCGCAGCCGCGCGAACGGGTAGGCGGGCATGTCCTCCAGGACGGGGTTCAGCCGCACAGCCACTCCTGCAGCACCGCGTAGGAGCGCTCCAGCGCGTCGACGCGGACGTGCTCGTCGCGGCGGTGCGCCTGCGCGGGGTCGCCCGGCCCGAAGTTGACGGCCGGGACGCCGGCGGCGGTGAGCTCGGCCACCGGGGTCCACGCCTGCTTGGGGGCGACGGACAGGCCGCCGACGGCGATCAGCCGCTGCACCTCGGGATGGCTGACGTGCACGGCGCCCGACGGCGCGTGGCCGACGATCTCGAGCTCCCCGTGCCCGGCGCACAGCTCGGCCAGCCGCGCCTCCGCGCTCGGCGGGGGAGCGGTCGGGCGCGTAGCGGAAGTTCAGGCCGCACTCCGACCGTGTCCGGGACGACGTTGAACGCGACCCCGCCCGTTGATCTTGGTCACGGAGGCGACCTCGACGAACTCGAGCCCGTCGAAGGTGACGGGACGCATCCCGTGGGCGTCGAGCGCCGCGATCGCCGGCCGCGGCGCGGCGAGATCGCGTTGTCGGCCAGCCACGGCCGCGCCGAGTGCCCGGCGACGCCGCGCGAACGTCCAGCGCGCGTTGAGGTTGCCCAGGCAGCCCGCCTGCAGCGTGTTGTCCGTCGGCTCCATGACGATCGCCAGGGCGTGCGTCGCGGACCTCCGGGGCGCGCGCGAGCAGCGGCGTCAGCGCCGTGTCGGTGAACGGCAGCTCCTCGCGGGGGAAGAACAACGCGGAGACGGGCGCCCCGGCCAGGACGAGCTCGATCGCCACCGCCAGGCCGGCCTTCATGTCGGAGGCGCCGCAGCCGTGCACGACGCCGTCCTCGAGGCGACCGGGCAGGTTGCCGCGCACCGGCACGGTGTCCGTGTGGCCGGCGAGCAGGACGGACGGCGACGTGCCCGCCGGACGGGCCAGCAGGCAGCCGTCCCCGAGATCGAGCACCTCGGCGCCGCCGGTCCCAAGAATCCCTGCAATGTGGGCTGAGAAGCGCGTCCTCCTGACGCGACTCCGAGCGGATGTCGACCAGCTCGAGGAGTCGGTCGGCGAGCACGGAGGGCAGGCTACTCTGCGGCCCCTTGCGCTACTGCGGCATCGACGTCTCCGCCCGAGCGGGCAACCAGCAGCTCGTGACCCTCCACGAGCGCCGCAGCGCCGACGGCCTGGAGCTGGTCGCGACCTTCTACGAGCCCGGCACGGTCGAGCAGATCGCCCGCACGGTCGAGGGCTTCGGCCGCGGCGAGGCCGTGGTCGGCGTCGACGCGCCGTCCGGGCACCGCCTCGACCTGCTGGCCGCCGGCTCGCCCGTCCGCGACGCGATCGGCGTCCCCGAGGGCCGCTACGAGCGCATGCGGGTCTGCGACGCGCTGCTCTTCCGCCGCGGGCCTGCCGCTGTACCCCGTCCCCAAGCAGGGCCAGCCGCAGACGGCCTGGGAGTCGTGGATGTACGTCGGCTTCCAGCTGTTCCGCGCGCTGGAGCCGCTCGGCAAGTACCTGCCCGCGCCGACGGAGACCTACGAGGCGGCCGTCGGCGGCAGCGCGCTCGGGCAGGGCCGGCTGTTCGAGACCTACCCGGACGCGATCTTCTGCTCGCTGCTCGGCCACCGCCCGTCGCCCAAGCGCACCCCGTGGGGCCTGCAGCAGCGCATCGCCGCGCTCAAGCAGCAGGGCGTCGTCGACGAGGACGGCGGGCTCTGGCACCGCACGCTCGACGAGCTCGACGCCTGCGCCGCCGCCTACGCCGCCTACGGCCTCGCCGCCGGCCTCGGCACGTGGGTGGGGGACCCGCAGGAGGGCGTCATCGTCCTGCCGACGGCCGACCTCCTCCCGCGCTACGACAAGCTGCCGCCGCCCTCGCGGTCGCCGCTCGTCGGCACCTAAACTCGAAGGGTAGTGGAGCAGCCGACAGCACGCGCCCGCCAGCGCGCCTACACCTTCGGGGTCTTCGAGGACGGCGACGGCGACCTGTCCGAGCTGGAGGAGCTGCTGCGCACGGCCGGCGTCGCGACCGTCGGGGAGATGGTCCAGCGCCGCGACGCGCCGCACCCGAACGTCTACCTCGGCCCGGGCAAGGTCGAGGACCTCAAGCACGCGATCAAGGCGGCGGACGCCAACCTCGCCGTCGCCGACGACGAGCTCACCCCGCGCCAGCAGCGCAACCTCGAGAAGGAGCTCGACGTCCCCGTGCTGGACCGCACGAGCGTCATCCTCGACATCTTCGCCGACCACGCCCACACCGCCGAGGGCAAGCTGCAGGTCGAGCTCGCCCAGCTGGAGTACAACCTCGCCCGCATGCGGGGGCTGTGGACCCACCTCGAGCGCCTCGGCGGCGGCATCGGCACCCGCGGCCCGGGTGAGTCGCAGATCGAGACGGACCGCCGCCTCGCCCGCGACCGCATCTCCGCGCTGCGCCGCCGGCTGAAGGAGGTGCAGGCGACCCGCTCGACCCAGCGCGCCGAGCGCGAGCGCGCGCACCTGCCGACCGTCGCGCTGGCCGGCTACACGAACGCCGGCAAGTCGACGCTGCTCAACGCGATCACCGGCACGGAGTCCGTGTCCGTCCGCGACCGGCTCTTCCACACCCTGGACCCGACGACGCGGACGACGCGCATCGAGGGCCGCACCTACCTGGTCACGGACACCGTCGGCTTCATCCGCAAGCTGCCGCACGGCCTCGTGGAGGCGTTCGCCGCGACGCTGGAGGAGACGATCCGCGCCGACCTGCTCCTCCACGTGGTCGACGCCTCGGCGCCGGAGGAGGAGCTCGACGAGATGCTGCGCGCCGTCGACGACGTGCTGGAGGAGATCGGCGCCGACGGCAACCGGCTGCTCGTCCTCAACAAGGCCGACGCGCTGGACGCCGACGACGCGCGAGGCGGTCCGCTTCCGCCATCCCGACGCCGTGCTGGTGTCCGCCCTCACCGGCGAGGGCGTGCACGAGCTCGGCGAGCGCATCGCCGCGGACTTCGAGCGCACGCTGGTCGACGTCGAGCTGCTCGTCCCCTTCAGCGACGGCGCGACGCTGCACGACCTGCACGAGCTGGCGGGCGACCTCGATCGCGAGGACACGCCGGACGGCGTCCGGGTGGCGGCGCGGCTGCCGCGGGTCCTCGCGCCCGCGGTTCGACCGCTTCGTCGCTCGATGGCCACCGCTGCGGGTTAGGCGCCTCGAGCCCCGCGCGGTGCTGCCGCGCCGCGCGCACCCCGGCGACGCCGGCTACGACCTGTGCGCGATGGAGGACGTCATGCTCGGCCCGGGGGAGCGCGCGCTGGTCCGCACCGGGCATCGCGATCGAGCTTCCGGAGGGCCACGCCGGCTGGGTCGTCCCCCGCTCGGGCCTCGCCGCCCGCCACGGCATCGCGCTCGTCAACGCGCCGGGCCTGATCGACGCCGGCTACCGCGGCGAGGTGAAGGTCCTGCTGCTCAACACGGACCACTCGGACGTCTTCCGCGTGCAGCGCCGGCGAGCGCATCGCGCAGCTGGTCGTCGCCGCGGTCGCCGCGCCGGAGGTGGTCGAGGTGCAGGCGCTGTCGGAGTCGGTGCGGGCCGAGGGCGGCTTCGGCTCGACCGGCACCGCCTGACTACTTGACGACGAGCTTGCCCTTCATGCCGTCGGCCTCGTGGCCCTGGACCTCGCAGTAGAAGGTGTAGGTCCCCTTCTTCAGCTTGGCGGTGACGGCGCGGTGCCGCCCGGCGAGACGACCTTCGAGTGCTTGTTCGACGCCCGTGGCCGCGGATGTCGATCGAGTGGTCGATGTGGTTCGAGCCCGGGTTGCTTCATCTTCAGCGTGACCTTGCCGTGCGCCGACGGTGATCGTCTTCTTCGAGTAGCCGAGGCCGTCGCTCTCCGTCGCCGACAGGGTCTTGGTGCTCGCGAGCGCGACGGAGGCGAGGACGAGCAGCAGGAGCAGGGCGAGAGGGGCGGTGCGGCGCATGGGCCGGACCCTAGACGCCGGCGGCGCGGCGGGCGGCCGTGTGGGCGTCCGTCTCGAGACCATCGTCGAGCGGGTCCAGCGTCGTCGCGGCGGAGCGCCTTGGCGATCAGCCAGTCGGCGAACCAGGCGTTCTTGGGCAGCAGCGGACCGTGGAGGTAGGTGCCGACGACGGAGCCGCGGATGACGCCCTCCTGGCGGTCCTGGCCGTTGTTGCCGTGCCCGTCGAGCACGCGGCCGAGCGGCTGCTCGCCGGCCCCGAGGTGGGTGCGGCCGCCGTGGTTCTCGAAGCCGGCGAGGACGCCGAAGCCCGTGTCGATGGCGACGTTGCCGATCAGCCGTGGCTCGTCCGAGCGCACCGTCTGCAGGTCGACGAGGCCGAGGCCCGGCAGCGTGGTGGCGCCCATCTCGTAGGAATGGCCGAGGAGCTGGAAGCCGCCGCAGACGGCGAAGATGACCTTGTCGGCGGCGGCCGCGGCGTGCATGCGCGTCGCGCTTGACGGTGGCGAGGTCCTCCGCGCACAGCGCCTGGTCGCGGTCCTGGCCGCCGCCCATGTAGAAGAGGTCGTGCGCGTCGGGGTCGACCTGCTCGCCCGGATCGGCGCCGCTGAGCTCGAACGGGATCCCGCGCCATTCGCAGCGCCGCTGCAGGAACAGCAGGTTGCCGCGGTCGGCGTAGATGTTCATCAGGTCCGGGTACAGCGCGCAGACCCTCAGCACCGTGCCATCACCACGCTCGATGCCGACGTGCTCGTCCGTGGCGGGGATGCGCTCGCCGGGGACGGGGGAGAGGCCCGCCGCGCGGGCCTCGGCGGCGAGGCCGGCGGCGGTGACGACGGCGAGCTCGATGACGTCGGGCTCCGGCGGGCCGTCGCCGACGAAGCGCAGCCGCTCGATGCGCGCCCTGGCCGTCGTCGACGCGCACCGCCGTGGGCTGCGAGACGTAGCGGACGCCGTCCCACTCGCCGACGTCGGGCTCCGGGCAGGATGTCCGGGTCGTCGAAGGGCACCAGCTCGTCGGCGATCGCCACGGCGACCAGCCCGCCGGGGCGAGCGCGGCGCGCGCGCAGCGCCAGAACGCGGCGCGGTCGGGCAGCAGCTGCAGCGGTCTGCATCGGGACGATGATGAGGCCGAAGGGGCCGCCGGCGAAGTCCTGCGCGTCGGCGACGAGCGGTGCTTCACGTCCGTCGCCGATGTGCGCGAGCAGGTCCGCGTCGATGTCCAGGGCGGTGACGTCGTGGCCGGCCTCGGCCAGCGGCGCGCGAGACCCGGCCGGTGCCGGCGCCGACGTCGAGGATCGGCCCGGCCTCCTCGTCGGCCAGCCGCAGCCACAGCGGCAGGTCCTCCAGGTAGCCGTGGCACTCGATCTCGTGCCAGATGACCTCGGGGCTCGTCATCGCCAGTACTCCGCGGCCTCGCCCCGGCGCGCGAGCAGCTCGCGCAGCTCGAGCAGGGCGGTGTAGGTGGGGAGGACGTAGAGCGGGGCCGGTGCCGCCGGCGAGCGCGGCGTCGAGCGCGGGTTCGAGGCCCTCGATGACGGTCAGCCGCTCCGGGTCCACGCCCGCGTACTTCATCCGCACCGCCAGCTCGGCGGCGCGGGTGCCCGCGCACACCATGCGGCCGAGGTGCGGGGCGAGCAGCTCCCAGTCGGCGTCCCACACCCAGGAGACGTCGCGGCCGTCGGCGATGTTGTCGTTGAGGACGCCGAGGACGTCCAGCTGCGTCGCCCTCCAGCCCGACCGTGCGCAGGACCTCGTTGGCGCCGGCCGGGTTCTTGATCAGCAGCAGGGAGGTGTCGCGGGCCGGGTCGGGATCCGATCCGCAGGGTCTCCGCGCGCCCGAAGGCGGGGGCGACGGCCTCCAGCCCGGCGACGATCTCCGCGAGCGAGGCGCCGAGCGCCTCGCACAGCGCGGCCGCGGCCAGCGCGTTGTAGACGTTGTAGAGCCCGGGCAGGGGGACCTCGACGCGGGCGGAGCCCTCCCGCCGTCTCCAGCGTGAACGCCGCGGCCCGGATGCCCCTGAGCTCGACGTCGCGGGCGACGACCGCCGGGTCCGGGCGGCGCTGGCCGCAGTTGGGGCAGTGGTAGCGGCCGAGGTGGCCGAGGTAGATCGCCTCGTAGGTGTACGGGTGCCCGCAGCGGCGGCAGTGCTTGGAGTCGGCGGCGTGCTGCATCTCCGGCCGCGCGAGCGAGTCGTCCTCCACGCCGAAGTAGACGACGCCGTCCCGCGCGCGGCCGAGGTCGGCGATCAGCGGATCGTCGGCGTTGAGGACGAGCGCCGGTGCCGCGGCGGCAGGGTCCGGACGGCCTCCGCCCAGCGGTCGCCGATCGTCTCGAGCTCCCCGTAGCGGTCGAGCTGGTCGCGGAACAGGTTCGCCAGCAGCACCGCGCGCGGCTCGAGCTCGCCCGAGCAGCTGCGGGATCCAGAACTCGTCGACCTCGAACAGTCCGGTGTCGCCCGTGCTCGAAGGCGAGCGCGCTGGCGACGCCGCCCGGCCATGTTCGCGCCGGCGCGGTTGTGGACGAGCCGCGCCCCGCGCCGCTCGAGGACGCTCGCGACCATCGCCGCGGTCGTCGTCTTCCCGTTGGTCGCCGAGATGACGGCCGACCCGTGGGCCAGGCGCCCGGACAGCATGCCGATCGCGTCCGGCTCGACGCGGGTGAGGACCTTGCCGGGCAGCGAGGTCCCGCCGCCGCGGCCCGCCGCGCGCGAGAGGCGCCCGACCGCCTTCGCCGCCGCTACACCGACGCCGAGGCGCGACAGCAGGGTCTGACCCTTCTTCTCGGTCACGGGACGAGCACGCGCAGGGCGCGCGGGACGACGCGGAAGGTGGCGGGCAGGTCGGCGATCGGGTCGCCGTCGGCGTAGGCGGTGAAGGGCCGGTCGGCCGAGAAGCGTGACCTCGCGCGCCTGCAGCCGGGTGTAGGCGGCGTCGTGGACGTGGGTGCCGCGGAAGACCTTGGCGAGGTTGGCCAGGTAGGCGCGCTTGCCGGCGCCGGAGATGAGGACGACGTCGAGCAGGCCGTCGTCGACGCTGGCGTCCGGGACGAGGTGCATGCCGCCGCCGAAGACGCCCGAGTTGCAGACGGCGACGGAGTAGCCGGTGAACTCCCGCGTCTCGCCGTCGAGGGTGACGGTCCAGTCGCGCGGGCTTCCAGCGCAGGAGCGCGCGCAGCGTCCCGTAGAGGTAGACCTGCCCGCCCAGCGGCAGCCGCGTCGCGTTCGCGATGACCTGGACGTCGGAGTCGATGCCCGCCGAGGCGATGCCCAGGTAGGTGCGCCCGTCGGCCTCCGCGACGTCGGTGGTCCGGACGTTGCCGGCCGCGAGCACCGCGACCGCCGCCTCGGGCTCGGCGGGGATGCCGAGCTTGCGCGCCCAGTCGTTGCCGCGCCCGCCGGGGATGACGGCGAGCGTCGCCTGCGTGCCCGACAGCTCGTGGGCGACGGCGCCCGTGAGGCCGTCCCCGCCCATCGCCGCGGCGATCTCGCCCGCGTCGCGCGCGGTGCGGGCCAGCTCCCGCGCGTGGTCCATCGAGGTCGTCCTCTCGACCCGGAACGCGAGCCCATGACCGCGCAGCGCGGCCTCCACGGCGGGCAGGCGGTCGGCCGCGCGGCCGCCGCCGGCGTGGGGGTTGACGATGAGGCAAACGTCCTGCTCCATTGAGGTTCGGAGCCTATGCTGCGCGGCCGCATGCGCCCCTTCGCCATCCTCCTCATCGCCCTCGTCGTCGCCGGCTGCGGCGCCTCCGACAAGAAGGAGGCCAAGGCCGAGAAGACCGCCGCCCCGGAGGCCACCCAGGCCGCCGCCGGCTGCCAGAAGGTCGACGCCCCCGAGCCCAAGCCCGACGGCGGAGCGAAGAAGCCGACGGACGAGCTCGACCCGAAGAAGACCTACACGGCGGTCGTGAAGACCTCCTGCGGCGAGTTCACGCATCGACCCTCGACGTCAAGCGCGCGCCCAAGACCAGCGCGAGCTTCGTCTCGCTGGCCGAGCAGAAGTTCTTCGACGGCACGACCTTCCACCGCATCTCGCCCGGCTTCGTCATCCAGGGCGGCGACCCGACCGGGACCGGCCAGGGCGGCCCGGGCTACTCCGTCGACGGAGGCGCCGCCGAAGGACCTCACCTACGCCCGCGGCGTCGTCGCCATGGCCAAGACGGGCACGGAGCCGGCGGGCACGTCGGGCAGCCAGTTCTTCGTGGTCACCGCCGATTCGAGCCTGCCGCCCGACTACGCGCTGCTGGGGAAGGCTCGCCGAGCGGTGACGACACGGTGGACGCGATCGCCACGACGCCGACCGACCCGAACACGGAGATGCCCGTGGACCCGGTCGTCATCGACAGCGTTCAGATCGAGGAGAAGTAGCCCTCGATCTCCAGGAGCTGCCGCTTGCGCGGCGGCCCGCCGCCGTAGGAGCCGACGCCGCCCGTGGACGGCAGCACGCGGTGGCAGGGGACGACGATGGGGACCGGGTTGGTCGCGCACGCGGTGCCGGCCGCCCGGGCCGCCTTCGGGTTGCCCGACCGCGCGGCCAGCTCGCCGTAGCGGACCGCCTGGCCGCGGTGGACCTCGCTCGCGAGCACCTCGAGCACGCGGCGGCGGAAGGGCGAGCGGACGAGGCGCAGGTCGTAGGGGAGGTCGAGCTCGCCGCCGTCCTCCTCCAGGAACGCCTGCAGCTTGCTCGCGCGACGTCGGCGCAGCTCGGCGTTGCCGCGCAGGATCCGCGGGCCGATGCCGGCGGCCGCCTGGGCGAGGATCGCGTCCTCGGGCTCCTCGTGGAAGCCGACCCGCACGATGCCCTGGTCCCCGGAGACGACGGTGCAGGTCGCCGATCGGGCGTGCGCACCCGCGTGTAGAGCGCGTCTGCGGTGCCCTCGCGGACCGCCTCGGCGGCCAGGGAGTCCAGCAGCGTGTCAGGCAGGGGCATGGGTCCTCCGGAGGGTTCGCAGGGCGGAGGAGACGCGCTGGCGCGCCGCCTCGGGGGTGCAGTCCAGGCGGGCGGCGATCGCCTCGTACTCGAGGTCTTCGACGAAGCGCAGCCGCAGGGTGTCATGCGACTGTGGGGTCAGGCCCCTGAGTCGCACCTCGAAGTCGTCGAGGGATTCGATCCTCCGCCGCGATCTCGAGCGGGTCGGGGACCAGGACCTCGCGGCGAGTGCGACGGTGGTGGTCCATCGCCGCGTTGGTGGTGACGCGGTAGAGCCAGGCGCGGAGGTGGTCGCCATGGGCCAGGCGCGGGTAGGCGCGCAGGGCGCGCAGCAGCGCGTCCTGGAGGACGTCCTCGGCGGCGGACGGGTCGGTGAGGCGCCGCGCGTGGACGAGCAGCTCGTCGCCGTGGGCGTCGATGAGGCTGGCGAAGGGGGGCAGCACCACCGGTGCAACGCGCGGCGCGCTCAGGACGTGAGCAGGTCGCGCAGCTTGAACTTCTGGACCTTGCCCGTGACGGTCATCGGGAACTCGTCGACGAAGCGCACGTGGGCGGGGACCTTGTAGTGCGCGATGCGGCCCTTGCAGTGCTCGCGCACGCCGTCGGCATCCAGCGAGGCGCCCTCGCGGAGGATCACGAACGCGGCCACGGCCTCGCCGTAGCGCTCGTCGGGCACGCCGACGACCTGGACGTCGGCGACCGCCTCGTGGGTGTAGAGGAACTCCTCGATCTCGCGCGGGATAGACGTTCTCGCCGCCGCGGATGATCATGTCCTTGGAGCGGCCGACGATGCGCAGGTAGCCGGCGTCGTCCATCGTCGCCAGGTCGCCCGTGTGCATCCAGCCGGCGGCGTCGATCGCCTCCGCGGTCTTCTCCGGCTCGTTGAAGTACCCGAGCATCACGGAGTAGGCGCGGGTGCAGAGCTCGCCCGGCTCGCCGCGCTCGACGCAGGCGCCGGTCGATCGGATGGTCGACGATCTTGACCTCGACGTGCGGATGAACGCGGCCGACGGTCCCGACCCGCAGGTCCACCGCGTCGTCGGCGCCCGTCTGCGTGGACACGGGGGAGGTCTCGGTCATCCCGTAGCAGATGGTCACCTCGTCCATGTGCATGCGGTCCATGACCTGGCGCATGACCTCCTCGGGGCACGGCGAGCCGGCCATGATCCCCGTGCGCAGCGAGCTCAGGTCGTACGCATCGAAGTCGGGCAGCGCCAGCTCGGCGATGAACATGGTGGGGACGCCGTAGAGCGACGTGCAGCGCTCCTCGGCGACCGCGGCGAGCGTGGCGGCGGGCTCGAAGGCCTCGGCCGGGACGACCATGCAGGCGCCGTGGGTGACGCAACCGAGGTTGCCCATGACCATGCCGAAGCAGTGGTAGAAGGGGACGGGGATGCAGACGCGGTCCTGCTCCGTGTAGCGACAGCCCTCGCCGACGAAGAAGCCGTTGTTGAGGATGTTGTGATGGCTGAGCGTGGCGCCCTTGGGGAAGCCGGTGGTGCCGCTCGTGTACTGGATGTTGATCGGGTCGTCGAACTGCAGGCCTTCCGGCAGCTCGCCTTGCTCGGACAGGAGCGTGTCCCAGTCGTCCGTCCCCAGGTAGACGGTGCGCTCGAGGCTCGGCGCGTCGACCTCCTCGACCATCGCCCGGTAGTCGGAGCCCTTGAACGCCGTCGCCGCGACGAGCAGACGGCAGCCCGACTGGCGCAGCACGTACTCGAGCTCGGACGTCCGGTAGGCCGGGTTGACGTTGACGAGGATCACGCCGGCCCGCGCGGAGGCGAACTGCACGAGGACCCATTCCGCGCCGTTCGGCGCCCAGATGCCCATGCGGTCGCCGGGCGCAAGGCCCGCGGCGACCAGCGCCCGCGCCACCCGGTCGACACGCTCGTCGAGCTCGGCGTAGGTCCAGCGCACGTCCTGGTGGCGGACCACCAGCGCCTCGCGATCGCCGTGCGCGGCCACCGCCCGCGCCAGGTTCTCCCCGATCGTCTCGCCCAGCAGCGGGGTCTCGGAGGTCCCGTGCGCGTAGGCGAGCATCTCGCGGTCAGCCTCCGGTGCGCGCGGCCCGGGCCTCCGCCTGCTTGCGGCGCCCGCGCAAGGCGAGCACCGCAAGTGCGGCGACCACGAGCAGGAAGCCGTAGAAGATGGCGATGCCGCTGTCGACGCCGCCGAGCGGCAGGGCGATCAGCTTGACGAGGCCCCAGCCGATGAGCAGCAGGACCAGCACGATGGCGATGACGAGCAGGAAGCCGGCGAAGCGCCGCCACGCGGGGGCGTTGCCGCCCGGGGCGATCAGGCCCATGAAGCGCAGGGCCATCAGCTGGCGGTTGGACGGCGGGGTCTGGCCGAGCTTGATCGCGGCCTCGCGCAGATCGTCAGGACGGCGCTCGGCGAGGGCCAGCGACGCCTCGGCCATGCGGCGCAGCTGCAGCCGCTCCTGGGGGCGCGCGGAGGCGATCGCGGTGCGGAAGTGCTCGCGGGCGCGGGCGGCGTCGTAGCGCTCGGCGGCACGCGCGCCGAGGATCGCCTGCGCGGCCGACTTGAAGCGCGTCTCGGCGAGCAGCTCCTCGTCGGACTTCGTCTCCAGCTGCTGCATGGCCGCCATGCCGGACTTGCTCTGCATCTGGATCTGCCGGGGCTTCTGGGCCATGGCCGAGATTCTACGTCGCCCGGCGGAACCCGATGGCGTCGGGTGCGGGATCGAGCGGGGAGGTCGGCAGCCCGGTGCGCGGGAAGTCCGTCCTGGTCCCAGCCGGACGGGGCGACGTCGTTGGGCCCGTCGGGGTGGAAGAGCGACGCCAGCAGCTGGATCTGGCCGCGGCCGGGACCGAGCTCGGACTGCCCGCCGCCGTACAGCGCGATGCCGTTCGCCTCGCAGTGGTCGTAGAAGGCGAAGAGCTTCGAGAGCGGCCCGAAGCGCGACGGCTTCGCGTTCAGGCACTGTCGGCTCGATGCCGAAGCGGACGATGTCCTCGACGCCGTGGATGGGCGCGTCCCAGGTGATGCGGTCGCGGTGGGGCTCGAGCACGCGGGCGGCGCCCTCGTCGGTGAGGTCGGGGTCCTCGAGCCAGGCGTCCGCGAACGCCTCGGCGCAGGCGGCGTAGACCTCCGGGACCGTGTCGACGTCGACGATCGTGCCCTTGTAGGCGCCCTTGAGGTCGATGACGTCGACCGCGCCGGTGCTGCGCCAGCGCGTCGATGAGCTCCGCGTCCCAGGTCGCCTCGTAGTCGAGCTTGAAGCGCACGGAGTCCCCGTAGGCCTCGATGCGGTCGCGCACGCCCTGCGCGGAGCCGGCCAGGCGCAGGGAGACGCCGAAGGTCAGCGGCCGCGGCTCGCGGTCGAGCGCCGCGTGCAGCGAGGTGCCGGCCTGGCGCAGCGCGAGGTCCAGGGCCGCGGACTCGTAGGCCCAGCGGCGGTAGTCGTGGAAGGCGGGCATGCCCGGCTCGCCGTCCGGGAACAGGTCGAGGCCGTCCAGGTGCCGCGAGAAGCTGTCGAGCGTCCATTCGCCGGCCAGGGGGTGGACCGGGCCGGCCTGCTGCTGGGCGAGCTGCTCCTCCTCGGCGTAGTTGACGTCCTCGCCGACGCCCTCGTGGCCGCCGCCCTGCAGGTGGAAGACGGTCGTGCGCCGCGTGTACTCAGCGCCCGCCGCTCGCGCTCGAGCGGCTCGAGCGCGTAGCCCTCGATGGTCAGCGGGAGGTCCTTCAGGCGGTCGTAGGTGCCGGGCATTGCGGCAGTATCCCCCTCCGTGTCCTCCGCGCTGCGCTTCCTCGTCCTGGTCGAGGCCCTCGGGCTCGCCGGGCTGCCGCTGGCCCAGCGCGCCCTCGGGCGCCTGCCGGGCCTGGGGCTGGGCTTCGCGCGGCTGCTCGCCTGGCTCTTCCTGGGCTGGATGGTGTGGATGGCGGCGAGCCTCGGCGTCCCGCACACCACCGTCCTCGCGGTGATCGGCTGCGTGGTGCTGGCCGGCGTCTCGCGTCTTCCTGCACCTGCGGCGCCCGCGCGACCGCGAGCCGGACCCGTTCGCCCGCCGGCTGCTGATCTGGACGGAGGTGGTCTTCCTCGTCACCTTCGTGGCGGCGATCTTCGTCACCGGCTTCGCGCCCGACATCAGCCAGACCGAGCAGCCGCTGGACATGATGCTCGTCAACGCGAA
This sequence comes from uncultured Solirubrobacteraceae bacterium, assembly GCA_963843865.1. Lineage (GTDB taxonomy): Bacteria > Actinomycetota > Thermoleophilia > Solirubrobacterales > Solirubrobacteraceae > DATLGB01. The sequence goes on along the minus strand of CAWJMO010000004.1, from coordinate 76,939 downwards.
CCTGACGGGCGACGCCATGCCGCCGCACGACCCCTGGTACGCGGGCGGGCACCTCAACTACTACTACCTCGGGCAGAACCTGGTGGCGCTGCTCATCCGGCTCACGGACGTCGAGCCGAGCAAGGGCTACAACCTCGCCTTCGCCTTCGTCTTCGCGGTGCTGCTGAGCACCGCGTTCACCGTCGCCGCGACGATCGCCGAGGCCGGCCGCCGGCGCGGCATGGCCATCCGCCGCCCGCTCGCCGCCGGTGCCTGGTGCGTCGTCCTGCTCGGCTTCATGGGCAACCTGCGGGCGGGCTGGTACGGGTGGGACGACGACCAGCCGCTGCGCGCGTTCGACTGGTTCGAGACGACGCGCATCATCCCCAACGCGATCAACGACTTCCCGTTCGCGGACTTCACCGTCGGGGACCTGCACGCGCACTACATCGCCGCCGCGTTCGTGCTCCTGGCGATCGCCTTCGCGGCACAGGTCGCGCTGCGCGGTGCGCCCCGGCTCGTGAGCTGGGAGACGTTCTGCGCCGCGCTGGTGATCGGCTGGCTCTACGGCGCGCACTCGTGGTCGTTCCCGGTGGCGGCCGGCCTGCTGCTCGCCGGCGCCCTCGCGTACCACTGGCGCGGCGCTGCCGTGGGCGGCGGGGACGATCGCGCTCGGCGTCCTGCTCGTGCTGCCCGTTCATCCTCACCGTCAAGGCCAACACGAAGGGCGTCGGGCTGACGACGGCGGAGATGCGCGAGCCGTTCGGGCCGTTCCTCAGCCACCACCTGATCACGGACGGGACGTTCCTGTGGATCCTGCTGGCGCCGCTCGTCGCCCTCGGCCGCTGCGCGGCCGAAGAAGTGGCTGTTCCCGGCGCGTCGCCGTGCTGCGCCGTCGCCCTGCCGCTGCTCGCGGGCGCGAACCTCGCCGGCGCGGCGCTGCTCGCCGTGCTCGTCGCCATCACCTTCACCGCCGCGCCTGACGACGGCCGGAGGCCGAGCGCGTGATCTGGCTGCTCGCCGCGGGCGGCTTCGGCTGCCTGCTCGCCGCGGAGGTCGGCCTGGTCAAGGACGAGTTCCTGCACACCAAGTACGTCCGCATGAACACCATCTTCAAGTTCGCCTACCACGCGTGGCTGCTGCTGGCGGTGTTCGGGGCGGTGGCGCTCGCGGCGGCGCGAGTCGTGGCTGCCGCGCGGGCCCCGGGTCGTCTGGCTGGCGGTCGCCGTGGGGCTGATCGGCGTCGGCCTCGGCTACTTCGTGCCGGCCACCTACACGCGCAAGCAGGCCTTCGCCGAGGGCCCGCACCTGGAGGGCCGGACGTGGATCGCTCGGATGGCGCCGGGCGACGTCCGGGCGATCGACTGGCTGCGCGAGCACACCGATCCGAACGCAGTGATCGTGGAGGCGGTCGGGCAGGACTACAGCCCGTACGGGCACGCCCGCATGTCGACCTTCTCCGGCCGCTCGACGGTGATGGGGTGGGAGTTCCACGAGTCCGAGTACAACCACCCGCCGGAGACGCGGCGCCCGGACGTGCAGACGCTCTACACGTCACCCGACCCGGCGGTGGTCGCTTCCGTCGCGGCGAAGTACGAGATCCGCTACGTGGTCGTCGGCGCGCTCGAGCTGACGACCTACGGGCAGCTCGGGGCCGTGAGCAAGGCGGGCAAGGTCGTCTTCTCCGCCCAGGGGACGAAGATCTACGACTTGGAGGCCTAGGAGACGGGCGGCGGCTTCGGGATGCGGGACTTCGTGCCCTTGCCGGGCAGCGGGCCGGCGTCCGTGCGCACGTAGAACCACTCCGTCATCCCGCCGGTGGGGTTCCAGGGCCGGCGCTTCGTGAACCAGTTCCACCACGCGTCGGCGGAGAACTTCTTCTTGTAGTCCTTCACCCACCAGACCCGGAAGTCGAAGCTGCGGCCCTGGTAGGCGCTCAGGTTCGGCTGCTGGGCGACCTTCGCCCCCTCCGTCATGATCAGGATGGGTGGTCGTGGGCGTGTAGTTGGCCTGGGTCATGTCGATGTAGCCGACCTGGTCGTCGCGGAAGTACCACGCGTACGGGAACGTCGCGCCCTCGGCTGAGTCGATGGTGATGCCCAGCTCGGGCCTGCCGTCCGCCTTCGCCTTGCGGTTGAGCGCGTGGACCTGGTCGGCGACCTGCTTGACCTGCGTGGAGGACTGCGTGGAGACGAGCAGGTTGCGCGGGTCGGCGCCCTGCTTCGCGTTGGCGCTGTAGGACGCGCCGACCATGTAGACGGCGCCGATCGCCACCGCGACCATGGCGGCGGTGCGGGCGAAGCGCGACCGCAGCTCCCACAGCCCCTGGAGGCCGACGCCCGCGAGCAGGATCATCGGCACGAGCGGGTGGATGATCAGCCAGGCGAAGCGCTCGGAGCCCCAGCAGTAGAAGCCGAGCGTCGCCGCGAACATGAAGACCAGGAACAGCTTGATCGTGGTCGGGCGCAGGAAGGCGAAGACGGCACCGACGAGCGCGAGCAGCAGCGCCGGCCACTCGTTGCCGACGAGGATCGTCGCGTACAGCCACGCCTTGTCGGCGCCGCGGGCGACGTCCTGCTGGGCGTGCCAGTACTGCAGGCCGTAGACGACGCCCTCGAGGCAGTTCGCCGGGTGCGCCGGGCTGCCCTTGTACGCGGTCGTCGTGCAGTGCGAGTGGGTGAAGAAGCGGGTGAAGAGCGCCGCGTAGACGACCATCATCGTCGAGAGGGCGTAGACCCAGCCGGTCCAGCCGACGGCCTTGATCGCCGCGCAGCACCTCGCCGTTGCCGGCGGGCACGCCGCGGCGGCGCGCGAGTGCGCTCTGGGTCGCGACGGCGGCCAGCAAGAACACGCGCGGCGAGGCCGACCATCACGAGGCCCGACTCCTTGACGCCGAAGGCCAGCGCGACGAGGGCGAAGATCAGGCACAGCGTCAGCGTGTGCGGCCGGCGCATGAAGCGGAACGCCGCCACGGTGATGGCCGGTGATCATCGTCGACGAGGAAGATGTCCTCGCGGGCGAAGCGGCTGAAGTAGAGGAGGCTCGGGCTGACGGCGAGGATCACGCCGGCGCCGATCGCGGCGATCCGGCCGAGCTGGCGGCGCAGCAGGTAGGGGAGGGCGACGAGCAGCGTCCCGAACAGCGCCGGCGCCAGGCGCGCCGTGAAGTCCGAGTCGCCGAAGAGCTTGTAGACGAGCGGCCGTCAGGTAGTACGACATCGGCCCGTGCAGCAGCGGGTTGTACTCGTAGGAGCCGAAGTCCTTGGAGAACGTGTACGAGAAGTACGCGATCTGGCTCTCGTCGTGGTGGAACGGCCGGGCGCCGAGGTCGTACAGGCGCAGGAACAGCGCGACGGCGATCAGGCCGCCCCAGACGGCCAGCTCGCTCTGTCGCGGTCGCGCAGGTAGGAGACGCACGCGGCCGGCGCGGCCGGGGGTCGTGCGCGGCGGGCTCTGCCTCCGTCGACGTCCTCGGGCGCTGTCGTCGTGTCGGTCATGCCTCGCGGGTGGCGCGCTGCAGCTTGCCGAGGCCACCGTACCGGGCCGCCAGGAGCACGAGCCCCGCCAGCGTTATAGGGACCTGGAGGACGAAGCGCAACAGGATCAGGTAGGTCGACGCGAGGGCGCTCGAGCCGCCGATCGCCTTGATGCCGATGATCGCGGCGGCGTCCTGCGTGCCCGCGTAGGCCGGGCCGGAGGGGATCAGGCTGAAGACGCTGGCGAGCGCGACGAGGTACAGCCCCTCGACGAGCGTCATGTTCAGGTCGGCCGCGGCGCCCACCGTCATCCACACGAGGGTCTCGACCAGCCAGATGACCAGCGTCATCGACATCAGCGGGACGCCGTCGGTGGTGAGCAGATTGCGGGTGGAGGTGAGCATGGGGCCGACGAGGTGGCTCAGGCGCTCGCTGCGGCGGACGACCTGGACCGCCACGATCGCGCCGACCACCACCAGGACGAAGACGCCGACCGCGACCTCGAGCTCCCCGTCGCCGACGTTGTCGAGGATCGCGTAGCCGACGATCACGAACAGCGCCATCAGGACGACGAGGTCGAGCAGCCGCTCGGCCAGCAGCGTCCCGATCACCGTTCGGCGCCCGGCCTCCGCGCGCGGCGCCATCAGCAGGACGCGGACGGCGTCACCCGCGCGCGCGGGGAGGATGTTGTTGCCGGCGTAGCCGATCACGGTGATGGCGAGGCTGTCCCGGCGGCCGGGCCTGCCGCCGTCGTCCTCGAGCAGCCGGTGCCAGCGCTCGGCCCGCACGCCGGTGTTGAGCGCGTAGAGGCCGACCGCCCCCAGGAGGTAGAGCCAGTGCCGTGGCGTCGTCGGGGAAGCGCGGCGCCGGCTGCTGCGACGCCCAGTAGACGACGCCGACGACCGCGACGGCGGAGACGGCGAGGCCGAGGAGCTGGAGGCTGCGGCCACGCAAAACGCGCGAGACTCTATGGATGCTCGCCGCGCTCAGCACCGGCGACTCCGTCGCGGCGTGGACCGCGCTCGGCTTCGGCGACCCGGTGCGGGTGGGCCCGCTGACGGTGGAGTGCGACGGCGGGTCGGGCTGGACGCTGGTCGGCGAACGGCCCCGACGAGGTCGACGGCATCCCGACCCGGTGGGTCTCGACGCCGGGGGAGGACCTCGGCGACCTCGATCACGTGGTGGTGCTCACGGGCGCACTCGATCGCACGGTGACCGCCCTGGTCGCCGTCGGCGGGGACGAGCGGCGGCGGCTCGACGTCGGCCGCGGGCGCATGGCCTTCGTTCGCATGGGCCGGGTCATCGTGGAGGTCGTCGAGCGCGAAGGGGTCGAGACGCGGATCTGGGGCCTGGTCGCGGTACGGCAGGACCTCTCCGCGCTGCCGGCGGACCTCGTCGGCGAGATCTCGGACGCCGTGCAGCCGGGTCGGCAGATCGTCACCGCGCGGCCACAGCCGGGGCTGCAGACCGCCGTGGCCTTCATGACGCCCCGGGTTCGAACCCGATGAGCGTCGGGTTGCGGACCGGCCGGGCCTCCGGTACCTTCCGTCGCCGGATGTCCAAGTCGGTCCAGCTCGTCGCCCACGTCATGCCCGTTATCACGGGTACGCCGGCGCGCTGGGTCATCCAGCCGAACACGGCCAAGAGCTAAGCGGACAGGTCCACCACATGACCCCGTCCGCGAATCTCGCGGCCGGGCGACGTGTGAGTCGCTGGACCTGCGAGGAGATCATCACGAAGATCGGCGATTGGAACGATCGCTACGGCGAGCCCCCGGGCTCCGCCGACTGGAACCCGTCCCTGGCGCGCTGGCGCGCGCAGGAGTGGCGCGTCGAGCGGTACTACCAGTCCCCACCCGGCCCCTGGCCGTCCACCAACGCGGTGAAGCGCGCGTTCGGCGGATCGTTCGATGCCGCCGTGCGCGCGGCCGGTTTCGCTCCCGCCCGGCCGGGGCCGCGCCGTGCCTCAGGTGCGGCGCGGCCCGCCGTCGCGCAGCGCGAGCCGGTCGCGCCGGTCCCCCGCGGTCCCGTGGGCGGGCCGGACGTGGCCGCGCTCGAGCGGCGGCTGGCGGCTGCCGAGGCCCGCGCCGAGCGGGCCGAGACCCGGCTGCACGACGCCCGCAAGCGGGCGCGGCTGGCCAACGAGCGCGCGGCCCGCGCCCGGCGGTCCCGCGAGCGCCTGGTCGGCGAGGCGGACGCGCGGGCGCGCGCGGCGCTCGATCAGGCCGACGCGGCGATGCGCGACGCCGAGGCGCTGCGGGTGGCGTCCACGCCGGTGCACGCGTCCGGCCCGGCCGGCCCGGGCCCGCTGGCGGACGCGATCCGCACGCTGGCCTCCGCCCGCGCGTCGGGCGACCGGCACGGGCTGCGGGCGTCGCTCGGCCACGTGCCGCCGCCCTGGCCTGGCGCGACCGCCTCTGACTCCCCGACCCGCGTGTCGCCTAGCAGTGGATATATCCACCGCTACGCGACACCCCGGGTCAGTTCACCGTGCGCTCGTTCCCGCGCTTGAAGTTGCCGGTGGCTCGGGCCATCAGGTGCTGGCGCTCCTCCTCGCCCGCGGGCTCGGCGCGGGCGAGGAAGCGCGCGGCGTGCTTGCCGGAGAGCGTGGTGACGACCTTGCCGTTGAAGGCGATGCGGACACCGCCGTCCTTCGTTCGCTGGTAGCTGAAGTCGCCTAGCGGCACAGGTCCTCGCGGGTGTCGACGTCGGTGGGATCGGCGAGGTGCGCGGCCTCGACGGTGGGGCAGTCTGCCAGGAGGGAGCGGGCGCCCGCGTCGCCATCCAGTGAAGGGATCCGCTCGATGATGCTGCGGTCGAGGACGACCGGGTGGCCCGGGAGGCCGCCGTAGGTCGCGCGGGCGCAGCCCGGCCGGCGCGAGCACCGCCTCGATGACCTCCGGCGTGATCCAGGGTTGGTCACCGAGGAGGACGAGGATGCGCTCCTCGCTCTCGCGAGCGCCGCGACGCCCGCCTTCAGGGACGCGGACTGGCCCCGGTCCCAGTCATCGGCGATGAGGTGAGGACCGACGTCGACCGCGGCGAGGATCTCCTCGCGCGTGCGCGCCGAGGACGACGAGCGGGTCGTAGGGCTGCGCGAGGTCGATGACGTGCTGGAGCAGCGGGCGGCCGTCGAGGTCGGCCAGCTGCTTGGGCCCGCCGAAGCGCCGCCCGGCGCCGGCCGCGAGGATCAGTGCCCTCACTCGAGCGTCTCCATCAGGTCGGCGAGGGCGACGAGCGAGGCGAGCGAGTTGCCCGGCAGCAGGTCGTCGGCGTGGGGGAGGGCGGCGCGCATGCCCTGGGTCAGCGGCGCGTAGTCGGGGCTGGCCGCGAGCGGGTTGAGCCAGACCAGGCGGTGCGCGGTGCGGCGCAGGCGGGCCATCTCCGCGCTCAGCTGCTCCGGGTCGCCGCGGTCCCAGCCGTCGGAGAGGATGACGACCACGGCGCCGCGGCCGACGCGCCGCCCGTGTTCGCGGTTCAGCGTCGCCAGGGCGGCGCCGATGCGGGTGCCGCCGCCGATGTCGACCACACGGTCGGCCGCCCGGGCCAGCGCGGCGTCGGGATCGCGGCCGGCCAGCTCGAGGGTGACGCGCGTCAGCCGCGTGCCGAGCGCGAACGCCTCCACCCGGCGGCGCGCGGTGACGGACGCCTGCGCGTACTGGAGCAGCATCCGCGCGTAGGGCTGCATGGAACCGGAGACGTCGACGACGAGGACGAGCCGGCGTTCGCCGGGGACGCGCCGCCGGCGCTTGATCGTCTCGTCGCCGCGCGCCATCGCGCGCAATGTCCCGTGGCGGTCCGGGTGGCCGCGCCGCGCGGGGCGGGTGCGGCGCGAGCGGCGCCGCGGTCCCCGCCGTGCGAGGCGGGCGAGCAGCGCACGGGCCTGCGCGCGCTCCGCCGGGGTGTAGTCGCGGAAGTCCTTGGCCAGCAGCAGCTCCGTGTCGGCGTAGGCGGCGGGGAGCGGCTCGTCCTCGAGCGCGATCGGCGTCCGGGTCGGGGTCGGCATCGCCGCGCGGGGGAGGACGGCCTGCGCGGCGTTCATGAGGCTGTCGAGGGCGTCGTCGCGGTCGATGGTCTCGAGCTCACGCCAGATGGCGTCGAAGATCTGCTGGTCTCTGTGGCTGGCGCACAGCGTCGCTGCGCAGGGCCAGCCGCGCTTCCGCGGGATCGACCGCGGCGAGGGCTCGGTGGGCATTGAGGGAGCGGGTCAGGCCGGGGGTGGCACCCGCCGAGGCGCATCCGCCGGGCGATCTCCGCGACTGCCGTGACGACTTCCACTTCCATCCAGGGTCTAACTCGGCAAGGTCGCGCGGTCGATGTCCTCGCGGACCTTCAGCACGACGCCGAGCGTCTCCTTCAGTGCGTCGTTGTCCCCGAGTGCCACCAGCGCTCGCGCCCAGGCGATCGTCTCGCCGACCCCCGGGACCTTGTAGAGGTCCTGCCCGCGCAGAGAGGCCACGGCGTCGACGACCCGCCGCGCCGTCTCCTCCGGCACGCCCGGCAATCGCGTGCGGACGATCTCCAGCTCGCGCGCGACGTCCGGGTAGTCGATCCAGTGATAGAGGCAGCGGCGCTTGAGCGCGTCGTGCAGCTCGCGGGTGCGGTTGGAGGTGAGGATGACCACAGGGCGCTGCTTCGCCACGATCGTCCCCAGCTCGGGGATGGAGACCTGGAAGTCGGAGAGCAGCTCGAGCAGGAACGCCTCGAACTCGTCGTCGGCGCGGTCGATCTCGTCGATCAGCAACACCACCGGCGACGGCGACTCAATGGCTTCGAGCAACGGCCGGCGCAGCAGGAAGCGCTCCGTGTAGACCTCGCCCTCCTCACCGGCATTGCCCCGCAACATCAGCAGCTGGCGCTGGAAGTCCCAGTCATAGAGCGCCGAATGGACGTCGATCCCCTCGTGGCACTGCAGCCGGATCAGCCGCGAGCCGCGCGCCGCCGCCAGCGCCTTGGCCACCTCCGTCTTGCCGACCCCCGCCTCGCCCTCGAGCAGCAGCGGCAGCTCGAGGGTCTCGGCGAGGTGGACGGCGGTCGCGAGGGCGCGGTCGGCCAGGTAGCCCTGCCCGTTCAGCGCCTCCGCGACCGCCGCGACAGTCACCACCTGCTGCTGCCGTCAGAGCCCGCCGGCAGAGCACCCGCGCCAGGTGCTCCTTGTAGGCGACGGTGGCGTTGAGGTCGGTGGGCGGCTTCGTGCCCTCGGCGGCGTGCTCGGAGGCCGCCGCGATCGTCTCGGCGTTGAGCGGCTGGCCGCGCAGCGCGTCCTCGACCGCGGTCGCCCGCAGCGGCACCGCGGCCATGTGCGTCAGCCCGATGCGCACGTCCGCGCACACGCCGTCCTCGACCTTCACGAGGGCGGACACGGCGACCATCGCCCAGTCCTCCTGGCGGCGGTTGAACTTCTCGTAGCCGTACCCGTAGCCCTCCATCACGGGGATGCGGACCTCCGTGATCAGCTCGCCCGGTTCCAGCGCGGTGGACATGAACCCGGTGATCAGGTCGCCGGCCGCGATCTCCCGCGACGCGCCGCCCGGCTTCATCGCCGTCACCGAGCCCTCCAGCGCCATCAGCACCGCGGGCATGTCCGACGCGCGGTCGCCGTGGGCCAGCGTCCCGCCGATGGTCCCGCGGTTGCGGACCTGCTGGTCGGCGATCGTGTGCGCGGCGGCCGAAGCCAGGCCGATGCCGGCGGCGTCGATCTCGTGGTGGGTCGTCATGGCGCCGACCCGGACGTGGCCGTTCTCGCGCTCCACGCCGCGCAGCCCCGGCACCCGCCGGAGGTCCACGAGCAGCGACGGCGCCGCGAAGCGCAGCCGCATCATCGGGATCAGCGAGTGGCCACCGGCGAGCGCCTTGGCGTCGTCGTCGGCCGCCAGCAGGGAGAGCGCCTCGTCGAGCGAGTCGGGCGCGACGTAGTCGAAGCCGGCGGGGATCACAGCTGCGTCTCCTTCTGACCGTCGCCGGTCATTGGCGGCGGATTGCCTCCGGACTGGATCGCCTCCCACACCCGCACGGGCGTCAGCGGCATGTCCATGTAGGTCACGCCGGTGGGCCGCAGCGCGTCGATGACCGCGTTGGTCACCGCCGAGGTCGCGGCGATGGTGCCCGCCTCGCCGATGCCCTTCACGCCGAGCTCGTTGACCGGGGACGGGGTCTCCGTCCGGTCGGTCTCGATGGACGGGACGTCGGCCGCGGAGGCCAGGCAGTAGTTGACGAAGTTCGACGTCGTCAACTGCCCGCTCTCGTCGTAGGCAACCTGCTCGTAGAGCGCCTGGCCGATCGAGTGCACGACCCCGCCGTGGACCTGCCCGTCGATGAGCATCGGGTTGATCGCCGGGCCGCAGTCGTCGACCGCGACGTAGCGGACGACGTCGACCTTGCCCGTCTCGGGGTCGATCTCCACCACCGCGACGTGCGCCCCGAACGGGAACACGAAGTTCGACGGGTCGTAGAACGCCGTCTCCTCGAGACCCGGGCTCGAGGTCCTCCGGCCAGCCCTCGCCGGGGATGAACGCGGCGCCGGCCACCTCGGCCAGCGTCATGCCCTGGTCGGGGGAGCCCTTGACGGAGAACTTCCCGTCGCGCACCTCGATGTCCTCCGGCGCGGCCTCCAGCGTGTGGGCGACGACCTTCTTGGCCTTCTCGACCACCTTGTTGGTGGCGCGGACGAGGGCCTCGCCGCCGACGGCGGTCGTGCGGCTCCCGTAGGTCCCGAGGCCGTGCGGCCCCGTGCCCGTGTCCCCGTGCATGATCTCGACGTTCTGCGGGTCGCAGCCGAGGCGGTCCGCGATCACCTGCGCGAACGTCGTCTCCTGGCCCTGGCCGTGCGGCGACGTCCCCGTGTAGGCGGTGACGGCACCGGTGAAGTGCACCCGCACCATCGCCGACTCCCACAGGCCGGTCTGCAGCCCGAAGCCCTGCGGCCCCGTGACGCGCGACGGCGCCAGCCCGCAGATCTCCGTGTAGGTCGAGAAGCCGCAGCCGAGCAGCTTCCCGCGCGCCTTGGCCTCCTCGCGCTCGCGCTCGAACGCCGCGGGGTCGAAGTGCGTGAGCAGCTTGTCCAGCGAGCCGTGGTAGTCGCCGGAGTCGTAGACGATGCCCAGCGCGGTCTCGGCGGGGAACTCCGTGAAGAAGTTCTTCCGCCGCAGCTCCAGGCGGTCCATGCCCAGCTCGACCGCCAGCTGGTCCATGCACACCTCGATCATGTGCGTGGCCTCGGGCCGGCCGGCGCCGCGGATCGCGTCCGTCGGGCACTTGTTCGTGTAGACGCCGGTGATGTCCGTCTGGACGGCGGAGAACTTGTAGGTCCCGCTCATCACGAAGGCCCCGAGGGCCGGGACCGTCGGCGTCAGCAGCATGAGGTAGGCCCCCATGTCCGCCTTGATCTTCACGTGGATGCCCGTGAGCGTCCCGTCGGCCTTGGCGCCCATCTTCACGTACGCGACCTGGTCGCGCCCGTGGTGGGTGACCATCATGTTCTCCGACCGCGTCTCGATCCACTTGACCGGGCGGCCGAGCTTGCGCGCAACCGCGGCGAGCAGGACCTCCTCGCCGCAGACCTGCAGCTTGGCGCCGAAGCCGCCGCCGACCTCCGGGGCGATGACCCGGACCTTCTCCTCGGACTCGCCGAGCAGCAGCGCCAGGAACAGGCGGACGAAGTGGGGGACCTGCGTCGAGGTGGTGACGGTGAGGCCGGTCCCGCGGGGCTCGGCGACGACGCCGCGGGGCTCGATCGGCGCACCCGCCATGCGCGGGTTGACGACGCGGCGCTCGATGATCGTGTCCGACTCGGCCCAGGCGGCGTCCATGTCGCCACCGGCGAGCGACCACTGGTGGACCTCGTTGGTCCCGATGTCCTCGTGGACGATGGGGGACCCGTCCTCGAGCGCCTTCTCGACGTCCGTGACCGCGTCGAGGGGCTCGTACTCGACGAAGACCTCGTTGGCGGCGTCGACCATGTCCGCGCGGCCCTCGCCGACGACGACGGCGACCGGGTCGCCGACGTGGTTGACCTCACCGCGGGCCAGCGGCCAGTGCGGGTGGTTGCGGACCTCGACCTCCGGCGGCACCCAGGCCATCGGGAGCGCGTCGAGGATCCCCAGCGCGGCCATGTCCTCGCCGGTGAAGACGGCGACGACGCCGTCGCGCCCCTCGGCCAGGCTCTTGTCGATGGAGACGATCTTCGCGTGCGCCTCGGGGGAGCGCACGAACGCACACCACAGGGTCCCCATCGGGGTGGTGTCGTCGACGTACTTGCCGCGGCCCGTGATCAGCCGCGGGTCCTCCTTGCGGCGCAGCGACTGGCCGACGTGCTTCTCGGGGGCGACGGTCATGCGGACACCTCGGACTTGCTCGCCGCGTCGAGGACCGACTTGACGATGTTGTGGTAGCCCGTGCAGCGGCAGAGGTTGCCGGCGAGCGCCTCGCGGACCTCCTCCTCGCTCGGCTTGGGGTTGCGCTCCAGCAGGTCGGCGGAGGCCATGATCATGCCCGGCGTGCAGTAGCCGCACTGCAGCCCGTGGTTGTTCCAGAACGCCTCCTGGAGCGGATGGAGGTCGTCGGGCGCGGAGCCCATGCCCTCGATCGTCTTGACGTCCGACCCGTCGGCCTGCACCGCCAGCACGGTGCACGACTTCACCGCCTCGCCGTTGAGGTGGCAGGTGCACGCGCCGCAGTTGGACGTGTCACACCCCACGTGCGTTCCGGTCAGACCCAGCTCGTCCCGCAGGAAGTGGACGAGCAGCGTCCGCGGCTCCACCTCGCGGTCGTAGTGGGTGCCGTTGACCTCCATCGACACGGTGACGCGTGACATCTTCCGGTTCTCCTCCCGGTTGTGAGACTCCCTCATGGCTGACGTTACTCCTCGTGGGGTAGGGCTGCGTCGTGGCGCGAACGGCATCCCCGAAGGACCGGCGGCGCTTCATCCGGAGGCTCACCTGGGCGACCGGATGGGGCATGGGACTCGACGGTTTCGACCTCGGCATCATCAGCGTCGTCCTGCCCGCCATGACCAAGGACCTGGACGTCTCCGCCGGCTGGGCGGGACTGATCGGCGCATCCTCACTGATCGGGATCTTCATCGGCGCGCCGCTCTTCGGGCGCATCACCGACCGCTTCGGTCGCCGCATCCCGTTCCTGGTCGACATCCTCTGCTTCGTCGTGCTGGGGCTCCTTCAGGCGTTCGCGCAGACGCCGGAGGAGATGTTCGCCGTGCGCCTGCTGCTGGGGGTCGCGATCGGGGCCGAGTACGCGATCGGCCCGCCGATGTTGATGGAGTTCGCACCGGCCAAGGACCGCGGCGGCTCGGGGGCCTGGCTGGAGGTCAACTGGTACGGCGGCTTCTTCGTCTCCGTCGTGCTCGGGTACGTCCTGCTCGACGGTCTCGGCCTCGACTGGCGCATCGTGCTGGCGACCAGCGTCGTCCCGGCGATCGCGACGCTGGCGATGCGGCACGGGCTGCCCGAGTCGCCGCGCTGGCTGCTCAGCCGCGGGCGCAAGCGGGAGGCGAAGGCCATCGTCGCCGAGCACGTGGGCGACCAGGCCTACTACGAGGAGGAGTTCGGCGACGAGGTGGAGGAGCGCGGCTCCGTCCGCGACCTGCTGGGGCCGGAGTACCGCGGGCGCCTCGCGATGGTCTGCGTGTTCTGGGCCTGCCTCGTCGCGCCCTACTTCGCGATCGTCACCTTCGCCCCCACGGTGTTCGGCGCCCTCGACCTGGCCGAGCACTCGAGCACCATCGTCGAGAACGGCATCGGCGTCCTCGGCGCCGCGTCCGGCCTCTTCCTGCTCGACCGCCTCGGGCGACGGCCGATGCTCGTCACGCCGTTCTGGATCTGCGTGGTCTGCCTCAGCGTGGTCGGCTTCTTCCCGCACGCGCCGGTCGCGGTGCTGGCGATCGCGTTCGTCGTCTTCGCCTTCTGCAACGCCGCCGCCGCAGACCTCTGCGGCGTCTATCCGAACGAGCTCTTCCCGACGCACCTGCGCACGTCGGCGGTCGGGATCGCGGCCGCGTCGTCGCGCATCGGCGCCGCCATCGGCACGTTCCTGCTCCCGATCGGCATCGACGCGATCGGCATCGGTCCGAGCATGCTCGTCGGGGCCGGCTTCTGCGTCGTCGGCGCCGTCGTCACGCAGCTGTGGGCACCGGAGACCGCCGGGCAGACGCTGACGGAGACCGCCGCGCCCGCCGCCGCCTAGGCGCGGCTGACGGTGAACACGAAGCGGCTGCCGCCGTCGTCGACGGGCTCGACGTGGATCTCGCCGCCGTGGCGTTCCACGATGCGCTGGCAGACGGAGAGGCCGATGCCGGTCCCCTCGTACTCGTCCCGGCGGTGCAATCGCTTGAACATCTTGAAGACCTTGTCCGCGTGCGCGGCGGGAACGCCGATGCCGTTGTCCTGCACGGAGAACTCCCACCCGTCGGGCAGCTCGCGGCCGCTGACGCGCACGACCGGCGGCGCGTCCGCGCGGAACTTCACGGCGTTGGCGAGCAGGTTCTGGAAGACCTGCCCGAGCAGGACGGGGTCGGCCTCGACCATCGGCAGGTCCCCGAGTTCGACGCGCGCCCCGGCCTCGTCGAGCTGGTTGGCGAGGCCGCGCATCGTCTCGTCGACGATCTGCTCGGAGGAGACCGGCTTGCGCTCGAGCGCGGAGCGTCCCGTCCGGGAGTAGCGCAGCAGGTCGTCGATCAGCCGGCTCATCCGCTGCGCGCCGCTCTGGACGTTGCCGAAGAAGACCTTGGACTGCTCGTCGAGCTCCGTCCGACGCTCGATGAGCTCGAGGTAGGAGCCGATGGAGCGCAGCGGCTCGGCGAGGTCGTGCGAGGCGACGTAGGCGAACTCCTCCAGCTCGCGGTTGGAGCGCTCGAGATCCGTGGCACGGTGCATGAGCGTGGCGTTGGCGTCCGCCAGCGCGTCCAGGGCTTCGCGCGTCTCGGCGCGCATCGCCTCCGCCGCCCGCCAGTTGACGACGCTGGCGGCGCACAGCGCGGTGATGAACCCCGCATGGACGGCGCTCCAGGTCCACGGGTTGCCGCCGTGCATGAAGATGGAGTGGTCGGCGAACGCGCTGCCGACGACGTGCTGGAAGAGCACGTAGAAGATCGCGGCCAGGTAGGAGGTCCATTCCTCGTAGAGCGCGAGGACGGCGACGATCACGAAGTAGTGGAAGTGGGCCTCGATCGCGCCGTGCATGACGTGCACCAGCGTCGCCGAGCAGGTCAGCAGGCCGAAGGTGACGAGCAGCGCCCGCGGCCGGCGGCCACCAGTCCGCACGAACGTCGCCGGAAGCGCGCAGACGCCGACGATGACGCCCTCCGCGAGCGAGTGCCACAGCGGCGTTCCGTAGCCGAGCGCCAGCAGGGGGAGGGCGATCGCGTGCGCCCACAGGAGGATGAGCATCCCGCGGTGGCGGGCGTCCCAGTTGGCGGTCGGCAGGGTGTCCCCGTCGGGGAGCCAGTCTCTGAGCGCGTTCGTCCACCCACCCGTCATCTGGATGAGTGCATCGGCCTTTCGTCCATGAACCTTTACACGGACTGCAGGTCGGAAAGCCACCTGCCGATGGTGGCGGCGATCATCGGCGGGTCGGCCTTCAGGCCATGGTCTCCCTTGACGACCACGGCACCGTCGGGGACGCCGAAGCGATCGTTCGCGCCCTGCACGATCAACAGCGGGACCTGCACACCGTCGAGCTCGTCCTGACGGCTCACGCCCCTGGGGGTGACGAGCGGGAAGGCGAGCGCGAGCACGCCGATCGCCCGCGCGCTCGTCCGGCACGCCACCCGCGCCCCGGAGGACCGGCCGCCGAAGAGGAACGGCAGGTCCTGCGGCAGCTGGTCGACCACCGCGTTCCACGCCTCGTCGAGCACGGGTGGCCGCGGCGTCGACTTCTTCCCCGCCACCCGGTAGGGCTGTTCGACGAGCACGACGCTGACGCCGTGCTCGAGCGCGGTCCGCGCCGCCGTCTGCAGGTCCGGTGCCGACACGCTTCCGCCGGCGCCGTGGCCGAGCAGCAGCCGCGCCCATGCGCCCTCCGCCTCCTGCTCATGGATCCGTGCGGGGCCGTGCGGGGTCTCGAGCTCGCGCATACTGCTTGGAGTATGCGGATCGACAAGTGGCTCTGGGCGGCGCGGCTCACCAAGACGCGCGGGATGGCGGCGGAGGCGCTGAAGGCCGGGCGGGTGACGGTCGACGGCGCGGTGGCCAAGGCGAGCCGCGAGGTGAAGGTCGGCGACGTGCTCGAGCTGCGCATCGGGCCGACGAAGCGGACGCTGACGGTGGACGCCCTCTCGGAGCGGCGGGTCTCGGCGGCGCTGGCGGCCGGGCTCTACACGGAGGCGGAGGCGTCGATCGAGGCGCGGGAGGAGGCGCTCGAGCAGCGACGGCTGACGCGGCCGGCGTACGACGACGCGGGTGCGCGGCCGACCAAGCGCGACCGGCGCAAGATGGAAGCGCTGCGCTCACACCACAAGCCGTCCGGGCGTTAGAGGCCGCATGCGTCTCTACGACTACGCGCCCTCCGGGAACTGCTTCAAGGTCCGGCTGCTCCTGCGCTTCGCAGGCATCGACTGCGAGCTCGTCCCGACCGACATCTTCGGCGGCGGCACCCTGACGGACGGCTACGGGAAGCTGAACCCGTTCCGCGAGACGCCCGTGCTCGAGCTCGACGACGGGCGAGCGCTCACGCAGTCGGGCGCGATCCTCGCCTACCTCGCCGAGGGCACGGCCTGGCTCCCCGGTGACCGCGCCGACCGGGCCGCGGTGCTGTCGTGGCTGCTGCTCGAGCAGGAGCGCCTGAGCGCGGTGGCCGGCGTGCGCTTCCGTCTGCTCACCGGCCGCTGGGCGCCCGACGCGCCGGAGGTCGCCGCGCGCCACGCCACGGCGCGCGAGACCCTCGACGTCATGGAGGCGCACCTCTCCGCCCGGACGTGGCTGGTGGGGGACGGACCGACGATCGCGGACCTGTCGTGCTTCGCCTACCTGTCCCGCGCGGACGAGGCCGGCCTCGACATCGGCGCCTGGCCCGCGGTGGAGATGTGGCTGGACCGCATCCGCGCCCTCGACGGCTTCGTGGACGACTTCGCGCCCTACCCGCCCGAAGCGCACGAGCAGACGGGCCGCTCCATCTACGGCTAGAGGACGAGCGCGTCGGCGAGGCCGCCGACGGGGATGGAGGGCGCGGAGTCCGGAGCGATGACGAAGGCGTCGGCGTGCGCGAGCGCGAGCGTCATCGCCGACCCCTGCGCCTCCGTGGGCGTCGCCTCGTAGATGCCGTCCTCGCCCCGGGTCAGCGTGGCGGTGAGGTAGGTGGTGCGCCCGTCGACGGGCGCGATCTCCTGCGTCGTGCGCACCCGGACGCGCGGCTCGACCGCGTCCGCCTCGCCGGCCATGCGGCGCAGCAGCGGGGCGACGAAGACGAGGAAGGCGACGAAGCCCGACAGCGGGTTGCCCGGCAGGCCGAACGCCCAGGCGCCGTCGGCCGTCTGCCCGCAGAAGAGCGGCTTGCCCGGCTTGATGCGCACCCGCCAGAAGAGCTCCTCGACGCCCGCGCGGTCCAGCGCGCCCTTGACGTGATCATGGTCGCCGACGCTGACGCCGCCGGCCACGAGCAGGACGTCGGACTCCTCGAGGCCGCGCCGGACGCGCGCCTCGATGTCGGCGGGGTCGTCGGGCGCCGTGCCGAGGTCGACGGGCACACCGCCGGCGCGCTCGATCAGGCCGCGCAGGGCGACGGAGTTGGTCTCGTAGATCTGGCCGGGGCCGAGCGGGGTCCCCGGCGCGACGAGCTCGTCGCCCGTGGCGAGCACGGCGACGCGCGGGCGGCGCCGGACGGAGACCTCACCGACGCCGGCGGCGGCGATCGCGCTCAGCGAGTGCGGCGCGACGACGTCTCCCGTGTGCAGCATCGTCGTCCCGGCGGGGACGTCCTCACCGCGGAAACGGACGTTCTGCGCGACGCGCACGGCGTGGTCGATCTCCACGCTCCCGTCACCCACGTCCGTGACGACCTCCTGGCGCTCCACGGCGTTCGCGCCCTCGGGGAGCGACCCGCCGGTGAAGATGCGCGCGCATTCGCCCGGCTGCAGGACGAGATCGCCCGCCGCACCGGCGGCCACCTCGCCGACGACCCGCAGCCGGCCGGGGACGTCCGACCAGCGCAGCGCGTAGCCGTCCATCGCGGAGCGGTCGAAACCCGGGATGTCGATGGGGCAGACGACGTCGGCGGCCAGCACCCGGCCGGCGGCCTCGCTCAACGCGACCGTCTCCGCGCCCAGCACGCCGGCGCGGTCGGCGATGATCGCCCACGCCTCCTCGCGCGACAAAAGGGTCTGACCCTTTTGTCGCGTCATCCGCCGATTTGCGACATCGAGCGGGCCGGCTGCACGAAGCCCGGCTCGTTGATGTGATGCTTGAGCTCCTTCTGCCACACGGCCCCGCGGATGATCGCCTCGAGGTCGTCGTCCGTCGCGCCGGCGCGCAGGGGTCCGCGGAGGTCCGTTTCGTTGAGCGAGAACAGGCACGTGCGCAGGCGCCCGTCGGCGGTCAGGCGGATGCGGTTGCAGTCGCCGCAGAAGGGATGCGAGACGGGGGAGATGAAACCGATCGTCCCCGCGCCGTCGGCGAACCTGTACCGGGACGAGGTGCCCGAGCGGGGGCGGCCCATCGGCTCCAGCGGATAGGTGGCGTGGATGATCGCGCGCAGCTCGTCGTTGGGCAGGACGCGGTCGGGGCCCCACTCGCGATCGGCGTCGAGCGGCATGAACTCGATGAAGCGCACCTCGTAGGGCTTGCGGCGGGCGAGCTCGGCGAAGCGCAGCGCCTCGTCCTCCGTGAAGTCGCGCAGGGCGACGGCGTTGACCTTGATCGGCCGCAGCTCGGGGTAGGCCTCCGCGGCCTCCAGCCCGAGCAGGACCTCGTCCAGCGCGTCGCGGCGGGTGAGCTCGAAGAAGCGGTCCTGGGCCAGCGAGTCCAGCGAGACGTTCAGGCGCTTGAGGCCGGCCGCGACGAGGTCGGGCAGCTGGCGGCGCAGCAGGTAGCCGTTGGTGGTCAGCGACAGGTCGCCGGCCACGGGGGCGATCATCTCGATCAGCTTGTGCAGGTGGCGGCGGGCGAGGGGCTCGCCGCCGGTGAGGCGGACGTCGGAGACGCCCATGTCGGCGAGCAGGCCGACGATCCGCGCGATCTCCTCGTAGGAGAGGACGGACTCGCGCTCGAGCCACGGCAGGCCCTCGGCGGGCATGCAGTACTGGCAGCGGAAGTTGCAGCGGTCGGTGACGGAGATGCGCACGTCGCCGATCGTCCGGCCGTGCCCGTCGATCAGCGGCTCACGCATGGTGGTACTCCCCGGACTTCCCGCCCGTCTTGTCGAGCAGCAGGACGGACTCGATGACCACGCCGCGCTCGACGCCCTTGACCATGTCGTAGACGGTGAGCGCGCCGACGGACGCGGCGGTCAGCGCCTCCATCTCCACGCCGGTGCCGGAGACGGTGCGCGCCTCGCAGACGAGCGTGACGGTGTCCTCGGCGACCGTGACGTCGCAGTCGACGTGCGAGAGCGCGAGCTGATGGCAGAGCGGGATCAGCTCGGCGGTGCGCTTGGCGGCCTGGATGGCGGCGATGCGCGCGACGGAGACGACGTCGCCCTTGGGCATGTCCCCGGCGGCGACCAGCGCGGCGGTCTCCGGCGACATCCGGACGACGGCGCGGGCGCGGGCCCAGCGCTCGGTGAGGGCCTTCGCGGAGACGTCGACCATCCGGGCGCTGCCTTCGGAGTCGAGATGCGTCAGGCCCACTGCGGGCTGAGTCTAGAGTTGCGCGGCGTGCGCCTGACCGTCCGTCTCTTCGCCGGCCTGCGCGAGCGCGCCGGCGCGCCAACCGTCGACCTGGAGCTTCCCGAGCCCGCCACGGTCGCCGACGTCCGCGCCGCCTTCGATCCCGACCTGCCGTACATCGTCGCGGTCAACCGCGTCTACGCCGACGACAGCGCCCGGGTGAGCGCGAGCGACGAGATCGCGCTCGTCCCGCCCGTGTCCGGCGGGGCCGGTGCGGTGCGCCGCGCCCGCATCACGGAGGACGCGATCGCCGCCGGCCCGCTGATCGAGCTGGTGCGCGACCCCGCCGCGGGCGCGCTCGTCGTCTTCGAGGGGATGACCCGCGAGGTCGATCACCTCGACTACGAGGCCTACGCGGAGATGGCCGAGCCGATGCTCGGCGCGGATCGCGCAGGAGGAGGCCGACCGCCACGGCCTGTGCGCGGTCGCCGTCGAGCACCGCATCGGCCGCGTCGGCCTCAGCGAGCCGTCCGTGATCGTCGCCGCCTCCGGCCCGCACCGCGGCGAGACCTTCGACGGCGCCCGCGCGATCATCGACCGCCTCAAGGCCGAGGCGCCCATCTTCAAGAAGGAGGAGGGCGAGTGGGTCGAGGGGCAGCTACCAGATGGTCTGGAACAGCAGGCTGACCAGTAGCCCCTGAGCCACCAGGACCGCGGCGATCGCCCGGGTGCGGGCCGACGGGCAGGACGGTGGCGGCCGCCACGCAGGCGAGCGGGACGAAGGGCAGCCAGATGCGCTCCACCTCGGCCTTCGTGAAGCCCGCGACGGCGGCGACGAGGATGACGCCGGCCAGCGCGAGCGCGGCGGGATGCCTGCGCCGCGCGGCGACCAGCCAGCCGCCCGCGATCACCGGCCCCATCATCAGCGCCCAGGCGACGGGGGAGCCGATCCACCAGAACGCGTAGGGCCGGATGCGCGCGAGGGAGTGCTCGTAGTACGCGGACGTCGCCTTCAGCGTGCCGACGGCGTCGTAGCCGGTGGTGAGGGCGAGCACGCCGTTGAGCAGCAGGACGGCGATCCCGCAGGCGACGGCGAGGATCAGCGCCGGCCGGACGCCCTCGCGCCGCCAGACGACCACCGCGACGAAGAAGCCGACGGCCAGCAGCGACCACGCCGTGAAGGTGATGGCGGCGAAGACGACGACACCGGCGGCGCGGGTGCGCCGCCGGATGAGCAGTACCGCCGCACCCGTGCCGAGCGCGGCGAAGATCGCGTCCGCCGACGTCATCCCGAACAGCAGCAGGGCGGGGGAGAGGGCGGCGAGGACGCCCGCCAGCCGGGCACGGTCGGGCGGGACGTCGACGGCGCGGGCCAGCGCCGTGGTCAGCGGGGCGGTCACCGCGACAGCCGCGATGCACAGCGCCGCCAGCCGGGCCGGTGTCGTGATCCCGAACGCGTCCATGAAGAGCAGCAGGCCCGGCGGGTGCCCGCCGACGTTGATCGGGAAGGAGGGGACCAGCTCGGCGAAGCGGTCGAGGAAGACGTGCGGGCCGTAGCTGAGCGCGCCGAGGCCCGGGCAGGTACTCGTTCTTGGCCTCGAAGGAGCCGTCGAAGACCACGTCGAGGCCCTCGGGGCCGAGCGGGATGACGTTCAGGGCGAGCCCGGCGGCGAGGGCGAGCAGCACCGGCGGCACGCGCTGGGCGAGCAGCACGACCGCGACGCGAGGACGGCGAGCGCGAGCAGCGCCCAGACCGTGACCCGCGGCAGCCACGCCATCACGAACGGCGACAGCGCCGTCCCCATCGTGTGCCCGAACGGCCGGACGCCGAGCCCGACGGCGACGGTGAGTGCGGCGACCAGCGCGGCCGTCCGTAGGATCGAGGCCTCTGAGACGGCTCGCGCTCTCATCGCTCGTGGTGCTGGCCGGGTGCGGCAGCGCGCCGCTGCCGGCCGCGGAGGCACCGTCCCCGCCGGCGATGCACGGGGTCCGGCTCGACACGCAGGCGCGCACGCTCTCCCGCTCCGGCACGGAGGTCCCCGCCGGCCTCGGTCCGTCGTCCCTCGCCGTCACCGACGAGGCGCGCCTACGTCACCGACCGGGTCCAGGACGCGCTGCTGGTCTTCGAGCTTCGAGCCGGAGCTGCACCTCCAGCGCCGCGTCTACGTCCCGGACGGGCCGCGCCGGGTCGTCCTGCGGGGCGACCGCCTCGAGGTGACCGTCGCTCACGGATCGGTCGAGCTGACCGCCGACGGCGCCGCCAAGGTCCTGCGCGCGCACGAAGTAGACGACCGCGCTGATGACGAACAGCGCCGCGCACACGATCAGCCAGCGCGCGACGTAGCCGTCGTAGGTCTGCCCGGACGCGTTGCGGTAGGCGTTGCCGCCCTTCCCGCTGATCGTCCCGATGAAGACGAGGCCGAGCAGCAGCGACAGCCCGAGCGGGACGCGGATGACGTTCGGCAGCCGGCCGAGGGCGAGCGTGTAGAGCGGCCACAGGAGCGGCATCGTGGAGCAGCACGGCCCCGATCAGCCAGACGACCGCGTTGCCGGCGGCGCCGAGCGTGAAGATCTGGGTGATCGCGTAGGCGGCGAGGACGAACAGCGCGAGGTGCCCGAGCAGGTGCCACGGGGTGGATCCGTAGACGCGTCCTCATCGAGAACGTCATCTTCGTGACCCACTTCGTGTTGTGCACGCCGGGAAGGGCGGGGACGATGATGCGTGCCGGGTAGCCGTGGTCGAGCGAGAGGTCCTCGCCCTCGACCTGCAGCGCCAGCAGCGAGCGGCCGTCCTGCAGCTGGTCCTCGCGACAGCGTCACCTGGCGCAGCGAGCCGCGCTTCTGCAGCGACTCGACGAGCACGCGCGTGGCGTCGGGCGAGCCGGCCAGCGCGGCGAGGTCGCGCAGACCGCACGCCGGTCCACGAGCGCGTGTCGCCGTCCAGCCCTCCACGCAGGCGATGGGCAGCGACTCCGTGTGCTGGGGCATCGCCCATCAGGTCCTCGCGGGTGAGCATGCCGGTCGCCGATCTGCAGCCGCCACGACGGGCCGGTCTGCGCCGACCGGGATGCCGGCCTGGCGCGCGGTCTTGTTGACGGGGAAGCCGCTGTCGCGCCGCGGGGCGAGGAAGGCGAGCTTGCGGAACGGGCCGCCGAGCGCCTGGCCGGCGTTGCCGACCACGACGAGGCCGGCGCCGGCGCCGGTGAAGGCGAGCAGGCCGCGGCGGGAGATGGTCACGGGCGCGGGCCGGGCGGCCTTCAGCGTGTCCGGCTCCTCCTCGCGGCGGCCGAGGGCGACGGGCAGCTTGATCGCCACGTGGAGCACGAAGCTGCCGAGGAAGATCACCGCCGCCCAGTAGTGCGCGACGACGAAGTTGAAGCGGAACGGGTACCAGTACTGCGAGTTCGCGAGGCCCGTGGCGAGCAGGAAGATCGTCGAGGACACGAGCAGCGCGATGGAGAGGCGCTCGAGCGCCTGCGCGGGCGTCTTGAACGGCGGCATCGACGAACAGCCGCGGCATCACCGACCACAGCTTCGCCATCACGATCGGGATGACCGCGAGGCCGATGGTCACGTGCAGCCCCTGCGTGAGGCCGTAGAGCCAGGACGGGTGCGTCGGCCAGTCGAACAGCAGCGGCAGGTCCTTCGTCTTGTCGACGATCGCGTTGCGGCCGAGGCTCGGCATGTAGGCGGCGTGCGAGAGGAAGCCGGTGACCATGACGATCGTCATCCCGGCCAGCAGCGTCAGCCCGAGGATGGAGGTCAGGCGGCGGCTGCGCAGTGGCGACTTCCAGAAGGTCGGGTCGAGTGGGGTCACCGGAGCCATGCGAACCACCGGTCCCCGTGACGCTCGAGTCCGTTGCAGCGCGCCGAGCGCGCCGACGCCGCCCGCGTCGACGTGCGCCCAGTCGAACCAGCCGCTGGCGACCTCGTCCGTCTCGATGCGCACCCGGCCGACGCCCGTGCCCGTGCCGGGCGGGTCGACCTCGACGATGGCGACATCCGCCAGCGCCAGCACGCGGCGCATGCAGCGCGGCCGGATCGCCGCCGATGCCGACGCTGCCGTCGAGCAGCAGCGCGGTCGCCCAGTGGCCGGGGACGGCGTCGAAGACGCTCTGCAGGCGCACGTTGCGGCCCCGGTCCGCGGGCGTAGGCGACCGCGGCGGGGGAGAGGTCGATGCCCAGGGCGCGCCTTGCCCTGGAGCGCGAGCACGTCCAGCATCCGGCCCGGGCCGCAGCCGATGTCGAGCACGGGGCCGTCGGCCGCGGCGGCGATCGCCTCGTCGACCGGGCAGGCCGGGCGCGAGCCAGCGCTCGTGGGCCAGGCGGATGCGCCGGCCGTCGCGCTCGTGGAGCAGGTGGGCGTCGCGGCCGCCGGAGAGGACGACGTCGAAGAGCGCGCCGGGATTCATGCGACCAGGGCGGCGGCGAACCGCGAGTCGGGGGCCTCGGACGCGACGGCGCGGGCGTCGGCGATCGGTGTCCACGTCGCGCAGGACGGGGAGCAGGGTCGGGTCGTAGCCGAGCTCGCGCAGCCGCGCCAGCTGCCGTTCGCCCGTGTCGTCCGCGCTCATCGGGATCCCGTCGAAGAAGGGGCCTGACCCGTTTTTCGCGCGGGAGGGCCAGGCCCCACCAGCCGCCGTCGGCGGCGAGGCCGAGCGCGCAGGACTCGGCCAGGCCCGCGTCGAGCAGCGCGGGGGTGAGCTGCGGGGTGTCCATGCCGACGAGGAAGGCGGCCGTCGCCCGTGTCCTCGAACGCGGCCGCGAGCCGCTCACCGAGGCCGTCGCCCCGCTGGGGGATGACCTCGAAGCCGTCCGGCAGCCAGTCGCCGGGCTCGCCGTCGAGGGCGAGGACGCGCCGGTCGGCGCCGCAGGCGGAGACCGCGGCGAGCGTGTCGACGAGCGCCGCCTCGGCAAGGGTCGCGGCCTCCTCCGGGGTGAAGGGCGGGGTCAGGCGCGTCTTGGAGCGTCCGGCGACGGGGGCCTTCGCGATGACGATGACGGTGCTCATCGACGTCCGCCAGCACGGCGCGCATGTCCTGGACGGCACGCAGCGTTCCCGCGGACGGTGCCCGTCACCTTCGAGGTCCCGACGCGCGGGCGGTAGGAGACCTCCGTCTCGGCGATCCGCCAGCCGGCGCGGCGCGCGCGGACGACCATCTCGAGCGGCCAGCCGAAGCGCCGGTCCTCGATGCCCAGGCCGAGCAGCGCCTCGCGCCGCGCGGCGCGCATGGGACCGAGGTCGCGGACGCCCAGGCCGCGGACGACGGCGCGGTTGCCCAGCCGCGCGTGCAGCGGGAACGCGCCGGGCGAGCCACGGCGGGCGCCCATCACGAGGTCGGCCTCGCCGGTCGGCGACCGGGCCGGCCACGGCGGGCAGCTCGCCCGGGTCCAGCGACGCGTCGCAGTCCATGAAGCAGACGACGTCGCTCGTCGCCGTGGTCAGCCCGGTGAAGCAGGCGGCCCCGAAGCCGGGCGTCGCCTCGCTCACCACGGCGGCGCCCAGCGTCGCCGCCAGCACGCCGGAGCCGTCCGTCGACCCGTTGTCGACCACGAGGGGCCGGTAGCCGGCGGGGAAGCGCTCGAGCACCCAGGGAAGGGCCTCGCGTTCGTCGAGGACAGGGAGGATGACGTCGATCATGACGGGTACGGTCTCCCGGTGCGCGTGCTCGTCACCGGAGGGGCCGGTTTCATCGGTGGCCACGTCGTCGAGGCGTTGCTCGCGGCGGGGCATGAAGTGCGCATCCTGGACCATCTGCACCCCTATGCGCACGCCGGGGTCCCTTTGGATGTGCCGGCGACGCGGAATGGCTGCGGGAGGACGTCCGCGACCCCGCCGCGGCCGACCGCGCGGTGGCCGGCGTGGACGCCGTCTCGCACCAGGCGGCCATGGTCGGCCTGGGGGTCGACCTCGCCGACATCGTCGAGTACGCCAGCCACAACGACGTCGGCACGGCCCAGCTGCTGCGCGCCCTGCACGCCCGCGGCTTCGACGGCCGCCTCGTCCTCGCGTCGAGCATGGTCGTCTACGGGGAGGGCGGCTACGCCTGCGCCGAGCACGGTCCCCAGCCGGCGCCGCCCCGCGCCGCCGGCGGACCTCGACGCCGGCCGCTTCGAGCCCGCCTGCCCCGTCTGCGGGCGCCCGCTCGAGCCGCAGTCCGTTCCGGAGACGGCGCCCGTCGACCCCCGCAACGTCTACGCCGCGACCAAGCTCCACCAGGAGCACCTCGTCACCGCCTACGCGCGGGAGACGGGGGCGAGCGCCGCGGCCCTGCGCTACCACAACGTCTACGGGCCGCGGATGCCACGTGACACGCCCTACGCCGGCGTCGCGTCCATCTTCCGCTCGCGGCTGGCCGCCGGAGAGGCGCCGCTGGTGACGGAGGACGGCGGGCAGCTGCGCGACTTCGTCCATGTCCGCGACATCGCCCGCGCCAACCTGCTCGCGCTGAGGAGCGACGCCACCGGCGCGTTCAACGTCGCCTCGGGCACGCCGCGCAGCGTGGGGGAGATGGCCCGCGCGCTGAGCACCGCCTGCGCCGGGCCGGCTCCCGAGATCACGGGCGCCTGGCGCGCCGGGGACGTCCGCCACGTCTTCGCCTCGACCGACCGCATCCGGGACGAGCTCGGCTACGCGCCGCAGGAGGACTTCGTCGCCGGGATGGAGGAGTTCGCCGCCGCGCCCCTGCGCGGCGACTGACTCAGACGGTCGCCTCGATGTTCAGGCGCACGTAGTCGAGCTCCTCGAGCTGCGGCGCGGCGCGTTCGGCGATCGCGCGCGCGTCGGGGGCGCCGTGGAGGATCACCGTCTCCAGGAAGGCGGCCATGTCGGCGACGCGCGTCGGCTTGGGCTCGAGCCAGGCCCGGGCGTCGGAGAAGCCGGCGGCGCGCAACCGCGCGGTCGTGTCCTCCGGCGTCGCGTACAGCCACGTCCCCGCACGTTCCCCGATGACCTCGATGACGTGGGCGATGTTGCCGTAGCCGCCGCACTGGGCGACGACGCGGCCGCCGGGGCGCAGCGCCGCGCGCAGCCGGGCGAACAGCGTGTCGTGGTCGGTGATCCAGTGGAACACCGCGCAGGAGAAGACGACGTCCACCGGCGCGTCGAGGGAGAGCTCGAGCAGATCCTGATGGAGGACGGGAACCGAGTCCGGCAGCGCGGCGCGCGCCTTCGCGACCATGTCGGCGTCCCCGTCGACGGCGACGACGTCATCCGTGCGCTCGAGCAGCAGCTTCGTGACGCGCCCGCTGCCGCAGCCGGCGTCGAGCACCCGCTCACCCGGCTGGATGTGCGCGCGGGCGAGGATCTCCCGCGCCCACTGCTCCTGCGGGTCGGCGAGGCGGTCGTAGGCGGCGGCGTCCCAGGTGCTCACGCGGCCTCGGCCCGCTCCTTGAGCTGCGCCGGCCGGGCCTTGACCATGAGGTCGCGGATGCGGTCGACGACCGGGCCGCGGGCGAGCATCCCGAGGACGCGTCCGGGGTCGATCGCCAGGTCGTAGGTCGCCTTCGTCCTCCCGCCGGACTCCGTGAACGCCCACGAGCCCTCCAGGGACTTCACGTCGCCCTTCTCCTGCTTCCACGACAGGCCGTTCGGCGCGTCGTAGCTGAAGCGGACGCGGACCTTGACGGTGCGGACCTTGGCGTCGTTGGTGATCTCGGCGACCAGCGCGCGGCCGTCGGCGTCGCGCTCGAGGATCTCGACACCGACGACGCCGTCCTGCCATTCGGCGATGTGGTCGACGTCGGCGGCGATGTCGAAGCAGCGCTGGATGGGGGCGTCGATCTCGACGGTCTCGGAGCCGGTGAGTGGGGCCATGCGGGCGAACCTACCCGTATGGTTGCGATCCATGAGGAGAGGCCTGCTGGCGTGCGTGCTGCTGTGCGCCGCGCCGGGTGTCGCGCACGCGGCCCCGCACATCACGACGCTGTCCACCCGCGCCGATCTCGTCTCGGGCGGGGACGTGCTGGTGAAGGTGACGCCCCGGGGCGCGAGGGTCCGCCTCAACGGCAAGGACGTCACCTCCGCGTTCGCGCTGCGTCCCGACGGCCGCTACCTCGGCGTCCTCACCGGACTCAAGGACGGGCGCAACGTCGTCCGCGCGACCGCGAAGCGCCGCACTGCCAAGCTCGCGATCCGCAACCACCCGATCGGGGGCCCTGCCCTGGCCGGGCCGCAGATCAAGCCCTGGCCGTGTGCGGAGGGCGCACTCGACGAGCAGTGCAACCGCGAGCCCACCTACGCCTTCTCCTACAAGCCGGCCGGCGGCGGGCCGCTGCAGGCGTACGACCCTGACAGCCCGCCGTCCGACGTCGCCACCACGCAGACCGACCAGGGCAGGACGGTCCCGTTCATCGTGCGGGAGGAGGTCGGCGCGATCGACCGCGACGAGTACCGCGTCGCCGCGCTGTACGACCCGGCCAAGCCGTACCTGGCCACGGCCCCGCAGGACGGCAACAACCACAAGCTCCTGATCACCCACGGCGCGTCGTGCGACACGCAGTACGGCCAGGGGACCGCGCCCGACGTGCTCAACGCGGAGGCGCTCGGCCGGGGCTTCGTCGTGATGTCCAACGCGCTCGACAACGCCGGTCACAACTGCAGCATCGCCACGCAGGCGGAGTCGCTCGTGATGACCAAGGAGCACGTCATCGACACCTACGGGACCGTGCGCTACACGCTCGGCACCGGCTGCTCGGGCGGCTCGCTCGTCCAGCAGCAGGTCGCCAACGCCTACCCCGGTCTCTACCAGGGCATCACGCCGGCCTGCTCGTTCACCGACGCGTGGTCGTCGGCCAACCAGTACGTCGACTACCAGCTGCTGCGCCGCTACTTCGAGAACCCGGTCGGGTACGCGCCGGGGGCGATCTGGACGCCGAACAAGATCGCGGCCGTGGAGGGCCACATCAGTCCGGCCAACGCCATCTCGTTCACGACCGCGATCCCGTCGTCGGGGGATCCGAGCCGCTCGTGCGCCGGGGTCCCCGCCGATCAGGTCTATGACGGGAAGGCGAACCCGAAGGGCGTCCGCTGCTCCCTCCAGGACTACATGGTCAACGTCTTCGGGCGCGACCCGGAGACGGGCTTCGCGCTACGCCCGGCCGACAACGTCGGCGTGCAGTACGGCCTCAAGCCGCTGTTGACCGGGACCATCACCCCCGCCGAGTTCGTCGACCTCAACGTGAAGCTCGGTGGCTGGGACATCGACTACAACCCGACGGCCGAGCGGGTCGCCGGCGCGCCCGCCGCCATCCGGCGCGCCTACAGGTCCGGCGCGATCAACCAGGGCGACAACCTCGACAAGGTCGCGATCATCGACCTCCGCGGCCCCGACCCAGGGGCCTTCCACGACGTCTACCGCACCTACACGATGCGCGCGCGGCTGATGCGCGAGCACGGGACCGCGGACAACCAGGTGCTCTGGCGCGGCCTGACCCCGCTCGTCGGCGACACGCGGTACGCCAACCAGGCCGTCTTCGCAGTCGATGCCTGGGTGGCGCGGATCGAGGCCGACAAGCGCAAGGTGCCGCTGGCGCGCAAGGTCCTCGAGGACAAGCCCCCGGACCTGAAGCCCCGCTGCACGAACGGTGCCGGGAGCGACATCGACGCCTCCGTCTGCGACGGCGCCGTGCTGGCCTACAGCGACCCGCGCCAGGTGGCGGGCGAGCCGGAGGTCGACGACATCGAGAAGTGCGACCTCAAGCCGCTCGACCGCGCCGACTACGCCGGCGTCACCTTCACCGACGACCAGTTCAAGGCGCTGCAGAAGGCGTTCCCGGACGGGGTGTGCGACTGGAGCAAGGGGGGCGCCTACCGGGTGAAGACCGCGCCGTGGCAGACCTATCAGCGCGCCGACGGCTCGGCGCGCTACGGCGGCCGCCCGCTCGGGAAGGCACCGCGGTCGAAGCTGCTGCCGCGCAAGCGCCGGAAGTGAGCGCCCGCCGGGCGGGCCCGGAGGAACTGCCGGGCGCCGCCGCGCTGCTGGATCGCTTCAACCGCGAGTACGACAGCCCGACGCCCGGTGCCGACGCGATCGCCGCCCGCCTGGCCGAGCTCGAGGACACGGTCGTCCTGCTGGCGGGCGACGTCCCCACCCACCCGGACGGCGTCGGCGTGGTGCGGCTGCGGCGCTCCATCTACACGCCCGGGCTCGAGGCCTACCTGGCCGAGCTCTACGTCGTCCCGGAGGCGCGCCGCCGCGGCCACGGCATCGCCCTGATGGAGGCGGTGCTGGCGCTGCCCGGCGTCGACTACGTGCACATCGAGACCTCCGACGACGACGTGGAGGCCTGCGCGCTGTACGCGCGCTGCGGCTTCATCCGCACGGAAGGCCCCGGCGGGCCGCTCATGCGCGTCTACGAACGCGAGCTCACGGAGTAGGTTCGACCCATGAGCTCCAAGTGGACCGCCGCCGACATCCCCGACCAGAGCGGACGCGTCGCGGTCGTCACGGGGGCCAACAGCGGCCTCGGCCTGGTCACGGCGCGTGAGCTCGCGCGGGCGGGCGCCCGGGTCGTCCTGGCCTGCCGGAACACGGCAAAGGGGGAGGACGCCGCCGCGCAGATCCGCCGCGACGTTCCGGACGCCGACGTCAGTGTGGCGGAGCTCGACCTCGGCTCGCTGGCCTCCGTGCGGGCGTTCGCGGACGGCCTCGAGGGCGACGTCGACCTCCTGATCAACAACGCCGGCGTGATGGCGCCGCCGCGGCAGGAGACCGCGGACGGCTTCGAGCTGCAGTTCGGCACCAACCACCTCGGCCACTTCGCGCTCACCGGCCTGCTGCTCGACCGCGTCCGCGACCGCGTCGTCACCCTGTCCAGTGGCGCCCACCGGATCGGGAAGATCGACTTCGACGACCTGCAGCGCGAGCGCGGCTACTTCCGCTGGACCGCCTACGGGCAGTCCAAGCTCGCCAACCTCCTGTTCGCGCTCGAGCTCGATCGCCGCCTGCGCGCCGCCGGCTCCCCGGTGCAGAGCCTCGCCGCCCATCCCGGCTACGCGGCGACCAACCTGCAGTCCGCCGCCGCGCCGGTGTTCGACCGCCTGTTCATGAAGCTCTCCAACGCCGTCATCGCGCAGAGCGCGGACATGGGCGCGCTGCCGACGCTGTACGCCGCCACCAAGCCCGATGTCGAGGGCGGCACCTTCGTCGGGCCGGACGGCCTCGGCGAGCAGCGCGGGCATCCGCAGCCGGTGCAGCCCTCGGGCGCCGCGCGCGACGAGACGGTGGCCGCGCGCCTGTGGGAGGTCTCCGAGGAGCTCACGGGCGTCACGCCGCTCTAGGCTCCCGGCGGCCATGGACCCGCTGATCGTCTTCTTCGGCCTCGGCGTCGGCATCCTCATCGGATTGACCGGTGTCGGCGGCGGGTCGCTGATGACGCCGCTGCTGCTGCTCGTCGGCGGCTACACCCCGAGCGTGGCGATCGGCACGGATCTCGCCTACGGCGCGATCACGAAGACGCTCGGCGGCTGGCGGCACCTGCGGGCGGGGAACGTGGACCTGCGCCTGTCGCGGTGGCTGGCCTTCGGGTCCGTGCCCGGCTCGCTGCTCGGCGTCCTCACGCTCGACTACCTCGAGCGCCACTACGGCTCGGACTTCGAGACGACCTTGCTGTCCTTCGTGGCGGCGGCGCTGGCGCTGGCCGCCGTGGCCACGCTCTACCGCTCCCTGTTCCGGCCGGGCCTCGTGGCCAAGGAGCGCGACAGCGCGGTGCTGCAGAAGCGCGCGCCGAAGTTCGCCACCGTCGCCATCGGGGCGTTCC
Source organism: uncultured Solirubrobacteraceae bacterium (assembly GCA_963843865.1). Taxonomy (GTDB): domain Bacteria; phylum Actinomycetota; class Thermoleophilia; order Solirubrobacterales; family Solirubrobacteraceae; genus DATLGB01. The sequence continues at coordinate 45,957 of CAWJMO010000004.1, read as the reverse complement.
TCGGCTTCATCCTCGGGCTGACCTCCGTCGGGTCGGGCGCGCTCATCGGCCTCGCCCTGATCCTGCTCTACAAGCTGCGGCCACGGCGTGTCGTGGGCACGGACGTCTTCCATGCGGCGATCGTCATGTGGACCGCGGCGATCGCGCACCTGTTCAGCGGCAACATCGACTTCGGGCTGATGGGGACGATCCTGCTCGGGTCGCTGCCCGGCGTGTGGATCGGGACCCACCTCGTCCCGGTCGTCCCCGTGGCGGCGCTGCGGACCGCGCTGGGCGCCGTGCTCGCAGCGGCCTCCCTCGGCGTCTTCACGAAGGCGGGCGCCGGCATCCCCACGTGGCTGATCGTCGTCGTCCCGCTGACCATCGGCGCCTTCGCCTACGTCCTGCAGCGCCGCCGCGCGGTGCCGCTAACCGCGGCGGGCGCTGAAGGCTGAGATCGTCCCGGAGCACGGGCCGGTGTCGGCGACGACGGTGCCCGTGAGCCTGCGCTTGTGCAGCCGGCCGCTGAGGTGGACCTTGTTGCCGCTCACGGGAACCGCGCGGGCGAAGCGCCCGTCCGGGGCGATCCTGACCGTGGGGACGACGACGCTGAGGATCGTCGGGTTGAGGTTCACGCCGCCGTTGCCGTCGGGGATCGGGCACGTGCCGGAGACGTGGACCGTGAACTTGCGCAACTGCCGCCCGCCCCTGGCGACCGTGGCCTTCAGGTCGTAGCGCGCGTCCGCGTAGGCGCCGTCCGCCTTCGGCGTCCCCCGCTTGGAGCGCTTGACCGTGATCGTCTTCTCCGGGCTCGTGACGGTGCCGGACCGGGGGAGGGTGACCGACGCCCGGACGGCGTAGCGCCCGGCCGGGAACGTGGCGATGTGGTCGTTCGTGAAGTTCAGCGCGTTGACGGAGGGGAGCTTCACCCACGTGCCGCCCTTCCTCCGCTGGAGCGTCACGACGGGACGCTCGGCGCCGGTCACCGAGATCGGGACGAGCGTGCCGAACCCCGCGTACGTCGTCCTGGGCAGCCCGATCGTGATCTTCACGCTGCTCGCGTCGGGCACGAGCGTGAAGGAGCGCACCGGCCCGACCTCCTTGCCCGTGTCGCACCCGCCGCAGAAGCGGTAGGCCTGCCAGTGGTAGGTGCCGGGCGTCTGCAGGCTGGTGAAGCTCGTGTGGCAGGTCGAGGTCGTGCTCTGCTCGCCGTCGAGCAGCGGATAGCTCTCCTCCGCGCTGTCGGCGAGCACGCCGTCGGCGCCCACCGCCGTCCCGGTCGAAGCGCGGACGCGGTAGCTGTCGGCGAAGCCCGGGTCGGAGAAGGGGTCGCCGGGTGTGCCCGCCTCGAGGTAGGTCGGGCACCCGACCGCGATGGGGACGCCGGCCGCGGCGATCTTCAGCGTGGCGCCGTCGGCCGGGCTCAGCGAGGTGACGGGCGGGTCGCCGGGCAGCGCCGCCGCCGGCGCGGCGAGCACGAGGAAGAGCAGGACGACGAGGCGGCGGATCACCGGACGGTGAAGGCCAGGCGCTTCGTGACGGAGCTGCGGCCGGCCCCGCCGGCGCGCAGCGTCGCGACGTACTTCCCGGCGCGCAGGCGGCCGAGGCGCAGCGACGTGCCGGTGACCGTGCGGCTGCGGATGCGCTTCCCGGCGCGCCGCAGCACGACGGTGGTGGACTCCGTCGCCGCCGTCGCCTTCCAGCGCAGGGTCAGCGGCTTGCCCGCTCGCGGCCGCGACGAGGACACGCGCAGGCCGCTGAGGGCGATGCGCGCCTCGCAGCCTGTGATGGCGACGCTCGGGTTCGCGGTCGTCTCGTCGCCGTCGTAGCTGACGAAGTGGTCGGTGAAGGAGAACTCGCCGCACGTCGCCGGGTTCTTCACCAGCCCCAGCGCGTCGCCCTGGAGCTTGAGCTCGAGCGAGGTGAGCGCCAGGTTCGGCGTCCCCGAGAAGGTGACCGCGAAGCCGCCGGACGGGTCGATGGTGATGTCCCCGACGACCTTGAAGCTGACGAGGCCGCCGAGCGCGCTGACGAAGGAGACCAGCCGCAGGTCGGTGGTGACGAAGACGTCGCCGCCGGCCGTGGCGAGTGGGCTGACCCCGCTGACCGTGCCGAGCTTGGAGCTGGGCGGGCACGCCTCGTCGGCCTCCTGCGGAGCGTTGCAGCGCGGCGGGCCGAACTGCTCGTTGTACTCAAAGCCCGTCGGGAAGACGACCTGGATGGACTTGATCGCGGACTCGCCGCTCTTCTGCGTGACCCGCGCGGTGATCGCCGGGCGCGCCTTCGGCGCGGCGGTCGAGAGCTCCATGTCGATCGCGGGGGCGAAGGGCATCGGCCCGAGGTTCTATAACACCCGGTATGGGACGGAGGCTCCTCGGGGTGCTGGTGCTGGTCGCGGCGTTCGCGGTGCCTGCTGCGGCAGACGCGAAGCCGATCGCGCTCAGGTCCGGTTCGGCGGCCGTCGCCTTCGACGTCAACTTCGGCCTCAAGCTCATCAAGTTCGGCGTCACGCCCGGCGCCATCGCGCCCTCCGTGCAGGACGGGCTCGTCGTCACCGCGCCGCTGCGGACGGGCAGCACCGTCCATCGCGACGGCAAGAAGGCGATCATCAAGACCGCCGGCGGCGTCTCCCAGCTCGGCGAGACCTTCAGCATCCAGCTGCAGCAGCTGCGCTTCATCGTGCGAGGGCGCAAGGTGAAGCTGTCCGCGCTCACGGAGGTCAACGGCGTCCTCACCGATCGCTTCAACTTCGCCACGGGCGTGGCGAAGACGGCGCGCCGGGTCGCCGGCGGCTACGCCGTGAAGGAGCTCAAGCTGGGGCTCAACGACATCGGCGCGGCGACGCTGAACTCGCAGCTGCGCACGCAGGAGTTCGCGGTCGGCGAGCTCATCGGCGTCGCGACCATCACCGCGAAGCGCTGACGCGCAACCGGCCGCCCGGCCGGACGCGAACGCGCAGGATGCGCACGCCGCGGGCATCGAGCGTCACGCTGCGCCGCGCAACCCGCCGCCCCTTGCGGCGCACGATCACGCGCACCCGCCGGCCGGGCGGCCCGGTCACCCGGATGCGCACGCGGCGCCCGCGGCGGGCGACGACACGTACGCCGAGCCTGCGGTGGGCCGCCGTCCAGCTGCGCGTGGCACCGCCGACGAAGGTCAGGAGGTTGTCGAGCGCGAGGTTGACGTCGACGAGGTGGATGCCCCAGGTGGCGTCGGGGGACGGCGTCAGCTTCCGCGCGTTCCCGACGGGCGCCACCATGAGGACGTTCGCGCCGTTGCTCTGCTGACACTGCGCCGTGTAGTGGTCCTGCGGCTCCAGCCATGGCGTCGGGGCCGTCGGCTCGGGGCCGCCGTAGAGGCGCAGCAGGAGGACCTTGATGACGCCGGGGGCGAACGGCGTCGTCTGGGTGAGGGAGTGCAGCTGCCCGGGCGTGCCCGACAGGATCGTCGGGTCCGTGCACAGGACGGGGCCGTCCGGGAGGTCGAGCGCGTCCCCGACAGGATCGGTGTCCGTCCGGCCGAAGCGGCTGTTGGCCGGCGGCGTCTCGTCGAACGTGCTGTAGGAGACGACGCAGCCGTGGTCGCCGGGCGCGGCGCAGGCGGGGACGGCCGGGGTGTCGTTCGTGGTCGCGTTGGCGCCGGGGATCACGGCGGCCACGAGCCGGTCGCGCAGCTGCGGGTCCGGCTCGATCACGCGCCGCAGCAGCGCGCGCAGCATGCGACTGCCCTGCGAGTGGCCGACGAGCACGAACCCGCGGCCGCGGTTGTCGTCGCGCAGGTAGTCGCGGAAGGCCTGCTCGACGCCGTCGTAGGCGGTCGCGTAGGGCGCGGTGTCGCGGGTCTGCCCGGCGGCGAGCACGCCCGTGACCGTCACCTGGCGGTACAGCGGGGCGTAGACGCGGCAGCGGGTGGAGAAGCGCTGCGCCTGCTGGAGCGCGATGGAGCGGACCTCGGGGTCTGCGGTCGGCGCGGCGTTGGTGGCGACCTGGTTGGAGACCGTCGGGTAGACGTAGAAGCAGTCCACGGGTGGGTCGGCGGGAGCCGTCACGGGGTCGACCCTCGAGGTCCCGTCGACGGCCACGCGCGTCGTCGTCTGGTCGCCCGTGCACGGATCGCCGGCCCGGTCGGGGCGGCACAACCAGGTGGTGTCGGCGGCCGCGGTCGCTGCCGTCGCCGCCAGGATCAGCAGCGCCAGGATCCCCGCTCGCCATCGCACCCGCGAGAGATTAGGGTTGCGCGATGGGACTCAAGGATCGTCTGGGGGCGGCCAAGCGGTACCTGTGGTCGCCCATGGACGTGCACATGCTCGAGAGCGGGTCCGATCCGGTCGTGCGCGCCGGGCAGCCCGCCACGGTGGTGGTGGAGCTCAAGGGGGAGGACGACGGCTCGCTCGAGCGCGTCGAGGTCACCCTGTCGCTCAACCACCGCACGCGGAACTGGGTGCTCGGCGAGGTGCCGGCGACGGCCGGCCGCCACGAGCTGCAGGTGACGATCCCGGCCGAGGCGCCGCCGACGACCCGCTACACGGAGTACCGCTTCGTCGGCAAGCTGCACCGCACCAAGGGCACACCGGCGGAGGGCGTCTCCCTCGTCCGCGTCATCGGGCATCCCGATCACGTCTACCGGCCGGACGGGCCCGACTCGGAGGGCGGGGTGCTCTCGTTGGACGCGGACAGCGTTGCCGTCGGCGGCACGGTCAGCGGCCATTCGCGGCGGCCGGGGACGGTCGCGTTCGGTGCCGTCGTCGACTCGATCCGCGGGCAGGAGGGCAGTCCGAACGGCGTCCACAAGGTCGAGTTCAAGCCGCTCGGCGAGATCGCGCTCGACGCTCCCGGTCCCTTCGCCTTCGCGATCCCCGCGGGCGCGCCGCCGACGTTCCACGACGGGGGCACGACCTACGTGACCTGGGAGGTCCGCACCGGGGACGCGTGGCATCGCTTCACCGTCCTCGACCCGGACGGACTGGCCGAGGTGCCCGAGCAGAAGGCGTCCGGCCTGCTCGACGTCTTCTATTAGTCCGGCGCCTGGAAGAAGGTGCCGTCGAGGAACAGGCCGTCCTTGACCGGATCGCCGAGGCGGCCGTCGCCGCCGAAGGCCACCGTCGCGCTGTCGCGTCGCACGTAGCCGTTCTCGAAGCGCAGGGCGAGGGAGCCGCCCGGCTCGAAGGCGTAGGTCCCGCGCCGGTCGGCGGGCAGCACCGTGTAGTTGGTCTCGAAGTCCGTGCCGCCGCCGCTGGTCCCCGACGTGGCGGAGGCGATCACGAAACGCCCGTCCCGGCTCAGCGTCAGGTCGCTGGAGTTGAAGACCTGGTTGACGCCCGGGATCCCGAAGGAGGAGATGCTGTGCAGCGCGACGCCGATGCGCAGACCGGCGCGGGGGACGACGACGCGGGTGTACGGGACGCCGTCCTTGCCCTCCTTGAGCGTCCGCCCGTTCCTGGACACCGTGTAGGTCGTCTTGCCGACCGTCAGCCTGCGCCCCTTGAGGCGGTAGGTCGTGCACTGCTTCGCGCAGCGGTCGAGCGCAGGGCCGTCCTCCGGCAGGTTCGTCGAGACGCGCTTGTCGTCCGGGAAGCCCAGGTACTCGAGGCAGGCGCCGCCGCACAGGCCGGCGACGTCGACCTGGAACTGCAGGAACACGTTCCCGATCAGCGGATTTGTGCGGCGCTTGGCCGCCAGGCGGGCACCGGCCCGGTTGCGCTTGACGGCCGTCCGGCGACAGGCGGCGCGCTGCTTCTTCGGCTTGGCGGCGCAGGCGCGAAGGGCGGCGTCGTAGCGCTCGAGCGGCGTGGCGGTGGGCTTCGTCCCCTGCGGCGCCGGCGTCGGGCTCGGGGTGGGGCTCGGGCTCGCCGTCGGGGTGGGTTCCGGGGCGCCGGCCAACGTCGCCCTGGTGGTGTCGTCGAGGGTCGTGCCGCTCTTGGTGATGCGCGCGCTGACGCAGCTGAAGTCGCCACCCAGGCGGTAGTCCGACGCCGAGAGGGTCAGGGTCGCCCCGTCCTGGGCGCGGGTCGCGTCGCCGTTGGCGTCGACGGTCGACCAAGCGGCGTCCGTCGTGCCGGCCGGGAAGCTCCCGATCAGGAACCCCAGGCCGCAGGTGCCGTCGGCGCGTGGATCCCCGACGGTCACCGACACCAACGCGTCGGTCGCCGTCGGCGCGGCGGTGAAGCGGACCGTCGCGGTGACCTCGCCGGTGGTGTCGTAGCTGACGTCGACGCCGGCCAGGTCGGCCGAGGCGTCGGCGTCGGCGGGATCGCTCAGCGTCCCCGTCCGGATCTCGGCGCTCGCCGCCGCCGGGAAGAGGAGCAGGGCGAGGAGCACGGCGGCGACGCGGACTGGCATCGCCCCAGGGTCGCAGGCGTCAACGGCGTGGCGGTGTCAGGAGACGGGCACGGAAGCGCCACGATGGCGCGCGTACATCTCGTGCACCCAGCGGCCGCCGGGACGCGCCTCGAGCTCCTCGCGCACCTCCTGCACCCGGGGCGGCACCGACGCCGGCGGGTACTCGCGCCCCGCCGGGCACAGCAGCGGCGTGAGCAGGGAGGCGGCGGCGAGATCGGCCACCGTGAAGGCGTCCCCGACGAGGTGGTCGCCGCCGTCGAGCTCCGCCTCGATGCGATCGATGGCCGCGTGCAGGACGTCGTAGGCCTCGGCCGCCGCCTCTGCGTTGACGGTGTAGTCGTGGCGGAGGATGGGCCGGAACGCCGGCAGCATCGCCTTCAGGGCCCGCTGCTGCAGGGCCGGCGCGCGGGGCAGCAGGACGGCGTTGACCGCGTCCGCGTCGTCGAGCAGCTGCTGCCAGGAGAAGCGGCGCATCGCCGGCCCGACCTCGTCGTCGAAGTACGCCTCCAGCGCCAGCGCGCGCGCCTTCTCCTGCGGGTCGGCCGGGTAGAGCGGCGGCTCCGGGTAGTCGCATTCGAGCGCCGCGACGATGTCGGCGCTGTTGCCGACGATCCTCCCGTCGGCCATCCGCAGCACGGGGAAGCGATCGTGCCTCCCGCGCGTGAGGCCGAGCGCGATCGGCCGGTGCGTCCCCGGCAGCGGCGTGCGGCGGACGTGCTCGACGCCCTTGTAGGCGAGCGCCCAACGGATCTTCTCGCTGTAGAGCGACACCTCGATCTGCCAGAGCACGGGCTTCATGGGTGCAGTCTCCCAGTGCGTACCGTCTGAGGGGTGAATGACGTCGAAGCCATCTCGGTCGCGCAGGCGCTGCGCGGCGGCCCGGCGACCCTCGACGCGCTCTCCGTCCGGCTCGGCGGCGGCGTCGACCGCGACGCGCTGCTGTGGGCGATCGGCGATGCACGCGACCGCGGCTGGCTGAGCGGCGGCGAGGCGCTCGACTGCGGGCCGGACGGCCTGTGCGGCACCAGCGCGCCGCCCATCTACACGCTCACGGACGCCGGTCGCATGCGTCTCCGGCAGCCTGAGGTCAGCCGCGCAGCGGCCCAGCCGCCGGCGTCGCGGCGCTCCGCGACGGACATCCGGTAGGCGGCGATCGTCGCGTCCATCGCCTCCGCGAGGACGCCGGAGACGATCAGCTGGTCCGGCGGCGTCCCGACGCGCGCCGCGAGCAGCGCGTGCAGCTGCGGCGGCACGTTGGCGACGGCGCCCGCGACCGCGGGAAGCGGGACGCTGCCGAGGTCGCCGAGCAGCGCCGACACCTCGACGCCGGTGGCGGCGGCGGTGGCGTGCGCGGTCTCCACGGCGCGCGGGTTGGCGTCGATGGCCAGAACGGGCTCCCAGCCGAGGGCCGCGGCCGCGGCGGCGAGCACGCCCGTCCCGCAGCCGAGGTCGGCGAACGCGCCCTGCGGCTCGAGGTCGCCGAGGATCGCCAGGCACAGCTGCGTGGTGGGGTGGGTGCCCAGCCCGAACGCGTCCGGGTCGGCGAGCACGACGTCGACGTCGGCGTCCGTCGGCTCCATCCAGTCGTACCGGATGGCGACCCGGCCCGCACGCACGGGCTGCAGGTCCAGCCGCCGGACGAGCCGCCAGTCATCGGGGACCTCCCGTTCCGCGAAGCGCTTGACCGCACGGCCGCCGCGCTTGGCCAGGTCGGCGCCCGGCGGCAGCCTGGCCGCGCGGATCCGCAGCTCGACCTGATCCCCGACCCGCACCTCGTGCACGCCGTGCGGCGCCACCGGGAGGATCCGGTCCAGCACGCGCTCGACCGCGTCGGGCGCGACCGTCAGGGCGACTTCACGCATGCGTGCGCGGTGATCTGCGTGACGCCGCGGCGCCGGTCCGTCAACCCGTAGAGGATCACGTGGGTCGTCGATCCGCCGACCGTGACGTCGAGATCGTGGCGCGCCGGGCGCAGGTGGTCGGGCCACTCGCCGCTCAGGGTCACGGGGTTCGCATAGCCGCCGGGACTGACCTGGGCACCCGTCCGCCGATGGCTGCGAACCGCGGTGCGCAGCGTGTCGCCGTCCAGCATCACGTCGAGCCGGAAGTCCGGCAGCTCGAGCACGGTGGCGCGCGCGCCGTCAGGGATCTCGCGCGCGGTCACTCGCCCGTCCCGAGCAGCGTGGCGTGCATGTTGATCTTCTCCGCCTGGACGTCCCACACGGCCGAGAGGGTGAGGGTCGCGCTGGTCGCGGGATCGGCCGGGTCGATGATCTGCGCCGTCTCCAGGCCCCCGCCGTCGCTCACCGAGACGGGGACGGTGATCGCCTGGCCGACGCCGATGCGGCCGGCGTTGCTGTCGGTGGCGAACCGGAGCGCGTGGTCGCCGAGGTTGGTCACCGTGAACGTGACGGAGCCGTTGTCGGCGGCGTACTGCGTCGTGACACCGACGAGCTTGCCGAACTCGATGAGCTGGAGTGCCTTGCTGTCCTTGCCGTAGTCGGTCACCGCGTTGCCCGCGCGCACGCTGCCGTCGCCGAGCACGACCTGGTCCGAGGTCAGGCCGTTCCACTTGATCGCGTTGGTGGCGGTGCCGTCGATCTTGAGGAACTGCGACGCCGCGGAGTCGATCTTCAGGAAGGCGGGCAGGTCGCCCTTGAGGTTCGAGATGGACGTGTCGGTGTCCGCCTTCCAGGCGCTGACGTCCGTCTTCCATGCGCTCAGGTCGGTGACCGCTCCCTTGAGGCTCGAGGTGAGGGTGTCCGTTCCGAGCTTCCAGGCGCTGATGTCGCCCTTCCACGCGCTGACGTCGACCTTCCAGCTGCCGAGGTCCGTGAGCGAGCCCAGCGTCCCGTTCCACTTCTCGGCGTAGGACTTGAGCGTCTGCTTGAAGGTCGAGAACTGGTCGGCCGAAGCGACTTGACCCTGCTTGAAGTCCTTCAGGGTCAGCGTGCCGTTCTTGATGTCCTTGCCGGTCAGCTTGTGCGCCGCATGGGCCGTGCCGCCCTGGATCAGCGAGAAGAGCGCGAGCGAGGCGCCGACGATGCGGCGCGAGAGATGGCGAGCCATTTGTGCCGAAAGTTACACAGTTATGGCGGCCCGCGCTTGTTGACATAGCGTCAAAACGTCTAGATTGTCCACCGTGAGCCAGGAGGCCGTCACCGCGCGACGCATTCCGGACCCGGCCGAGCCGGTACCCGCCATCGCCTGGCCGACGCTGATCCTGCTCGTCGTCAGCCTGTCCGCGCTGGCTGGCCTCGACGATCCTGGCGATGACCGGGGGGTGGGCGTGGGGGATCTCCATCGCGATCAACGCCGTCGCGGCCTACCTGCTGTTCACGGTCGCTCACGACGCCGCGCACCATGCCGCATCCAGCCGGCCGGGCCTCAACCGCTGGATGGGCCGGATCGCGACGCCGTTCTTCGCGCCTCAGGCGTCCTTCTCGGTGTGGCGCTTCATCCACATGCAGCACCACCGCTTCACCAACCACGACGACGGCAGCGACCCGGACGCCTACACGCACCGCGGGCCGCGCTGGCAGCTCCCACTGCGATGGCTGACCATCGACATCGCCTACGTGGCCTTCTACGCGCGGCGCTTCTCCGAACGGCCGCGGCGTGAGCGGCTGGAGCTCGGGGCGCAGACGGCGCTCCTCGCCGGCATCGCCGTCGCCGCCGCCGTCACCGGCCACCTCGGGGCCTTCGCGCTCCTGTACCTGCTGCCGAGCCGCATCGCGATCCTCTACCTGGGCTGGGCCTTCGACTACCTGCCGCACAACCGGCTCCACCACAAGCCGTCCGAGGACAAGTTCAAGACGACGCGCAATCGCGTCGGCGCCGAGCGCCTCCTGAGCCCGATCCTGCTCTACCAGAACTACCACCTGGTCCATCACCTGCACCCGGTGGTCCCGTTCTACCGCTACCTCGCGGTCTGGCGCCGCAACGAGCAGCGGTACCTCGACGGTGATCCGGCGCTCTCGACCGTCCGCGGTCGCGAGATCACGGCCGACGAGTACCGGCGCCTGCGCGAGCTCAGCACGCACTGATACCCATTCGGGTATCATGAGGGCATGGACGTCGCTCACGAGCTCGTGGCCGCTCGTACATCCAGCGGCCTGAGCCAACGTGAACTGGCCCGGCAGGCGGGGACCTCGCAGAGCACGCTGTCGGCGTACGAGAGCGGCCGGAAGCAGCCGTCGGCGGTGACGCTGGACCGCCTGCTGACGGCGTGCGGAAGCCGACTGACGGTCGAGCTTGCGACCGAGCACGGGCGCCTTTCGCGCGCGGGCCGCCATCTGACCGAGGCGATCGCGCTCGCCGAGCTGCTGCCGTACCGGCCGCGACGCGAGCTGACCTTCCCGCGGCTGCCGACGCCATGACCCTCGCGGAGCGCCTCCTCGCGCTCCATCGCGCCCTGGAGGAGGCCGGCCTCCCGCACGCCTTCGGCGGCGCCATCGCCCTCGCCTACTGGACTGCGGAGCCGCGAGGCACCCGCGACGTCGACGTCAACGTCTTCGTCCCAGCCGCCGAAGCCGACCGGGTGCTGTCCGCCCTGCCGGGCGCCGTTATGTCAACCCCGCGGGATCGGGACGCGCTGGTGCAGACGGGGCAGAGCCGGCTGTGGTGGGACGACACGCCGATCGACGTCTTCCTCGACTACGCGCCCATCCACGCTGCCGCAGCCCGGAACCGTCGCGACGTGCCGTTCGCCGGCGAGACCATCCCGGTGCTCGGGCCTGTCGAGCTCGCGGTCTTCAAGGCGATGTTCGATCGCACGAAGGACTGGGCGGACATCGAGGCGATGGTCGCCAACGACGCCGTGCCGCTGGAGGTCGTCCGCCGGGAACTGGTGGACATGCTGGACCAGGACGATCACCGGATCCGCCGCCTGGACACGTTGTGAGGTTTCCATAACCGGCGTTATCGAGCACAGATGGTTGATGAGGCGATGGAGTACCTCCAGAGCGCGGACTACTTCCCCGCCTGAGAAATCCGCAAGAAGTGCGTCAGGAAGCGGACGTGTCTCCCGTTAGGTGGTCGAGATGTCGATCCGTCGCGCCGTCACCCTGCTCGCCGCGCTCGCGGTTCTCACCGTCCCGACCACGGCCCTGGGCTCGCTGCCCACGCTGTTCCCGGCCGACGGGGACTACGGGCCCAACGACTCGTTCCGGTCGGACGACGCGCTCTACGCGCTCGGACTGACGGACCTCGGCGGCGGGAAGATCTGCGTGGTCCCGCCGGGGACGACGCAGACCGGCGACCTCTCCTGCAAGGACAAGGCGTCGCCGTGGGCGAGCCCGAACCGGGTGATCGGGATCGGCACCTTCTACACCCCGATCCAGGGGCCCTACCTGCGGACGGGTGAATGGCGGCTGCTCGGCGACGGCGACTGCGTCCGCAACGGCGACGACGAATGCGTCGCGGGCACGACCGCGACCGACTCCCTGAGTGAGACCTTCACGGTCAGGTCCTGCGAGCCGAACTGCGATCCCACGATCGCGCAGGCACAGCTGAACGTGTGGAAGGCCTGGGCCGGCGGGCCGCTCGGCACCGGAACCAAGGCCTTCTGCGCGGCCGGGACGCTCTACGACGCCTACGGCGACCTCCCAGGCCGCCGGGCCCGGCGTGCGTCGACCAGCATCCAGGCGGCCCGCAAGGTCGGCGACTTCATCGCCGACGGCTCCTCCGCGAAGACGGGCACCGTGCAGGCGGTGCTGAAGGAGGCAAGCGGCCGGATGACCTTCCAGCGGCGGCAGACGCTCGCGGAGCTCACCGTCACCCAGTTCATCCAGAGCGAGCTCGATGGCCTGCGGTCGGCGTACAACGACGCGATGATCGCCATCGGCACGGACATCGCCTGCAAGCAGAAGGAGATGCTGGCCGACATCGTCGCCGACCCGCCCGACGCCAACTTCCAGACGGTCCAGCAGCCGCAGTTCGAGTCGTGGCCGACGACGTACAACGCGCTCGGGGACGAGCTGGTCGATGCGTTCGAGACCTTCAACGCCTACGGCAAGGCGCAGCGGATCGCCGCGGAGCGGTACCAGGGCGCGGTGGCAGCGGACAACGCCGCGGGCATCCACCGTCAGGCGCTCGCCGTCCAGAACTTCGGCGACCAGATGGTCCTCGCCATGCGCCGGATGAGCTCCGCCCTGCGGCGCTACCAGAACGACCTCAACGGCTCCGGCGGCGGCACCACGCCGCTCATCACCCAGGCCGACAAGAACACGCTGCTCGAGCTCTACCAGCGCGTCCGCACGACGGGCTTCACGGCCGCCGAGCAGAGCCAGCTGCAGGCGCTCGGTCTGACCCCGGCGATGATCGCCACCTTCAAGTCGAGCTTCGACAAGGACATGACGGCGCTGCCGGTGAACACCTCGCTGGCCGGCGTCGTCGGCCAGTTCGAGGTGGCGCTGCGCGCCAACGAGGCCGGCCTGCAGACCATGAGCAACGCGGCCGCGAACGCGGCGGCGGCGAGCAACTCCGCCCCGGACGCGGCCTTCACCGCGAACAAGACGACGGGCAAGGCACCGCTGACCGTCCAGTTCGCCGACACCTCCTCCGACCCGGACGGCGACACCTTCACCGCCAGCTGGGACTGGGGCGACGGAACGGCCGAGGGCACCGGCCTCAGCCCGACCCACAGCTTCACGGCGCCCGGCACCTACACGGTCACGGAGACCGTCACCGACGGCGCGGACTCGGACACCGCCACCAAGCAGATCAAGGTGATCGCCCCCACGCCGCCGACCGCCGTCTTCACCTACACCAAGGCGGGTCAGCACATCGACGTCGACGCGACGGCGTCCTCCGACCCCGACGGCACCATCACGGGCTACGACTGGAACTGGGGTGACGGCAGCGCGCACGGCACCGGGGTCACCGCCGGGCACACCTACCCCGCAGGCACCGCGACCTACATCGTCACGCTGACCCTGACGGATGACGACGGCAGCACCAGCACCGCCACGCGCACCATCGAGATCGGCGGCAACGACAAGCCGTTCGCCCGCTTCACCTCCACCACGACCAAGGGCTTCGTCGAGACCAACGGCTCGACCTCGTCCGACCCCGACGGCACGATCGTCAACTGGGGCTGGGAATGGGGCGACGGCGGGAGCAACAACTCCGCGGCCGCGACGTCCTCGCACAACTACGCCGCGGACGGCACCTACACGATCAGGCTGACCGTGACCGACAACGGCGGCAAGACGGACTTCGTGGAGCGGCAGGTCACCGTCGACGTCAACGACGCGCCGAACGCCAACGACGACTCATTCCCCGTCGCGGGCGTCGACGCCTTCGACGTGATGGCCAACGACTCCGACCAGGAGAACGAGGACATCGCGCTGACGGACACCGCGCAGCCCGCGCACGGCACCGTCACGTGCCAGCGGCTCGGCGGCTGCCTGTACCGCGCCGCCGGTGGCTACACCGGGCCGGACAGCTTCCAGTACACGATCACCGACCCGTCCGGCCTGACCGACACCGCGACGGTGACGCTCAACGTGACCCCGAAGGCGGCGACCGTCGGCGCGCTGGTGGCGCTCGACGACGACCTGTCGGTCCGGTCGCCCGCGGCCGGCACGGTGAACGTGCTGGCCAACGACGTCTCCGCCAACCAGCCCCTGCACGTCGTGAGCGAGACCCAGCCGAGCCACGGCACGGCCACCTGCGACCACACCAACGTCGGGGCCTCCGTCACCGCGGGCACGTGCACCTACACCCCTGCCGCGAACCACAAGGGTGGCGACGGCTTCACCTACGTCGTCTCCGACGGGATCGGCCAGACGCGTACGGCGACCGTGCGGGTGATCGTCGCGGACGCCGCGACCTCCGTCGGCGTCAAGGCCGCCGGCGCGCCCGACCCCGTGGTCGAGGGCAGCGAGGCGCAGTGGAAGGTGGGCGCACAGGCCGGCCCGGACGAGGTCAGCGGCCAGGCGCTGCGCGGCATCCAGTTCCCGAGCCTCTCGGCGACCGTGAGCGGCCCGCACACGCTGCTGCCCGACAGCGTCAGCACCGCGAAGGGCTGGTCGACCCCGGGTCTGGGCAGCACCACCTCCGCGCCCGGCCCGAACGCGCTGCTGGGAGAAGCGGCATCGGCCGTCATCCCCAAGCCGACGGTGATCAACCAGGGCACCGGCGGCGACGGCGACGTGCCGATCCTGGTCGGCTCGAAGGTGTTCGCCTTCTTCCACCACTCCAACCCGACGGCCGTGACCTGCGTGGACCGCTCGACGGGGCAGCTATGCCCCGGCTACCCGCGCGCCGTCAGCCGCCAGTCGACGAACAACAACGGTCCCGGCGCGGTCGTGGGCGCGAAGATCTACACACGACTGATCCTCCAGACCCCGTACGGCTTCAGCCAGCGCGGCTCGATCGCCCTGTACTGCTGGGACACGGCGAAGGACGAGCCCTGCGGCCTCTTCGTCGTCGCCCGCACGAAGAACGGCGGCCAGGGGGCGAGCGCGCCGTGGCAGATCGCCGGCAAGCTCTGGATCAGCGGTGACGAAGGGAAGTTCTACTGCCTGGATCCGGACACCGGGGAGCCCTGCGCGGGCGGCCCGATCGCCTCCGGGCTCCCGTCCCAGGTCAACGCGGAGTACGACCTCATCAGCCACGGGACGCGGCTCTACACGAGCAGCTTCAGCGGCAGCCTGGTGGGCTGCCTGGACGTGGCCACGCGCGCTCGCTGCGCCGGCTGGGACAGCGCCAAGGACTTCGGCTCCGGCCGCTTCGACCTGATGAACCGCTACGACACGGACGGCCACGTGGACGGCATCTGCGCGGTGGCGCCGGGGTCCGCCCGGTGCCTGCTCGACACGAAGACCGACATCGCCGACAGCTTCGACCTCCCGAACTTCATCACCGGCTGGAGCAACTACTGGGACATCACCCAGGAGGCGGAGACCGGGACGCGGACGTTCCACCCGAGCAACAACGGCTACCTGCACTGCTGGGACTGGTCCACGAACGCGGCCTGCGCCGGCCCGGAGTTCTCCTCGCCCGGCCTGCTCAGCGGTCCCGGCATCGAGCGCTCCTACGGCGCGACCTTCGACGGCACCTGCGTCGTCGGCCTCGGCGACCCGGGGAACGTGTTCACGGTGGACACGGCGGGCCGACGGCCCTGCACGAGCCTGAGCACGGGTGCTCGCCGGACCATCGACCTGCGCGACCAGCGTTGCGACGGCACCGTCGGCGCGGCGACGTGGAAGCGCGTGCAGCTCACGGACGCCGAGGCCGGCGACTTCACCGAGCTCGACGTCATCATCCGCGACGCCGCCACCGGCGAGGTGCTGGCCACGGGCGACCTGGTCGGCGCCCCGGTGAGCCTCGCCGGCATCGACCCCAAGGCGCACCCGCGCATCACGGTGGACTCCTCCGGCAAGAGCACCTCGGGCAACCCCGCCTGGTCGGACGCGATCTACCCGCGCATCGATGTGGTGTGGGACTCAGATCCCAAGCAGCTGTGCTTCCAGACCACCACGACCAAGGACTGCCTGGGTCCGTTGACGCCGCTGTCGATCACGGCCACGCTCGGCGCCGGCCCGGCGTCCGACGAGGCCTCGGTCGCCCTGCTGCGCGCCGACTGCCCGCCCGTGGCCGGCCGGGCCGAGGCGACCCTCGACGAGGGAACGGCGCTCGACCTGGACCTCGAGGCGACGGACCCCCGTGGCGGCAGTCCGACCTATCAGCTCAAGGACCCACCGCCCGGTCTGACCGTGAACCCCGCGACGGGCAAGCTCTCATGGACGCCGACGGAGGCCCAGGGACCGGGCGACTACGAGGTCGGCTACACGGCGACCGCCGGTGGCGCCGTGACCCGGGCGCGGCGCGGCACCAGTTCCGACACGGTGACCCTGCACGTCAATGAAGTCAACACCGCGCCGCAGCTCACGGAGGTGGCCGACCGCACGGCTGCGCCGGGTGAAGCCGTCAGCGTGGCGCTCGCGGCCACGGACGCCGACCTGCCCGCCAACGGGCTCTCCTTCACGCTGGTCAGCGGCCCGGCCGGAGCGACGATCGACGCGGCCACCGGTGTCGTGCGCTGGACGGCCGGCGGCACCGGCCCGCAGCGCTTCACCGTCCGGGTCACCGACGACGGCGCACCCGCGCTGAGCGCCGAGCGGACCTTCGCGGTCACCCTCCCTGCCGCACCCTCCCCCACGCCGTCGGCGGTCCCGGTGCCGAGCCCGACGGCCACCCCGCCGGCGGGCGAGACCGCCGCGGAGCAGGTCCTCGGCTGCGCGGATCGCAAAGTCGTGCTCGAGGACGTCGTCCCGGTCGGGCGCCGTGTCCAGCTCGTCGGGGTGGCCGACCGGGCCTTCGCCGGCCGGACGGTCACGGTCGTCTTCGGGCCCAGGGCGAAGAAGGTCGCCACCGCGACCGTGCGGGCCGACGGGTCCTTCTCGGCCTCGGCCCCCCTGCCGGCACGCGGGGTACGCGCCACCAACGCGGCGCGCTACCAGGCCCGTGTGGGCGGCGAGCGGTCGCTGTCGCTCAAGCTCCAGCGGCGCATGCGCATCACGACGATCTCCGCCACCGCCGGGATGGTGCGCATCGCCGGCCGGGTCGAGCTGCCGCTGGCACTGAAGGTCTCCGACCGCGTGATCAAGCTCCAGCAGGTGGTCAACTGCAAGCGGGCCGAGACGATCAGGCGGCTCACGCCGCGCCGCAACGGCCGCTTCTCGGTGACGGTGCCGGCCCCGTCCGGCCAGCGTGCCGCCGTCTATCGGCTGCAGACACGGGTCAGGCGCAACCGCCACAGCAAGCGGATCGTCAACACCTACACGCTGCCGCGGGCGGTCGACTTCGGGTAGCGCGAGCTACAGCAGCGCGTCGATGCGCCCGACGAGCTCGGGGTCGTCGGGCGTCGTGCCCGCGCCCCAGCGCTCGACCGGCCGGCCGCGGCGGTCGAGCAGGTACTTGTTGAAGTTCCATTCGGGCGCGCCCAGGTCCTGGAACAACGGCGTCGCGTCGTCGCCGACGACCTTCGTCTTGCCGAACATCGGGAACGTGACGCCGTAGTTGGCCTTGCAGAAGGTCGCGATCTCCTTGTTCGATCGCGGTTCCTGCCCGGCGAAGTCGTTCGACGGGAACCCGAGGACGACGAGGCCGTCTGCGCGCCGGCCGTCGTAGAGCGCCTGCAGGCCCTTCAGCTGCGGCGTGTAGCCGCACTCCGTCGCCGTGTTGACGACGAGGACGACCTTGCCGCGGTACTTGCGCGAGGTCCTCGCGGTCGCCGTCGAGCCGCAGCATCCGGTAGCGCAGCACCGAGCCCTTCACCGTCTTCCCGCCGCTGACGCGGTTCGAGCTCGCCGTGTTGACCGTCGGCGGAGGCGACACGGCCGCCTGATCCTCCTTCTCGGAGGCGCTGCCGCACCCGGCGAGCAGCGCGCAGAACAGGAGAAGGACGCGGCGAGTGCTCATCCTCCCCTGGTACGCAGTGGTGGACGGTCCGGCTCACTTCTTCTTCATCCGCGTGCCGTCAGCGGCTGTGAAGGCCGCGACGATCATTGGGGTCAGTGGGCGGTGAGCTCGTGGCGCATCTTCGTGCGCAGCGCCCGGAAGCGGACCGTCTCGTAGACGATCAACGCGACCATCACCCCCGCGACGATGGAGGTCGTCGCGAGCGCGGGGAGCTCGACCGCGGCCGGGAGCAACGCCATCAGGATCACCGCCGTCAGGACCCGGTGGGTGCAGAAGCGGTGCACGTTGCGCCAGCGGAAGGCGACGTGCGCGAGCAGGTACAGCGCGGTCCCGCCCAGCAGCGCGAAGGCCGGCACGACCTCGAGTGGATCCTCGACGTGCGCCGAGGGTCTTCTTGAGCCCGAGGGCGAGGAGGACGATCCCCGCCACCATCGGGAAGTGCAGGTAGGAGAAGGAGTCGCGCCCGATCGCGTTGCGCTCCCGGCCCGGCGCCGCGTTCTCGAGCCGGCGCTCGGCGACCAGGGCGACCACGTCGAAGTACGCCCACCAGAGCGCCGCGGCGATGACGATGCCGACGACGGCCGCCGCGGCGATGCCGACGTCCATGGCCTCCTCGGCGCCGACGCCGATGGCGACGATGGACTCGCCGAGGGCGATGATGACGATCAGGCCGTGACGCTCGGCGAAGTGCCCCGGCACGAGCTTCCATCCCTCCACGCCGAAGAGGAAGGGGCCGCCCGCGTCCAGGGCGAGCGCCAGCAGCCACAGCACACCCTGGAGCGTCCCGTCGGCGAACGAGGCCACGATGAGCAGGCCGACACCCACGGCCGTCCCGACCGCCAGGCCGATCACGGAGGTGCGCAGCTCGGGCTCGTCGCGGCTGGAGAAGACGAACAGGGCGATGTGCGCCGACCGGACCACGAGCAGGCACACCGCGAACACGAGGCCCAGGTCCCCGAACGCGTCGTGCACGCACAGCGACGCCACGAGCAGCCCCGCCATGGACGCGAAGAAGACGAGCCGGACGGGCCCCTCCTCCGGGTCGATGACGCTCGTCAGCCACGCGTAGCCGACCCAGGTCCACCACAGCACGCCCAGGATCAGCAGCCCGCGCGCGAGTCCCTCCCAGGTCGGCTGCGCGGCCATCAGCGCGGTGCACTGCGTCAACGCGAGCACGAAGACGAGGTCGAAGAAGAGCTCGAGCGGCTTGACCGACGCGTCGTCCGCTCGCATCACCGGCCCGTGGCGGACGGGAAGCTCGGCAGAGGCCGTCATGCCGGCCAAGCCTACGGCCGCTCTAGGTCGCCGCGGTCCGCGGCACGGCGACCAGCCCGGAGTCGTCGCCCGTGTAGAAGGAGGCGTTGCGGCCCTCGACGGGATGCCCCTCGCGGACGAAGTACTCGAAGCCGCCGAGCATCTCCCGGACCTCCCGGCCGTGCTCGCTCAGCCGGGCACCCGCCTTGATCGCCGCGTTGCAGCCCGGCCCCCAGCAGTAGGCGACGATCGGTCCCGCCGGCAGCGCGGCCGCTACCTCCGCGGTGATGGTGCGGTGCGGGACGTTGATGGCGCCGGGCAGGTGGGCGGAGGCGAACGCGGCCGGACTGCGGGCGTCGATGAGGACGAAGTCGACCGCGTCCTCGCGGATGGCGGTGGCGACGTCGTCGGCGTCCGTCTCGACCTGGAGGCGGTGGGAGAAGTGGGCGTGGGCGGCTTCGGCGGCGGTCATGACAGGAAGCGTGAACGAGGTCGTTCTCCGGTCGCCAGCGCGCCGGATGTCAATGTGCGTCAAGATCCGGCCAATGACGCACCGCATCGCAGCGCTCGCCGTCTCGGGCGGCGGGCTGTTCGAACTCGGGATCGTCGCGGAGGTCTTCGGGCTCGCGCGCCCGGAGGTCGACGGCTGGCCCTACGCGCTGATCACCTGCGCCGCCGGCCCCGTCGCCTCCACTGCGGGGCTCCGGATGCTCGCCACGCACGGACTGGAGGACCTCGCGAGCGCCGACACGGTCATCGTCCCCGCCGCCGGGGACGTCGACGCCGAGCCCGACCCGCGCGTCGTCGCGGCCCTGCGCGCCGCCGACCTCCGCGGCGCCCGGATGGTCTCCATCTGCTCCGGCGCGTTCCTGCTCGCGGCCGCCGGCGTGCTCGACGGGCGCCGTGTGACCACGCACTGGCGCTACGCCGACCGGCTCGCCCAGCGCTTCCCCACCCTCCGGGTCGATCCCGACGTCATCTACGTCGGCGACGAGCGCGTGATCACCTCGGCGGGCAGTGCCGCCGGCATCGACGTGTGCCTCGAGCTCGTGCGCCGCGACCTGGGCGCCACCGCCGCCAACGCCGTTGCTCGCCGGCTGGTCGTCCCGCCCCACCGTGACGGCGGCCAGGCGCAGTTCGTCGAGCTGCCCGTGCCCGCCCGTGCCGACGACGACCGCATCGCGGCCGTCATGGACTGGGCCGTCGCCCACCTCGCCGAGCCGCTGAACGTGGAGACCATGGCGCGCCGCGCGTTCATGTCCGTGCGCACCTTCTCCCGCCACTTCCAGCTGGCGACCGGCACGAGCCCCGGGCGGTGGCTGCTCGAGCAGCGCGTGCGCGCGAGCCTCCCCCTGCTCGAGGACGGCGACGACTCCGTGGAGACCATCGCGGCGCGGGTCGGCTTCAACGGCGCGGGCGCCTACCGGCACCACTTCGGCGCGGCCATCGGCACCTCGCCGATCGCCTACCGGCGCGCGTTCAGGACGCGTAGCGCCGATGCAGCATGAGCTCGTTGCCGTCGGGGTCCGAGAAGAAGGCCATGTGGCAGACCCCCGTGTCGAGGACGTCCCCGAAGAAGGTCACACCCTTGGCCTCGAGCTCGGCGCGGGTGGCGGCGACGTCGTCGCAGCCGAGCGGCCACGGGTTGCCCTTCTGGGCGACGAACGGCATGCCCTGGCGCTCGGGCTCCCAGATGCCGAAGCACGTGTCCCCCGCCCACTGCTCGTACTCCGCGCGATCGTCCGGGCGCAGGCCGAGCGTCTCGCGGTAGAAGGTCCGGGCGCGGTCCGGGTCCTGCGAGGGGACACCGAGGAAGTCGAGTCTCGTGATCATGACCGCGAGGTCTACCGCGCCATGCGGTCAGGAGTCGTCCTCGGGTGTCCAGGAAGCTGCTCTTCGCCACCCACGGGCGCCGGCCCGACCACCGTCGGCGAGCCGGGCGCCGGCGCGCCCCGCGAGCCGCCGGCGACGGCCGGCGTTCACGATCCGGTCGCGGCCAGCCGCGCGCGGACCGCGTCCAGCAGCAGCGCGCCGCGGTCGACGCCGTCCGTGACGACGAAGACCTCCCCCACCCACGGCGTGCCGAGCGTCTCGCCGCCGCGGAACTGGTCGAGCGTGAGGTCGACCTCCTCGCCGGACGGCAGCCGGTTCCACGCGTGGTGCTCGTTCTCCTGAGCGCTACCGAGCACCGGCGCCACGAGGATCTCGCCACCGAGCAGCTCTCGCACGACGTGGGCCGTCACGCCGCACTGGCCGCGCGAGGTCCATTCGGGCGTCCACTCGTCGGGGTCGTCGGAGGTCGCCTGCGTCCACGACGCGCGCACGGCCGCCGTGACCTGCTCAAGCGTGGGCGACACGCTCGGCCATCCGGTCGAAGAACGTGCCCCAGCCGGAGCCGGCCGCCCGGATCTGCGCCGGCGTCAGGTGCGCCCCACCCTGCTCGAAGACCATCTGCGTGCGATCGGCGGCGAGCGCCGTGAGGGTGACGGTCATGATGTCGTGGTCCGGCTCGTCGGGCTGGTCGGTGATCGTCGCGCGCAGCCGGTGCGGCGGGTCGACCTCCAGGTACCGGCCCGCCCATCGGATCTCGATGCGCGCGGGGCCGGCGAACATCGTCGCGCTCCAACGCCCGCCGACCTGCACGTCCATGACGACGTCCACGACGTCCGAGGCCGGCCCGCCGAACCAGTCCGCGAACGCCACCGGCGTCGTCCACTCCGCCCACACCGCCGCGATCGGTGCTGCGAACTCGCGCTCGATGCGCATCCCGTCGGTCATTGCAGTCGTTCCTCCATCAGTCGAAGCCTGACACCCTGAAGCGGCGATCGGCCGTTGCGCCCTTCGTGATCGGCCCGGCCGTCTCGAGCACCTGCAGGTGCCGCGAGACCGCCTCCAGGGAGATCGGGAGCGGCTTCGCGATGAGCGCGCCCGCTGACCTACTTGCGCCTCGGGAGCGTGCCGGCGATCAGCTTCGCGATCACGCGGTAGCCGGCCCGCTTGGAATGGATGTCCCCGAACTGGCAGTACCAGGTCAGCTCACAGATGCGCGCGACCGGGATCGGCAGGAGGCTGTACGGCTGCTGGCCCGGGACGGTCGTGGTCGCGCCGTCGAGCGAGTCGTAGCCGCCCGTGGCCTTCGTGACGTCGACGAACTTCCCGCCGACGCCCTCGTACTGCTTCTTGAGGGCCGGGTTGATGATGCTCTGGAAGGCGACCTGCGAGAGCCGCGCGAGGCTCTGCCCGGCCGAGGTGCCCTTCGCCCACTCGCCGAGGATGACGTCCGGGTAGGTGGTGCCGACGATGCGCACCTTCGGGCCGGCGGCCTTGCGGAAGCGCGAGAGCAGCGTCTTGAGGTTCGTGTTGATGCCCGTCGTGGCCTCGGCGACGCAGGCGACGGCGTCGGCGGCCTTCGCGCACTTGGTGACGTCGTTGCCGGAGATGGAGACGGTGATCAGGCCGGTCCGCTTGCGGTTGGCCTTGAGGAACTTCACGACCGCATCGGCCTGGGTGCCCGTGTAGACCGCGGTGTGCGCGACGGCCCGCGCCGCCTTCGGGCAGCCCTGCTTGGTCAGCAGGGAGTCGGTGGTCGCGCCGCCGCAGCCGAAGTTGCGCAGCTTGAGCCGGTAGCCGCGCTGCTTCGCGAGCGGCACGAGCTGATCCGCGTAGCCGTCGGTGGTCCCCTTGCGCACGGTCGGCTGGTAGCCCGTCGCGTACGAGTCGCCGACGTTGACGTAGAACTGCGACTTCGGCTTGGCCTTGGCGGTCGCGCCCGCCGGGGCGGCGAGCGCGAGGACCATGAAGAGGGGGAAGAGACGGCGGGTCATGCCCGCGACGCTACTACCGCACGCGCTTCATCACGACGGTGGTGGACCACTGGTAGTCGACACCCTGACGCGAGGTCGCGCCGGACCAGCGCAGGGTGACCTTCCTGCGCTTGAGGGCGGACGGCTTGACGGCGGTGTACGCGGTCTCGTCGGCGTTCGGCTCGCCGTCGAGGTCCGTCGAGCACTCCGTGCCCAGGTAGGCGTTGCCGAGCGAGGCCTGGATCATCCCGAACGCCAGGCCGGCGTACAGGCCCTTGCCCGTGTGCGGGTCCGGCCCGATGGCGAGCGAGAACGGCCCCGGGGCCGACAGCGCGTGCTCCTCGTCCCCCGTCGGGGCCGTCCAGGCGCAGTGGCCGAGCTTCGTCGTCGCGTCGATGGCGTAGGCGCCGCGGACGTTGACCTGGCCGAGCCCGGTGATCATGTCGGGGAGGCGGCTGATCGTGATCCGGTTGGGCGCCATGCTCGTCCCCTTGGCCAGCGACCACGTCGCGCTGGAGGTCCCGTGGTAGTCGCTCGCCGTCTTGCTCGAGGAGGAGGTGTGGGTGGCCTTGACGACCTTGAACGTCGTCTGCCCGGCCTGGGCGGGCGCGGCCACCAGGGCGGCGCCGACGACGGCGAGCGGGAGGAGCTTGGGGAGGAGCATGGGCGGGAAGCTACGTCCGGCCGCGTGGGGCGTCGTCGCCCGCCGGGACGATCCGGGCGTCGTCCCTTGTGAGGACGCGGGTACGGTGGCGCGCATGACCGAGTTCATCCACACCTGCTACCGGATCGGCGACATCGATCGCGCGGTCGGCTTCTACACCGAGCTCGGCTTCGAGGAGCGCCGCCGCATGGACCTGCCGGACGGCGCGATCAACGTCTTCATGGGGATCCCCGGCGACGGCGACCGCCTCGAGCTGACCTGGAACCCCGGCGTCGAGTCCTACGAGATGGGCACGGGCTACAACCACATCGCCCTGGTGCTCGACGAGGGCCTCGACGAGACGCTCGAGGCGCTCAAGGGCAAGGGCATCGAGCCGGAGAAGCCGCCGTACACCGTGGGCGAGAACGGCCCGCGGATCTGCTTCGTGCGCGACCCGGACGGCTACCGGGTCGAGCTCATCGAGCGGCGCTGACCTCGCGGAGCATGTCCAGCAGGACCGTCGGGTCCTGGGCGCCCGCCGCGCCCACCTTGCGGTCGACGACGAAGAACGGGACGGCCTGGATGCCGTTGGCGGCGGCGAGCTGCTCGTCGGCGCGGACGGCGTCGGCGAAGCGGTCGCCGGCGAGGACCGCGGCGGTCTCCGCCTCCGGCACGCCGACCTCGGCCGCCAGGCGGGTCAGCGTCGCGTGGTCGCCCAGCGACTCGCCCTCGGTGAAGTAGGCGCGGAACAGCCGCTCCTTGGCCTCGGCCTGCAGGCCGTGCTCGGCGGCGAGGTGCAGGACGCGGTGGGCGTCGAAGGTGTTGCCGGAGCGGACGCGGTCGAAGCGCATGTCGATGCCGACGGTGGCGGCCACCCCGGTCAGCTGGCCGTTGAGCTCCTCGGCGCGCTCCGTGGTGATGCCGTACTTGGCCGCGAGGTGCTCCACGACCGAGCCCTCGCGGGCCGCGGGCGCCTCCGGATCGAGCTCGAACGAGCGGAACGTGATCGTCGACGTCGTCGCGGCCCTCGAAGCGCTCGAGCGCGGCGTCGAAGCAGTGCTTGCCCACGAAGCACCATGGGCAGGCGAGGTCGGACCAGATCTCGACGTGCATGCGCCAGGCAGGCTAGGCCCGCGTTTCTTTAGCGCCCGAACAGGTGAAGTGCCGATGGTGATGGTGATCGTGTCCCGTATCCCCGTTTCCATCAGGACGCTGATCCTGCTGCCGCTGCTGGCGGCGGGCGTGGACATGACGCGGGCGACAGCGGCCTGCGGGACGCACGCCCAGACCTGCCTCGAGGCCGCCGGCCGTGGCTGGCTCGGTCCCGCCGCGGCGCTCCTCGTCGTCGCGTTCGCCGTCGCCACCGCCTGGCGTCTCGTCCGGCGGCTCCCGTCCGCGCCCGTCGCCTTCGGGCATCTGTGGGCGCTCGGGACGACGGGCATCGCCATCGCCTGCACGGGGCAGGCACTCCTGGCCCGCGCCCTCGGCGGCGACGATGCCGTCCTCGGCGGCTCGCCGCTCGGCGTCCTCGCCCTCTGTGCCGTCGCCGGCGCCCTGCTGGCCCTCATGGTCCGGGTGACCGATCGCACCACACCGTCGCTGAAGGCTCCCCGGTCCGGCCAGCGCACCCGCATCGAATGGCTCTACGTCCGCGCGGACGACCGCCCCGCGCCCTCGCCCCGCCGCAGCACCCGCCGCGGCCGCGCACCCCCGGCCTCCTGAAGGGCCCCATCGCGACAAAAGGGTCAGACCCTTTTGTCGCGCCGTCAGTCCATCCCTTCAGAAGGAGTCCCTCATGTCGTCTCGCCTCACTCGGCTCGGCGCGGTCATCGCCGCCGCGGCCGTGCTCACCGCCGTCCTGGTCGTCGTCTCCGGCGCGGAGACGACCACGAAGAAAGCCACGCCACCGCCGGCCGACCTGCTGGCCGGGATCCCCGAGCACCGCGGGGTCCTCGGCGACCCCGACGCCCCCGCGACCCTGACGGAGTTCGTCGACCCGCAGTGCCCCGTCTGCGCCGCCGCGGCGCGCGAGGTCCTCCCCACCCTGATCCGCGACTACGTCCGCCCGGGCAAGGTCAAGCTCGACGCCCGGGTGCTGTCGTTCCTGGGGCCGGACTCGGTGACGCTCGCGCGGTACGCCGCGGGCGCACGTGCGCAGGACCGGCTGTGGCCGTTCCTCGAGCACGTCTTCGCCGCGCAGGGCACGGAGAACACGGGCTACGCGACGCCCGCCTTCATCGCGAAGGTCGCACGAGACGCCGGCGTGGCGCCGCACGTCCCCGCCGGCGCGGGCCGGGCGCTCACCGCCGCGACCGCGGAGGCGAAGCGCCTCGGCGTGACCGGCACCCCGACGTTCGTCCTCACGAAGGACGGCCGGCAGACGATCGTCGACCCGGCGAACCTCGGGGCGGCGCTGTGAGGCTCGCCGGGGCCGCCGTCGCCGCCGCCGGGCTGGCGATCGCGACCTACCTGACCATCGTCCACTACGCCGGGGCCGAGTCCGCCTGCTTCATCGCCCACGGTTGCACCGTCGTGCAGCGGTCCGCCTACGCGACGCTCGGCGGCGTCCCCGTCGCCCTGCTCGGCCTCGGTGGCTACCTGACGATCCTGGCGGCGTTGCGCGTCGACGGCGAGGCGGGCCGCACCGTCGCGGCGCTCGCGGCCCTCGTCGGGGCCGGCTTCAGCGGCTGGCTGACCTACGTGGAGGTCGCACGGCTCGACGCGATCTGCGTCTGGTGCGTGGCCTCAGCCGCCTGCATGATCGCCCTGGCCGCCCTGACCAGCGTCCGTCTCGTCCACGCCGCGTGACTCCCACCACTTCGGGCCGCGCTCGCCGAGCCCCACCTTGGCGGCGTGGACGCGGTCGCGCGCTGCCCGCTCGGCGACCGCGTCCCCCTTGCGCTTGGCGTGCCCAACGGCGCTGCGGGCGGACATCAACTCGGAGACGAGCGCCTTGCGCCGCGCCTCCGGGAGGTCAGGATCCGTGGCCCGCCAGCGGCGGCCGTCGATGACGACGTAGTGCCCGTCCGGCGTGCGTTCGATCTCGTCCGTCACGGCTGCTGTGCGAGCCGCGCGGCGACGAGCTGCCCGATGACCGCGTAGCCGGCCGGGTTCGCGTGCACGTCATGGAAGCGGCAGTACCAGGTCCACGCGCAGATGAACTGGACGGGGCCGGGCAGGGGCGCGTAGCCGCCCGTTGCTTCGGTCACGTCGACGAACTCGCCGCCCGTCGCCTCGTAGCCGCGCCGCAGCGTGGGGTTGAGGACATCGCGGTAGGCGACCTGCGCGCGGCGCGCGTGGTTGTGGTTGCGCTTGCCGCCCCTGCCCCACGCCGCCAGGTCGACGTTCGGGTAGGTCAGGCCGATGATGCGCGTCTTCGGCCCCGCCGCGTCGCGCAGCTGCCCGAGCAGGGTCGTCAGGTTCGCCGACAGCCCGCTCGACGCCGCGCGCACGCAGGACACGTCGGCGGCGCGCAGGCAGTGACGGATGTCGTTGCGGCCGATGGAGACGGTGACCACGCGCGTCTTCCCCCGGTGCTTGCGCAGGAAGCGGACGGCGGCGGCCGCCTGCGTCTCCTTGTAGTGGACGGCGTGCCGGGCCGCCTGGATCTCCGTGGGGCAGCCGGGACGCTCGAGCAGCGAGCGCGAGCTCGCCCCGACGCAGCCGAAGTTGCGCAGCCGCACCGGGTAGCCGTACTCGGCGGCAATGGCCGCCACGCGCTCGGCGTAGCCGTCGGTGGTCGCGCCGCCCTTGCCGCCCGTCGCCCGGCCCGGCTGGTAGCCGACGGCGTAGGAGTCGCCGACGTTGACGTAGAAGGGCTTCTCGGCCCGTGCGGCGGCGGGCAGCACGAGCAGCAGGAGATGGAGGAGGACAACCGGCGTGGCGCGGCGCATCAGGCCACGTCCGCCGCGGCCAGGCGCTTCCATTCGGCCTTGTCGGCGCGCCACTCCTCGTCCGTCCGGCGCTCCTTCCAGTAGCCCGTCGCGGACAGCGCCTCGACCGCCATGCCGCGGTCGCGCACGAGATGGCGGCGGATGAGCCGCACGGCGGTCGCCTCCCCGTGGACGAACGCCTCGCCCCGGCCCTCCGGGAGCGCCAGCGCCTCCACGGCCTCGACCAGCCCGCCCTCGTGCACCCACTGCAGCCGCAGGTCGCCCGGCGTCTGGAGCGGCTGCTCGTGCGCGGGGCCTGGCACCTCGACGATCGCCAGCACGGGCACGCCGGCAGGGACCTTCGCGAGGGACGCGGCGATGGCGGGGATGACCGCCTCGTCGCCGACCATCAGGTGCCAGTCGGCGGCAGGGGACGGCGCGTAGCCACCGCCGGGGCCCTTGATCTCGAGCCTGTCGCCCGGCGCCGCGCCGGCGGCCCACGGGCCGGCCAGCCCGCGGTCGCCGTGGACGACGAAGTCCAGGGTCAGGCGCCGCTGCGCCGCGTCCCAGTCCCGGACGGTGTAGGAGCGCATGCGCTCACCGAACCGGCACTTGACGTAGCTGTCGGTGAACGCGTCGGGGGCGAAGCCCTCGAGGTCCTCGCCACCGACCACAATCCGGCGCATCCCGGGGCTGAGCCAGGATGCCTCGAGGACGACCGTCTCCACCCCCTGAGCGTAACTCCCTAGGCGTCGGCGTCCGAGTGCTGGTCGGTGTCGCCGACCTCTGTTTCGCTGTCGCCGGGCGCCGCCGGGGCGGTGTCGGCGTCGGTGCTCTCGTCAGTCTCGGTCTTCTCGTCGTCAGTCATGTCCGGGGTACGTACCCCGGACATGACCAGGACCACACGGGCCCCCTACTTCAGGGACTGGGCCACCGCCTCCAACAGGTCGAGGGCGTCGCGCAGACCGTCCTCCATGCCCGACTGAAGGTGCATGTCGCGGGCCCACTGCGTGTCGTGGGCGACGAGCAGCGTGGCGAGCGTGTGCCCGTCGCGCTCCTCGAAGGTGAGCGTGTTCAGCGCGGGGTTGTCGGGGAACGGGGCGAAGATCTCCGTGGAGACGAGGCGCTCGGGCGGAGAGACCTCGCGGTACTCGCCGTAGAACTCGACTTCCTCGTCACCGCGGTCGGCGGTCATGACGAACCGCCACTTCCCGCCCGGCTTGAGGTCGATGTCGCACACGGTCATCGCGCCGCGGCGCGCGGTCCACCAGCGGCGGACGAGCTCCGGCTCGGTCCATGCGCGGAAGACCAGCTCGCGCGGGGCGTCGAACTCGCGGGTGATGAGGATCTCCGTGTCGCCCTGCGTGGTGACGGTGGTGGTGTCGCTCATGATCATGTTCCTTCTTCCTCCTTGTCTCGTAGGTCGGCCAGGACGTCGTCGAGCGCGTCGAAGCGCTCGCTCCACAGGTGGGCGTAGGCCTGCACCCAGTCGTGGATGGGCTTGAGCGCGGGGCCGTTGAGGCGGTACAGGCGCAGCCGGCCGTCCTCGCGGACGTCGACGGCGCCGACCTCGCGGAGCACCCGCAGGTGCTTGGACACCTGCGGTTGCGTCATCCCCAGGAGCGCGACGAGGTCGCCGACGGCGCGCTCCCCCGAGGCCAGCACGTCCAGGATCTCGCGGCGCCGGGGCTCGGCGATCGCATTGAACGTGTCGGCGGTGGTTGCTGCTCGTGCCACGCGGACCAACATATATGCCGTTATAGGCATATGTCAAGCGAGGACGTTCCGGCGGCCGTATACGAGGTGTGCATCTGCTCGCCGTGTTCGTCCTCCTCGTCGCCGCGACGCAGCTCGGCGGGTGGCTGGCCGCGCGCCTGCGTCAGCCGCGGGTGATCGGTGAGCTCCTCTCGGGGGTCGTGCTGGGCGCGCTCGGGCTGGCGTCCGTCCCCCAGCTCCTGACGACGCTCGGTCAGGCAGCGCTCGCGGTCTACGTGTTCCGGGTCGTGGTGGGCCTGGACTTCCCCGCCCTGCGCGCCGAGCGCGGACCGGTGCTGCGCGTCGGCGTGTCCTCCTTCGTCGTCCCGCTCCTCGCCGGGGCGGGCGCCGCGCTCGTCCTCGACCGGACCCGGCCGGCGGCGGTCCTCTTCCTCGCGACCGCGTTCGCGGTGACCGCGTTCCCGGTGCTCGCCCGCATCGTCGCCGATCGTGGCCTGGCGGAGACCCGCCCCGGCCGGGTCGCCCTCGGCGCCGCCGCCGCCCAGGAGCTCGTGGTCTGGCCGCTCGTCGGGCTCGCCGTGGCGCTCGGCGCGGACGGGGACGGGGGCACCGCGTCCCACGGCCTGCTCGTCCTCGGGGCCTTCGCGGGCGGGCTCGTGCTCCCCGCGCGGGCGCGGGCGTGGACCCGGCGGCGCCTGGACGCAGCCGTCCCCCGCCGTGCACTCGCCGTGTTCCTGCCCCTGTTCTTCGTCATCCCGGCCCTCCGGGTCGACCTCGGCGGGCTGCGGCCCGGCCTCCTGCTCGGGGTCCTGACGGTGGCCGTGGCGGCCAAGTTCGGCAGCGCCGCGCTGGCCGCCCGGCTGCCGCTGCGCGAGGCGCTCACCGTCGGCGCGCTGATGAACACCCGCGGCCTCGTGGAGCTGGTCGTGCTCAGCGCGGGTCTCGAGGCGGGGCTCATCGACGTCCGCCTCTACACGGCCATGGTGGCGATGGCGCTGATCACCACCGTCGCGGCCGGCCCCGTCCTCACCCGGCTCGACCGCCCGCCCGGAGGCCGTAAAGTCCGCGCGCTATGCGTGCGCACCGCCTCCTCCTGATCCTGCTCGTCCTCGCCGCTGCCGTCGTCGCCGGGTGCGGCTCCGACGAGAAGTCCTCCTCGGGCTCGACCACCGCCTCCGCCGGGTCCGACCCGTGCGCGAAGGACAGCCTCAAGACGATCACCCAAGGCAAGCTGACCATCGGCACGGACAAGCCGGCGTACCCGCCCTACTTCTCCGACGACGACCCGACGAACGGCAAGGGCTTCGAGTCCGCCGTCGCCTACGCGATCGCCACCCGCCTCGGCTTCACGAAGAACGAGGTCAAGTGGACCGTCGTGCCGTTCAACTCGAGCTACGCGCCCGGGCCGAAGAAGTTCGACTTCGACGTCAACCAGATCTCCATCAACCCCAAGCGGGCGAAGGTCGTGGACTTCTCCGCCCCGTACTTCGAGGCGCCGCAGGCCGTCGTCGTCCCGAAGGGGTCCGACCTTTCCGCCGCCTCCATCGCCGACCTCAAGGACGCAAAGCTCGGCGTCCAGGTGGGCACGACGAGCCTGGACGCCGTCCAGGAGGTCATCAAGCCGAGCGGCGACCCGCAGGTCTTCAACGACTCCAACGACGTCGTGCAGGCGCTCAAGCAGAAGCGCGTCGACGGCGTCGTCGTCGACCTGCCGACCGCGTTCTACGTGACCGCCGCCCAGGTCGACGGGTCGGAGATCATCGGCCAGTTCAAGGCCCCGGGCGGCGACCGCTGGGGCGCGCTGCTGCAGAAGGGCTCGCCGCTCACGCAGTGCGTGTCCAAGGCCGTCGAGGAGCTCAAGTCCTCCGGTGAGCTCGCCAAGATCCAGGCGCGCGAGCTGGGCGAAGCCGCCGGCGCGCCGGAGCTCAACTGACGCCGACAGCCGGGTGAGCGCCAGGCGGTGCGCGCCGCCGCCCGGCGCCGCCGCGGTCGCCGCGGGGCTGCGATCGCCGCGGTCTCGACCGTCGTCGTCCTGGGGACGCTCACCGCGGTCATCGTCACGAGCCCCGGCTGGGACGCGTTCGCGGAGACGTTCCTCTCCGTCGACGCGTTCCGGACGTCGTTCCCGCGGGTGCTCGACGGCTTCTGGCTGGACGTCAAGCTCTTCCTGGTCGTCGAGGTCGTCGTCCTGATCGTCGGGCTGCTGATCGCGCTGGCCCGGACCGGCCGCGCCCCGGCGCTGTTCCCGCTGCGCGCGCTGGCCGTCGTCTGGGTGGACGTCTTCCGCGGCATCCCGACGATCCTGATGGTCTACCTCGTCGGCTTCGGGATCCCCGCGCTGGCGCTGAAGGGCGTGCCGACGGACCCCGTCCTGCTCGGCGGCCTCGGGCTGACGCTCTCCTACAGCGCCTACGTGGCCGAGGTCTACCGCGCCGGCCTCGAGTCCATCGAGGACCGCCAGCGTGCCGCCGCGCTCGCCGTCGGCCTCACCCCCACCCAGTCGCTGCGCTTCGTCGTCGTCCCGCAGGCGCTGCGCCGCATCGCACCGCCGCTGCTCAACGACTTCATCGCGCTGCAGAAGGACGTCGCCCTCGTCTCCATCCTCGGCCCGCTGGAGGCGTTCCGCGTCGCCCAGATCGACGCGAGCTCGAACTTCAACTACACGCCGCTGCTCGCCGCCGCCGTCCTCTACCTCGCCGTGACCATCCCGCTGGCGCGCCTGCTCGACTACCTGCGCGCCCGGCAGCGCCGCCAGCGGAACCGTCGTGGCCGCATGACGGCCGTCCTCGAAGCCCGCGGTGTCACCAAGGCCTACGGCGAGCGCGAGGTGCTGAAGGGCATCGACGTCGCCGTCGAGCCGCACCGCGCGCTGGCGCTGATCGGCGCCTCCGGCTCGGGGAAGTCGACGCTGCTGCGGTGCCTGGACCTGCTGGAGGAGATCGACGACGGCGACGTGCTGCTCGACGGCGAGGTCGTCACGGAGCCGGGCGTCGACGTCGTCGGCGTACGCCGCCGGCTGGGCATGGTCTTCCAGGGCTTCGACCTCTTCAGTCACCTCGACGTGCTCGACAACGTCACGCTCGGGCTGCGCCGGGCGCACGGGATGGACAAGGCCGCGGCGGACGAGCGCGGCCGCGAGCTGCTGGCGCGCTTCGGCCTCGAGGGCCGCGAGCGCGACCGGCCCGACCGGCTCTCGGGCGGTCAGCAGCAGCGGGTGGCGATCGCCAGGGCGCTGGCGCACTCACCGCGGGCGCTGCTGCTCGACGAGATCACGTCCGCCCTGGACCCCGAGCTGGTCGGCGAGGTGCTGGCCGCCGTGGCCGACCTCAAGCGGGAGGGGATGACGATGGTCATCGCCACGCACGAGATGGCCTTCGCCCGCGACGTCGCCGACGAGGTCTGCTTCCTGCATGAGGGGCGCATCCTCGAGCGCGGCGCCCCGGCGGAGGTGCTCGTCAGCCCCCGCGAGCCCGAGACACGTAGGTTCCTCGCACGTTTCGTGAGCTGACGCGGACCACCACGTGGGCGGGGCGCGTCGGCGTCGCGAGGGAGAGGAAGTCGCGCACCGGGCCGGTGCGCGCGCAGAACGGGCAGGTCAGCTGCGCGGTGATGGCCAGGGCGCCGTCCGGCGCCGTCGGCGCGTCGCAGTCGGGGCACGCGAGCGTCCCGGCCGCGACGATGCCGCTGCGCTTGCGCTCGTAGCGGACCTCCGCGGTGTCCTCACGTTCCACGCTTCCCAGGGTACGGCTACAGGTACTCCGCGAGGAAGGCGTCCGCCACGTGGCCCCGTCCCCGTGCTGGTGAAGCCGTGCGGCTCGCCGGCCGGGACGCCCTCCGTGGACGTCCCGCCGTCGGTGTCACGCGACCACCATCTCCGGTTCGGTCGCCGCTTCGGCCTCGGCGACCGGCGCCGGGCGCAGGACGCCGATCGCGGCGGCAAGGGCGACCACGACCAGGCCGGCGCCGACCAGGTAGGCGACGTGGTAGCCGCCGTTGAGGGCAGCCGCCGCGGTCTCTCCACCGTCACGGAGGGAGTCCGACCGGCTCGCGGACAGCGTCGCCAGGACGGCGAGGCCGATGGCGCCGCCGACCTGGACCGTCGAGTTGACGATCCCCGAGGCGAGGCCGGAGTCCTGCATCTCGACGCCCGACATCGCCAGCGACATCAGCGACGGGAACGACAGGCCCGCGCCGACGCCGATGAACAGCGTGGGCGGCAGCACGTCGACCCAGAAGTTGCCGTCGACGGGTGTGCGGGCGAACAGGAGCAGCCCGATGCCGATGGAGACGACACCCGGGAGCAGGATCCCGCGCGCGCCGAAGCGCATCGTCAGCCGCTCGGTCAGCCGCAGGGAGATGATGCCCATCAGGACGCTGGAAGGGAGGAAGGCGAGGCCGACCTCGAGCGGGTTGTAGCCCAGCACCCGCTGC
This sequence comes from uncultured Solirubrobacteraceae bacterium, assembly GCA_963843865.1. GTDB lineage: Bacteria > Actinomycetota > Thermoleophilia > Solirubrobacterales > Solirubrobacteraceae > DATLGB01. The sequence goes on along the minus strand of CAWJMO010000004.1, from coordinate 12,491 downwards.
AGGTAGAGCGCGCCCAGGAAGAACATCGAGAACATGCCCGCGACCAGCGGCGCCATGACGAGGTTGGCCCCGGCGACGTTGCGGATCGCGAACAGCCGCAGCGGCATCAGCGGGTTGGCGATCCGCGACTGGCGCAGCAGGAAGGCGCCGAGGAGCGCGATGGCGATGGCCCCCGGAACGAGCACGCGGGTCGAGCCGACGCCCTCCTCGCTGACGCCGAGGATCGCGTAGACGAAGAGCATCAGGCCGGCGGTGGCGAGCACGGCACCGGGGTAGTCGGCGCCGGCGCCCATGCCGAGGCCGGGCTTGTCGGGCACCAGGCGGGTCGTCGCCAGCGCGGTCGCGATGCCGATCGGGACGTTGATGAAGAAGATCCAGTGCCAGCTGATCGCCTCGGTGAGGACGCCGCCGGCGACAAGGCCGATGGAGCCCCCCGCGGAGGCGACGAAGCCGTAGACGCCGATCGCCTTCGCCATGCTCACGCGGCTCGGGGAACATCGTGACGATCATGCCGAGCACGACCGCGGACGCGAGCGCGCCACCGGCGCCCTGCACGAAGCGCGCCGCGATCAGCGCACCCTGCGAGGGGGCGACCGCGCACAACATGGAAGCCGCGGTGAAGACCGCGAGGCCGATCAGGAAGATGCGGCGCTGGCCGAGGAGGTCGCCGAAGCGGCCCGCGAGCAGCAGCAGGCCGCCGAACGGGATCAGGTACGCGTTCACCACCCACGCGAGGCTCGAGTTGGAGAAGTCCAGGTCCGTCTGGATGGACGGCAGGGCGACGTTCACGATCGTCGCGTCGAGGACGATCATCAGGACGCCGGCGCACAACACGTAGAGGGCCGGCCAGCGGGCTTCGTTGGGGACTGCGTCAACACTCATGAGGGACAACCTAGCACGTTGATTGGTTTTTCCAACTAGACAGTTTGTTTTTGCCCTACAATGAGGGCATGCCATCGAAGCGCACCTACGGAGACGTCTGCGGAGTCGCCCGCGCGCTGGACCTGGTGGGTGAGCGCTGGTCGCTGATGATCGTGCGCGAGCTGCTGCTCGGCCCCAAGCGGTTCACCGACCTCCGCACCGGCCTCCCCGCCGTCGGGCCCGACGTCCTGGCCCAGCGCCTGCGCGACCTCGACGCCGCCGGCCTCGTCGAGAAGCGCATCCTCCCGCCCCCGACGGCGGCCAAGGTCTACGTGCTCACGGCGCTCGGGCGCCGCCTGGAGCCGGTGGTCATCGCCCTCGGCGACTTCGGCTCGCACCTCCCCATCCCCGACGACTGCCCGATGCGGATGAGCTTCGACTCGCACATCCTCTCCCTGCGCACGTTGTTCGCGGCGGACCGCGCCGACGGCGACCTGCGCATCCAGCTCGTGCTGGACGACCGCCCGTTCGTGGCGCAGGTGCACGACGGGGCGTTCACCGTCGAGCCGGGCGAGACGGACGCGGCCGACGCCACCATCACCGGAGCGCCCATGGCGCTGCTCGACGTCTGCCACGGTCGCGCCGTGCTGGCGGACGCCGACCTCGCGGTGACGCGGCGATCGCGGGCGCGGCCGAGCGCTTCCTCTCCCTGTTCCCCTTGCCGCAGGAGGTCTGACATGCGACTCATCGTGACCCAGAACATCACGCTCGACGGCGTCATCGAGGCCACGGAGGGGTGGTTCGAGCCCGGCGACGGCGACGAACAAGCCGACATCCTCGAGGTCATGCGCGATTCCATGGCCGCGGAGAGCGCCATGCTCCTCGGCCGGCGCACCTTCGAGGACTTCCGCTCCTACTGGCCGAAGCAGACCGACGACGAGACGGGCATCACCGCCCAGTTGAACGCGGTCCCCAAGCACGTCGTCTCGCGCTCGATGGACGATCCCGGCTGGGAGAACTCGATCGTCGAACGCGACCTCTTCGACGTCGCGAGGCGCCTGAAGGACGCCGATGGCGAGGAGTGCGTGATCACCGGGTCGATGAGCCTCATGGGCCCGCTGATCGAGGCCGGCCTCGTCGACGAGTTCCGCCTCTTCACCTACCCCGTGGTCATCGGGAAGGGCGTGCGGCTCTTCGGCGGCACGCGGCTGGACCTGGAGCTGCTGGAGGCACGCACCTTCCGGTCGGGCGTGACCTTGTTGCGTCTGCAACCGTCGTCGTAGGATCCCGCGTATGAATGCGGTCGAGGTGAGCGGGCTCGTCCGCGAGTTCAAGGGTGGCATCCGGGCCGTCGACGGGCTGGACCTCGTCGTCGCCCCCGGGGAGATCTACGGCTTCCTCGGTCCCAACGGCGCCGGCAAGACGACCACGGTGCGGATCCTCACCACGCTGCTGCGCCCCACTGGCGGGACCGCGCGAGTGGCCGGGCACGACGTCCTGTCCGAGGCCGACGCGGTGCGCCGCTCCATCGGCGTCGCGCTGCAGGAGGCCGCGATCGACCCGCTGATGACCGGCCGCGAGCTGCTGCTGATGCAGGGCGCGCTCCACTCGTTCAGCCGCGCGGAGGCACGCAAGCGCGGCGAGGACCTGCTGGACCGGGTCGGCCTCGTGGAGGCCGCCGACCGCCGCGTCGGGGGCTACTCGGGCGGGATGCGCCGCCGGCTCGACCTGGCGCTTGCGCTCGTGCACCGGCCGGAGGTCCTCTTCCTCGACGAGCCGACGACGGGCCTGGACATCACGAGCCGGACCGCCCTGTGGCGGGAAGTCCGCGCGCTCAACGACGAGGGCACGACCGTCTTCCTCACCACGCAGTACCTGGAGGAGGCCGAGCAGCTCGCGGACCGCGTCGGCATCATCGCCAACGGGTCGCTCGCCGCGGAGGGGACGCCCGCCGAGCTCAAGAGCCACGTCGGCAAGCCCACCGTCCACGTCGAGTTGCTCGACCCCAGCACCGCCGACCGTGCCCGCGCCGCGCTGCAGTCGCTGACCCTCGAGCCGCACGACGACGCCACACCGTCCACCGTGCTGGTCGAGGCGCCGAACGGCAAGGGCTCGCTCGCCCCGGTGGTGCGCCTGCTCGACGAGGCCGACGTCGACGTCGAGTCCATCGAGGTCCAGTCCCCCACGCTCGACGACGTCTTCCTGGCCGTCACGGGGACCAAGCTGGAAGGTGATGACTAAGGCGATCGCGGCGCTCGGGCGCCGCTCGCTGAGCACGCAGTTCCGGCGCGCGCAGTTGCTGATGCCGACGTTCGTGCTGCCGCTGATGCTCCTGGCGGTGATCGCCTCCGGGACGAGCGCGGCCCAGGGCCTGCGCGGCTTCCCGAGCGTCGGCGCCTACATCTCCTTCGTCGTCCCCGGCACGATCATCCAGGGCTCGCTGCTGATGGGCCTGACCGCCGGCATCGCGCTGTCGGCCGACATCGAGTTCGGCTTCTTCGACCGCCTGCTCGCCGCGCCCGTGCCGCGCGTGGCGCTGGTGCTCGGCCGGCTCGCGGGCGTCTTCGTCCTGACCGTCCTCCAGTGCGCGGTCTTCCTGCTCGTCGCGCTGCTCTTCGGCGCGCGCTATCCCGGCGGGCCGGTCGCGGTCCTCGGGGTGCTGGTGCTGTCGCCGGTCACCGGCGGTCGGGATCGGCGGCCTGGCGGCGGCGATCGCCCTGCGCACGGGATCCATGTCGCTGATGCAGTCGATCTTCCCGTTCGTCTTCGTGCTGCTGTTCACCTCGCCGGCGTTCTTCCCGCGCGAGCCTGCTGTCCCCCACCCTGCACGACCTGGCCGCTTACAACCCGCTCACCTACATCGTCGAGGCGGTGCGCGGGCTGCTGCTCGACCAGTCCGCCGCGAAGCCGTGGGAGGGCTTCGTCTCCGCCCTCGCCCTGGCGCTCGCGACGACCGGGCTCGCGACGCTCGCCCTCGCCGACCGCCTCCGCCGGCTGTGACCATCGCCTGGCCCATCGTCGCCGTGCTGTGGCGGCGCTCGCTCAACGAGGTCACGCGCGTGCGCGGCGCGCTGCTGCCGTCCGCGATCGCGCCGCTGATCTTCCTGGTCGGCTACAGCGGCCAGTTCGGGCGGCTCACGGAGCTGCCGGGCTTCCCGACGGACTCCTACGCGTCCTGGGTCGTGCCCCTGAGCTGCCTGCAGGCGGCCGGGTTCGCCGGCGCCGCGGCGGGCGTCAACCTCGCGCGCGACATCGAGCAGGGCTGGTTCGACCGGCTGCTCGTCGCCCCCGTCCCGCGCTCCGTGCTCATCATCGGGCCGATCCTCGGCGCCGTCACCCGCGCCCTCGTCCCCATCACGATCGTCCTCGTCGTCGGCTTCCCGCTTGGTGCCGAGCTCACCGGCGGGGTGCTCGGCATCCTCGCCCTCTACGTCGGCGACGTCGGGCTTCTGCGCCGTGGCCGCGTTGTGGGGGACGTTCATGGCCGTCACCTTCCGCACCCAGCAGGCCGGCCCGCTCATGCAGCAGGGCGTCTTCCTCGCCGTCTTCCTCTCCACGGCCTACACGCCGGAGGTGCTGCTGCAGGGCTGGCTGCACGACGTCGCGAAGTACAACCCGACGACGCAGATCCTCGAGCTGGCGCGGCAGGCGACCGTCGAGGGCATCGACCTCAGCCTCGGCAGCACCTGGCCCGGCCTCCTCGCCCTGCTGGGCATGGGCGCCGTGATCGGTGCGCTGGCGATGCGCGGGCTGCACCGGATGAACACGTGAGCAACACCCGCAAGGTCTACTCCACCACCGACGGCGACCTGCGCAAGGCCCGCGACCCCCGCGAGCGTGAGCGCGCTCGCCTCCGACAAGGTCCGGGTCCGCCGCGAGATCGGCGGCCGCAAGGGCAAGACGGTCACCACCGTCTCCGGCGTCCCGCTGCGCGACGCGGAGCTCAAGGCCCTCGCGGGGAAGCTCAAGAAGCGCTGCGGCGTCGGCGGCGGCGTCAAGGACGGCGTCATCGAGCTGCAGGGCGACCACCGCGACACCATCGTCGAGCTCCTCCGCGCCGACGGCTACACCGTCGTCCTCGCCGGCGGCTAGCGCGCTGCTTCGCTAGAGCTTCCCTGCGCTGGGGCGAAGGCGGTCCGAGTGCTTAGCGGGGTCAGAACACCGCTAAGTGCTCACGTGGCCGCGCTTCTGCTTTCAGGCTTGCTGTTTGGATTCGGTGGGTCGGCGAGGTCCGATGCAGTGAGAAGGTTCTGGCCGGCGGCGAGCTGACTCTCTTTCAGGTTGCCGGCTCTCGTTGAGGGTCTGGCTGGCTTTCGCTGTGTCGCTCGCCGTCGTGTCAGAGGACAGCCCGGCGTGACTTGATAGGAGCGTGGCATCGCCCCCAGCAAGCCATGTCCGCCGGGTGGTCCACCACCGAATGGAGAAGTGGAGGACAAGCGACGATGATCGTGCTTGGAGCGGACACCCACAAGGGTTCGCACTCGATCGCGGCGGTCGCCGGCGGCGACCGGCGAACTGCTCGGCGACAAGACCGCCAGCGTCGGCGAGCAAGGGCTTCATGGCGCTGCTCGACTGGGCGCGCGAGCTGGACTCCGAGCGGGTCTGGGCGCTTGAGGATTGCCGGCATGTGTCGGGATCGTTGGAGCGGTTTCTGTTGATCAGCGGCGAGCGTGTTGTTCGCGTTTCGACGAAGCTGATGGCCGGCGCGCGCCGCGGCGCGAGCAGCCGAGGAAAGTCGGATGTCATCGACGCGTTGGCGGTCGCTCGGGCGGCGCTGCGGGAGGGCATCGAGTCGTTGCCGACCGCGCAGCTGGCCGGTGTTGAGCTCGAGATTCGGCTGCTCGTCGACCACCGCGAGCGGCTCGTTCGCCAACGCGTCGCGCTCAACAACGACCTGCTCTGGAACCTGCACGATCTCTGGCCCGAGCTCAAGCTCACCGGCAGCAAGCTGCAGGCCAAGCGCACCGCGACGAGCATCGCTCGCCGCCTCGCGCGCGCCGAGCAGACCGCCCGGGTTCGGATCGCCCGCGACGAGCTGCGGCGCCTGCGCGAGCTGACCGCCGCGGCCGCGGCGCTCGAGGCCGAGATCGCCGATCTCGTCGCCCAGGTCGCGCCGCAGCTGCTCGCCGAGGCCGGCTTCGGGCCGCTGCTCGCAGGCAAGCTGATCGGCGAGATCGCCGGCGCCGGCCGCTTCGCGAGCGACGCAAAGCTCGCCCGGGCCGCGGGGGTCGCTCCGATCCCGGCCAGCTCGGGCAAGACCAACCGCCACCGACTCGACCGCGGCGGCAACCGCCAGCTCAACGCCGCGCTTTACCGAGTCGCGCTCACCCGCGCCCGCTGCCACCCCGAAACGAAGGACTTCATCGCTCGCAAACGCGCCGAAGGCAAGACCCAACGCGAAGCGATGCGCAGCCTCAAGCGCTACCTCGTTCGCCGCGTCTGGCACCTGCTCCAGGCGCCCCACCCGGACCATTGGGGCTTTGAGCCGGGCTGAGTTTCGCGGAGACCGTTTGGATTGGTTTCCTAGTTCTATCTGTGTGTGATTGCCGGCGTAGCCGGCCCCCGGTCCGTCAGGGCCGAGAGTGCTTGTTCTTCGAACTCTGAGGGCGGCCGATCTCCGAGGGATTCGTGCAGGCGGGCGTGGTTGAACCAGCCGACGTATTCAACGATCGCCAGCTCGAGCTGCGTCCGAGTTCGCCAGACGCGGTCGGCGATCAGCTCGGTCTTGAAGGAGTCGACGAAGCTCTCGGCGAGCGCGTTGTCGTAGGCGTCGCCGACCGAGCCGATCGACGCCAGGACGCCGTGGTCGTCGAGGACCTGGGTGAACGCCCAGGACGTGTATTGAGATCCGGCGTCGCTGTGATGGACGAGCTCGACGTCGGCGCCGGGCCGGCGTTGGGAGAGCGCCATCCGCAGCGCGTCGAGGACGAGGTCGGTGCGCATGTGGCTGGCGAACTGCCAGCCGACGATCTTGCGCGAGTAGACGTCGATGACGAAGCGAGAAGAACACCAGGCCTTCGTGGCAGCGCAGGTAGGTGAAGTCCGCGACCCAGAGCCGGTCGGGGCCGGCGGCGGTGAAGTCGCGGTTGACGAGGTCCGGTGAGCGCAGCGCGGTCGGGTCGGCGATCGTGGTCCGCCATGGCTTGCCGCGGCGCTTGGCGCCCTGGATGCCGTGCTTGCGCATCAGCCGCTTGACGCGATCGCGGCCGACCTCGACGCCGGCGCGACCGAGCGCCTTCCAGGTCCGGCGGTAGCCGTAGGCGAAGTAGTTGGCCGCGTGCGTGGAGCGGATCTGCTCGAGCAGCCGCTCGTCGCCGACGCGGCGTGCGGACCGTTGGCCGGTGGCGCGCTGGTAGTAGGCCGACGCTGACACCCCGAGCGTGCTGCAGATGAGCTCGACGGAGAAGCGCTCGCGTTCTGAATCGATGAACGCGCTCACCTCCGCGGGGTCCCGTCGAGCTCCTTCGCGAAAAACACCGACGCCGACTTCAAGATCTCATTGGCCTTGCGCAGCTCGCGGTTCTCGCGCTCAAGCAGGCGGAGCCGCTCGCGCTCGTCGGTCGTCAGCCGGTCGTTGCGTTGGCCGCCGTCGGCCTCGGCCTGGCGGACCCAGCCGCGCAGCGACTCGCGGTGGATGCCGAGATCGGCCGCGACATGCGAGATCGGCCGGCCTGATTCGAACACCAGCCGGACCGCTCGCTCGCGCAGCTCGTCGGAGTACTTCTTTCGTGCAGCCATTGACGTGATCCTCGACCTTCTCCAGGACAGATCATCCCGGCTTCGAGGCCTCCGTCAAACTCAGCCTGGCTCAACTACCGACTTGACCGCGGCGGCAACCGACAGATCAACGCCGCGCTTTACCAAGTCGCACTCACCCGCGCCCGCTGCCACCCCGAGACCAAGGAATTCATCGCTCGCAAACGCGCCGAAGGCAAGACCCAACGCGAAGCGATGCGCAGCCTCAAGCGCTACCTCGTTCGCCGCGTCTGGCACCTGCTCCAGGCGCCCCACCCGGACCATTGGGGCTTCGCCCAATCACATATTTCTTGACATAGGAGCAGCGAAAGCAGCACTCGTGCACCAGCCAGTCGAAGTAAAGTCTGATCGACAAAATCGACGGTCTCGCCGCGTCGAGCGGAGCGAGCCCAGTTCCTTCGGTGACCCGCCCTCCAGAGACCTGCTCGGCCGCGGCTCTTTCTGAAGCGCTCCCCCTCCTGGCGTGCCTCCTCACCCCGGTCTGCTGGGATACGAGCTATGCGCCGCGCCCTGCTGCTTCTGCCGCTGCTTGCTCTCGCTGCCGCTGTGCCCGCCTCGGGTCACGTCAGCGGGTGCCACGGCGCTCATTCTTGTCCGTCTGACCATCACACGTATGTCTGGTTCGATGACCTCGGAAGAGGCAACGATTGTGCACATGCAGGAGAGCCAGAGGTCACCGCCGCAGACACGGTGACCGTTGTCTACGACGGGCGGACGTATCTGTGTCACTTCGTGGGGGCATACGCCCTTCCGCTTGCAACCCCTTCCCCTTCCCCTACGCCAACGACGGCGCCGGCCGTCACTCCAACGCCATCACCGCCGACACCCACGCCTGCAGCGACAACCCGCAGGTGCGGCACTCTTCGTGGAGGGCTTGCCCTCTACAAGGTGCGAGCGCGTAAGACGAGTTGCGCAAGCGCCCGCAGCCTCGGACGCGCTTGGCGTAAGCGCCTCGGACGAGCTCAATGCAGGACGGCCCGCAGGTGCAAAGTCAGCGCCTACGACTGCCGCGCTCGAGGCAAGCTCGATGGTTCCTTCCCTGTGACATGCAAGCGCGGCTCTCGCGTGGTCACGTGGGCCATCAACGCCGACTAGCCCCTGGAGCATCGGGCATGGTCTTTCGGTCCTGCAACTTCAGTTTTGAGGCAGAAGCAAGCGCTGGGGGACCTTCGCTAATAAGGCAGCGCTAGTCGGCTAGGAATGGCATTGAGCGCGACATTGCTGAGTTGAGAGACGCAGGCCGCGCCTTCCGCCGGTGTGGCATCGAAAATGTCGGCGTGGCGCAAGAACTGAGCTTCGAGGAATACGCGTTGCTCAGCGACCAGAAGGCCGCCGACTTCAGAGCCATCGTCCAGCTGAACCCCAGCCTGCTAGCGGTAGGAGGCGCGATCTTTGCGGCCGGCATCGCCGAAGACAGTTCGTTAGCCGTAGCCCTGGCTGCGATGCCGGTCCTTCTCGCTGTTCTGCAGATGGTGCGCGGTGCAGAATTGCAGCTCGGTCTGGCGACCTACCTCGCTGCTTTTGCACCCTCTGACGGAGCGAGCTGGGAGCGCGATCTAGCAGTTGGTCGGGAGGAATATTGGCGCCGTACTGACGGCCGTCTTGGTCCTGTCGGGCGCGTCTCGGGTTGGAATATTTGGATCCTCGGAGGAGCGGGGATTTCGCAGCTGCTGATCCTCTTCCCTCTGATGTCCAATTTTGAGGATGCGGGGCGTGTCGCGATCGGGGGTTCGATCCTCAACGCTGCACTCATCGTCTACTTAGTGGGCACGAGTCGCCGGATCGAAAAACGTCGGCAGGTCTGGGTCGAGATCTGGGATGCGCATGGCGGTTGAATGGACGAGCGCGCGAGCCGTCGCAGTCTTCGGAGCCGAGGCCTACGCAGACCGGCCGTGCCCCGAACTCCTGGCGCGCCTCGAACACGGTCTGGAACTCTGGCGCCAACAACAAGCCGAGACGATCGTGTGCCTCGGCGGTATATCGCCCGGAGGTGTTCGCGAAGACCTTGTGATGCAGGATTGGCTGGTTCGGAATGGCGCGCCGCGGAGTGCCGTGATCACAATGCCAGGCTGTCGCTGCACTCGATCAAGCGTTGCCGCTCTGACGGCGATGAATCCTGAATGGCAGCTCACCCTCGTGAGCGCGCCCTACCACCTACGGCGTATACGAATGGAATGCCGGCGGCGGGGTTTGCACCCATGCCTATCCGCACCCGAATCTACGCCGGTGACCCTGTCGCCGCGAGCACTGCGGCGACAGCGTCTGCGGGAAGCGGCGGCAATTTTCCGCGACATAATCCTCTCAGCCGCCGTCAATCCCTCTCGACGAACCTGCGCCTCGGACCCCAGGGGAGCCGAACAGGAGATGAAAGCCGAGCCGACACCGTCGCTTTGAGGCAGAAGCAGCATCCCCGCTCCGCCGCAGCGTCGGTGACTGGACTTGGCAGGACTATTGATTGGACTTACATTTGCGCGATGGCCGCGACGGCACACGCTTGGCATGAGCAGCCCACGCCGGCCGCCGGTTCGCAGCGTGTCGTGCGGGCCGCCTGGATCGCGCTGGCAGGTTTCCTCGTCGCCACGGGCGTCTTTGTGGTTGCTTGGATCAACGCCGGCGTTTCAGATCTGTGCATCGACCTTGGCGACGTTGGCGATCCGCGCTGTCCTGAGATCAACGGGCCGTCATCGCTCCTGACAGCGGCTCGGTGGGTGGCCTGGTCATGCTCCGCGACGCTCACCGTCAGTGCCCTGGTCCTGGCCACGCGCTCGCGACGGGGGCACGACTCGGTACAGACCGCCTGGCTGTTTCTGCTCGGTGCGCTCGTTTGCGGACTCGGGTTCAGCGCGCTCGTGGTGACGGGTCCGATCGCTACCCCGTAACCGGACGCGCTTTTGCTTTGAGGCAAGAGCAGAAATGCTTCGCGGTCAGATGGTCTTTGGCAGACTTGAGCAATGACCGCTTCGTTAGCGAAGAGCCGATCGCGCACCGTCGTAGGCGCGACCCTGGCCCTGCTTCTGGCAGCGGCAGTCTTCGTCTTCTTGCACACTGGAACCCGCGCTCAAGGCCTATGCGAAAGCCGCGTCTTCACCCGCGCAGGCCACTTCGCGCCTGCGCACCTCGGCGTGCAATGTGAGTACGGCGACACCACGCAGTTCTCATACGAGCGGGGCGTGAGCTTCTTCGTCTTCGTCACGTTCGCTCTCGCATGGTGCGCTTCGGTAGGCGCGACGGTCATTTCCTTGCGCGATCGGGGGGCGGCTACTAGTCGCGTCTGAAGGCACTCGCTTCTGCTTTGAGGCAAAAGCAGCAGCTTTACCTCGTGTTTGCGACGATGCTTTCGTGCAGCACGATGCAGCCGATGATGCGAGCTTCGAGGCGGCGGCCGCCTTGGTCGCGAGGTATCACGAAGCGCAGCTGTCGCTCCTAGTGGGTCATCTGCGTAACGCCCTTGGCGGGCTCGACGCAGGTCAAATGGACGTGTTCGAGTTCGACGCGACCGTTCATCGCTACAAGCGCGCTCAACGAGCTGTGGAAGGCCTGCAGTGTCGGCGGCGAGCAGCTGCGACGAAGAGCTCGCCAAATCGACGGGGACGAAGGCCTAGCCACCGACTGGTGGGCGCTCGGCGCACCGAAGCGGTCGCAATGAACCGGTCGCGTCGGCCGAGAAAAGACAAGCCCTACTAGGGCTTCTCTTTTTGCCTCAAAGCGGAAGTGGTTGTGCGACCCTTAAGCGGCGATGAGGTTGCGGACCATCTGCGTGGCCAGCGCCGTCGGGCTGGTGACCTTTTACTTCCTGTGGATTGCTGCGGCTGCTGACGACTACGACAGCGGGACAAAGCACCTAGCGGCCGTAGTGACTGGTGTCATCGACCTCTTGTGCCTCGGCACGCTCGCGCTGTCGATGGGCGTATTAGTCCGGCGTCGGCTGCACCGGCGCCATCGTCAACGCTCCTTGTAAGCGGCGCGCTTCTGCTTCTGCCTCAAAGCAGAAGCCGCCTGGTCACGATGTAGTGGCTGCATCCGCTGGTGGCGACGAAAGCGACTAGCAGCGCGATCACCGCGCCAAGTGCTGATTGCAATCAACGGACCCCCGCGCAGCGGCGTCAACAATCTCACGGCAATCGGTGGGCCGGCTAGGGCCAGCAGAAGAGCGGCGTTCCCGACAAGACCAATCCGATAACGAATGCCAACAGACCGCAGAGTGCTCCGATCACGACTGCCGACGCCGCACTGACGAGCAGCATCGCTTCAGAGTCATTTCGCACGAACCCAAGCCTAGCGGGAGTCGCAAGGGCGCGTCAGCGAGGTTCGCCCTGCGGACGGGCGACTCGCTGCTCCAGCGGCAGAGCCATGACGGCATCCAGAGACGCGGGAACTGGCCAGGGTCCCTACGCCTGAACGGCACGTCAAGCGCCCGCGTCAGGAGCCGCCAGGTGCCGTGAGCTACAGCAAACGCGGACCGCTCCATCGAGCGAATGTCACGCCTGCCGACGACGGAGAAGCCCACTTGCGCCTCAAGCGATAGCGCCGCCCGGCTATTCGATGACAGCGACCTCGAAGTGGACCAGGTACTGGCCCTGACCTTCTCGACCATCTTCGCAGCTTCGTCAGCAGTGGGGATCGCGTCCCTGCTAGTGGAAAGCGCGCCGAAGCAAGTTGACACAGCCCTCGCGGCCATCGTGGACCGAGAGATCACACGCGGCCGCCCAATGCTTATCGCGCAAAGCCGCGACCGATTTTCTGCGGCGCTCTGTGGATCGTCGGCCTGCACCACTACTGGCGCAGCCGCTCGCAAGCAGAAGCGCGCCGAGGATCAGCAATATCCGGAACGGGGCAGGGACGGTCCGGCAGTATCGCGGGATTCCGCTTTTGCC
>CAWJMO010000003.1:0-50210 GCA_963843865.1 uncultured Solirubrobacteraceae bacterium | reverse complement strand
CTCGGCCATGCTCGGGCTGCTCGGCTCGGGCGTCGCGCTGGTCTTCGCGGTCATCCTGCTCTTCGACTTCGACCACACGCAGGCCGGGCTGCAGTACGTGACCGACACGAAGTGGATCACGACGCTGGGCATCCGCTACTCGCTCGGCATCAACGGCCTGAACCTGTGGCTGGTCGGGCTGACCGCGCTGCTGTTCACCGTGACCAACGTGTGGACGCTGGTGCGGCCGGTGGAGCGGCCCGGGCTGTGGGCGTTCCACATGGGCCTGGCCGAGACCGCCGTGCTCGGCGCCTTCCTGGCGCAGGACCTCGCGCTGTTCGTCGGCTTCTTCGACCTGATGCTCGTCCCGTTCCTGTTCCTGATGCTCGGCTGGGGCGGCCCGGAGCGGCGGCCGGCGACGATCAAGATGATCATCTACACGCTGGTCGGCTCGCTGCTGATGCTCGCCGCGGCGGTGGCGACCGCGCGTGCGAGGCCGACGCCGGCGACGAGCGCTCACCTTCTCGCTGGCGCGACCTGTCCGAGAACCCGCTCAGCGACGGCACGCAGCGGCTGCTGTTCGCCGCCTTCGCCCTCGCCTTCCTGATCAAGATGCCGGCCTTCCTCGTCCACGGCTGGATGCCCGACGCCTACCGGCAGATGCCGATGCCGGCGCTCGCGGTCTTCTCCGCGGTGCTGTCGCAAGGTCGCCGCCTACGGCTTCCTGCGCCGTCGCGCTGCCGCTGTTCCCCGCCGCCGCGAAGGACTTCCAGCTGACGATCATGATCCTCGCCGTCGTCGGCATCGTCTACGGGTCGGCGATGGCCTTCACCCAGACCAACCTGCGGCTGATCCTCGGCTACTCGTCGCTGGCCCAGCTGGCCTTCATCACGCTCGGCATCTTCTCGCTCAACGCGCAGGGCGCCCAGGGCGCGATCCTGCAGTCGGTCAACCACGGCCTCGTCGTCCTGCCGTTCTTCTTCATCGCGATGATCGCCGCGGAGCGCGCGGAAGGCCGCGAGGACATCTCCGTGCTCGGCGGCATCGCCTTCCGCGGCCCGGTCATCGCGACGCTCGCGCTCGTCGTCGCGTTCGCCACCCTGGCCATCCCCGGCTCGGCGAACTTCGCGGGTGAGTTCTTCATCCTGCTCGGCGCCTTCAAGGCCAAGCTCGCCCTGGCGATCATCGCCTTCTCGGGCGTCGCGCTCGCCTCCGTCTACGTGCTGCGCGCCTACATCCGGACCTTCCACAACCGTGAGGGGAACGACGTCGAAGGCTCGGACATCTCCGTGCGCGACCGCCTCGTGCTCGTCCCGCTCGTGGTCGCCATCCTCGCCTTCGGCCTGTACCCGCAGGCGGCGCTGCAGGCCGGCGGCCAGGTCCTCGACCGGGAGGCCCAGGTGGCGTCCAAGTGACCTTCGCAGCCGAAACCGTCAAGGGCCCGCACATCGACTTCGCGGCGATCTCGCCGCTGATCGCCCTCGCCGCCGGTGCCGTCATCGTGCTCATGGCCGGCCTCGTGCGCTCACGCTTCGTCCGCACCCGCGCCGTCCCCGGGCTCACCGTCGTCACGCTGGGCGCCGCCATCGGCCTGTCCGTGTGGCAGTGGGACACCAACGAGCCGGTCGTCGCCGGCGCGATGGGCATCGACCCGCTGACGCTCGCGCTGACCATCCTCTTCTGCGTCGGCGGCATCGCGGCCACGCTGCTGGCCGTGGACTCCGAGGCGTCTGACGACGCCGGCCACGGCGAGTTCCACGCGCTGTTGCTGTCCTCCGTCATGGGCATGGTCGTCCTGGCGGGCGCGACCGACCTGATCTCCCTGTTCATCGGCTTCGAGCTGCTGTCCATCCCGCTCTACGTGCTCTGCGCCTCCGAGCTGCGGCGGGCGACGTCGCTCGAGTCGGGCCTGAAGTACCTGATCGTCGGCTCCGTCGGCTCGGCCACGCTCGTCTACGGGCTCGCGCTCGTCTACGGGGCGACCGGGGCGACCGGCTACGACGACATCCGCAACGCCATCGAGACGACGGGCTTCGACAAGGACGTCCTGCTGCTCACGGGCGTCGCGCTGGTCGTCACCGGCCTGGCCTTCAAGGCGAGCGTCGCCCCCTTCCACCAGTGGACGCCCGACGTCTACGAGGGCGCCCCCACCCCCGTCACCGCGTTCATGGCCGTCGCCACCAAGGCCGCCGCGTTCGGCGTCCTGCTGCGCCTCTTCGACGTCGCCCTGATCGGGACGGCGCAGACGTGGGCGCCGATCATGGCCGTCCTCGCGACGATCACGATCATCGTCGGCAACGTCGGCGCGCTGGGTCAGTCGTCGCTGAAGCGCATGCTCGCCTACTCCTCCGTCGCGCAGGCGGGCTACATGCTCGCCGGCGTCGTCGTCTCCACCGCGCTCGGCGTCGCGGCCACCACCTTCTACCTGGGCGCCTACCTGCTGATGAACCTCGCGGCGTTCAGCGTCATCGCCGCCCGTGAGCGCTCCACCGGCCGCGGCGACGACCTGTCGGCGATGAACGGCCTCGGGGCCGAGTCGCCCGTGCTGGCGTGGGCGATGACCGTGGCGATGCTCGCGCTCGCCGGCTTCCCGGCCACCGTCGGCTTCTTCGGCAAGGTCTACCTGATCGAGGCCGCGGTCGACAACGGCTACGGCTGGCTCGGCGCGGTCATCGTGCTCGGCTCCGCCGTCTCCCTCGCCTACTACCTGCGCGTGGTCGCCGCGATCTGGGCCGGCGGCGCGGAGACCGAGTCGCGCGCCCTCACCCCCACCGGGCAGCCGGTCATCGCCGGGGCCGCGACGGCGCGCCATCCGCTCGCCGTCGGCGTCGCTCTCGTCTGCCTGGTCGCGGTGATCGCCTTCGGCGTCTTCCCGCAGCCGATGTTCGACGCCGCGCAGGACGCCGGCGCCGCGCTCCAAGAGCTGATCTAGCGCGTGCGCGCGGTCGCGCTGGTGGCGGCCTTCTTCGCGCTGGCGGCGCCCGCCCACGCGACGTTCTTCCTCCACGTCGACGCGACGACGTCCCGCGGGCACCTGCGGCATGCTCGTGCTCGCCGAGCCAGGGACGCACGACCTCGCGATCACCGAGCGCGGCCGGCCGATCGGCGGCACCTACACCCCGTTCCCGCGGTGGCGCGCAGATGGGGACGGTGGTCCTCGACGGCGGCGTGTGGAAGTGCTCGCGGCGCGACCGCGCCTTCGTCGCCACCGCGGTCGACGCGATGGGCGTGCCGCAGCGCAGCGCGTTCACGGTGCGCACGCCCTCCTGCGCGAACCGGCTGACGCTGCGCACGGCTCCGGGGCGGGCGACGGTCAGCGACTCCTTCGGCCTCGGCGGGGTGCACGCGCGGGTGTGCGCGCGGGCGTGCCGGCGCGTCACCGTCCCCGCGGACGCGGCGGGCGTCACGGTCCCTGTCCGGGGACCGCGCGTCGTCCTGCGCACGGGCTACCAGCGCGTCGTGCAACGGGTCGGCCGGCAGCCGTCCGGCGGCCCCGTCGTCCTCAGCACCGGCGACTCGCTGATGCAGAACCTCGACGTGATCCTGCAGGACCGCCTGAAGCGCAGCGCCGACGTGCGCAGCGACATCAAGTACGGCGGCAGCCTCGGCTACGAGGCCATCTACGGCCCGTGGGCGGCCATCGCCCGCGGCCAGGTCGCCCGGTTGCATCCGCGCGCGACGGTCGTCTTCCTCGGCTCGAACGACACCTACGCCATCGGCGACGCGCCGTGCTGCGGGCCGGCCTGGGGCGCGGCGTACGAGCGGCTCGCGCACGCCGCGATGGAGATCTACGCGCAGGGCGGCGCCGGCGCGGTCGCCTGGCTCACCGTCCCGTACCCGCGCGACCCGGAGCGCCGCCCGGCCGTGCAGGCCGTCAACGCCGCCCTGCACCGCGCGGCCGTCGGCCTTCCCACCGTCGCCGTGGTCCCGGCGGACGAGCTCATCCCCGACGATCCCGCCTACCGCGAGCCCGACGGCATCCACCTCTCGCTGCGCGGCTCGCGGGTCGTCGCCCCGGCGGTCCTGGCCGCGCTACGGAAGCTCGGCGCGCTCTAGGCCATCGGCGAGCGACCGCCGGACGCCCGGCCCGCGGCCTCGAGGAGCTCCTCGCGGAAGTCGGGATGGGCGACGGAGGCCAGCTCGAGGCCGCGCTGGTGGATCGTCTTGCCCATCAGCTCGGCCGAGCCGTGCTCCGTGACGACGACGTCGACCTGGTGGCGCGGCGTGGTGATCACGGCGCCCGCGTCGAAGTAGGGGACGATGCGCGACCGCACGGTCCCATCCTTGGCCGTGTAGGTGGACGGCAGGCAGAGCAGGGAGCGGCCGGTCAGGGACAGGCCGGGGCCCGAGACGAAGTCCTCGTGGCCGCCGACGCCGGAGAACTGCGCGCCCTGGATCGTGTCGGCGATCACCTGCCCGTGGATGTCGACCGACATCGCGGCGTTGATGGTGACCATGTGCTCGTTGCGGGCGATCAGCTCCGGCGTGTTGACCGCCTCGACCGGAAGGAAGGCGACCTCCCGGTTGTCCTGCAGCCATTCGTAGAGCTCGGCGGAGCCGGCGGCGAAGGTGGTGACGGAGACGCCCGGGTACAGCGTCCCGGTGTTGGTCACCTTGCCGGCCTGGTGCAGGCGCATGCAGCCGGTGGTGAACATCTCCGTGTGCAGGCCGTAGCCGCCGCCGGGGCCGTCGGCGAGCAGCGCGGCGATGGTCGACGGCACGGCGCCGATGCCCGTCTGCAGCGTCGCGCCGTCGGGGATGAACGCGCGGGCGTTCTCGGCGATGGCGCGATCGACGTCGGTCGGCTCGGCGTCGGGCAGCGCGAGCGGCGACTCCTCCGACTCGACGAGGAGGTCGATCTCGTCGACGTGCACCGCGTGGCGGTGGTCGGGCGGCAGGCCGTACGTGCGCGGGAAGTTCGGGCTGCACTCGACCACGAGCAGGCGCTCCGTGTCCGCACCGGCGCGATGGAGCTCGGCGACCGACGCGCCGGCGTGCAGGCTCAGCGAGCACCACCCGTCCGCGTCGGGCGGCGCGGCGGGCGCGCACATGACCCGTGGCCGCTGGTGCTCGAGGATCGGGGTGAAGCGGCGGAAGTCCGCCGGGGCGAAGGACTGGTTGGCCTTGAGGTCGCGCAGCGCGCGCTCGACCGGCCCCCAGAACCCGGACAGATAGTGGACGTTGGGGTGTTTGTAGGCCTCCGACCACACCGTGAGCAGCGCGCCGTACAGGCGCAGGTCCTGCCAGTCGTCGCGCTCGCCGAGCGCCTTGAGGAACGCGGGTGGCTGCCCGGTGCCGAGGCCGAAGCCGATCGTGTCCGTCACCTGTACGCGCCTCGCGGCCTCGCTCGCGGTCAGCCTGGTGGTCATGCGGCGGACGCTACCGCTGACGTGAATCGCGCGCGTCGGACCTAGGACAAGTATGCGCTCCTCCCGCGGCCAGGCCACCATCGAGTACGTCGGCGCGATCCTCCTCGTCGCCGTCATCGTCAGCTCCGCGGCGGTCGTCGTCGCCGCCCCCGGCGTCCCGCGGACCGTCGTCGCCAAGCTCCGGCTCGGGCTGTGCATCGTCAGCGGGGACGTCTGCACGCCTGCCGCCGCCGCGGCCCGCGGCCTGGAACCCTGCGAGCTGCGCTCGGAGCAGCACTCGGTCGGCAACGGCGTGACGCTGTGGGTGTTCCACGGCGGCGGCACCGACGTGTGGTCGGCCCGGCGGATGTCCGACGGCACCGTCGTCCTCACCGACAGCTACGGCCAGTCGGCCGGGGTCACCGCGGGGGTGCAGGTCGGCAAGAAGCAACTGGGCGACGCGGCCGCGGGCCTCGGCTTCGGGTCCGGCCGCGCCTGGACGCTCAGCCCGGCGCGCTACGAGCAGTTGCTGGGGGTCACGAAGGGCGACCCCCACCGCTTCAGGCTCCTGCTCCCGGGCCTGCTCGGCGAGCCCGACGAGGTGTTCAAGGAGGGCAGCGGTGATCTCGACGCGACGCTCAAGACGGTCGGAGAGGCGACGGGGCGCGCCGTGCTGGGCCGGCGCAAAGGCCCGGACGGCACCACGTACTTCGTGGACCTCGGGACCTCCGGCGCGGCCCTGGATCTTCCCGGCCGCATCATCGGCGAGTACCGGGCCGGCGACCCGCCCGTCCTCACCCTGCGCGGCACCACGCCGCGACGGGGCGACGAGGAGACGGAGACCGTCCTGCGGCTGCCGCTGCGCGACGCCGATGACCGCGCGCTTGCGCAGCGCATCGCGTTCACCGACCTCGGCGATCCGTCGCTGGCGATGCGCGACCTCGGGTCCCGCGTGCACGCCCGCGGGACCATCGAGCGCTCCCGCTACCGCGTCGAGGAGGTCTCGGACGGGTGGGACCACGGCATCAAGCTCGGCCTGTCCTTCGGCGTCGACCACGCGTCCTCGTCGCTCGAGCGCACGCTGCTGGACGCGGAGGTCCTCGACGGCGGGCCGGTGCCCGCCCGTCGCGAGGACTGCCTGGGGGCGACCGCCTAGCTGTCGCTGGGGCTGGGCTGCTGCGGGAGGTCGGACATCTCGAGGCGCTCCATGGCGCGCCGCTCGAGGGCCTCCTCGCGGCGCTTGGGTGCCCGCTCGGCCTCGAGGCGGTTGCGGGCGGCGTCGTTGCGGGCGGCGATGTCCTTCTTGGCCGCCAGCCAGGCGTCGTGGCCGCGCAGGGCTTCGCGCTTCGGGGCCTTCTTCTTCATGGGGTCTCCTCGGGTGTGGTGGCGCGGCGCAGGCGGTCGTCGGCGCCCGCGGACACGCGCTCGAGCTCGGCCAGGCGGCGAGGCTCGCCGCCGCCGGCGAACATCTTGCGGCGGTACAGCGCGACGCGGTCCTTCGCGTGGCGGGCGAGCTGGGTCAATTCGGCGACGGTGGGCTCGCGGGCGATGTCATCGACGCTAGTGACATTTGACGCGTTTGCGTCGGACGGTGCAGCGCTTGAGACCTCGCAGGTTCGGCTTGGCCTTGGCGGTGCGGCGGAAGGCCTTGCGGGCGATCTCGCTCTGGCGCTGGCTCGCGACGGCCCGGACGGTGACCGACCCACTCGAGGTCTTGGCCACCTTGGTGAAGACGGTCCGATGCTTGGCCGTGACCGCGAAGCGCTGCGTGCCGGCCCGCAGCGCGAGCTCGTAGCGGGACGCTCCGCGCGCACCGCGCCAGGTCACCGTCACCGACGTGCCCTTGCGGCGCACCCGGACCCTGCCCGGTGTCGGCAGCGTCGGAGACGGCGGCCGGAACGTCGTCACGGACTTCTCCTCCGCGCCGATGTCGTTCAGGGTGAAGCTCGCGACGACGCGATGCCGGCCCGTGTCCGGCGCTGGGCTGAAGGTCAGCGTTCCGCGCCCGCCGCCGGTTGTGCCGATCGTCTTGCGCGCGCCGCCGGAGGAGACGTCGAAGAACGTGACCCTCTGGCCGAGGCGCTTGCGCACGTCGTAGCGCAGCACGCGTTTGTCGCCCTTGCCGCGCGCCACCTTGCCGCGCACCTTGGCGTCCTGCGGGTTCATCGCCTGAGCGGACTGGGTGATCGGCGCCGAGCCCGGCAGCAGCTCGATCCTCCAGGTCCCCGGCGCCAGCAGGCCGACGGTGGTGAAGTGCGCGTCACCGCTGTCGGCGCGGATGATGCGGACCTGCTTGTCCGGCGTCGAGGCGATCCGCTCGCTGCCCGGATCCAGCGTCTGTGGACCCGTGACGCGCACCCGCGGCGAGTCACCGGCGCCGTCGAGTCGCACGGCCTTCGCCGTGCCGGCCACCTTGACGGTCACGGTCGTGATCGGCCCGTCGGCGCGACCCCGCACGTCGAGCGCGAACGGTGACCACTTGCAGCCGTCGATCGGCCAGACGAACGGCTTCTCGGGGTGCGCCCACTGCACGCCGGCGCCGAAGCTGACCCCCGCGAACGTCGTGCACGCGCCGGCGCCGCCTTCGAGGTTGGGCCCGCGGGAGACGTTGGTCACCGAGTCGATCGCGCACACCTTGGGGCCGATGGCGTCGATGCACGCCGAGACCTTTCCGTGCAGGTTCTGACGGAGGTTGACGAGGTTGTACTCGCCGCCGAGCACGCCTTCGAGGCTGAACGGGCCGAGATCCGCCTTCGTCGAGCCGCCCACCGCGAGGTAGCCCGAGGTGTAGAGCATGTAGGCCTGCGCGAACGGGATCTCCCCGATCACCGGGAGCGCGAGCACGAAGTCGGCCCCTGTCGCGATCAGCGGTGCGGTGTAGCGCGCGGCGTAGAAGGACGCCGGGAACGCTGCGCCGGCCTCGGCGCGGGTCAAGGTGTACGGATGGGACCGGTCGGGGCCCGCGATCACCACCTTGCCGTCGGCCTTGAGCGCCACGCCGAGGGAGAGGCGGGCGCTCGCGAGCATTCGCGATGGCTCGACGCCGAGTCCGAAGCTGCCGCGTTCCACGAAGACCCCGGGCGCGAGCGCCTGGCCCGGCACGCCGAAGGACACGTTCGTCTGCGCGAGGAAGTCATCGCCCTTCACGCGTACGAAGCCGTCCGGCGGCCTGAAGTCCACGCATCCGAGGAAGATGCACGCGCGCGTCGTGCCGTTCCACTGGTCGGCCCGCTGGTCGTAGGTCAGCCCGAACGCCTCGAGGTCGAACGCCCCGTGCCCCACGCCGAACAGGTCGGGGAGGGCCATCCCGTCGATGTCCCGGAACCCGTACGGGGTCGCCGACAGCTTCAGGTGCGGCTCCAGCCGGACCCCGTTGCGACGGAGGTAGTCGGGCAACGTGAGGTTGGTCTCGATGGTCGCATCGGTCTTGTTGAGCCTCACGGTGAACGCGCCCGTGAACGGGAACCCACCCAGCCCGGTCAGCCCGGCCGGGCGCTGGACCTCGCCGAGGTCGACGGAACCGTTGTCGTCCTCGAGGCTGAGGTTGAATCCGGCTCCGCTGCCCTGGATGGGCTTCCCGGCGACACTCAGGGAGGCCTTGGAGCTTCCGAGCACCGCCGCCCCCGGGAAGGTGACCACGCGCGCGCTGCCCTCCGGGTCGATCGGCCACAGTCCATTGAGTGTCGCCGGACCGGTGACCACGAAGCCGTCCAGCAGCTCGGTGGCCCGGTTGAGGAGGGGCGCGGTGTTGGTCACGACGCCGAAGCCGTAGCGCCTGGAGAGCTCGTCGAGCACGCCGCGCTCGGCCGCAGGGATGTCCGACAGACCCGTGATGGGCCGCATGCAGCCCGACAGCGTGAGGGCGCCGACAGCGACCGTCATGTCCCCGCATCCGGAGCCCTGCCCGGTGAGCGCCGCCTCCGTCCCGACCGCGGTCACGGGCCCGGGGTTGGGGGGCTTGACGTCCGCGATGAACTTCGCCTTCTCATCCGTCGGCGCCTTCGGGGCGGAGAGCTGGCGCGAGAACGTCGTCTCCCCGCCGGGGCCCGACACCTTCACCGTCACCGTCGTCGGGCCGGCGATCCGGGTCCGCAGGCTGCGCTGGAGAACGCCGCCGACGACCGTGCCGACCCGCGCCTTCGCGGTGCCGGGGAACCACTCCACGCGGGTCGCCGCACCGGTCACGTTGACGGTCAGCACGGCGGCCCTGCCCGACTCGATCTTGTTGCCGGCGACCGAGATCGCGCTCGGGACGGGCGGTTCCGGCGGCGGTGGCGGCTCGGCGGGCGTGGGTACCGGCGTCGGCGTCGCGCCCGGTGGGGTGGGCGTCGTGACGGGCGGGATGTCGCCGAAGCGCACCGTGGCCCGGTCGTTGAGGCCGTCGAAGGCGAGGGAGGCGAAGGCGATCGTCCCGTCCGGTCCCACTGCGAGCCGGTCGAAGTTCGAGAACTGGTAGGTCGGGCCCAGGTCGAACGCGGCCGAGTAGGTCGGCTCCGATCCGGGGTCGCGCTGCCGCAGGAGGTACCGGTCGCCGCTCTCGTCCACCACCGCACCTCGGCCGGAGTCGTCGAACTCGGTCGGCGTGTCCGTCAATCCGAACGGCAGGTCCTTGGTGCCGTTGAACGCGAGCTTGTCGGCGGGGAAGTAGCCCTCGTCCACGGAGGTGGAGCCGGAGGAGGTGCGGGCGAGTCCGGCGACGCCGGCGCCGGTCGGGTCGGACCCGACGGTGTACCACTGCGCGTTGGCTCCGCCGACGTCGCGAACGATGGTGAAGGACCCGTTGTCGAACAGCGTGCGATACGCGAAGTCCGCCAGCGTCGAGTTGTCACTGAGACGCCGGGTCCAGGTGATCACGCTCCGGTTGCCGTTCAGGAAGCCCTGTGGGGTCGCGAGCGATTGGTCCGTTCCCCGCGCGGCGACCAGCTGCTCTGCGCCGTAGACGCCGTTGACGCCACGCACCGCAGCGCGGATCTCCGAGGACTGGATGTCGCCGTTGGGCGTGGTCGGGTTGTCCGCCCAGGTGATCAGCGCGCGCCCGTCCACGGCGTCGAGGGCGATGTTCGTGGAGAAGGTGATCGCGCGGCCGGGGGTGCCGGACGCACCGGAGTCGCCTCTCCACAGCCGGTGCGAGCCCGTGAAGGTCCCGCGCGCGGGACGGTCGAACGTGACCAGGTCCTCGTGCTTGGCGTCGGTGTCGCGGGTGGCGAGGACGATGGTGTCGCCGTCGCGGTTCATCACCACGTCGCGGATGGCGAAGTCGTACACACCGGTCGGCGTGAGGATCTCGGCCGGGCCGAACGCCTCACCGGGCTTGCGTACGGACGCGACGATGTCGGTCACCGACGACCCGGGCGCCGAGGACTGCTCCCAGACGCACACGGCGGTGCCGTCCCTGGCGACGACGACTCTCGCACCGCCGGCGTCGCGATCCGCCGGGGACAGCGTCTGCGAGGGACCGAGCGGTCCGCCCCGAGTGCGGGTCGCGGCGTGGATGCGCTCGCGTCCGTTCGGCGCGGTGTCGAGCTCGTCCCAGGCCATCACGGCACCGCCGTCGGCGTCCACATCGACCGCCAGGCCGGCTGCGTTCACGGTCCCCGTGGAGACGGTCTGCGCCTTGGTCCAGGCCAGGTCAGCGGCCTGGGCGGACGGCGCGGCCAGGCAAGCGAGCAGGAGGACGACGGGCAGGATCCGACCGAGCATGTGCGCACTCTGCAGTGGGCGCGCCGGCCGCACCAGGCCCCCTAGGGATGAATCGCCCTATCCCCGGGTCAGTGACACTTCACGCGCTTGCGTCGGACGGTGCAGCGCTTGAGGCCGCGGAGCTTCTGCTTGCCCTTCGTCACGCGCCGGAAGCCCTTGCGCGCCACGCCGCTCTGACGAAGGGTCGCGACCGCCCGCACCGTCACCGTCCCGCCGCTGCCCCTGGCCACCCCCTTGAAGGTGGCGGTCCGCTTCGGCGTGGTCACGAAGCGCTGCTTGCCGGCGTTCAGGGCGAGCTCGTACCGGGTCGCTCCGCGCACCCCGCGCCAGCGGACCGTGACGCGCGTGTCCTTGCGCCGGACCGTGACGGCGCGCGGCACCGGGAGCGTGGGCGGCGGCGGCTGGAACGTCGTGACGGGCTTCTCCTCGGCCGGCAGCTCGTCGAGCGCGAACGCGGCCACGACGGCGTGGCGGCGCGTGTCCGGGGCTGGGCTGAAGGTCAGCTTCCCGCGGCCGCCGGCGGTCGTCCCGATCAGCTTGCGGCCGCCGCCGGGCGAGACGTCGAAGAAGGACACCTTCTGGGTGACACGCGCGAGGACGTCGTAGGTGAGCACGCGGCGGTCGCCCTTGCCCCGGGTCACGCGCCCGCTGACCTTGGCGGCCGGCGGGTTCTCGGCCTGGGAGGAGGTGGTGATCGCCGCCGAGCCGGGCAGCACCTCGATCTTCCACGTCCCCGGCGCCTGCAGCCCGACCGTGGTGAAGTGCTGGTCGGCGACGTCGGCGCGGACGATCCGCACCTGCCCGTCGGCGGTGTAGGCGAGCCGCTTGCCCTCCGGCTCGAGCGTCTGCGGACCGGTGACGCGCACCTGCGGCGATTCCCCGGCGCCGTCGAGGCGCACGGCCTTCGCGTCCTTGCCCACCTCGACGGTCACCGTCGTGATGGGACCGTCCGCGCGGGTCCGCACGTCGAGCTTGAACGGCGACCACTTGCAGCCGTCGATCGGCCAGATGAACGGCTTCCCGGGTCGCGCCCACTGCACGCCGGCGCCGACGTTCACGGGGCCGATCCTGGTGCACGCGCCGGCGCCGCCCTCGAGGTTCGGGCCGCGGGAGATGTTGGTGATCGACACCGCGCAGAGGTCGTCGTCCACCGCGGTCAGGCACGCCCGGATGTCCCCGTGCAGGTTCGAGCGCTGGTTGGCGAGGTTGTACTCGCCGTCCATGTTCCCGCTGAGCTTGAAGAGCCCGAGGATGTCTGCGCCGATGCCACCGCCGACCGCGATGTAACCGGGCACCTCGTAGAGCATGTAGCCGTTGGCGAACTTCGTCTCGCCGAGCACGGGCAGCGCCAGCGACACGTCAGCGCCCGCGGCGATCAGCGGGCGCGTGTACTGATTGGCGTAGAAGTTCGCCGGGAAGCCGTTGCCGACCTCGCCGCGCTGGAGGGTGTAGGGCGCGGCGCCGCTGGGGAAGGCGAACACCTCGCTGCCGTCGAGCTTGAGGAAGCTGCCGACGGAGATGCGCCCGCTGCCGAAGGCCCGCGAGGGGTCGACCGCGAGACCGGCGTTGATCCGCTCGAGGAAGACCCCGGGTGCGAGCGGCACGCCGGGCGATCCGAACGCCAGCGCCGTGCGTGCGTACGCGAGCGCGTCGCCCTTCATGAGGAGGCGACCGGCCGGCGGGCGGAAGTCCAGGCACGTCGCGCCGAAGAAGCACGCGGCGCCGCCGCCCGCCCATGCGTCCGAGAGCTTGTCGTAGGTGAGCCCCAGCCCGTTGATCTTGACCGGCCCGAAGCTGACGTCCGGCGGGGCGATCGTGGGCGGGATGCCCTGGGAGAGCTCCTCCGGCGATGCCTTGATCGTGATGCCGGGCGTCAGGGTGACCCCGTAGCGCTGCACGAAGGGCGGCATCTTCACGTTCGTGTGGATCGTGGCCTCGGTCGGGCCGAGCTGGACGTCGAACCCGCCGGTCAGGCCGAAGCCGCCCATGCGCAGGCCTGGCACCGGCACGTCGCCGAGGTCGGTGATCCCGGTGTCGGAGTCCAGCCGGAGGTTGAAGCCGGACCCGCTCGGCTTGAGGTTCGCGCCGCCCACCCGCACCGCCGCGCTGGAGCTGGTGAGCGCCGCCGCCGGCGGATAGGCCACCAGCGCGGCACCCGGGGCCGGCGTCACCGGCCACAACCCGTTGATGCGCGCGGGACCGGAGATCACGAAGCCGTCCACCAGCTCAGCCGCGCGGCTCAGCAGGCCGTAGTCGTTGTCGAGGCCGTAGGCGGTGGACAGCACACCCAGCACGCCGCGCTCGCCGGCCGGGATGTCGGACAGGCCGAGGATCGGCTTCATGCAGCCCGACAGCGTGAGCTTCCCAGAGAAGACGAGCACGTTCCCGCAGGCGGAGGATTTGCCCGTCAGCACGGCCTCCGTCCCGGTCGCGGTGACCGGGGCCTTGCTCGGCGGGCTTCCGCGGGAGATCGTCCTGCCCTTGTCGTCGGTGGCGTCCTTCGGGCCGGTCAGCGAGCGCGAGAACGTCTTCAGGCCACCCGGTCCGGACACCTTGACCGTGACCGTCGTCGGTCCTCGCAGATGCGTGCGCAGGCTGCGCGGGAGCACACCGCCGGTGGCGTAGCCGAACGACGAGCGCCCGCTGCCCGTCGACCATTCGATGCTGTTCGCCGCGCCCGTGACGTCCACCGTCAGCACGGCGGCCTCGCCCGGCCCGACCTTGCCGGCGACCTGGATCGCGCTCGGCACCGGCGGCTCGGGCTGGGGCGGCGGCGTCGGGGCGGGCGTCGGCGTCGGCGTGACGCCCGGCGGCGGTGGCGGCAGCGGCACGTCGCCGAAGCGCGTGACGACCTGCTCGTTGAGGCCTTGCAGGACCGTGTAGGCGACCGCCGCGGTTCCGTCCGGGCCGATGGCGAGCTGGTCGTCGCTGCTGAAGTCGGGCAGCTCGAGGTCGGCGTCCGGCCCGAGGTCCACCGGCGTCGAGTAGACGGGGCCTCCGGCCCCGGGGCCGCGTTGCGTGAACCGCAGCCGCCCGTCCTTGCGGGAGAGGAACGACCCCAGGCCGGCGTCGTCGAAGGCGGTCGGCGTGTCCGTGAACCCCGTGGGCAGGTCGATCGAGCCCCGGAAGTCGGCCTGGCCCGCGGGGAAGTAGATCTCCTCGTGGCGGTCGGGGGTGGGATCGGCGTACTCGCGGGTGAAGCCGGCGAGCCCGTTGCCGGCGCCGTCGGGTGTGACCGCGCCCCAGGTCGTGTCCTCGCTCCCGCCCACCACCTGCGGAGCGGTGAACGCGCCACCGCCGAGACCCGTGCGGAACGCGAGCTCGGCGCGATGGGCGGTGCCGCCGGAGGCCCGCACCCAGGTCGCGACGGTGCGGGTGGGGCTGATGATCACGCCGGCGAAGCCGACCGATTCGACGGTGTTCTGCGTCCTCTCCGCGACCAGCTGCCTGAAGGCGGTGGACCCGTTCGCGTTGATCCCGGCGACCCAGACCTCCGTGGGCACCGCGTCGGTGTTCTTCGCCGATTTCGCGTCGCCCCATCCGATGGCGGCGTCCCCGTCCGCGTCGAAGGCGATCTTGACGGAGTACACGAGCCCGCGGGCCGTCGGGTCCGGGTTGAGGTCGCTGCCGTTCCACAGCACGCTGGTGCCGGTGAAGTTGGTGTCCGTGCCGGATCCAGTCGGTTCCCGGGTGCGCGAATGGAGGATCTCACCCTTGGGGGCGTTGAGGGTGGAGATCAGGATCGTCCTGCCCTGGCGGTTCACGGCCAGGGCGCGCAGCGCCTCTGCGTCCGGGTTGGAGGTCTCCTTCTCGACGTCCCCGAACGGCTGGCCAGGCTTGCGCACCGCCGTGTAGATGCCGTTGGGCTCGGCACCGGGCCGGTCCTGCGTCCAGCCGACGACCGCGCTGCCGTCCCGTGCGACGGCCAGCTTGGGGGCGCCGGCGTCCACGCCCGCCGGCGACAGGATCTGCGATGGCCCCAGGAAGCCGCGGCGCGTCCGGGTGGCGACGTGGATGCGGTACTTGCCGGCGTCGGTCTCGCGCCACGCGACGACCGCGCCGCCCTCGGCGTCGACACCCGTCACCGGGCTGGACGCGTTCGCCTCCTTCGTCGAGACGGGCGGGGTCGGGGCGGTCCAGACGAGATCGGCACGCGCGTCGGGGACGGTGACGCACGCGAGCAGGAAGCTGACGCAGAGGGTCCGGGCGAGCACGGACCGACCCTCTCGGACCTGGCGCGTCAGCGCAAGCCCCCCAAAGGGATGAAGTGACGTATCCGCTCCTAGCGAGATTCCCGTGATGCGACCGCCGGTGCGCTCGCTAGGTTCAGCCGCGATGCGGTACCCGGTGGACGAGCTGACGACGGAGGAGCGCGCGCGCATCGCGCCGCACGTCTCCAACCTCGACCAGCCCGTGTTCGCGCTGGTGAACCTGCCCGAGACGGTGAAGGGCGCCATGTTCGCCCGCTACTCGCGGTACCCGGGGACGCTGCGGCGCCTGTTCCTGGACGAGTTCGCCGACTCGCTGCCGGAGACGTCCGAGGCCTTCGACGGCGCCGAGGGCAAGCGCGCGGCCGAGCTCTACGAGCGCATCTTCGTCGGCTACGGGGACGACAGCGTCGCCCAGCTCGGCGGCGCGCACGTCGCGGCCGAGTGGTGCTCCAACGTCCTCACCAAGCTGCTGCAGCGCCCGCGCCTGGGCGCGTACCTGGAGCAGTCCACGCGCTACCTCGCCTACGACCAGGAGATGGCGCCCGGCGCGGGGTACCGCTACTACCGCGACGAGCGGCTCGGCCCGGAGTACGCCGCGGCGATGGACTACCTGTTCTCCACCTACTCCGCCGCCCTCCCGCGCGTGCGCGCGTGGGTGGACGAGACGTTCCCGCGCGCCGACGGCGAGTCGCCCGCCGCGCGCACCCGCGCCGTCAACGCCAAGGCGTTCGACCTGCTGCGCGGCCTGCTGCCCGCCGCCTCCCTGTCGCACATGGGCATCTACGCGACGGGCCAGGCGTACGAGCAGCTGATCCTGCACCTGATCGGGCACCCGCTGCCGGAGGCCCGCAAGTACGGCGAGCTCATCCTCGCCGCCATCAAGGCGACCATGCCGAGCTTCGTCTCCCGCGTGGAGCGGCCCGAGCGCGGCGGCGAGTGGGTCACCTACCTCGAGCAGCGCCGCGCCGCCGGCGAGAAGTGGGCCGCCCGCCTCGGCCTCGGCCGCGAGGAGGAGGCCGACGCGCGCCCGTCCGTCGAGCTGCTGCACGTCGACGGCACGGAGGACCAGCTCCTCGCCGCCCTGCTCTTCGAGGCCGCCGCCGTCCCGGAGGCGGAGACGCTCGCCGCGGTGGCCGACCTCTCCGACGAGGACCGCGGCCGCGCGCTGGCCGACCTGGTCGGCGACCGCCGCAACCGCCGCCACCGCCCCGGCCGCGGCTACGAGGCGCTGCGCTACCGCTTCGAGGTCGTCTCGGACTACGGCGCGTTCCGCGACCTCCAGCGCCACCGGATGCTCACGGTGCAGTGGCAGCCGCTCGCGCCCGACCTCGGCGCCGGGGTCCCCGAGGAGGTCGTCGCCGCGGGTGTCGGCGACGCGTACGCCCGCGCGCTGGACCGCTCGGAGGCCGAGTACCACCGCCTCGCCGGCGCCGGCCTGCTGGACGCGGCTCCGTATGCGCTCTGCCTCGGCTACCGCATCCGCTACATCCTCGACATGAACGCCCGCGAGGCGATGCACCTCGTCGAGCTGCGCTCCGGCCGCGAGGGCCACCCCGGCTACCGCGCCGTCGCCCACGAGATGCATCGCCAGATCTGCTCCGTGCATCCGGCGGTCGGCCAAGCCATGCGCCACGTCGACACGGAGGCCGAGCCCCGCCTCGAGCGCATCCTCTCCGAGATGCGCACGGAGGCCCGGCAGCGCGCCGCAGTCTGATGGCGGCCCCCGACGTCTGGGGGCTGGGCGAGTACGAACGCGTCGCCACGCGGCTCGCGCCCGTCGCGGAGGTCGTGGTCGAGCAGGCAGGCGTCGCGCCCGGGCAGCTGGTCGCCGACGTCGCCGCCGGCAGCGGGAACGTCGCCCTCGCGGCTGCCCGCCGCGGCGCGACGGTGTCGGCGAGCGACCTGTCGGCGGGAATGGTCGCCCGCGGCCGGGAGCGGACAGCCGGCCTCGAGGTCACCTGGAGGGAGGCCGACGCGCAGGCCCTGCCCTACGAGGACGGGCGCTTCGACTGCGCGCTGTCGGTCTTCGGGGCCATGTTCGCGCCCGACCAGCGGGCGACGGCCGCCGAGCTCCTGCGCATCGTCCGGCCGGGCGGCGTCGTGGTCATGACGGCGTGGATCCCGGAGGGCGTCCAGGCGCAGGCGATGGCGGCCGCCGCCCGCCACTTCCCGCGGCGGCCCACGATGATGAACGACTGGGGTGACCCCGCCATCGCGCGCGGGCACTTCGAGGCGGCCGGCGCCGGTGCGATCGAGGCGGAGCGCCGCGAGGTGCGCTGGGACTTCGCCGGCTACGACGAATGGCGCGAGTTCGTGGAACGGGGACCGGGGCCGATGGTCGCCTCGCAGGCCGAGATCGGCGCGGAGCGCTGGGCCGAGGTGCGCGCGGACATGGCCGCCGAGCTGCCGCGCACCGACGGGCCCTTCACCATCGCGTCGCCCTACCTGCTGATCACCGCCCGGACGTAGGCCTGGCTGGCGCGTCGCCGCGCTGGTAGGTTCGCGGCATGACCAGCTTCCGGCGTGCCGTCGGGGTCCCGATCGCCGTCCTCGCCCTGGTCGCGCCCGCCGCCGCCGCGGCCCCGAACACCTGGAGCCCGGTGTTCCCGATGCCGGGCGCTACGACCGTGGACGACCGGGTCCTCAGCGCGCCGGGCGGCGCCCTGCTGCGCTACGGCAAGGCCGGCGGCGCGCCGCAGCTGACGCCGCTGGGCGCCGACGGCCCCGGCACGCCGGTGACGCCCACGGGGGCGACGTCCAGCGGGACGCCCGGACCGGTGGCCTTCCTGCCCGACGGCGGCGCCATCGTCTCCTATTACGAGTTCAACACCGGGCCGCTGCGCGTCGTCTACCGGTTCCCCGACGGCCACTTCGGCGCGTTCCTCAAGGCCGACAGCTCGGCCTTCCACACCCAGGCGCTCGCCGTCCGTGCGGGCGAGGTCCTCCTGGTCGGCGAGTCGTACTTCAACGGCAAGCAGCTGTCGGCCTACTCGCTGTCGATCGGGGGCGACGGCACGCTGACGTCAACCGGCCCGCCGGTGGTCATCTTCCAGGCCGCCGCCGGCGAGAGCCCGCAGCTGAGCGTGCCCGTCGCCGCGCTCGCCGCCGACGCGCAGGCCGAGGTCGCCTTCGGCATCGACCACGTCGAGGACAGCCGCGGCGAGATGGTGCGCGTCCACCGCGCCGCCGACGGTCAATGGGCGTCGCCGCAGACCCTGAAGGACGACGTCGACGTCAACGGCGCGATGTTCGCCAACGGCGCGGTCGCCCCCGGCGGTCGGGCCGTGCTCGCCTTCCACGACAAGTACAACCTGCTCCACGACGAGCTGTGGACGTCCGTCCGCGAGCCCGCGGGAACCTTCGCGCCACCCGAACGGCAGGCGCTCGTGGACGGTCCCGGCGGGGCGCTCATCCAGCACCGGGTCGCCGCCGGGCCTGACGGGACGCTCGGGATCGGCATCAACGACTTCACCTGTCAGACGCAACAGATGACCGAGGTCCGCCACATCGGCCTCCGCGCGATCATCTCGACGCCCGGGAAGCCGTTCGACAGCTACGGCGTCAGCGCGTTCTCGACGAAGAACTCCACGAGCCGGATGACGGCGTTCGGCGCGGCCGGGGGACGGGCGCTGGTCGGCGTGCGCGACGAGGCGCTCACCAGCGGCACGGACAACAACACCTGCGCCAATCCGCCGCTCAACAACAACGAGGGCGTCGTCGGCGCCCGCGCGGCGATGGTGGGCGAGGAGGTCTCGGCCCCCGACATCACGTTCGGCAACGGCAGCTTCGCCGGCAGCGGCAACGGCTCGGTCCAGCTCTACGTGGACGCGGCCGGGATGGGCGGCACCGGCGACGCGGCGGTCACGGGCCGCCTCGCCGAGTCGGCCAAGCCGTCGACGGCGTTCTTCACCGGCCCGGGCGTCGCCGCGACGCCGACGCCCGCACCGACCGGGTCCGCGACGCCGACCGCGACCGTGAAGCCGGCCGCCTCGGCGACCCCGACTCCCACGCCCCCACCGGCGCCCGTCAACACGCCGTCCGCCACCCCGACGCTGAGCACGTCGTCCGTCGGCGGCGACGGCAAGCTCAAGGTGCAGCTGAAGGCTCCGCTGCTGCTGCCCGGCGAGACCCTCGGCGAGCAGCTCGCCCTGCAGGTGTTCGCCGGCAGGCGCTCCGCCGCCCTCGCGAAGAAGGCCAAGCCGGTCGGCACCGTCACCAAGCGCGTCACCCTCACCTCCGGGCAGCGCAAGGTCGTCACCCTGCGGCTGACGAAGAAGCTCCGCCGCTACCTGAAGCAGCACCGCTCGGCGAAGCTCGTCCTGCGCGTCACCTCCACGCAGGCCGGCCACCGGAAAACGGTGACGACGCGCGCGGTCAAGCGCCGGGGTTGACCGGCGGCAGGACCCGGCTGCGGATGCGCGCGCGGCGGGTGAGCGGAAGCAGCGCGGCGTTGCCGCGGAAACCCGCGCGGACGCGGCGAGCCCGCGGGGCGCGCAGGGTGACGCGGAAGGCGCAGGCCCGCACCCGGGCGCGGTGCCGGCCCGCCCGCACGACGATCCGGCCGCGGCAGCCGGCGGCACGGCCGACCGTGGCGGGCAGGCGGAGGCGTCCTCGGACGCGCACCTTCCGGCCGACGCGTCGCGCCCGGAGCGTGAGGCCGCGCGGAGCGACGCGACCGTGGGCCGGGGTCTGCGGCGGCGACGCGAGCGCGCACGTGTTGACCACGTCGCCGGAGGTGGGCTTCGGGACCGTCTGGTCGGCCGGCGGCGCGGTGCCCTTCTCGACCCACGCCTCCATCGCGGCGAACGCCTCGCGGTAGCAGGGCGAGATGGGGCGCAGCGGACCGCCCAAGCGTGTCGTAGAGCCCGTCGACGTGGTTGCCGCCCTCGATGACGTAGTAGCGATGGATGGCGTCATGGCCGGCGGCCGCGACGAGCCGGTCGTAGACGTCGGAGTCCGTCGCGATCGGCAGCAGCGCGTCGAGCGTCCCGTGCAGCGTGATCAGCGGCTTGCCGATGTCGCCCGTGTTCTCGACCGCGCGGACCGCGTCGCGCACCGCCGCCGGCCGCGCGGCGTAGTCGTAGTCGGCGTCGCAGGCCGGCAGCCCGGACGGGCAGAACGGGACGCCGCCCGTCAGCGCACCGTCGTAGCCGGGGTCGAAGGCCTCGCGGTACGAGCGCTGGGTCAGGTCCCAGTAGACGGCCTCGTGGTAGTCCCACAGGAACTCGGAGCCGGCGGGCAGCCCGGCGGCGAGCATGGCCTGGTGCGCCGCCTCGTCCCCCGCCTTCCAGCGCGGGTAGTTGGCGATCACGGTGGGCAGGTAGGTGAACAGGTTCGGCCCCTCGGCGCGCAGCAGCGTCCCCTCCCAGTCGACGCCGCCGTCGTAGAGCTCCGGGTGGTGCTCGAGGGCGAAGCGCGTCAGATACCCGCCGTTGGAGATGCCGGTCATGTACGTGCGCGCCGGCGCGCGGCCGTAGACCTGCGCGACGGTCGCCCGGGCCGCGCGGGTCAGCTCCGTCACACGCCGGTGCCACTCGGCCACGGAGTCGCCCGGCGAGGCCTGGCCGGCATAGAAGGTCTGCCCGGAGTTGCCCTTGTCGGTGGCCGCGTACGCGTAGCCCCGGCCGAGCACGAAGTCCGAGATGATCTCGTCGACCGCGTACTGCTTGCGCACGCCGGGCGCGCCCGTGACGACGAGCTTGCCGTTCCAGTCGTCGGGCAGGCGCAGGACGAACTGGGCGTCGTGGGCCCAGCCGTTCTCGGTGTTGGCCGTCGAGGTGTCGGGGAAGTAGCCGTCGACCTGGATGCCCGGGATGCCCGCCGGGTTCTTGGTGTCGCGGGCGGCGAGGCTCTCGTAGTCGGTCGGGTCCGTGTGCCCCGACGTCGCGGTCCCCGCGGTGGTGAGGTCCTCCAGGCAGGCGGACTTCTGGACCTCCGCCCCCGGGACCGCCGCCTTGTCCTGGCCGGCGCACGTCGCCGCACGCGCCGGCGCGGCGACGACGAGCACGGCGACCAGGAGGAGGACTACGCGGACTTCGCCTTCTCCAGCTCGGCCTGGCGCAGCTCGATGCGGCGGATCTTGCCGGTCAGCGTCTTGGGCAGCTCCTCGACGAACTCAATCTTGCGCGGGTAGGCGTACGCGGACAGGTGGCCGCGGACGTGGTCCTGGATGGACTTCACGCAGTCCTCATCCCCCTCCGCGCCCTCCGCGAGCACGATGAACGCCTTGACCACCGAACCGCGGCGCTCGTCGGGTGAGGAGACGGCGGCGGCCTCGGCGACGGCCGGGTGCTCGAGGCACGCGGACTCGACCTCGAAGGGGCCGATGCGGTAGCCCGCGGCGATGATCACGTCGTCGGCGCGGCCCTCGTACCAGACGTACCCGTCCTCATCCATGGAGGCGGCGTCCTTCGTGTGGAACCAGTCGCCGCCGAAGTCCTCCTTCGACGCCTCCTCGTTGTCCCAGTACCCCAGGGGGTAGTGCGGGTTCGAGCGGGCCTTGAGGCAGATCTCGCCGCGCTCGCCCTGGTCGACGGGGCGCTCGTCCTCGTCGAGGATGGCGACCTCCCAGCCGGGCATCGGCCTGCCCATGGAGCCTTCGCGCACCTCCATGAACGGGAAGTTCGCACACAGCGGATAGGACTCGGTCAGCCCGTAGTAGTCGAGCACGGTGACGCCGAAGTTCTCGCGGAACCAGCGGATCGCCTCCGGGTTGAGCGGCTCACCCGCCGAGCACACCGTCTTGAACTCGCACGGGTACGTCTTCCCCGCGTCCTTGATGCCCATCATCGAGCGGATGGCGGTCGGCGTCGCGAAGACGTTGGAGACCTTGTGGTCGGAGAGGAACTGCAGCTGGCCCTTGGGGTCGAAGCCGCCCTTGCGCTGCAGCACGCACTGGACCGCGCCGAGCCGCCAGGGCCCGAGCAAGCGGGACGATGCCGGCCGCCCACGCCCACTCGCCCATGCCGTGGAAGCGCTCGCCGTCCTCGACCTCGTGGCAGTACGCGAACTCCTCGTGGCCGAGGATGAAGCGGTGGGCGTGCACGACGCCCTTCGCCGCCCCGGTGGTCCCGCTCGTGTAGTAGAGCTGCGCGGGGTCGTCGGCGGCGGTGTCGACGGTCTCGAACTCCGTCGGGTGCCCCTCGAGGAAGTCCTCGATCAACACGATGTTGTCGTGCGTGAAGCGGTCGGCGTTGTCGCGGTTGGTGACGAGGATGGTCGCGCGCGAGTCCTCCAGGCGGTGGCGGATGCCGTCGTCGCCGTAGAGCACGCTCATGGACAGCAGCAGCGCTCCCAGCTTCCACGTGCCGAAGAAGATGGCCGCCGTCTCGGGCGTGGGCGGCAGGACGACGGCGACGCGGTCGCCGCGCTCGACGCCGGCCGCGGCCAGGGCGTTGGCCGCCTGACCGCTGAGGTCCTGCAGCTCCCCCCACTGCACCTCCCGGACGGCGCCCTCCGGGTCCTGGTGGACCATGGACAGCTTGTCGCGCGGATGCTTGTCGCAGACGTCCGTCGCGATGTTGTAGCGCTCGGGCACGTGCCACTCGTGCTCCGAGCACACCTGCTCGTAGCTCCTCTCCATGCCCGGAGTCTTACCCGGTCTGGGAGAGCGCCACCGCCACGGCGAAGCCGAGCATGGTGACGAGCCCCGCCGCCGCCCCGCCGTCCCGCCGGGCCTCGGGGATCATCGAGTCGATCAGCATGCACAGCACCGCCCCGGCGGCGAAGGCGTTGACGACGCCGCGCACCTCGCCGGAGACCCCGTCCAGCAGGCCGTAGCCGAGGGCGGTGGCGGCGACGCCGACGACCGCGACCAGCGCCCACAGGCCGAGGATGCGGCCCTTCGACGAGCCGCCCTTGCGCAGCTGGGCGGCCGAGCCCACCGCCTCCGGCAGGTTGGAGATGAAGATGGCGACGATCAGCGCGATGTCGGCCTTCGCCCCGCCGGCCAGGCTGATGCCCAGGGCCGTCTGCTCCGGGATGCCGTCCAGCAGCGCGCCGATGGCGAGCACGGCCCCGCTCCCGCCGCTGCCGTCGCGGTGCGGCCGGCCGTCACCCGTGAGCCGGTCGCCGACGTAGAAGGCGACGGCCCCGGCGGCGAGACCGACGCCGAACAGCGCGATGCCGCCCTCCTTGATCGCCTCGTCGGCGAGCTCGAAGGAGACGGAGCTCACCAGCGCGCCGGCCCCGAAGGCGAGCAGCAGCCCGACGAGCCGCGCGCCCAGCGGGCGGATCAGCGCGACAACGGCGCCGAGGAGGAGCGAGGACACCGCCAGCGTGCCGATCGCGAGGGCATGGAGCACGCCCTCAGCGTACGGTCAGCGTCGCCTTCATCCCGAGCCCCTCATGGGCGGGCAGCGGGCAGTACAGCGTGTAGCTGCCGGCGGCGAGGGTGACCGTGTACCGGACGACGGCGCCGGGGTCGACGCGGTCGAACTCCGCCGCGGTCGGACCGCGGTAGGCGAGCGCGTGCGGATCCTCCGCGGAGGAGTTGTCGAAGGACACCTTCACCTCGCCGGCGTCCACGGCCGGCTGCGAGAGGCCGAAGCGGAACTCGGTGGAGCGCACGGCGACCGAGTGCGGATTCCCGGTCGGGACGGTGGGGGGCGCCGGGGTGGCGGTCGCCGTCGCCGCGGGGGTGGGCGCCGGCGCCGGGCCCGTGGGTGCCGGCGTGGCGGTGGGTGTCGCGACCGGCGTCACGGTGGCGGGACGCAGCACGGGCCGCGCCCAGCCCACGAGCGTCCTCGCCTTGCCCGGCCGGAACTGCGCGCGCGGCTTGCCGTGCCGGGCGTCGGCGCCCGCGGGCAGGACCGCCAGCGCGGCCACGACTGACGAGCCGCGGCCTCTCATGCCTTCAGCAGCGGCAGCGCCGAGAAGGAGGACGCGTCCGGGACGATGCCGGCGGCGGACTCCTTGAACCACCCCTCGACGAGCGTCTTGTAGACGGCACGGAAGTCGGCGGTGTGCTTGAGGTTGCCCTGCTTGTCGAGCTGCGCGCTGGTGATGCCGGGGAAGCCGCCGACGATCCCGCCGGCCGCCTTCGTCCCCATGATCAGCGACACGCCGCCCGCGCCGTGGTCGGTCCCGCTGCCGTTCTCCACCGCGCGGCGGCCGAACTCGCTCCACACGTGCACGATCACCCGGTCGGCCTCGCCGCGCTTCTCGAGGTCGGCCTGGAAGGCCGCCAGCGACTGGCTGAGCATCGCGATGTTG
Organism: uncultured Solirubrobacteraceae bacterium; assembly: GCA_963843865.1. Lineage (GTDB taxonomy): Bacteria > Actinomycetota > Thermoleophilia > Solirubrobacterales > Solirubrobacteraceae > DATLGB01. The sequence goes on along the minus strand of CAWJMO010000003.1, from coordinate 25,759 downwards.
TTCGGCAGCGAGTTGAGCTGGTTGTCGTGCGTGTCGTAGCCGCCGTTGGCCTCGATGGCCACGCACTTCAGCGGCATCTTGCGCCCGATCATGTCGGCGAGGCTCGCGAGGCGGCGAGGGAAGGCGTTGTTGCCCGCCGGGTAGGGGACGTTCGGCGCCTTCAGCGGGTCGAAGCCCTTGAGCGGGAGCAGGCTGGTGCGCAGGCCGGCCGACATGCGGGTGGCGGCGCGGGCCGCGGCGAGCTCCGGGTCGGTCGTGCTGAGGCCGCCGAGCGCGCCCCAGCCGGCCATGAGCTTTGCGTTGACGCCGGCGTCCCATACGTCGCGCGTCCACATGTCGTAGTCGCTGGGGTTGGAGACGGCGGCGACCGGGACGGACTTCGGTGCCAGCGCCGGGGCCAGGTCGTAGCCGAGCGACAGGCCCTGCAGCGGGTTGTCCGGGCGGCCGTGGGCGTCCAGGAAGCGGCCCATCCAGCCGACGCGGCCGGCCGGGTTGAGCTCCCCGACCTCCCAGTAGTGGCGCGAGGTGAAGTGCGACTGGTCCGGGTCCGTGTAGCCGATGGCCGGCATGACGGTGACCTTGCCGAGCTTGTGCAGGTCGCTCAACGGCTTGGCGTTCGGGTGCCACTGCAGGCTCGGGTCCCCGGGCAGCTGCAGGCTGGCGTCCTCCTTGATCTTCAGCGTCGGGCGCAGCGTCTTGTAGGTCGAGTCGGCGGCCGGCGCGATCAGGCTCAGCGCGTCGATGCCGCCCGGCAGGAAGACGGAGACGAGGATGTTGCTCTCGCCACCGGCGGCCATGGCCGAGGCGATGCCCTCCTCGAAGGCGCGCGGCGCGAGCATCGCCCCGCCGTAGACCGCGACGGCGGCGCCGGCGCTGCGGGCGAGGAACGAGCGCCGCGAGAGGCCGGTGCCGGCGGGCGTGGGCATGCCGCGCTCGACCGCCGGCAGGCCCGCGCCGGCGCGTGCGGCGCCGGCGCGCAGCAGGGCGGCGCGGTTGAACTCGTCACAAGAGCATGCGTTGGCGGTCATGAGGTGTGGTGGTCGGGGGACATCCCGATGAGCATCCGCAGGGCGTTCGCGCGGTAGGCGCGCATCCACCCGTTGGCGTTCGCGGGGATGGCGGTGGCCGCCCAGTCGGTGAGGGCGCTCACGGTCTCATCGGTCAGGAGCGGGTCGTTCCAAAATGCCCGGGCGCCGGCGAGGGCCTGCGCGGGCGTCTCCGCCGGGTAGTCGGCGTTCGGCGTCGCGGTGTGCTTGTCCATCACCTGGTTGACCATCGACCAGCGGCCGTAGAGCGTGCTGGTGTCGAGCCAACCGGCGTCGTTCCAGCCCGAGACGTCGGGCGGGTAGAAGAGCTGCTGCCCGGAGTTCGCGCAGATCCAGTACCAGGCGTCGTCGACGATGGCCTGGCCCGTCGCGCGCAGCATGCCGGCACAGAAGACCACGGGCGGCTTGACCATCCGGGCGGGGCCGTAGAGCTCCGGCGCGCGCAGGATGGCCTCCACCACCGGGCGGACCTGCCGGCCCGAGTCCGTGTAGAGCTTGGCCAGCGCGGCGAGCTGGCTGTCCGACGGCGGGGCCGCGATGAAGTAGGACCACAGCTTGGCGACGAAGAACGTCGCGTGCTTCGGGTTCTCGAGCACCAGGCGGCAGGCGTCCTCCCAGCCGAAGGCGCCCGTCTGGCCGAAGATCGTCTTCGTGCCGGCGTCGAAGCGCTTGCTGTCGAGGCGGAAGTTGTAGTAGCCGTCGTCCCAGTCGGCGCGCCAGCCGCTCAGGGCACGCGCGATCTCGCGCACGTCGGCTTCCGTGTAGGCGCCGCGGTCGGCGCCGAGCGTGAACAGCTCCATCAGCTCGCGCCCGTAGTTCTCGTTGATCGCGCCCTTGCGGTTGTCCAGGCCCGACAGCCAGATGAGCATGGCCGGGTCGATGGTGACCGCGCGGACGAGGTCGTCGAACTTCCCCAGGCCGCCCTTCCGGAAGAGGTCCGTGTGGGCGAACATGAACTCGCGGTCGCCGACGCCGTCGTTGGACGTCGCGAACCAGTCGTGGAAGATCAGCGTCATCCGCTCCACGAGCGGCTGATCGGAGCGGACCATGCGGTCCATCCACCACAGGTGGTCGTGACCCCAGGTCACCAGCGGGTCGAGCGGCTCGCCGTCGACGGTCGGCTCCGGGCCGACGAGGGTCGCCGCACCGCTCGGGCGGGTGAGCTTGGCGACGGCGCCCTCCAGGCCCAGCGCGGCCAGCTCCGCGGCCTCACCCGGCCTGGGGCCGAAGCCCGCGCGCCACAGCAGGCGCTCGGCCTGCCGGGGGCCGAAGGTGCCGCTGTAGACGCCGATCGGCGAGGCGTCGAGCTGCGGGGCGGCCGGCGGCGGATCGGGCGGGGCGGCCGGCGGCTGGGTGCCGGACGGCGGGGCCGTCGCGACCATCGTCGCGCTCGGCTGCGTCCCCGTCGGGGTCGCCGAGATGACCGGCGGCACCACCGGCGGCGACTTGGGCGCGGTCGGCTTCGGCGTCGGCGTCGTGCACCGCTTGGGCAGCTTGCGCAGGGCGGCCTTGCGCTTGCGCCTGCTCTTGATGCGGCGGGCTTTGCGGCGGAGAGAAGAACAGGACTGAGCCTTCTTCTTCCGTTGGCGGACGGAAGCCATCCCCCTCTTCCTCGGCACGTACGATGCGGGCATGAAGGACCAACTGGCCGCGTACTACATCCGCCGAGGCGCGTTCCTCACCGGGCACTTCGAGCTGACCGGTGGAGGGACGAGCGACTTCTACATCGACGGCCGGCTGATCGCGACCTATCCGCCGGCGCTGCGCCTGATCGCGCAGATGCACGCGGCCCTGATCGCCGAGCACCGCCTGCTTCCGGACGACGGCACGCTCGTCGGCCCCGCCCTCGGCGCGGTTCCGATCGTCACCGCGCTCGGCCTCGAGCTCGACCGCGACTTCGTCATCGACCGTGGCAAGGCCAAGGGGCACGGGCGCGGCCGGCGCTTCGAAGGCTCCTTCTCGGACGGGCCGAAGTGCCTCGTCATCGAGGACCTCATCACGGTCGGCTCGACGCTCATCAACACGGTGGAGACGCTGCGCGAGGAGGGGCGCGAGGTCGACACCGCGCTCGTCACCGTCGATCGCCAGGAGGGCGGGCCGGAGGCGCTGGCCGAGATCGGCGTCACCGTCCACGCGCTGCTCACCCAGGCGGACCTGCGCAAGCCGCCGACCCCTTAGGGGGCTTTTCCTCATAGGCGACGGGGCAGCCTGCATGAGAGAGTGCCGCTCATGTCCTCCCCTGTCGTCACCGCACGCGGCCTCAAGCGCGTCTACGGAGAAGGCGAGACCGCCGTGCACGCGCTGCGTGGCGTCGATCTCGACATCACGCCCGGTCGCCTGACCGCCGTCATGGGGCCCTCGGGCTCCGGCAAGTCCACGCTCATGCACGTCCTCGCCGGGCTCGACAAGCCTGACGGCGGCAGCTGCTCCATCGCCGGCGTCGAGGTCACCGGCCTCGACGACAAGGGCCTGACGAACCTGCGTCGTGAGCACATCGGCTTCATCTTCCAGTTCTTCAACCTGCTCCCGATGCTCACGGCGCGCGAGAACATCCTGCTGCCGTCGGAGATCTCCGGTGCCGACATCGACGAGGCGTGGCTGGCCGAGCTGATCGACCGCGTCGGGCTCAAGGAACGCATCGGACACCGCCCGTCGGAGCTGTCGGGCGGTCAGCAGCAGCGGGTCGCCGTCGCGCGCTCGCTCGTCACCCGCCCCACCGTCCTGTTCGCCGACGAGCCCACGGGCAACCTGGACTCCTCGACGTCGCAGGAGATCCTCGAGCTGCTGCGGACGGCCGTGGACGGCTTCGGCCAGACGACCGTGATGGTCACCCACGACCCACGTGCCGCGGCGATCGCCGATCGCGTCATCGAGCTCGAGGACGGCCAGATCGTCGCGGATGAGGTGCGGACCGCATGAGACGCGTCGCCCTCAAGGGACTCTGGCTGCGCCGCGGCCGCGCCCTGCTGACCACCATCGCCGTCGTCCTCGGCGTGGCGATGGTGTGCGGCACCTACATCCTCACGGACACCATCGACAAGGCGTTCGACTCCATCTTCACGAGCGCCAACGCCGGCACCAACGCCGTCGTCACCGCCAAGAACAAGGTCGACGACTCCATGAGCGGGTCCGCCACCATCCCATCCTCCCTGCTCGAGAAGGTGCGCTCGGTCGACGAGGTCGGCGAGGCCGCCGGCACCGTCGAGGCGACGGGCTTCGGCACCGACCAGATCCGCCTCGTCAGCGCCGACGGCAAGACGATCGGCAACGAGAACGCGCCGAAGCTCGGCGTCGGGGCCGACTTCAAGCTGGAGCGCTTCAACCCGTTCACCGTCGCGTCCGGCCGCTTCCCGAGCGGCGATCGCGAGCTGGCCATCGACAAGGGCACGGCCGAGAAGGAGAAGCTCAAGCCGGGCGACACCATCGGCGTCGCGGCGCAGGGGGCGCTCGAGCAGTTCACGATCGCCGGCGTCGTCAAGTACGGCTCGGTCGATTCCCTCGGCGGGGCGACCATCGGCCTGTTCGACATCCCCACCGCGCAGAAGCTGCTCGACAAGGACGGGCGCTTCGACACCATCGCCGTGTCGTCGGCGTCCGGCGTCTCCGACAAGGACCTCAAGGCCGCGCTGAAGGACGAGCTCGGCTCGAGCGTCTCCGTCAAGACGAGCGCCGAGAGCACCAAGGAGGACACGGACGACATCCAGGAGGCGACGTCCTTCATCCGCTACTTCCTGCTCGCCTTCGGCTTCATCGCCCTCGGTGTCGGCGCCTTCGTCATCTACAACACGCTGACCATCACGGTGGCGCAGCGCATCCGGGAGCTCGCCACCCTGCGCGCCCTCGGCGCGTCCGGCAAGCAGGTGCGCCGGTCCGTGCTCATCGAAGGCCTCGCGCTCGGCGTGCTCGCGTCCGTGCTCGGGCTCGTGGTCGGCTACTTCCTGGCCAAGGGGCTGTCGGCGGCCTTCGTCGCCCTCGGCATCGACCTGCCCAAGACGGACGAGGTCGTCAAGCCGCGCACGATCATCGTGTCGGCTGCCGTCGGCATCATCGTGACGGCCGTCGCCAGCATCGCGCCGGCCCGGCGGGCGACGCGCATCCCCCCGATCGCGGCCATGCAGGAGGGCGCCAAGCTGCCGTCCAAGCTCAGCACCCGGCGGCCGATCGCGGGCATCGCCGTCGCCGTCGTCGCGGCCGTCCTGCTGGGGATCGGCGCGTTCGCGTCGCTGAAGATCGGGCTGTCCATGGCGTTCATCGGCGTGGGCACGCTCGTCCTCTTCGTCGCGGTCTCGATGCTCGCGCACCGGACGATCACGCCGCTGGCGCGCTTCCTCGGCCGCCCGGCCCGCCGCGCCGGCGGCGCGGCCGGCCATCTCGCGCAGGAGAACGCGTCGCGCAACCCGGCGCGAACCGCCTCGACGGCGGGGGCGCTGATGATCGGGCTTGCGCTGGTCACCCTCGTCGCCACCCTCGGCCAGGGCCTGCGCCAGTCGGAGCGCTCGGCGCTGGAGGACCAGGTCACGGCGCCGATCGTCGTCACCGCCAAGAACGGGTTCGACACGATCCCGGCCGCGGCGGGCGCGGCGGCGGCGAAGGTGCCGGGTGCGCAGGTGTACCCGATCGGGCACGACTTCGCCAACGCGTTCGGCGACGACGTCTCCGTCGACGGCGTCCCGGACGGAGTCGACGCGGTCGCCGCCGCGCCGAAGGTCCCCGGTCCGGGCGAGGCCGTGGTCGGCGCCGCCTACGCGGAGAAGCACGACCTCGCGGTGGGCGACACGCTGAAGCTCACCTCACCGGACGGGCAGCAGCTCGCCCTGAACGTGATCGCGCTGCGCACGCTGACCGCCGTGCAGAAGATCGACCCGATCTTCGCGAAGGTGATGATCAGCCGGGACACGTTCACCAAGGCGTTCCCGCGCTCCGGTGACCAGTACGTGTTCATCGCCGGGTCCGCCCCGCTGTCCGCCGTCAAGGCGTCACTGAAGCAGTTCCCGGACGTGCGGGCGAAGAGCCGCGCAGCGTGGGTCGACAAGCGCGTGCAGGGGATCAACCAGCTGTTGAACCTCCTCTACGTCCTGCTCGCCCTGTCGGTGATCGTGTCCCTCTTCGGCATGGTCAACACCCTCGTGCTCTCGGTGTTCGAGCGCACGCGGGAGATCGGGATGCTGCGCGCCGTCGGCATGTCCCGGCGCCAGGTCCGCCGCATGGTCCGCCAGGAGTCCGTGATCACCGCGCTGATCGGCGCGGCCCTCGGCCTCCCGCTCGGCCTGCTGCTGGCGAGCCTGCTCACGGCCGCGCTCTCCTCGGAGGGCATCACGTTCGCGGTGCCGATCGCGTCGCTGATCGTCTTCACGATCGTCGCCGTCATCGCCGGTGTCCTCGCCGCCATCGCCCCCGCCCGCCGGGCCGCCCGGCTCGACGTGCTCAAGGCGCTGCAGTACGAGTGACGTCGACCGGAGGTCCGAGCTTGCGAGGACCGCAGGGCGAAACGCTATCTCGCGGTCCAGCCCTGATCGATGACGAAGGGCGCGCCGGTGACGGCGCGCCCGGCCGGGGTGCAGAGGAAGGCGACGGCATCGGCGATGTGCTCGGGCTCGATGAGCGCCTTGACGGCGTGGGGCGCGAGCACGGCGTCCTCTCCTCTCTCGGCCACCTGCTTCTCGGCGAGCGGGGTGCGGACGAACCCCGGGCAGACGGCGGTGGCGGTGACGCCGTGCTCGGCGCCCTCCAGCGCGAGCACCTTGCAGAGGCCGACGACACCGTGCTTGGCGGCGACGTAGGCGGCCTTCTCCGGCGAGGCGACGAGGCCGTGCGCGGAGGCGATGGCGAGGAAGCGGCCGCCGGTGGCGACGAGGTCGGGCCACGCGTGCTTCGCGAGCAGGAACGGCGAGGTGAGCATGAGCGCGATCAGCCGGTCCCAGTCGTCCTCCGGGAAGTCGGCGACCGGTGAGGTGACCTGCACGCCGGCGTTGGCCACGATCACCTCGACGGGACCGGCCGCGCGCGCCTTCTCGATCGCGGCGAGGTTGCCGTCCCGCGTCGTGAGGTCGCCGTCGTCGGTGTCGAAGCCGACGACGTCGTAGTCGCCCGCAAGCCGGGCGGCGACGGCCGCACCGATGCCCGAGGCGCTGCCCGTGACGAGGGCGACGCTCAGCTCAGTCCTCGTCCTTGGAGAACTTCCCCTCGAGGTCCTTGACGACGTCGGGGTCGCGCAGCGTGGTCACGTCGCCGAGCTCCTTGCCCTCGGCGATGTCGCGCAGGAGGCGGCGCATGATCTTGCCCGAGCGGGTCTTGGGCAGATCGCCCGTCCAGATGATGCGCTTGGGCCGTGCGAGCTTGCCGATCTTGTTCGCGACGTGGTCGCGCAGCTCCTGGACGAGCTCGTCCGAACCGGCGTCATCGTCGCCCTCGAGCGTCACGAAGGCGGTGACGGACTGGCCGGAGTCCTCGTCGGCCTGGCCGATCACGGCCGCCTCGGCGACCTTCGCGTGGGAGACGATGGCGGACTCGACCTCGGCCGTCGACATGCGGTGACCGCTCACGTTGATGACGTCGTCGACGCGACCGATGACGGAGACGTAGCCCTCGTCGTCGACGCGCGCCGCGTCGCCGACGAAGTACGTGTCCTTGCCGAACTTCGAGAAGTACGTCTCGATGAAGCGGTCGTCCTCCTGGTAGATCGTCCGCAGCATCCCGGGCCACGGGCGCTGCAGCGTGAGGAGGCCCTGTTCCGTGCCGGCGTCCTCGCCCTCCTCCGTGACGACCTGCGCCTTCACCCCCGGCATCGGCCTGCCGGCGATGCCGGGCTTCATCGGGAGGACGCCCGGGAGCGTCGTGATCATGATGCCGCCGGTCTCCGTCTGCCACCACGTGTCGACGATCGGGCAGCGCTCGCCGCCGACGACCTTGTAGTACCAGAGCCAGGCCTTCGGGTTGATCGGCTCACCGACCGTCCCGAGCAGCTTGAGCTTGGACAGGTCGGCCTTCTCGACGTGCTCGACGCCCCACTTCATGCAGGCGCGGATGGCGGTCGGCGCGGTGTAGAACTTGGTCACGCCGAACTTCTCGCACAGCTCCCACCAGATGCCCTTGTGTGGGTAGTCGGGGCCGCCCTCCCACATCACGGACGTGGCGCCGTTCGCCAGGGGCCCGTAGACGATGTAGGAGTGGCCGGTGATCCAGCCGACGTCGGCCGAGCACCAATAGACGTCGTCGTCGTGGAGGTCGAAGACGACCTTGTGCGTGTAGGCGACGTGCGTGAGGTAGCCGCCGCTCGTGTGCAGGATGCCCTTGGGCTTCGCCGTCGAGCCTGACGTGTAGAGGATGAAGAGCGGCGTCTCGGCGTCGAACGGCTCGGCCGGGCACTCGTCGTCGGCGGCCTCCATCGCCTCGTGGAACCAGACGTCCCGATCGCCGTTCATCGGCGCGTCGTTGTCGGCGTGCTTGACGACGAAGATCTTCTCGAGCGTCTTCAGGTCGTCCATGCACTCGTCGACGGCCTGCTTGATGTCGGCGGTCTTGCCCTTGCGGCGCGCGCCGTCGACGGTGATCAGCGCCTTCGCCTCCGAGAACTCCATCCGCTCCTTCACCGACCCCGGCGAGAAGCCGCCGAAGACGACGTTGTGGATGGCCCCGATGCGCGCGCAGGCGAGCATGGCGACGGCGACCTCGGGGATCATCGGCAGGAAGATCCCGACGACGTCGCCCTTCTGGATGCCGTTGTCCTTGAGCGCATTGGCAAAGCGCTGTACGTCGCGGTGCAGGTCGGCGTAGGTGACGTCGCGGGTCTCCCCCTCCTCGCCGTACCAGTGGAAGGCCACGCGGTCGCCGTTGCCGGCCTCCACGTGGCGGTCCACGCAGTTGTGGCTCACGTTGAGCTTGCCGTCCTCGAACCACTTGTAGAACGGCGGGTCGTCCTCGTTGAGCACCTTCGTGAAGTCCGTCGCCCAGTCGAGGCTCCGGGCCTGCTCGGCCCAGAACCCCTGGTAGTCGGACTCGGCCTCCTCGTAGAGGCCCTTGTCGGAGACGATCGCCTGCTCGACGAACGCCTCCGGCGGGTCGAACTTCTCTACGTCCAGCAGCTCCTCGAGATCCTGTTCCAACGTGGCCATGGACGAGTCTTACCCGTTCAGCGGCTTGACCGGCAGCACGGTGCGGCCGAACGTCGAGTTCGTGACCGCAGCGAAGCTCCCGTACCAGGCGGCGACGGCGGTGGCGAGCCCGAAGAAGCCGCCGGCCTTGGTGATGCCGCTCGTCTCCGTCCAGTCGCCGATGCCCAGCAGCAGGAACGTGACGGCCAGCAGCGCGAAGACCGCGGCGATCGCGCCCGTCGTGCGCAGCGACGCGACGAACATGTACGTGGTGAAGATGCCCCAGGCGACGAGGTAGACCCCCACGGCCTGTGCCGCGGCGGAGCTCGCGACGTCCTTCTCGAAGAACTGCACGTAGGCGAAGAAGGACAGCCAGAACGCGCCGTACGAGGTGAAGGCGACGGCGCCGAACGTGTTGCCGGTGCGGAACTCCCACATGCCGGCGAGCAGCTGCGCGAGCCCGCCGTAGGCGAGCGCGAGGCCGAGGACGACCGGCTCGCCGGCCTCGTCCAGGATGCCCGCGTTGAACATGCTCAGCACGAAGGTCGTGAGCGCGAAGGCCGCGAGGCCGAGCGGCCCCGGGTCGGCGATCTTGACGGCGCCGCCGGCGCCTGGACTCGCGGGCTCGGTCTCGGTCTCGGAACCACGCATGCGGCCGGTGGCCGGGTCGCGGGTGACGGTTGATGCTTCCATCGGTATCCCCTCCCTAAGAGATGTCTTAGAAGAGGTGTTCCCGCGAGCGCTTGTGACAAACCGCCTTTAGTTGCGGCGCTTGCGCTTGCGCTTCTTCGAGGAGGGGTGGACCTTGCCGGCCGGCTCCTCGCCCGGCTCGGGATCGGGTGCCGCGAGCGGCTGACCGCCCTTGACCTGCTGGCGCTGCGCACGCATCTGCGCACCGGACGGCCACGGCTCGGCGTTGCCGGTCACCCACGCCGGCGGCTGCCCGCCGAGCCAGCGGCCGAGGAAGAGGGGCGACAGGAACGCGCACCACAGCGGCAGCAGCGGCTGGCTCGGGCCGAAGAGGATGATCGCGCCGCCGGCGAACATGCCGAGGATCCCCATCGTGCGGGTGAGCAGCCCCGCGCGCATGGCGTTGAGGTTGATCAGCACGGCCGAGACGGCGAACAGGAACAGGCCGAGCAGCTCCATGGTGAGGCCGATGCCCTCGCCCTTGGGGCGGTCGCGCACGGCGTCCACGGTGCGTGAGCCGTCGAGGATGTCCGCGTGGAAGGAGCGCTGGCTGAGGTAGACGACGATCAGGCCGATGCCGATGATCAGGCCGCCGAGCGCGGCGCCGGGCGGGGCGAAGCGCGGCAGCTGCGGCCGGCGGGCGCGGGTGCAGCGGGCCAGGAAGGACAGGGTGAGGCCGATGCCCAGCAGCCCGAACGCGAGCGCGAAGATGCTCAGCAGGACGGTGCCGCCGTGGTCCTGGGTGTAGGTGAAGTCGGCGATGTGGACCGTCGGCTCGCCGCCGATCGGGCCTGGCTTCTCCAGGTTGCGCAGCGAGTCGAGCAGCAGCGCGTTGGGCTGGTCACGGGTCGCGACGCCGGCGAGGACGAGGGCGGCGATGGTGAGCAGCCCGGAGGCGAGCGCGAGCAGCGCGGCCCGGGGGCGCTGCTGCTCCTCCCACGCGAGCTGGTCGGCGGTCTCTGCCATGGTCTGGAGCTTATGGACTGTCCGGCGTGCGGATTGAAGATGAGCGCGTGGCGGCGCGCGCCCGACAACGAGCCGGCGTCGACGGAGACCCGGCTGCTGCTGCGCTGCCCGGCCTGCGGGACCGCCCGCACGGCGGGCCCGCCCGTCCCCGACGCGCACGAGGCGGGCGCGTACGGGGTGGGTGGGACGAGTCCGCGGGGTGCCAGGCTCGCCGCGCCGCTGCTGGAGGCCTTCGACCGCCGTCGGCTCGAGCTGCTCGGGACCGCCCGCGGCCCGCTGCTCGACGTCGGGGCCGGGAAGGGCCGCTTCGTCGCCTACGCGCGGGCGCACGGCTTCCCGGACGCGACGGGCCTCGAGCCCTCCGGGCGCGCCGTCGCCCCCCATGTCTCCCCCGTCGCCCTGGAGGACGCCCACCACAGCGGGCTCGGCGCGATCACGCTGTGGCACGTCCTCGAGCACGTCGAGGACCCGGCCGCGGCGCTGACGCGGCTGCACGGCTGGCTGCGCCCGAACGGGACGCTGCTCGTCGGCGTCCCCGACCTCGACTCGTGGCAGGCGCGCATCGGTGGCCCGCGCTGGTACCACCTCGACCTGCCGCGCCACCGCACGCACTTCACCGCGCGCGGGCTGCGGCTGCTGCTGGGGCGCACGGGCTTCCGCGTCGACCAGGTCACGCGCCGCATGCTCGAGCACAACCCGTTCGGCCTCTGGCAGTCGGCGGTGTCGCGCTTCACCCCCACGCCGTCGTGGCTCTACCACGCGCTCAAGCGCAATGTGGGTGGGTGGGATCGTCGTCTCGCGGCCGACGCGATCCCCACCCTGCTGGCGGCGCCGCTGCTGCCGGTGGCGGTCGCCCTGCGACCCCGCGGGACGGTCGCCATCAGGGCCTACTCTTCGTAAGCATGGAAGGTGGATTCGGAGATTTCTTCAACGACCCGGACCTGCAGCGCCGTCTCGCGGAGATGGCGGAGCAGATGCAGGGGCAGCAGAACCTGGCCTGGGCCGACAACGCCATCAAGCTCGCCGTCGACATGACGATGGCGGCCATCGCCCGCGTCAACCTTCAGGGTGACGCCGACGCGCAGGCCCAGCAGATCCGCAGCGTCATGAGCACCGTCTTCCCCGAGGCGGTCACGCTCGTGCGCGAGGCGCGTCAGGGTCTGACCTAGGCGCCTCGCCGCCCGAGGCGCGGTGCGCCTTGCCGGAGGCGATCGCCTCCCGGAACGAGCGGAACTGGAAGATCGTCACCAGGGCGACGAAGCCCATCGCCAGTGAGAACGCGCCGATGGCGATCTGCTGGCCGACGCTGTAGGCGGCGATCACCGAGCCGCCCCCGAACACCTTGACGAGGAGCGCCTGCTGCACGCCCGCCCCGCCCGGGGTGAAGGGGACGATCGCGGCCACCGCGTTGACGCCGAGCACGAGCAGGACGTTGCGCACGGAGCCGCCCACGCCGAACGCGTCGAGCAGGCACCAGAACGCGGTGAAGCGGAACAGCCAGCCGGCGAACTGGAAGGCGAAGACCTCGCGCAGGTAGCGGCGGCGGTCCTTGAGGATCACGAGGCCCTGCTGCACGCGGGCCCAGAACGCCCGCACCCGCGCCGAGAGGACGGCGAAGCCGACGAACACGAGGACGCCGAGCACCGTGAGGGCGAACAACGTCCCCTTCGGGTGCGACGCGTAGAAGGAAAGGTCGAACGCCCCGATGTCCGGGAAGTCCGGCGGCTTGGGGAAGACGCCCTGCGTGAAGGCGAAGGTCAGCACCGGGATGGCGATGATCGCGTCGAAGACGAGCTCCACGAACATCGACGAGCCGACCGCCGGATAGCTCGACGCGGGGATGGAGGTCTTGGTCAGGAACACCTTCATCACGTCGCCGCCGCGCGCGGGCACGACGTTGTTGAAGCCGTAGGCGGAGAAGTACGCGCCCCAGATGCGCCGCCACTGGAACTGCTCGTCGGGATAGGCGGCGCGCAGGACGTGGAACCACGCGCGCGAGCGCAGCGTCAGGTAGATGCCGAAGGAGACGAGCCCGAGCAGCAGCGTGATCCAGTGGACCCGCGCGAGGTTCGCGAAGAACTCGCCGACGGAGTCGAAGAAGGAGCCGATGGAGGCGAGCAGCACCGTCAGGTCACCGTACCCTCTGACGCGTGCGCCGCCTCGTCGCCCTGAGCGTCGTCCTGGCCGCCCTGTTCGCGGTCTTCTGGATCGTGCGGCCGATCTCGCAGGACGACGTGCGCGACACCATCGAGCCCTTCGGCTGGGCCGCCGCGCCCGCCTTCGTCGTGCTGGCCGGGATGCTGGGCGCCGCGCTCGTCCCCGGGCCGTTGCTGGCCGGCGCCTCCGGCCTGCTCTTCGGGACGCTGAGCGGCTTCTTCGTGACGCTGTCGGCGGCGACGGTCACCGCGCTGATCGGCTGCTTCATCGGTGCGCGGGTGGCCCGGCGCTCGCCCGTCCGCGACACGGCGCTGGCGACCACGGTGCGCGAGCACGGCGTGATCAGCGTCGTCGTCCAACGGCTCGCCCCCGTCGTCCCCGACGGCCCGTTCAACTACGCGTTCGGCGTGGCGGGCGTCTCGGCGTGGCCGCTCGTGCTGGGCACGCTGATCGGCTCGAGCCCGCGTGCGTTCGCCTACACGGCGCTGGGCGACTCGGTGGGCGATGGCTTCTCGCCGCTGGTGCTCGTCGCCATCGGGGTCGTGATCGTGACGGGCGCGGTGGGCGCCGTCGTCGCGCTCCGCATGCGCCGTGCCGGCTGACGCACTCGCGCTCACGCTCCTTGCCGCGGTCCTGCACGCGGCCTGGAACGCGGGCCTGGCGGGACAGGCGGACGCGCGGGCGGCGACCGCCGCGGCGATGCTCTCCGGCGCGGTCCTGATCGCGCCCGTGACGGTGCTCAGCTACGACATCGACGCGGCGGCGTGGCCGTACCTGGGCGGAGCGATCGCCGCCGAGGCCGTCTACATGGCGCTGCTCGGCCTCGCCTACTCGCGCGCGGAGCTGAGCGTCGTCTATCCCGTGGCGCGCGGCTCGGCGCCGCTCTTCGTCCTCGTCGTCACCGGCGCGAGCCTCGTGTCGGCGGTGGGCGTCGTCGTGGTGGTGGCGGGCGTCATCGCGGTGCGCGGCCTGAAGGCGCCGGAGCGGTCGAGCGACCTCTTCCTCGCGCTCGGCATCGGCGTCGCCATCGCCACCTACACCACGCTCGACAAGCACGGCCTCGCCCACGCTTCCACCGTCCCGTACCTGGGAGTGGAGCTCGGGTCGGCCGCGCTGCTCAATGCCGTGCTGCTCGGCCCGGCGCGGCTGCGGCCCCAGCTGGGCACGCGGACCACGCTCGTCGGGATCGGGGTGTTCGTGGCCTACGGGCTCGTCCTGGCCGCGCTCGAGCTGGCCCCGGCGGCCGCGGTGTCGGCCGTGCGGGAGACGAGCGTGGTCTTCGCCGTCGCCCTCGGGGCGCTGTTCCTGGGCGAGCGGGTCACCGCCGCCCGGGCCGCCGGTGCCGTGGTCGTCGCGGCCGGCGTCGCCCTCATCGCCGCCGCGTAAGCCCCGGAAGGCCGTCGCCGTTGGCCGATCGAGATGGTCGCGTCCACGATGCCACCGACCCGCCCCCCGTCGTGGCGGCGTAGCGTGCCGCGCATGCCGTCGACGCGCGAGCTCAACCGCTCGCTGCTCGCCCGCCAGGGGCTGCTCGACCGGGTCGCGGTGCCCGTTGAGGCGATGGTCGAGCGGCTCGTCGGGATGCAGGCGCAGATCCCCGGCAACCCGTACATCGGGCTGTGGTCGCGCCTCCGCGACTTCACGCCGGACGCGCTGAGCGGGCTGGTCGCCGCGGGTGCGGTGGTGCGCGCGCAGCTGATGCGCTCGACCATCCACCTCGTCACCGCCCGCGACCACGACGGCTTCTTCGCGCCGATGCTCCCGTGCCAGGAGCGCCACTACGCCGCGCAGTGGCGCAAGCGGATGGGCGGCGCCGACCTCGGCGCGGTGATCGCCGCCGGCAGCGCGCTGCTCGAAGCGCGCCCGCTGTCGCGCGGCGAGCTGGACGTCCTGCTGGCCGAGCGGTTCCCCGGCGCCGGCAAGGGCGCGCTCGCGATGGCCGCGACGCTCCACCTCCCCGTCGTCCAGGTCCCGCCGCGCGGCGAATGGGGGGCGAGCGCACTGCCGCGCCTGGCGATCCGCGAGGTCGGCGAGCCCGCGACCGTCGATGCCATCATCCGCCGCTACGTCGCCGCCTTCGGACCCGTCAGCGTCGCCGACATGCGCACCTGGTCGGGCCTCACCGGCCTGCGCGAGGTCGCCGATCGGCTCGACCTCGTGGAGGTCGACGGCCTCCTCGACGTCCCCGACGCGCCGTGGCCGGATCCCGACACCCCCGTCCCGCCGCGCTTCCTGCCCGAGTACGACAACGTCCTCCTCGCCCACGCGGACCGCTCGCGCATCGTGCCGCACCAGGTCGAGCTGCCCCGCGGCGGCGTGCGCGGCACCGTCCTCGTCGACGGCTTCGTCGCCGGCGCCTGGGTCCACGCGGACGGCGAGGTCCGCACGAGCGTGCCAGGCGAGGACGTCGCCGCCGAGGCCGCCGCGCTCGCGGCCTTCCTGGGGACGCCATGAAGGTCCTCGCGCTCGCCATCACCCTCGCCGGGCTGCTCGGATGCAGCGACCCCTCGTCCCCCGCCGTCGACTTCCGGAAGGAGGGCGGCTTCACCGGGACGAAGCACCACCTCGTCGTCGACGCGCACGGACACGCGACGTCCGACGGCCGGAGCTTCGACCTCACCGCGAAGCAGCGAACGGGGCTGACGCGCGCGCTGGACGCCGCCCGCGACGCCGGCGAGCCCGACGTCCGCGGTGGCTGCGCCGACTGCTTCGTCTACACGATCGAGGCCGGTGACCTCTCCGTCACCTACGACGACGCGGCGACCGTCCCCGCCGCGCTGTCCGACCTCACGAAGCTCCTGGTGGACCTCGGCTAGAGGGCGGCCAGCGCCTTCAGCACCTCGTCGTCGTGCGTCGCCGGCTTGGCCTTGGCGATCACGTGGCGGACGACGCCGTCCCCGTCGATGACGAACGTCGACCGCGTCGAGCCCCAGTACTTGCGGCCGTACATCGACTTCTCCTGCCACGTCCCGTACGCCTCGCAGACCGCGTGGTCGGAGTCGGCGAGCAGGGTGAAGTTCAGCTCCTGCTTGTCGTGGAACTTCTTGACCTCCTTCACCGGGTCCGGGGACACGCCGAGCACCACCGCGTCCGCCTCCGCGTAGTCGGCGTGATGCTCGCGGACCCCGCACGCCTGCGTCGTGCACCCGCTCGTGTTGGCCTTCGGGTAGAAGTAGAGGACGACGGTCTTCCCGGCGAAGTCGCTCAGGCTCACGTCGCCGCCGTCCTGGTCAGGAAGGGTGAAGGTCGGTGCCTGCTCGCCGGTCTCGATCATGGTTCGAGACCGTAAGGCCTCGCTATCCGGCGCCGGTCCCGGTAGGTTCGCGCCGTGCCGCGTCATGCCGTCTTGGCCGTGCTCGTTGCCGGGTCCTTCGCTCCTGCGACCGCACAGGCGGCCACGCTGACGTCGGACCGCGCGTGCTACCGCGAGAACCAGATCATGCGGCTGACGGTCACCGGGTTCCCTGCGGGCGGGCTCGTCGGCTTCACCGGCAACGACGTGCCGCTCCGGGGCGCCTACGGCAGCGACGGACAGGAGCAGTACCTCATGGGCGACGGCACCGTCGGCATCCAGGCGCCCTTCTCCGACGCGTTCACGTCGGGGCCGCTGCATCTTGTCGCCGACGCCTCGGTGGACGACGCCGAGGGCGGGCAGCAGACGACCACGGCGACGGAGGACGTCCAGCTGATCGACGACTTCCACGCGTTCTCGAAGCCCGCAGCGTCCAAGCCGAAGCGGAGGGTGACCTACGTCGTCGCCGGGGCGGTCGAGCTCAAGCCCGTCTACCTGCACGTGTATCGGGAACCGTCCGGCGGCGGGAAGCGGATCCGGCGGGACGTCCTGCTCGGGACGCCGAAGGGGCCGTGCGGCAGCCTCCGGGTGCGGATGCGCGAGATGGGCACGATGCCGATCGTGGGGCGCGCCGCATACAGCCGGACGATCGACTACTCCCCGCACGGCCGGGCGACGGTCGACGAGCTGCACCCGGGCGCCAACCTGCAGCCGGTCTTCACGCACTAGCCACGCGTGCGGACACCGTGGCGGCGGAAGCCTTCTCGACGATGAGGCGCTGGTCTTCGATATCTCCGGACCGAGCGTTTCCGACTGGGTTCGGCCATCCCGCCACGGTCACGCTCCTTCGGTGACGGATCCAGACCGAGGGGTTGCGGATTCGTGCCGTTACTTCAACAGGCGGCTCAGGCGCCGATCCTTGAGGATGCGGCCGCCGGTCTGGCACTGGCGGGCAGTAGGTCATCACGTAGTCCTCGAAGAAGACCGCCTCGAGGACGGTGCCGCAGCGGGGGCAGGGCTCGCCCTGGTGGTTGTGGATGCGGGCGACCTTGGCCTGCTTGTCGGGCAGGGGGAGCTTCCAGTGCTCCGTGTAGTGGTCGACGGCGCGGGAGAGCTCGGAGCGGACGGCGGCGTCGAGCGCCTCCCCCTCCTCGGAAGCGAGGTCGTTGCCGCGCTTGAAGGGGGAGAGCTTCGCGGCCCAGAGGATGTCGTCGACCCAGGTGCGGCCGATGCCGGCGATGACCTTCTGGTCGCGCAGCTGGGTGTGCAACGGCCGGGTGCCGCTCAACCGCTCGCCGAGCGGCGGCGGGTCGGGCCACGCCTCCGGCGCGAGGTCGGCGAGATGGTCGTCGGCGTCGACGTCCTCCGCGCGGTAGACCTTCGCCCAGGCGGCCTGCTTGGTGCCGAACTCGCGCAGCCGCAGCTCGCGATCGCCGTCCAACCGAATCAGCAGACGTGAGGTGCGGTCCTTCAACGACGCTCGCTTCTCGAAGAGCTGCAGCCGCCCGGCGTTCATCAGGTGAATGAGGAGCACCAGCCCGCCCTCGAAGCGCACGAAGAGCAGCTTGCCTCGATGGCTCACTCCTTCGATGCCCGTCCCTTCGAGGGCATGGAGCGGCGGGTCGAACGTCTTCATCACGTTCACCCCGGGCGCGAGCACGGACTCGACGACAGCACCGCGGACCGCCTCGTCGAGCAACCGCGCGGTGACGGCGACCTCGGGCAGCTCGGGCATAGGCTCGACTGTATGGACCCCTGGGTCGCAGAGCAGGCGGAGATCATCGGCGCGCGGGCGCCGCGGGAGCTCGAGGCGCTGGTCGGCGTCTCGTCCCCCAGCGGCGACGTCCCGGGCGCCAACGAGTGCGTCGCGGTCGCCGCGGCGCTGCTGCCCGACGCCGCCTCCATCGAGCGCCCGCCCTGCTCGTCCCCCGGCCACGCGCCGGACCTGCTGGCCCGCGTCCAGGGCACCGGGGCGGGGCGTCTCCTGCTGCTCGGCCACGTGGACACCGTCCACTCCCACGCCAGCCACCAGCCGCTGCGCAAGGAGGAGGGCAAGCTGTACGGCAGCGGCACCGTGGACATGAAGGGCGGCGACGTGCTGGCCCTCGGCGTCCTCCGCGCCCTGAGCGCCCGCCCCGAGCTCTACGCCGAGGTCGCCCTGCTCCTCGTGTGCGACGAGGAGTGGCGGACCGCGCCCTTCTCCCACACCCAGACCTTCGCCGGCTGGGACGCGTGCCTGTGCTTCGAGGCCGGCGAGACGACGAAGGACGGCGAGGACGCGGTGGTGGTGCGGCGCAAGGGCGCCGGCACGCTGCACGTCACCGCGCACGGACGCGCGTCGCATTCCGGCTCGGCGCCCGACGCCGGTCGCAACGCGCTGCTGGCGCTCGCCGAGGTGGCACAACGCGTCAAGGGCCATCACGCGCCCGAGTCCGAACACCGCCTGACGGCCGTTCCGACCATCCTCAATGCCGGAGACGCCTTCAACGTCGTGCCCGGCAGTGGAGAGCTCTACTGCGATCTCCGCGCGGATGACAAGGGCGCGTTCGACGAGGTGATGGCCTCGGTTCCGGAGGAGGTGGAAGGCGTGCGACTGGAGACGAAGCTCCTGCGCGTCTGGCCCGGGATGGACGCGCGCGAGCCCGACGCGCCGGTCCTCGCGGCAGCGGCCCTCCACCTCGGCCGCCCCGTCCACGGCCACGCCCGCGGCGGGGCCAGCGACGCCAGCCACTTCGCGCCGGTCATCGGCGTCACCATCGACGGCCTCGGGCCACGCGGCGGCGCCGCGCACAACCCCGGCGAGTTCGTCCTCGAGACGTCGCTGCGCAGCCGCGCCGAGGTCGCCCTCGCCGTGGCCCTCGCCGTGCTCAGCCCGCCATCGCGATGATCTCGGTGGGCCGCAGGAGCACCAGCAGCTCCGGTGACGAGCCCAACCGGACCGCCGCGACGCCGCCCTTCTTGAAGTCCACGCGCGCGCCCGTGAGGTCGTAGACGATCTGCGAGAAGTCGGGCTCGTGGCCGACGACGAGGACGTTGCCGTCGTGGGCCTCGGCCAGCGCGCGGGCCGCGTCCGCGTCGAACCCGGAGCCGATCTCCGCCGCCGCCGAGACCGGGACGCCGAGTGCCTCCGCTGCCAGCCGCGCCGTCTCCGCGGCGCGGACCTTCGGCGACGTGTAACAGGCCTCGAACTCCGCCCCCGCGCGGGCCAGCGCCTGGCCCGCCGTGCGCGCCTGGTGCTCGCCCTTCGGCGTCAGTGCGCGGTCGGCGTCGTCCGGGGTGGATCCGTGGGGGACGGCCTCACCGTGCCGCAGCATCCAGAGGAAGCTGGCCATAGCGGCGACAGCCTACGGACGTCTTGTGAACGATGACTACCAATAGGCACGGGCCAGGTCCGCCTGTTCGATGCCCCAGCGGGCGGTGTCGGGAGCGGGCGCGTCCTCGATCTCGGCGACCGTGAACGGGAACTGCAGGCATTCGGAGAAGCGGACGCTGCCGCCCAGGGGGACCATGCGGGTCTGGCCCAGGGGGCCGCGGGCGAGGCGGACGACGGCGAACTCGGGGTCGGAGCCGTCGTAGGGGTAGGTGGCTTCGACGCGGCCGACGACATCGCCGGTCAGGTCGAGGGCGACAAGCCCTAGCGGGGAGAGCATGGCCGCCGGATCGGCACCGTCGACGTTGCACCTGTAGAACTCCCCCCGCATGCGTGGACTTCTGGTCGATTTCGGTGGGGTCCTGACCTCAAATGTTTTCCGGTCCTTCGCGATCTTCTGTGAGGAGGCCGGGATCGACCCCGATCGCGTGAAGCTGCTCTTCCGCGAGGACGAAGCGGCGCGGGACCTCCTGGTGCGCCTGGAGTGCGGGACGTTGTCGGAGCCGGACTTCGAGGCGGCCTTCGCCGAGCGCCTGGACCTGCCGCCCGACGGCCTGATCGCCAAGCTCTTCGGCAACATCGAGCCCGACACGGCGATGGTCGACGCCGTCCGCTCCGCGCGCGAGCAGGGCATCGTCACCGGCCTGCTGTCGAACTCGTGGGGCCGGGCGACCGACTACGACGCCCTGGGCGACATCTTCGACGGCCGCGTCATCTCCGCGGAGGAGGGCATGCGCAAGCCCGACCCGCGCATCTACCCCCTCGCCGCGGAGCGGATGGGCCTCGACCCCGCGGAGATCGTCTTCGTCGACGACCTGGGCTTCAACCTCAAGCCGGCCAAGCAGCTCGGCATGACCACCGTCCTGCACACGGACGCGCAGACGACGATCCCGCAGCTCTCAGAGCTGCTCGGGATCGCTCTCTGAGGGCGGGTCCGTCCCGAACATCTTGCGGTAGCGGCGGCGCATGAGCTCGTCGCGCCGCGCGGCCTCCGGGTGGCGGCCGCGGCGCACGAGCAGCGCCATCAGCTCACGGTGGACGCCGAGGTCGTAGGGCTCGAGCTCACCGAGCCGCTGCAGCTGCTCCGTCGCGCCGTCGAGGTCCCCGGCCTCCGCCTTGAGCTCGTGCAGCGCCCGCAGCGCGGAGCCGGCCAGCTCGCGCAGGCGGTCGCGCTCGCCGAAGGCCCAGTCGGCGTAGATCTCCTCCGCCAGGAAGTCACCGCGGTAGAGGCCGGCCGCGCGGGTCAGCGCGGCCTCCGAGGTCTCCACGTCCCCTTCCAGCCGTGCGCGCACGCCCGCCCGCACGGAGTCCTCGAAGTCGTCCGCGTCGATCCAGATCGAGGAGCGCTCCAGCTCGTAGCCGCCCGAACGCGAGTGGACGAAGGCCGATCCGCCGTGCTTGGGCCGGCCCGGCTCCAAGCGGTCGCGCAGCGTGTGGACGGCCTGGCGGACGTTGGTGACGCCCTTGCGGCCCGACTGCGGCCAGAAGACCTCGACCAGCTCGTCGCTGGGGACGATGCGATCACGCTGCGTGAGCAGGTACTTGAGGATCGCCCCCGGCTTGTGGCCGAGCCACTCGCCCGCCAGCGGCCCTTCCCCGCTCTCCACCCGGCTGCGGCCGAGGGTGAAGACGCGCAGGTGCGGCCCGCCCATCCAGTGCGGCTCCGTGCGGCGACGACGGTCGCCCGCCACGCCGGGACGGACCTGCAGGACGACCGCCGGCTCGGCGCCGCCGTACGGCGCGCCCGTCACCCACACGGAGCGGACGGCTGTCGCGCCCGGCGTCGCCGGGAGGTCGACGCGCAGCTCGGGCATCGGGCCCTCGTGGGCGAGGACGAGCTCCGTGATGCAGTGGTCGGCCAGCGGGGTCCCGGGCCGCCGGCAGTCGAAGACGTCGCAGCAGCGCAGCTGCTCGCGGTCGAGCAGCGTCCCGAGCATCGCCTTGGCGCGCAGGTTCGTCCCCTGGACGGACCCGCGGGCGTCCGTGACCACGATCCCCGTGGGGAAGAACTCGAACACCGCCCGGTACGGGATCGGCGTGCGCAGACCCAGTTCGGAGGGGCGTGGTGAGGTCGCGAAGTCGGTCAATGCACTTGTTGCCGGTCGAACAAACGTCCAGAGTCTGACACTTGATCTGCGCTTAACCTATGAACTAACCGCTGGCTGACGGGTGTGAGGGATGGTGACGGAGTCCGCAACACCTTGCCTCCGGGGGGAGGCATCACATGCCCCAGTCCGTCACCGCAGTACCGCAGTCCGCAGTCCGAGCCGAAGCCGACCGCCTTGCGGCTTCGGGTCGGGGGGAGCGCTTCCGCCGCCGCCGCCTCGAGCACTCCTCGGGCGCCGAGGGCGTCGTCCTCTCCGCCGTGCAGCGCGCCAAGGCCGGCGACGACGAGGCGATGCGCTTCCTCTACCTGCGCTACGCCGACAACGTCTACGGCTACGTCTGCTCCATCGTCCGTGACGAGCACGAGGCGGAGGATGTCACACAGCAGATCTTCGCCAAGCTGATGACGGCGCTCCAGCGCTACGAGCCGCGCTCCGTCCCCTTCTCCGCCTGGATCCTCCGCATCGCCCACAACGCGGCGATCGACTCGATGCGCGCCCGCCGCGCCGTCCCGTGCGAGGAGGTCCGCTCCCCCGACCTCGAGGACTCCTCCATGGCGCGTGAGCGCTCCCAGGACCTCCAGCAGGCCATCGCGACGCTTCCCCCCGAGCAGCGCGAGGTCATCGTCATGCGGTTCATCCTCGGCCTCTCCCCCAAGGAGATCGCCGAGCGCATCGGCCGCAGCGAGGACGCCGTCCATGGCCTCCAGCACCGCGGCCGCATCACGCTGCGCAAGGAGCTGACCGCCCTGCAGTCAGCTCCCACCGCGCTCGCTTCCTAGCGCCTGAACTTCACGCGGCGCACCGCCGGCCGCGTGACGTGGTGCGCGTCGCGCGCGCGGATGACCAGGTGCCGCCGGCCGCGCGGCACGTGCAGGCGGATCGTGCGGTGCTTCCCGCGGGCGATGCGGAAGTGCGCCCGCGCCGCGCCCGCGTAGACCAGGCGGCCGGCGCAGCCCCGGCGGCGCGCCTTCGGGCAGGCGAGCTTGACCCGCGCGATCCCGGCACGGCTGACCCGGGCCCGGCGCGTCGTCACCGCGACGGTGGCGCCGAAGGAGGTCAGCTGGCTGGCGCCCGTCGTGTAGAGGCTGCGGCCGTCGTCCGAGCTCGCGAGGCCCCGGATGCCGGACAGGCCCGCCGAGACGGAGCAGGACCGGTAGGTCTGGTAGGCCTCGGCGCAGCCGACCTGCCGCAGCGCGCCCGTGTCGCGATTGCGCTCGAAGGCGGTGAGGCGCCCGTCGCCCGCGGCGAAGACGCTGCGCCCGTCGGGGGAGACGGCGACCTCCGAGGCGTACAGCAGCGCGCGGGCCGGCGAGCAGGTGGCGGCGTCGCGGCGGTCGTAGTCCTCGTCCTCCTCGTCGATGTCCTCGTCATCGGGGTCCTCCTCGTCCGCGTCGTCGTCCTCCTGGTCGTCCGGCTCCTGGTAGACGGAGTCGGCACCGGACGGCTGGGCGTTGACCAGGCAGCCGGTCGGGGTGAGCGCGCCCGTCTCGAGGTCCCGCGAGAAGGTGACGAGCGTGCCCGACAGCGCCGACACCATGTAGAGGCTCTTGCCGTCGGGCGACAACGCCATCGCGGCAGCGCCGGAGATGCCGTCGAGCTTCTTGCACGGGCCGCCCTCCGGCGGTGCGTCCATGAAGCAGCCGGCCGGGGTCAGCACGCCGGTCTCGGCGTCGCGCGCCAGCACGGTGATGGCGTTGATCTTGTGGGCGGTGACGTAGACGGTGCGGCCGTCCGGCGCGACGACGATGTCCCCGGCGCCGTCGAGCGCGGTCGCGTCCGTGCAGGCGCCGTCGTGGCCCGTGTTGGACACGCACCCGACGGAGCTCAGCTGCCCCGTCTCCGCGTCGCGGGTGAAGGCGACGACCGCGTTGGACTCCCGCGCGGCCGCGTAGACGTTCTTGCCGTCCGGGCTGACCGTGATGCCGTCCACGCCGCGCAGGCCGGTGGCGGTCGCGCAGCGGTCGCCCTCCGAGTAGGACTTCACGCAGCCCGACTCCGTCAGCGCGCCCGTCTCCGGATCCCGGTCGAAGACGGCGATGCCGCTCTGGGCCGCCGCCGCGACGTAGACGTGGAGGCCGTCCGGGCTGATGGCGATCGCGTTCGCGCCGGCCAGCACGTCGCCGTCCGTGCACAGGCCGTCCGAGCCCGGCCGCCCGTCACCACCGTCGTCGGAGATGCAGCCCGCCTGCTTGAGCGCGCCCGTCGCGGTGTCGCGCGTGAAGGTCAGGACGGCGTTCGAGCCCCCGCCCTCCGGCGACATGGACGAGGCCACGTAGACGTTCTTCTGGTCGGGCGAGACGGTGACGGCCGCCGCGTTGAGCAGGCCGTGGCCGGTCGCGCAGCCGGCGGTCGTCGCGACGTACCCCGTCTGCACCATGCACCCGTCCGCGCCCGTCAACTGGGCGAAGGACGAGGAGACGACGTCGTCGGCACGGGCCGACGGAGCAGCCGCGAGCAACGAGCCCGCGGCGAGCAGTCCTATGAGACGAGCGTTCATGGCGGGCTTGAACGCGCCCGCCATGAGGAGGTTGCTCGGTTAGTCGCGCTTACCCCGTCCGTACATGAGCTTCGTGACGCGGCCGAGGAGCTTCGTCGTGCGCGCCGAGTAGCCCATCATGTGGATGTCCTTCTTCATCGGGGCGAACTTCGTGACGAGGAGGGACTGCTGGCGGCAGAACTTCTGGATGCCGCCCGGCCCGTGGCGGTAGCCGAGCCCGGAGGTCTTCCAGCCGCCCATCGGCAGCTCCGTGGCGAGGTAGTTGATCTGGGCGTCGTTGACGGTGACCACGCCGGCCTCGATCTGGCGGGCGACGCGCTCGGCGCGGGCCACGTCCGAGCCCCACACGGAGGCGGCGAGGCCGTACAGCGAGTCGTTGGCCATGCGGATCGCCTCGCCGTCGTCGGCGACCTTCATGATCGGCATGGTCGGCCCGAAGGTCTCCTCCGTCATGCAGGTCATCGTGTGGTCGACGCCGGTGATGACGGTCGGCTCGAAGTACAGGCCGCCGTCGCGCTTGACGTGGCCGCCCGTGGCGATGGTCGCGCCCTTGTCGCGCGCGTCCTGCACGTGGGACTCGATGATGTCCAGCTGCGGCGGGAAGATGATCGCGCCGAGGTCGACCGACCCCGGGCCCTCCGGCTTGCCCTGGCGCAGCGCGCGGACCTTCTCCGTGACCTTGGCGACGAACTCGTCGTAGATCGCGGCCTCGACGTACACGCGCTCGGTGGAGATGCAGGTCTGGCCCGCGTTCTGCATCGAGTAGTGGACGGCGGCGTTGGCGGCCCGCTCGACGTCGGCGTCGTCGAGGACGATCATCGGGTCCTTGCCGCCCAGCTCGAGCGACACGGGGATCAGGCGCTCGGCGGCGCGGGCGGCGATCTTCTTGCCGGTGCGCGTCGAGCCCGTGAACATGATCATGTCGACGTGGTCGATCAGCGCGGCGCCCGTCTCGCCGTAGCCCGGGATGGCGGTGAAGATGCCGTCGGGCAGCCCGCACTCGCGCATGCACTCGGCCATCAGCAGGGACGTGAGCGGCGTGACCTCGGACGGCTTGAGGACGACGGCGTTGCCGGCGGCCAGCGCCGGGATCGCGTCACCGAAGGAGTTGGTCAGCGGGTAGTTCCACGGCCCGATGATGCCGACGACGCCGACGGGACGGAAGCGGATGGAGAGCTTGCGGCCGAGCACGAACGGGTTCGCGCTGGAGACCTTCTGGTCGGCCAGGTACTTCGGGGCGTTCTTGGCCCAGAAGCCGAAGGCGTGCGCGCCGTAGCCGAGCTCGGCCAGCTGCGCGTCCTCCCAGGTCTTGCCCGTCTCGGAGACGATCGTCTCGATGACGCGGTCGGCGTTGTCGAGCAGCCACTTCTGGGCGCGGCGCAGGATGCGGCCGCGGCCTTCGAAGCCCATCTCCTCCCACGCCGGCTGCGCGGCGCGGGCCTTGGCGACGGCGGCCTCGACCTCCTCGGCGGTGGTGACGGGGATGGTCTTGACGACCTGCCCCGTCGCCGGGTCCTCGACGGCGATGGTGTCACGGCCGTCG
>CAWJMO010000002.1:0-7940 GCA_963843865.1 uncultured Solirubrobacteraceae bacterium | reverse complement strand
GCTCGCGACGCCGATGATCGGCTTCGACAGGGCCTCGGCATCGAACCCGATGCCGTGCAAATACGATCGCGCCGCGGCGCGATGGGGCCCGTCCGTGAGCGCACGGGACCGGTGCTTGACGTCGAAGTCGGTCACGCGACCGAGGCTACTTCGTCAGTCGACGCTGCCGGTGGCCTCGCGTGCGGCCTTCTGCAGCCGCGTGCGCTCCCACTGGCGCAGCCGCCACAGGTCGCGGGCGACCTTGCGCGGGTCGATCTGGCGGCCGGGGAGATGCAGGTTGGCCGAGCCGATCAGGCGCTGCTCGTCGCCCTTGATGCCCATCCACTTGGCGAGGACGTCGTCCGAGTCGGGCAGGCGCGGCGAGCCGAAGGGCTTCGTGTCGTCGGGGAACTCGACGCAGTACTCGTTGAGCAGCTGACCCGTCTGGGGCAGGTAGGCGACGATCGGCTTGTGCGGGTAGACGAGGTACGCGTAGGGCGCGCCGCCGAGGTCCCAGCCCTCCTCGGGGCCGCCGGCCTGGCCGCCCCACACCCGGAGGAAGCCGAGGTCGCGGTACATGTCCCACTCCTCCTCGTTCACGCAGGACTTCAGGAGCTCGCGGGCGCGCTGCTCGGCGCGGCGCTCGCGGCCCGGGTCGTACACCGGGATGCCCTCGGCGCGAGCCTCCTTGCCGGCCTCGACGCGGCGGCGGATGCGCTCGAACAGCGGCACGCACGCCTCCCAGAGGAGCGCGACCACGACGATGGCGGTGGCGACGAGGGCCGCGATCATCCGCCGGCGGCGCGCGGGAAGAAGATCACACGGTCGGTGTCGCGCGGGATCTCGTCGAAGGCCTGGACCATCGTGGCCTCGCGCCGACCCGTCTGCGACTGCGTGGGAACTGCCGCCCACATGCCTGCGTCCAGTTGCTGGCGGAACTCCGCGACCAGCGCCTGTTCGTCCGCGGCGACCTCCAGGTCGCCCTCGGCGATGAGCTGCTCGCCGTGACCCGGCCGCATCCGCAGGAACTTCATGAGGGGATTATGACAGGGTTCTTGCAGCGGTCTTAGGTCTCCTTGACGCCACGTTGAGGACGTCGACAGGTCCGGGGCCCCGTCCGATGTCCCGCAGCCCCGTCCGGACGGCCTCCGAGGCGATGATCCGCGCGGCCTTCGCGGCCTCCAGGGGTGTCAGGCCGTGGGCGAGATGCGCCGCCAGCGCAGAGGAGTGCGTGCACCACTGCCGTGGGCCGCGCCGTCCGGATGGCGGGGGCCCTCGATGGGCGTCAGGGTCTCCCGTCGAAGAACAGGTCCGTCGCCTCCTCGCGGTGGCCGCCGGTGACGACCACGTTCGCCGGGCCGAGCGCATGCAGGGCCCGCGGCAGGTCCTCCGCGTCGGGTGCCAGCACCTGCGCCTCGGGCAGGTTGGGCGTGATCACGGTCGCCCTGGGCAGCAGCAGCTCGATCAGCGCCTGCCGTGCGCCGTCGTCGAGCAGCACAGCGCCGGACTCCGAGACCATCACGGGGTCGATGACCACGGGCGTCCCGGGCGCGAGCAGGTCCAGCGCCTGGCTGACGGCGGCCACCGCGGCCGCGCTCCCGAGCATCCCGATCTTCACCGCGTCGACGCCGATGTCGTCCTGCACGGCTCGAACCTGCTCGACGATGAACGCGGGCGGGATCTGCTGCACGTCGGTCACGCCCACCGTGTTCTGCGCCGTCAATGCCGCGATCGCCGACATCCCGTGGACCCCGCAGGCGGCGAACGCCTTGAGGTCCGCCTGGATCCCGGCGCCACCCCCGGAGTCCGAACCGGCGATGGTGAGGACGGCGGGGACGCGGGCCACGCGCCGAGCCTAGAAGCGCCGAGCCTGCTGTTCTCCTCGTCTGACGAGGAGAACGACACGCTCAACCGACCGCGCGGATGTAGCGGCCGCCGAACACGCGGCGGACCAGGCCGCGCAGCTCGAGCTCCCCGAGGGCACCGGCCACCGCGAGGCCGTCGGCCGGGTCGGTGACGAGCTCGGCCAGCGAGCCGGCGCCACGCTCGACGCGGGAGAGGATGCGGCGCAGCTCCGGGGTCAGGTCGGGTGGCGGGACGGCCGGCTCGGGCCGGGGCGCGAGGCTGGGGCCCGCTCCGACGACGGTCTGCCCCACCCGGCCGGGTACGCCGCCAAGGAGGTCCAGGAGGTCCTGCGGATGCCGGACGAGCTCGGCGCCGGCCTTCAGCAGCGCGTGCGGGCCGGCCGACAGCGGCGCGGTGACGGGGCCGGGGACGGCGGCGACGAAGCGGCCGATCTCGGCGGCGAAGTCGGCGGTGATGAGCGAGCCGGACCGCTCGCCGCCCTCGACGACGACGCTGCCCACCGACAGCGCGGCGATGATCCGGTTGCGAGCCGGGAACGCCCAGCGGCGCGGCGTGGTGCCCGGCGGGAGCTCCGAGACGATGCAGCCTGTCGCGGCGATGCGCCCGTGCAAGGCGTGCGAGCGGGCGGGGTACGGCCGGTCGGCGCCCGTGGCGAGCACGGCGACGGTGCGGCCGGCGGCCAGTGCGCCCTGATGCGCGGCCGAGTCGATGCCCATCGCCATGCCGGAGACCACCGTCACCCCTGCCGCGGACAGCCCACGCGCGAGTGCCCGGGCCATCTCCAGCCCGTAGGGCGTCGCGTTGCGCGCGCCGACCAGCGCCACCCCCTGCCCGTCGAGCAGCGCGGGGTCGCCCAGCCAGTGCACGACGGCAGGCGGATCGGGCAGGTCGCGCAGGCCGTCCGGATAGGCGTCCGCGCAGCCGCACACCGCGCTCATCTCCCGCGCCCGCAGGCGCTCCACGGCCGCGCCGGCGTCGAAGGCGCGGTACTGCGCGGCGACGTCGGCCTGGTTGGCCCACCGCAGCAGCTCCTCGTCGGGACGGGCGAGCAACTGCGGCCGGCCGCGCCGCAGCCGCCACTCCTGCTCGATGTGCCCGGACAGCCAGCCGATGAGCTCCGTCCGCCGCAGGCAACGCTCGCACGCGTCGATCATGCCGCGGCCCGCGTCTGGCTCGTGTCCGTGCGCAGGACGAGGGCCGCCGAGATGTGCTCCGGGCCGACGTCGTCCGACCCCGCGAGGTCGGCGATCGTGCGCGCGACCCGCAGGACCCGGTGGTGGCCGCGGGCGGTCAGCCCCTCCGTGTCGTGGAGCTCGAAGAGGCGGCGGCGCGCCGAGGGCGTCACCCGGGCCAGCTCGCGCAGCATGATCGGGGTCAGCTGCGCGTTGCAGGTCGCCCCCGTCCCGCGCAGCCGGAGGGTCTGCCGCGCGCGGGCGGCCACCACGCGCTCGCGCACCGTTGCCGACGTCGGCGCGGCGTCGTCGCGCAGTCGCGCGGCCGAGGGACGACCGACGTGGACGGTGATGTCCATGCGGTCCAGCAGCGGGCCGGAGAGGCGGCGGTCGTGCCGCGCGCGTTCGGCTGCGGAGCAGCGGCATCGCTCCGCCTCCATCCCGCACGGGCACGGGTTGGCGGCGGCGACGAGCATCGCGCCCGTCGGGAACGTGAGCACCCGCTGCGCGCGAACGACGACCACCCGCCCGTCTTCCAGCGGCTGGCGCAGCGCCTCCAGCGCGTTGCGGTTGAACTCGCTGAGCTCGTCCAGGAACAGCACCCCGCGGTGCGCGAGCGTGATCTCCCCGGGCGTCGGCGTGGCGCCGCCACCCACGAGGCCGGACGGCGAGATCAGGTGATGTGGCGCCCGGAACGGCCGCGCCTGCACGAGGCCGTGCCCCTCATGGAGGCCGGCGATCGAGTGGATCTTCGTGACTTCGACGGCCTCGTCACGGGTCAGCGGCGGCAGCAGGGTCGGCAGCCGCCGAGCGATCATCGTCTTGCCGGTCCCGGGCGGGCCGTGCATGAACAGGTTGTGGCCGCCGGCCGCCGCGACCTCGATGGCCGGCATCAGGCCGCTGTGCCCGCGCACGTCGGAGAGGTCGACGGCGTCCTCCGGCTCCGCCTCCGCGTCCGGCGGTGGGCCGACGATCGCGTCGTCCTCCCCGCGCAGGACGGCGACGGCGTGCTGCAGCGACTCGATGCCCAGCACGCCGATCCCCTCGACCAGCGCCGCCTCCGCCGCGCGGGCGGCCGGCAGCATCAGGCGGGTCAGGCCGTGGCGGCGCGCGCCCTCGGCCACCGCGAGCGCCCCGCGCACGGGGCTGACCTCGCCGTACATCGACAGCTCGCCGATGAACGCGCAGCCCTCCAGCGCCTCGAGTTCGATCTGCCCGCTGGCGGCCAGCACGGCGATCGCGAGGGGCAGGTCGAAGTGCGGCCCCTCCTTGCGCAGGTACGCCGGCGCGAGGTTCACCGTGATCCGCTTGTCCGGGAACGCGTAGCCCGTGTTGATGATCGCGCCGCGCACGCGCTCCCGCGCCTCGCGGACCGACTTGTCCGCCAGCCCGACGATGGTGAACGCCGGCAGGCCCTGGCGGACGTCCGCCTCCACCGCGACCTTGCGCGTCTCCACCCCGTCGATCGCGAACGACTGCACCCGGGCGAGCATCAGAACGCCCCCTCGAGGTGCTCGAGCTCGAGCAACCTCCCGTCCGGCGCGACGACCACGCCGACGGCGTCGAACCGCAGCGACTCGAAGAACGGGCGGTCGGCCTCCTTCAGCCACGCCGCGCCCATGCTGCGCACCTGCCGCTGCTTGCGGTCGTGCAGGTTGTCGAACGGCCGCCCCGACCCGGCCCGCCGCGTCTTGACCTCCGCGAAGATGAGCACCGGCCCGTCGCGGACGATGAGGTCCAGCTCCCCGAACCGCGTCCGGTGGTTGCGCGCGAGCACCTCGCACCCGAGCCGCTCGAAGTGCCGCGCGGCGTGGTCCTCCCCGATCTGCCCGAGGCGATGACGGCGGTCCGTGGTCATGCCGCCACTCCATCGAGCGGCGACCGACCGATCTAGACGGAGGTGTTGCGGAAGTGCGCCGTTAGAGCGCCAACTGCGAGTACGCGACCGACTGGAAGGACAGCCGGTGCAGCGGGGAGATGCCGTGCGCCTCGATGGCGGCGCGGTGCTCGGGCGTCGAGTAGCCGACGTGGCCCTCGAACTCCCAGTGGGGGTAGCGCTCGGCGGCGCGGTGCATGAAGCGGTCGCGCGAGACCTTGGCGATCACGGAGGCGGCGGCGATGGCCGCCGAGGTGCGATCGCCGCCGACGACCGGGCGCTGCTCGTGGCCCGTCGGCGGGACGGGGAAGCCGTCGGACAGGCAGAGCGTGCCGGGCACGGCGACCCGGCGCAGGCAGTCGCTCAGCGCGGCGAGGTTGGTCTTGTGCAGGCCGCGCGAGTCGATGCCGCGCACGCAGCGCGAGGTGACGGTGACCCGAGCGGCGACGCGCATGATGCGCGGGTAGAGCTCCTCGCGCTTGTCCATGGTCATCTGCTTGGAGTCGTTGAGGTCGGTCAGCGCGCGGCGGTCCGACAGCGTCAGCCGCTCGTAGTCGAACAACACGGCCGCGGCGACGAGCGGGCCGGCGAGGCAGCCGCGACCGGCCTCGTCCGCGCCGGCGACGAAGCGGGCGCCGAGCTCGCGGTCGTACCGGAAGACGCGGGAACCGGAGGTGCGCCGCCGCCTGGCGGCCTTTCGCGCACGTCGCTCAGCCACGGTCTCGAGCGTAGGATCGCCCGCGGGGACGTCGCCGGGCTCGTCCGCAAATTCCGCGCGCGCCGCGGCCGAAAGTGGCGCGAACGCCGGTGGGCTAGAGGAGGCCGATGCGGCCGGGAGGCCAGTAGGTGGCGAAGGCGCCACCGATGATCCACTTGTCTGGAACAGGCCCCCAGAACCGGCTGTCGTCGGACTCTCCACGGTTGTCGCCCATCATGAAGTACTGACCGGCGGGAATCGTGATCTCCTCCGGGAGGTCGCAGCCGCCTCCACCGTTGCAGGCACGGATGAACGGCTCGCTCGTCTTCTTGCCGTTGCGGATGACCCGGCCGTCGAGGATCTTGATCGTGTCCCCCGGCCCGGCGACGACGCGCTTGATGAAGTTCTCCGTGTCCTTGCGCGGCACGGACTGCGGGCACGGCTGACGGGCCTTGCGCGACACGCCGCAGGTCCCGTCCCCGGCCCCGACGGGCGGATGGAAGACGACGACGTCGCCGACGGACGGCTTGGAGAAGGAGTGGCCGATGCGGTTGACCAGCACGCGCTGGCCGATCTGCAGCGTCGGGACCATCGACTCCGACGGGATCCGGTACGGCTTGATGAGGAACTTCTGGATGCCGAGCGCCAGGCCCAGGGCGACGGCGACGATCATCACGAGCTCGAGCAGCGAGCCGGCGGTCGACTGGGGCTTCTTGGCGCTCACTGGCGCGCTGCCGTCAGGCGGGCTGGTCGGAAGGAGCGTCGGAGGCGGGAGCCTCGTCGGCGGGAACGGCCTCGGCCTCGGTGACGGCCTCCTCGACCATCTCGGGCTCGTCCGCGGTGTGCCCGTCGGCGTCCGTGGCGGTCTCCTCGTAGAGCAGACCGGCCTCGACGACCTCCTCCGGACCGACGTAGCGGCGCTCGCGGACGCGGGCGGCCTTGCCGACGCGACCACGGAGGTAGTAGAGCTTCGCGCGGCGGACGTCACCGCGGGCGGCCACCTCGATGCGCTCGATCTTCGGCGAGTGGACGGGGAACGTGCGCTCCACGCCGACGCCGAAGGACTGCTTGCGGACCGTGAAGGTCTCGCGCACGCCCTCGCCCTGGCGCTTGATGACGACGCCCTCGAAGACCTGGGTACGACGGCGGGTGCCCTCGACGACCTGGAAGTGCACGCGCACGCGGTCGCCGGCCTGGAAGGACGGGACGCGCCGGAGCTGCTGGCGTTCGAGGCTGTTGATGACGGTGCTCATGGCGAGAAAAAGCGCCCTGGACGGACGCGCCGGGTCACTCTAGCGACCCGCGCCTTCTGGATTCTTCAAGACGCCACTCCGCGATCCGCGCGTGGTGTCCGCTCAGCAACACGTCCGGCACGTCCCACCCGCGGTAGGTGGCGGGACGGGTGTAGTGCGGGTACTCCGGCATCCCCTCCAGCGCCGCGCTGAACGACTCCTCGTGGGCCGACCGCTCGTCGCCCAGCGCGCCCGGCAGCCGGCGCAGCACCGCGTCCAGGACGACCATCGCCGCGAGCTCCCCGCCGGCCAGCACGTAGCGACCGATGGAGACACGATCGGTGCAGAAGTGGTCGAGGATGCGCTCGTCGAACCCCTCGTAGCGGCCACACAGCAGGGTGAGCTCAGGCTCGGCGGCCAGCTCGACCACGAGATCCTCGTCGAGCACCCGCCCGCCCGGGGTGAGGGCGATGACGCGACGCCCGAGGTCGACCGGATCCCTCCCGTAGCGCTGCCGCAACGCCCACTCGACCACGTCGACGCGCAGGACCATCCCCGCGCCGCCCCCGAACGGCGTGTCGTCCACCGAGGCGCCACTCAAAGTCGTGGTGGCCCGGTAGTCGATCGCCTCCACCTCCGCCCCCGAGTTGCGCACGTGCCGCTGCCCCCGGAACCAGTCGAACGCGTCCGGGAAGAGGGTGAAGACGTCAGCCTTCACCCAGGAACCCCAGGTTCACGTCGATGACGCCGGCGGCCACGTCCACCGTTCCGCACCGCGTCGTCGATCAACGGGATCAGCCGCTCGCCGACCACCAGGACCTCGCAGGACGGCAGGGCCCGGACGCGCTCCACCACGCCGACCTCGCGATCCCCGTCGACGACCCGCAGCCCGACGAGGTCGTCCGCCCACCACTCGCCCTCCTCGAGACCGATCGCGTCGCGCTCGACGACCAGCGGCGTGCCGCGCAGCCCCTCGGCCTGGGCGATGGAGGTGATGCCCGCGACGCGGACGACCGGCTTCTGCGGCGTGCCGAAGATCTCCGTGATGCGGCCCAGCGAGGTCTCGAGGCCGACCTTCAGGTTCTCGGGCCGGGTGACCCGGAAGGCGCCCTCCAGTC
>CAWJMO010000001.1:0-426683 GCA_963843865.1 uncultured Solirubrobacteraceae bacterium | reverse complement strand
GCTGGCGCCTCGACGAGATCGAGGCCGGCCTCCCAGAAGCCCGGGTCGGCGAGGTCGACGCCGACGATCTCGCCCAGCTCCTGCGGGGAGCGGGAGCCGCCCGCGCGCAGCAGCTCGAGGTAGGAGGGGACGAAGGAGTCCCCGATCTCGCGGTACCGGGCGTAGACGCTGAGGGCCAGCAGCTGGCCGTAGGCGTAGGCGTAGACGTAGCCGGGCGTCGAGATGAAGTGGGGGACGTAGGACCACCAGATGCGGTAGCCCTCCGTGACCTCGACGGCATCCCCGAGCAGGTCCTCCTGGGAGGCGCCCCACAGCTCGTTGAAGCGGTCGACGCCGAGCTCGCCCTCCTCGCGGCGGGCGGTGTGGACGGAGTGCTCGAAGCGGTTCATCGCGACCTGGCGGAAGACGGTGGCGATCGAGTCCTCGATGGAGGACGCCAGCAGCGACAGGCGCGACTCGGGGGTCTCGGCGCGCTCGAGCAGGCGGCCGCCGACGACCTCCTCGGCGAACACGGACTTGCGGTCTCCGCCAGGGTCAACGGCGTGCTCATGTGGAAGACGCCCTGCGAGGCGCCAAGTGCCGCGTGGACGCCGTGGCCGAGCTCGTGGGCGAGCGTGAGGACATCGCGGCGCTTGCTCGTGTAGTTGAGCATCACGTACGGGTGGGCGCTCGGCACGGTGTAGGCGCAGAAGGCGCCGCCGCGCTTGCCGGGGCGGACGGGCGCGTCGACCCAGCGCTCGTCGAAGAAGCGGCCGACCAGCGAGCCGAGCTCGTCGGAGAAGGAGGCGAAGCAGTCCTGCACGAGGGACTTCGCCTCGCCCCACGGGATCGTCTCCTCGACGTCGGAGACGGCGGCCATGCGGTCGTAGTCGGCGAGGCGGTCCAGGCCGAGCAGCTGCGCCTTGAGGCGGTACCAGCGGCGGGCGATCTCGTAGCGGCCCTGCACAGCGGAGACGAGTGCCTCGACGGACTCGTCGGAGGCCTCGTTGGAGAGGTTGCGCGCGCTGACCCACGTCGGGTAGTGGCGCAGCCGGTCGTCGAGCGCCTTGTCGGCGAGCAGTGTGTTGAAGATGTAGGCGCGGGTGCGCAGGCCCGGGCGCAGGCCGTCCGTGACCGCCTCCGCCGTCGTCCGGCGCACGTCGCGATCCGGCGAGGACATGCGTGACAGGGCGACCTCGAGGGCGACGGGCTCCGTCTGGTCGGGCAGGCGGATCTCGACCGCCGACGTCTGCTCCTCGAAGAGCCGGTCCCAGGCGCTGCGCCCGGTGACGGCCTTCTCGCTCATGAGCTTCTCCTCGGGCTCCGTGAGCAGGTGCGGCCGGTAGCGGCGCGCGGAGGCGAGGTGGTGGCGGGCGAAGCCGAGGGCGTCGTCGCCGAGCAGCGCCTCGGCCTGCTCGTCGCTCAGGGCGGCCCACTCGAGGTCCCAGAAGACGAGCTTGGTCTGGATGGCGGTGGCCATCTCCTGGACCTTCTGCAACAGCGCGCCGCGGCCCGGGTCGGCGGTGTCGGTGGCGAAGGACAGCGCGGCGTAGGAGTAGGCGCGGCCGACGGCGTCCTCGATCGCCTCGAGCTCGCGCATCGCGGCGGCGAGGCCGGCCGCATCCAGGGACTCCAGTTGCCCGCGGCGTTCGGCGAACGTGTCCGCCCGCTCCGTCGCCTCCGTCAGCAGCGCCTCGACGGCACCGGGGTCCTCGGCGAGATCGGACAGGTCCCACGCGACGTCATCGAGCTCTTCTGCGACGGCCATGGGCGCAGACTAGTCCGGTAGGGGTGCGGCTCCCGGGGATCTGAGGCCGTCGAGGACGAGGGCGAGCATGCGCTGCCAGGAGGCCCGGGGCGGACCCTCCACGCTGCCCAGCGCGCAGAAGAGCATCGGGATGTCCTCCCAGCGCGCGTCGGCGCGCACGACGCCCGCCGCCTGGCCACGCCGGATGAGCTCGTCGAAGAGGATCGGGACACCCGCGGCGTACGCCGCCGAGGCGATCCGGTCGGGCTGGTCGGCGATCGCCTGCATGAGGGCCCGGTCGTCCGAGTGCAGCTCGGCGCCGCGCCGCAGCAGGGACTCGATCGCCTCCCACGGGTCCTCGAGCTCGAGCGCCCCACGGGCGATCTCGGCGATGCGGTCGAACTTGTCCTCCACGAGCGCGACGAGCAGCGCGTCCTTCGTGGGGAAGTGCCGGTACAGCGTGCCGACGCCGACCTTCGCGCGGCGGGCGACGTCGTCCATCTGCGCGTCGCGGCCGTGCTTGGCGAAGACGGTACGGGCGGCACGGACGATGGCGGCCCGGTTGCGGCGGGCGTCGGCGCGGAGCGGGCGGTCCTCGACTGTGCTCACGACACAGAGCTTAGACTAGAAACGGAACAGCGGTTCCGCTATAACCGGAACCATGAATCCGGATAAGACCGTGAACAAGGGGCTCGCACTGCTC
The DNA here is from genome assembly GCA_963843865.1 of uncultured Solirubrobacteraceae bacterium. Classification (GTDB taxonomy): domain Bacteria; phylum Actinomycetota; class Thermoleophilia; order Solirubrobacterales; family Solirubrobacteraceae; genus DATLGB01. Next base: position 424,254 of record CAWJMO010000001.1, on the reverse strand, counting down.
CTGCTCGCCTGCGCGCAGTTCGTCGTGGTGCTCGACGCCTCCATCGTCAACGTCGCCCTGCCCTCGATCGGCAAGGACCTGAAGATCGACAACGACAGCCTCTCGTGGGTGATCAACGCCTACACGCTCGTCTTCGGCGGGTTCCTGCTCCTCGGTGGACGGCTCGCCGACCTCGTCGGCCGCAAGCGGCTGTTCATGATCGGCCTCGTCCTGTTCGGCTTCGCGTCGCTGCTCGGCGGGCTCGCGTCCAACGAGGGCCAGCTGATCGCCGCCCGCGCGCTCCAGGGCCTCGGCGGCGCGCTGCTGTCCCCGGCGGCGCTGTCCATCCTCACCAACACGTTCCGCGAGGGCTCCGAGCGCAACCGGGCCCTCGGCGTCTGGGGTGCCGTGGCCGGCATGGGCGGTGCGGCCGGCACGCTGCTCGGCGGCGTGCTCACCGACTCGCTCGGCTGGGAGTGGGTCCTGTTCGTCAACACGCCCGTCACCCTCCTTGTGGCCTTCGGCGCGTTTCGCGTCCTGGAGGAGAGCAAGGACGCCGTCGAGCGCCTCGACATCGGCGGCGCCGTCACCATCACCGCCGGCCTGAGCATCCTCGTCTACGCCCTCGTCGACGCGCCCAAGCAGGGCTGGGGCTCGACCCGCACGATCGTTCTCATCATCGTCGCGCTGGCGCTGATCGCCGGGTTCGTCGCACTCGAGCGGCGCATCAAGCACCCGCTCGTGCCCTTCGGCATCTTCCGAAACCGGACGCTGACCGGCGCCAACATCACCGCGATCTTCATCACGATGTCGCTGTTCTCGATGTTCTACTTCATCACGCTGTACCTCCAGCAGGTCCTCCACTACTCGCCGATGAAGGCGGGGCTGGCGTATATCCCGCTCACCGTCTCGATCATCCTGGCGGCGGGCATCGCCTCCGCGCTGACGACGAAGATCGGCTTCAAGCCGGTCCTCTCGGGCGGGCTGGTGCTCGTCGCGCTCGGCCTGGTGTGGTTCTCGCAGGTGTCGCCAGACGGCACCTACGTCAAGGACGTCGTGTTCCCGTCGGTGCTCGCCGGCCTCGGTCTCGGGTTCTCCTTCGTGCCGGTGACGATCGCGTCCGTGACGGGGGTCGAGCCGGAGGAGGCCGGCCTGGCGTCCGGGCTCATCAACACCTCACAGCAGGTCGGCGGCGCGCTCGGCCTGGCGATCCTCGTCGCCATCGCCAACAGCGTCACCGACGGTGCCCGTGACCCTGGAGCCCTGACGGACGGCTTCCAGAGCGCCTTCCTGGTCGGCGCGGGCTTCGCGATCGTCGGCGCGATCCTCTCCCAGGTCCTCATCCGCACGCGCGACTCCAAGGAGCACCGCGACGCCGCGCAGGCGGGCGAGGTTCAGCCCGTCGCGGTGTAACCATCAGGGGGCCCGCCTTCGGTGACCCGTTACGACCACTCATCGGTTCCCCGGGTCGGGGTCACCTACGGCACCCCAAGCCTCGCGTTGCGATCGAGGCGGCTGCCTGCGTAGCCGAGCGGGCGGCCGCCCTGGGCGTCGAGGAAGGCGAGGTTGCGCGCCGTGCCCGCCAGACCCTGGCCGTCCTGGTCGACCATCCATGTCTCGACGGCGTGCTCGCGGATGCGGACGACGCGGCCCTGCATCGGGAAGTCGGCGAGCGAGCTCGTCCCGATGACCCAGAACGCGCCGTGGGGCGTGATGCGGTTGCGGTGGCTGTCCCCGTGCAGGGCGAGCACGACGTTCGGGTGCTCGTCGAGCACGGCCAGCACGTTGTCGGGCGGCCGCTGGTGGGTGACGAGGACGACGCGGCGGTCGGTCGCGAGCCGCGTCCGCAGCCACGCGAGCTGGGCAGGGTCGGTGACGGGTGCCTGCCCGCCCGCGCGCGAGGTCAGGTCCAGGACGACGACGCGCACGCGCGCGCCGAGGTCGACGACGTAGTCCGCGCGGTCCGGCGTGCGGGTGGGCCGGTGGGCGAGCGTCCGGACCATCGCCTCGGAGGTCGCGCTGCGGCGCTCCGCGTCGGCGGGGACCGTGATGGCGCGGCCGCCCTCCGCGGCGCCGAGGAGCGCGTCGACCGCCTCCGCCGTCGTCGCCCGCTGCGGGAGCTTCGCCCGCGGGTCGAGCGAGGTGACGAGCCGGTCGCCGGCCGCGATCGCGTCCGTCCGCGCGTCCGGCGGCAGCTCGCCCTGCAGCAGGACATCGTGGTTGCCGGGCACGCCGTACCAGGGCGCGTCGAGGCCGGGGGAGACGACGGGGCGCTGCGCGTCGGCGAGCAGGCCCGGGTACCGCGGCGGGTCGACGCCCGGGCGGTAGTAGAAGGGGTCGGGATCGTCGGACGCCTGTATGCCCCGGTACCCGGGCGCACCGCTGTCGGGCGTGACCCGGCCGCCGTCGAGGAGCTTCGTCGCCCAGGCGAGCTCGTTGCGCTGCGCGTTGTCGGTGACGTCGCCCGTGATGAAGACGGCCTGCGGATCCGCTTTGTCGACGGCGCGCACCGCCGCCGCGAGCACCTGCGCGCTGAGCGCCTCCTGCGGCCGGAAGGTGGGCTGGAACGGCTCGCCGTAGCGATCCAGGAACGGGACGCGGGAGGGCGACTCCTCGTCGCGGACGTGGAGGTCCGTCAGTTGCGCGAACGTCGCGAGCACGGCGCCGGGGTCGCGCTTGGCGCCACGGTCGCGCAGCGGCTCGCCCGGCGCGGCGGTGAGCGTCGCGTTGCCGTCCGGGTCCTCGAAGGTGCGGTCCAGCGTCGACGTCGGCGCCTTCGCGTGCCCGCACCCGGCGAGGGCGATGGCCGCGATGAGGAGCGCGCGTCTCATGCGACCTCCTCGCGCAGGCCGGTGACGACGGGCTCGCGGACGAGGCGGCGGGCGACGAGGGTGGCGGCCAGCGCCGCGAGGGCGAAGAGGCCGAGGGCGAGCGCGGCGATCTGCAGCCCCGACGGGCGCAAGGGCAGGGCGGCGTAGTCGGCGGCCAGCGTCGTCACCACCGGGCCGAGGATCAGCCGCTCGACGAGGACGGCCGCGATCACCGCCGGCACGGCCACCGCCACGGCCGCCCCGGCCAGCACGGCGGCGACGTCGGCCCGGGCGCCGCCGCAGGCGCGCAGGACGGCGAGCGCGCCTCGCCGCTCGCGGGCGGTCATGGCCAGGCCCTGCACGAGCGCGTAGAGGCAGACGAGGCCGACGAGGAGGGCGACGGCGCGCAGGACGGCGGCGAGCGTGGAGAGGAAGGCGGCGTTCCGGGACGTGGCCCCGGCGACGCGCGTCGGCGGCAGGTCCAGCGCGCGCAGCCGGCGCACGACGGCGGCGCGGTCGGCGCCCGGCTGCAGGCGGAGCACGCTCTGCCCGTCCCCGGGCGGCAGGGTCGCCTCACTGACCCACGCGATGCGGCCGCTCGAGTCCAGCGCCCGGACGATGCCGACGACCTTCAGCCGCAGCTCCTTGCCGGAGGGGTCGAGGGTGGCCAGCGGCGAGCCCACGCGCAGGCCGAGTGCGTCGGCGAGCCCCTGTCCGACCTCCGCCTCGCCGCGCCGAGCGAGGCGCCGGCCGGCGTCCAGCGGCGGCGCGTCGAAGCGGGTGTGGTCGCCGCGGTAGGCGACGAGCTTGACCGGCTCGCCGAGCCGGAACGCGTCGGCGGCCTGCACCTCGTAGCGCTGCGTGGCGGCGGCGACGCCGGGGATCGCGCGCAGGGTGGGGAGGAGGCTCGCGCGCGCGTCGACGGTGAGCTGGAAGCGCTTGCCGAGCACCGCCGGGTCGTCGCGCAGGCGGACGAGCAGCGACGCGAGCGCAAGCATCAGCAGGACGATCCCCGCGCACACGCCGATGGTCGCCACGGACCCCGCCCAGCGCGCGCGGGCGGCGACCGCGAAGCGCGCGCCCATGGCCACGAGGCCGCCGGACGAGCCGGTCGCGCGCGGCGGCGCCGTGAGCTCCCCGCCGCGCAGGAGCGGGGCGATCGGGCGCCGAGCGGCGCGCCAGGCGGGCCAGGCCGCCGCGGCGACCACGACCGCGCACACGACCACCCAGGCCGCCGCCAGCGGCAGCACCAACGCCACGCCCGGTGGCGACTGGTTGAGCGCCTCGAGCAACGACCGCGCCGGGCCGGAGACCGCGAGCGCCCCGAGGACGACCCCCACCGCCGCCGCCGGCGCCGCGACCGCGAAGGCGCCCTGGACGTGCCCGGCCACCACGCCCCCGGGGGTGAAGCCGATCGCTCTCCGCACGCCGAGCGAGGGCAGCCGCCGCTGGACCTCCGCGTGCGCCCCCGCGGCGAGCATCGTCCCCGACGCCACCAGCGCGACGAGGGCGAAGGCCACGAGCAGGGCGATGACCACGCCGGCGGCCTGGTCGATCGTCACCTGGACCCCCTCACGGGTGATGAAGCGCAGGTCCCCGAGGCCGAAGGCCACTGTCCGCGCCGAGGCGAGCGTGACGGCGGTCCGGTCGCGGTCGTTGACCCACAGCAGCGCGGCGTTGGCCTGGTCGCCGCTACGGGCCAGCACGAACACCCGCGCCGTCCGCGCCAGCGGGTAGGCGACGTTGTCGGGCGCGGTGGCGATGCCCACCACGCGGAACCGGCCCGCCCGGCCGAGGCCCATGGTGTCACCGACGCCGACGTGGAGCGCGTCGGCGACCCCGCGCTCCGGGACCACCTCGCCCGGCCGGCGCACGTCCCGGCCCGGCGACGATCTCGTAGCCGCGGCGCCCGCCGAGCAGGACCTCGATGCGGCCGTTGCGCGCCCGCCCGCGCCGCGAGAACAGCGGCACCTTGTCGATCTCGTAGCGGTACGAGCGCGCCTCCAGGTTCGGCAGCCCGCGCACGCGTTCGTCGAGGGTGGCGCGCCGCTGTGGCGCGAAGCGGGCGATGACGTCGGGCAGGTCGGCGCGCTCCGCAGCGCGGTCGAACCCGGTCGACAGCGCGAAGGCGACGGAGACGGCGGCACCGGCGACGAGCGCCGCCGCGAGCACGCCCGCGGCGGCCAGCGCGCGTCTCACGGGACGAGCAGGCCGTCGCGCAGGTGCAGCACGCGATCGGCGGCCGCGGTGGCGGCGTGGTCGTGGGTGACCATCAGCACGGCGCGGCCCTCGTCGGCGGTCTCGCGCAGCAGCCGCAGCACCTCCGCGCCCGAGGCGTCGTCGAGGTTGCCCGTCGGCTCGTCGGCGAGGACGACGGCCGGGTCGTTGACCAGCGCGCGGGCGATCGCGAAGCGCTGCTGCTCGCCGCCGGACAGCTGCGCCGGGCCCAGGTCGGCGACGTGGGCGAGGCCGAGGCGCTCGACCAGGGCGTCAGCGCGGTCGTCGGCCTGCGGGTGCGCCCCGCGGACGGCGCCGGCGAGGCGGACGTTGGCGCGCCCGCTCAGCTCCGGCAGCAGGTGGAAGAACTGGAACACGAACCCGATGCGCCGGGCCCGCAGCGCGGCCAGCCGGCGCTCGGACGCGCCGTCGACGCGCTCCCCGTCGACCTCGATCCGGCCCGCCTCGGGCCGGTCGAGCCCGCCCAGGACGTGCAGCAGCGTCGACTTCCCCGTCCCCGAGCGCCCGAGCACGGCGACCAGCTCGCCGGCAGCGACAGCGACCTCGGCCCCGTCGAGCAGCGTCCGGGCGGCCCGGCCCTCGCCCACGGACTTCACGAGACCGGACGCGACCAGCACCGGCGCCACGGTACGGGCGTCGTCTAAACGGCAGCGAGGTTCGCGGTCACTTCTTCTTGCGCTTCTTGCCCTTGCGGTGCTTCTTGCCGTGCTTCTTCGTCTTCTTCGCCTTGAGGTGCTTGACCTTGCCCTTGCCCTTCGTGTTGAGGACAAGACCCTTCTGCTTGGCCTTGAAGACGCCCTTGAGACGGGCGACCTTCCCGCCCTCGCGCGGATCGCTCACGCCGGCCACGACGGCCCGCAGCGGGGCCTTGCCGCGCGGGAGGCCGGTGATCGGGAACCGGAACGTCCGCTTGGCCAGCGGGCGCGTCGGCGCTGCCGCGCGCGTCCCGATCTTCTTGCCGGCGAGCAGCGCGATCCCGTTCTCCGAGAGGGGGAGGGAGCGTGTGACGCGCGCCCTTGCTGATCTGCAGGACCGCGAACTGGTGCCAGCCTGTGACGTCGATGCCCGAGACGTCGACCATGACCTTGCCGGGGCCCGTGTCGGTGATCTTCAGGCCGAGGTTCGGATGCTTGATCGACGGCGGCTTGAACGGGTAGCAGACGACCTTGGGGATCGAGCCGCGCGGCGTGCCGTCCGCGGTCTCGACGTAGCCGGCGATGCAGTGCGTCGGCACGGCGTCGTTGAAGCTCGAGGGCGCGAACACCTTGTTGACGCTGAACTTCCCCGTCGCGGTGGCGGTGGCGGTGGCGATCTCGCGATCGGTCTGCGGGCCGTCCTCCTTGAAGCGGATGGTCTGGCCCGGCGGCAGTGTTCCCTCCACCTTGAGGACCCGCAGACGGGCGCGCTCCTCGCCGCTCAGTCTTCCGGCTCGACCGTGGAGGGCACGGAGACGCCGGCGGCGGAGAAGCCCTTGCTGACGTTGCTCGGGTCGCTCGGGTGGATGCCGACGATCGGGATCTTCTTCGCGACGACGGCCTTCGTCTCCGGCTTCGTCAGCGGTTCCAGCGAGACGGCCGAGAAGATCCTGTTGTCCACCGCCGGATCGGAGTACGCGACCTGCGTGCTCGTGATGGCGGGGTCGGAGTCGCTCATCCGCCGGACCGTGTACGCGCCCTTGAAGCCACCGTCCCTGGGCTTGGGGATCAGGAAGCGCACGACGCTGTCGGTGGGGTCCTGCTCGACGTAGACGTGCTGGTCCACCTCGTCTCCGCGGACGTTGCCGGTCGTCGAGGTCGCACCGAGCTCCGGCGTCGTGCGGGCGACCACCAGCTTGTCGGCGTCGAGGACCTCGACCTGCGGGACCGTGCCCGCCCGAAGCGGCCCGTCCGCCACCACCTTGACGCTGATCGCTTCGGTCACGGCGCGGAGCGGGACCCTGAAGCTCCCGTCGGCGTTCGCCTCGCGGAGCGATGCGGCGCTCTGATACGGGGACAGGTTGCAGGATCCGACGAAGACGTTGGGGCCCTTGCCGAAGACGTACCCGAACCCGGCGGTGAGCGTCGTGAACACCAGATCGACCGACCCGCACCCGGCGACCGCCCGCTCCGACGCGAGCCCGTTGATGCCCAGGCAGACGAACAGGCAGGCGCGTCCGTTCCCGCCGATCTGAAAGCCGGCCGGCTTGTCGCCGTCCGCGGCCTTGAAGCCACCGTTGAGCGCCGCCGAGAAGGACACCGGCCCGAACGACGCGCCGGTGCTGGCGCCGAACTTCACGCCGCCGCCGGCGTAGGTCAGGAACGCCTGGGCGGGGAGCAGCTTCACGATCGTGGCCGACCCCGTGATCGCCAGCGAGAAGTCCGAGGACAGGTCGGACGTCACCGCGCCCTCCCCGGCGAGGATCAGCCCGGAGGGGTCGCCGAACTTCGCGCGGCCCTGCAACCGCAGGCCCTTGCCCTGCGGCTCGATGGTGAAGCCGAACCCGGTGAGGTAGAGGACCGGCACCGCGAGCGGGACGGGGCTGACGTCCGCGTCCCCCTCCACGCGCACGAGCCCACCGTCCCTGAGCACGACGGTGAGCGATGCCGTGGCACCCGGGAGGACCGGGATCGGGACGTCCTTGGCGGTGGCCGCGAAGGTGTCCGTGGCCGGGTCGTAGGTGAACGGGGTGAGCCCTCCGAGCGGGATCGGGCCGACGTTGAGCTCCTTCGGCGTCTCGATCTTCGGCGCCGGTGGCGCGGGCTCCTTGCCGGCCGTGACGGCCTTGATCGCGTAGCCGTTGAACTCCGAGACGATGATCTCCTTGGGGAAGTCGTAGGCGACGACGGTGGTGTGACCGGTGGTCGGGGCGACGCCGGGAGGGGCGAGGGCCTTCGGGAAGTCGACGTCGAACTCCAGGGTGCCCTTGGCGGACTTGCCGCCGCCGCCCGACTCGAAGGCCAGCGTGGCGCCGCCCTTGACCTCGAAGCCCTGGTAGCGCTCGCCCGACCCTGCGAAGGGCAGCGCCTTCCCGTCGGAGTCCTCCCGGGTGAGGAGACCCTGCTTGTCCTCCGGGATCCTGGCGACCGCGTCATCGCCCGCGAGCACCTCCAACGCCCCCTGCGCCTTGGTGAGACGGAGGAGGTACGGCCCGCAGGTGGAGCCCTTGGCCGGCAAGGCGTTGCGGGAGAGGACGCGGCCGCTGCCGTTGCAATCCGCGGCGACGACGACGGCCTTGCCCGGCTCGGGCCGCACCTTCACGCCGTTCAGGGTGATCGTCCCGGTGCTGGCGAGCAGCTTCTTGCCGTCGTACTCGTTCACGCACGACCCCGAGAAGACGAGCTTGGCCGGGCCCACCTCCCTGCCCTGGACGTTGACGCACTGCGCGTCGGGCTTCTGGACGACGAAGCCGTCGTAGCGCGTGCGGCCGACGGCGCCCGACTCGTCGTAGACCGTGTCGAGGACCGATAGCGGCTTGCCCTCCGCGGTCGACTTGGGGAAGACGATCTTCGCGATGCCGCCCTGCTGGGCGAGCTGCTCGTCCGAGACGACGAAGGTGGGGTAGGACGGGCCCCCGTTCAGCGTCGCCGTGGTCGGCCTGAGCGCCGGCTTGTTGCCGGTCGTGCACTTCTTCTTCTCCAGCGGGGGGCAGGGCGGTGGGCTCGGCTGCCCGATCTGCAGGACGTGGAAGGCGAGCTGCCCGTTGCGGTCGACCTTGGTCGGGCTGAGATCGAGCTTGACCTGCGTCTTGCCCGCGATGATCGGGACCGTGAGCTTCTGGGTCTTGCCCTTGGCGTCCTGCGCGTCCGTGACGACCAGGGCGGGGTCCGGAGCGATGCGCGCCTGCCGCGCGAACGAGAACTCCTTGCGGGCGGTGCGGCCACTGCGATCGGTGAGGGTGAGGGCGACCGGCTGAGACCCGGTCCACGCGGCCGGCCCGGCGGCTCCGAGCGCCGTCGCCTGCTTGGCCACGGACGCGGCCTGCGCCGAAGTGTCTGCGCCCGTCGGGATGAAGTCCGTCAGCAGCGGCGCGCCGTGGAGTCGCCCGGCGAGGAAGTCGTGTGCCACGATGCCGGCCTCCGTCGTGACCACAGGGCTGCCGTCGCGGAAGTCCCACTGGTAGCTGCGGATCTCGTCGCGGCCCTTCTCGTCGCGCTCGGGGTCGATGACGTCGTCGACGTCGGTGCTCGGGCTGGTGAAGATGCTCAGCCCGCGGTAGCGGACGCCACCCTTGGCATCGGCGGGCTCGACCAACGGCTTGGGCGGCGTGTCCGGCCGCACCACCACGGTGCGGGCGACGATCGCCTTCGCGCCACCGGGTGTCGTGAACCGCGCCCGCACGAGGTAGGTCCGCCGCACCTCGGTCTGGTTGGGGGGCGCCTCCGGCGGCACGCTCCCGTCGACTCCCTTGGCGACGCCGAACGTGACGTCGGCGTCGAACGGCTCGGCGGGGTCCAGGGCGAAGACGGACTTCGGCGCGAACACCGCCGAGTACGCGTGCGTCGGTCCACCGTCGTCGCGCACGAAGGATGCGCACTCCGGGTTCTTGAGGTCGCCCTCCGTCCAAGTCCGCCCCTCGCCGAAGTCCCACTCCACGTCGGTCGCCGCACCGCTCAGGGAGGCGGTGAAGGGCGCTTCAGAGACCCATATGCCGCGGTGGGGGAGGTCGATCTGGGCGTCGGTGGTGGCGATCGCGGTGGTGTTGCGCAGCAGGTCGGTCCGCTGGCCGAAGATCGAGACGACCGCGATGTCCGCCAGCCCGTCCCCGCTCAGGTCACCCGTTGCGACACCGCCCAGGCTCGAGAACGTGGGGGAGGGCAGCGTCTGCGGCCCGCAGAACCCGCCGGCGCCGTTGCCCGACAGGACGCGGAGCGCGTCGCTGGCGGCGTTGCCGGCCACCAGGTCGAGGTGGCTGTCCCCGTCGAGGTCGTCCGCGCTCACGGCCGCCGAGGACGACGCGGCCAGGCCGGACGGCAGGTCGGTGACGCCGCCGCGCGATCGGACGACCACGATCCGCCCGTCCTCCATCACCGCCACCGGGTCGGCCTTGCCGTCCTCGTCGAGATCGGCCGTGGTCAGCGCCTTCGCCGTGCCGGGGACGCCGGTGACGGGCGCGGCGGTGAACGTCCCGCCGCCGTTGTTGAGCAGGACCCGCACGAAGCCGGTCCCGGCGCCGACCACGTCCTGGTCCCCGTCGGCGTCGACGTCGCCCGCGGCCTGCACGGTCGGAGCGGCTCCGCCGGCTGCCTCGATCGTGACGGGGGACCCGGTGAAGCGCCCGTCGGGCGTGCCGGGCACCAGTTGGCGGCCCGCTGCCGTCACGAGCACGATGTCCGGATAGGCGTCCCCGTTGAACTTGGCGACCACCGCGGACGTGTTGGCCGGCAGGTCCGTGGGGGGCAGGCCGAGTGTGCGCACGCTCGCTCCACGCACCGCGACGACGTTCTGGTTGCCGTCGTTGTCGGCGTCGACGATCGTCAGATTGGGCTCGCCCTCGGCGCTCGTGGTCTCCGCGAACGGGGTCGTGAGCGGGTCCGGCGCCGCGTACAGGAAGCGCAGCGGGACACCGGAGCTGATGGCGTCGAGGCCGGCGTCCCGTTGAGCGGCCGATGGCCACGGCCGACGGGCTCGTGGCGGTGCCCCGGACCGCCCGGTCCTTGGGTCCCGGCTTGACGTAGGGCGAGCCGGGGAACGGCACGACGGTGACCGGCGCCGCCTGCGCCGTGGCCGCGCCCGTGCACGCGCACAGCATCCCGACGATCGCGCGTCGCGTGAGTCTCCCCGCCATCGACGCGACCTTACGGACGCCGGCCCGCCCGCGCCAGTCTCACATCGGTCTCATCCGGCCTGCCATGCTCCGCCGCTTGGAGGACACCTTCGTCGGCAGGGAGCGGGAACTGGCTGCCTTGGCCCGCACCGAACGCCCGTGCATCTTCGTCCATGGGCCCGGCGGCATCGGCAAGAGCGCCCTGCTCGCCGAGCACGTCCGCCGCGTGCGGGCCGAGGGGGGTCGCGTGCGCGTCGTGGACGGGCGGGAGTCCGCGACGGCTCAGGCGGCATTGGAAGCGATCGAACCGGGTTGGCTCACCGTCTTCGACTCCTACGAGGAGGCGCCGGCGCTGGGGCCCCGCCTGCGTGAGCTCCTGGCCGGGGGCAGCCGGCTGGTGATCGGCTCGCGCGCCGCCCCGGACGGTGCCTGGGCGCACGAGCAGCTCCTGGAGCTGCCGCTGACCCCGCTGTCGCCCGCTGAGGCGCGCGTGCTCGTCGGCACGCGCGGGGTGAGCGACGCGCAGGCCGAGGCGCTGGTCGCCTGGGGCGCCGGGCACGCGCTGTCGCTGGCGGTGGCGGCGGACGCGACGCTGACCGGTCGCACCCTGGCCCTGGACGGCCTCGATCGTGACCAGGCCCTCGCCGCGATCATCCGGCGCCGCATCGGTCGGGACGAGCTGGAGGGGGCGGACCACCGCATCGTCGCGGTCGCCGCCATCGCGCGCGCCGTCGACGCGCGCCTGCTCGGGGCGGTCATCGACGGGCTCGACGGCGACCGGGCCGAAAGCTGGCTGCGCTCCCTGTCGTTCGCCGAGCCGCTCGGGACGCGGGTGACGCTTCACGCGCGCATGCGGGCGGCACTCGCCACCGCGCTCGCCGCCGAGGACCCGGAGGAGGACCGGGCACTGCGGCTCCGCCTCGCCGATCATCTCTACGGACGCATCACGGCGGGGGAGCGGCACCTGTGGGGGGATCTCGTGGAGCTGCTCGCGGACCCGGCGCTGCGCTGGGGGTTGGCTCCCGTGCGCATCACCCACCGCGTCGTCATGCCCCGGCCAGGAGACGAGGCGCGCATCGCCACGGCCCTCGGCGCCACCGATCAGCCCTGGTGGCGAGACATCCAGCGCTGGTTCCGCGAGGCCCCCTCCTGCGTCTGCATCGTCGTCGACGAGCACGACCAGATCGCGGCCTGGGGCATCGCGATGACACCGCGCTCCGCGCCGTCATGGGCGCACGAGGATCCGGTCATCGGCCGGTGGCTCGAGCACGCTCACCGCGTCCAGCCCGACGGCGACGCCGTCTTCGTGCGCGAGACGAGCCAGCTGCCGGTGCCCGACCAGACCCCGCCGGTCTCCGAGGCCGTTGTCGCGGGCAACTACCACGTGTTCCTCGCCTCCGGCCTGCCCTCCATCCGGCGTGCGTACGGCCGCACCCGCGCCGACGACCCCGCCGCCACGGCCTTCCTCGAGGCGGCCGGGTACGTCCGCTCGCCCGAGCTCGACGTCGACGATCCCGACCGGCAGCTGGTCTGCTTCACGTGTGACTGGGGGGAGGGCGGCATGTTCCGCGCCTGCCGCGATCTCGTCTACGCGAGCCTGGGCGCGGCGCCTCCGGCCGGCCCGCCCGCGCCGCCCGAGGCCGTGCGCGACGCGTTGCGCTCGTTCCACGACCCGCTGGCCCTCGCCGCCAGCCCGCTCGCCACCGGCGCGTCCGTCGAGACGCGCTGCGCATCCGTGCGGACTGCGGTGCGAGCTGCCGCAGACGGCGCGTTCGGCGAGTCGCCTGAGGAGCGCCTGCTGTGCGACGTCCTCGTGCTCGGGTACCTCGACCCCGACGCGGGGCACGGCACCGCCATGGAGCGACTCCACGTGAGCCGCGCCACCTACTTCCGCCGCCTGAACGAGGCGACCGACCGCATCGCCGCCTACCTGCGCGCCTGAGCGTCGTTTAGACGGAGGCCACGATGCGCGGCCGCGGCGCCGGCGCGGCGACCACCCGCAGCATCAGGGCGCGCGCCGCCCGCATGACGACCTCGCGGTCCTCCGTCAGGGCGTACTCGAAACGCCGCCGGTCGTCGCGGCCCGGATCGCCCATGTCGCGCGCGATGAGCGCCATCGTCGAGTGCGGGCCGACGACGATGACGCACCACTCGTCCCGTAGGGCCTCGCCGGCCTCGAGGCTCGCGCCGCGCACACCCGGCGCCGGCTCGTGCGCCAGCCCGACGCCGAACGCGCCGACGAACGCCGCGCCGGCGGCGAGCCCTGCGTAGCGCTCGCGGACGCCGGCCCCGAAGCGCTTTGCGTCCTGGAACGTGGCGAGGATCACGGCCGGGTCGCGCGTGGCGGCGGCCTCGCGCTCGAGGTCGAGCGAAAGCGGCAGCAGCTCGGCCTTGGTGGCGACGCCGACCGGCAGCCCGGTGGTGCGCAGGGCCTGGAAAGGGGTGAGGTCGTCGATCGGCGCGTGCCGCTGGATGATGCTCAGCGCGGAGCCGGTCGCACCGGTGGTCGGGCTGAGCGGCGCGGGCCGCCCGTACAGCCAGCCCTGCCCGAGCGAGGCGCCGAAGCCGATCGCCCGCTGCTCGTGCGCGATCTCCTCGACCCCCTCGGCCAGGAGGAGGCCGCCGTGCCGGGCGATCTGGGCCTTCGCGCCGCGCACGACCCGGGCCTGGTCGGGGGACGTCGCGCCGGCCAGGACGGAGCGGTCGAGCTTGACCACGTCGGGGCGCAGGAACGGCATGAGCGCCAGCGAGCGCCAGTCGGCGCCGACATCGTCCACCGCGATGCCCCAGCCGCGCTCGCGGACGCGCTCCACGGCGAGCAGCAGCTCCGCCGGGCGCGTGGTCAGCCCGCGCTCGGTGACCTCGATGATGACGGGGATGTCCGGGTCCTCGAGGTCGCCCGGGCCGTCGAAGCTCTCCGGCTCGACGTTGACGAAGAGCGTCGCCGGACGCTGCAGGTCCGCGGCGTCGCGCAGGGCCGCGCGCTGGCAGATGCGGTCGAGCTCATCCATGCGCCCCTCGGCCTGCGCGGCGGCGAAGGCGGCGACCGGGAAGCGCCCCTCCTCGTCCCGTGCGAGCGCCTCGTAGGCGACGACGCTCCGGCTCGCCATGTCCACGATCGGCTGGAAATGGGCTTCCACCTGCATTGGATGGCTATCGGCCGAGTCGGCCCGTCCGCGCAGAGAAGCTGGCGCCTTCCCGCTCCAACGGTCAGGAACGCAACCTCCATCTAGGCTCGGCGGATCGCCCGTGGCCTCGCTCTGCTCGGACTCGTGCTGATCGCCGTCGGCGCGGTCTGGACGCTGCAGGGCCTGGGCGCGATCGGCGGCAGCTTCATGAGCGGCGACCCGCTGTGGGCCGTCATCGGCGTGCTGACTGCGGTGGCGGGCGTCGCCGTCCGCGCCCGCGGCCGCGACCGCTGATCGGTCGCCGCCGCGAATCCGTTCCCGCGGCGTGTGATGGAATGCCCTGGTGGAGCCCGACGGTGCCGGCAGCGATCTCTCCTGGCCCGCGGATTCCGTCCCGCCGCCCACCGAGGCCGCCGCGGCGGACGCCGCGCGCGAGATCCGGTCGATGGTGCCCTCGTCGCTGCGCAAGGGGACGGATGGGGCGGTCCTGGCGCTGGGTGCCGCGCTGCATCCGCTCGAGCGCCCTGCCGCGGTGGTGGCCGGCGACGTGGAGGGCGAGCCGCGCCGCGATCGTCGCCGCCTGATCCTCGTCACCGACCGGCGCGTGCTGATCACGGACCTGCGGGGGGACGCGATGATCGCCCGGGACTGGCGGGAGATCGACTCGTTCACGTCCCGCCGGTCGGACCCGAAGGTCTCCGCCCTCGACGTGGTGACGCTCAGCGTCCCGACCTCCCGGGTGTACGTCTTCCGCTTCACGGACGGCCGCCGTCTGACGATCGCGAACATCAGGCCGCAGGGGCACGGGTTCGCCGTCGGGCAGCGCATCGCCTGGCAGGTCCGCAAGGGCAAGGTCGCCGTCCCGGGCGGCGCCCGCGCAAGCGATGCGCTCCGCGCCGCGGGTGCGCTGGGACGGAGCCTGCGCGGCCGGGCGAAGAAGTAGCGGTCGGGAGGGACCGGCCCGCTAGGCCCGGGTCCGCGCGAGCCCGCCTGGCAGGTGTCGAGGACGTAGGTCCCGGCGGTGGCGGAAGTGAACGTGTCCACCAACGGCTCCCGGCCGTCCCGTCATCCTTTGGTCGCGGCGCTGTACGCCGCTCGGCCCTACCGCTTGTCGAGCGTCAGCGCGCAGCCGTTGATGCAGAAGCGCTGGCCGCCCGCGTCGCGCGGGCCGTCGTCGAAGACGTGGCCGAGGTGGCCGCCGCAGCGCTTGCAGACGACCTCCGTGCGCTTCATGAACAGCGAGTTGTCGGCGCGCGTCTCGACGGCGGCGGCGACGGCCGGCTCGGTGAAGGACGGCCAGCCCGTGCCCGAGTCGAACTTCGTGGAGGAGTCGAACAGCTCGGCCCCACAGGCGGCGCAGCGGTAGATGCCGTCGCTCTTCTCGGAGACGAAGGGGCCGGTGAAGGCGCGCTCCGTGCCCGCCTCGCGCAGGATGTGGAACTGCTCGGGCGACAGCTCGGCACGCCACTCCTCGTCGGTCTTCTCGATCTCCCGGGGGGTGGTGTCCGCGTGCTTGGCCATAGGAACAAAGGGTAGGTTGCCGACCATGCCCGACGCCGACCTCGAGAAGCTCTCCGTAGACACCATCCGCACCCTGTCGATGGACGCCGTCGAGAAGGCGAACTCCGGCCATCCGGGCACGCCGATGGCGCTGGCGCCCGTCGCGTACTCGCTCTACACGCAGGTCATGGACCACGATCCGGAGGACCCGCACTGGATCAACCGGGACCGCTTCGTGCTCTCCGCGGGCCACGCCTCGATGCTGCTCTACAGCATCCTCCACCTCACGGGCTACGACGTGTCGATGGACGACCTGAAGGCGTTCCGCCAGCTGGAGTCCAAGACGCCGGGCCATCCCGAGAAGGGCCACACGCTGGGCGTGGAGACGACGACCGGGCCGCTCGGCCAGGGCATCTCCACCGCCGTCGGCATGGCGCTGGCCGAGCGCATGCTCAACGCGCGCTTCGGCGACATCGTCGACCACCACACCTTCGTGATCGCCTCCGACGGCGACATGCAGGAGGGCATCCAGTCCGAGGCCGCCTCCATCGCCGGCCACCTGAACCTCCGGCGGCTCGTCTGCTTCTACGACGACAACCACATCTCCATCGAGGGCGACACCGCCGTCTCGTTCTCCGAGGACGTCGGCAAGCGCTACGAGGCCTACGGCTGGGAGGTCGTCCACCTCGGCGAGGACATCGAGATCGCCAAGCTCACCGAGACCTTCAAGGCGGCCAAGGACACCGACAAGCCGACGCTGATCATCGCCCGCACCCACATCGGCTACGGCGCGCCGACACTGCAGGACACGGGCAAGGCGCACGGCTCGCCGCTCGGCGAGGACGAGATCAAGGGCGCCAAGGAGTTCTACGACTGGCCGTCCCAGGAGCCGTTCTTCGTCCCCGACGGCGTCTACGACCACTACAAGGAGCTCGTCGCCGAGCGCGCGAAGCCCCGCCAGGAGTGGAACGAGAAGTTCAAGGACGACGACGCGCTCTCAGAGCTCGAGCGCATGCGCTCCAACGAGCTGCCCGACGGCTGGGACTCAGGGATGAAGCTCAAGACGCCCGACGAGGAGGAGTCGCTCGCGACCCGCAAGGCGTCGGAGGAGGCGATCCAGTGGGCGGCCGCGGGCCTGCCCGACCTCGTCGGCGGCTCGGCGGACCTCGCCGGCTCGACGAACACGATCATCGACGGCGCCGACAGCGTCGCCGCCGGCGAGTACGGCGGGCGCAACCTGCACTTCGGCATCCGCGAGCACGGGATGGGGGCGGTCGTCAACGGCCTCACCCTCTCGGGCTTCCGCGCCTACGGGGCGACGTTCCTGACCTTCAGCGGACTACATGAAGGGCGCCATCCGCATGGCGGCGATCATGGAGTGCCCCTCCATCTTCGTCTTCACCCACGACTCGATCGGGCTGGGGGAGGACGGGCCGACGCACCAGCCGATCGAGCACCTCACGCACCTGCGCGCGACGCCCAAGCTCAACGTCGTCCGCCCGGCGGACTACAACGAGACGCAGCTGGCCTGGCGCTTCGCGATCCGGACCACCAACCGGCCGACCGCGTTCTCGCTCTCCCGCCAGGGCGCGGCCACGCTCAACCCCGACGACGTCCCCGACGACGCGATCGAGCGCGGCGCCTACGTGCTGCGCGACGCGGAGGGCGACCCGGAGGTCATCCTCATCGCCACGGGCACGGAGGTGCAGCTCGCACTGGAGGCGGCGGACGCGCTCGGCTCAGGCGCCCGCGTCGTCTCCATGCCGTGCATGGACACCTTCGGCGACCAGGACGAGGCCTACCGCGACAGCGTCCTCCCGCCGGCCGTCAAGGCGCGTGTGGCGGTCGAGGCCGCGAGCCCGTTCAGCTGGTACCGCTGGGTCGGCGACTGCGGCCTGGTGATCGGGATGAACGACTACGGCGCCTCCGCACCGGCGCCCGAGGTCTACGAGCACTTCGGCATCACCGCCGAGAAGGTCGCCGAGGCGGCGCGCGCGTCGATCGAGAAGGCGTCCAAGTGAGGCTCGAGCACAAGCTGGACGAGGCGCAGGAGGGGCTCGTCGCCTCCGCCGTCGAGGAGGCCCGCGAGATCGGCGTCTTCGACCGCATCTGGGCCCACGACGTCACGCTGTGGGCGCCGGAGGGGACGCCGGAGATCGCCAACCGGCTCGGCTGGCTGCGCGTCGCGGAGGCCACCCAGGCCGCGCTGGACGAGATCTACGCGTTCGTCGAGGAGGTGCGCAACGCGGGCATCACCGACGTCGTCCTGCTCGGCATGGGCGGCTCCAGCCTCGCCCCGGAGGTCTACCGGCTCACGTATCCCGGACGTGCCCGGCCTGACGCTGCACGTCCTCGACTCCACGGAGCCGCTGCAGATCCAGAAGGTCGAGCAGGCCATCGACGTGGAGAAGGCGCTGTTCGTCGTCTCCAGCAAGTCCGGCGGGACGATCGAGCCCAACAGCCTCTTCAAGCACTTCCACGGCCTCCAGCCCGACGGCAGCCACTTCATCGCGATCACCGACCCCGGCACGCACATGGGCGACGTGGCCACGGAGCACGGGTTCCGCCGCACCTTCGTCAACGACCCCGACATCGGCGGCCGCTACTCCGCGCTGTCGTACTTCGGGATCGTCCCCGCCGCCCTCGCGGGCGTCGACGTGCGCTCGGAGCTGAGCGCCGCTGTCGCCGCCCAGCACAACGCGGAGGACGACTCCGGGCTGTGGCTCGGCGCCGCACTCGGCGCGCTGGCCAACGCCGGCCGCGACAAGCTCGCCTTCGTCTGCGACCCGCCCTACGAGTCCTTCGGCCTGTGGGTGGAGCAGCTGATCGCCGAGTCCACCGGCAAGCAGGGCAAGGGCGTCCTGCCGATCGCCGACGAGCCATTAGTGGGCACGCCGGGGCCCGACCGCGTCTACGTCCACATCTCCACAGGCGGCGAGTCGCCTGACGTGGGCGACGCGCCGCTGTTCACCGTCCACGCCACGAGCCTGTCCGCCCTGTTCTTCGACTTCGAGTTCGCCGTGGCGACGCTCGGCTGGGCGCTGGGCATCAACCCGTTCGACCAGCCCAACGTCCAGGAGGCCAAGGACAACACCAACAAGGTCCTGGCCGAGCAGCCCGATGCGCCGCAGGACGGCGACCTCGCCGAGCTGCTGGAGGGCCTCCAGCCGCCGAGCTACGTCGCGATCATGGGCTACCTGCCCTACGACGACGCCATCGACGAGGCGATCTCCCGGCTGCGCGCGAAGCTCATCGAGACCCACGGCGTGGCCACCACCTGGGGCTACGGGCCGCGGTTCCTGCACTCCACCGGCCAGTACCACAAGGGTGGCCCCGCGACCGGGCGCTTCCTGCAGCTCGTCCACGACAGCGACACGGACGCCGACATCCCCGGCGAGGAGTACGGCTTCCGCACGCTGGTCGCCGCCCAGGCCGACGGCGACCTCACCACGCTGCGCGAGCACGACCTCCCGGCCGTCCGCATCCGCCTCGACGCGAGCGACCTGGCCGGCTCCATCGACGCCATCACCGAGAAGGTCTGAGAACTAGATCCCGACTTCGCGGCGGCTGCCGCGTGGTCGGGACATGCAAATCGGAACTGCGCTCTTCCTCCTCGCCCTCGGGGCGATCCTCCGCTTCGCCGTCAACGCGGACACTGAAGGCTTCAGCATCAACACGGCCGGCACGATCCTGATGATCGTCGGGGCGATCGGCCTGCTCCTGTCGCTCTTCCTCCTCAGCCAGCGCCCCGGCCGCACCGCGGTCGTCGAGCGCGAGCGTGACATCTACCCGCGCTAGCTGAGTCATGGCGGGGCCGACCACACCCGCGATCGCCTCCGCCCGCTGTCTCGCCGCGCGCATCCGTGTCGGCCTGGCGGCGGTGGGGACGATCCTCCTCGGCGTCGAGCCGGCGCTGCACCCGCGCCCGCTCGCCGCCGCGATCGGCCTCGCCGTGCTGGCCGTCACCGGCCTGGTCCACGGCTCGGAAGCCGGTGAGCGGTGGTCCCGGGTGGAGGAGTCGCTCGCCTGCAGCGCCGGCGTCCTGATCGTCACGCTGGGCAGCGGGGCCATCACCGCGCTCACGCTGATCTGGCTCGCGAGCGCCGCAGTCGGCGTGGTCGCCCGGGGAGGCCAGGTCGGCACCGCCGGACGCGTGCTGGTGGTCAGCGTCCTCCTCTCCCCGATGCTGCGCTTCGGCGTCTCCGTCGACAGCGTCAGCCTCCTCGCCACGGGCTGTGGCCTGCTGCTCGCGGTCGGCCGGATGTCGGGCGAGACCGCCGAGCTGCTCCGCGACCCGCTCACGGGCACGCTGTCGCGCGCGGCCTTCGACGCGCAGTTCGAGCGCCTGGCCGCGCACGCCGACCCGCACCGCGCGCTGGGCGTGGTGTTGATCGACCTCGACGACTTCGGCGCCGTCAACAAGCGGCGCGGGCACCGGGTCGGTGACATGGTCCTGGTCGCGGCTGCCCAGGCCGTCAAGAACACCCTGCGCGACTACGACCTGCTGGGCCGCGTCGGCGGCGACGAGTTCGCGATCCTGGTCATCGGCGAGCGGCCGGCCCTGGTTGCCGACCGGGTGCTCGCCGCCCTCGCCGCGGCCGGCATCGACGCCAGCGCCGGGGTCGCCTCGAGCCCGCGCGACGGCACGGACGCCCGCACCCTGCTGACCGCGGCCGACATCGCGCTGCGGCTCTCCAAGCGCCAGGGCAAGCGGCAGACGACGAGCTACATCGGCCCGCGCCTGACCGGCCTGGCCCACGAGGGCGCCGGCGACGCGCTGGACCGCCTGTGCGCCGGCGAGGGCGTCGACATCGCGCTGCAGCCGATCGTCAACCTCAACGGCGGGACCGCGCACGCCTACGAGGCGCTCGCGCGCTTCGACGTCCGCGAGGCCGTCGACGGTCCGCTCGCCTGGTTCACCCTCGCCGACCGCTTCGGCCGCCGCCGCGACCTCGAACGCGCCTGCGCCCGCGCCGCGATCGCGCGGCTCAAGGACCTCCCGGCCGCCGCGGAGCTGACGGTCAACCTGTCCCCGGACATGCTCGACGACGAGCTGCTGCTGGAGCTGGTGGAGCTCACGGAGGACAGCGATCGCCTCGTGCTCGAGGTGACGGAGCGCCAGGCCGTCCACGCGGAGGTGCAGGTGACGGCGGCGATCGCCCGCTGGCGGCAGCACGGCGTGGACTTCGCGGTCGACGACGTGGGCGCCGGCCACGCCGGCCTCGGGCAGCTCGCGCTCGTGCGCCCGGAGTACCTCAAGCTCGACCGGACCATCGTGCAGGGTCTCCACGAGACGCCCGACCGCGCGACCTTCGTCCGATCGCTGACCGAGTACGTCCAGAGCTCCCACACCCGGGTCATCGCGGAGGGCATCGAGACGGAGGCGGACCTCGAGGCGGTCCGGGCCGCGGGCATCGAGCTCGGCCAGGGGTACCTGTTCGGTAGACCGACCATCAAGCTCGACCACCCGGTGGCGGTCTGATGCAATGCTGGGGCCATGATGCGCGTGCGAACGGACGAGCAGCTCGCGCGGCAGGCCGCGGCGGGCGACGAGCGCGCGTTCGCGGCCATCTACTCGCGCCACCACGACGCGCTGTACCGCTACTGCCTGACGATCGTGCGCAATCCGGACGACGCCAAGGACGTCCTGCAGAGCGTCATGGCCAATGCGCTGGCCGCACTGGCGAAGGGCGTGCCCGGACGCGCCGATCAAGCCGTGGCTGTTCCGCATCACCCACAACGAGGCGATCTCGGCGCTGCGCCGGCGCCGGCCGGACGCCGAGCTCCGCGACGACGCCATCGGGGCGGACCTCGAGGCGACGGTGGAGCAGCGCGCCCGGCTGCGGCAGCTGGTCGCCGACCTGCGGGCTCTGCCGGAACGCCAGCGCGGCGCCCTGGTCATGCGCGAGCTCAGCGGGCTCTCGCACGCGGAGATCGCCGCGGCGCTGGGGGTCTCGGCACCGCAGGCCAAGCAGGCGATCCTGGAGGCGCGGGTCAGCCTGCAAGAGGCGGAGAAGGGACGCGCCTTGCGTTGTCCTGACGTCCGTTCAGTGATCTCCGAGCGAGACGGCCGCCGGTTGCGTGCGCGGTCCGTCCGCGCCCACCTGCGCGGCTGCGACGACTGCCGAGCGATGCGCGACGCGATCGCCACCCGCGAGGCCGACCTGCGCGTGCTCGCCCCGCCGGCCGCGTCCGCCGGGCTCCTCGCCTCGCTGTTCGGCGGCGGCGCCGTCTCGCTGTCGGGCAAGGCGGCGATCGGCCTGACGGCGGCCGTCACGGCCGCCGGCGGCGGCGTGGCCGTGACGGGTGTCGTCCGGCATCACGACGGGCCGCGTCAGACCAGCGAGCGCTCCGCGGCACCGGCGCCGGCTGCGCCCACGGCGGCATC
The DNA here is from genome assembly GCA_963843865.1 of uncultured Solirubrobacteraceae bacterium. Classification (GTDB taxonomy): domain Bacteria; phylum Actinomycetota; class Thermoleophilia; order Solirubrobacterales; family Solirubrobacteraceae; genus DATLGB01. The sequence goes on along the minus strand of CAWJMO010000001.1, from coordinate 402,468 downwards.
GACCACCATCCCCGTGGTGGGTGGCGCGCAGGACTCCACCGCACCCGCTGGGGGCGGGCGGACCGCCCGTCAGACCGCGCGGTTCAAGGCCCGTGCTCGCCGTCGCGCCGGCGAGGCGAAGCGGCGCCGGCCCGGATCGTCGCCCGCGAGCACGCCGTCGCCGGCCGCCACGGTCGTGGTCGCGCCGTCAGGGTCCGTCCAACCGAAGAAGGCCAAGAAGGTCAAGCCGGCCAGGACGCCCAAGCCGGCGAGGACGCCCAAGCCGGCGAAGACGCCGAAGCCGGCGAAGACGCCGAAGCCGGTCAAGACCGCCAAGCCCGTCAAGACGGCCGAGCCCACCGCCACGGCCACCCCCGCACCGACCGCCGAGCCGACGGAGACGCCGAAGCCATCGGCCAAGCCGAAGGGCAAGAAGTAGTTCCCAACCCTGGGGGCGCCCGCGCGTCGTCCCCACATGAACCGACTCCTCATCGCCGGCGCGGCCTGCGCCCTGGCTGTCCCGGGCGTCGCCGGCGCCGCCACCAAGCCGGACAAGACGAAGCCCTCCTACTGCGTGCCGAAGAAGGTCGGCTACGCGGCGTCGGGCACGTTCGTCTCCGGTGACGTGAAGAAGACCGCCGGCGCGAACACCGCCAAGCGCTCCGACGACCGCTACAGCGGCGAGATCGTCGTCAACGTCAAGAAGGCCAACCACAAGGGCCTGAAGGGCGAGCAGACGATCACGCTCACCAACACCCGCGTGAAGTTCCATCCGCGCAACGACACCGTGGTCGCCGCCGGCGATCGCGTCAAGCTTTCCGGCCGGATCACCCGGCTGGGCAAGAAGTGCGACACCACGGGCTTCGAGCCCACCGTGACCGCGCGCAAGGTCGACATCAAGGCCAAGCGCGCCTAGCGAGGCGTCCACGGACCGATTGAGCGCCGCGGGCAAGGCGCTCCCGCAGTCTTCGTCTGCGGCGCTCAGTCGATCAACATCGGACCCGCCGGTGCCGGACCACCGTCCGCACCCCACGCGAGGTCCGTAGCCGCACCCGGATCGTCCGCCGTCCGGCGCGCACCCCGCGCAGCCGCAGCCGGCGCAGGTCCCGTCCGCGCCGCGCCGCGATCCTTCTTCCGCCCGCCCGGGCGACCGCGCGGCGGATGCGCTCGCCGCGCCTGCGGTGCAGCCGCAGCACGACGGTGCAGCGCGTGACCCCGGTCGCGGGCGCTGACGGCCGCGCATCCGGGCCGACGGTGCAGGTGTTCGGAGCCGTCCTGCCGGCGAAGCGGTCGAGCAGGTAGGCCGCCGCGTTGCCCGACTCGGCGATGGAGAACTGGATGTGCTCGCCGGCGACGCCGCGGTTGTACTGGACGGCGACGCCGCGGCGGCAGTAGTTCTCGACGATGGCGTCGGCGCCCTCGACGGGCTCGAGCTCGTCCGTCGCCGACTGGTAGACGTACAGCGGTGCCGTCGGCGTCCGGTGCCCCAGGTCGTCGGCATCGATCACCGCGCTCACCGATGGGACGTCCTTCGCGTCCGGCACCGTGGTGAAGTCGTCGAGCCGGGCGCCCGGGTACGCGCCGGCGAAGTCCTCGATGCACTGCTTACCGACCGCCGCCTGCATCGCCCTGCCCTTCTCGTTGAGCAGCGCGTCGAGCCCCATCTCGGGGTAGGCCCGGCCGATCCCCACGACCGCCGCGAGCATGATCCCCGCGAACGGGCTGCCGTCGAGCTTCGCGACGGTCTTGCGCAGGACGTACGGCGCGGCGCCGTGAGCGGCGCCGACGATGCGCAGCTCCGGCGCGTACTCGGCCTCCAGCTCCGCCGCCCAGGCCGTCGCGTGACCGCCGCCTGAGTAGCCCCACAGGCCGACCTGCGTCCGCACCCCGTCGAGGCCGGCGGGCGCGAACGCCTCCGCGGCGCGGACGGCGTCCAGCACGGCGTGACCGGCCTGGACGCCGGCGATCCACTGTGACTCCGGGCCCTCGTAGTCGGGGACCACGAGCGCGGCGCCGCCGGCCAGCAGCGGCAGGACCGCCTGCCCGAGCTCGTAGTTCGTGCCCATGCGGAGCTCGTAGGAGGACGCGCAGTCGCGGGTCAGGGTGTCCTCCGCGGGCAGGTAGGCGACGAGCGGCCGCTCCCCGCCGGGCGCGGCGCCCGTCGGCAGGATCACGGTGGCGACCGTCGCCTCCGGCGCCCCGTGGGTGTCCGTCGTGCGGTAGAGCAGCTGGTGGCCCTCGAGGGGGAGGGGGAGGCCGGCGGCGGTGACGTCGACGCGGCGCTCCCGCAGGATCTGGCCGGGTGCGGCCGCGGCGGTCTCGGGCGGCGCGACGTAGAACGGGTCCTCGTCGGGGCGCGGGACGGCCGCCGCGGGCGCAGCGAGGAGGAGGAACGTGAGCAGCGCCAGGATCAGCCGCATCGCGCCGGCGCCTCCGCCAGCACGGGGTCGGTCCGGACGTCGCCGACGGTCAGCGGCGGGCCGGCCCAGTGGTTGCCGCGCGCGTCGACGGAGAACGCGACCGCCGCGGCACCGAGCGTGCCGCCGCCGAGGCAGCTGCCGGTCACGGTGATCGTGCTGTCCGCCACCGAGCCGAGGTTCTCGAAGCTCGCGTTGGCCGGCGTGACGGCGCGCTGCCCGCGCGCGCCGGAGAGGTCCGTGTCCGCCACCCGGACGCGCAGGGCGTCGAGGGCGGACACGTTGCCGACGCGCAGGTTGTTGCCGGTGTTGCCCGTGATGCGGCTGCCGGAGACGTCGAGGTCCAGCGAGCGCGTCGGCCCGCTCCCGTTGGCCACGGCCGACCCGAAGGTGAGGCCGTTGTTGGCGCAGTCGGTGAGCGCGGAGCGCCGGATGGTGAGCGCCACGGCGTTGCCGGCCCCGCCGCTCGCGCTCACCAGGCAGTCGCCGTTGTTGCCCGGGATGACGACCGTGTTGCCGAGGCCGGCCGACTTCGTGGCGACCACGTCCTCCAGCCGCATCCGCAGCGCGGCGTTCGTCCCCAGCGCGAGCTGCTCGAGCACGTCGCCCGACGTCCCCGAGAAGGTGCTTTCGCGCACGGTCAGGTCGCCGCGGGACCCGTCGCCCATGGCCACGAACTCGAGCCCGTTGGCGGAGAAGCCACCGCGACCGGGGGTGTGGGTGTAGGTGTTGCGCGTGACGGTGGCCGTCAGCGAGGACGCGCCGGTCGGGTTGACGAAGACGCCCTCCGAGTCCGCCTGCCCGCCGTCGTTGCCCAGGCCGGACTGGCGGTTGCGGTCCAGTCGCGCGGTCATGGTGGCGGCGTCGGAGGTCTGCAGCCCGATCGCCAGCACGGACTCGAGCCCGTCGCCCTGGCGCAGCTCGGCGACGTCGTTGCCGCGGATCCGTGCGGTCACCTTCGCCGTCTTGAACGCCCGGACGTCGATGCCGTCCCCGCAGCCGGCGTCGTGGACGCGGTTGCCCCGGATGACGACGCTGCGCGTACCGCGGGTGGCGTCGACCATGATCCCGGCCCAGCCGTTGTGCAGGCCGTCCGTGATCGGGACGCCCGCGCCGCTCAGGGTCGTCGGGACGTTGAACGGCGGGATCAGGAAGCCCGGCGTGCACGACGCGTTGTGGCCGGAGACGTCGTTGCCGCGGACGATGACCCGGCCGACGTTGCGCCCGTAGATCGCGCCGCGCTCGGCACCGACGATCCGCAGCCCGCGCACGGTGGTGCGGCGCGCCAGCGTGACGGCGTCGCCCGGGCCGCCCGTGATCCGTGGCATCCCCCGGCCGATCAGGCGCTGGCGGGGCTTGAGGCGGATGTTGCCGGTGTAGTCGCCGGCGTGGACCACGATCCGGTCGCCGGGGCGCGAGGCCGCCGCGACCGCGGCCAGCGCGTCACCCGGCCGGACGTGGAGGGTGCGGGCCTGCGCCACCGCAGGCACGGCCATCAGCACCATGGACATCGCCAGCACCCCGCCTCGCATCTCCGCCCCTTTTGTGAAAAGGTCCCTGACCAGATGGAGCGCGGAACCGTAGCACCGGGTCGCACCTATGGCAACCAGTCCGCGACGCAGCGCCACGACGAGCGCCGCGCACGCCTGGTCGCCGCGGCGCTCGAGCTGTTCGGCACACACGGGTACGCGGAGACCGCGATCGGCCCGCTGTGCAAGCACGCCAACGTCTCCACGCGGTCCTTCTACGAGCACTTCGACAGCCGCGAGGCGCTGCTGATCGTCCTCCACGACGAGATCAACGCGCGGGCGCTGAGCGCCGTGGTCGCCACCATCGGCGAGATCGACCCGCACGACCTGCCGGCCCGGGCGCTGGCCGGGGTGACCGCGTACCTGCGCACGATGACCGCGGATCGCCGCTGGGCGCGGATCGCCCTCATCGAGTCGGTCGGCGTCAGTCGCGACGCGGAGCGCCACCGCCAGGAGGCGGTGGCCCGGTTCGCGACGCTGATCGAGGCCGAGGGCGATCGCGTCGCCCCGGGTCGCGACCACCGGCTCGCGAGCGTCGCCCTGGTCGGGGCCATCAACGGGCTCGTCAACACCTGGACCGCCGATCCGGACTGGGATGCCCACCTCGACGAGGTCGCCCGGACGGCCGCCGACCTGATCGTGGCGGCCATTGTCACACCGGTGTAGGTAGGCTCGCCAGATGCCCAGACTCCCCGGCAACCCGGTCAGCGACGTCCTCAAGCGGGTCGACCAGACCCTCGGCAGCGTCGACCCGATCCTCAGCGAGGTCACGACGGTGCTCGAGGAGGTCCGGACCCTCCTGACGGAGCTGGACGACAAGCTCGTCCTGCTCGACGAGGTGCCGGAGATGAAGGCCAAGATCGAGGAGATCCACGCGATCGTCACAGGGTCAGGGTTGGAAGGGGTGTCGGCGCGGTAGGTTGCGACGAACAGGCCCCACGAAAGGATTGACAGCGTGCAGATCGGCTTCGTCGGCCTCGGCAAGATGGGCGGCAACATGGTCCACCGCATCAAGCGGGACTCCGACCATGACGTGGTGGCGTTCGACTTCGACGAGGACGCGGTCAAGAAGGCGGAGGAGCACGGTGCCGTCGGGGCGTCCTCGCTCGAGGATCTCGTGTCCAAGCTCGACACGCCGCGCGCGGTGTGGCTCATGGTCCCGGCCGGCGACCCGACCACGAAGGCGGTGCGCGAGCTCGGCGAGATGCTCGAGGAGGGCGACACGGTCATCGACGGCGGCAACTCGAACTGGCACGAGGACAAGGGCCGCGCGGAGGAGCTGCAGGAGCACGGCATCAACTACGTCGACGTGGGCACGAGTGGCGGCGTCTGGGGCCTCGAGGTCGGCTACTGCATGATGGTCGGCGGCACCGACGACGGCGTGGAGCAGCTCAAGCCGATCCTCGACGTGCTCGCGCCGCCGGACGGCTGGCAGCACTTCGGCCCGCCCGGCGCAGGCCACTTCGTGAAGATGGTCCACAACGGCGTCGAGTACGGGATGATGCAGGCGTACGCCGAGGGCTTCGAGCTGATGCACAAGTCGGAGTTCCCGATCGAGCTCGAGCAGGTCGCGCATCTGTGGAACCAGGGTTCCGTGGTGCGCTCCTGGCTGTGCGAGCTCGCGGAGGCGGCCTTCAAGACGGAGGGCAACGACCTCGAGAACCTGAAGGGCCACGTCTCGGACTCCGGCGAGGGCCGCTGGACGCTCATCGACGCGATCGACCTCGAGACGCCGATGCCGGTGCTGTCGGCAGCGCTGGCCGCCCGCTTCTACTCCCGCGGCGAGGGCGAGTACACCGCCAAGGTGCTCGCCGCCCTGCGCAACCAGTTCGGCGGGCACGCGGTCGAGCGGACCAGCCTCGGCGGCGACACGTGAGCGAGGAAGTCTCCGCGCGCCGCTCCTCCCCGGCGCCCGGCGACGAGAAGAACCCACTCACGGAGGGGCTCGAGCGCGTCCCGGTCCCGCACACCGCACTGGTCATCTTCGGGGCCTCCGGCGACCTGTCCAAGCGCAAGCTGCTGCCCGCGCTCTACAACCTCGCCCACGAGGGCCAGCTGCCCGAGCGCTTCGCCCTCATCGGCGTCTCGCGCAGCCCGTCCACCGACGACGAGTTCCGCGCGCTGGCCCGCGACTCCATCAAGGAGTTCTCGCGCCGCGAGGCCGACGACGACGTCCTCGACGCGCTCATCAGCCGCATGCGCTACCTGTCGCTGAGCTTCGACGACGCGGCCGGCTACGGCGCGCTCGGCGACCTCCTCGACGAGGTCGACGAGGAGGCCGGGCACCCGCTCAACCGCTGCTACTACCTCAGCGTCGCCCCGGACTACTTCGGGATCATCCCCACGCACCTCAAGGAGGCCGGGCTCAACCAGCACGAGTCGGTCGACGTGCGTTGCGTGATCGAGAAGCCGTTCGGGACCGACCTGAAGTCCGCGCGGGCGCTGCAGGCCACCGTCTCCGACGCGTTCGACGAGAAGCAGGTCTTCCGCATCGACCACTACCTGGGCAAGGAGACGGTCCAGAACATGATGGCGTTCCGGTTCGCCAACTACATGTTCGAGCCGGTCTGGAACCGCAACTTCATCGACAGCGTCCAGATCACCGCCGCCGAGGACCTCGGCATCGGGACGCGGGCCGGGTACTACGACGGCGCGGGCGCCCTGCGTGACCTCGTCCAGAACCACATGATGCAGCTGCTGACGCTGCTGTGCATGGAGCCGCCGGTGTCCTTCGACGCCGACAAGGTGCGCGACGAGAAGGTCAAGGTCCTGCAGGCGATCCGGCCGATGACTCCGGCGGAGGTGGCCGACCACACGGTGCGGGCGCGGTACCTCGAGGGCACGGAGGCGGGCAAGGACGTCGTCGGCTACCTCGACGAGGACGGTGTCCCCAACTCCTCCAACACCGAGACCTACGCCGCCCTGTGCCTGAAGGTCGAGAACTGGCGCTGGTCAGGCGTGCCGATCTGCCTGCGCACGGGCAAGCGGCTGGCGCGCAAGCTCACGGAGATCGCCGTGCAGCTCAAGCCGGTGCCGCACATGGCCTTCAGCGAGCAGGGGTCTGAGGGCGTCGTCCCCAACCAGCTGATCATCACGCTGCAGCCCGACGAGGGCGTCTCGCTCAAGCTCGGGGCCAAGATCCCCGGGGCGACCATGCGCATCCGGCCGGTGACGATGGAGTTCCACTACGGGACGTCGTTCATGTCCCAGTCGCCGGAGGCCTACGAGCGGCTGATCGTCGACGCGATGCGCGGGGAGGCGACGCTCTTCACCCGCAACGACGAGGTCGACGCGCAGTGGTCGATCATCGACCCGATCCTGAAGTCGTGGGCCAACAAGGAGCCGCGGATGGCCACGTACGAGGCCGGCTCCCAGGGTCCGCCGGAGGCCAACAAGCTCCTCGGCGGCGACCGGAAGTGGCGCCACCTCTGATGGCGACGCGCTCGGACGACGCCGTCTGGTCGGCGCGGGACACGACGCCGAGCAAGATCGAGGGCGCGCTGCGCGCGCTGCTGGCCGAGCGCCACCAGCAGAAGGGCGCGGTGCAGCCCGCGCGGGTGCTCAACCTGGTCGTGATCTGCGAGCACTCCTACCGCGGGGAGATCGAGAACCGGCTCAAGCAGGTCGGCCGCTTCCAGGCGTCCCGGACGATCCTGGTCGCGGTGGAGCCCAAGCGGACGGCGCTGGACGCCTGGGTCTCCATGGCCACGGAGGACGACGGCGTGCTGTCCGTCGCCCGCGAGCGCGTCGAGGTCGACGTGGGGGAGAAGGCGCTCGAGAACCTCGCCAACATCGTCGCGCCGCTCGTCGTGCCCGACCTGGCCACGCTGGTGTGGGCGCCGCACGGTCACGCGCCCGCGGAGGACGCGCTGCGCGAGATGGCCCAGATCGTGCTGGTCGACACGCTGGAGGACGACGTCGGCGCGGCCCTCGACCGCGTCGCGACGCTGCAGGAGGACCTCTACGTCGTCGACCTCGCCTGGCTGCGCTCGACGCCGTGGCGCGAGCGCGTCGCGGCCGCCTTCGATCCGCCCGAGTTCCGGGAGGAGCTGCGCTCGGTGAGCGCCGTCACCATCCGCCACCGGGAGGACTCCGTGGCCCCGGCCGCCCTGTTCGCGGGCTGGCTGGCCTCGCGGCTGCGCTGGAAGCCGGGGCGCCTGACCGCGCACAACGGCCGGATCACCGGCCGCGCCGGCGCCCGCAGCGGCGACGTGAAGATCACCCTGGAGCCCGTCGGCCAGATGAGCGCCCCGGGCCTCTCGGGCGTGACCATCGAGAGCGCGTCGGGCGCCTCCGTCTCCCTGGACCGCTCCAAGGGCGGGCTGCGCGAGGTGCGCCGCTCGCGCAAGGGCGGCGAGAAGCAGTTCACGGTCATGGGCGCCTCCCGCGGCGAGGGCGGCATCCTCGGCGAGGGCGTCCGCCAGGCGCTGCTGCGCGACCGCACGTACAAACCGGCGTTGACCGCCGCACGAACCATGGTGAGCCGATGACGACCCTCGAGGTGTTCGACGACAAGGAGGGCGTCGCGCAGCGCGCGGCCGAGCTCCTGCGGGGCGCGAGCGGGCACGTCGCCCTCTCCGGCGGCTCGACGCCCAAGCGGGCCTACGAGCTCGCCGCCGGCGCGGGCTTCGAGGGCGTGACCTTCTGGCTGGGCGACGAGCGCCACGTCCCCATCGACGACGAGGACTCCAACGGCGGGATGGTCCGCACGCACCTCGGCATCGCGCCCGAGCTCGTCCGCACGGAGCTCGAGCTCGAGGAGGCCGCCGCCGACTACGGGCGGCGCTTCCGCGACGCCGGCGGCCGGCTCGACCTCGCCCTGATGGGCCTCGGGCCCGACGGCCACACTGCGTCGCTGTTCCCCGGCAAGCCTGCCCTGCAGGAGCGCGACCACCTCGTCGCCGCCGTGCCCGAGCCGGGCCTGGACCCGCGGGTCCCGCGGGTCACCATGACCTTCAAGGCCTTCGACCTCGCCGAACGCGTCGTCTTCCTCGTCGCGGGAGAGGACAAGGCGGAGGCGATGGTCCGCGCCTTCGGCGAGCCGCCGGACCTCGACGCCCCATCGGCGCACGTGCGGCCGCTGAGTGGCAATCTGGTCGTGCTTGCGGACCGCGCCGCAGCGTCAGGTCTGCGCTGACGAACCCGCCGCGGAGGCACAAACCGCAAAGATCAGGTCAGAACCCCACTGGTTTTCGGGGGCCGAAGGACGTTTAATCGATCAAGTGACTGCGGATCCCCGTCAGCTGACTGCGCTCATCCATGCGCAGGAGACCATCGCGTCCGCGGGGCTCGACGTCGGCGACGTCATCGTCACGCTCGCCGCGCACGCCCGTGAGCTGACCGGCGCGAGCGGGGCGATCGTCGAGTTGATCGGCGACGACGGCGTGGTCAGCCAGGGTGCGGCGGAGAACGCCGCGGTGCAGGTCGGCGTCGCGCTGCCCGACCACAGCGCCAGCGCCCGCTCGGTGATGCAGCGCCGTCTGGTCCGCTGGGACGAGCCCACGGGGGACACCGGGGCCGCCGGCGAGGGCCGCGGCAGCGCGAAGGCCGTCATCGCCGCGCCGCTGGCGGTGGGCGAGGACGACGTCGTCGGCGTCGTCACCGTCGTCGGCGGGCGCGAGGCGTTCAGCTCCGACGACGAGCACTGCGTCCGGGTGCTCACCCGCTTCGCCAGCCACCAGATCACCCAGGCCCGGCGCCTGGCGCTGGCCGAGCGCACGAGCCGGATGGACCCCCTCACCGGGCTGGGCAACCGCCGCGCGCTCGACGAGACGCTGCAGCGCGAGCTGGCCCGTCACATCCGCTACTCCCGGACGCTGACGATGGTCGTGGTCGACCTCGACGGCTTCAAGGCCGTCAACGACACCCACGGGCACGCCGCCGGCGACCGGGTCCTGATGACGGTCGGGCGCCGCCTCGGCGAGATCCGCGGGGCCGACGCCGCCTTCCGCCTCGGCGGGGACGAGTTCGCCCTGCTGCTGCCCGAGACCCGTTCGGAGGCCGGCGAGCTCGTCGCACGCCGCCTGCAGCGCCAGATCCGCGACGACACCTTCCCGCACGAGGTCACCGCCACCTGGGGCATCGCGGAGGCCACCGGCCCGGATCCGGAGGAGCTGCTCGCCGCCGCCGATCGCGAGCTCTACGCGCGCAAGCGCGATCCGCGGACGCGCGGCAGCGAAGCCACCGGTTAGCGCGTAGGCTCCGCCCTCGTGATCGAGGGGACCTTCGTCGGCGTCGACGTCGGCGGCACCAAGGTGGCCGCCGCCCTGCTCGAACGCGGGGAACCGGGCGAGTCGCACCTCGTCAAGACGGAGAAGGGCTCGACGGACGCCCTCCTCGACCAGCTCGTCGAGGCCATCGAGGCGGTCCGCGCCGACGACACGCGCGCCGTCGGCATCGGCGTCCCGAGCGTCATCGACTTCGCCTCCGGCCGCATCCGCTACTCCGTCAACATCCCGCTGGAGAACGTGCCGCTGCGTGAGCTGCTCACGGACCGCATCGGCCTGCCGGTGTTCGTCGAGAACGACGCCTCCTGCGCCGCGCTCTCCGAGGCCTACCAGGGCGAGGAGCTCGTGACGCAGAACCTCGTCATGTACACGGTCGGCACGGGCGTGGGCGGCGGCCTGGTCATCGGCGGCCGGTCTGTACCGCGGCGCCACCGGCGCCGCGGCCGAGATGGGCCACCAGATCGTCGGCCTCGACCTGTCCGGCCCCGAGGTCGCCCGCGCGCCGGCGAGAAGTTCCCGCAGCCCGGTTCGCTCGAGAGCTTCGCCCGTGGCGGCGCGCTCGACGCCCTCGCCCGCGACCACGGGTTCGAGGACGGCAAGGCCGCCGTCCAGGCCGCGCAGGACGGCGACGAGGAGGCCGTCGCGACCATCCGCACGATCGGCGAGCGCCTCGGCATCGGGATAGCCAACGCGATCAACATCTTCGATCCCGACGAGGTCGTCGTCGGCGGCGGCGTCAGCGCGGCCGGCGAGCTCCTCCTCGGCCCGGCCCGCGAGGTCGCCGAGCGCTACGTCCTCAACGGCGTCGGCACGGCCACCACGATCCGCCTCGCCCGCCGCGGACCGGAGGCCGGCGTCGTCGGCGCCGCCCTCATCGCCGTCCAGGAAACCGATTGACGTGACACCTATGATCGCCTCATATGTCGTCGCGCGACGCGAACCTGCTCGGGGCGTGCGCCCTGGCCGTCGCCGGGCGGCTGCCGGCGTCCGCGGCTGACGCGGCGCTCGTCGCGCTCGACGGCTGGCTCGGCGGGACGACGGTCGACGGACTGGCCCGGGTCCTCGCCCTCACGCACTCGGGGGCGGTGCGGCTGACCGACCGGCTGGAGGCCGACGGGCTGGTCCAGCGGCGCCCGGGGGCCGACGCCCGCTCACGTGCGGTCCATGTCACGCCGGCGGGCGCGGCGCGCGCGCGGATCCTGCGGGCGGAGCGCTTCGCGGCGCTCGAGGACGTGCTGGGGCCGCTGGACGCGCGCGAGCGCGAGGTGCTCGGCGGGCTGATGGAGCGGCTGCTGGCCGGCATCACCCACGCGGGCGAGGCGCCCGGCCGGACCTGCCGGCTGTGCGACGCGGACGTCTGCGGTCACCCCGACCGCTGTCCCGTCACGCAGGCTGCCGGTCACTGATCGCGCAGTTCCATGACCCCCGCGAGCCGGGACAGGTCGAAGGTGCGCCGGGCTGCGGACCCGGGCGGGGCGATGAACGCGGGGCGGGCGGGCAGCTCGAAGAGCATCCGCGCGCCGGTGGAGTCCAGGTGGGTGACGGCCGTGAGATCGACCGTGTGCAGCTCGGAGATCGCCAGTTCACGGCCGACGATCTCGGCGTTGGAGAGATCGAGCTCACCGGCCAGCACCGCGTGCCCGCCCCCGTGGGAGACCGTGCAACCCAGGGGACCGTCCGGGACGGGGCCGGGGTGCCCGGACGGGCTCGAGCTCGACGTCGTGGACGAGCCGCACGACCGTGCCGCCGTCGCCGCGCTGGACGACGCACTCGTCCACCAGCGTCCGCATCAGCCCGAAGCCGCGGCCCCGGTGCGGGCTGACGACGGGGTCCTTCCAGCGGCCGTCGTCGCGCACGACGATGCGGATGGCGCCGGGCGTGGGAGAGGCGAGGTCGAGCGCGAACGTCCCGGCGCCGGCGTGCTCCACGGCGTTGGCGATGGCCTCGCCGACCGCGAGCAGGACGTCGCTCATGGGAAGGGGCGCCACCCCGAGGCCGATCAACCAGTCGCGCACCGCGTGGCGGGCGACGGGCACCGAGTCCGTCTCCGCCGGGAAGCGCGAGGCGGCGGGCGCCGGCCGCGCCCGTGAAGCGCAGGACGACCAGCGCGACGTCGTCGGCGGGCATGACCGGCCCGGCGTCGGCGACGGCATGGTCGAGCAGGTCGGGCAGCGGCGCCAGCGCGCGCTCGCCGACCGTGACCCGCAGCCGTTCGAGGGCCGCGTCCATGTCCTCCCCGCGGCGCTCCGTGAGGCCGTCCGTGTAGAGCAGCAGCGTCGCCCCCGGCGTGAGGTGGAGGATGTCCTCGCGGTACTGCGGCTCGGGCAGGCAGCCGAGCGGGACGCCGCGCCCGCCCTGGAGCAGCTCCGCCTCGCCGCCGACCGTCACGTAGACGGGCCACGGGTGGCCGGCGCAGGCGTACACGAGCTCGCCGGCCACCGGGTCGAGCTTGGCCACCACGGCGGTGGCGGCCATCGCCTCCGGGAGCGTGTCGGCGAAGACCGAGAGGCGGGTGAGGAGGGCCGCCGGCGAGTCCCCGGTGAGCGCGTAGGCGCGCAGGGCGCTGCGCAGCTGGCCCATGGCCGCGGCGGCGGTGGCGCCGCGGCCGACGACGTCCCCGACGGCGATCACCAGCGTGCCGTCGGCGAGCGGGACGGCCTCGTAGAAGTCCCCGCCCGCCTCGAGGCCGGCGGCGGGGAGGTAGCGCAGGTCGAGCTCGACGCCCTCCACCTCGGGCAGGGCCGCCGGCAGCAGCGAGCGCTGCAGGGTCACCGACACGCGCCGTTCGGCCTCGAAGAGGCGCGCGCGCTCGAGCGCCTGCGCCGCCTGGGCGCCCAGGGCGGTGCCGAGCGCGAGGTCGTCCTCGCCGAACGCGTCGGCGTGACGGGCGGAGACGAGCAGCCCGCCGGCCACCCGCCCGGCGGTGACGAGCGGGAAGACGACCATGGACTGCAGGTCGGCGACGCGGAAGAGCCGCGCCATGTCGGGATAGGCAGCGTCCATGGCCGCGCTGTCGGGAAGGTGGATGAGTCTGCGCGAGCGGACGGCGTCGGCGACGGGGCGATGCTCGTCGACGCCGGCGGTGACGTACTTGCTCATCTCCTCGTCGCTGAAGCCGTGCCAGCCGATGCAGCGGACGAGGCCCTCCGCCTCGTCGTAGAGCCACATCGTCCCCTGCTCGGCGCGGACGGCGGGGATGATCTCGTGGAGCGTCACCGCGGCGACCGCGGCCGGGTCGAGCGCCTCGGCGAGCGAGGCGGCCACGGCGTACTGGCGCTCCGTGCGCTCGCGGGCGCGGCGCTCGCCCTCGAAGAGCTGGGCGCTGTCGACGACCAGCGCGGCCCGGCCGGCGATCTCGGCGGCGAAGGCGCGGTCCTCGTCCGGCTCGCCGGGGTCGACGAACGCGAGCTCGATGGTCCCGAGGTCGCGCCCCCGGGCCTGCAGCGGGAGGCGGTGCGCCGGGGCGGCGGTGCCGCGGGCCGCCACGGGCTCGAGCTGGCCGGCGGGTCCGCGGAGGCGGACGGCGACGCTCGCGCACGGGTCCGGCACCAGGGTGTCGGCGAGCAGCGTCATGCGCGCCTCGACCGATCCGTCGCGGCCGCCCGCGTCCAGCCGCGCGCCGAGCTCGGCGAACAGCTGCGTGCGCTGCTCGGCCCGCTTGCGCGCGGTGATGTCGACCATGAACTTCCCCAGCCACCCCGTCTGCCCCTGGGCGTTGGGCACCGGGTAGTAGGAGGTCAGCCACACCTTCGGGCCGCTGGAGACCGTGCCGCTGACCTCGATGTCGACGATCGGCTCGCCGGTCTCGAGCACGCGGCGCAGGGGCGCCGCGTGTGCGCTGCCCGGGAAGACCTCCTCCAGCGCGCGGCCGACGTGATCGGCGGCGGGCAGGCCGTGCGTCTCCGCCAGCGCGTCGTTGACCCGGACGTACCGCAGGTCGGTGTCGAAGAGCGCGAAGGCCTCCGGCGCGGTGGTGATGATCGCGTCGATGACGGCCCGCGAGTCGCGCTCGGCGGTCGCCTGCTCGGCGCGCAGGAGCGCGGAGACGCTGGCGCGTTCGAGGACGTCGAGCACCACGCGGTCCTCCGGGCCGATGGCCTGGCCCTCCGAGAGGCGCAGCGACACCGCGCCCAGCACCCGCCCCTCATGACAGAGCGGCAGCGAGACGAGCGCGCCCGAGTGCTCGAGCGCGGACCAGTACGGCAGGTTCGGGTAGCGCTCGGCGAGCTCCTCGGCAGAGAGGACGAGCGTCTCGCCGGAGCGGATGACCTCCGCGATCGGGACGTCGAGGTCCTCCGTGAAGCGCCAGCCCAGCTGCAGGTGGGGGTTCGGCGGCCCCTCGTAGCCGACGACCTCGAGCTCGTCCCCGTCGCGCAGGACCACCGCGGCGGCCAGGGCGCCCGCGGCGTCACGTCCCTTGGCGGCGATCACCCGCGCCGCCTCGAGCGTCGCCGTCACGCCGGCCAGGGCGTCCGTGAAGTCCTGCAGGCGCAGCAGGCGGACGTCGGACGCCTTGCGGGCCGTCACGTCGGTGAGCACTCCGGTGAGGCGCAGCTGGGGCACCGAGGTGTCGACCTGGACGATGTTGCGCAGCCACACCTCGCGACCGTCGGCGGCGCGGGCGCGGTACTCGAAGTCGCCCCGGCCGGAGCGGACGACGTCGACGATCGCCGCGTTGACCCGGTCGCGGTCGTCGGGGTGGATGATCTCGATCCAGAAGTGGGTGTCGGACGTCCAGCGGGCCGGCGGGTAGCCGAGCAGGGACTCCGTGTGCTCGCTGACGAAGGTGAAGGTGGCCTCGCCGGGGGCGCGGCCGGGCGTGGCCTCCCAGACGATCGCGCCGAGGCGATCGACCAGCGAGCGGTACCGCAGGGACTCGTCCAGCGCACTCATCGCGTCCGGCATTCTCCCATGCGGCGGTAGCGTGGCGCGGTCATGGAGGTGCAGGGACCGACACTGACGTTGCGCTACGCCACGGAGGCCGACGCGGACGCGCTGTTCACGCTGGCCGACGCGGAGGCGACGCGGTGGTTCTCCTGGGGTCCCTACTCCGACCGCGAGCAGCCGCTGGCCTACGTGCGCGGGCTCGCGGACAAGCGCGAGGCGGGCACCCTGCTCGACTTCCTCGCCGTCCACCCCGAGCACGGCCCCGTCGGCGTCACCGGGCTTTCCGAGTACGCGCCGCGCGATCGCCGCGCGACCGTCGGGACCTGGTTCGGACGTGACCACTGGGGGACGGGCATCAACGCGGAGTCCAAGGCGCTGATGGCCCACCTGGCCTTCGTGACGCTCGGCTTCCACCGCCTGACCGCCTGGGCCAACACCCGCAACGGCCGCTCCCAGGCCGCGCTGGAGCGCCTCGGCTTCCGCCGGGAGGGCGTGCTGCGCGCGTACAACACCCACACGACCGGGACCCACGACGTCGTCGCCTTCGGCATGGTGCGCGCCGACTGGGAGGCCTCACCGCTGCACGGCGTGCCCGTCACCGTCAGCGGATCGCCCCCCTCCGTCTGGCTAGCCTGACCGCCGTGCGCACAGGGGTCGCCGCTCTTCTCCTCGTCCTGCTGCTCGCGGCGCCGGCCGCGGCCAAGCCCCGCCTCTCGGCGGCGCTGAAGCCGGACGGGTCCGTGCGCGTGGCGCTCAAAGGCGTCAGTCACGTCAAGCGCGTCGTCGTGCGCTGGGGCGACGGGGCGCAGACCGCCGGCCGGACCCACCGCTACGCCGCGCCGGGCACCTACACGATCCGCGCCCGGGCCGTGCGCCGCGGGAAGCGCACGCCACGCAGCGCCGCGACGAAGGTCCTCGTCCCGGGCCCCGTGGCCGCCCACCACGTCGCCGCCTACCTCGTGTCGGACACGCTGGCGTGCGGCGCCGTCTCGCTGGAGGCCGGCGGGGAGACGACGTCCTGCGGGACGTCCCTCTCGCTCGACGGCGTCCTGCACGACGCGTCGAGCTTCGTGCCCGTGACGAGCTTCAGCTCCGGCGACGGGACGGCGGCGGACCCGTTCGTCCTCACGCGCGTCGTCCGCGCGGCCGGCCGCGTCGAGCTCCTGCAGACCACGCGCTACACGACGGGCTCGGACACCGCGGCCCTCGAGACCTACTCCCTGCGCTCCGTCGACGGCCAGCAGCACGTCGTGGTCCTCTACCGCACGGTCGACTGCGTCCGCGGCCGCGAGGGCGCGTTGACGACCGGGGGTGCGACCTGCCGCGCCCCGGCCGCGCCGACCTCCACGGCATCGACGCTGTTCGACCGTGGCCAGGGCGGCCACCGCGCCGAGGGGACGCCCGCGGACCTCCTCACGACGATGAACGCGGGCGACGACTTCGCCGACACCGCACGGCGCGGCCGGCACGACACGGCCGTGGGGCTGTCCTGGCGGATGACGCTGCCGACCACCTCGGCCGCCACCGTGGTGCAGGCCTCCCAGCTGGTCCTCAGCGCCGGATGAGGTGCAGCATCTCGTCCGTGACGCTGTAGCCCGCCCGCTCGTAGACCTTCTGGGCGCCTGAGTCGCCGGGCGTCATGAACGCGACCTCGACGTTCAGCGCGAAGGCGCGGCGCGTGAGCTCAGCGGTGATGGCGGTGGCGATGCCGCGGCGGCGGGCGTCCTCGCGCACCGCGATGCCCACCACCTCCGTCACGCCGGCGATCGGCACCTGGCACATGCCGCCGCCGGCGACGTCCCCCTCCGCGTAGGCGATCACCGCGACGCGGCGGCCGAGCAACGGCTGCAGGCGGGCGATGTCGGACGGGTTGTAGGGCTGGCCGAAGGCCTCGGACTGGACGCGCAGCAGGCCCTCGAGCTCCTCCCGGGTCGCGTCCGGCCCCAGCTCGTCGATCGTCACCTTGTCGGGCAGCTCCGGCTTGGCGAGTTCGTCGGGGCCGCAGCACATCACGGGGGTGCGCAGCTCGATCTCGAAGCCCGCGTCCAGCAGCGCCTCCTCGACCGCCGGCGCCTCCGCCGGCAGGTACTCGAGCCGGGGCACGCGGCCCGTGCCCTCCATGATCGCGATCAGCTCCTGCACCGCCTCCTCGTCGGGCTCGGCGTCCGGCCGCGGGATGGCGTAGTTGGAGTACGGGTGGTCGGAGACCGGATTGACGAAGACGTCGAAGACGCCCGTCGTGAGCAGCTGGTGGTCGTCCTGGATGACCGCACGCAGATAGCTCTGGATCTTCCCCATGGTTCTACGCCCGGGCGTCCCAGCTGAAGCCGCGCACGGCGAGCACGGCGGCTGCCACGCCCCAGACCGCGAGCATGACGAGCGCCGTCCCGTGGTCCGTCAGGCCCGTCCCCTTGACCATCGCGCCGCTGAGCCCGTCGATCAGGTGCTTGAGCGGCAGCGCCCCGGCGATCTCGTGCAGGAAGGCCGGGGCGTCGGCCTCGTCGTAGACGACGCCGGAGATCATGATCGTCGGCAGGAAGATCGCGTTGACGTAGGCCGGGGCGGACTCCACGTTCGGGATGACGTGGCTGAGCGCGACGCCGAGCGCGGCGAAGGTGGCGGCGCCGAGGACGACGAAGACGACCAATGCCGTCAGGTCGCGCGGCCAGCCCGTGCCGAAGACGAGCTTGCCGATCACCGTGATCAGCGTGACCTGCAGGGCCGTGTTGGTGACGGCGTGACCCGCGAGCGCGGTCAGGTAGGCCGACGAGGGCAGCGGGGTCCCGCGCACGCGCTTGAGCACGCCCGTCTCGCGCAGCGTGGTGAGGTTCATCGCCAGGGCGGTGAAGGTGGTCGACATGACGCTCATGCCGGCGATGCCGGGCACGATCACGTTCAGGTCCTTCTGCTCGCCCGGCGAAGATCGCGCCGAACATGGCCAGGAACAGCAGCGGCAGCAGGAAGTTGAAGAAGGCCGCGCTCGGGTTGCGCCAGAACATGCGGCGCTCCAGGCGGTACTGGCGCCAGGCGAGCACCGGCCCATGAGGGCGGCGCCGCCGGCGACCGCGCGCGGCCGGGCCGTCGTGATGGCGTGATCGCTCACGTGGAGGTGAGCTCCAGGTAGACGTCCTCCAGGGAGGGACGCGTGACCTCGAGCGCCTCCAGCGCCTCGCCCCGGGCGAGCGCCGCGCGCAGCACCTCCGCCGGGTCCTCCGTCTCGTGCACGACGCGCTCGCCGCCCACCCTCCAGCTCACCCGCGAGCGCTTGTGGGTGCCGAGCTCCGCCGGCCGGCCCTCCGCGATGATCGCGCCGTCCTTGATGATCGCCACGCGGTCGGCCAGCGCCTGCGCCTCGTCGAGGTAGTGCGTGGTCAGCAGCACGGTCTTGCCGAGGTCGCGCAGCGAGCGCACGGTGTCCCAGGCGGTGCGCCGGGCCTCCGGATCGAAGCCGGTGGTCGGCTCGTCGAGGAAGATCAGCTCCGGGTCGCCGATCAGGGCGAGCGCGAAGTCCAGCCGGCGCTGCTGCCCGCCGCTGAGCGTCCGCGTGCGCTGGTCGGCGGCGGCCTCGAGGCCGACGACGGCGATCGTCTCCTCGACGTCGCGCGGCGCCGGGTAGAGGCCGGCCCAGTGGGTCACGGACTCGCGCACGGTGAGGTGGCGGTACATGCCGCAGCTCTGCAGGACGATGCCGACGCGCTCGCGCAGGTCGGCGGAGCGCGCGCCCGGGTCCAGGCCGAGGACGCTGACGTCGCCGGCCGAGCGCGCCCGGTAGCCCTCGAGGATCTCGACGGTGGTCGTCTTGCCCGCCCCGTTGGGGCCGAGCAGGCCGAAGACCTCGCCGCGCTCGACGGTGAAGTCGATGCCGCGCACGGCCTCGTGCTCGCCGTATGCCTTGCGCAGGCCCCGGACTTCGATCGCGGCGGTCATGATCCACCGTCAAGGGTATGCGCTGCGCCTGCGTCGACATCGGCTCCAACACCACCCGGGTCCTCGTCGCCGACGTGGGGGAGGACGGGCTGCGCGAGGTCACCTGCGAGAAGGCCTACACCCGGCTGGGCCGCCTGCTGCTGCGGTCGGGGTCGCTGCCGGAGGACGCGCTGGCGTCGCTGGCGGAGGTCGTCGCCGTCCAGGTCGCGATCGCCCGCAGCCTGGGCGCAGAGCGGCTGCGCGTGGTCGCGACGGCCGCCATCCGCGCCGCCGCCAACGCCGACGCGCTCCGGGACGCCGTGCGCGCGCGTGCGGGCGTGGAGGTCGAGGTGCTCGACGGCCACGAGGAGGCGCGCCTCGCCTTCGCCGGTGCGACCCGCGGTTCGGCCCACACCGGGCGCGTCGCCGTCGTCGACGTCGGCGGCGGCTCGACGGAGCTGGCGGTCGGCACGCTGGACGCGGGCGTCGAGTGGTCGGCGTCCGTCCCCATCGGGTCCTCCGTCCTCGCCGACGCCCACCTGCACTCCGACCCGCCGACCCGCGACGAGCTGGCCGCGCTGCGGGCCGACGCCGAGCTCGTGCTGGCCGGTGCCCGGCCCCCGCGGGCCGACGTCGCCCTGGCGGTCGGCGGCAGCGCCACCTCCATGGCGCGGCTGCTCCCCGGCGCCGTCGACGGCGGGTCGCTGTCCGGCGCCCTCGCCCTGCTCGTCACCGCCCCGAGCGCGACCGTCGCCGCCCGCCGCGGGCTGGACCCCGAGCGCGTGCGCCTGCTGCCCGCCGGGCTCGATCCTGCTCGGCATGGCGGCCGAGCGGCTCGGCTGCCCGCTGACGGTGGGCGACGGCGGGCTGCGCGAGGGCGTGTGCCTCGAGCTGTTCACATCTTCTGGGTAGGGTCGCGACCGTGGCCGACACCGTCCAGACGTCGCCCGAGCTGTTCTTCAACCGCGAGCTGTCCTGGCTGGACTTCGACGACCGCGTCCTGCAGCTCGCCGAGGACCCCGCCACGCCGCTGCTCGAGCGCCTGAAGTTCTGCGCGATCTGGTCGACGAACCTCGACGAGTTCTTCATGGTCCGCGTGGCCGGCCTGCACGACATGGTCGACGCCGGGATCGACTCGCCCGGCAAGGACGGCCTCAACGCCGCTTCGACGATCGAGCGCATCCGCCGCGTCGTCGCGCGGCAGTACGAGCGCGTCTCGCGCTGCCTGACGGACGAGATCGTCCCCGCCCTGGCGGACGCCGGGCTGCGCGTCGTGCGCCTCGAGGACGTGGAGGGAGACCACCGGCGCGACCTCGAGGAGCGCTTCCTGCGGCAGGTCTTCCCCGTCCTCACGCCGCTGGCCGTCGGCCTCGGCCGCCCCTTCCCGTACATCTCCAACCTGTCGCTGTCGCTGGCCGTCCGGGTGCGCGACCCCGTCACGGGCCAGGAGCTGCTCGCGCGCGTGAAGGTCCCGACGGAGATGCTCCCGCGCTTCATGCCGGTCAACGGCGGCTGCGAGTTCGTCCCCGTCGAGGACGTGATCGCCGCCAACCTCGACGAGCTCTTCGAGGGGATGGAGATCCTCGAGTGGACGCTCTTCCGGGTCACGCGCGACGCGGACTTCACCGTCGGCGACGAGGCCGACGACCTCCTCCAGGCGGTCGAGACGGAGCTGCGCCGCCGCCGCTTCGGCGAGGTCGTGCGGCTCGAGGTCCAGGCCGGGACGAGCGACGAGATCCGCGTCCAGCTCGTGGAGGCGCTCGGCGTGGAGGCCGAGGACGTCTTCGAGATCGACGGGCTGATGGCGCTCGGCGACCTGTGGGGCCTCTACGGCGTGACGGGGTTCAGCGAGCTGCGCGACCCGCCGTGGCAGTCGGTCACCCAGCCGCGGCTGACGCCGGAGGAGGACGCGCCGCCCGACGTCATGGCCGCCATGCGCCGCGGCGACATCCTCGTCCACCACCCGTACGACTCCTTCACCAACTCCGTCCAGCGGCTGATCGAGCAGGCGGCGGAGGACGACCAGGTCCTCGCCATCAAGCTCACCGTGTACCGGACGAGCGACGACACCCCGCTCGTCCCGACGCTCATCCGCGCCTCCGAGCGCGGCAAGCAGGCCGTCTGCATGGTGGAGATCAAGGCGCGCTTCGACGAGCAGGCCAACGTGCGCTGGGCGCGCAAGCTCGAGGAGGCCGGCGTCCACGTCGTCTACGGCTTGCCGGCGCTGAAGACCCACGCCAAGTGCGTGCTCATCGTGCGCCGGGAGGGCGACGGCGTCCGCCACTACGTGCACGTCGGGACCGGCAACTACCACGCCAAGACCGCGCGGCTCTACACGGACTTCGGCCTCTTCACCTGCGACCCGGACATCGGCGCCGACGTCGCCGACATGTTCAACGGCCTCACCGGCTTCGCCCGCCAGCGCTCCTACCGCAAGGTGCTCGTCGCGCCCGCGTTCCTGCGCGAGGGCATCCTCGACCAGATCGAGCAGACGGTGCAGGCGCACCGCGACGGCCTGGGCGGCGCGCATCTCGATGAAGATGAACTCGCTGGTCGACGGCGCCTGCATCCGCGCGCTCTACGCCGCCTCGCAGGCCGGCGTGCCCGTCGATCTCAACATCCGCGGCATCTGCTGCCTGCGGCCCGGAGTGGAGGGCGTCAGCGACAACATCCGCGTCGTCTCCGTCGTCGACCGCTTCCTCGAGCACTCGCGCATCTACGCCTTCCAGCGGGGCGAGGACTGGTCGGTGTGGATCGGCTCCGCGGACCTGATGCCGCGCAACCTGGACACGCGGGTCGAGCTGCTGACGCCGATCGCCGAGCGCGCGCTGCGCGACGACGTGCTCGACACCCTGGAGCGCTGCCTGGCCGACAACACGCACGCGTGGGAGCTGGGCGCCGACGGCGACTGGACGCGGCTCGAGGCCCCGGAGGGCGAGCGCCGCTCCGTGCAGCGCGAGCTGATGGCTCGCCACTCGGAGCACGCTTCGGCATAATCGGCGCCATGAAGCGCCTCCTGCTCGCTGCGGGTGCCGCGGCACTGCTGATTCCCGCCGCCGCGCATGCGGCCACCGACGACACGACGCTGGTCAACCGGATCGGCACGGACGGCCCCGTGGCCGACGGGACGTCGGGCAACCCGTCCATCTCCGACGACGGCCGCCTGATCGCCTTCTTCACCGCGGCCACCAACCTCGGGTCCGGGCCTGGCCTGTACGTCAAGGACATGGTCGCCGGAACGGTCCAGAAGGTGAGCTCGACGACCTACGTCGAGCAGCCGCGCCTCTCCGACAACGGCCACTTCGTGTGCTTCGTCGGCTCGGCCGGCCGTGCCACCGTGCGTGACCTCGCGGCGGGGACCGACCGCACGGCCGGAGCGGCGAGCACGTCCAGCGGCGGTCCGAGCGACTACGACTACTCCGGCCGCTTCTGCGACGTCAGCGACGACGGGAACCGGCTCGTCTACGCCTCCACGGCGTCGCCGCCGCAGGTCGTCCTGCACGACTTCGCGGCGGGCACGGACACCATCGTGAGCCGTGCCACCGGCGCCGACGGCGCGATCGGCGACGCGTTCTCCTTGGCGCCGGCGATCACCCCGGACGGGCGCTTCGTGCTGTTCCGCTCCCGCGCGACGAACTTCTCCACGGAGGATGCCGACGCCCTGTCGGACGTGTTCCTGCGCGACACCACCGCCAACACGACCACCTGGGTCTCCCGCGGCGACGGGCCCGCGGGCGGCGTCGGCACGCCCAACGACGTGCCCGCCAACGCCACCAGCGGCTCCCAGGCCGCCGAGATGAGCGACGACGGCCGCGTCGTCGCCTTCCAGTCGTTCGTGAAGGGCCTCGAGCCCGGCGCGCCGGCGACGCCCGCCTCCGCGCAGGTCTACGTCCGCGACCTCGCGGCGAACACCACGCGGATCGCCGCCGTCACTCGCGGCCCGGACGGCGAGCGTGTCGTCTCCGGCGCCAACACCAACGCGCCGACGATCAGCGGCGACGGGACGTTCGTCGGCTTCGGGTCGGCCTTCGGCTCCCTCGACGAGGTCGCGCCGGCGCCTTCGTCGACGGAGGAGATCTACGTCCGCGGGCTCGCGCAGGACCGCACGACCCTGGTGTCGCGCGCGAGCGGCGTGCTCGGCGCGGCGGCCGACCAGTTCTCCTTCGGGTCCATGCTCTCCGGCGACGGCCGCTTCCAGGTCTTCGCCTCCGACGCCACCAACCTGGGCGACCCCGGCTACGTCGGCCCGCCCGAGTTCGGCCGGCCCGCGGGACGGGACATCTTCGTCCGCCAGCTGGACCCGGTGCGGCCGCTGGTGGCCGACCTGCCCGGTCCGCCCACGGTGGCGGCACCGACGCTGCTGACCGCGATCCCGGCGCTGGTGACGCCCGTGGCCGACCAGCCCGAGTCGCCGGTGGTGGGCACGCTCGTCAAGGCGCTGCAGAAGGCTGACAGCCGCCGCCGTCCGCCCGCCGGGGCGACCATCTCGGCCGCGGCGAGGCCGCCGGTCGCCGCAACCCTCGGCCTCGGCGAGTACGGCCGCGTGACGCTCGTCGTCGAGCGCCTTACGGCGGGCCGCCGGAAGGGATCGAGCTGCCGGGCGGTCAGGAAGGTGCCCAAGCGCAAGCGGCAGCGCTGCACCCGCATCCGCACCCTCGCCAAGCGCACCGTGAGCGCCTACGAGGGGCGGCAGACCGTCGCGCTC
Source organism: uncultured Solirubrobacteraceae bacterium (assembly GCA_963843865.1). Classification (GTDB taxonomy): domain Bacteria; phylum Actinomycetota; class Thermoleophilia; order Solirubrobacterales; family Solirubrobacteraceae; genus DATLGB01. Next base: position 378,818 of record CAWJMO010000001.1, on the reverse strand, counting down.
GCCGAGGTGCTCGGTCAGCAGCGGCTCACCCGCGGCACCTACCGGCTGCGGTCCGTCGAGGTGGACCTGGCGGGGCGGCCCAAGGCGAGCGCGAGGACCTTCCGCATCCGCTAGGCCGCCGCTGGGCGCGACGTTGCGCCGCGAAGGGGCGTGACGTGGCCCCGCGAAGGGGTCAGCTGATGCGCCGCATTGCGTCCCTGGCCATCCTGCTCTCACTGCTCGTCCCCGCGGTGGCGTTCGCGCGCGTCTCCGGCGTCGTCGCCGCCCTCCAGGTCGCGCTGCGGGCGACGGGTGACTACGGCGGCGCGGTCGACGGCGTCCGCGGAGCGGGCACCTCCGGCGCGGTCCGCCGTTTCCAGGCCCGCCATGGCCTCACGGTGGACGGGGTCGCCGGTCCTGCGACCCGCCGCCGGCTCGGCGCGCGCGGCCGCCCCGCCTGGGGCAAGCGGACCATGAGCTACGGCGACCGCGGCTGGGATGTCGCCCGGTTGCAGTTCGAGCTCGCCCGCCACGGCTTCCCCAACGGGCCGGTCGACGGCGGCTTCGGCCCGCGCGCCGCCAACGCGCTCAAGCGCTTCCAGGCGTTCGCCGGCCTGGGCGCCGACGGCGTCGCGGGGCCCGCGACCCGCCGTGCTCTGGGCAAGGCACCGCCGCAGTCGCCGCTGCGCTTCTACCGGCCGCTCGGCGTCGGTGTCGGCGACCGCTTCGGCCCGCGCGGCAACATGTTCCACCCCGGTCTGGACTTCCCCGCCGCCAGCGGGACCGCCGTGGGGGCGGCCGGCCGCGGGCGGGTGAGCTTCGTCGGCTACGACCCGGGCGGCTACGGCAACCTCGTGATCATCACCCACCGCCTCGGCGTGGTCACCATGTACGCGCACCTGTCGTCCTTCTCCGTGCGCACGGGGCAGTACGTGACGGGGCATGACCGCATCGGGCGCGTCGGCTCCACCGGCCTCTCCACCGGCCCGCACCTGCACTTCGAGATCCGCCTGCGCGGCGCCGCGGTTGACCCGCTGCGCGCGTTTCTGTAGACAGGACGGATGCGCCTGCTCGGAGCGGTTCTCGCGGTTGCCCTCATGCTGCCCGCGGCCGCCGCCGCGGCGCCGTCCCCGAAGCTGTCGACGAGCCTGCAGGACGTGGCCGCCGGTCGGACGGCTCCCACGGCGGCACGCGGGGCGGTGGCGGCCGCGCCCGCGGACCTGCTCGAGGCCCGTGGCGGCTACGTCGTCGAGATCCGCACGGACGGGACGGGCGCTGCGCTGGTCGACCGGCTGCGCGCCGCCGGCGCCCGGATCCGGCTCGTCAGCCCGCGCTACGGCACCGTCACGGCAGCCGTGGGCGCGACCGAGCTCGACGCTGTCGCAGGCGTGGCCGGCGTCGAGGCGGTCAACGAGGTCCCGGTCCCGGACGTCGGCCGCGTCGAGGTCCCGCAGGGCGCCACCGCCCGGCGGGTGCCGGCCTGCCCCTCCGGCATCGTGTCCGAGGGCGACGCCCAGCTGAAGGCGGCGATCGCGAAGGCGACCTACGGCGTCGACGGGACGGGCGTGAAGGTCGGCATCCTGTCGGACTCCTTCGACACGAAGAAGGGGACCGCGGCGCCGCCCGGCACCACCGCCGCGCAGGACATCGCGAGCGGCGATCTGCCGGGCCCGGGCAACCCGTGCGGGCACACGACCCCGGTGACCGTCCTGAACGACTTCACCCCGGCCCCTGGCGGCACCACCGGCGACGAGGGCCGCGCCATGGCCCAGATCGTCCACGACGTCGCGCCCGGTGCGGAGCTGCTCTACGCGACGGCCTTCGGCGGGGAGACCGAGTTCGCCGCCAACATCGTCGCGCTCAAGGACGCCGGCGCGGACATCATCGTCGACGACGTCATCAACCGCGCGGAGCCGATGTACCAGGACGGGGCGATCGCCAACGCCGTCACGGAAGTCACGGACGCGGGCGTCGCCTACTTCTCCATGGCCTTCAACAACGGCCAGGTCGACGCCGCCGATCGCGACATCGGGTCCTGGGAGGCCTCGGCCTTCCGGTCGACGGATTGCCCCACTGCCGTCAGCAGCGGCCCGAACTTCCCGGCGGGGAGCACATGCATGGACTTCGATCCCGGCGCGGACGCGGATCCGACCTTCGACATCGGCACGAACGTGCCGGGCGGGAACGGGACGCTCAACCTCGTGCTCAACTGGGCCAACCCGCGCGGCGCCGTCGACACCGACTACGACATGTGGGTCCTCTTCAACGGGACGCTCGTCAACACGACCGGCAGCCGCAACGTCAACGCCACGACCCAGTTGCCGCTCGAGTTCATCACGCTCACGGGCGGCACGCTCTCCGTCCCGCGCCAGATCATCATCTCCCGCCGGCCCTCGAGCGCCGGCAACCCCCGCCTGCAGTTCGTCGTCCACAACAACGGCGCTCGCATCTCGAGCCTCGAGTACCCCACCGGCGGCGGGGTCGACACCGTCGGCCCGACGATCTGGGGCCACAACGGCACCGCCGCCGCCCAGACGGTCGGCGCCATCGCCTACGACACGACCTCGGCCCCGGAGGACTTCTCCGGTCGTGGCCCCGTGACGCACCTCTTCGCGCCCGTGCCCGGCACCTCGGCGCTGGCGGCACCGGAGGTGCTCTCGAAGCCCGACGTGACCGCGACGAACCGCGGTGCGAACTCCTTCTTCGGCTACGTCGACAGCGGCATCCGGCGCTTCAGCGGGACCTCGGCGGCGGCGCCGCACGCGGCCGGGGTGGCCGCGCTCCAGCTCCAGCTGGCGCCGGGCCTCACGCCCGCGCAGGTGAAGGCCAACCAGAAGAGCTCGGCGACGGCCATCGGCGCGTTCACGCCCTTCCAGGTCGGCTCCGGCCTCGTCGACGCGCTCGGAGCGATCAAGGCCGATCCGCTGGTGGTCACCGCCACCGGGCCGGCCGCATCCGGGAGCGACCGCCAGCCGGCGACGACCTTCTCGGCCAACCGCAGCGCGACGTTCACGTGCGCCCTCGACGCCGCCGCCGCAGCGGCCTGCACATCGCCCTTCACGCCCGCCGCGGCGCTGGGCGACGGTGCGCACTCCCTGACCATCACGGCCACCGACCCGGGCGCGGTGACCGCCACGAAGGCCGTGGCCTTCACGATCGTGACGCCCCCACCGGTGGTGACGGCCACCCCGACACCCACCGTGACGGTCGCCCCGACCGCCTCCCCGACCCCGACGCCGACCGTCGCGCCCGCGGCGAAGCAATGCGCCGTCCCCAAGCTCAAGGGCAAGACGCGCAAGCAGGCCAAGAAGGCGCTCAAGCAGGCCAACTGCAGGCTCGGCAGGGTCAAGGGGCCGAAGGGCGGACGCGTGAAGTCGCAGTCGCCGAAGGCGGGCAAGACCAAGAGCAAGGGCACCAAGGTCGCGATCAAGCTGAAGAAGAAGCGCTAGACCACCTGGGGTGAGGCAGCCCGTCGTCGCCGGGCTGGTCGCGGCCGCCGTCGGCTTCGCCAGCTCCTTCACCGTCGTGCTCGCGGGCCTGCGCGGGGTGGGGGCGACCCGCGCCGAGGCGGCGTCGGCCCTGTTCGCGCTGTGCATCGTGATGGCGCCGCTGTGCGTCGTGCTCAGCCGCCGCACGCGGATGCCGATCAGCGTCGCCTGGTCCACGCCGGGCGCGGCCCTGCTGGCGGCGACCGGCACGGTCGACGGCGGGTTCCCCGCCGCCGTCGGAGCGTTCGTGGTCTGCGGCGTGCTGCTCGCGCTCGCGGGTACCTGGGGTGCGCTCGGGCGCCTGATCGCCCGGATCCCCGTCCCGATCGCCAGCGCCATGCTGGCGGGCGTCGTCCTGCAGCTGTGCCTGGCGCCCGTCCGCGCCGCGGTGGATCTGCCCACGCTGGCCGCACCCGTGATCGTCACCTGGCTCGTCCTCAGCCGGGTCGCGAAGCTGTGGGCGGTCCCCGCCGCGCTCGTCGTCGCCATCGCCGCCGTGCTCATCGACCGGCCGGTGCACCTCTCCGGCGACCTGTGGCCGCATCCCGTGTTCGTCACGCCGGCCTTCACCGTCGGCGCGCTGGTGAGCATCGCGCTGCCGCTGTTCATCGTCACCATGGCGTCGCAGAACGTCCCCGGGATGGGCGTGCTCGCGTCCTTCGGCTTCCGTCCGAAGCTGCGCCCGCTGCTGCTCGCGACGGGGACGGGCAGCGTGATCGGGGCCTTCTTCGGCGCCCACGCGGTCAACCTCGCGGCCATCACGGCGGCGCTCAACGCCGGGCCGGACGCGCATCCCGACCCGCAGAAGCGCTGGATCGCGGCGGTGGCCATGGGCGGCGGCTACGTCGTCCTCGGCCTGTCGGCGAGCGTCGCGACCGCGTTCGTGATCGCGGCGCCCGCGCTCCTCGTGGAGGCGGTGGCCGGCCTCGCCCTGCTGGGGACGCTCGGCGCCGCGCTGGCCAGCGCCGTCGGCGACGAGCGCTACCGGGAGGCGGCCACTGTGACGCTCGTGGTCGGCGCCTCCGGCATCACGGCGCTGGGCATCGGCGCGTCCTTCTGGGGACTCGTGGCGGGCCTATGCCTGCAGGCCGTCGCCACCGCGACCCGCGCCACCGGCGAAGCGTCCCGCGCCCTCGACCCCGACGGCGAGGACCTCGCGGCCGAGCCGGGCCTCGAGCGCGAGCGCGTCCGTCAGGGGTAGGCCGAAGCCCTCGGCCGCGGCCCGGCGGTCGGAGAGCATCGTCTCCTGCGGGAAGCCGGCCAGCACCTCGGCCAGCTCCAGCGCGCGCGCCACGGGGTCGTCGGCGATCTCGTTGACGAGGCCCATGCCGAGCGCCTCCTCCGCGCCGACCATGCGGCCGGTCAGGATCAGCTCGAGGGCGCGGCCCATGCCGATGATCCGCGGCAGCCGCTGGGTGCCGCCGTCGATGAGCGGGACGCCCCAGCGGCGCTCCGCGCAGCCGAAGGTGGCCGTGGCGTCGGCGATGCGCATGTCGCACCACAGGGCGAGCTCGAAGCCGCCGGCGACCGCGTAGCCCGACACGGCCGCGATCGTCGGCTTGGGCGACTGCAGCCGGGTGAAGCCGAGCGGGCCGCCGCGGGCGTCGGGCTCGAGCGTGGTGATCGCCTTCAGGTCGGCCCCCGCGCAGAACGCCTCCGGGTCGCCGGCGAGGATCAGGACACGCGCGCCGTCGTCGTCCGAGAACTCGTGGAAGCGGTCGAGGAGGGCCGCGGCGGTGGGCCCGTCGACGGCGTTGCGGCGTTCGGGGCGAGCGATGCGCAGGACGGCGGCGCTGCCCTCGCGTTCGTAGGTGACGGACATGCACCCGGCAACCTACCTTCACCGAACGGTCACCGTGAGGTGGTTTCGCGCAGGGAGAGTGCGTGGTGATGAACGAGACAGAGACCCCGTCGACCACCCGGGTCGACCTGCACTGCCACTCCACCGCCAGCGCGGTCGCCAAGCTCGGCGTGTCCCGCGCCCTCGGCCTGCCCGAGTGCGCCACGCCGCCCGAGGAGGTCTACGCGCTGGCCAAGCGCCGGGGGATGGACTTCGTCACCCTCACCGACCACGACGTCATCGATGGCGCCTTGGAGCTGGCCGAGCGCCACGAGGACGCCTTCGTCTCCGAGGAGCTCACGGCGCGCTTCCCGCGCTCCGACCACGCCGTCCACGTCCTCTGCTGGGGCATCACACCGGCCGATCACGACGAGCTGCAACGGCTCGCGCGGGGACGTCGAAGATGTCGCCGGCTACTTGACCGAACGCGGGATCGCGAACGCGCTGGCCCACCCCTTCTTCGACGTGGGGGCGCCGCTGACCTCGGCGCACCGCCGCCGGCTGGCCCAGTTGTTCGGCGCCTGGGAGGTCCGTAACGGCGCCCGCGCCCCGGAGCTCAACGCACCCGCCGCGATCACCATCGACACGCGCGGCGGCACCGGCACGGGCGGGTCCGACGACCATGCGGGTGTCGACATCGGCCGCACCTGGACGGAGACGCCCGCCGCCGGGCACTGGCGCGGCTTCCTCGCCCACGTCCGCGCAGGCCGCGCCGCGGCGGGCGGCGACGAGGGCTCCGCCGCGAAGTGGGCGCACGCGGCCCTGGCGATCGCGGTGCGGACGCTGGGGCGGGAGACCGGCGGCGCCCCCGACGTGACCGCGGTGCTGGCCATGGCCCAGCAGATCACCCGGACGGGCGACGTCCTCGGCCGCTCGCTGCGCCCGGAGGACGCGCGGGCGCTCGTCGCCGCGTGGCTGGACGCCGTCGGCATCGAGGAGGACCCCGTCGCGCTGCTGCAGCGAGAGGGACACGCGGAGGTCGCCCGCCGGGCCCGCCGGGTGCACGAGCGGGCGCTGCGCGCCGCCGCGGGGGCGCCCGTCGACGGCACGCTGCCGGTGCGGGTCTTCGAGGCCTGCCTGCCCGCCGTCCCCTACCTGCCGGCGACCGCCTTCCAGGGGCAGGAGATCGGCCGGCTGACGCGCCGTGCGGGCCAGCGGCCACGGGTGGCGATCGTCGCGGACGGCATCGGCGCCACCCACGGCGTCGCCCGCACCCTCGACCGCGTCCGCGAGCGCGGCGTGCCGGGCTTCGACGTCGAGCTGATCGGCACGGACGCGGACGTCGACCGCCGCCTCGCCTCCGTCGCCGAGGTCGACCTCGGCGGCGTCTCCGTCGGCGTGCCGAGCCTGCCCGCCGTGGTGCGAGGCGCTGGCCGACGGCCGCTACGACCTCGTGCACGTCACCGCGCCCGGCCCCGCCGGGATCGCCGCCGCCGTCGTCTGCCAGGTCGGCGGGCTGCCGCTCGTCGGCTCCTACCACACGGAGCTGGCCGCCTACGCGGGCCTGCGCACGGGCGACCGCGCCGCCGGCGAGCGCCATGACGGCGATCCTGTCGGCCTTCTACGGGCGCTGCGATCGCGTCCTCTCGCCGTCGCGCCCGGCCGACCGGGCCCTGGCCGCCCTCGGCATCCGGGCGGCGAAGGTCCGCCGCTGGGACCGCGGCGTCGACCGCGGCGCCTTCGGCCCGCAGCTCCGCGGCCGAGCACCCGGCCGACCGCGTGGAGGTCCTCTACGCCGGCCGCCTGGCCGCCGAGAAGGGGACGGACCTGCTCGCCGACGCCTTCCTGGCCGCCCGCGAGCGCGACCCGCGGCTGCACCTGGTCCTCGCCGGCGGCGGCCCGGAGGAGACGACGCTGCGCGCGCGCCTCGGCGAACACGTGACCTTCCTCGGCTGGCTGGAGGAGGACGCGCTGGCAGTGGCCTACGCCTCCGCGGACCTGTTCTGCTTCTGCTCTGAGACCGACACCTTCGGCCAGGTGATCCTGGAGGCCCAGGCGTCCGGCCTGCCGGTCGTCGCGGTCGACGCCGGCGGCCCGTCCGAGCTCGTCCAGGACGGCCGCTCCGGCGTCCTCTGCCCGCCCGACGCCGACGTCATCGCCCGGACGCTCGTCAGCCTCGCCCGCTCCCGCCGCGCCCGCCGCCGCCTGGCCGAGGGCGGCTTCGCGGCGGTGCAGACGCGCACCTGGGAGCGCTCGCTGGCGCGCCTCGCGGAGGGATGGGACGGCGTGTTGTCCGACGCGGCGCGCCGGGCGGCGTAGCTACCAGCCGCCGCGGGCGTCGGCGCGGGCCGCGCGAGCCTTCGTCGCCGCCTTGCGCGCGTCCTTGCGCTTGTCCAGGCGCCACAGGATCAGCGAGTTGATCAGGATGATCAGTGGGAAGCCGGCGATGAGGATGAAGCCGGCGATGGTGATGTCGAGGTCCGTCGTCTCCCCGAACCAGCCCTCGCCGTGATCGTTCTGCGAGTCGGCGAGGGCGAAGGAGGCGAACACCAGCAGCGTCGCGCAGTTGAGGAGGAGGGCGGTCCCGAGGCGCTTCATCGTGCTTCGTAGCCTATCGGGCATGGCTGTCGCACAGGCGTCAGAACTCGCCAAGGACATGGCGGGCACCCCGCTCTTCCGCAGCGTCTCCTTCAAGCTGGAGCGCCGCGACCGGCTGACCCTGGCCGGACGCAACGGCGCGGGCAAGACGACGCTGCTGCGGATGCTGTCCGGGGAGACCTCCATCGACGGCGGTCAGCTGACCTTCGCCAAGGGCACGCGCATCAAGCTGCACGACCAGCGGCCGCCACGCGAGGACGGCACCTCCCTGCGCGACTACGTGCTGGGCGGCTGCGCCGAGCTGCTCGATCTCGAGGCCGAGCTCTCCGACCTCGAGCACAAGATGGCGGACGGGGACATGACGGTCTTCGACGCCTACTCCGCCGCCCAGGTCGCGCTCGAGCACGCCGGCGGCTACGGCTGGCGGGAGGGCGTCAACGCCACGCTGCACGGCCTCGGATTCGCCGACCACGACCTCGACCGCGACCTGGCCACCTTCTCCGGCGGCGAGCTCACCCGGGCGTCCCTGGCCCGGGCGCTCAGCGGCGACCCCGACCTGCTGCTGCTCGACGAGCCCACCAACCACCTCGACATCACGAGCCTCGAGTGGCTGGAGAACTACCTCACCACCTGCGACGCCGCCGTCGTCCTCGTCGCGCACGACCGCTGGTTCCTCGAGGCGGTCGGCACCGCCGTGCTCGAGCTGGAGGGCGGGCGCTCGAAGTTCTTCGCCGGGACCTGGCACGCCTGGCGCCAGGAGAAGGCCCAGCGCGAGCTGGCGCTCGGCCGCGCGATCGAGAAGCAGAACGCCGAGATCGCCAAGCTGCAGCGCTTCGTGGACCGCTTCTCCGCGGGCACGCGCGCCAAGCAGGCCCAGTCCCGGGCCAAGCAGCTCGGCAAGATGCAGAAGCTCAAGACCGACCCGAAGGACTCCGCGGGCCTGGGCTTCCAGTTCAAGAAGCCCGAGCGCACCGGCCGCGTCATCTTCGAGCTCGAGGACGCGGCGGTCTCCGTCCCCGGCAAGACGCTGCTGCACGACGCCGAGTTCTGGCTCGAGCGCGGCGAGCACGTCTCCGTCGTGGGCGCCAACGGGGCCGGCAAGTCCACCCTGCTGAAGATCCTCACGGGCGAGAAGGAGCTCGACGCGGGCAAGCTGCGCAAGGGCCACAACCTCCAGCTCGGGCCTGCTCAGCCAGCACGCCGAGGTCGTCGGCGCCACGGGCACCGTGCTCGAGTCCGCCGCCCGCGCCACCGGCCTCAAGCCGATGGAGGTCCGCTCGCTGCTCGGGCGCTTCCTGTTCAGCGGCGAGGCGGCGGAGAAGCCCGTCGACGGGCTCAGCGGCGGCGAGCGCCAGCGCCTGTCCCTCGCCTGCCTGGTCGCCAGCGGCGCCAACGTGCTCGTCCTCGACGAGCCGACCAACCACCTCGACCTCGAGTCCCGCGAGGCGCTCGAGTCCGCGCTGCAGGACTTCCCGGGCGCCGTCCTGCTCGTCTCCCACGACCGGGCGCTGCTGGACGCCGTCGGCACCCGCACGGTCGCCGTGGAGGACGGAACGCTGCACTCCTACGTCGGCGGCTGGCCCGAGTACGTCCGCATCCGCGCCGAGCGCGAGAACGCGCCCAAGCCCAAGGCGCGACAAAAGGGTCAGACCCCTGACGTCGCCTCCGCTGGAGGAGCGGATCGAGCGGCTGGAGGCGCGGCTGCAGACGCTGCAGGGCCGCAAGGCCGAGGAGGCCCAGCGGGAGCTGGACGCGTTGTACGAGGCGTTCACAAGCTGATAACCGGCTGACGGGATCCGGCAGGCACCGTTCAGGGGTGTGTACGTCGTCGGGGACCTGGAGATCCGTGCCGGATGAGCATCTCGTGCTCGCCCGTGGCCGCGCGCTGAGCCTGTCCGTGCGCGAACTGGACGTCCTCGCCGCCCTCGCCGACCGCGCCGGCCGCATCATCACGCGTGAGGCGCTCTACGAGGCGGCGTGGGGCGGAACGCTGCGCCACGACGACCGTTCCGTGGACGTGTACATCCACAAGCTGCGGGCCAAGCTCGCCGAGGCGCTGCCGGAGTGGAGCTTCATCCACACCCATTTCGGCTTCGGCTACCGCTTCGCGCCCGAGCCGGTGAACGGGTCGTTCACAACCCTTTCACAGCACGGCCACAGCCCGGTAACAGGATGACCCCTGTCCATCACGGACGCTCCCTGGCATGAACACGAACATCCACAGAATCCTCGGACTCGCCGCCACGGCGTGCCTCGCCACGGGCGTGGCAGCGTGCGGCGACAAGGAAGCCGAGAACGCCGCACCCGCGGCCAAGACCAGCGACGGCAAGAAGCTCTCCGGCAAGCTCGCCGGCGCCGGCGCCTCCTCGCAGGACGCCGCCCAGCAGGCCTGGATCGCCGGCTTCCAGACGGCCAACGAGGGCGTCACCATCTCCTACGACCCCGTCGGCTCCGGCGGCGGGCGCGAGCAGTTCAACGCCGGCGGCATCGCCTACGGCGGCACGGACTCCGCGTTCTCGGACGACGAGGGCGAGCTCAGCGCCGCGCAGAAGCGCTGCGGCGGCAAGGACAACTTCGTCGAGGTCCCCGTCTACATCTCGCCGATCGCGGTCATCTACAACGTCGACGGCGTCGAGAAGCTGCAGCTGTCCTCCGACCTGATCGCCAAGGTCTTCCACGGCGACATCACCAAGTGGGACGACCCCGCCATCGCCAAGGAGAACCCGGACGCCAAGCTCCCCGAGCGAGCGCATCACGGTCGTCCACCGCTCGGACGACTCGGGCACGACGAAGAACTTCACCGACTACATGAACCAGACGGCTCCGGACACCTGGACGGACGAGCCGGCGGACGCGTGGCCGGTCAAGGGCCAGGAGGCCGCCGAGGGCACCTCCGGCGTCGTGGACGCCGTCCAGAACGGCAAGAACACCATCGGCTACGCCGACGCCAGCCAGGCCGGTGACCTGGGCAAGGTCGCCGTCGAGGTCGGCAGCGAGGGCGTCGAGCCGTCCGCCGAGGCCGCGGCGAAGGTCGTCGAGAACTCCGAGCAGAACCAGGAGCCCGGCGCGAACATGGTCACCTACTCGGTCAACCGCAAGACGGACGACGCGAGCGAGTACCCGATCGTCCTCGTCTCCTACGCGATGGCCTGCACCAAGTACGACGACGCCAAGGAAGCCGAGCTGGTCAAGGGCTACCTGAGCTACGTCATCAGCCCGGAGGGCCAGGACGCCGCCGCGCAGAACGCCGGCTCCGCCCCGATCTCGGACGCCATCCGCACGAAGGCCCAGCCGGCCGTCGAGGCGATCGGCTCGTGATCGCGCCGGGGCGACCGCATCTTCGCCGGTGCCGCCACCGGCGCGGGCGCCCTGATCCTGCTGCTGCTGGCCGGGGTCGCCTTCTTCCTCATCGCGAAGGCGATCCCGGCGGTCAACGGGTTCGACGACCTGGCGGGGCTACATCGCCCCCGCTGGTCTTCGGCACGCTGCTGGCCGCGACCATCGCGATCATCATCGCCGTCCCGATGGCGGTCGCGGTGGCGCTGTTCATCACCTTCTACGCACCCAAGCGCATCGCCCAGCCGCTCGGCTACCTGATCGACCTGCTGGCCGCGATCCCCAGCGTCATCTACGGCCTCTGGGGCATCGCCGTCCTCGGCCCGGCGGCCGTCGGCGCGCAGGAGTGGCTCTCCGAGCACGCCGACTTCCTGCCCTTCTTCAAGGGCCCGCCCTCCGTCACCGGCCGCACGATGCTCGTCGTCGGCATCGTCCTCGCGGTGATGATCCTGCCGATCATCACCGCCGTCGTCCGCGAGGTCTTCTCCCAGACGCCGCGGGCGCAGCGCGAGGCCGCGCTGGCCCTGGGCGCGACCCGCTGGGAGATGATCCGCATGACCGTCCTGCCCTTCGGCCGCTCCGCGCTGATCTCCGCCTCCATGCTCGGCCTCGGCCGCGCGCTGGGGGAGACCATGGCCGTCGCGATCATCCTCTCCGTCTCCGGTGACGTCACCCTCAACCTGATCTCGTCGGGCAACCCGTCGACGATCGCCGCCAACGTCGCGCTGAACTTCCCCGAGTCCTCCGGGGTCGAGATCAACGCCCTCATCGCCTCCGGCCTCGTGCTGTTCGCGATCACCCTCGCCATCAACATGGGCGCGCGGGCCGTCATCGGCCGCTCGCAGAAGGTCGTCTGATGGGCGCCACGGTCGCCACCCCCACCTTCCGGCTCGACCGCGGGGCGCTGCCCAAGTGGGCCGCGTGGGCCATCGCCGCCGCCGGCCTCCTCATCGCCCTCGCGCTGATCGCCGGCACCGGCGTCGCCCCGGGCGTCGCCCTCGTGTTCGGTGCCCTGGTCTCCATCGCGGGCATCTACATCGTCTCGCGGGCGGTGGAGAACTCCCGGCGCGCGACCGACCGGGCGATCACCTTCGGCGTCTCCTACGCCTTCCTGCTGGTCTGCGTCCCGCTCGTCTCCGTCCTCTACACGGTGATCAGCAAGGGCCTCGCGCGCTTCGACACGAGTTCTTCACCGTCACGGAGCGCAACGTCATCGGGGCCGGCGGCGGCGCCTACCACGCGATCCTCGGCACGCTGATCATCACCGGCGTGGCCACCCTGATGGCCGTGCCGATCGGCATCATGACCGCGATCTACCTGGTCGAGTACGGCCACGGCAAGAAGCTCGCGAAGTACCTCACCTTCTTCGTCGACGTCATGACGGGCATCCCGTCGATCGTCGCCGGCCTGTTCGTCTTCGCGCTGTTCTCCGTGTTCTTCGGCCCGGGCATCCGGCTCGGGTTCATGGGCTCCGTGGCCCTGATGGTCCTGATGATCCCGATCGTCGTGCGCTCGACAGAAGAGGTCCTGCGCATCGTCCCGGACAAGCTCCGCGAGGCGGCTTACGGCCTGGGGGTCCCCAAGTGGCGGATCATCACCAAGGTCGTGCTGCCCACGGCCCTCGCCGGCATCGTCTCCGGCGTGATGCTGTCGATCTCCCGCGTGATGGGGGAGACGGCGCCGCTCGTCATCACCACGGGCGTCGTGGACTCGCTGAACACCAACCCGTTCAGCGGCCGGATGCAGAACCTCGCCGTCTTCGCCTTCAACGAGTACAAGTCACCCGGCATCCCCAAGGAGGCCTTCATCGACCGCGCATGGGCCGCGGCGCTGACGCTGATCCTGATCGTGATGCTCCTCAACCTCGTCGGCCGGTTCATCTACCGGCGCTTCGGAACGGAGATTCGATGACCGACATGAACGTGAGCACCCCAGAGAAGACCACCCCCGCAACGGAGACCGCCCCGGCCGCCTCCCCGCGCGCCACCGACCCGGCCCCGGCCGGCGAGGGCCTCGAGGTCACCGACCTCAACCTCTACTACGGGGACTTCCACGCCGTCAAGGACGTCAACGTGACGATGCGGCGCAACCACGTGACGGCGCTGATCGGCTCGTCGGGCTGCGGCAAGTCGACCTTCCTGCGCTCCATCAACCGCATGCACGAGCTGGTGCCGGGCGCCTACCGTGCGCGGGCACGATCAAGGTCGAGGACGAGGACATCTACGCCACCGGCATCGATCCCGTCAGCGTGCGCCAGAAGATCGGCATGGTCTTCCAGTCGCCCAACCCGTTCCCGACGATGTCGATCTACGAGAACGTCGCCGCCGGCCTCAAGCTCAACAACCGCAAGCTGCCCAAGGCCGACATGGACGCCATCGTCGAGAAGTCGCTGCGCGGCGCGCACCTCTGGGACGAGGTCAAGGACCGCCTGGGCAAGCCGGGCGCCGGCCTCTCGGGCGGCCAGCAGCAGCGCCTGTGCATCGCGCGGGCCTGCGCGGTCGAGCCGGAGATCCTGCTCATGGACGAGCCGGCGTCGGCCCTGGATCCCGATCGCCACGCTCGCCATCGAGGACCTGATCGCGGAGCTCAAGAAGGACTTCACGATCGTCATCGTCACGCACAACATGCAGCAGGCGGCGCGTTCGAGCGACTACACGGCGTTCTTCAACATCTCCAAGAGCGGCGATCCGGGCGAGCTCGTCGAGATGGACGAGACGGACGTGATCTTCTCCAACCCCAGTGACAAGCGCACGGAGGACTACGTCACCGGGAAGTTCGGCTAGGACGCCGTGCCGGAGACCGCCCGCACCGCGTTCCGAGGGGAGCTCGCCCGCCTCGAGGAGCAGGCGCTCGGCGCGATCGACATCGTCGTCACCTCGCTGGAACGGGCCATCGAGGCCGTCAACCACCAGGACGTCGAGCTCGCGCAGATGGTCATCGCCGACGACGACCGCGTCGACGGCCGCTTCCTGGAGGTCCACCAGTCGATCCTGTCGCTGCTCGCCCTGCAGGCCCCTGTCGCCGGCGACCTGCGCCTGATCGCCGCCGTCCTGCACGTCATCAAGCACGTGGAGCGCATGGGCGACCAGTGCGTGAACATCGCCAAGCTCGTCCCGCTGGTCGGCCACGACCCGCCGACGGACGACGCGATGCTCGAGATGATCTGCAAGATGGGCGCGCTGGCCGGCTCGCAGGCGCGCCAGTGCAAGCAGGCGTTCGCCCTGCGCGACGTCCCCCTCGCCGAGGACCTCGTCCGCCAGGACGCCGAGATCAACCGCCTCAACCGGGCCGTCTTCCGCCGCGCGGTGGAGATCGGCGACGACGCGGACACGCCGCGAATGGGCGATGACGATGATGCTCATGGCCCGCGCGCTGGAGCGGCTGGGCGACAACGCGGTGGACATCGGCGAGCAGGTCGCCTTCGTGGAGACCGGGCTGTTCCGGGAGTTCTCGGACGCGTCGCGCCCGCACTCTCCGCCCGCCGGCTTGTGAACAGCTTGTGACGAGCGGTAACCGCGACCGCTCGGCGGCTTATTCTCCGGTGAGCATGCGCATCGCCGTCATCGACAACGACAGTGGCTTCGTCCGCGTCCTCGCGCGTCGGCTCGAGGACATGGCCTGGGAGTACCGGGTCACGGAGGGCGCGCTCCCCGTGGACGCGCTCGTCTCCATGCGGCTGGACGCGCTGGTCGTCGACCTCACCGTGCTCGGCCCGCAGGCGTGGGCCTACCTGGAGTCGGTGGCGACCAAGCTGCCGTCCCTGGGGCTCATCGTGGTCACCGAGCGTGCGTCCGTCGCCCAGCGCGTGCGTGGTCTGCGCATGGGCGCCGACGACTGGATGACCAAGCCCTGCCATCCGGAGGAGCTCATCGCCCGGGTCGAGGCCGTCGTGCGCCGTCGCACCGTCGCCGAGTCCGGCGGGGACGTCGAGACGGTCGCCGCCGGTGAGCTCGAGGTCCGCCCCGACCAGTTCCAGGCCTTCGTCCGCGGCACCTCCGTGGAGCTCACCCGGCGCGAGTACGAGCTGCTGCAGCTGCTGGCGTCCGCCGAGGGGCAGGTGCTCCAGCGCGAGGACATCTACCAGCGGGTCTGGGGCTACGCGATGGCGCACGGCGATCGCTCCGTCGACGTCTTCGTCCGCAAGCTGCGCTCCAAGCTCGAGCGCGTCTCGCCGGACTGGCGCTACATCCACACGCACTTCGGCGTCGGCTACCGCTTCGCGGCGCTGCCGGCCGACGGCGGGCCCACCCCGGAGGACGCCGTTCCGGTGCCCGAGCCGGTGCCGGCCCCCGTGCCGCTGCCCATCGCGGCTTGAGCGTCCGGCGGGCCACCGCCGACGACATCTCCGCGCTTCTCGCGCTGTGGTCGGTGGCGCGAACGCCGCACGCGGTGACGGTCGACTCCGCGGAGGCGATCCGGATCGTGCTGGAGCGCTCGGCGGTCTTCGTCACCGACGGCGGGGACGGGGCGCTGGTGGGCGCGATCGTCGCCGGGTGGGACGGCTGGCGCGGGAACCTGTACCGGCTGGCCGTGCTTCCGTCGGCGCGCCGCGCCGGCCTCGGGTCGCAGTTGGTGTGGGCCGCCGAGGCGTGGCTCGTGGACCAGGGAGCGGCCCGGATCAGCGCGCTCGTCGCCTTCGAGGACGCGGGCGCGCGCGCGTTCTGGGCGGGCGTGGGCTACGACGCGGACACGATCATCGGCCGCATGGTCCGTGACTTAGACTCAGGCTCGTGAACCGGACCGTCCGCAACGTCGCGATCATCGTCGCGCTCGCCGCGCTGGTCTCCTTCGCGCCGGGCGGCCTCACGGCGAGCAACACGGTGGGCAACATCATCTCCGTGCTCTTCCTCGGAGGGTTCGGCTTCTTCGCCTACCGGATGTACATGGAGAACCGCACGCTGCTGTTCGACATGCCCGAACAACGGCGGCTGCTGCTGTACGGCAGCGCCACGACGCTGGCTTTCGCGCTGATCGCCACCGGCCGGTTCTGGGACGACAACGGGCCGCTGATCCTGCTGTGGTTCGCGCTCATCGGCGCCTCGGCCTACGGGTTCACGGTCGTGATCCGTACCTGGCGCGAGTACTGAGCCACTTCCTCCGCGCTCTTGTAACACCTCCGTCTGGATCCGCAACCCGCGCCGCGGGATCGTGGGCACATGCCCGATCCCCGAAGTCAATCCGGCCAGGCGGCAGTGGAGCTCACCGTCCTCCTGCCGGTCCTGGCCGTCCTGCTGGCCGGCGCCTGGCAGTGCGTGCTGGCGGCGCACGTGCACTGGTCGGCGGGCGCGGCGGCGCGCGCGGCCGCCCGCGCCCAGGCGGTCGGGACGGATGAGCTCGCGGCGGCCCGCCGTGCGCTGCCGGCGTCGCTGGACCACCGGGTCGCCGTCGACGACACGGACGGGGGCGTCGCCGTGCGCGTGCGCATCCCGACGGTCATCCCGGGCCTGCGCCTCGGCTCGCTGACCGCCCACGCGACCTTCGCGAGCCAGCAGTGAGGGACCGGGGCCAGGCGAGCGTCGAGGTCATCGCCCTCCTGCCGGTGCTCGTGCTCGTCGTCGCGGCGGCGGTGCAGGTGCTGGCGGCGGGGCGCGCGCACGAGCGGGCGGGGGCGGCCGCGGAGGCCGGGGCGGTGGCGATGCTGCAGGACGCCGATCCGAAGGCGGCCATCGAGGACGCGCTCGGGCCCGCGATCGAGCGCTCGACCTTCGTCATCGACGGCCGCCACGTGCGGGTGAAGGTCGCGCCGCGCGCCTTCGCGCCGCCGCTCGCCGCCGCGCTCGCCGCCACGGAGGAGGCCGACGCGGGCGCGGAGGCCGCGCCGGTGGCCCGCACCGTCGTCCGCGGCGGCGACGGGGAGGACTCGCGGCCGTGAGCGAGCTGCTCGAGCCGCGCCGGGGCGCTCTTCGTCGCGCCGGTCGCGCCCGCACGCGCCCGGCCGGTCGCGGCGCCGTCGCCCGCGGGGATCGTCGGCGTCCTCGCGCCGCCCGACGTGCTGCTCGCCGCCGCCGGCGGTGTGGCGGCGACGCTGCGCCGTGCGCACCGCGCCAAAGCCGTCCTGGTCCTGCTGCCCGAGGAGCGCGTCGCCGCCGGCCCGTCGTTCGCCGCGGCCCGCGGGCTGGCGCGGCGCCTGTGCGAGCGCGATCTCGTCGCGGCCGCGGCGGGCAACACGGTGCGCGCCGACGTCGCCCATGCTCTGGCACGCCATCGCCGCGGCGCCGGGTGTGCCCGTCGTGATCGGACTCAGCGGCCGCGACGACGCGGCCGACGCATTGCTCGCGCAGGCCGACGAGCTGCTGCTGGCCGTCACCGACCCGGTGGTCGCCGGTCTCGGGCTGGCGTCCCTGTCGGCGCTCGGCCCGCCGGCAGCGCTGCTCGCGCCGCCCGCGGGGTTCGCGGCACGCCGGCTGGCCGCGCTCGGCCTCGCCCCCGTCCAGCGTGTCCCGGAAGGGGTGCGGGCGTGACGGCCGCGGTTGGAGCCCGCCTAGGGGTGGCCCTGCTGCGCGTCGTCGGCCGCGTCGTCCGAGCGCGGGTCGGCGCCGCTGCCGGCGCCGTCGCGGAAGGCGCCGGAATCCTCGCGCATGGTGGCGTCGGAGATGCCGTAGTGGGCGTAGACGGCCTCGAAGTCGTCGGCCGTGAGGGCGTCGTCCGTGGCGCTCGGCGCCCCGGCGATGAGGTCGCTGGCGAAGGCGACCTCGAGCTGGCCGCCGGACGGCTCCGTCTGACCGTCCACCAGCGGGACGAGCGCCGGGCCCTCAGAGGTCTCCACCGCCAGCAGGGCGGGGCGGTCGTCCCACGAGTGCGTGTAGACCTCCTGGACCTCGCCGACCTCTGTGCCGTCGGCGACGAGCGTGACTCCGCGTAGAGCGGTGATGGTGTCTTCGTCGAGCATGCGGGTGCTCTGCCCCGCCAGGCGCACCCTGAAGCGCGTCGGCACGGAATCTGGCCAGGCGGCACTCCTCGTCGTCGGCGGCCTGTGCGGGCTGCTGATCGGTGCGCTGATCCTCGGCGCGGTGGCCCGTGGGATCGGTGCGCGCTCGGCCGCGCAGCGGACGGCAGATCTCGCCGCCCTCGCCGGGGCGCGGGCGATGCTCGACGCCTACCCGCGCCTGTTCGAGCCGGCGGTGATCGACGGCGTCGCGAACCCGACCCACCTCGAGGAGGATGCCTACCTGCAGCTCGGGCGCGACGCCGCGCTCGCCGTGGTGCGGCGCAACGGGCCGGGGAAGGGGGAGGTCTCGTTCCCCGACGCGGGTGGCCTCGCGCCGGTGCGCGTCGCGGTGAAGGTCACGCGCCGCGTGGAGGTCGAGCGCGGCGACGCGAAGGCGCACACGGACGTCGACGCCGCCGCGGAGGCCGAGCTCTCCGCCCAGCCGCCGTCGACCGCGACCGGCAGCGGCGGCGAGTACGGCGGCCCGCTCGAGTACCGGCAGGGCAAGCCGATGCGCCCCGACGTGGCCCGCGCGTTCGACCGCATGGCCGACGCCGCCCGCGCCGACGGCGTCGCGCTGCTGATCACCTCCGCGTTCCGCTCCGACGCCGAGCAGGCCGTCCTGTTCGCCCGCCACCCCGACCCGAAGTGGGTCGCGCCGCCGGGCACGTCCCTGCACCGCAACGGCACGGAGCTCGACCTCGGGCCGGACGCCGCCTACGGCTGGCTGGCGGCCAACGCGCGCCGGTTCGGCTTCCAGCAGCGCTACGGCTGGGAGCCCTGGCACTACGGGTACGTCCTCAACGCCGCGTCGTCGAGTCCCTCGCGTACGCGTGATGACGGCGGCCTCGCCGACCACGCCAACGGCCACCCCGCCGTGCCGGGCTTCGTCCCCGATCAGTACGCGGACGACATCGCGAACGCGGCGCGGCGCTGGAACGTGTCGGCCAACCTCCTCGCCGCGCAGCTCTACGCCGAGTCGAAGTTCAACCCGTTCGCGGTCAGCGGCGCGGGCGCGCAGGGCATCGCGCAGATGATGCCCGCCACCGCCGCCTCGCTGGGCCTACGAACCCGTTCGACGCCGCCGCCTCCATCGACGCGCAGGGGCGGCTGATGCGCGACCTGCTGCGCCAGTTCGGCGCCGTCCCTCTCGCCCTGGCGGCCTACAACGCCGGCCCGGCCCGGGTCACCCCGTGCATGTGCGTGCCGCCGATCGCCGAGACGCAGGCATACGTCGCGCAGATCCTCGGGCTCATGGGCGGCGCCGGCGACGTCTCCGCCGGCACCCTCGCCGTGCGGCTGGTGAAGTGAGATGGCCACAGGTACCCTGCCGCCCATGGCGATCACGGTGGACGACCGCACCGTCCGGCGCATCACGAGGGACGAGCTCGAGCGCATGGAAGCCGCGGGCGTCTTCGCCGACAGCCCGAGCTTCGAGCTGCTGGACGGGGTGCTCGTAGAGATGGAGCAGAGCCCGGCGCATGTGGTTGTCGCTCTACGGCTCGCACGGTGGCTCTCGCGCGGTTTTGCGGATGGTCGCTTCGATCTCCATCGCGAGGATCCGGTGGCGATTCCTGATCCGTACTCCCGCCCACTGCCTGATCTGATGGTGCAGCCCTTTGGTCGCGACTGGCGGCATCACCCTGAGACGGCGCTGCTCGCCGTCGAGGTCGCACGCAGCTCCCTCCGAAGCGACCTGGGCGTGAAGACCGGCAAGTACGCCGCCGCGAGGATCACGGAGTACTGGGTCGTCGACG
The DNA here is from genome assembly GCA_963843865.1 of uncultured Solirubrobacteraceae bacterium. Classification (GTDB taxonomy): domain Bacteria; phylum Actinomycetota; class Thermoleophilia; order Solirubrobacterales; family Solirubrobacteraceae; genus DATLGB01. Next base: position 358,952 of record CAWJMO010000001.1, on the reverse strand, counting down.
TCGACGGGCGCAGGCTGCACGTCTTCACCGACCCCACACCCGGCGGATACGCCACCCACACCGAACTGTCGGCGAGGGGCACAATCACGCCGAAGGCGATCGAGGTCGAAGCGCTCGACCTCGCCGCCCTCTTCGCGGATCTGGATTAGTTGGGAGCCGGTCGGACAGGCCGGCACGCCCGACGACGCCGCTGACGCGTCGCCCTCGGACGGGCCGTCCATGTCCAACCGGCCCCTACGCGTACTCGACCTGCGCGTCGTGCTCGTTGGGCACGCAGTGCGTCATCTCGAGGCCGCTGACGTCGCGGGTCCCGTTGTTGCCCAGGTTGCGGACGCGCTCGAGCTCGGCCTCCGACAGGGTCTGGGTGGCCAGCGGCTCGAGGTGGCGGACGTCGTCGGCGGTGATGCCGAGGCCCTCGCCGACGCGGGCGCCGTACTCGTCCTCGCACATGAACAGGTGCCAGACCATGCGCTCCTGGATCGCCCGGTCGCACTGGGAGAGGTTGGCGACCCAGTTGGCGACGAGGTCGTCGCGCTCCCAGTCCTCCTGGAGCAGGTAGCGCTCGCCGGCCTGGCGGTAGTCGTCGGTGCGCTCGATCCGGCGACGCATGACCTGCGCCTCGTAGACCGGACCCTGCGCGTCGTGCGCGGGACGCGGCGCCTCCTGCGGGCCGCCGGTGATGGACGGCTCGTAGTTGACGTGCGGGTTGCTGCCGCCGTTGTCGTCGACGTACTGCGCCATAGCGCCGTCGCGCTGGTTGGTGGCCACCGGGTGCTTGACGCCCTTGGGCTGGTTGACCGCCAGCTGCAGGTAGTTGGGGCCGACGCGGTAGCGCTGCGTGTCCGAGTAGGAGAACGTGCGCCCGACGAGCATCTTGTCGTCGGAGAAGTCGAGGCCGTCGACCAGCACGCCGGTGCCGAACGCGATCTGCTCGTTCTCGACGAAGAAGTTGTCGACGTTGCGGTTGAGCACCATGCGGCCGACGTGACGCAGCGGGAAGTCGTTCTCCGGCCAGGTCTTGGTGTCGTCGAGCGGGTCCCAGTCGAGCTCCGGGTGGTCGTCGTCGCTCATGATCTGCACGTAGAGGTCCCACTCGGGGTGGTCGCCCGCCTCGATGGCGTCGTGCAGGTCCTTCGTGTGGACGCCGAGGATCTCGGATTGGACCTTCGCCGCGTCGGCCTCCGTCCAGGACTTCACGCCCTGCTTGGGCATCCAGTGGTACTTGACGAGCACGGTGTCCCCGGCCTCGTTGACCCACTTGTACGTGTTGACGCCGAAGCCCTGCATGGTCCGGTAGGACGCCGGGATGCCGCGCGGAGAGAGCACGAGCGTGAACATGTGCAGCGACTCGGGCGTCTGGGACGCGAAGTCGAAGACGCGGTTGGCGACCTGGCGCTCGAAGGTGACGGGATCGGGCTTCTGGGAGTGGATGAAGTCGGGGAACTTGATCGCGTCGCGGATGAAGAAGACGCCGAGGTTGTTGCCGACGAGGTCCCAGTTGCCGTCCTCGGTGTAGAACTTGATCGCGAAGCCACGCGGGTCGCGGACCGCCTCGGAGGAGTCGCGGCCGCCGGCCACGGTGGAGAAGCGCAGCGCGAGCTCCGTGCGCTTGCCGGCCTCCTGGAAGAGCTTGGCCCGCGTGTACTTGGAGATCGGCTCGTCGCCGACCTTGCCCGTCGCCTCGAAGAACCCGTAGGCGGTGGTGCCGCGGGCGTGCACGACGCGCTCCGGGATGCGCTCCCGGTCGAAGTGGGAGATCTTCTCGAGGAGGTGGTAGTTCTCGAGCGTCGCCGGCCCCCGGGAGCCGACTGAGCGGGTGTTCTGGTTGTCGGGGACCGGGTGGCCCTGACGCGTCGTGAGGGTGCGGCGTTCGTCGCTCATGCCCGCAACGTAGCGCACACTGGAACGGTTCCAGTGTGCGCTGAGCAGGTCAGCGGGAGCGGTGCTTGAGCTTGGCCTTGAAGACCTTGTACGCCGGCCGCGGGTTGCCGTTGGGGCCGATCAGACCGGCGTCGAACCGGGCTCCGCGCGTCTCGCCGCGCCACGAGTAGTTGTAGAGCCGGGTGATGCGCGACTTCTGGCCGCGGCGCTTCTTCGAGTAGCGGTCCGCCAGCGAGAACATGTACCTGGTGCGCTTCGCCGCGCGCCTCGTCGAGTACCGGAACTGCTTGCCGAAGTTGACGATGCCGCCCGTCTCGGTCAGCCACACCTGGCCGCGCACCGTGCGCAGGAACTTCCGGGTCTGGACGGAGCGGTGGCGGTTGACGTCGGAGTAGTTGTGCAGGCCCCACACGGTCACCTTGTGGTGGGCCCGCTTCTTGAACGCCTTCGCGTAGCGGAAGAGGTTGCTCGAGTCGAGCAGGTCGGCGGCGACGACCGTGCACTTCTTGCACGTCTTGCGCAGCGTGTCGAAGTAGCGGGCCGCGAGCTTGGGGGACTTGTAGGTCGGCTGCGACTTGTGGTTGGCCTCGTTCCAGGCGCCGAAGGTCTTGACGAACGGGTACTTCTTGCGCAGCGTCCGCACCGACTTCGCGTAGTGCTTCGCGCTGGGGGCCTTGCAGTGCTTGGCCTTCGAGTAGCGCTTGCCGTTCCAGCACCCGGCGGAGGCGCCGAAGTGCACGAGCACGTCGATCTTCTTGGCGTGCGCCGCCGTGAGGTAGGCGTTGAGGTTGTCCCGGGTGTACTGGAGGCGGTTCCAGTCCCAGTTGATGTTGTACCGGACCCGCTTGATCTTCAGCGGGGCGAAGGCGGAGTCCGAGAACATCTGCGGTTTCTGCTCTCCGATCCCCACCCGGTACCGGGAGGCCTGGGCCGCCGCGGGCACCAGGACGAAGAGGGTCAGCAGGGCGATGAGCAGTCGTCGCATACACCCCGCAACCCGGGCACCCCCCGTCAGGTTGTGGTCGCGGAACTGTGGGGTAGATCACCTGACATGCCACCCGCCGGAGTGAAGAAGGGCTCCAAGGACGCCCGCAAGTACGAGCACATCAAGGACTCCCAGGAGGACCAGGGGAAGTCCGAGTCCACGGCCGCCGAGATCGCCTCCCGGACCGTCAACAAGGATCGCGCGAGAGCCGGCAAGACCCAGCAGGCCTCCAAGTCCTCGACCCAGGACCCGAAGTCCTCCAGCCAGCGCGGCGGCGAGCGGTCGGGGACGAACAAGGAGAAGGGCCGGACGAAGGACCAGCTCTACAACGAGGCCAAGAAGAAGAACGTCGAGGGCCGCTCCAGCATGACCAAGCAGGAGCTCGAGAAGGCGGTCGGGTGACGTCGCCCAGAGCGCCGAGCTTGCGAGGCCGGCCGGGCGAAACCTAGTCTCCAGGGAGTGGCGGACCTCAAAGAACAGCGCCGCGCACTCCCTGATCAGCCCGGTGTCTACCTCTTCCGCGATGCGAAGGGGAAGGTCGTCTACGTCGGGAAGGCGAAGTCGATCCGCAAGCGGGTCGCCAGCCACTTCTCCAACCCGACGACCTACGGGACCACGAACCTCCCGCGCGAGGTCGACCACATCGAGTACCTGGTCGTCACGACGGAAGCGGAGGCGCTCCTCACGGAGCAGAACTTCATCAAGCAGTACAAGCCGCGCTTCAACATCCGGCTGCGCGACGACAAGTCCTACCCCTACATCGCCATCAGCCTGGACGAGGACTACCCGCGCGTCTACTTCACCCGCGAGCGCCACCGCCGCGACCGCGCCTACTTCGGTCCTTATTCATCCGCCAAGCGCACGCGGCACACGCTCGACCTGCTCGGCAAGGTCTTCAACTACCGCTCGTGCGAGGGCCCGACGCCCGGCCGCCACTCCGGCTCGCCGTGCCTGGACTACTTCATCAAGCGCTGCGGGGCGCCGTGCGTCGGCTACGTCTCCAAGGAGGAGTACCGCGAGTCCATCGACGGCGTGATGGCCTTCCTCAGCGGCCGCTACAAGGAGATCGAGCGCGACCTCGAGAAGCGCATGTACTTCCACGCCGGCGAGCAGGACTTCGAGCAGGCGACGGTGGAGCGCAACCGCCTGCAGTCCATCCGCGCGCTGCTCGAGCGCCAGCGCGTCTCCGACGGGACGACCGGCTCGATGGACGCCGTCGCCGTCGCCGTCGACGGGGTGGAGGCCAACGCGCAGGTCTTCCAGGTCCGCGACGGCGTGCTCGCCGACCGCCAGTCCTTCTACCTCGTCAACGAGGCCGGCCACGACGTCGCCCGCGCCACGGAGGAGTTCCTGCTCCAGTACTACGCGAGCGCGCTGAGCATCCCGGCGCTGATCGTCGTGCCGCCTGAGGTCGCGAGTGGCTCCGAGCTCGGCGTGCTCTCGGAGATCCTCGCCGAGCGCCGCGGCGGCCGCGTGGAGATCCGCGCCGCCGAGCGTGGCGGCAAGGCCCGCATGCTCGACCTCGCCCAGCGCAACGCGACGCTCGCCCTCGACCAGGACAAGCTCAAGTCCGAGCGCCGCCGCCAGCAGCGGGTGGAGGCGCTCGACGGCCTGCAGCAGGCGCTCCAGCTCGACACGCTCCCCGTGCGCATCGAGTGCTTCGACATCTCCAACCTGATGGGGACGCACGTCGTCGCGTCCATGGTCGTCTTCGAGGGCGGCGCGCCGAAGAAGTCGGACTACCGCCGCTTCCGGATCCGCGACCTCGAGCCGGGGCAGTCCGACGACTTCGCGGCGATGGGGGAGGTGCTGTCGCGGCGCGCGGCGCAGTTCGCCAAGCAGCGCGAGCTGTCCCCCTACGACAAGGACCGCGACGCCTCCTTCGCCGCGCTGCCGAACGTGATCGTCATCGACGGCGGCAAGGGCCAGCTGGCCGCGGGCGTCGAGGCGCTGGCCGACTTCCGCGAGCGCGGCGTGACCGTCATCTCGCTCGCCAAGCGCATCGAGGAAGTGTTCCTGCCCGGCGTGTCGAATCCCCTTCTGCTCAGCCACGACACGCCGGAGCTCCAGCTGCTCCAGCGCGTGCGCGACGAGGCCCACCGCTTTGCCATCACCCACCATCGCACCCGCCGCGACGCCGCGATGACCGAGTCCATCCTGGACGGGCTTCCGGGGGTCGGCCCCACGCGCAAGCGCGCGCTGCTCAAGCACTTCGGCTCGCCCGGACGCGGTCCTGCGGGCGCCCCGCGAGGACCTCGAGGCCGTCCCCGGCCTGCCCGCCAAGGTCGGCCGCGAGCTCTACGCCCACCTCAACAAGACAGGCAGGTGAGCGTGTCCAAGCTCGAGGACCTCGTGATCATCTCCGGCTTCTCCGGGGCCGGCAAGACGACCGCGATGAACGTGTTCGAGGACGCGGGCTACTTCTGCGTGGACAACCTCCCGGCGGAGATGATCCGCTCGCTGGCGGACCTCTTCACCCACCCGGGCTCGAGCGTCGAGCGCGCCGCCGTCGTCTCCGACCTGCGCGGCGGCACCTACTTCGAGCGCCTCGCGGAGGTCCTCGACGAGCTCTACGCCGCGGGCATCAACGTCCGCGTCCTGTTCCTCAGCGCGGAGGAGGAGGCGCTCGTCACGCGCTACAAGGAGACCCGCCGGCGGCACCCGCTGGCCGAGCGCGTCGGCGGCGTCGCCGAGGGCGTCCGGCGCGAGGCGGAGCTGCTCGAGCCGGTCAAGGAGCGCGCCGGCACGCTGATCGACACCACCGGGCTCAGCGGCGGCGGCCTGCGCCGCAAGGTCGCGGCGGAGATGCTCGACCCCGACCAGCCCGGCCGGCTGGCCGTGACGCCTGATGTCCTTCGGCTTCAAGCACGGCCCGGCCCGCGACGCGGACCTGCTCTTCGACGTGCGCTTCCTGCCCAACCCGCACTACGAGACCGCGCTGCGCCCGATGACCGGGCTGGAGCGCCCCGTCGTCGACTACGTGGGACGTGACGGCCGGCTCGACGCCTTCTACGAGCGCCTGCTGCCCATGCTCGAGTTCCTGCTCCCCGAGTACGTCTACGAGGGCAAGTCGCACCTCGTGATCGCCATCGGCTGCACAGGTGGACGGCACCGGTCGGTGACGATCGTGGAGGAGCTCGCGAGGCGGATCGGCGGCGACGAGCGGCTCGCGCTCACCACCCACCACCGCGACATCGAGCGCGCGAACGTGCGCTCAGCGAACTAGGTAGCGCGCGATCCGGCGCGCGAACGCGTCGGGCTTCTCCGCGTAGAGCTTGGCGCCGAGCGCGAACGCCTCGTCCTGCAGCTCGAGCCGGCGCCGCTCGCACAGCGCCACGAACGCGGGGCCGTCCACCGACGGCGGCCACTCCTGCGCGCCGAAGCGCTCGACCAGGACGCCGAGGTCGTGGTCGTCGCCGAGGAGGTCGGCCAGCTTGTGGGCCTCGTGCCCGAGCGCCTTGAGCGGCTTCGGCCACGCCTCCTCGAGCAGCGACGCGTGGTACCAGAGGTCCTTCACGCGCTTGCGCCACTCGTGCAGGCCCGTCGACCGTCGGCCGCTTGCGGGCCGCACGGAAGTCGTCGCGGCCGCGCGCGTAGGCGCGGGCGATGCCGGCGGTGAGGTCGACGTCGCCGAAGCGCCACTCGGCCGCGCCGTCACGCTGCGCGGTGAGGTCCTCGATGACCGCTCGGATCGATCTCCGTGGCCGCCGCCTCGCGGGCGAAGCGCCGGCCGACGGTGGTGAAGGTGCGCGCGGGCAGCTGCCCCGCGTAGCGCTCGCGGAGGTCCGCGACGGTGGCGACCATGACGTCGGCGTCCCGCGCGCCGGCGAGCCGGGCGGCGATGTCGCGGAGCGCGGCGTTGTGCTTCCGCCGCCCCTTCGGGGGCGCGAGGCGCAGCAGCGAGCGGACCTTCTTGAGGTCCTTGCGTGCGTCGTGGACCGCCTTGACCGGGTCGGCGGGAGCGTCGAGCTGCGCGATCGCGTCCTCGATCTGGTCGATGGCGACGGCGCGCAGGGCGTCGGCCGGGTCGAGGGCGAGGTCGAGCCGGTAGGGCATCGCGGAAACGCTAGATCGCGATTGTTAACGGGCGCCCCTCCGTAGGGTTCGGCCGATGGACGCCCGCGACCCCCTGTCGGAACTCGAGGCCCGCCGGGCCCTGACGGAGGACGCGGCCCGGCCCGAGGCGGTCGAGCGCCGCCGCGCGCGCGGCGGACGCACCGCGCGGGAGAACCTGGACGACCTCGTCGATCCCGGCTCGTTCGTCGAGTACGGCCGCTTCGCCATCGCCGCCCAGCGGCTGCGCACGGAGGTCGAGCAACTGCGGCGGAAGACGCCGGCCGACGGGCTGATCGGTGGCACCGCCCAGATCGACGGCGCCGCCTGCGCTGTGCTCGCCTATGACTACATGGTCATGGCCGGCACGCAGGGCGCGGTCGGCCATCAGAAGAAGGACCGGCTGTTCGAGCTCATCGAGCGCATGCGCCTCCCGACCGTCTTCTTCGCGGAGGGCGGGGGCGGGCGTCCGGGCGACACGGACATCCCGGTCGTCTCCGCGTTGCACGTGCGGGCGTTCGCGCTGTGGGCGAAGCTCTCGGGCGTCGTCCCCCGCATCGCGATCGTCAAGGGCAACTGCTTCGCCGGCAACGCCGTGATCGCGGGATGCGCCGACCTCATCGTCGCCACGGAGGACGCTTCGCTGGGCATGGGCGGCCCCGCGATGATCGCCGGCGGCGGCCTCGGGGACTTCGCGCCGGAGGAGATCGGCCCGGTGAGCATGCAGGCGCCCAACGGCGTCATGGACGTCGTGGTCGCCGACGAGGCGGAGGCGGTCGCCGCGACCAAGCGGCTGCTCGGCTACTTCACTGGCCCCGTCGCGCCCGGCCCCGTCCCCGACCAGGAGCGGCTGCGCACGGTCATCCCCGAGCGCGAGCGCCGCGCCTACGACGTCCGGCCCGTGATCGCGACGCTGGCCGACGAGGGCTCCGTCACCTTCCTGCGCGAGCGCTTCGCCCCCGAGATGGTCACCGCGCTCATCCGCATCGACGGCCGCGCGATCGGCGTCATCGCCAACAACACCATGCACATGGCCGGCACGGTGACGGCCAACGCCGCCGACAAGGCCGCGCGCTTCCTGCAGCTCTGCGACGCCTTCGACCTGCCGGTGCTCTCGCTGATCGACACGCCCGGCTACATGGTCGGCCCGAAGGCAGAGGCCGAGGCGCTCGTCCGGCGCGCCTCGCGGCTGCTGGTCGCGGGCGCCGCCCTGCGCGTCCCCGTCGTCGCGGTGATCCTCCGCCGCGCCTACGGGCTCGGCGCGCAGGCGATGGCCGCCGGCGGCCTGCACGAGCCGGTGCTGACCGTCGCCTGGCCGAGCGCGCACCTCGGGCCGATGGGGCTCGAGGGGGCGGTGCGCCTGGCCCTGCGGCGCGAGCTCGAGGCGATCGACGACGAGACCGAGCGCGAGCAACGGGTGAAGGACGTGCTGGCCGCCGCACAGGACAACGCCAAGGCGGTCAACGCGGCGCAGCTGTTCGAGATCGACGACGTGATCGACCCAGCCGACACGCGTGAGCTGATCGCGCGCACGTTCGCGGCGGCCACCGCGCACCCCGGGCCGCGACCCCCGGCGCACCGCTTCGTCGACACCTGGTAGCCCGGCGACCGGATCTTCACATCTCACCGTCCGGCGGGTGCGATGTTCTTCATGCGCGATCCGGACGCAGCCGGTCCTCTCCTCCTCAGCCGCTGCGACGGGCGCGCCTCAACTTCATGCAGATCATCGCTCACAGAGGTGCCTCCGCCGACGCCCCCGAACACACCTGGGAGGCGTACGACCTCGCGCTGGCGGACGGCGCGAAGGGGCTCGAGATCGACGTGCGGCTGATGGCCGACGACCGGCTCGCCGCCATCCACGACGCGACGTTGTGGCGCACCGCGCACGACCCGCGCGCGGTGGCCTCCGTCACCCGGGCCGACGTCAAGGCGCTGCCCAAGGCGGTGCGGCCGCTGCGGCTGTCGAAGATCCTCGAGCGCTACGAGGGCCGCTGCCGGTTCCTGCTCGATCTCAAGGACCCGTCGCCCGTCATGGAGAAACGCCTCACGCGCCTGCTCCGCGACTTCGGTATGGAGGACGCCGTCGTCGTCCAGTCGCTCGACGAGGTGTCGCTGCGGCGGCTGGCCCGCCGCGGCCTGTCCGTCGCCCCGCTGCACGACCGCCGCCCGGGCCCACGGGCGCTCGACCGCGCACGGAACCTCGGCGCGAGCGGCGTGACCCTGCGCCACCAGCACGTCACCGCGGAGCTGCTCGCGGCCGCCGCACAGCGCGGCCTCGCCGTCCGCGCCTGGACCGTCAACGAGCCCGCGGAGGCCGTGCGGCTCGCGGCCCTCGGCGTCGATGGCCTCATCACGGACCGCCCCGGCGCGATCCGCGTGGCGCTGGCCGCACCCGTGGCCGCCGCCGCCTGAAGGTCAGTCGGCGTCGAGCTGGTCCACGAGCGCGGCGACGCGGTGCGCGATGTCGTCACGCAGGGCCCGGACCTCGGCGATGGGCCGACCCTTGGGATCGGGCAGCTCCCAGTCGAGATAGCGCTTGCCGGGGATGAAGGGGCACGCGTCGCCGCACCCCATCGTCACGATCACGTCGGCCTCCTCGGCCAGCGCATCGGTCAGGCGCTGCGGGCGCACGTCGGAGAGGTCGACGCCGAGCTCGCGCATCACCTCGACCACCTCCGGGTGCACCCGGCCGTCGGGGGCGGCGACGCTACCGGCGGACAGCGCGCGATGACGGTCGCCCGCGAGGCGTTCCAGCAGCGCTGCGCTCATCTGCGAGCGCCCGGCGTTGTGCAGGCAGACGAAGAGCGCGGTGGCCACTACGCCTCCACCTCGGCGTCCGGGTAGAGCAGGAGGACGAGGCTCCAGCCCACCGCCCCGCCGACGAGCTGCGCGGCGATGTAGGCCGGCGCGGAGGCGGGCGCGATCCCGGCGAAGGTGTCCGAGAGCGTGCGACCGAGGGTGATCGCCGGGTTGGCGAAGCTCGTCGAGCTCGTGAACCAGTAGGCGGCACCGATGTACGCGCCGACGGCAGCGGGCGCCGTGGCCGTCCGTCCCGATCGGACCAGCGCGAAGATGAGCAGCACCAGTCCGGCCGTGGCGACGACCTCCGCGAGCAGGTGGGCCGGGCTGGCACGGTGGGTCTCCGAGACGGTGATCGCGGCCTGCGCGAACATCCCGTTCGCCAGGACGGCCCCGAAGCCACACCCGAGCACCTGCGCCGGGACGTATGCGGCGGCATGCGCCCAACGCATCCGGCCGAGCGCGGCGTCCACGAGCGAGACGACAGGATTGAAGTGCGCGCCGCTGACCGGGCCGAAGATGAGGATGATCGCGAACAGGCCCGCAGCGGTGGCGGCCGCGTTCTCGAGCAGCTGGATCCCGACGTCCGTCGAGAGCCGCTGGGCGGCGATCCCGGAGCCGATGACGATGGCGGCGAGGAGCGCCGATCCGAGGAACTCGGCGAGGAGGCGGCGCGGCATCCCCAGGACGTTCTCCCTCACCGGATGGTCACACGCCGCGTGCGGCGGGCCACGACCCCGTTCTCGTGCAGCGCACGGGCGACGAGGCGGTAGCGGCCCGGCGTCAGGCGGACGCCGCGGCGACGGCGCAGGTGCAGCCGGGCGCGGCCCTTGTGCAGCAGCCGCGCGTGGCCGCTGGAGGCGACGATGCGTCCGCGCCGCTTGAGGCGCAGCTGGACGTCCGTGACGAGCCGGTCGGTGCCCGTCAGCCGCACGCGGACGCGCAGCCTCCGACCGAGCCGGCCGAGCCGGATCCGCAGCTTCCGGACCCTCCCGGTGGATCCCATGTCCCCCGCGGGCAGCGCCGGCACGCCCGGGAGCGTGCCGCCCTCCGGCCGGTTGAAGACGTCCGCACCGAACTCCGGCTGGTTGGCCATCCCCGCGTAGCCGAGGTGCTCGTCGATGCCGTACAGGTTCTCCAGCGACCGCAGCAGCGAGTAGTGGTTGTACTTCGTCTCGTTGACCGAGCCCGGCTGGATGTACGGCGACGCCATCAACGTCCCGATGCGCCCGCCGCCCGGGCCGAAGATGCCCGGCATGGGGGTGTTGAGGCCGGCCGGCTCGCCGCAGCACGCCGAGGCGTCGCTGATCGACGACTCGTCCAGCGTGACGATGAGCAGGCCGTCCTTGCGGAAGGCCTTCGACGCGGTGATCACCGGCACCCACTTGGCCAGGAACGCGTCCGCGGCGATCAGGTCGCCCTCCTGCGTCCCCTTGGCGTTGGGTCCCGCGCACGGCGTGGCGTCGTGGCCGTCGTTGCAGAGGTTGGGCGTGATCCAGGAGAAGTTCGGGGTGGTCGCGACCTTCTCGAGGTCGCTGGACAGCGGCGGCAGCGGGACGACGTGCGCGTCGCACCGGCCCGGCGGGTCGAGGATCGAGTGGAAGTAGACGAACGGGTTGTGGCGCGCGGCGTACTGGTCGTCCGGCGCGGCCTTCTGGGTCCGGTCGGCCTCCCCGAGGGTGGGGGCGCCGCAGGTCGCGCTCTCCCGGGCCGGGTCGTTGCCCATGTCCTCCATGTAGCCCTTCCAGGTCAGGCCCTTCTGCTCCAGCTGGTCCGGCAGCGTCTTCACCGACGCCGGGTAGACGCAGCCCTGGCCGATGACCTGGCCGTCCGTCCCCTTGATGCCGGGCGACACGTCGACGAAGTTCGGGCAGTCGGCCATCGTCTGGACGTTGGGCGCCTGGCCGGAGATCTGGGTGATGTAGTTGTCCAGGCTCGCGTGGCCCGTCGCGTAGAACTGCGGCAGCGTCTGCCCGATCGACCGCAGGGTCGACCACAGGTAGGGGTGGTTCGCGTCGTTGAAGGTCTGGTCGTAGGAGTGGTTCTCCAGCTGGATGACCCACACGTGCTTGATCGGCGGCAGTGCGCGGGCGGGGGCGGCACCCACGGCGAGCAGCGCCACCACCAGGAGCAGCAGGCGCCTCATCGCCCGACCGCCTCGAGGACGCCGCGGGCCTGCGCGGCGGCGGCCGTCCTCCCCGCCGCGGACAGGGGTGCAGCCCGGCGTTTCGGCCCGCTGTGACCCTCTTCTTCCTCTTCCGCTTCCGCCTCGCCGCCGTGGCGGACGAGCCAGCGGCGCGCGGAGCGGCCGCCGGTCACCGAGCGCAGCGCCCCGACGGCGCGCGCGTGCTCGGCCCCCGACGCGTTCGGCCCCGGTCCCTGGAAGCCCTTGAGGGACCCGAAGACCGCCGCGTGCAGGATCGCGTCCGACACGGCCTGGGGGACGAGGTCGAGATCGGAGACGAAGGGCATCGCCGCGGACAGCTCGGCCAGGCGCCCGCCCGCCGGGTTCATCTCCAGGAGCGGATGCTCGGGCTGGATCGCGGTGTACGGCGCGAGGTTCGGCTTCTCGTCCCCCGAGATGAACGCGTCGTACATCGGGGTCGCGAGCGCGTCGTTCGTCGACAGCGGATCGAGGCCGACGATCCTCTCGGCGGTCGCCATGATCGAGTACTGGTCGTAGCGCGTCGGGACCTCCACGCCGCCCTTCGAGTACGGGGAGATGACGAACGCCGGCATCCGGTGCGCGTCGACGTGATCGGCCCCGTCCTGGGAGTCGTCCTCCTCCACGAGGATCGCGCTCGAGCTCCAGATGCTCGAGTGGGAGATGATGTCGACGATCTGCCCCACGGCGAGGTCGTTGTCGGCGATCAGCGCCTGCGGCGTGTAGGTGTTCGGCGTCGTCCCGTTCGTGTGGTCGTTGGGGACGCTCAGGTAGTTGAAGGCCGGCACCGTTCCCGCCGCCACCTGCGCGGTGAACTGCGCGTTGAAGATGTTCACGCGGCTCGTCTCACCGGTGATGGTCCCGGTCGAGCCGACGAGGCCGGAGTCCTCGTAGCAGCCGGTCGCACCGGGGGCGCCCGGCACCGGCACGCGGCAGCCGATCTGGATCGGGCCGGGATAGCGCGAGGTTCGAGTTGGCCATGACCTTCGCGTAGGTGTCCCGGCCGTCCGCGCCCATGGGCGCCACCCCGGCGGCCTGCTCGCCGTAGTTGAGGAAGGAGATGTTCTGGCGCGCCGCCTGGTCGAACAGGAAGAAGTTCGGCCCGAAGGTGATGGGGGCGATGCCGAAGTCGTAGCCCTTCCCCGGCCGGGAGTAGTTGGCGGCGGTCGCCTGCTGGACGTAGTCGTTGGCGATGCCGCCCGCGGTGATCAGGTGCCCGTCGACGGAGACCTCGCTGTCGGCGTAGACGTGGTCGAGCAGGCCGAAGCGGCGGCTCAGCGCGTGCGCGTTCGGCGTGATGCCGCCCGTCGGCCCCTTCACACCGTTGTCGTCGAAGAGCTGGCGGGCGGGGTCGCCGTCCCCGCGCGGGTCGGAGCCGAAGACCTGGTCGTAGGTCCGGTTCTCGCGCACGATGACGAAGACGTGCTTGATCGGCCCGTTCTTGCGCACCGGCGTGTTGGCCGGTGCCTCCTTGGCGTTGGTCGGGACGGCCTGGGCGGACGCCGCGGCGCTGCCGGCGCGCACCGACGCGTCGGTCAGCTTCCCGGTCACCCCGACGATGCCCGTGAGCGCGTCGAGGACGTACTGGCCGTAGACGGGCGTGGTGATGTTGCCGCCGGCGACCTGGCCCGAGTCGAAGGAGTACTGCGGGTTGGCGCCCGTGCCGAAGCCCTTGGCGGCGACCCACACGAGGCGGCCCGGCCCCGTCGTCTCCAGGGACGCGGGGTAGGCGGCCGTCGGGATCTTCCCGATCAGCTCGAGCGGCTGGGCGGCGATCGCGCCCTTGCACCTGCGCACCCTCCGCGGCGCCTTCGGCGCCTTGCGATGACGGCGCAGGCGCTTGATCGAGCGGCGGACGTAGCGGCGTGCCTGCCGGTGCGTCGGGCCGGCGCAGGCGAGGACGACCCGCAGCCGGACGGAGTGGCGGAGCCTGCGGCGCTTCGCCTTCGACGCGCGGGCGTACTTGCGGAGCGCCTTCACCTTCGGCACCCGGTACACGCGCCGCCCCTTCCTGCCGCTGTGGGCGCCGCGCGCGAGCACGGCGACCGTGTCCTCGTTGGCGTCGGCGACGTAGACGTAGTCGCGGTCGACCGCGACGTCGACGGGGGAGACGCCGAGCGGCGCGCCGTCGCGGCCGACGGAGACGGTCTTCGTCACCTTGTGCGCCTCCGTGTCCACCACGGCGAGCAGGTCGCGCTGCGCGACCGCCACGTACAGCGTGTCGTCCGTCGGGTCGAGCGCCATGCCGGCGGGGTGGGCGTTGCGGTCGCCGAGCTTGCCGCCCAGCCCGCCGACGCTGGTGATGACGGCCCCGGCGGCGGGGTCGACCTCGGTGAGGGTGCCGTCGTAGAGGTTGGCCGTCCACAGGTTGCCCTTGTGGTCGAAGGCGACGGTGGTCGGGTACCGGCCGACGCCCACGGTCGTGAACGCCCCGGAGGCGACGTCGAGGATCGCGACGCGGTCGGCCTGCTGGAGCGCGACGCCGACCTTCGTGCCGTCCGGTGACACGGCGACGCCGGCCGGGTACAGGGCGCTGACGGGCGGGAGCGAGTTGACCTGGCCGGTGCCGCCGCCGGACGGCGGCAGCGGCAGCGGCGCGCCCTCCGTGGCCACGCCCGTGGCGGGGTCGATGGCGAAGACGTGCAGCACGTCGCCCTCGGCGCCCGCAGTGCCGGACGGCTGCTGCTCGTTGTCCGGCGTCCCCGAGACGTAGGCCGTCCGGCCGTCGGGCGCGATCGCGATGCCGCCGTAGCCGCCGGGCAGCCGCAGCGTCTGCGTGACGACGCCGTCCGCCAGCCGGACGATGCGCACGTCGTCCTGGCCGTGCCCCGAGTCGACCACCCACAGGTACTTGTGATCGGGGGTCAGCGCCGACCCCGTCGGGAAGTTCCCGACGGGCGTGAGCCGGCCGAGCGGCTTGAGCAGCCGGCCGTTCCCGTCGTGCGCGCGGCCGGGCTGATCTGTCCCTCCGAGCTGCCGGCGGCGTGGGCGCCGGCCGGCGCGATGAAGAGGAACAGGAGCAGGGCGAGCCGACGCATCCCCCCAATCAACACCATTCCGGTCCGCGAGGTGTTCACATCCTGTGCACGTGCGCGGTTCTGGTCGCGCGGGCGTTCACGCCCGCTTCACACGAGCACGCACGGGAAGCGCTCCAATCGAGCCGTGCGCCGCCTGCTCCTGCTCGTCTCGTGCGCGGTGCTGCCGGCCGCCTGTGGCGGCACGCCGCGGACGTCGCCGCCGGCGCGGCTCCCGCTGACCGCCGCCCAGGCCCGTCCGGCGCCGCTGCCCGTGGCCGCGACGCTGGCGCACGTGCCCGATACGCGCGACGCCCGCACCCGCCTCGGGTTCGTGGACGCCGCGCGACTGCCGGCCGCGCCGCTGCCGGCCGCGGCGGTCGCGGATGCCGTGCTCGGCGCCGGCGCCCGGCCCGGGACCGTCCGGGTCGGACCACGCGCCGTCGTCCCGGCGGCCGCGCCGCCTTCGCGCACCATCATCAACGACGACGCGATGAGCGCCATCCAGTTCTGCCTCGGCGACGCCATCGCGCAGACCGTCGTCGGCCCGGGCGTCATGGGTGCGGACGGCGCGCTCGGCGTCTCGGTGATCCGCGCGGAGCGGGGCTTCGCGCTCCGCGCCTGCGGTGCGCCGCACTTCAAGCGGGAGCTGGCCCCGGCCGCGCGGGCCATCCGGCGCGGCACCGGCGTACGGGCGACCCGCATGGAGATCAACGACCGGCTCATGGTCACCGCGAGCGTCCCCCTGCGGCGGCTGCCCGGGCGGGAGATCCTGGCGCTGCTCGCCGGCGGCCCGGCGCTGCGGGCGCTCGGCTGGCGCTGAACCGCTCGCCTTCACCGCTTGGACACAAGGTCGTCACGTCGAGGCAACATGAACCGGGCGCCCGCGGTCGAGGCTGCCGGGCATGAAGACCAGTCGTAGGACAATGACCATCATGGCGGCGGGGGTGTTCGCCGTCGGCGGCACCGCGATCGCCGTCGGTGCGGGCGCGGGCGGGGAGGACGACTACTCCGCCGGCCTCGCGGCCAAGATCGACCCGGCCAAGCCCAAGAACGTGATCCTCCTCGTGGGTGACGGCATGGGCGACTCGGAGGTGACCCTGGCCCGGTACTACGGCAAGGGCGCCAACGGCCGGCTCAACATGGATCGCTTCACTTTCCGCGGCAGCTCGATCCACTACGTCCTCTCCCCGGGTCCGGGTCCGAACTACGCGCCGAACTACGTGGGTGACTCCGCTCCGACGGCGACCGCCTGGTCGACCGGCAAGAAGACGCAGGACAACCGCCTCTCCCAGGGTCCGTCGACCGCCTTCAACATCCCGGGCACCAACGCCGGTTACAAGACCTACATGGAGATCGCTCGCGACCGCGGCAAGGCGACGGGCGACGTGTCCACCGCGGAGATCACCGACGCCACGCCGGCCGGCCCGAGCGCGCACATCTCCCAGCGCGGCTGCCAGGGACCGGCCGACGCCCGGGCGACCGGGTCGGGCGGATGCGTGAGCGAGACGAAGGCCCAGGGCGGCCTCGGCTCCATCGCCGAGCAGCAGGTCGACGAGGGCTTCGACCTCTACCTCGGCGGCGGCAGGGCGCGCTACCTGCAGACGACGGACGCGGGCCCGACGGTCGTCGACTACGCCCAGACCAAGGGCTACACCATCGTCAACGACAAGGCGGGCCTCAACGCGATCACGCCCGGCCAGAAGACGATCGGGCTCTTCAACAGCGGGAACATGACGACGGAGTACGCGCCCCTGTTCGCGCGCACGGACGCCTACCTTTCCGGCGCCGGCGTCGACCCCCAGGTCAACGGCGGGTCGCCGACGACGCGCTGCCAGCCGCAGGCGCGCGGGAACGAGCCGTCCCTGCCCGAGATGACGACCAAGGCGATCGACCTGCTCGACGACGATCCGCAGGGCTTCACCCTGCAGGTCGAGGGCGCGTCCATCGACAAGCGCGACCACGCCGCGGACATCTGCGGCCAGATCGGCGAGACGCTGGCCTTCGACGACGCCGTGGGCGTCGCCCTGGACTACCAGCGCGAGCATCCCGACACGCTCGTGGTCATGACGGCCGACCACGGGCACTCCTCGCAGATGATCAACGCCAACTCCAAGCCGGCCACGGGGACGTCGTACGGGACGGTCCAGACGGTCGACGGCGCTCCGATCCGCGTCTCCTACGGCACCGCCGACACCGGCAACGCCGCGACGACGGGCGGCTCGCAGGCGCACACCGGTGTCGAGGTGCCCCTCTGGGCCTCCGGCCCCCAGGCCGCCAACATCCAAGGGTCGCTCGACGAGACGGACATCTTCGCCGTGCTCAACGGCAAGACGCCGAGCAAGCTCGCCAACGGCCAGTCCGGCCCGGCCGGCCCCGCGGGCCCTCCCGGTGCGCAGGGCCCCGTGGGCAACCCCGGCCCGGTCGGCTCGCCCGGCCCCGCGGGCACCAACGGGACCAACGGCACGAACGGCGCCGCCGGGTCCAACGGGACGAACGGGACGAACGGGGCGCCGGGTACGGACGGGGCGCCGGGCGCACCGGGTCCGCGCCGGTCCCGCCGGGCGTGACGGTCGCGACGCCGTCGTCGTGTGCACGACGAAAGGCAAGAAGATCACCTGCAAGACGACGAAGCGCTCGTCCCGCGTCGCCCGTCTCGTTCGCGCGGGTCGCACGGTGGCCCGCGCGACGGTGCGCGGCGGCCGCGTGACCTTCCGGCGCCCGGCGAAGGCCGGCCGCTACACGGTGGTCATCGGCGGGCGCCGCAGCAGCATCCGCGTCCGTTAGCCGGCCAGGGTGCCCCGGAGGCGCGCGACGGCAGCGAGCGTCGCGTCCTCCCGGGCCAACCCGAGCTCCAGCAGCACGTCGCCGAGCGGGGTCCCCGGACCCGGCTCGGCGATCCGCCGCAGCGCATCGCGGCGGGCGGAGGCGGCCGCCGCGATGCCGTCGAGCTTCGCCGCGATCGCGTCCGCGTCCAGGTGACCCGCGAACAGCAGCTTCACGAAGGGCTGCTCGAGGAACAGGCCGGCGCCGAGCTCATCCGCCTCGTGCGCGCCGGACGCCAGCCAGGCGCGGAAGGCGGCGCGCCCCGGCGCCGTCGCCGAGAGGACCTTGCGCTCGCGCCCCGCGTGCGTGCGCGCGGCCGACGTCACGAACCCGCGCTTCTCCAGCCGGGAGAGCAACGGGCGCAGCACCCCGTCGTTGGGCCGGGCCGAGCGCGGCAGCCCGGGGGCGAGGCGGGCCTGCAGCGCGTAGGCGTGGTCGGGCCGGTCGACGATCAGGCCGAGCGTCACCGCTTCCAGCCGGGTCAGGGTCACCGCAGCGGCAGGCGCAGCGCCTCGGCGGCGGCGCCGTACAGGCCGGTCTTGATCGCGGCCTGGGTCGGGCCGGCGTGCCCGGCCCGGGCCTGCGCGCGGGCGACGGCGGCGTCCATCACCGCGTCCTCGGCGGCGGTCTCGTCGACGACGTCCAGCGCCAGCGCCGTCTCTCCGTTCAGCCGTTCCGCGCCGACCATCGCCCGCCGGGCGGCCGTCGGGGTCAGCTTGCCCGCCAGCAGCGCGTTCATGCCGGGGGTGAACGGCAGGCCGATCTCGACCTCTGGAAGGCAGAACCAGCCGCGGTCCGCCCGCATCACCCGCTCGTCGCAGGCCACGGCCAGCATCGCCCCCGCGGCGAAGGTGTGGCCGTTGAGCGCGGCGACGGTGGCGTACGGCGCGAGCAGCACCCGCGCGAGCAGCGCCTGCGTCCCCTCGACCATGGCCTGCGCCGCGTCCTCGCCGGCGGTGCCCATCCAGTCGAGGTCGAGGCCGTTGGAGAAGAACTTGCCGGTGCCCGTCAGCACGAGGGCCCGCGGCCCCTCCGCGGCCTCCAGCGTGTCGAGGGCGTTTCCGAGTGCCGCCAGCGAGTCCGGGTTGAACCGGTTCTCGCCGCCGTCCATCCGCAGGATCGTGACGGCGTCGCGTTGCTCTGAGGTCAGCTCCATGCCTAGATCCTAGGCATTGCCCTCGCCCATAGCCTTCGCCGGGTGAAACCGGGCCAGATCGCCATCGCCATCGGGGCCGCCATCGCGGTCGTCATCGCGCTCGTCGTGTCCGGCGGGGGAGGCGACACCGCGACAAAAGGGTCAGACCCTGCAGTCGCGTCGAAGGCGCCGAAGGGGTCGGTGAAGGTCACCTTCGCTTACTCGCCGGAGAAGGAGGAGCTCCTCGTCCCGCTGGTCAAGCGCTTCAACGCGTCGGGCACGAAGGTGGGTGGCAAGACCGTCTTCGTGGAGGCCGTCAACAAGTCCTCCGGTGACGTGGAGGCCAAGATCGCCAAGGGCACGTACAAGCCCGTCGCGTGGTCGCCGTCCTCCTCGCTGTGGGGCCGGCTCCTCAACTACGAGGCCGACCAGCCGCTGACGCCCGACGAGTCGCCGAGCATCGTCCGCACCCCGCTGGTGATCGCGATGTGGGAGCCGATGGCCCGCGCGCTCGGCTATCCCGACAAGCAGATCGGCTTCTCCGACGTCCTCGACCTCGCCACCAACGGCACCGGCTGGGCGAAGTACGGCAAGCCGCAGTACGGGCCGTTCAAGCTCGTCCACACGAACCCGGACTACTCGACCTCCGGCCTGTCCGCCGTCGTCGCGGAGTACTACTCGGCGACGGGCAAGAAGGAGGGGCTCACGGAGGCCGACATCTCCTCCGCGAAGGTCCGCAAGCAGGTCAAGGCGATCGAGCAGTCCATCGTCCACTACGGCGATACGACGCTCTTCATCTCCGACCAGCTGCGCGAGCGCGGCCTCGGCTACGCGTCCGCGGTGGCGATGGAGGAGGCGACGCTCCTGGACTTCAACGAGCACCGCGGCTCGCAGCCCAAGCTGATCGCGATCTACCCCAAGGAGGGGACCTTCTTCTCCGACGACCCGTTCATCACCCTCGACGCGCCGTGGGTGACGCCGGCGCAGCGCGACGGCGCGAAGGCGTTCCAGGCGTTCCTGGCCAAGGAGATCACCCCCGCCGTGGCGGCCAGGGGCGGCTTCCGCCCGGCCGACTTCGACCAGAAGCCGGTCGCGCCCGTCGACGCCGAGCACGGCGCCGACCCCAAGCTCCCGACCCGCGTCCTCGGCTTCCCCGAGCCGCAGGTCCTCGCCGCCGCCAAGAAGGCCTGGCGCGCGGATCGCAAGCCGGCCAACGTCCTGCTCGTGCTCGACACCTCCGGCTCCATGCAGGACGAGAACCGCCTCGCCCGCGCCAAGGAGGGCCTCAAGACCTTCTTCGGCCAGGTCGGCCGGCAGGACTCCGTCGGCCTGCTCGCCTTCAACACCAAGCTCAACCTGATCCAGCCGATCAAGCCGTTCGCCGACGACGAGGGCCAGCTCGAGGGCGCCGTCCAGGACCTGATCGCCGACGGCGGCACCGCCTTCCTCGACGCCGCCGTGGAGGGCGTCCAGGCGGTGCGCGACCTCAAGGCCACCGACCGCATCAACGCCGTCGTCCTGCTCACGGACGGCGAGGACACCGACTCGAGCCGCTCCTACGCGCAGGCCCTGCGCGAGCTCGGCAGCCAGGGTGACTCGGAGAACCAGGTCCGCCTCTACACGATCGCCTACTCCGCCGGCGCCGCCCAGGCCCAGAAGCAGCTCGACGGCCTCGCCGCCGCCACGGGCGGCAAGGGCTACGAGGGCTCCACGGACGACATCGAGTCCGTCTACCGCTCCATCAGCTCCTTCTTCTAGCTGTCGGCGGGCACCGGGACCGGCTGCGCCTGCATGCGCCGGTGGCGCAGCTCGAGGAACGGCGTCTCGACGAAGCGTAGCTGAGTGCCGAGACCGCGAGTGTGGCGACGAGGCTCAGGCCGACGGACAGGCCCACGTCGGCGAGCGTCGGCGGCCCGTCGAACAGCCGGACGACGTACTGGATGACCAGGGAGTGCAGCACGTACACGGAGTACGAGCGGGCGCCCACCCAGTGCAGCGCGCGGTTGTCGAGCCCCCGCCAGCATCCCCCCGTCGCCCACTGGTGGCCCAGGACGGCCCCGACCAGACAGCCTGCGCACACGATGCCCGCCGCCGAACGCAGGCGGTAGTCGGCCGGGTCGAGCTTCGTGTAGACGGCGGCGGCCGCGACGCCGATGCCGACGAGGCCCGCCCTGGCACTCGGGGACGTCCACCACGCTCGGACCTGCGGACCCTTCCGCGACCTCGAGCAGGGCGAGCATCAGGCCGGGCACGAACGCCGCCGCGAATGCGGGCGGCGAGTAGGAGAACGCGAGGTCGCCCGGTCGCAGCCCGCGCAACCACAGGCCGGCGAGCAACACCGTGGCGAGTCCGCCGAAAAGCACCCCGATCCGGAGCGGCCGTCGCCCCGTCGTCGCCGCGATCACCAGCGCCAGCAGCGGCAGCGCCAGATAGAAGGCCAGCTCGATGCTGAGCGTCCAGGCCTGCGCGATCGAGTAGCTGAACCCGCTGGGCGAGTAGGTCTGGGCGAAGCCGAACACGGCCAGGACCTGCCCATTGGTCGCGCCCTGGCGCCGAGGAGGATCAGCGTCAGCGCCGCCGCGAACCAGAAGGCGGGGACGATCCGCAGCAGGCGGTTGCGGAAGTAGCGACCAAGGGACGGCACCGTCCGGCCGTCTCGCAGCGCCGCGATGAACGGCCGCCCCACCAGGTAGCCGGACAGGACGAAGAAGATGTAGATCCCCAGGTCGAAGCCCTGCACCACGTCGCCGACGACGCCGAAGTGCTTGTTGAGGTCGACCGAGGCGTCGAACGGGAGCACCACGCCGACGGTCGCGTGGTAGACGAGGACGGACAGCGCCGCGAGCGCGCGCAGCGGATCGCCGCCGATGAAGCGAGCTGGTTTCACGCGGGTCCCCATGCCTTCACCCATTCTCTACTACGACCTCGGCTCGCCGTACGCCTACCCCGCCGTCGCGCGGGCGACGGCGCTGTTCGGGCAGCGCCGGAGCTGCGCCCGGTGCTGCTCGGCGGGATCTTCGCGCAGCGGGGCGGGGCTCCTGGTCGCAGACGGACGAGCGGGACGAGCGGATGGCGGACCTGCAGGCGCGCGCGGATCGCTACGGGCTGCCGCCGCTGCGCTTCCCGGAGGGCTGGCCGCTCGACGGGCTGACGGCGATGCGCGCCGCGACCTGGGCCGGCAGCGACGCCTTCGTCCACGAGGCGTTCCGCCGGCAGTTCGTCTCGGGGATCGACATCTCCACGCGCGAGCAGCTCACCGACATCGCCGCGCACGTCGGCCTCGGCGAGCCCGCGTTCGACGACCCGGAGGTCAAGGCGAAGCTGCGCGCGGCCACCGACGCCGCGTGGGCCGCCGGGGTGCGCGGCATCCCGTCGCTGCAGGTCGGCGACGAGATCTTCTTCGGCGCCGATCAGCTGGAGGCGGCGATCCGCTGCGCCGCGCGTGCGGTGGCCGTGCGGGCGTCGGTCATCAGCGTCACCATGATCTCCGCCGCCGGCGCTGCCTGCGCGAGCTCGTGCGCCTGGCCGGCCCACAGGTTGAAGCCGTCGGCGTCCCCCGCGGCGCGGGCCCGCGCACGCAGCGGCGCCGTGAGGTGGTGGACCTCGGGGTAGGCGCGCGGGGCGGCGGCCTCGTGGCGGCGCATGAAGGCGTTGACGATGCCGCGCGCGCTGCGACCGGTGAAGGCGCGGGTGATGCGCGGTCGGCCGGGGTTCCGCCACGGCGTCGCGCTGCGCCGGGTTGGTGCCGGCCTCCGTCGCCCGTAGGAAGGCGGTGCCGAGGGCCGCGGCGCTCGCCCCGGCGGCGAGGGCGGCGGCGAGGCCGGCCCCCGTGCCGATGCCGCCCGCGGCGACGAGCGGGACGGACGTGCGGGCGCGCAGCACCTGAAGGAGCGCGAGGGACCCGACCGCCTGGCCGCCGTCGCTGAAGCCACCGCGATGGCCGCCGGCCTCGAAGCCCTGGGCGAGGAGCGCGTCGGCCCCGGCGGCCACCGCCGCCTCGCCCTCCTCCGCGGTCTCGACCGTCACCCACACCGCGCTGCCGCGCCCGCGCAGGGCCGCGATCACGTCGCGGCCGGGCAGCCCGAAGGTGAAGGAGACGACCGGGGCGCGAGCTCCTCGCAAAGCGCGAGCTTGGCGTCCCAGTCGTCGTCCTCGAAGCGCGGCTCGCCGACGGGGCCCTCAGCGGCCAGCCGCGCGGCGTAGGTCGCGGTGTCCTCACCTGGCGCGGCCGACGGGACGAAGACGTTGAGGCCGTACGGCCGGCTGCCCAGCTCCTCGATCTGCGCGCGGACGTCCTCCGCCGTGCGGTAGCCCGCGGCCAGGAAGCCGAGCCCGCCCGCGTCGCTGACCGCCGCCGCCAGCGCCACCGTGCTCGGCCCGCCGGCCATCGGCGCGAGCACGATCGGGACGGCGAGGTCGCCAGGGTCCAGCACACCGCGAGGATACGCTTCGCGCGTGGCCGAGAAGCCCTACTCGCGTGGTGAGTACAACCGCGCCCTGGTCCTGAACGCGCTCCTCGACCCGTTCAACGTCGTCCTGCTCGCGGTCGTGCTCGTCATCGGCATCGTCGCGGGGGCGCTGCCGCTGCTCGGCCCGATCGGGATCGGGCTCTACCTCGCGGGCGCCGCGCGCACGTACTTCGACGAGGACGCCGCGAACAAGGTCCTCGCGCGGGAGAAGGGCGAGCGATCGAAGGAGCTGCCGCAGGCGGCGCGGCTCGACCAGACGCGGCTCACGCCCGGCATCGCCCGCCTGGTGCAGCAGGCGCACGACCGCGAGGCGCGCATCCGCGCGGCGGTGCAGGGCAACGCCGACATCAACGGCGACGAGATCATCGGCGAGGTCAATGGCTTCGTGCTCGCGCTGGAGGACACGGCCAGACGCGCCCAGTCGCTCGCCGACGCGCTGCGCGACACGCCGCCCGTCAACGTCCAGCGCCGGCTCGCCGAGGTCAAGGGCCAGCCGGGCAAGGTCGAGCTCACGGAGGCGCTGACCACCCAGCTCACGACCCTGCAGCGCATGCAGGCGCAGCTCGCGCGCTTCGGCGACGAGATGGAGCGCATCCTCGTCGAGCTCGACACCATCCGCGGCCAGATCGTCTCCGTCAGCGCGACCACGGGAGCGGCGAAGGGCAAGGAGCTGGCGGGGGAGGTCCGCACCCTGCGCGAGCAGATGGGTGCGGTGGCCGACGGCATGTCGGCCGCCTACGAAGAGGCCCAGTAGGGTCCTCGCCCTTCACCTCGTCAGCGAAGCACCAAGGAGCACTTCCATGGCCGTCAAAGTCGGCATCAACGGCTTCGGCCGCATCGGCCGCAACCTCTTCCGGGCAGCGAAGGCCGCGAAGGCCGACATCGACTTCGTCGCCGTCAACGACCTGACGGACGCGAAGACCCTCGCGCACCTGCTCAAGTACGACTCGATCCTCGGCCCGTACCCGGGCACGGTCGAGGTCGACGGCAACGACCTCGTGGTCGACGGCGACGTCCTGCGCGTCCTCTCCGAGCGCGACCCGGCCGCCCTCCCGTGGGGCGACCTCGGGGCGGAGGTCGTCATCGAGTCGACCGGCTTCTTCACCAAGCGCGCCGACGCCGCCAAGCACCTGGAGGCCGGCGCCCAGAAGGTCGTCATCTCCGCGCCGGCGACCGAGCCGGACATCACCGTCGTCCTCGGCGTCAACTTCGACCAGTACGACAAGGAGAGCCACCACGTCATCTCCAACGCGTCGTGCACGACGAACTGCCTGGCGCCGTTCGCGAAGGTCATCAACGACACGGTCGGCATCAAGCACGGCCTGATGACGACCATCCACGCCTACACGGCCGACCAGCGCCTGCAGGACATGCCGCACTCGGACCTGCGCCGTGCCCGTGCCGCCGCGCTGAACCTGATCCCGGCCTCGACCGGCGCCGCCAAGGCCGTCGGCCTCGTGCTGCCCGGAGCTCAACGGCAAGCTGTCGGGCTTCGCGGTGCGCGCCCCCGTCCCGACCGGCTCCGTCGTCGACCTCACCTTCGAGGCCGACCGCGAGACGTCGGCCGAGGAGATCAACGAGGCGATGAAGGCTGCTGCCGAGGGCGACCTCAAGGGCATCCTCGAGTACACGGAGGACCCGATCGTCTCCACGGACATCGTCGGCAACCCGCACTCGTCGATCTTCGACTCGCTGCTCACGGTGGGCATCGACGGGACGATGATCAAGGCCGTGTCCTGGTACGACAACGAGTGGGGCTACTCGAACCGCTGCGTCGACCTGGTGCAGCAGCTCCTCTAGATGCGGACCCTCGACGACCTCCAGGACCTCGAGGGCAAGACCGTCGTCGTCCGGGTGGACTTCAACGTCCCGCTCGACGACGACGGCAGCATCACCGACGACGCGCGCATCCGCGGTGCGCTGCCGACCCTGCACGAGCTCCGCGGGAAGAGGCGCAAGCTCGTGCTGCTCAGCCACCTCGGCCGGCCGAAGGGCGAGGACCCGAAGCTCTCGCTCGAGCCCGTCGCGGACGCGCTCTCCGAGCTGCTCGGCGAGCCGGTCACCTTCGACAAGCCGGGCGCGGAGGTCACGCTGATGGAGAACGTGCGCTTCGACGCCGGGGAGACGAAGAACGACCCCGAGGTCGCGCAGCGCTACGCGGCGCTGGGCGACGTCTACGTCAACGACGCCTTCGGCTCCGCCCACCGCGCGCACGCCTCCACGGTGGGCGTCGCGCAGCTGCTGCCGCACGCCGCGGGCCGGCTGCTGCAGCGCGAGGTCGAGACGCTGAACGGCATCCTCGAGGACCCGAAGCGCCCGCTCGTCGCCATCGTCGGCGGCGCGAAGGTGACGGACAAGATCGGGGTCCTCGACGCGTTCCTGCAGACCGCCGACACCGTCCTCATCGGCGGCGCCATGTGCTTCCCGTTCTTCAAGGCGCAGGGCCACGACGTCGGCTCGTCGCTTGTGCGAGGAGGAGGGCATCGCGCCCGCCACCCGCGCGCTGGAGTCCGACAAGCTCAAGCTGCCCGTCGACCTCAAGCTCGGCCGCGAGTTCAGTCCGCCGACACGGAGGCGCGCGACAGCGACGGCGTCGACGTGGAGGACGGCTGGATGGGCCTCGACGTCGGCCCGAAGACGGCCGCGGAGTACGCCGAGGTCGTCAAGGGCGCCGGCACCGTCTTCTGGAACGGCCCGATGGGCGCGTTCGAGCTGGAGCCGTTCGCGGCCGGCACCCGCGCGGTCGCGGAGGCCGTCGCCGCCACGGACGCGACCACCGTCGTCGGCGGCGGGGACAGCGCGGCGGCGATCGCGCAGTTCGGCCTCGCCGACCGGGTGGACCACCTGTCCACCGGTGGCGGTGCATCTTTGGAGCTGATCGAGGGGAAGACCCTTCCCGGAGTGGAGGCACTGTCTTGACCCGCACACCGTTCGTGGCCGGCAACTGGAAGATGAACAAGACCGTCGCAGGAGGCGGAGGACTTCATCCAGGGGCTGCTGCCGCGCGTCTCGAGCTCGGAGGGCGTCGACATCGCGATCTGCCCGCCGTTCACCGCGCTGCAGGCGATGGTCGACTCCGCCCGCGGCTCGCAGGTCCAGGTCTACGCGCAGACGATGCACGAGGCCGAGAACGGCGCCTACACCGGCGAGATCAGCGCCGGCGATGCTGGCCGAGATCGACGTCGACGGCGTCCTGCTCGGCCACTCGGAGCGCCGCGAGTACTTCAACGAGACCGACGGCGCGCTGCAGGCCAAGGTCGTCGCCGCGTGCGAGGCGGGCCTCGCGCCCATGCTGTGCGTCGGGGAGACGGAGGACGAGCGCGAGAGCGGCGACACGGAGCGCAAGCTGCGCCACCAGGTCCTGGAGGGCCTCGAGAAGGTCGGCAAGGACCAGCTCGGGACGCTCACCGTCGCCTACGAGCCCATCTGGGCCATCGGCACGGGCCAGGTCGCCACGCCGGAGATCGCCCAGGAGGCGTGCGCGTTCGTGCGCGCGCTGGTCGGCCACTTCGACGCCGGCGCGGCCGAGTCCGTGCGCGTCCTCTACGGCGGATCGGCCAAGCCCGACAACGCCGGCGAGCTCATCGCCCAGCCCGACATCGACGGCTTCCTCGTCGGCGGCGCCTCGCTCGACCCGGAGTCCTTCGCGGCCATCATCGCGGCCTGTGGCTGACCGAGGGGGTACCGGTCACGCTCGTCATCCTCGACGGCTACGGCCTCGCGGAGGCGGGCCCGGGCAACGCCGTCTCGCTCGCCGACACCCCCGTCTTCGACGAGCTGTGGAAGACCTACGACACGACGACCCTGACCGCCTGCGGCGAGGCCGTCGGCCTGCCGCCCGGGCAGATGGGCAACTCGGAGGTCGGCCACCTCAACCTCGGCGCCGGCGCCGTCGTCAAGCAGGACCTGATGCGCATCAACGAGGCCGTCGCCGACGGCACGCTCGGTGAGCGCCTGCCCGAGTCGGTCACGAGCGCCGAGCGCGTCCACCTGATCGGCCTCGTCTCCGACGGCGGCGTGCACTCGAGCGCGGAGCACCTCAAGGCGCTGCTGGAGGCCCTTGCACGACGTCCCGGAGGTCATCGTCCACGCCTTCACGGACGGGCGCGACGTCTCGCCGACCCAGGCCGGCAAGTTCCTCGACACCATCGACGCGCGCTTCGGCACCGTCATCGGCCGGTACTTCGCCATGGACCGCGACAAGCGCTGGGACCGCGTCGAGAAGGCGGTGAAGCTGCTGCGCGACGGCGAGGCCGAGCACACGCGCCGACAGCGCCGCGCAGGCCGCCCGCGACGCCTACGACCGCGACGAGACGGACGAGTTCATCGCCCCGACCACGATCGGCGACGGCGACAACCGCATCCGCCCCGAGGACGCCGTCGTCTGCTTCAACTTCCGCCCGGACCGCATGCGCGAGATCACGGAGAAGCTCGACCACGACCCCGAGCGCTACGTGACGATGACGGAGTACGTGGAGGGCTGGCCGTACCCCGTCCTGTTCCCGCCGGAGCGCCCGTCCGTCACCCTGGCGAAGGTCGTCTCGGAGGCCGGGCTCAAGCAGCTGCACGTCGCCGAGACGGAGAAGTACCCGCACGTCACGTACTTCTTCAACGGCGGGGAGGAGGAGGCCTACGACGGCGAGACCCGCGAGCTCGTCCCCTCGCCGCGCGACGTCAAGACCTACGACGAGAAGCCCGAGATGAGCGCCTACGAGGCCACGGACGCCTTCGTCGAGCACTGGCGCGACGACGAGCCGGCCTTCGCCATCATCAACTTCGCCAACCCGGACATGGTCGGCCACACGGGCGTGATCGAGGCGGCCGTGAAGGCCGTCGAGACCGTCGACGAGTGCCTCGGCCGCGTGCTGGAGGCGGTCCGCGAGCGCGGCGGCACCGCCGTCATCTGCGCCGACCACGGCAACTGCGACGAGATGCTCGAGGAGGACGGCTCGCCCGACACCGCGCACTCCCTGAACCCCGTCCCGTTCATCGTCACCCGCGAGGGGGTACGCCTCGATGGACCAGGGATCCTCGCGGACGTCGCGCCGACGATCCTGGAGCTGATGAACCTGGACAAGCCGGCGGCCATGAGCGGCCGGTCATTGATCGCAGACTGAGGGGGAGACCATGGGGAAGCGGGATTCGTACGAGGCGGGGACGTTCTCGTGGGCCGAGCTGGCGTCCACGGACGCGGCGGCCGCGAAGGACTTCTACGGCAAGCTGTTCGGCTGGTCGTTCGACGACGTCGACACGGGCGGCGGGACGTACACGCTGGCCACGGTCGACGGTGCCGTCGCCGCAGGGCTCATGCAGGCCGACGGCCCGCCGCGCTGGAACTCCTACATCTCCGTCGACGACGTCGAGGCCGCGACGGAGAAGGCCGAGGAGGCCGGCGCCACCGTGCACGCGTCTGTCATGGACGTCGGTGACGCCGGCCGCATGTCGGTCATCCAGGACCCCTCGGGCGGCGTCGTGTCGCTGTGGCAGGCCGGTGAGCGCGCGGGCGCGGACGTGGTCAACGTGCACGGCGCGCTGAGCTGGAACGACCTCATGACCTACGACGTCAGCGAGGCGTCCGAGTTCTACTGCGAGGTCTTCGGCTGGGAGGTCGCGGAGCTCGGCGGCGAGGAGCCCGACGGGGACGCCGACGACGATGACGGCGATGAGGACGGCGAGTCGGGGGACAGCGGCAAGATCCACGTCGACGCCAACGACGCCACGGACGCACCCGACTCACCCGAGGCGGGTGCGGACGACGACGACGACGACGATGACGACGACGACGACGACGACGACGACGACGACGAGGAGTCGAAGGAGCCCGGTTCGGAGACGACCCGCGGCCCCGACCAGCGCCTCGTGATCAAGAACGGCGAGCGCCTCAACGGCGGCATGGCCACGATCCCGAAGGCCGCGGGGGAGACCGTCCCGCCCCACTGGCTGCCCTACTTCGCGGTGGACGACATCGAGGCGGCGCTGACCAGCGTGCGCGACGGCGGCGGCGAGGTCATGGCCGGCCCGATCGACATCCCGGCGGGCGGCCAGATGGCGGTGATCGCCGATCCGGCGGGCGCCGTGCTCGGCCTGTTCACGGGCGACCTCGACGACTAGGGACTGTTCGTCGGCGGTTGCCGCCGCAACTAGACTGGTTGGCGCATGGCCGTCACCTCGTCAGGTCCGTCAGAGCTCACCGAAGCCGAAGTCGCCGCCTGGAAGGGCTTCGTCCGCGTGCACACCGCGATGGCCCGGCGTCTCGACGCCGAGCTGGAGCGGGCGCACGGCCTCTCGCTGAGCTCCTTCGAGGTCCTCAAGGCCCTGCGCTGCTCGTCCGAGGGCAAGCTGCGCATGGCCGACCTCGCCGAGCACGCGTTGCTCTCGCGCTCGGGGATGACCCGCCTGGTGGACCGGCTCGAGCGTCAGGGGCTGCTCACCCGCTGCCAGTGCTCCGACGACGCCCGCGGCTGCTACGCCGTGCTGTCGCCGGCGGGCGCCGAGCTGCTGGATCGCGCCCGCCCGACGCACCTCGAATGCGTGCGCTCCGGCTTCGTCGGCCACCTGGCCCCGCAGGAGCTCGAGCAGCTGGCCGACGTCTTCGGCCGAATGCTCAACGAAGCCTAAAAAGATCTGCTGCACCTCGACTGAGGTTTTCTATACTGCGGATCAGGCAGCACGCCACTGATCCACAGTCTGAAAGGAGAACCGCGATGCGTTGGGAGACCACCCTCCAGTCCGAGCTGAACCGCTTCTTCAACACGGCCTTCGATCAGCCCGCCGGGCGCCGCTGGGTGCCGGCGATGGACCTGATCGAGGTCGCCGACCACTACGTCCTGCGCGCCGACCTCCCGGGCATGGCGCACGAGGACGTCAAGATCGAGGTCGAGGACACCGTCCTCACCCTGTCCGGCGAGCGGGCCCGTGACCCGCGCGAGGGCCACGACGGCTTCTTCCGCCTGGAGCGCCCGACCGGCGCGTTCTCGCGGACGCTGACCCTGCCCCAGGGCGTCGACGCCGACGCGATCAGCGCGTCCTTCGTCGACGGCGTCCTCGAGGTCTCGATCCCCAAGCCCGAGCAGAGCAAGCCGCGCCGCATCGAGATCGCCCGCGGCGACCGCCAGGCCGTCATCGAGCAGTAGCGCGCATAGCCTGCCCGGGCGTGACGTCGCTGGACATCCACGCCCGGGACGGCCGTGCCCGCACCGGTGTCCTGCACCTCGCCCACGGCGAGGTGCGCACGCCGGCCTTCGTGCCGCTGGCCACCAAGGGCGTCGTCCGCGGCCTCGAGCCCGCCGACGTCTCCGGCCTCGGCTTCGACATGGTGCTCGGGAACACGTTCCACCTGTTCCTGTCGCCGGGTCACGAGCGCGTCCGCGCGTTCGGCGGCCTCCACGAGTTCATGCGCTGGGACCGGCCGATCATCACCGACTCGGGCGGCTTCCAGGTCTTCTCCATGGGCCATGGCAACGTCGCCGACGAGATCAAATCCCGCCCAACCCGCGCCTCCGCCGGCCAGGACCGGATGGGGAAGATCATCTCCATCGAGGAGGAGGGCGTCCGCTTCCGCTCCTACCTCGACGGCTCGGAGCAGTTCATGGGGCCCGAGACGTCCATGGGCATCCAGGCCGCGCTCGGCTCGGACATCGCGCTGGTCTTCGACGAGTGCACGCCGTTCCACGTCACCCGCGACTACACCGCCCGCTCGACGGAGCGCACCCACCGCTGGCTGGACCGCTGCCTGGAGTGGCACGGCGAGCACGGGCCGGAGGGCCAGCTCGTCTACGGCATCGTCCAGGGCGGGCCGATCGAGGACCTGCGCCGGGCCTCGGCCCAGGAGGTCGCCGCCCGCGCCTGCGGCGGCATCGCCATCGGCGGCTCCCTCGGCGAGGACAAGGCGCAGATGTACGAGGTGGTCGAGTGGGCGATCGACGAGATCGCCGGCGACGACCGCCCGCGGCATCTCCTCGGCATCGGCGACGTCGACGACCTCATCCGCGGCGCGGAGCTCGGCATCGACACCTTCGACTGCGCGATGCCCACCCGCCTCGGCCGCCACGGCATGGCCGTCGATCCCCGACCCGGAGGGCCGCTGGCGCGTCGACCTGACCAAGGCGCGCTGGAAGGACTCGCAGGAGCCGCTGATGGACGGCTGCCCGTGTCCCGCCTGCGAGGCCGGCTACACCCGCGGCTACCTGCACTACCTCGTCAAGGCGCGCGAGCTGACCGGCATGCGGCTGCTCACCATCCACAACCTCGCCTACCTGCAGCGCCTCATGGCCGGGCTGCGCGCGGCGATCGCCGAGGGGCGCCTGAGCCGAGCACGCCACCGCGCTCCGCGCCGGCGCCGCCCCCTAGGAGGGGTCAGGTCCCGGCACCGGACATGTGGCCGCTGCCGGGACCTGACCCCTACTTGGTGTTGTCGCTGATCGCGTTGCGGAGGTCGTCCAGCGTGGTCTGCACGCCGCCGTCGAAGCTCGTCGTCGACGGCCCGCCGGACTGGGACTGGAGGTAGAGGAAGCCGGCGACGAGCGCGATCAGGACGATCAGCATGAGGAAGAGCGGCGCGAGGTTGCGCTTCTTCGCGGGCCGCCGCTCGGCCACCGGCTCCGACCACGGCGCGGCGGCGCGCGGGCGTTCCTCGGCCAGCGGCTGGAGCGGCTGGTGCGCGCGCGTGCGCGGCTGGGACGGCAGGGCGCGTGTCGCCTCCGTACTGCCGCCGAGCGCCACGGTCGCGTCCTCGTTCGCCGCCGGCGCGATGCCCCGCATCCCCTCGCGCAGGCCGCGCTCCATCTCCGGCGCGGAGCCGTACCGCCGGCGCAGGGTCGGCCTCGAGGGCGCGCATGATGGCGGCGCTGAGCGCGGGCGGGCAGTCGGGGACGACGGTGGTGACGTCGGTGGGCGGGCCCGTCTCCTGCTGGCGCGCGAGCTCCGTCAGCGAGCTGCCCTGGTACGGCAGCCGGCCGGCGAGCATCTGGTAGGCGACGACGCCCAGCGCGTAGAGGTCCGACGGCGGGCCGGCGGGCTCGCCGCGGGCCTGCTCCGGCGCGAGGTAGGCGGCCGTGCCGATCACGGAGCCGACGCGGGTGATGTCGGAGTCGTCGGCGGCCTTGGCGATGCCGAAGTCGGCGAGCTTGACGATGCCCTCGGGGTTGCGCAGGAGGTTGCCGGGCTTGATGTCGCGGTGCACGACGCCGTTGCGGTGCGCGTAGTCGAGGCCGCGGCAGGCCTGGGCGCAGAGCTCGACGACCTCGTCGGCCGGCAGCCGGCCCTGCTCGCGCAGCAGCTCGGCGCCGGACTTGCCCTCGACGTACTCCATGGCGATGAACTGCCGCGCGGAGGCGTCGTCGGTGCCGAAGTCGTAGACCTGGACGACGTTGGGGTGCACGAGGCGGCCGGCGGCCAGCGCCTCGCGGCGGAAGCGCTGGACGAAGCCGTCGTCGGCGGCGAGGTGCTCGGCCAGCAGCTTGACCGCGACGTAGCGCTCCAGGCGCGTGTCGAAGGCCAGCTGGACGGTCGACATGCCGCCGACGCCGAGCCGGCGCTCGAGGCGGTAGCGATCGGCGAAGAGGGCGTCGGCCATCAGGCGGTCGGCGCCTTCTTGGACGGGACCTCGCCCGTGCCGTCGTCGAAGTCGGTGCCGCCCGTGTCGGGCTCGGGCGTCGCGGTGTCCGTGGGCTCGGGCGTCGCCGTGTCGGTCGGCTCGGGCGTGGGCGTGTCCGTCGGCTCGGGGGTGGCCGTCTCGGTCACGGTGGGCTCGGGCGTCTCCGTCGCGGTCTCCGTCGGTTCGGGCGTCGCGGTCTTCTCCGGCTTGTCGCAGCCGGACGCGAGCTCCTGCTCGAGGTGGTTGAAGCCGTCGATGAGGTTCTGGCGCAGGCCATCGTCGACGGTGCCCTTCAGCGCGGCGACCTTGTCGGCGCCGGCGGCCGCGGCGGTGCGCGCCTCGGCGCAGTCGCCGTCCTGGAAGGCGGCCTCGGCCCGGTCGACGGACTTCGTGAGCTTCCCGGCCTGGGCGGAGGAGATCTTGCCCTTGTCCGACTCGCCGCAGCCGGCGATGACGAGGGCGAGCGCGAAGGTGAAGATCAGGCGCCGGATCACGCCCCCGAGGCTATTGCCCATAGGTAAGGCGCTCGGCCAGCGAATCGGGCAGCCGAGCGTCCCGGATGGCCTTCTGCGCAGCGGCGATGTCGTAGTCCGTGCGCTGCCAGCGGGCGACGTTGGCCTGCGTGTCGAGCAGCAGCCACGCGGCGCGAGGATCTCCGTCGCGGGGCTGCCCGGCGCCACCCGGGTTGAGCAGCCACTCGCCGTCGGCGAGGTCCAGCTCGTCGCCCTGGCGGCGGGTCGAGCCGGCGGTCGGCTCGCCCGGCGGGCGGTGGAAGGAGAGCGCGACGTGGGAGTGCCCGATGAAGTTGATGCGGTAGTCGGAGGCGTCGAAGCACAGCTCGGCCGTGAGGCCGGAGAGCACGTACTCCCAGATGGGGTCGCGCGGAGAGGCATGGAAGAGGCCGTAGCCGCGGGCCTCGGCGCTCGGGTTCAGCGCCAGCAGGAACTCGCGGGAGTCCGGCGTGATGTTCTCCTGCGTCCACTCGGCCGCGATCCGGGCGCCGCGGCTGAAGTCCTCGAGCGAGAGGCCGCCGATGACGCCGAGGTCGTGGTTGCCGCACAGGCACACCGCGCAGTGCGCCTCGGCCAGGGCGACGCAGGCGTCCGGCTCGGCGCCGTAGCCGACGAGGTCGCCCAGGCACCACATCTCGTCCGCGCCGGCGGCCTCGGCCGCGGCGATGACGGCCTCGAACGCGGGGCGGTTGCCGTGGACGTCGGTGACGATGGCGATCTGCATCGGTAGCGTGGGATCTTCCGTGTCGCGGAACCGCCTCCTCTTCGCCGTTGCCTCCGCAGTGGCCGCAACGGAGGCGGCGGTGCTCCTCCTACGACCGCGGTCGGACTCCAGTCGGGCCGTCCCGGTCGCGGCGCGAGACTACTTCAGCGAGGACGAACTGGGGCGCGCACGACGGTTCCGCAGCGGACAACGTCGCCTCGCGCTCGCCTCGACGGCCGTCGACGCGGCCATCCTGACGGCCCTTGTCCGCCGCCCGCCGCAGGGGCATCCCGCCGTCGTCGCGGCGGCGATGGGGGCGGGCATGTCCGTCGCCGGCCTGCCGCTGGCCGCGATCTCCCGCGTGCGCGGGAAGCGCGTCGGCCTCGTCACGCAGAGCTGGGGCGGCTGGGCGACGGACCTCGTCAAGGCGCAGGCCATCTCCGCGCCGCTGTCGGGCGCCGGCGGCTGGCTCGTCGTCGCCGGGATGCGTCGCTACGGCGACCGCTGGTGGGTACCCGGCGCGGCCGGGTTGCTGGGCACCGGCGTGCTCGCGCTGGTCGCCGGGCCGACGCTGATCGACCCGCTGTTCAACGAGTTCACCCCCGCCGAGCCCGGCCTGCGCGCGCGGGTGCAGCGGCTGGCGGACGCCGCCGGGGTGCCGGTGGACCGCGTGCTGGTGATGGACGCCTCCAAGCGCACCACGGCTTCCAACGCCTACGTCACCGGCTTCGGGCCGACGAAGCGGGTCGTCTTCTACGACACCCTGCTGAACGACTTCAGCGAGGCCGAGGTGGACTTCGTGGTCGCCCACGAGCTCGCCCACGTCCGCCACCGCGACGTCCTGCGCTCGCTCGCCCTGGTCGCCGTCGCGGCGCCCGCCACCGTCCGTGCGATCGCCGAGGGCGCGGACGCGCTCGGCA
The DNA here is from genome assembly GCA_963843865.1 of uncultured Solirubrobacteraceae bacterium. GTDB lineage: Bacteria > Actinomycetota > Thermoleophilia > Solirubrobacterales > Solirubrobacteraceae > DATLGB01. The sequence continues at coordinate 323,896 of CAWJMO010000001.1, read as the reverse complement.
ACTCCCTGCCCGCCGTCGTGCTCTCCGGCGCGCTCGTCGCCCCCGTGGTCGGCATCGTCTCCAACGGCCTCTCGCGCTCGGTGGAGCGGCGGGCGGATCGCTTCGCCATGCGGCTCGTCGGGGATCCCGGCGCGCAGATCGCCTTCCAGCGCGGCATCTGCCTGCGCAACCTCGCCGAGCCCGAGCCGCCGCGCTGGGTCCAGGTCCTCCAGGGGACGCACCCGACGACGCTCGAGCGCATCGCCATGGCGGAGGACGCGAAATCCGCATCATGATCCTCGCGGTCGGGCGGCTGCGGGCTCCGTTCGCCGACGACGTCGCCCACTACGAGAAGCTGCTCTCCCGGTACGCCCGGGTCGAGGTCGATCGAGGTGGCCGAGGACGCCATCGCCCGGCGCCTGCCGCCGCGCGCGCACGTCGTCGCCCTGGACTCGACGCGGGCGCACCCGCACCTCCGAGCAGCTCGCGGAGTGGCTGGAGGCGCGGCGGCAGTCGGGCCTCGACCTCGCCTTCGTCATCGGCGGCCCGGACGGGTCGGAGGTCGACGCGCACGAGGCGCTGTCCTTCGGCCCGCTCACGCTGCCGTTCCAGCTCGCCCGCGTCGTCCTGCTCGAGCAGCTCTACCGCGCCCACAAGATCCTCGCGGGCGAGCCGTACCATCGGTGACGTGCTCGAGACCCTCCGTGCCGCCCTAGAGGACGCCGCCGCCGACCTGCGCGGATCGGCGGCCCCGCCGCGCGCCCGGCCGTCCCTCGAGCGCCCGCCCAAGGCGGACTTCGGCGACTACTCGACCAACGCCGCCATGCTGCTGGCGCCGCTGTTGGGCGAGAAGCCGCGGGACGTCGCGGCGCGGCTCGGCGACGCGGTCTCGACCCGCCTGGGCGACCAGCTCGCGCGGGTGGACGTCGCCGGCCCCGGCTTCCTCAACCTGTTCCTCTCCGACGCCTGGTACGCCGATGCCCTCGAGGGCGTCCTCGGCGCGGGCGACGGGTTCGGCGGCGGCGGCGCCTCCGCCGTCCGCGAGCACGTCAACGTCGAGTTCGTCTCCGCCAACCCGACCGGGCCGATCCACCTCGGCCACGCCCGCAATGCCGCCTACGGGGACGCCATCTGCCGGCTCCTGGCCTTCCACGGCCACGACGTCGAGCGCGAGTTCTACGTCAACGACGCCGGCGTGCAGATCCGCGCGTTCGCCGAGGCCATCCAGACCCGCGCCCGCGGCGAGGTCCCCGACGTCTACGTCGGCGACTACGTCATCGAGCTCGCCGAGCAGATCCCCGGTGCCGCGGAGATGGAGCTCGATGCGCTCGGCCGGGCGGGCATCGAGCTGATCATCGCCGGGATGAAGGAGACGCTCAGCCGCTTCCGGGTCGCCCCGTTCGACGTCTGGTTCTCGGAGGCGTCCCTGTATCCCGACGCCGTGGACGCGGCCCTGAAGGCGCTCGGGGACGCCCTCTACGAGCACGACGGCGCGCTGTGGCTGCGCACGTCCGACGCGGGCGACGACAAGGACCGGCCCGTCCGCAAGTCCGACGGCACCTTCACCTACATGGCGTCCGACACCGCCTACCACCAGAACAAGCGCGAGCGCGGCTTCGACCGCCTCCTCGACGTCTGGGGCGCCGACCACCACGGCTACGTCAAGCGCACCAAGGCCGCGTTCGGCTTCCTCGGCGGCGATCCGGAGCGGCTCGACCTGCTGATCATGCAGTTCGTCAACCTCGTGCGCGCCGGCGAGCCCGTCTCCATGTCCAAGCGCTCGGGCGACTTCATCACCCTCGACGAGCTCATCGACGAGATCGGCACGGACGCCGCCCGCTGGTACCTGCTCGCGCGCTCGCACGACACGACCATCGAGGTCGACCTCGACCTCGCCACCCGCCAGTCGTCCGACAACCCCGTCTACTACGTCCAGTACGCGCACGCCCGCATCGCCCGCATCCTGGAGCGCGCCAACGCGACAAAAGGGTCAGACCCCACAGTCGCGCTCGAGCCCTCCGAGCGTGCGTTGATCAAGAAGCTCGTCGCCTTCGGGACGGAGGTGGGGGAGGCCGCCGACCGCCGGGCGCCGCACCGGATCGCCACCTACGCCCTCGACCTGGCGCGCGACTTCGCGGTCTTCTACGAGCAGTGCAAGGTCGTCGGTTCCGACAACGAGGGCTTCCGGCTCGGGCTCTGCCTGGCCACCCAGCGGGTGCTCGCGCGGTCGCTCGATCTCCTGGGGATCGACGCGCCGGATTCCATGTAGGTTCCCGTCGCGTATGAGCGACCCGAACTGGCCTCCGCCCGCCCCGCCGCCCTACGAGTCCCACACGTCCGGTCCGCACGCCGGCGGCGGTGAGCCCGCCGGCTGGGGCGCTCGCGCCGGCGCCCTGATCATCGATTCGATCATCGTCACCATCGTCATCATCGCTCTGATCGCCGCCGCCGGTGGGGCCGGCGGCGACAACGGCCTCGGCGCCGGGGTCATCGTGGCCTACGTCGTCGCCTACATGTACGCGCCGCTGACCATGCAGCGCAAGGGCGAGCACAACGGCCAGACCTTCGGAAAGCAGGCCGTCGGCATCCGCGTCCGCCGCGACACGGGCAACGAGATCGGATTCTGGTACTCCGCGCTGCGCGAGATCCTCGTGAAGGGCCTCGTGGGCACGCTCACCCTCGGGATCGACTACCTGTGGCCGCTCTGGGACAAGCAGAACCAGGCGCTTCACGACAAGGTCGTCGGCACCTTCGTCGTCCGGGCTTAGAGGTTGTAGAGCTCGCCGATCCCGATCGCGTCCATGAACTTGCGGGCCTCGATGTTGAGGTCCGTGAGCTCGCCGGTGAGCAGCAGCAGGCCCATGGCGATGAGGATCGCGCCGCTGATCGCAGTGACCGCGACGTAGTGGTCGCGCAGCCAGCGGAAGGCGTTCGTGGCGCGGTTGAAGGCGATGGCGGTGACCAGGAACGGGACGGCGAGGCCGGCGGAGTAGGCGGCCAGCAGGATGCCGCCCTTGGAGACGGTCTGCTGCGTCGCGGCGGCGGTGAGGATCGAGCCGAGCGTGGGGCCGACGCACGGCGTCCACGCGATCGCGAAGGCCGCGCCGGCGATCAGCGGCCCGCCCGAGCCCGCCCGGCTCATCAAGGCGTCCACCCGCCACTCGCGGTTCAGGCGCGGGACGAACGGGGTGAGGAGGAAGAAGACGCCGAGCGCGACGATCAGCGCGCCGCTGACGTGCTCGAGCGTGCCCCGGTGGTCCTTGAGCGTCGAGCCGATGCCCGTCGCGCTCATCCCCAGCGCGACGAAGACGACCGTGAAGGCCAGGCAGAAGATGATCGCGGGGCCGAGCACCTTGGCGCTGCGCCCCTCGCCCTGCTGGAAGTCGGCGATGCTCACGCCGCTCACCGCGCTCAGGTAGCCGGGCACGAGCGGCAGCACGCAGGGGGAGAGGAAGGAGATGAAGCCGACGGCGAAGGCGGCGAAGACGGTCGTGTCGACCTGCTCGGCGGCGGCGAGGATCACAGGTCGTAGGCCTTCATGTCGGCCTCGAGGCGGTGTCGGTCGTCCGTCGTCGAGCCCGGGTCCCGCGGCGGCCGGATCGAGCTCGGACGTCCGCCGCCAGCGGCGCACGGTGAACGCGACGGTGCCGATCGCCAGCAATGCCAGCAGCGAGCGGGACGATCCACGACGTCCGCTGGTGGGGCTCGGCCAGGACCTTCGGGCCGTACTCGGCCACGAGGCGGTCCTTGATCTGGTCCTTGTCGAGGCCCTCGGCGATCCGGCGGCGGATGAACTCGCGCTCGCGGTCGGCGCTGGGCGCCTGGGAGATGTTCAGCGCCGTCCCGCAGGTGACGCACATCACCTCGTCCTCCACGTCGGGCAGCGTCGCCTTGGCCGCCAGCGCGGACGCGGGCAGCGCCAGCACCAGCAGGAGCGCCAGCAGCAGCCTCATCGCGCGTTGACGAGCGGCAGCACGTTCTCGTCGATCCACTGCTGCGTCGAGCTCGCCCTTCAGCGACGCCTTCGACCCTGCCGTCCTTGCCGAGCAGGTAGCGTCTCCGGCAGCTGACGGACGCCCCATTCGTCGGAGAAGTCGCCCGACCCGTCCCGCAGGCTCGGGTAGGTGAGGTGCTTGTCGCGCACCCACCGCAGTGCGTCCTCCGTGTTGTCGCGCGAGTTGATGCCCAGCACCGTCCCGCCGTTGGCCTCGATCGCCGTCTGCGCCTTCTGCAGCAGCGGCAGCTCCTCCGTGCACGGCGGGCACCACGACGCCCAGAAGTTCACCAGCACGACCTTGCCGCGGTAGTCCGCCACGGTGCGCGGTCTTCGAGTCGCCCAGCTTCGCGAGGCTCGCGTCGGTCTTCGGCGGGACCTTCCCGGCGGCGAGCTTGCTGTCGACGGTCGTCTTCGAGTTCTCGGAGACGACCCCGTACGACAGCAGTCCCACGAGCAGCGCAGCCACCCCGACGATCACCCAGCGCATGTCCGAGCCAGAGTACGACCGCACGCTAAGTTCCTCCTCTTCGCGCGAGTAGCTCAGTTGGTAGAGCGTCGGCTTCCCAAGCCGAAGGCCGCGGGTTCGACCCCCGTCTCGCGCTCTGGAGCCCGTGGTCAGCGCATTTCGGTGCTCTCCGCGAGGACGGCCGCGATCGCGGTCACATAGTCGAGCTCCCCGGTTGCGACGGCGATGATCAAGTCGTACGCCTCGTCGTTGGTGAACGTCAGGCGGAGCCCGTTCATGCCGAGGAACGAGAACAAGCCGGCCAGCGCGAGGCGCTTGTTGCCGTCGACGAGAGCGTGGTTGCGGGCGAGCGAGTGCAGCAGCGCTGCGGCCTTCTCACAAACGGTCGGGTAGGCATCCTCGCCGAACGCGGTCGCCTGCGGCCGCGCAAGTGCCGACTCGAGCAGCCCGTGGTCGCGGACCTCGGGCCCGGCTCCGAGCGTGCGACGGGCGACGTGGAGCAGTGCCTCGAGGTCGAGGAAGATCATTCTCCGAGGCGCCGCAACGCCTCGGAGTACCGCGGCAGCTCCTCGTCGAGGACCTGATCGAGCAGCTCGCGCCGGCTCGTGCTGTCGACGTAGACGCGGATCGCCTCCCGCGCGACCTCCTGCATCGAACGGCCCTCGCGCTCGGCACGCAGCCGGAGCGCGTCGGACTCGTCGTCGGTGAGACGCAGCGTCATCGCCATGCCGCGATGGTATCAACGGCGATACCGTTCGGCTAGCCGACCTTCACCGTCTGCGACTTCGTGGTGGTGTTCCCGCCCCCGTCGATGAGCGTCACGAGAACGGTGAAGCGCCGGCCTTTCTTGAGCAGCTTGCGCAGCTTCTTGGGGACGGTGAGCTTCACGGTCTGCTTTGCGCCGGCCTTGGTCGCGATGGCCTTGGAGGCCAGTTGGAGGTCGCCGGCCCTGGCGATCGTGGCCGACTTGGTCTTGGCGGAGAGCACGACGCTCCCCAGGGCCGCCTCGTTGGACGTGAACGTGACGCTGTAGGCGCCGTTCTTGCGGATGGTCTTGCCCTTGACCTTCGTCGCCGCCTTGAAGGCGCTGATGATCGCCTTGATCTTGTCCGCCGGGGCCGGCACCGTGACCGTGTTGGTGACGGTGGTCGCCGGGCCGGGCACGTTGACCGTCTGCGGCGGCACGGGGGAGAGCGTGGTGCCGGCGCCCACCGCGGGGCAGCGGCTCAGCGAGTCGACGTCGTCCGCGTTCAAGGTGCCGCCACCGTCGCCGCAGTCGACGCGGTCGGCAGCGCCGTCCTTGCTGGTGATGACGTTCGCGCCATCCGGGGCGACTCCCAGGGGGATGGCCGCCCCCGCCGCGCCGCTGAAGATGAGGCTGTAGTAGTCAGGGCCCTCGTTGCCGTAGACGAAGTCGAGGCCGGGTCCGCCGTCGAGCGTGTCCGCGCCCCCGAAGCCGATCAGCGTCTGCGAGCCGCCCGTCGCCGTGAGCGTGTCGTCACCGGGCCCACCGAAGGCGGTCTCGAAGTTCGACAGCGTGAGGTTCTGCATGGCGTACCCGTTGCCGGTGGTGGGCGTCGCGCCGTCGAGGCGGACCGTCACCGGCTGCTGGTCCACCGCGACAGGCTGGCTGATGTTGATGAGCGTGTCGGTGTCGGCGCCGCCGTCGTACGTGTCACCCGCGTCCGTCGCGAAGAAGATGTCGTTGCCCGCGTCGCCGAAGATGGTGTCGACAACGGTGTCCTCGGGTGCGCCGCCGCCGTTGAGGAAGGACAGGAGGCTGCCGAGGGAGTCGTCGCCGCCGCCCATGTGCACCGTGTCGGCCCCCGGGCCAGGGAGGAACGTCTCGTCGCTCGGGCCGCCCGTCAGGGTGTCGTCGCCGGGCCCACCCAGGACCCCGTTCCCGTTGGTGAGGCCGGCGACACCGCCCGAGGCGAAGCCGTTGAGGGTGCTGGTGACGGTGTCGTTCCCATCGCCCGCGGCGACGGTGGCACCCGCGAAGTCGCCGTCCCCGTTGCCCGGCTGACACCGCACCGTGTGGTCGTCGTTCAGGAGACTGCACTGACTGGCGTTCGTGGTGATCTTCTCCGCCGGGTCGGTGATCGTGATCTGGCTCGGAGAGCCTCCGACCTTGATCTGGTTCGCGACGCCGTCGCCGGCCTCGAACAGGACCGCCTTGCCGGTGTCGCCGGGATTGCCGCTGCTGTTCACGGTCACGTCCGAAGCGGACGCCGCGGCAGGTGCGGTCAACGCCGCAGCGACCGTGGCGGCCGCGATCATCCTCATCTTCATCGGGCCATTGAACGGCACGGCGGGCGCGACTGGGGCCCGCCGGGCAATGTCTAGGGTCGATGTCTAGGGGGTCGCCTGACGCACGTTGCCCTGATGGATGCCGGCGACCCAGTCCTGTTCGAGACGTGGGTCCGACGGCTCGACGCCACGCCGCAACGCGTCGATGTAGGCACGTTCGGCTGCAAGGCGGGCGGCCACCTCGGGCCCGGTGGCCACGGAACCGTGGCCCGGGATCGCGACGTCGACCTGCTCGACCGCCGGGGCGAGGAGATCGAGGGCGGTCTCGTAGGCGCCGAGCTGGTCCTGCTGCATCGAGTCGAACATCGGCGGGAGGATGTCCGAGAGCATGTCGCCGAGGATGAGGACGCCGCGGTCGGCGAGCAGGACGGCGGCGTGGCCGGGGGCGTGGGCCGAGTGCTCGATCCGCTCGCCCGGGATCCCGCCACCGTCGGCGGGCACCGCGGTGACCTCCGCGATGAGCGCGATGGAGACACCCTCCGCGTCCTCCAGCGCGCCCTCCTTCTGCTGCTCCATGGTCTCCGCGGCGAAGGCGGCGCCGGCCGCGGTCGCGTAGCGCGGCACGTCGCCGAAGCGTGCGCTCCAGAGCAGGTGGTCCCAGTGCGGATGGGTGGAGAAGCCGGCCACGACCGTGAGGCCGAGCGCCTCGAGGTCATCGGCGATCTCGTCGAGCTCGACGCTGGTGATGCCGGGGTCGATCAGGACCAGGCCGTCATCCGTGCGCACGACGGTGGTGTTGGTCCAGACCCACTCGCTCTGCCGGACCCAGACCCCGTCCGCGACTTCGTTCAGCATCGGGCGCAAGCTATCGGCGTCCGCGGCAGATCGTCCGGACGGGAGAAGCCCTTGTCAGGCGTGGCGCACGTCCGTAAGGTCCGGGGCCGGACGGGGGAGTCGACGAGCGGAGGGCGCAGGGATGCGGCGCATCATGGTGGCGGCGGGGACGGCTGCGGCATTGGCCTTCCCGGGCGGGAGCGAGGCGGCGACGATCCATGTCACGACGGCGGAAGACGTCGTCGCGGCCGACGGGAGCTGTTCCCTGCGTGAGGCAATCCGGTCGGCCAACACCGACTCGGCCGGCAGTGAGTGCGACGCGGGTGACGCCGCGGTCGATGTGATCACCCTCCCGGGGGCGGGCCCATACAACCTCACGCGCACCGGCGCGGGCGAGGACGCGGCCGAGACAGGCGACCTCGACCTCGCGTCGGGCGGGCCGCTGCAGATCGAGGGACCCGTGAACGGGACCGCGACGATCTCCGCCGCAGGCCTCGACGACCGCGTCTTCGACGTGCTCCCGGACGCCCGGGTCAACCTCCTCCGCCTCACGATCAGGGACGCGACGACGGGTAGCGGCATCCGCAACGCAGGCGCGCTCGCGGTGGTCGATTCCGTCGTGACGGCGAACACCGGCGCCCCGGGGCCGAGCGGCGGAGCGGTCGGTGGGACCGGCACCGCCGGCGGGATCCAGAGCTCTGGTCCCCTGAGCGTCATCGGGTCCCTCCTGAGCCACAACACGGGTGGCGCGGGCGGCTCCGCGGACAGCGTGGGCGGCGGAGGAGGCGTTGGAGGCCTTGCCTCGGAGACTGAGCTGACGGTGACCGACACCACCCTGAGCGACAACACGGGAGGCGTCGGCGGGTTCGCCCAGGCGGTCGGGGGCAACGGAGGCGTAGGTGGCCTGCGAGCACAGGGGCCGATGACGTTGACCCGCGTCAGCGCGACCCACAACGACGGCGGTGCCGGAGGGGCGGCCCCGGCAGGGAGCACCGGCATCGCCGGGCCAGGTGGCGCCGGCGGCGTCGAGGCACGGACTACCGCGACCATCGACGGCGGGCGGATCGCCACCAACTCGGCCGGCAAGGGCGGGGCGGCCACGTACGGCGGTACCGGTGGCGTGGGCGGCCTGTCTCTCGCCAACGGGCTCCGGAGTGTGACCCTGACGGTGCGCGGGACGGACGTTGAGGAGAACCAGGGCGGCACCGGAGGCAGCGGGACCCAGTTCGGCGGCGGCGGTGGGGTCGGCGGCGTGTCGAGCAACAGCCCGGTCACGCTCGAGAAGGCGCGCATCGCGAAGAACACCGGAGGCGCCAAGGTCGGCGGGATCACGGCCGGTGGCGCTGGTGGCCTGTCGGCAACCGGCCCGGTGACCGTCACGGACTCCGAGCTCGTCGACAACGTGGGGGCGAGCTCGGCGGGATCGCCCGCGGCCGGTGGCGTCGGCCAGCTGCGGGCAACCGGCGGCCTGACCTTGCGGGGCAGCTCGGTCACCGGCGGTGCCGCCGGCGCGCCCGGAAGCATCCAGACGGATCAGGTGGCCGGGGTCACGGCGGGGGGACCTGTCGACATCCAGACCACGCGCATAACCGACAACACCGGGGGCTACGCGCTCACGATCACCGGCGCGGACGCGGTCGTGCGGCGGACGACGGTCACCGGTTCCGCCGGTACCGCCGCCCTGCGCAATCGGGGAACGGGACTGCTGGTCGATCGGAGCACGCTCGGCGCCGCGGGCAACGGCGTGCCGTACCGCGGCGAGAACAACTCGACCAGCTCGCTCGATCACGTCACGCTGAGCGCGTCCGGTGCCGTGGTGGCGGTCGCCGGCAACGCGACGGTGAGTGCCACGGCGTCGCTCTTCGACGGGAGCTGCCCCGCGGCCGTCACCGGCACCAACGACATCGCGAAGACGGGCTCGGGCTGTCCGGGCGCGCAGGCCGCGCCGCTCGAACTCGGCCCGCTCACCGACAATGGGGGACCAGCGCCCACGTTCCTCCCCGGTGCGGGCAGCCCCGCGATCGACGCCGCCGGTCAGTGCACCGACGTCGATGCCCGCGGCGTCGCACGGCCCCAGGGGTCGGCCTGCGACGCGGGGGCCGTTGAACGGCAGTTCACGCGCACCGTCGCGGGCGCTGCGAGCTTCGGGGACGTGGCGCTCGGCGCCGACGCCGAGCGCGCGGTCTCCGTCACCTACTCGGGGGAGCCGACGACGCTCGGAGCCGCGACCGCCACCGGGCCGTTCTCGGTCGTGGGCTCGGCCTGCAGCGATGTGGTCACCGGCGCCGTCTGCACCGTCACGGTCCGATTCACGCCCATCGTCCTGGGCGCAGCCGACGGCACGCTCACCCTCGAGGGAGCGGCTGGGACCATCGCGCTCGACGGTACGGGTGTTCCTGCACCTGTGGCTCCGGCGCCCACCGCCGAGCCCACACCCGTCCCGACGTCGGAGCCGGCTCCCACGCAGCCTGCCGCGGTCACGCCGGCGCCGACGGCAAGCCCCTCCCCGACGGCACGCGCGGCCGCCGGCCTGAAGGCGAAGGTCCGCGCAAGACGTCGCGGCCGGCGCACCGCCATGACGGTCACCGGATCCGTCCGGCGCCCGAGGACGGCGACCGCAGCCGAGGCCTGCACCGGGAAGGTCACCGTCACCATCCGGCGGCCGGGGAAGAAGCCCGTGAGCGCGACGGGGCGGGTCAGGGCGACCTGCCGCTTCACGATCCGCAAGCAGCTCAAGGGCCGTCCGCGGAAGCTCACGGCCACGGTCGCCTTCGCCGGCAACCGCGTCCTGAAGCCGGCGAGGACGAAGCGCCTGAAGCCCTGACGCCCCTCAGGGGTGGGCGACGAAGTTGACGCGCGTGCCCGTGCTGAAGTCCTCGCGCATCGTGGCCAGCGACAGCGGGCCCTCGCCGTCGAGGCCGAAGACGCGCAGGCCCGCGTCGGCCATGAAGGCGAAGACGTCGTCCGGGCTCGTCCCGAAGTGGTCGGCGGCGCCGAAGCCGTGCTCGAAGACGATCCACGGGCGGTGCGCGCGGATGCTCCCGGCGGCCCCGCGGAGGACCTCGAGCTCGGCGCCCTCCACGTCGATCTTGATGAGCCTCAGTCGCTGCCGGTCGGCCAGGAGGTCGTCGAGCCGGACGACATCGACCTCCAGCGCCTTGCCCGCCTTCGCGCGATCGTGCAACCCGCTGAGCCCCGGGTCGTCGACGACGTGGTGGAAGGTGCGGCGCCCCGGCGCGTCCGACGCAGCGGCCTCCACGACCTCCACACCCGGGAAGCGCGCCCGCAACTGCGCGGCGAGGTGGGGGAGCGGCTCGAGCGCCAGGTGCCGACCGGCCGGCGCGACCTCCGCGATCCGCGAGATCACCGCCCCGGCGTGCGCGCCGACGTCGACCGCGTCGTCGTCGGGCGCCAGCAGCCAGCTCACCAGCTGCCGCATCGCCGCCGTGTCGCGCAGGTCGCGGCGCGCGTGCGGGGGACGCAGCAGGTCGCGCAGCTGCCGCAGCCGCGGGTCCATCAGTCGGGCATCACGTACGCGCCGGCGAGCGCGCGCACCTGCTCGTAGATGCGCGCGTCGCGCTCGCGATCGATCACCGGCTTGCGCAGGTGCGCGAGCACCCAGGCCTGCTGCGCGTCCGTCGAGGACGCCTTGCCGTGCAGGTCGAGCGAGATCGTCGAGAAGTCGCGCACGAGCGTCTCGAAGACGAGGTCGACGACGTCGGCCGGCGTGTCGTCGAGCTGGGCCTGCTCGAGGATCAACTGGCCGTACGGGCACGAGCGTGAAGATCTGCGCCAGGCACTGCTGGAAGTCGAGGTCGGCCTTGATCTGCGCCTCCGTCAGCGGCGCCTGCTGCAGCAGCGTGACGAGCCCGTCGGCCTGCTCGCGGAAGCGCGCGACGTTCGGCACGTGCGCGAAGGCGTCGAACACCGGCCGCCAGTCGGGGAACGTGATCTTGCCCAGCCCGCGGGTCGGCCCCTGGCGGAACAGGAAGGCGTCGTCGGCGGCGTCGCGGCGCACCGGCGGCGGCTCGAGCTCGGCGCTGCCGAACAGGTAGTTGGGCAGGAACTTCAGCGCCAGCGCGAGGTTGACGTGCACCGTGCCCTCGAGCTTCGGCAGCCCGCCGATGCCGCGCTTGGCGGTCTCGAAGTAGCTGTCGCGCTCGAAGCCCTTGGCCGAGATCACCTCGGCCGAGCAGGTTGATGATGCGCTCGCCCTCCATCGTCACGCGCATCTTGTTCAGCGGCGTGTAGAGCAGGTAGCGGCGGTCCTCGAGGCTCGCCGAGCGCACGTAGTCGACGGCGCGGGCGCCGTAGAGCTTGGCCGCCAGCAGGCGCGCGTAGGCCTCGGTGAGGATCCGCCGGACCTGGCCGAACTCGGTCACGCGGCCGCCGAACAGGATGCGGTTCTCGGCCTGGGTGATCGTCTCGTGGAAGGCGTGCTCGGCCATGCCGATCGCGCAGAAGCCGAGGTTGAACTTGCCCACGTTGATCGTGTTCAGCGCCGCCTCGAACGCCGCGACGCCGGTGTGCAGGACGTCCTGCGGCGCGACCGGGTAGTCGACGAGGTCGAAGGCGCTGACGTACATCTGCCCGGCGACGATGTTCTTGACGAGCTTGTAGGCCGGGTGGCGGCTGTCGGCGGCGAAGAAGACGTAGCCCTCGGGTCCCTCGATGTCGCTGCGGCGGCCGAAGACCGACACCATGCCCGCCACGTTGCCGTTGCCGATGTAGTACTTGCCGCCGCTGGCGCGGAAGCCGTCGCCGTCCGGCGTCAGCACCATGTCGGTCGAGTAGATGTCGGCGCCGTGGTCGCGCTCGGAGAGCCCGAAGGCGAACACCGCGCCCTCCTCGAGCAGACTCGGCGGCGCGCTGCCGGCGCCGCCGTCGTTGTCGCTCTGCCAGATCGGGCCGAGGCCGAGGATCGTGACCTGCCAGGCGTACCAGTACGGCAGCCCGTAGAAGCCGAGGATCTCGTTGAAGACGGCGTTGCGCGCGGTGTCCCAGCGCTTGCCCTCGGCGCCGTCGGCGTCGCGCGCGGGGGTCAGCAGCGTGGCGAACGCGCGCTCGGAGGCGAGGAAGTCGATGAAGTCGCCGTACCACTCGTCGGTCAGGCTCTCGGCGGTCAGCGCCGCCTTGCCCTTGGCCTCGAACCAGGCGATCGGTCGCGAGCAGCACCCGCCGCGTCGGCTCGTCGAACTCCGGCCGCGTCGTACGTCGTGCGGGTTGAAGAGGCCGGCCGTGGTGGCCGGCGCGTCGAGGCGTGCTCATCCGCCCTGCGGACGGTGCCGCGCGCCCCCGCCGCCCTTCGCGCCCTTGCGCGGGCCGCCGCCGGGCGCGTTCTTCGCGTTGGCGGGCTCGCCGGCCGTGCTCGAGCGCCGTGACGACAGCTCCTTGATCTTCTCCAGCGCGGCTGCGCGCTTGTCCTTCGGCGTGTCGGGCATGCCGTGACCCTACGGGTCACGAGTTGTCGATGGGGGGCGCGCCGACCATGTCGCGCACCGCGGACACGGCCTCGCCGGACGTGCTCTTCGCCGCCCGTATGTCGCTCCCGTCCGGTGCCGCGCTCTTGGAGACGGTGAGCGGCGCGTCGAAGTGCCAACGGCCACGCCGGAAGACCGGATCGTCCAGCCCGCGCATGCCGGCGGCCTCCAGACGCCCGACGACGTCGTCGCCGAGTTCACCGAGGGACACGGTCGGCCCGCGGTCGGCGTCGGTCAGCGGGCGGGTGAAGGTCGCCTGCCGTCGGGTCTGGATCTCGCACTTGCCCTCGCGATGGTGGCGTCTTCGCGAGCACGTCGCCGTACTCCCAGCCGTTGAACGGCTTCAATAAGCCGAACACGACGACCAGCGCGACCGCCACCAGCCCCATGAGGCCAAAGTCACCCGCTGCACCATGGTCGGGCAATCAACCGCATGCAAACGGGTCATGCGCAAGCAGCTTCAGGGCTACCCCTGACGAAGGGCCGGGCCCGCACTGCGACCAATGGACGAGTGCAATTGGGACCCGGCCCCGGGGACCATCCTTCCCATGATCAACCGACGCACCATCTCCGCTCTCGCCCTCTCGGGCGTCCTCGCGCTCGGCGCCGGCGGCGCCGCCCAGGCCCGGCACGGCGCCGACGACGGCCCCGCGCATCAGGCAGGTGACGACCACGGCCGGCGCCACGGGGGCCATGGGGCCGACGACGGCGCCCGTGAGCCCGGGCGTCACCACCGTCACCACCGCCGTCACCGGCACGGCGACGGCCCCTACCACACCTAGGAACCCCACCGGCCGGGTAGCCCTCTGGCATGGACCCAGTGACGATCACGCCGTACCGCGACGGGCCGCTGCTGGTCCGCGGCCCCGTCGAGCTGCGCGATCAGGACGGCAACCCGATCGCCAAGCGGGACGGCGTGATCGCGCTGTGCCGGTGCGGCAAGTCCCGGCAGGCGCCGTTCTGCGACTCCTCGCACAAGATCGCCGGCTTCACCGCGCCCAGCGGCGCGCAGGACCTCAAGCCGGGCGCGGGGCGGGCCAGGGGCGGCGCCGCCGGCTGACGGCCCCCCGCCCCGGCCGGGGCAGCGCGCGCGGCCGACCGGTTGCCATCTGCTCCGGCTTCTGGTTTCATGGCTTTGCGGCTTCGTTCGAAACCGCGACAGGCGGGTGGACCGGGGGGTTCTCATGCGGCTCAGGCGGAGCGGGCGCGGCGCGGTTGCGGCGTGGCAGATCGCGTTGCTCGCGGCGGTGTTGGTCCTGGGGGCGTTCTGTCCCGCAGCCGCACTCGGCGCGGGGCCGTCGGTGGTGACCGGCGGCGCGACCGCGATCACCGGATCGCACGCCGACCTCGCGTCGACCGTCACCACCAACGGCAACAACACCTACTGCTACTTCGCCGTCTCGGGCGAGGGTCAGGCCTCCCCGTCCACCAGCACTCCGGAACCCTGCGCCGGTGGCGCCTTCACCCAGACCGTCCTCCTGGACGGTGTCGGTCACTACTCGTACCGGGCGCTCGCGTGCGTGGCGACCAACACCGGCAACGATCCGTGCCCGGCCGGCGTCGCCGCGCTCGGCGAGTTCAAGAGCTTCGACGCACCTGGGCCGACGATCTCGATCACGAAGGTGACGCCTTCGGCGACCAGCGCGACGGTCAGCGGGTCGGAGAACCCCAAGGGCAACTTCGGCCTGTTCACCACCGCCGACTACAGCGAGGACGCGTCCTTCGCGACCTTCCAGACGGTGCAGATCTCCAACGCCCCCGCATCCGGATCCACTTCCACGAGCACGATCTCCGCCACGCTGCCGAACCTCGCGCCGGCGACCACCTACCACGTCCGCCTGCACGCGTTCGTCGAGCACGGCCACCCGCAGGACTTCTACACGGAGACGGTGACCTTCCGCACCGGGCGGTACACACAGACCCTTCCGGCCACGAACGTGGGCACGGGCGGCGCGACGCTCAACGGCGAGGTCAACGCCGGTGGCGTCTCGGGCTTCACCTATCGGTTCTACTACGGCACGGACGCCGCTGCCGTCGACGCAGGGACGAGTGCACGGACCCCGGACGCGACCGCGCCGGCCACGGACGACACCCTGCCGGTGGCCGTGCCCGTGACCGGGCTGACGGGCAACACCACCTACCACGTCCGCATGGAAGGCCGGTACACGGACCCTGCGACCTCGCAGGTGGTCACGGTCAAGGGCGACCGGCTCTCGTTCGTCACGCTCGCGGGCACCTGCCCGGCCGGGCAGGTCAAGCTGACGAACGCCGTCGTTCCCGGAACGAAGCTGCACGCCACGGGCTGCTTCGACGGCACGGGGTCGCTGGCGGCCGCGGGCCCCTACGTCGGGCACGGCACGGTCGTGCTCAGCGGATTGACCATCACCCCCGCTGCATCCACCGGCACGGTGACGATCGACGTCGCGAAGCGGACCGTCAAGACGAACGGCAACGCCGCGGTCGCACTCGGCATCGTCCTGCTCCACCGGCTCGACCAGGGCCCGGTGGCGTGGACGTTCGCGGCGTCCACCAGCGCGTTCGACATCGGCAAGGTCAACCTCACCGGGCGGGCACTCGGCTTCCCGCTCGGCGGGGCGCTCACGGCGACGCCGGAGGACGACGGCGGGGTCACGCTGAAGGTGGGGGCGTTCGGGCTGCCGAGCCTGTTGGGGGATGTGACGGGCATCGGAACGCTCACCGCGGACGCGAAGGGCGCGCCGACGAGCGGCGAGGTGAGCGTGGGCGGTGCCGAGATCGGACCGTTGCTGATGCCGTCGCTGTCCCTCACCTGGGGCGGCGGCACCTCATGGGAGGCGGCCGCCGACATCCGCATCCCGCTGCTCGAACAGGGAGTCGGCGCGACCGTCAAGGTCACGGACAACAAGCTCGTCGCGTTGTCGGTGTACTACGCCGCGGTGCCGATCCCGCTCGGGGCGTCGGGCGTCCAGGTCGACTACCTCGCGGCCTCGGCCGACTTCGAGCCGCCCGGGTTCGAGTTCAGCGGCAGCATCGGGGGCGTGGCCGGTCCGGAGGTCGCCGGCATCTCCGTGCTCCGCCTGGACAACACCTTCGCCGCCGCCGTGAAGCGGCGGGCGATCATCCCCAGCGGGCTCGGGGACCTCGGCCTGCCCGCCGGCACCGACCTCGGCGTGCTGCCCTTCGCGTTCTCGATCGGCGGCGACTTCAAGCTCTTCAGCGTCATCCCGATCGGCGGCGCCCACGTCTACTACTGGGGCGTGCCCAAGCACCCGCTCGTCGCGGCGCAGGGGAAGGCGGGCCTGGATCTGCACACGGGGGACTGCGGGAAGCTCGGTGGATCCGCGTTCCAGGTCAAGTTCACCTCGCAGATCGGCCTGGCGGTGGCGAAGGACAACTTCAACCTGGCAGCGTCGGGCAGCGGCAAGGTGCGCGCCATCTGCATCACCCTGGTGGAGGCCGGCGCCAAGCTGCGGGTCTCCACCGTCGGGCTGGGGATGTGCGGGTACATCAACACGGCGTTCGGCAACATCGACGGCGGCGTCGGCGCCAAGTGGCCGAAGCCGCTCACCGCATCGAGCCTGACCAAGGCGTTCAAGCCGTTCACCGGCTGTGATCTGTCGGCCTACACCTCCAACCTCACGCTGAACCTCCGAGCATCGGCGAGCGGCGCCGCTCCACCATCGGTCGTGCGCCTCGCCGGCCACAGCCCGTCAGCGGTGATCCGCATCGCGGGGCGCGGAGGCGCGCCACTGGTGACGGTGCGCGCGCCGGACGGCCGGGTGGCCACGACCACGAAGGGCCAGGGCACCGTCGACCGTCAGAACGGCATCGTCGTGCTGCCGGACGATCGGCCGGGCCAGAACGTCACCTACGTGCAGTTCGCGCGCCCGAAGCCGGGCCGGTACCGGATCCGCACGCAGCCGGGCTCGCCCACGGTGACCGCGATCAGCTCGGCCCACCAGCTCGCCCCAGCCCGGGTGCATGCGCGCGTCACCGGCCACGGTGCGCGACGCGTCCTGAAGTGGCGCTCGACGGGCACCGCCGGCCAGCAGCTCGTGTTCCGCGAGCTCGGCGCGGGTGGAGACCACCGGATCCTCCGCACCCGTCGCGCCCGGGGACGGGTCCGCTTCCGTCCGGCGCTGGGCGCGAAGGGCCGTCGCCGGATCGTCGTGGACGTGCTCAACCACGGCTTCACGCGCACCGTCCACACCGTGGCCCGCTTCCGGACGCGTGCGCCCCGGCGGCCGGGTCTCGGAACGGTGCACGCCCGTCGGAGCGGGACCCGCGTGAAGGTGAGTTGGGCCCGCCGCGGCGGACCCGTGGACCACTATGAGGTGCGCGCGGTGCTCGGTGACGGTCGCAAGCTGCTGCTGCGGGCGCCCGGCCGGACGGCGGTGCTGCGCGGCGTGGCGAAGCGGGTCGGGGCGCGCATCAGCGTCACGGGGGTCAACGCCCTCGGTACCCGGGGCAAGGTGGTGAGCGTGCTCCTCAAGCCGGGAGCGGCGAAGGCAAGGGGCGGCGCAGCGAGCTGACGCCCTCCTCCCATGCGGCCATCATCGGCCGCGCCGCGAGGCCGTCGAGCGCGATCAGCGCCCGCGCGCCCCACAGGATGTCCGCGCACAGCTCCGGCTCCTGCCGGGCGAGGCCGCCGGCGAGGTCGACCGCGGCGATGTTCTCGTGCACGGCGTCCGCCAGCACGTGCTCGTCGAAGAAGTCCAGTGCCGCTTCCGGCGCGCCGAGCCGGCGCAGCCCGCGGGCGTACCGGCTGTTGGGCACGGACGAGCCCATCTCGAACAGGGCGAGGTGCCCGGCGCAGGCGCCGCGCCAGCGCCGGTGCAGGCCGAGCATGCAGTTGAGGTTCACGGGCGCCAGCGTCGTCCCCGGGATGCAGTCCAGGTAGGCGCCGTAGGTGGCGTCGAGCCCCAGCGCCTCCATCGCGTTCGCGAACAGCGTGGAGTGGATGCGATCGCCGCGGCCGCCGCCGTACTCGTCGGCCTGGATCTCCACGAAGGCGGCCTTGGGCGGGCCGTTCAGGCGCGGAATGGCGAAGGTGTGCGGGTCGGCCTCCTTGAGCTGGTAGGGCGAGCGCTGGGCGAGCAGCTCGAGCACCTGCTCCATCGTCGCGTGCCGCTCGACGTAGCGCGAGACGGACGGGGCGTCGTCGGCGTCGGCGATCGCGCGCAGGGCGACGTCCATCTCCTCCGGCGCCGCCGCCGGGCCGGGCGCGCCGACGAGGTCCAGCAGTGCCCGCTCGAAGCAGTCCTCCATGGCCCGGCGCAGCGTCAGCAGGCCCGGATCCCATTCCCAGCGGTCGTCGACGCCGTCGAAGCCGCGGAAGTGCAGCTCGTAGCAGCAGTACAGCGCCAGCTGGAGGTCGTCGTCGCCGAGTGGCTCGGCGGGCGGCGTGAAGGCCACGTCGAGATCGGCGCTGCCCGACAGGGCGGACAGGACGGCCGCCGACAGAGGGCCGCGGGGCTCGGGGAGGACCGGCATCGCAGACGGGCCTACCCGTCCGGGGAGTCCACCTACGCCAAATCGGTTAGATGCGCAGGCCGCGGGGCAGGGAACAGCGCCGTGCGTCTCCTTGCGCTTCCCGGGGTCTACCGCCCGCTGCTCGACTCCCACATGCTCGCCGACGCCCTCCGGGACGCAGGCCTCCCCGGCCACCGGCGGCTGCTGGACCTCGGCACGGGCAGCGGCGTCGTCGCCATCAGCGGCGCCCGGCTCGGAGCCCGCGCCACGGCGGTCGACGTCTCACGGCGAGCCGTGCTGACGGCAACCCTGAACGCACGGCTCAACGGCGTCCGGGTCCGGGCCCTGTGCGGCTCGCTCTTCACCCCCGTCGCCAACGAGCGTTTCGACTGCATCGCCTCCAACCCGCCCTACGTGCCGGCGACGTCTCCCACGCCGCCGACCAAGGGCCGCGCCCGGGCCTGGGACGCCGGGCCGGACGGCCGGATCCTGCTCGACCGCATCTGTGCGCAGGCGCCGAACCACCTGTCGCCCGGCGGCACGCTCATGCTCGTGCACACGGCATGGGTCGACGAGCACCGCACGCTGGACCTGCTGCGGGCCGCCGGCCTCGACGCGAAGACGGTCGACCGTCGTCGCGAGCCATTCGGTCCCGTCATGCGCGAGCGGCTGCGTGCCGGGCTCCTGCCCCCTCACGCGCGCGTAGATGAGCTGGTGGTCATCCGCGCGACAAAGGTGCCGGTTGCAACGCAACCGCGGTCGAGTGAGCGGTTCGGGCGGCAGGTATCTCCCGGAGTGTGACCGTCCGCTCCGACGCCGAACTCGCCGCCCGCCACCTCGGCCGGAGCAACGACCGCGTCGGCGTCCGCCACCGGCAGTGGGAACGCGAGCTCGCCATCCAGTACCAGCAGGAGCCCAGCAGCCGCCACACCGTCATCGAGGCGCTCAAGCCGATGGCGTACGGCGTCGCCCGGCGCTACCACCGCGGCGAGGAGCCGCTGGAGGACCTCGAGCAGGTCGCCATGGTCGGGCTCATCAAGGCGCTCCGTGGCTTCGATCCCGGTCGCGGCACCCCCTTCGCCTCCTTCGCCCTGCCCACCATCACCGGTGAGGTCCGCCGCCACTACCGGGACACGGGCTGGTCCGTCCACGTCGCCCGCAACGGCCAGGAGCTCGCCCAGAAGGTCTCGGCCGCCGAGCGCGCGGCCGGCCACAGCCTGACTGCCGAGGAGTGCTCGAAGGCCCTCGGCATCTCCGTCGAGGACGTCGTCACGGGGCAGCTGGCCCGGCAGGCGATGCGCGCGGACTCCCTGGACCGGCCACGGCCGGGCGGCGCCGAGGACGACGAGCCCGCCTACAACCCGGCGTCCGTCGAACCCGGCTACGAGACGGCAGAGATCCGCGCCACGCTCGGCCACCTCACGGAGGGGCTGCCCGAGCGCGAGCGCACGATCCTCACGCTCCGCTACGCGCGGGACCTCTCGCAGGCCGAGATCGGCCAGCGGGTCGGGCTCTCCCAGATGCACGTCTCGCGAATCCTGCGCCGCACGTTGGCGCAGCTCAACGCCGCCGCGTAGGCCCTGGCCCGCGACGGGCTAGGTTCCCGGCATCACGGCGCCGATCGAGAAGCAACGGGGGTGGATGCGCCGTCATCCCGTGGCGGTGACCGTCATCGGGACGGTCGTCGTCACGGCGGCGCTGAGCATCGGCCTGTGGAGCAAGCGGGACGACTTCGTCGACGCCTTCCGCAGCGCGTCGGCGAGCACGCTCACCTTCGCCGTCCTCACGCAGGTCATCTGGCTGCTCGCGCGCAGCGAGGCGTGGCACGTCTGCGTGGAGGCCGCCGGTGGCCGGGTCGACCGCCCGCGCCTCTATCGCGCCGCCGCGCTCGGGTACGTCGGGAACCTGTTCAACTCGAGCGTCGGCCTCGGACTGCGCATCGCCGCGCTGCGGCGCTCCGCGCCTGACCACAGCCCGCTGCCCTCCGTGCTCATCGCGGCGGAGCTGCCGATCGTCGTCATCGAGATCGCGCTGGCCGCCGTGCTCTCCTTCACGCTGATCTCGCCGCTGGGGATGCCGTGGTGGGCGGCGGTGCTCATCGTCACGGGCGCGACGGGCGCCATCGCGGGCGCGGGTCGCTTCGTCCGGCACCGCCGGGACGGGTTCTGGCAGGGGCTCGACGTGCTCCGCGGCCTGCAGAGCCGCAACACCATCATCGCCCTGGTCATGTTCGCGACGGGCGCGCAGGTCGTCCGCAACCTGATCGTGCTGCACGGCCTCGGCGTCGACATCTCCGTCTTCGACGCGGTCGCCCTGCTCATCGCATCGGCGGCCGTGGGCCTGCTGCCCGTGGGGCCCACGCTGGGGGCCGCGACCGCGGTCCTCATCCTCGGCTCCAACGGCGTCGCCGTCGTGGCCGCGGCCGGCGCGCTGCTCACCGCGACGGGCGCGATCGGCAGCCTGATCTTCGCCGGCTGGGCGGTGCTGGACGGGGTCCGGGTGCGCCGGTCAGGCGACGGCGCGGACGGCCTCGAGGAGGTCGGTGGGGAGGACGTCGACCTCGAGCTGCCGGCCGAGCGCCGCTGACGCGCCGGGCCCGCCGACGGCGACGCGCGCCGTCCTCGACAGGCCCTTGATGGCAGCCGCCGCCTCGATCAGCGGGGCCTCCGTCGTCGTCGCGATGACGACGAGCCGCGGGTCGAGCCGCGGGATCGCCGGATCGTCGAGCGGCGTGTCCGCACCGAGGTAGCTCACGCTCCAGCCGCGCTCGCGCAGGAGCAGCCCGAAGCAGATGAGCCCGAGCTCGTGCCGCTCGCCCTCCGGACAGGCGAGCACCACGCGCGGGCCGGTTCCCTCGCCCCACCCGCGGGCGAGGTTGCGCAGCCGCCCGGCGATGACGTGGCTCGCGAAGTGCTCCTCGGCCACCGTCTTCTGCCCGGCCTCCCAGCGGTCCCCGAGCGACCGGAGGAACGGGAGGAGGACGTCGCCGATGACGACCGGCAGGGACAGGGAGGCGAAGGCCCGGTCGAGCGCGGCCTGCGCCGACGTCTCGTCGAGCCTGCCGAGCGTCGCATCGAGGTCCTCCAGGACCTCGGCGACCGACACCGCCGGGAGCTCGGAGCGCAGGGCGACGCGCGCCGCCTCGGCGGCGGACAGGCCGGACGCCATCTCGCGCTGCATGACGCGCACGCGGCGCTCGTCGGCGGCCGAATAGAGGCGCAGCCCGCCGGGGGTGCGCGCCGGGGTCACGAGGCGGTACCGGGTCTCCCAGGCCCGCAGCAGCTCGGGGCTGACGCCGACCCTGCGACTCAGCTCACCGATCCGGATCGCTCCCTCCGCCATGTCGAGGAGCATACAAACTGAACAAGACCTGGACAAGACCTGTACAAAGGCTGTACAGTGCTGCGCATGGTCCTCACTCGGTCGTCCGCCGTCACGGACGCCGGCCTCATGCAGCGGGTCGCCATCGGCGACGTCGATGCCTTCGAAGCCATCTACGACCGCCATCACGTGGCGGTCTACTCCCTCGCCCGTCGCATGACGGGGCGGCCCGACGTCGCCGAGGAGGCAACGCAGGACGCCTTCCTCGCCCTCTGGCGCACGGCCCGGCACTACGACTCCTCGCGCGCCTCGCTGCGCACGTGGGTGCTGGCCGTCGTCCGCAACCGCAGCCTGGACGCGCTGCGGCGTCGGAAGGTCCGCGACGTGCGGCAGGACTGGTCGGAGGACGCCCTCGCCGATCTTCCGGCCGAGACCGGCACGGACGAGGAGGTCCTGTCCAACGAGGCCGAGGCGCGGGCGCGGGCGATGGTGGCCGACCTGCCCCCGGCGCAGCGCCGGGTGCTCGAGCTCGCCTACTTCGGCGGCTACACCCAGCAGCAGATCGCCGAGGGCACGGGCATCCCGCTCGGCACCGTGAAGAGCCGGGCCCGCATGGGGCTCGTCAAGTTGCGAGAGGCGGCGTGAGCCGACGGGCGATGGTGGCGGCCTCGGTGGCGAGCTCGGGCGGGTCGATGACCTCCATCTCGACGTCCATCAGCGCCATCCAGACCAGGAACTCCCGTGACCAGTTCCCGGTCGTCGTGACCACGCAGTGGTCGGGGCCGTCGGGCGCGACGGTCACGTAGCGGGCCGGGAGACGCGGGCCGAGGAGGCTCGCGGGCGCGGACATGCGCACGCGCCCGGGCAGCGCGTCACCCGTCTCGGGTTGCCGGATCGAGCGCTTGACGTAGGCGGCGGCGTCCCCGCCGGGGACCTCGCGCCGGCGGCCGCGCGCGCCCACGGCCAGGTCGGACTGGACGCGGTCCACGCGGAACGTGCGCCAGTCGTCGCGGTCGAGGTCGAAGGCGACGAGGTACCAGCGCCAGCCGCTGTGCACGACGGCCGCGGGCTCGACCTCGCGCTGGGTCGAGACGTCGTCCTTGGCTGTGTAGGAGAAGCGCAGCCGCATTCCGTCGCGGCAGGCGCCGGCCAGCAGGGAGAGCGTGTCCGCATCGATCTGGGGACCGTCGACGCGGAAGGTCGACGTGGCGTCACCGAGCGCGCGCACCCGGGCCCGCAGACGGTGGGGGAGGATCTGCTCGAGCTTGGCCAGCGCCCGCACGGACGTCTCCTCGATGCCGCTGATGGAGCCCGAGGCGGCGCTGCGCAGGCCGACCGCGACGGCCACCGCCTCCGCGTCGTCGAGCAGGAGCGGGGGCATCTCCGCGCCCGCGCCGAGCCGGTACCCGCCAGCGACGCCGGGCGCGGCCTCGATCGGGTAGCCGAGCTCGCGCAGCTTGTCCACGTCGCGGCGGATGGTGCGCGGGCCGACCTCGAGCCGGCCCGCCAGTTCAGGGCCTGTCCACTCCCGCCGTTGCTGGAGCAGCGACAGCAGGGCGAGCAGCCGTCCGGAGGTCTGGAGCATGCCGGGCATGATGCCACTCCATGCGGCCTGTTGTTGACCGCATGCGACCGATTGCGGTCGGAAGCTGACCGCAAACCGCGAGAGGATCCGGCCATGTCAGTCACCCTCGCACCGCCCCAAGCCCGTGCCACTCCCCAGACCGCGGTCTGGCTCGGCTTCGCCGTCGTCCTCGCCGCCTCGGTGATGGACCTCCTGGACTCGACCATCGCCCAGACCGCGGCGCCCGCGATCCGGCTCGACCTCGGCGGCAGCTACGCGAGCATCGAGTGGATCAGCGCCGGCTACACGCTCGCGATGGCGGTCGGCCTGCTCGCCGGTGGCCGCCTCGGCGACATCCACGGCCGCACGAAGGTCCTGCTCGCCGGGATGGCCGCCTTCACGGCCGCCTCCGTCTTGTGCGCGCTGGCGCCGACCTCCGGCCTGCTCATCGCCGCGCGCGTCCTCCAGGGCGGGATCGGCGCGATCATGATCCCCCAGTGCTTCGGCCTCATCCGCGAGCTGTTCGGGGACGAGGGCCAGCAGAAGGCCTTCGCCGTCTTCGGCCCGGTCATGGGCCTCAGCGCCGTGCTCGGCCCGGTGCTCGGCGGCGGGCTCGTCGACCTCGACCTCTTCGGCCTCGGCTGGCGCACGATCTTCCTCGTCAACGTCCCGATCGGCATCGCCGCGATCGTCCTCGGCCTCAAGCACCTCCCGCGCACCCCGCCCGCGGACGCCGGCGCGCGCGTGGACCTCGTCAGCGTCGCCATGGCGATGGCCGGCGGCGCCGCGCTCGTCTACCCGCTCATCGAGGGCCGCGAGCTCGACTGGCCCGCCTGGTGCTTCGCCCTGATGGCGGGCGGTGTCGTCCTGCTCACCGTGTTCATGCGCCGCCAGCACCGCCTCACCGGCCGCGCGCCGCTCGTGGACACGAGCATCCTCCAGCGCCGCGCCTACGTCGCCGGCCTCGGTCTCGTCGTCTGCTTCATCGGCGCGATGGGCGGGATGATCCTCGTGCTCAACGTGATGCTGCAGGCGGGCTTCGGCTTCTCACCGCTCGAGTGCGGCGTGGCCACGATCACCATCCCCGTGTTCGCGATCTTCGGGTCCATCACGTCGTCGGTGACGCTCGAGCGCCTCGGCCGCACGACCATCCACATCGGCACGGTGACGATGGCCGCCGGGCTGCTCCTGACCGACCTCGTGCTGCGGGGGCAGGGCGCCGGGCTGAGCGCCTGGGACATCGCCGCCCCGCTCGCGCTGACCGGCTTCGGCATGGGGATGATCTTCGTCCCGATGTTCGACGTCATCCTCGCCGGCGTCGAGCCGCACCAGCTCGGTTCCGCGTCCGGGCTGCTCGAGTCCATCCAGCAGCTGGGCATGTCGCTGGGCATCGCGATCGTCGGCACGGTGCTGTTCGGGCTCGTCGGCGGCGGGCACGGGCCGGCGGCCTTCGTGGACGCGGCCGACACCGCGCTGCTCGTCGCCGTCGGCTTCCTCGCCGCCGCCTTCGCGGTGACGTGGTGGCTGCCGCGCCACGCGCGCTGATAGACAAGCGGGATGCTGCACCACCTCGACGGCGGCACCCTGTTCCCTCCGGGCGGCCGGCTCGCCAATGACGCGGGCCGGCTGGTCTGCCATGTCGTGGCCTTCGACTTCGACGGCGGGGTCGGGCTCATCGACACCGGCGTCGGCGCCGCGGCCCGGCTGGACCCGCGATCGCGGCTGGGCCCGATCGCGCCCCTGCTCAAGCCCGACCGGGATCCCGAGACGACGGTCGCGCGGCAGCTCGAGCGCCTCGGCGTGGGGCCGGTCACCGACATCCTCATCACGCACCTGGACATCGATCACGCCTCGGCGCTCGACGAGTTCCCGGACGCGCGCGTGCACCTGCACCGCAGGGAGCTCGACGCCGCCCTCAAGCCGGCGCTGCGCGAACGCACCCGCTACCTCTCCGCCAACTGGGCGCACGGGCCGGACTGGGCGCCGTTCGACGCGGTCGACGACGACTGGTTCGGCTTCGAGGCGGTCACCCTGCTCGGCGGCGCGGTGAAGGCGCTGCCGCTGCCCGGCCACAGCCGCGGGCACACCGGCTACGCCGTGCGCGACGGCGACCGCTGGTTCCTGCACGCCGGCGACGCCTTCTACCACGCGGGGGTGATCACGCCGGGCGCCCGCCAGAGCCGCTACATGCAGGTGTTCGAGCGCGGGGCCGCGGCGCTGCCGAAGCTCACGGCGTCCAACCACGCCCGGTTGACGGAGGTGGCGCAGCGCGACGACGTCACCGTCGTCTGCACCCACGAGCCGGCCTACCTCTAGAGCGCGGCGGCGACCCGGCCCGGCGTCTCCCACACGGGGGAGTGGCCGGCGTCGCGCACGCGGACGACCTCCGCCGTGGTGTAGGCGTCGAGGGAGTCCAGCGCGACGCGGCGGTCGCGCTCTCCGAAGACCACGGTGACCGGCGTGGGGAGGGCGGCGACGCGGTCGTGGAGCGTGCGCGCAGCCAGGTAGGCGTCGACGGCGGAGGTGGCTCGCACGAACGCGCGCCAGGTGAGTCGCTGCGCGTCCTGCACGAAGACGTCGGGGACGGGGTACCCGGGCGCGACCGCGCTGGCGGCGCCCGACCGGCGCATCCCGTCGGTGGCGGCACGCCACAGCAGCGGGCCGAGGACCGGCAGCCGCAGCGCGCGCTCGGACCCGGAGTTGGCGGTCATCCGGCTCGCGACCGTCGGCGGCGAGTTGACCAGCACGAGCCGCTCGACGCGGTCCGGCGCCCGCTCGGCCACGGCCGTGGCGACCAGGCCGCCCATCGAGTGCCCGACGACGACCGCCGGCTCGGCCGGGGTCACCGCAGCCGCCATCTCCTCGATCGTGGCGACGCCGTCCGTCCCCGCGTGCGTGCCGTGGCCGGGCAGGTCGACCGCGGTCACCTCATGCTCGCCCAACAGCGGGAGCAGCCGCTCGAACGACCGCGCCGACCCGGCCAGCCCGTGGATCAGGAGGAGGCGCGTAGCGACAGCTCCTCGCCGTCCTCGGGAGCCACCACGCCGTCGATCTCCCGCAGCTGCGCGCGGGTGAGCGGGCAGTGGTTGATGGCCTCGAGGTGGACGGCGACGCACGTGGACCGCGGCGCGCAGGCCCGCACCGCCCGCACGTCGTCGAGATCCATGATGATCCGCTCCGTGTCCACGAAGGACGCGCCGCCGGCGTTGACGACCACGACGTCCGGCGCCGACCGGGCCAGCGTGGCCTCCACGCCGTCGAACCAGACCGTGTCGCCGGCGAGGTAGAGCGTCTCGTCGCCGCCGGTGATGACGTAGCCCGACACCGGCCCGAGCAGCTCGGCCACGTCGCCGAAGCCGTGCTGGGCGCCCACGCGCTCGACGTGCAGCGGCCCGATCGCCCCGGACTCCTGGATGGGGGTGAGGCGGGTGACGCCCATCTCGTGCAGCGTCTCGACGTCCTCCGGCTGGCAGTACACGGGCAGGCGATCGCCGATCGCAGCGGCCGCGGCCGTGTCGAAGTGGTCGGCGTGCAGGTGCGTGACGAGCACGGCGTCGACACCCGCGAGCAGCGCGTCGGCCGGTTCCGGGAGGTCGACGAGCGGGTTCGGGAGCTCGGGGACGGTGTTGGCGACGGGCGGCCGGGCGGCGCGATCGTCGAACATCGGGTCGACCAGCAGGCGCGTGCCCGCGAGATCGACCGTCAGGGTCGCGTTGCGGATGAGGCGGACCTTCATGGGGGGATGTCTATACGGTCCCGCCCATGGGTGCGGAGACGATCGAGCGGTTCTACGCGGCGTTCGCCCGCCGGGACGGAGAGGCGATGGCCGCCTGCTACGCGCCGGACGTCCGCTTCAGCGATCCGGCCTTCGGCGAGCTGCGCGGAGCCGAGGCCGGCGACATGTGGCGCATGCTGACCGGCCGCGCGACCGATCTGGCGATCACGCTCGCCGAACACGACGACACGAGCGCGCACTGGCTGGCCGACTACCAGTTCGGCGCCACCGGCCGGAAGGTCCACAACGACGTCCGGGCGACGTTCGCCTTCGACGGCGACGGCCTGATCACCGAGCACGACGACCGCTTCTCCTTCCACAAGTGGTCGCGGCAGGCGCTCGGCCCGCCCGGGCTGCTGCTCGGATGGACGCCCTTCCTGCAGAAGAAGGTCCGCAGCCAGGCCCGCGCCGGCCTCGAGGAGTTCAGGGCAGCAAGATGAGCTTGCCGCGCACGTGGCCGTCCTCGCTGAGGCGGTGCGCCGCGGCGGCGTCCTCGAGCGGGAAGGTCTGCGCGACCGGCTGCGAGAAGCGCCCCGCCTCGTAGAGCTCCGCGGCGAGGCCGAGGGCGTGCCAGGCGATCGGCTTCGTCGTGATCTTCGCCCCGTGGTCTGAGAAGTCGGCGATGGTGACGACCTTCTGCGGGTCGCCGATCAGCGCGATGAGGTCGCGCACGGCGCCCTTGCCGGCGGTGTCGAAGCCTGCGTCCACCGCCTCGGTGATGCTCCCGATGGCGTCGTGGCCGATCGCCTCCGCGCCGAGGGAGCGCAGGTGGTCCTGGTTGCTCGCGGAGGCGGTGCCGATGACCCGCGCCCCGCGCGCGACGGCGAGCTGGACGGCGGCGCCACCGACGCCGCCCGTCGCACCCGCGATGACGAGCACGGTGCCGTCGCCCACGCCGACCTCGTCGAGCGCGCGCGTGGCGGTCTCCGTGGCCATGACGAACCCGGCGGCCTCCTCGAAGGACAGGTCGTCCGGCTTGCGCACCCAGTGCTCGACGACCGCGTGCTCGGCCGCGCCCGCGGTGGCCGAGCCGAACACGGCGTCCCCGACGGCGACGTCCTCCACGCCCTCGCCGACCTCGTCCACGACCCCGGCGACGTCCGACCCGAGCGTGTGAGGGAGGGGGACCTCCATCATCCCGCTGCGGTACTTCCAGTCGATCGGGTTGACGGCGACGGCCCGCACGGCGATGCGGATCTCGCCGGACCCGGCGTGGGGTTCGGGAACGTCCGCGACGTGGAGGACGCCGGCGTCGCCGGTCTCGGAGAACTGGAGGGCGCGCATGGCGCCCACGCTAAGCGGTGACTACCAGGCCTGGTCGTCGCCGCAGCGCGCGCAGCTGACGGACGTCGACACGGGCGCGGTGAACGCCGCGCCGCACGCGCACAGGTAGAGCGCGCGGTCCTCGGGCCCGCCGGCGCGTCGCGCCGACTCGGTCTCGTTGGTCTCGGTGTGGGTGTGGGGGAAGGTGACTGCCATTGACTTGTCTATGGGGCTACGACCCCATAACGGCGCGAAGGTTGCGGGCATTGACCAGATCGTTAGAAGCTGGACGCATTCGTGCACCTGGACCCTGCGATACTGGACGTCAGATGGACCCGTCCCGCAAGCGCACCATCCGCCTCGTCGTCGCCCTGTCCGCGGCCGTCTGCCTCGCCACGGCGCTCATCTGGACGAGCTTCAGCGCCTCCTCGGAGTCAAAGACCCCGAGTCAGCTGCTGACCGCGCAGGTCGGGCAGACCTACCAGCTGACCGGCAAGGTCGCCAAGGGCACCTGGAAGCGCGAGGGCGCGGTCAACGTCTTCCGCGTGCGCGACCGCAAGGGCACCACCTCCGTTCCCGTCCGCTACACGGGTGCGGTGCCGGATCCGTTCCGCGAGGGGCGCGAGATCGTGGTCAAGGTCCAGAAGCGGGGCGACACCTTCGTGGGCGAGCGGGACACGCTCGTGACCAAGTGCCCCTCGAAGTTCGCCACCAAGGCTCCCCAGACCTAACCCATGCTCGTCGCGGGCAAGTTCCTGCTCGTCGTGGGGCTGCTGACGGCGGCCTACGGCGCGGGCGCGTCCGTCGTCGGCGTCCGTGGTGGCAACCGCGCGCTGACCGCCTCCGGGCGCCGTGCGGTCTACGGGCTCGCCGTCTGCCTGGTCGCCGCCTTCGCGCTGCTCGAGGCCGCGTTCCTGCGCTCGGACTTCTCGTCCGAGCTCGTCGCGACGCACTCGTCGACGACGACCCCGCTCTTCTACCGGGCCACCGCCATCTGGTCTTCGCAGGAGGGGTCGCTGCTCCTGTGGGCGATGCTGCTGGCGCTGTGGTCGAGCGTCGTGCTCTTCCTGACGCGCAACAAGCTGCGCGAGATCGCGCCCTACGCGACCGCCGTGCTGTGCGGCTTCGCGCTCTTCTTCGTCGGCCTGCTCGTGTTCTCGGTGACCCCGTTCGGCGCGCTGTCGCCGGTGCCGGCGGAGGGCAACGGCCTCAACCCGCTGCTGCGCCACCCGAGCATGATGATCCACCCGCCGATGCTCTACTCGGGCTACACGCTGTTCGCGATCCCGTTCGCGTTCGCGGTCGGCGCCCTCATCACCCGCCGCCTGGACGCCGACTGGATCCGCTCCGTCCGGCCGTTCACGCTCGCGGCCTGGGGCCTGCTCGGCTTCGGCATCATCCTCGGCGCCCGCTGGTCCTACACGGAGCTGGGCTGGGGCGGCTACTGGGCCTGGGACCCGGTGGAGAACGCCTCGCTGATGCCGTGGCTGACCGGCACCGCGTTCCTGCACTCCGTGATGATCCAGGAGAAGCGCGGGATGCTGAAGGTCTGGAACATCTCGCTGGTGCTCGCGACGGGCATCCTCGCGATCCTCGGCACCTTCCTCGTGCGCTCGGGGATCCTCGAGTCCATCCATGCGTTCGGGGCGTCCACGCTCGGGATCCCCTTCCTGGTGCTGATCGGCGTCATGATCATGGCGTCCATCGGGCTGGTCGTCTGGCGGGCGCAGGACCTGCGGTCGGAGAGCCGGCTGGACTCCATGTTCTCCCGCGAGGCGATGTTCCTCGGCAACAACATGGTGCTGGTGGCCATGTGCGTGGTCATCTTCTGGTTCACCTTCTGGCCGCTGATCTCGGAGGCGCTGGGCGACAAGCGCTCCGTCGGGCCGCCGACCTTCAACTCGTGGATCGGCCCGCTGGCCATCCTGCTCGTCCTGCTCACGGGGCTCGGGCCTGCGCTGGCGTGGCGCCGCGCCACGGCGGCCAACCTGCGGCGGCAGCTGACGGTCCCGGCGATCGCCGCGGCGGCCTGCGGCGTCCTGCTCGTCTTCACGGGTGCGGGGAACTGGAAGACGGGCGTGCTGTTCGTGTTCGCGGCGTTCTCCGCGGCCGTGATGATCCAGGACTTCGTGCGCGGGGTGCGGGCGCGGCGCGCCATGACCTCCGAGTCGGCGCCGGTCGCCCTGGTGTCCTTGGTCAAGCGCAATCGGCGCCGGTACGGCGGCTATCTCGTCCACCTCGGGATCATCACGCTGTTCGTGGGCATCGCCGCCTCGTCGGCGTTCCAGAAGGCGACGGACGTGCAGCTGTCCGCCGGGCAGTCGGCGAAGGTCGGCGCGTACGAGATCACCTACGTCAAGCCGACCTCGAAGGTCGTGGCGACGAAGAGCGGCGGCCTGGAGCGGATCGACTTCGGCGCGGTGCTGTCGGTGAAGCGCGACGGCAAGCCGACCGGCACCATCGAGACCAAGCGGTCCTACTTCCCGACCAACAACGACCCGTCGCTCGGGCCCGTCTCGAGCTTCTTCGAGGGCGAGGCGACGAGCGAGGTCGGCCTGCGCGCGGGCGTCCTGCGCGACCTGTGGACGGTCGTGTCCCCGTCGCTGGCGGACCTGCGCCCGACGATCAAGAAGGGCGACGCCGTCTTCTCCGGGCCGGGCCTGAAGCTGGGGGAGGCCGACCGCAACGCGTTCCTGGCGACAGCGCTGACCGGGCTGACCGAGCGCTACACGAACGACCCGCCGCCCGCCGACTTCCGCTTCATCGCCTCGCCGCTGGTCACCTGGATCTGGATCGGCGCCCTGCTGGCGTTCGGAGGCGGGCTCATCGCGATCTGGCCCGGAGCGCGGCCGCGGATGGTCCGCGCCCGCCAGGCGGCGCGCGTGGCGGCTGAGCTCAGCCGCGCGTGATCAGCGCCCTCGTCGTCCTCGTCGTCCTCGCCGTCGTCGCCTTCCTGGTGGTGTCGCCCCTGCGGGAGACCGGCGTGCGCGACGAGTCGGGCGAGCGCGATGCGCTGGACGCGGCCAAGGAGGCCAAGTACCGGGAGATCCGCGACGCCGAGCTCGACTACCGCACCGGCAAGCTCTCCGAGGCCGACTGGCGCGTCGTCGACCGCTCGCTGCGGGCCGAGGCGATCGAGCTGCTGGACGCCCTCGAACGTCTAGAGTGACCCGCGTATGTACTCCGTGCTCGCCGTCGCGCAGGTCTTCATCTCCGCCGTCCTGATCCTGCTGATCCTGCTGCACTCCGGCAAGGACTCGGGCATGTCGGGCGCCTTCGGCGTCGGTGTCGCCGGCGGTTCCTCGGGCGGGTCGATGATGGAGCGCAACCTCACCCGCTGGACGATCCTGTTCGCCGTGCTCTTCGCGCTGAACACGCTCGTCCTACTCAAGATCTGACGGGCGGTTGAGGCTGCGCAGCTCGACCTTCGGGCCGGGCAGCCACTCGACATCCAGCGTCTTCAACCACCCCTTCAAGCTTCCGTCACCGGGGTTCTCCAGACTGCCCTGGTAGAGCGCGCCGAGTGGCTCGCCCTCGAACGCGACCACCTCGGCCTCGCGAGCGCGCAACAGCTCGGGGATCACTGAATGGGCGAACGGTTGGTCCACTCCGCAGACGAAGGCGCGCATCCCCACCTCCTTCAACCCCTCTCGCACGCCTGCGACCGGTCCGCCGTATCTCTGGGGATCGTCGATCGCCGGCACCGGGAGGTCCTGCCCTGGTGCCTTCACCACGATCACCGGCCCGTCCACCGCAGCCTTCACCGCCTCGTAGACGTGGACGACGAGCGGGACGCCGTGCCAGTCCAGCAGCGCCTTGTCCGTGCCCATGCGCGACGAGCGGCCGCCGGCGAGGATCACGCCGCCGAGCACGCCACCACCTGGCTGATGAGCGCCCGCGCCTCCGCGCTGCGCAGCGGCCCGCATCGCTCGCCGGCCCGATCGGTGCCCTCACCGACGAACCTCAGGTGGTTCGCCATCGCCGATGACGTCAACGCGCGGGTCTGGTGTCCGAACCCGACCCCTTGCACGAAGCGGCCGCGGTCGACGATCGGGACGACCGGTCGCGGCGATCCGTTGGCATCGAAGGAATGGCCTCCGGCGTGGTCGTCGATCAGGGTGACCGCCGGGTGCGTCGGGGGTGGGGGCTCGCCGAGCGCGAGTTCGATGCCGTAGACGGGCGCGAGCGCGTTGAGCAACGGCGCCGCGTCCAGCACGCGGCCATCCTCCAACCGAATGCACCCAGAGTTGCCACTACGGGAACTCTCGGTGCTCTCGCGGCTCTCGAACACCCGGGTGCCCCAGGTGGTCGCAACCGCCTCGCGGATCGACCCGCCGCGATCCACCTCGCCGACGTGCGGCGGCGGCAGCTCACCCACGGGCCAAGCGCGAGCCTGACCCGCTCGCAGCCACGCGGTCTTCGCCACTCGCTCGGCATCGTCACCTTCCGCCCGTCCGGCGCGGCCCTCGCGCAGCGCGACCACGACGATCCCGCCTTCCTTCACTGCCACGAGCCCTGCACCCGGCAACATCCCGAGAACGTCCTCAGCCAGTGCGAGCTCAGGCGGCTGCGGCATACAGCGCGCGGATCTCGTCCCGGTCGGCCGGGGGAGGCGTGAGCTTCAGCTCCTGCCGTTCAGCCGCAGCGTCGGCGCACTCGTCCAGCTTCTCCTCGGTGACCCCGAGCTCACCCAGCGTCGTCGCCCCCGTGCGCGCGCACACGTCCGTGATGAAGGCGGCGTCGACGTCCGGCGTCGCGCCGCGGCGCTCGAGTGCCCCGAGCGAGTGCTGCAGCATGATCGCGTTGGCCGACCCGTGCGGGATCTCGGCCAGGCGCACGAGCGTCTGGCTCACCACGTGGTGCAGGCCGTACCAGGCGGAGTCGATCGCGTAGCCGGCGAGCAGGGAGCCCAGGGCCAGCGCGTCGCGGTCCGGCTCGTCCTCGGCGTAGGCGGCGACGATCAGGCGCACCGACTCGGCGCCGACGAGCTTCACGACGGGGTTCGCCTGCACGGTCGCCGGCCCCTCCACGGCGTGCCCGAGGGCGTTCAACGCGCTGCCGGCCAGCGCGTCGTCCGGCTGGGAGGCGGCGATGGCCGGGTCGCAGATGACGACCTCCGGGCGGCGGCGCGGCGTGTCGGCGGGGACGCCCGTGGCGTGGCGGTGCACCCACGTCATCTCCGCGCCCGACAGCGTGGTGGGGATGGCGAGGCTGCGTCCCCCGCGGGCGGCCGCGAGCGCCTTGGCGACGTCGATGACACGGCCGCCGCCGAGGGCGACGAACCGGTCGCCACGCGCGTCCTCGAGCAGCTCTGCGGCGATCTCGTCGACCCGGCCGGCACGCACGTCGAGCACCGTCTCCGCAGCGTCGGCCACCGCGGGAAGGGCGTCACGGCCACGGTCCGTGGTCAGCAACGTGTAGCCCGGTCCTCCGAGCAGGTCGACCGCCTCGGCGGCCCGTCCGCGGCCGAAGTGGATGGTGCGCTCGCCGTCCCGCCAGTCGAAGCTCTGCATCGCCCCGGCAGCCTACGCGGCGTGGCTTCTGACACCGCCCGGCCGGCGCCCCTGAGGAGGGGAAGGCGCCGGCCGGGGGCGCCTACGCCGCGCGGGCGATGGAGAAGTGGGAGCGCCGCGCCGCCGGAGCGGTCTCGCGGGCGCCCGTCGCGCGGAGCTTGAGAAGGGAGACGACGTCGGCCGTGCGCTGGAACGGATCGGCGATGGCGCGGGCGGCGGCCGGGTCGTAGGCGGCGACGATCTCGCCGCGGACCTCGGCGACGAGGAGGTCGCCGGCGGGGAGGCGCTGCGAGTCGAGGGCCGCGAGGCGGTTCAGCTCGGAGGCGTCGGCCGGCCGGCTGCTGCGGATGGTGATGTCGGACATCTTGTGCTGGCCTTTCAAACGATGGAGGGTGGGTCGAACGGTCTTGGGGAGGATCAGTTCGTACGAACATGGTCCCCGACATCTGCCCCAAGTACAAATGACCTCTTCCGCCAACTGGTATAAGCTGAAGTGATGCTCGACGTCCGTCGTCTCCGGGTCCTTCGCGAGGTCGCCGCGCGCGGCTCGTTCTCCGGTGCAGCCGAGGCGCTGCACTTCACGCAGTCCGCCGTCTCCCAGCAGATCGCCGCGCTGGAGCGCGAGACGGCGGTCACCCTGGTCGAGCGCAATGCCCGCGGCGTCCGGCTCACGGAGGCGGGAGAGGTCCTCGTCCGCCACACGGACGTCATCCTCGCCCGGCTCGCCGACGCCGAGTCCGAGCTCCTCGCCCTGGAGGGCCTGACGGCCGGTCGGCTGCGGCTCGCCGCCTTCCCCTCCGCGGGGTCCTCCATCGCCCCGGAGGCGATCGGGCGCTTCCGCGCGCGTCACCCGAGCGTCGAGCTCTCGATGATCCCCGCCGAGCCCGAGGAGGGGGAGGAGAAGCTCCGCGCCGGCGAGGTGGACATCGCCCTGCTGATCGAGACCCCATGGGGCGAGTGCAACGTCGACACGACGCTCGAGCGCGTGACGCTGATGGACGACCGAATGTTCGCCTGCCTGCCGCGCAATCACGCACTTGCGTCCAAGGCCAAGCTGCGCCTGGAGGACCTGCACGCGGAGTCGTGGCTGCTGGGGACGACGAACTCCTGCCCGGACGCGTCCATCTTCCTGCGCGCGTGCGAGCGCGCGGGCTTCGAGCCCAAGATCGCCTTCAACTCGGACGACTACGCGGCCATGCAGGGCTTCGTCGCCGCCGGCATCGGCGTGTCGCTGATCCCCGAGCTGGCGCTGACCTCCATCCGTGATGACGTCGTCATCCGCTCGCTCACCCCGAAGGCGCCGGTGCGGCGGATCGTCGCCGCGACGCTGGCGGGCGGTTACCGCTCCCCGGCGGCCGCAGCGATGCTCGAGGTCCTCCGCGAGGTCGGGCAGGAGTACGTGAGCGAGACGACGGCCGAGCTCGCGCTCGTCGGCTGAGGTCCGGGAACGACGAAGCCCCGCTCTGGGCGGGGCTTCTGGGTGCTTCTTGATCAGTGCGGCCGAGTGGACTCGAACCACCACGAGCTTTCGCCCACAGCGCCCTCAACGCTGCGCGTCTACCAATTCCGCCACGGCCGCGTGGCCCGCGGGAGGGTAGCGCTTGCATCCGTCCGCCCCGGGCACTACCTTCTTCGAACACATGTTCGTACCCCTCCCCCTCGAAGGAGCCTGATCCCGTGGACCTTGGCAAGGAGCTGACGAAGCGCCAGCAGGAGATCTACGACTTCATCCGCAAGTACTCGGCCAAGTACGGGTACCCGCCGACCGTCCGCGACATCGGGAAGGCCGTCGGTCTGGCCTCCTCGTCCACCGTCCACGCGCATCTCTCCAACCTGGAGAAGGCGGGCGTGCTGCGGCGGGATCCGACCAAGCCCCGCGCCCTCGAGCTGTTGGACCGCGCGGTCGGCCAGGCGGCGGACGCGGTGCGCTCCGTCGTCGCCACGGGCGGCCTGCCGGTCGTCGGCCACGTCGCCGCCGGCCAGCCGATCCTCGCGGAGGAGAACATCGAGGAGTACGTCGAGGTGCCGACGCTCGCCGGCGGCGACGAGGGCGAGTACGTCCTCCGCGTCCGGGGCGACTCGATGAAGCAGGCCGGCATCCTCCCGGACGACTACGTGGTCGTCCGCCCGCAGGACACCGCCACGGACGGCGAGATCGTCGTCGCCCTGGTGGGGGAGGAGGCCACGGTCAAGACCTTCTACCGCGAGGCCGACCACGTCCGCCTGCAGCCGGAGAACGACGCGCTGGAGCCCATCCGCTCCCGCGAGGTCAAGGTCCTCGGCCGCGTCGTCGGCGTCTTCCGGCAGGTGGCGTGATGACCGCCCTCGCGTTCGACTTCACCTACGACCAGCCGGAGGACGGCGTCGCGCCGGCCCCCGTCGCCCGCCGTCGCCTCTACGCCGTCCGCGGCACGGTCGACGAGCCGCGGGCCGCCGTTGCGGCTCCGGCGCCGCCGGTGCTGCGGGCCGTGCCGACGCCGACCCTGGATGCGGTCTTCGGTCAGGCCTGGGGCGCCCTCGCGACCGGGATCAGCACCTGCCCGGCCTGCCAGGAGGAGACCATGACCGCCCGCTGGAACCGCGGCACGCTCACCGCGGGCCGCTGCGCCTCCTGCGGGTCCACGCTCGAGTAGTCGCCCGGACGCGCCGCATGGGAGGCGGCGCGTCCGTGGTTCGAGCCTCCTTCGCGTGCCTCACCCAGCCGATCGGACCCCGTCGCGACCCCCAGCGGCGCGACGCACTGGGCGCGCAGCGGCCGACGCGTGTACCGTCCACCAGGCAGGCTGAGCAGCCGCGGGAGCCGCAAGGCTCTCGAGGAAAGTCCGGACACCACAGGGCGAGGTGGTCGGTAACGCCGACCCGGGGGAACCCGCGGGAAAGTGCCACAGAAATACACCGCCGGCTCCGGCCGGTAAGGGTGAAATGGTGCGGTAAGAGCGCACCGGCGCCGCGGTGACGCGGCGGCCAGGCAAACCCCACCTGGTGCAAGGCCGAGCAGGACCGTTCGCAGGCTGCCCGCCGAGGTCCAGGTAGGCCGCTCAGATGGATGGCTGCTCTCGACAGAATCCGGCTTACAGGCCTGCTACGGAGAGGCCCCGCGCGAGCGGGGCCTCTCTCATGCGATAACTGAGGCATGGCTCACG
Organism: uncultured Solirubrobacteraceae bacterium; assembly: GCA_963843865.1. GTDB lineage: Bacteria > Actinomycetota > Thermoleophilia > Solirubrobacterales > Solirubrobacteraceae > DATLGB01. Next base: position 286,860 of record CAWJMO010000001.1, on the reverse strand, counting down.
CGGATCGGTTCCTCGACCTCCACCACGGCGACACACCGCTGCTGCTCGCCAACGCCTGGGACGCCGGCTCGGCGCGGATGCTCGAGTGGCTGGGCTTCCACGCGCTGGCGACGACCAGCAGCGGCCACGCGGCGACGCTCGGGCGCCTCGACGGGAAGGTGACGCGCGCGGAGGCGCTGGCGCACGCCGCGGAGCTCGTCGCGGTCACCGGCGTGCCGGTGTCGGCCGACCTCGAGAACGGCTTCGGCGATGACGGAGGAGGACGTCGCCGCGACGATCCGCGGCGCGCTGGAGGCCGGGCTGGCCGGCGCCTCGATCGAGGACTCCACGGGGCAGGGCGACGGCGCCGGCATCTACGATCGCGACCACGCGGTGGCGCGCGTCGCGGCGGCGGCTGCGGCCGCGCACGGGGGAGAGGCGCGGATCGTGCTCACCGCCCGCTGCGAGAACTTCCTGCACGGCCGGCCCGACCTCACCGACACCATCGCACGGCTGCAGAGCTACGGCGCGGCCGGGGCGGACGTCCTCTACGCCCCCGGGGTCACCGACGCCGACGACATCCGGACTCTGGTCACGGCCGTCGACCAGCCGGTCAACGTCCTCGCCCTGCCCGGGACGCCCACGGTCGCCGAGCTGCGAGAGCTGGGCGTGGCCCGCGTATCCGTGGGTGGCGCCTTCGCCTTCGCGGCGCTCGGCGGCGCCGTGGCCGCCGCCCGCGAGCTGCTGGACCACGGGACGTATGGCTTCTGGGCCGCCGCGGGCGCCGGATCGCAGGCGGCCAAGGGTGCCTTCGCACCGACTTCGTGACGAAGGTGTGACAACTCGCGCACGGGCGGTCCCGTCGCCGTCCCCGCGTGGTGAGCTGCCCGCATGTGGCTCGGCCTTCAGCACTTCGCACCTCACGAGACCGGCGGCGACGGCCGCGACCTGATCGTCGTCGGCTACGACGCGCGGCGCACGTTCACCATCGGCAGCCGCGCCGACGCCCTGCCGGAGATCATCCGGCTGCTGCGCGCGGTGACGAACCCGGAGGGCTGGCTGCCGCGCTGCCGCTGCTGCGGTACCGCCCTCGACGTTCCCCCGCTGGACGAGCTGGAGGTCACATGCGCTTCAGCCTGATGCACGTCGACGAGGACTCCGACGAGGTCGTCCTGCTGGTGCCCGACGCCGCCGAGCCGACGGCCGTCTGCGTCCCGCTCGACGCGCTGCCGGCGTTCCTCCCCCTGCTCGCCGAGGCGACCGCCGACCTGCCCGAGCAGTGCTGCCCGGCCTGCGGCGATCTGCTGCCCGGCCATCCCGACCACGCGCATGACGATGGCTAGGGAAGACCCCATGGTCGGGGCTCGGAGACTGTGGGAAGCTCGCGCCATGCGCACCCGCCTCCTGCTCGCCGCCGTCGTCACGGGGGTGGCCGCCACCGCCGCGCCCGCCGCCCACGCGACGCTCGTCTACTCGACCTTCACCAACACCTCGTCGAAGGTCCACATCGCCGCCGACGACGGCACCGGCGCGCGCGTCCTGGCCAAGGACGCCGGCCACCCGAAGATCTCCCCGGACGGGCAGACGGTCGCCTACGTCAGCCACCCGCTCAGCGACTCACCGGAGGTGCAGGTCGTCCCGGTCGCCGGCGGTGCGCCACGCCAGGTGGTCGATCGCTGGTCCTACGGGATCCTCGCGTGGTCGCCCGACAGCACGCACCTGGTCGCCCAAGCCGGCGGCATCCGCGGCAGGCAGCGCCTCAAGCTCGTCGACGTCACCTCCGGGTCCGCGCGCACGGTGGCACGCGGCTTCTTCCACAGCGCGAGCTTCTCGCCTGACGGCACGCAGCTCGCCTATGACCTGTACAAGAAGCAGGCGGCGTTCGAGAAGGTCGACCTCTTCGCGGCGCCCGTCGCCGGCGGTGCAGCCCGGCGGCTGACGAGCAACGGGCACAGCCTGCACCCGCTGTGGGGACCGACGCGCATCGCGTTCACGCGCTACGCGAAGGCCAAGCGCCACCCGGAGATGGACAGCCCGAAGTACAACCTCTCACTGCTCGATCCGGCGACGGGCATGACCACGCGCCTGACGAACGACAAGGTGCCGTACCTGCTCACCGGGCTCACCCCGGCCGTGTGGTCGGTCGACGGCGCGAAGCTGCTCGCCCAGTTCGGCGGGCAGGACACCGTGTACGCGGTGACGATCGACCCCGCGACGGGCGCGGAGCGCATCGTCGGCAAGCAGAGCCAGGGGCTGATCCCCTACGGCATCACCAAGGACGGGTCGACCATCCTCGCGGCCACCAGCCAGGTGGAGAGCCCGGACGGCGACATCGTCACCGCGCCCTACGCGGGCGGGGCGCCGACCGTCCTCATCAAGGACGCGGGCGAGCCCGACTGGACCCGCTGAGCGGCTGACCCGCGGCGGCGCGGGGCCGAGGCCCCGCTGACCGCCGGCGGTCAGGCCTCGGCGTCGGCGAGCAGGCGGTACAGCCGCTTGCGCGCGTCGACGATGACCTCGCGCGCCTGGGCGATCTGCTCGTCCGTCCCCACCTGGGAGACCTGGAGCAGGGCCGTGGCCAGCTGGCCGAGGAGGCTGCGCAGCTCGAGCCGGTCCTCGCCGACCTCGTCGCCGAGCCCCGCCCAGGGCTCGCCGAGCTTCTCGCGCTGCTCCTCGACATGGGCGGTGCCCGCCTCCGTCAGGGAGAACGTCTTGCCGGTGCCCGCGGAGTCCGCGGTCACCAGCCCCTCGTCCTCCAGCTGCGAGAGGGCGGGGTAGACCGATCCTGGGCTCGGGCGCCAGACGCCCTCGCTGCGGGTCTCGATCTCCTGCATCAGGCCGTAGCCGTTGAACGGCTGCTCGGCCAGCAGGACGAGGATGGCTGCGCGGACGTCGCCGCGCCGCATCCGGCGCCGGCCGCGCGGGCCGCCGCCGAAGTCGCCCGGACCGAAGCCCGGACCGCCCCAGCCGCGGCCGAAGTGCGGGCCGCCGCGATGGTGTCCGCCGCCCCGGCTCATGGCGAGCAGGTGGCGGGCACGAGGGTCATGGAATGGGTGTGCATAGGAAGCACAGTGCATATCGCTTTCCTTTCGTTGTTCTATAGCGATGCAATAACGATATATCAAGATAGTCCGGTTGTCAACCGGCGTTTCGGCGCTTGCCACGTGTGGGAACATGTGTTCGCATGATCGTCTGCCTGCAGATCCCCCGCTTCGCGCTGACGGTCGCCGCCGGCAAGGACGCCCAGCTCAACGGCCCGCTGGCGCTGGCACCCGAGGCAGGGCGGGAACCGGTGGTGGGGGAGGCCTCCGCCGCGGCCGAGACCTACGGGGTCCGCGCCGGCATGCGCCTGGGGGAGGCGCTGGCCCGCTGCCCGGAGCTCAAGCTCGTCCCACCTGACCCTGCCGGCGTCGCCGACGCCCAGGAGGCGCTGCTGCGCGCGCTGGAGGCGATCGGCGCCGCAGTCGAGAGCGGCCGACCCGGCCTCGCCTTCTTCGACGCCCACGCCCTGCGCCACATCCACCAGGACGTGGTCGCCCAGGCCCGCCGCGCCGCCGGCCGGCCCGCGCGGGTCGGTGCGGCGCCGAACCGCTTCACCGCCCTCGCCGCCGCGGCCCGCGCCCGGCCGCGCCGCACGGAGGTCGTCCCGGAGGACGGGGTCCGCGCCTACCTCGCCCCGCTTCCGGTCGCCCTGCTGCGCACCCTCGCGGAGGGCTGCGAGACCGACGAGGCGCTGCTCGTCCTGCCCGAGCCGCTCGAGCGCCTCGGCATCGCCACCCTCGGCGAGCTGGCCAAGCTCCCGCGTGCCGCTGTCGCCGACCGCTTCGGCGCCCCCGGGCTGCGCGCCCACGACCTCGCACGCGGCAAGGACGTCCCCCTGCGCACCCGCACGCCGCTCGAACGCCTGGAGGAGCAGCTCGAGCTGCCCGAGGCCGCGTCGGGCCCGCAGCTCGAGCAGGGCCTGGGCCTGCTCATCGACCGGCTGCTGGCCCGCCGCGAGCGCCGCGGCCGCGCGCTGCGCTCCGCCATCCTCAGCGCGAAGCTCGTCGAGGGCGGCACCTGGCGCGAGCGCATGGTCTTCCGCGAGCCGCTGGCCGACGCCAAGCGCATGCGCCTCGTGCTCGCCCCCAAGCTGATGACGCTCCCCGCGCCGGCCGAGGTCCTGCTCCTGCGCGCGGAGGGCTTCGGCCCGCCCGGGGGCGGTCAGGGCGCACTGCTCACCGAGCCGGCCACCGCGCGCGCGGACCGCCTGCGTGAGGCGATCCGCCAGGCCCGCGCCGCCGGCGGCCCCGAGGCGGCACTGCGCGTGCTGATGATCGACCCGGATTCGCGCGTGCCCGAGCGCCGCCTCGCCCTGACCCCCTGGGAGACATGAGGCGCCTCAACGCCCCGACGGCGGTGCGGGTGCGGATCGGTCCCCGCGGCCGCCCGTTGACGATCGACGGCCGTCGGGTCGACGCCGTCAGCGAGTCCTGGTTGATCGAGGACCGCTGGTGGACGGACGCGCCCCTGCGCCGCCGCTACTGGGAGGTGGTGACGGCGGAGGGCCGCAGCACCGTCGTCTTCCGCGACCTCGACTCCGGGCAGTGGTTCGCCCAGCGGGCTTAACGAGAACGAGCGCCCCGCCAGGCGCTCGTTCAGATCCGGTGTTACGTACCCCAGTCCGTCCCCGGAAACTTTGTGAAGTTGTCTGAGCCGGTGTGTCCTTGGCTCGTATGAGAATGATCGGTCCTGAGCGCCGATCGCACGTCCTCCCGGGGGGATGAACCTGGGGTGAGAAGGCAGGGTGATCTCAGGGTGAGCCAGGGGTGAGTAATCGGGTGAGGAGCATCTACCCCGGGTCGATGCGTAGGCTCCGCGGATGGGATCGATCCGCGCGAAGCTCGGCCTGCCGCCGGGGCCCGTCGACCTGAGTGCCATCGACACCGCCGCCACCCCCGGCGCCCCCAAGGGCGGCAAGGAGGCGGCGCGCGACAGCCGTCATGAGACGGGGGACGTGCTGGCCGATCTGCAGGAGCGCCTCGTCGCCGAGGCGACCGTGCTCGACGCGCGCCGCCGGGTCCTCGTCGTCCTGCAGGGGATGGACGCCTCCGGCAAGGACGGCGCCATCAAGCGCGGCATGGGCGGCATGAACCCGAAGTGGATGGACATCACCGGCTTCGGCGCGCCGACGGAGGAGGAGCTCTCCCACCACTTCCTGTGGCGCATCCGCAAGGCGCTCCCCGAGCCGGGGCACGTCGGCGTCTTCGACCGCTCCCACTACGAGGACGTGGTCGCCGTACGCGCCCGCGAGCTCATCCCGGAGTCCGAATGGCGCCCGCGCTACGAGGAGATCAACGCCTTCGAGCGTGAGCTCGCCGACGACGGCTGCACGATCATCAAGGTCTTCCTGCACATCTCGAGCGACTACCAGCTCGACCGCCAGCTGCGTCGTCTCGACCGGGTCGACAAGCGCTGGAAGTTCGCCGCGTCAGACGTGGAGGACCGCGAGAACTGGCCCGCCTTCCAGGCCGCCTACGAGGAGGCGCTGGAACGCACCAACACGGACGCCGGCCCGTGGTTCGTGGTGCCCGCGGACCGCAAGTGGTACCGGATGTGGGCGGTCTCCCAGCTGCTGCTGGAGACGCTGCAGGAGCTCCACCCGCAGTTCCCGGAGCGTCCGGAGCTTGACCTTCCTGCCCTCCGGAAGCGCCTGAAGCACAGCTGACGTCCGGACGGAGTGCGAACATGCGTTCCCCTACAGCGCATGTACGTCGAGCTCCACGCCCACTCCGCCTTCTCGTTCCTGGACGGCACCTCCCTGCCGGATGAGCTGGCGGGCGCGGCGGCTCAGCTGGGCTACCGCGCGCTGGCGCTGACCGACCACAACGGCGTCTTCGGCTCCATGGAGCACGCGCAGGCGTGTCAGTCGCTGGGGATGCAGGCCATCCACGGCGCGGAGGTGGACGTCACGGACGCCCACGGCGTACGCCACGTGACGCTCCTGGTGGAGACCGCGCGCGGTTGGAGCAACCTCTGCCGGCTGCTCACCCGCGCCCACCGGGACACGCGCGCGCCCGACGGCGGGCGCGTGATCATCCCGGCCGTCCGTGCCGCTGGAGGAGCTGCTCGAGCGCGCGGAGGGGCTCGTGTGCCTGAGCGGCTGCGCGCGCCAGGGGGTGCGGGACGAGCCGACGCTGCGCCGGCTGCTGGCGGCCTTCGGGCCCGAGCACCTGCGCATCGAGCTCCAGCGCCCGTTCCTGCGTCACGACCGCGCGCTCAACCGCGGGCTGGAGGGCATCGCGCGGCGACTGGGGGTGGCGACGGTGGCGACGGGCAACGTCCACGCCCACTCGCGGGAGCGCGCGCGGCTGCAGGACGCGTTCGTCTCCATCCGCGAGCACGCGACGCTGGACGCCTCCGAGCCGGTGCGCCGCGGCAACCACTCCCACGTGCTGGCGTCGCCGAAGGCGATGGTGGCGCGCTTCGCCGACCATCCGGACGCGGTGCGGGAGACGCTGCGGCTGGCCGAGCGGCTGCGGTTCGACCTCACGAGCGACCTCGGCTATCGCTACCCGGGTGCGGAGAACGACGACGCCGATCACGAGCTCTCCGTCCTGTGCGCGGACCGCTTCGACGAGCGCTACCCGTTCGGCCACGCCCGGCGCACGGACGCGCTGGCCCGCCTGGACGAGGAGCTGCGGGTGATCCGCCACCTCGGCCTGTCGGGGTTCTTCATCCTGCACTGGGAGCTGCTGGAGCTCGCGCGGGCCGTGGCGGCGGAGGTGCGCGGGGTGGGTGGGGGCGGGATCGCGAGGTCGCTGCTGCCGCCGGGCCGCGGCCGGGGGTCCTCCGTGTCGTCCATCGTCTGCTACCTCACCGGCCTCTCGCACATCGACCCGATCGAGAACGAGCTGTTCCTCGGCCGCTTCCTCAACGAGGAGCTGACGTCGCTGCCGGACATCGACCTCGACTTCCCGCGCGACATCCGCGAGAAGCTGATCCCGCGCGTGCACGATCGCTACGGGCGCGACCGGGCGGCGCTGGTGGCGGCGTTCCCGACCTACCGCTCCCGTGGGGCGATCCGCGAGATCGGCAAGGCGCTCGGCCTGCCGCCGGGGGAGATCGAGCGCGTCGCCCGCGTGGCCGAGCCGTGGGCGCAGTCGGTGGAGGAGGACGTCAACCTCGCGCTGGGCGCCGCCGCGGAGGCCGCGGAGGGGACCCACTCGGCGAAGGCGGCCGCGGGCTCCGTGCCGCTCCCGCCTGACGACGGCGGCCCCTCACCGGCCGGTCCTCCGCCGTGGACGGCGGAGGCGGGCGCCGCCAACCGCGCCGCGCTCGGCGTGGCCACCAACCGCCACGGCGGGCCGGACCCAGCCCTGTCGAAGGTCGCCGTCAACGGCAACTCGGGGACCGCGCTGGCCGTCCTCACCGAGCCGATGCTGGCGGCAGCGGAGCAGGCGGGGTCGTCCACGGCCGCGATCGCCGCCGCGGCCGCCGCCCACGATCCGGGGCCGGCGCGCGTGCCCTTCGGCGCCGCCGTGGGCGCCCAGGACCCGGGCATCGGCCACTTCCACGACGCCTTCGGCGATACGCGCTCGCGCGAGGCCAAGGCCGCCCGGGAGGCGGCGGCGCTGGCCTCCGGCGCGGCGCGCTCGTTCGAGACGGATCGCCACCATGCCGCATCGGAACGGCGCCTCGCCCAGGCCCGCGCCGCGAACGGCGACCAGGGGGCGGCCCGGCTGGCCGCGCGGATCCCGAAGGGCGGCGCCTTCGCGACGGCGACGGGCGCCTCCTCCGCCGCCGGGGCACCGGTGCCGATCGAGCCCGAGCCGCCGGGCCGCGACCGCAGCGGCGACGCGCGCAACTTCGAATGGGCGCCAGGCGTGGGGGACCAGGCCGCGGCGGCGTCCGGGCCGCTGCAGGGTCGCTGGGCCTGGCTGTCGGGCCTCGCCGGGGAGGCCTACGGGCTACCGCGCCACCTCTCCCAGCACCCGGGCGGGATGATCGTGGCGACGCGGCCGCTGATCGACTGCGTCCCGCTCGTGCCCGCGGCGATGGTCGGGCGGCAGATGTGCCACTGGGACAAGGACTCGTGCGCGGACGCGGGCTTCCTGAAGATCGACCTGCTGGGGCTGGGGATGCTGTCGGCGGTGGAGCGGGCCGTGGAGGAGATCGCGCGTACGCGCCGCCAGCGGATCGACCTCAGCCGCATCCCGTTCGACGACAAGCCCACCTACGAGGCGATCCAGCAGGCGGACACGATGGGCGTCTTCCAGATCGAGAGCCGCGCGCAGATGCAGTCGCTGCTGCGCACGAAGCCGGAGACGCTGGACGACCTCACGGTCCAGGTGGCGATCGTGCGGCCGGGCCCGATCGTCGGCGGCGCGGTCAACCCGTACATCGACCGCAAGCAGAAGCTGCGCGCGAACCCCGACTACAAGATCCCCTACGACCACCCGGCGTTGGAGGAGGTGCTCAAGGACACCCTGGGCACGATCATCTTCCAGGACCAGGTGATCGAGGTCGCGCAGGCGTTCGCGGGCTTCACGCCGGGGGAGGCGGAGGGGCTGCGGCGGGCGATGAGCCGCAAGCGCTCCCAGGCGGCGATGGAGGCCCACCACGAGCGCTTCGTCGCCGGCGCGGCGAAGACGCACGGCGCCGACCGGGAGACGGCGGAGCGCGTCTTCACGATGATCGCCGGCTTCTCGGGCTTCGGCTTCCCCAAGGCCCACGGCGCCGCCTTCGGCCTGCTCGCCTACCAGTCGACCTGGCTGCGCGTGCACTACAAGCCGGAGTTCACCTGCGCGCTGCTCAACGAGCAGCCGATGGGCTTCTACCCGTCCGACACGCTGATCCACGAGTGCCAGCGCACGGGGATCGAGATCCTGCCGCCGGACGTCAACGCCTCCAAGGTGCTCTGCCACGTGGAGTGGCCGGGGGAGCGGCCGGAGGTCGCCCCGGAGATCCCCGGCGTCACGCCGCTGCCGACGGGCGCGGCGGTCGCGGGGACGGGACGGCCGCGCATCCGCATCGGCCTGGGCTACCTCAACGGGGCGCGGGCGGACGAGGTCGCCGCCGTGGTCTCCGAGCGCGAGGCCAACGGCCCCTACCGGTCGCTGGGCGAGCTGGCCTCCCGCGCGGGGGCGGGGCGGCCGGCGCTGTCCGTGCTGGCCTGGTCGGGCGCGTGCGACTCGATCATCGGCGCGGCGGCGACGAAGAGTGGGCGTCGCCAGGCCCTGTGGCAGCTGGGCGTCGCCATGCCCGCGCAGCGCGCGAAGGCGGGCGACCAGCTCGCGCTGCCGCTCGATCTCCCGGAGGCACCCGACCTCAAGCCACTGGAGGCATGGGAGCGGATGGTCGCCGACTACGCGACGACGGGCGTGACCGCCGGGGCGCACCCGATGGCGCTCGTGCGCGAGGACCTGCCCGCGGACGTCATCACGGCGGGCGACCTGGAGCGGCTGCGCCACGGGACGCGGGTGCGCATCGGCGGGCTGGTGGTCGCCCGTCAGCGCCCGGCCACGGCGAACGGGATCGTGTTCATGCTGCTCGAGGACGAGCACGGGACGATCAACCTCGTCGTCCCGCCCGCGACGTACGACCGGGACCGCCTGGTGGTGCGCGGGGAGCCGCTCGTGTTCGCCGAGGGCCGCCTGGAGAAGCACCCGAAGGCGGCGGGGGCGATCAACATCGTGGTGGACTCGATCCGGCCCGCTGGACGCCAGCCGCATCGGGCCGGCGGCCGCGGTCATCCCGTTGCTGGCCCCGAGCGGGCACTCCTACGACCCGCAGGCGGACGCCCCGCCGCCCGAGCCCTGGCTGCCGGCGGTCGCAGCGGCAGGCGGGGGAGGGGCGGCCCCGGGCGGCAACGACGCGCGGGACTTCGCGGCCGTCGCCCCGCCCGTCCAGAGCTTCGCCCAGGGACGGCGCCGATGACGTGTGCGCCAGGCCGTCGCGTCATGGCGTCGCACTGCCGCCTGAGCGGGTAGGGTTTCGCCGCGCATGGCCGTTCTCGTCTTCGTTCTCATCTGGGCCCTGTCGCCGTGGCACTGGTGGTCGTGGGCATCCGCTCCGGTCGCGGCGGCGCGCCGCCGAAGGTCAACACCAACCGCGGGGGCCGCGCGTACTGGTACGTCGCCTTCGCCGCCATCCTGGTCGCGTTCGGCGCCGGGCTGCCGATCGCGTCCAGCCTGGGCCGCGACAACGACAGTCGCTCCGTCGCGAGCGCGGACATCAACGACCTGACGGACAAGCAGGAGCACGGCCGGGAGCTGTTCCACCAGTTCTGCAGCATGTGCCACTCGCTGAAGGCGGCCAACGCGGTCGCCCAGGTCGGGCCGAACCTCGACAACCTGCGCCCGACGAAGGGCCTGATCCTCGACGCGCTCAAGAACGGCCGCGCGCGCGGCAACGGCGCCATGGCGCGCAACCTGGTCACGGGCCAGGACGCGCGAGGACGTCGCCGACTTCGTGTCGCTCGCCGTCGGCCAGAAGGGGAAGTGACCCGCGGCGCATCGCGCGCCGCCTGAAACCCCCAACCGCGGTTTCGGTAATTACCCTTGCAGGGAGCTACCGGCCGAGGGACCGGGGTATCGATGGGGGCCGAGGGCCAACCAGTCCCAAGGAGTTGTCCGACGCATGAGTCATTCTGAGCTCGCTATCGCGGGTTTCTACGACCACGAAGAGCAGACCGACCGCCGCGCGCCCGATTGGGGTGGCGACGATCTCTTCACCTCCGCCGTGCCACGGCGGGGTCGCTTCACTCCGTCTTCCGCTTCGCGGGCGACAAGTACAGGCGCCCGCCCGGCACATCCCGCGCGCCTGCGCGAGACCGCGGAGCACCACCTTCCCGCCCGGGCCGCCGAGCCCGTCCCTGAGCCGGTCTCCGAGGACCGCTACCTCGAGCCCGTCCCCGAGGGCCGTCGCACCGTGACCATCACCGGCCGGCCCGACAGCTACGCCGTCACTCGCCGCCCCGCGCGCTCCATCGACGAGCGCATCGCGCACCGCCCCGAGCGGATCGCGTCCTGGACCTGCGCGATGGGCTTCCTGCTCATCCTGCTCGCCATCCTGACTTCACACTGATCCACTCCCGAGCGGGCTATCCTTACCTCGCGTAAGCTCATGCCCGCTCCCCGCAAGCGCACTGCAGTCGCCACCCTCGCCCCTCCCGGCGAGTGCTGCCCGCACCTCCACGAGGCGGTCGAGCTCGTGGGCAAGCGCTGGTCCGGGGCGATCATCTCGGTGCTGCTCGAGCGTGCCGAGCCGATGCGCTTCTCCGAAGTCGGCCAGGCCATCCCGCAGCTCTCCGACCGCCTGCTGTCGGAGCGCATGAAGGAGCTCGAGGCCCGCGGGATCGTCGAGCGCCAGGTCCACGCGGAGGCCCCGGTCCGGGTCGAGTACGAGCTCACCACGATGGGCCGCGATCTCGCGCCCGCGCTCGGCGAGCTTCGCCAGTGGGCGCTCCACTACCTCGCGTAGTTGTCCGCGAGGACAAGCGCCGCCGCCTCCGGCGCGGTTAGGCTCCGCGCGGTGACCGACATGCCGCGCACGAACGACGAGGTCAAGGCCTTCGTCGAAGACCAGGGCATCCGCTTCATCCGCCTCTGGTTCACCGACATCCTCGGCCGGCTGAAGTCGTTCAGCATCAACGCCGCCGAGCTCGACGACGCCTTCGAGGGCGGCATGGGCTTCGACGGCTCCTCCGTCACCGGGTTCAACCCGATCGAGGAATCGGACATGATCGCGGTGCCCGACGCGAGCACGTTCAACCTCCTGCCGTGGCGCGAGGGCGCCGAGGGTGGCGGCGTCGCGCGCATGTTCGCCGACATCCAGACGCCCGAGCGTGCGCCCTACGAGGGTGATCCGCGCCACGTCCTGCGCCGCGCCGAGGATCGCATGAAGGCGATGGGCTTCGACACCTTCAACGTCGGCCCGGAGCTCGAGTACTTCTACTTCCGCACCCCGAAGACGACCGAGGTCCTCGACGAGGGCGGCTACTTCGACCTCACGACGCTCGACGCGGGTTCGGACGTCCGCCGCGACACGGTGCTCGCCCTGGAGCAGCTCGGCATCCACGTCGAGTACTCCCACCACGAGGTCGGCCCGTCCCAGCACGAGATCGACATCCGCTACGCCGACGCGCTGAAGATGGCCGACGACTGCATGACCTACCGCATCACGGTCAAGGAGTACGCGCTCAAGTACGGCTGGCACGCGACGTTCATGCCCAAGCCGCTGTTCGGCGAGAACGGCTCGGGCATGCACACGCACATGTCGCTGTTCAAGGACGGCCAGAACGCCTTCTTCGACGCGAACGACCCGTACTACCTCTCCGACATCGGCAAGGCCTTCATCGCCGGCCAGCTGCGTCACGCCCGTGAGATGTGCTCGATCTTCGCGCAGTGGGTCAACTCCTACAAGCGCCTGGTCCCGGGCTACGAGGCGCCGACGTACAGCGCCTGGTCGCGCCGCAACCGCTCCGCGCTCGTGCGGGTGCCGCTCTACCACCCCGGCAAGGAGGCGGCGACCCGGATGGAGCTGCGCTGTCCCGATCCCGCGTGCAACCCGTACCTGACCTTCGCGGTCCTGCTGCACGCCGGCCTCGAGGGCATCGAGAAGGGCTACGAGCTCCCCGAGCCGATGGAGAAGAACCTCTACCACCTGACCCCGGACGAGCGGCGCCGCCTCGGCATCGAGCAGCTGCCGGAGACGCTGGGCGAGGCGATCGAGCTCACGGCGGAGTCCGAGCTGTGCCTGCGCGCGCTGGGCGAGCACGTCTTCAACCGCTACATCGAGATCAAGCGCTCCGAGTGGGAGGACTACCGGGTGCAGGTCACGCAGTGGGAGCTCGACCGCTACCTCTCGATCCTGTAGACCTCTCTCCATGAGGGAGACCATCACCGCAGCGGGCGCACCGGACGCCGTCGGGCCGTACTCGCACGCCGTCAAGGCCGGGGGGCTGTTGTTCATCTCCGGCCAGATCCCCCTGGATCCGGCGACCAACGAGATCACCGGCTCGACCGCGGCCGACCAGGCGCGGCAGTGCCTGGAGAACCTGGCCACGATCGCCGAGGCCGCCGGCACCGACCTCGGTCAGGCGGTCAAGCTCACCGTGCTGCTGACCAACATGGGCGACTTCGGGGACGTCAACGAGGTCTACGGCGGGTTCTTCCCGAGCGACCCGCCGGCGCGCGTCGCCTACGAGGTCGGCGCGCTGCCCAAGGGCGCGCGGGTGGAGATCGATGCCATCATCGCCTTGCCTGAGTGACATCGAGGCGGCCCGCCCGGCCGTCGAGACGATCGCCCGGCGCACGCCGATCCTGACGACGCGCACGTTCTCCGAGCGGCTCGGGGCCGACCTCGTGCTCAAGGCGGAGAACCTGCAGCGGACAGGGTCCTTCAAGGTCCGCGGCGCCGCGGCCAAGCTCGCGGCCCTCGGCGACGAGCGCGCCAACGGCGTGGTGTGCGCGAGCGCCGGCAACCACGGCCAGGCGGTCGCCGCCACCGCCCGCGCGCACGGCGTCACCTGCGACGTGTTCGTCCCCGTCGACGCGCCCATCGCCAAGGAGGACGCGATCGTCGCCCAGGGCGGGACCGTCCACCGCGGCGGCGACGCCCTCGCCGACTGCATGATCACCGCGATCGACTACGCGCAGCAGTGCGACCGCGCCTTCGTGCATCCCTACGACGACCCGGACATCGTCGCCGGCCAGGGCAGCGTCGGCCTCGAGCTGCTCGAGCAGGTGCCGGAGCTCGCGAAGGTGGTCGTGTCCGTCGGCGGGGGTGGGCTGGCGGCCGGCGTCGCGATCGCCATCAAGGCCTCGCGGCCCGACGTCGAGGTGGTGGGCGTCCGCGCCGGCGACCGGCCGACGATCGCGGACGGCATCGCCGTCAAGCACCCCGGCGCGGTGACGCAGCCGCTGCTCGACACCTACCTCGACGACCTCGTCACCGTCGGGGAGGACGACATCGCCGAGGCGATGTTCCTCCTCCTGGAGCGCGCGAAGATCGTCGTGGAGGGTGGCGGTGCCGTCGGCCTGGCCGCCCTGTTCGCGGGGCAGACGCAGCCGGCGCGACGCGGGACGACGGTGGCGATCCTCAGCGGCGGCAACGTCGACGCGAGCCTGCTCGCCGCGGTCGCCCGCCGCCACGAGTCCGTCGCCGGCCGCCGCCTCGTCCTGCTGACGCGCATCCCGGACCGGCCCGGGGGCATGGCCCGCCTGCTGGACGCCGTGGCCGCCTCGGGCGCGAACCTCGTCGACGTCTCCCACGTGCGCGAGGGCGTCGACCTCCACGTCCGCGAGACAGCGGTGGAGATGGTCCTCGAGACCCGCGGCCGCGCGCACGCCGACGGGGTGATGGCGGCGCTCGAGGCCGCCGGCTACGCCGTCAGCGTGATCCGTTAGCGAGCTGCTCGTCGAGCAGCTGCGCCGTGGTCTCCAGGTGCGAGCGCATCGCCTCGCGCGCGCCCTCGGCGTCCCCGCGGGACACGGCCTCGGCGACCTGGCGGTGCTGCTCGGCGGAGACCTCGCGCCGCTCGGCGTTCGGATCGAAGCAGGCCAGCAGGTCGGACATCTCGCCCTGCACGCGCGTCATGGCGGCGACGACGCGGTCGCTGTGGGCGGCCTGGGCGAGGAGGACGTGGAAGGCGGCGTCCCAGCGCCGGAAGGTGGCCCAGTCCTCGCCGTTCGAGTGGGTGGCCGCGGCGCCGGCGAGGGCGGCCCGCTCCTCGGGCGTCGCCCGTTCGGCGGCCAGCTGCACCGTGCCGAGCTCAAGCGCCATGCGCCAGTCGAGCGTCGCGCGGGAGTCCTCGAGGCGGAACGGGGCGGTCGACGCCACCGGCGGGGCCTCGGAGACGAACGTTCCGCCGGCCCGGCCGCGGACGGCCACCAGGTGTCCGGACGCGGTCAGCGTCGCGAGCGCCTGCCGCAGCGTGGAGCGCGAGATGCCGAGCTGGTCGGCCAGGTCGCGTTCCGGCGGCAGCGCGGTCGCCCGGCCCCAGCAGGCCGATGCGGATGGCCGTCCCCAGCCGCTCCAGCGTGTGGTCGTAGGTGCTGGGAGCGGCGACGGGCGCGAAGATCTTCGGGTCGGTCACTTGTCATGAGAACGTCTGACACACCGAGAACTTGCGCAGAGAAAGATGACACCTGCGTCACCTTTGCGGTAGCGTTCGCCGCGTGCACGACTACGACTGGCTGGTCATCGGGTCAGGCTTCGGCGGCAGCGTCAGCGCCCTGCGGCTGAGCGAGCAGGGGCACCGCGTGGCGGTCCTCGAGTCCGGGCGCCGGTTCGCCGACGACGAGTTCCCCAAGTCCACCTGGGACGTTCGCCGCTACTTCTTCTCGCCGAAGCTCGGGATGAAGGGCATCCTGCGCCTCACCGTCTTCAAGGACGTCTTCATCGGGAGCGGGGCGGGCGTCGGCGGCGGCTCGCTCGGCTACGCGAACACGCTCTACCGCGCCCCTCGGCGGTTCTACGACGACGCGCAGTGGGCCGGGCTGTCCGAGGACTGGGGCGCGGAGCTGGCGCCGCACTACGACACGGCGGAGCGGATGCTCGGCGTCGCCGACGTGGCGACGGACGATCCGGCGGACGACCTGCTGCGCGAGTTCGGCCGCGAGCTCGGGGTGGAGGACACCTACTCCAAGACACGGGTCGGGGTCTACTTCGGGGACGAGGTCGGCGACCCGTACTTCGGCGGCGAGGGCCCGGAGCGCACGCCGTGCACCGCGTGCGGCCGCTGCATGGTCGGTTGCCCCGTCGGGGCCAAGAACACCCTGGTCAAGAACTACCTGTGGTTCGCCGAGCGCAATGGGACCGAGGTCCTGCCGGAGCGCACGGTCACCGACATCCGGCCGCTGGCGGGCGGCGGCTACGAGGTCGTGTCAGAGCGCACGGGCGCCTGGCTGCGCAGGGATCGCCGCACGCACACGGCCAAGGGCGTCGTGGTCGCCGCGGGCGCGCTGGGCACCAACCTGCTGCTGCAGAAGTGCAGGCTGGCGGGCGGCCTGCCGGGCATCTCCGACCGCCTCGGGGAGCTCGTGCGCACGAACTCGGAGTCCGTCCTGAGCGTCACCGTCCCCCGCGGGTCGGAGGACCTGACGAAGCGCGTCGCGATCACCGGGTCGATCTACCCGGACGCCGACACGCACATCGAGACCGTCGTCTACGGCAAGGCCGGCGGCTCCATGAGCTGGCTGAACACGCTCATGGTCGGCGACGGCACGCGCGTCACCCGGCCGCTGCAGCTGCTTGCCGCGATCGTCCGCCATCCCGGTCGGTTCGCCCGGCTGCAGGTCAACCGCTGGCGCTGGTCGGAGCGCACCATCGTCATCCTCGTGATGCAGACGCTCGACAACGCCATGGCGCTGCGGGCTCGCAGGACGCGCTTCGGGCGGATCAGGCTCCAGACGGAGCAGAACCCGGACAACCCGAACCCGACCTTCATCCCCGTCGCCAACCAGTTCGCCGAGTGGCTGGCCGCGCGCACCGGCGGCATCGCGCAGTCCTCCGTGCTCGAGGCGACGGCCAACATCCCCTTCACCGCACACATCCTCGGCGGCGTGGCGATCGGCGACTCACCCGAGACGGGCGTCGTCGACACCCGTCACCGCGTCTTCGGCTACGAGGACCTGCTGGTCTGCGACGGCTCGGTCGTCCCGGCCAACGTCGGCGTCAACCCGTCACTGACCATCACGGCGATGGCCGAACGGGCGATGTCACTGCTCGCCGCGGAGGACGGCGCGCCGGACCTTGCCGGACGTCGTCTTGGGCAGGCTGTCGGCGAAGTCGACGATGCGCGGGTACTTGTAGGGGGCCGTGACCTCCTTGACGTGGCCCTGCAGCGCCGCGGCGAGGTCGTCGGAGGGGCTGAAGCCGTCGCGTAGGACGACCACCGCGCGGACGACGGAGCCGCGCTCGTCGTCGGGGGCCGCGACCACCGCGGCCTCCGCCACCGCCTCGTGCTCGACCAGGGCGGACTCGACTTCGAACGGGCCGATCCGGTACCCGGACGAGATGATCACGTCGTCGGTCCGTCCCTCGAAGAACAGGTAGCCCCGCTCGTCCACGGTGACCCGGTCACCCGTGCGCCAGGGCGCGACAAAAGGGTCTGACCCCTTTTTCGCGTCGAGGTAGTTCACGAAGAAGGTCGGGTCGGTGGACGGGTCGCGCAGGACCAGCTCTCCGTCGTCGACGATCAGGTCGATGCCTTTGAGCGGGCGGCCCATCGATCCGGGGACGGGGTCGATGCCCGGGGGGTGGCCGGTGAGCTGGCCCGTCTCCGTCTGGCCGTAGCCGTCGCGGATCCAGACGCCGGTGGCCTCGTGCCAGGCACGGAGGACCTCCGGGTTGAGCGCTTCGCCCGCGGCGACGAGGCCCCTGAGTGCGGGGAGGGGGCGGAGGTCGACGCGCTTGGCCATCACGCGGTACTCCGTAGGGGCCATGCAGAGGACGTCCACCTGCGTCGACGTTCGAGGATCTCGAGGCGCTCGGCGGGGTCGAAGCGCGCGTCGTGCAGAAGCGCGGCGGCGCCGCGCAGCCAGGGGGCGATGAAGACGTTGCGGGCGGACTTGGACCAGCCGGAGGCGGCGGTGCACCAGACGAGAGCGCCGGGCTCGGGCGCCAGCCAGGTGTCGGCCTGCAGGCGCTGGCCGGGGAGGTAGCGCTGGCCGTGGACGACGGCCTTGGGCTCGCCGGCGGTGCCGGACGTGAAGGTGATCAGGCAGGGGTCCTCCGGGGACAGCTCCGCCGGCAGGGGCGCGGGCGCCTCGTCCTCCCACAGTGTCGGCCCCGACCAGCCGGCCTCACGCAGCACGGTGGCGTTGCGTGGGTCGGCGACGACGGCCGCCGGCTGCGTGATCGCCAGGCGCGCGCGCAGGTCCTTCGCCCGCAGCTGCTCGTTGCACGGGAGGGCGACGTAGCCCTGGCGGAAGCAGGCGACCATCGCGACGACCCACTGCGGGCGGTTGCCGATCAGCGTCAGGACGACGTCGCCGCGCGCGACCCCGTGGGCGTGCAGCGCGCCCGCCATCCGCCCCGACGCCTCGGCCACCTCCGCGAAGGACCACTCGCGTCCGCCCGTCTCCACGAGCGCGCGGCCCTCCTGGGCCATCACCACGTCGGTCCAGAAGTTCAGGACGCCACCGCCCACAGGTGCCACTCCCCTGGCACGCCGCGCAGCTCGTGGGTGTCGCGGTCCTCGAACCGCAGGCCGGAGCCGACGACGAGGTCCTTCACGGTGTTGGAGACGCGCACCTCGCCCGGTGCGGCGCCCGCCATGACCCGGGCGGCGATGTGGACGGCGAGGCCGCCGACGTCGTCACCCATCACCTCGCACTCGCCCGTGTGCAGCCCGGCCCGGACCTCGAGACCCAGCGCGCGGACGTCCTGGGCGATGCCGCGGGCGGCGCGGATCGCCCGTGCCGGCCCGTCGAAGGTGGCCAGCCAGCCGTCGCCGACCGACTTGATGGCGCGGCCGCGGTGGCGGGCGATCTGCGCGCGGACGGCGCGATCGTGCTGCTCGAGCAGCGCGCGCCAGCGCGCGTCGCCGAGCTCGGCGGCGCGTTCCGTGGACCGGCAGATGTCCGTGAAGAGGACGGTGGCCAGCACGCGGTCGAGCTCGCGCTCGGCGCGGGCGCCCGTGAGGAACTCCTCGATCTCGCCGAGCACCGCCTCGCTGTCGCCCAGGAAGGGCAGCGAGTCGTTGCCTTCCAACGCGAACAGGCGCGCGTTGGGGATGTTGTCGGCCAGGTACTCCGAGTGGCGGAAGTCGAAGCCGGCGTCGTCGCGCCGGTGCAGCACGAGCGTGGGCGCCTGGATGGAGGGGAGGACCTGCCGGACGTCGATGCGGCCGGTGGCGTCGAGCATCTTGCGCGCGTAGGTCGGATCCATCGCCAGGCGCTGCAGCCGGCTCATCCACGCCCCGAGGCGACGGTCACCCGCGTAGTTGGGTGCCCACTGGGCCGACAGCCACGAGCCCACGCCCCAGTCGGCCTGAATGGCGTCCAGGCCCGCCTCGCGCACCTCGGCCCGGCGCGCGAAGGGGTAGTCCTCGGCCCAGGTCATGCGCGCCATCGCGGCGTAGAGGATCAGCGCGCCGACGCGCTCGGGGGCGGTGGCGGCGAACAGCATCGCCATCGGGCCGCCCTCGTAGATGGCCAGGATCGCCGCCCGCTCGGACCCGGCCGCGTCGAGCACGACGTGGATGTCGTCCACCTGGTCCTCGAGCGTGGCGGGCTCCGGGATGCGCTCGGACATCCCCGAGCCGCGCCGGTCGAAGATGATCAGCCGGGCGAAGGTCCCCAGCCGCTCGAAGAACGCCCGCACGACCGGGTGCTCGTAGAGGTGCTCCATCGCCGAGATCGACTGCGGGACGTACAGCAGGTCGATCGGGCCGTCCCCGAACGCCGTCCAGGCGAGCATCCGCCCGTCGCGCGCCCTGGCGTACCGGGTGGCCGGAGGCACTAGCAGGCGGGGACGGTGCGCCGCACGATGCGTGTCCGGTGCCCCTTGCGCCGCACGACGACGCGCAGCTTCGCCGGGGCGCCCGTGCGCTTGACGCGGAACGTGACCGGGGCGCGGTGGCTGCGCACCCGGCGGCCGCCCACGTAGAGCGTCGCGCGGCCGCGGCGGCCGATGCGCAGGCGGTAGCGCGGGCAGGCCGCAGCGGGGGTGGAGGGCGTGGCGGGGGTCGAAGCGGACGGCGTCGCGTAGGCGTCGGGCGCGAAGCCGGAGACGAACGCCTTGACGGACCCCTCGGCCAGGCGGGCGTACACGCCCGGCTTGCCCTCGCGGGCGCAGCCCTCGCCGTAGCTCGTGGCGCCGATCAGCCGGAACCCGCTGCCCAGCGGGGCGAGGATGGGTCCGCCCGAGTCCCCCTGGCAGGTGTCCTTGCCGCCCTGGGGCAGCCCGGCGCAGATGGCGGTCTTCGGGTCGAAGGCGTTGCCGAGCACGGGCGTCGGGTCGTCGTAGGCCTTCGCGCAGTCGCTGTCGGCCACGCGCGGCACCTCCGCCGCCTGCAGCACCGGCGGCGCGTCGCCGTCCTCCTGCGTGACGCCGAAGCCGGCGATCGTCAGGGCGTCACCGGGCTCCCAGAGGCCCGATTCGGCCGGCGCGGCGATGTGGACGGGCTTGACGGTGGCGGGCTCGGCGAGCTCGAGCAGGGAGACATCGGACCCCGTGCCGTTGGTGGCGGCGTAGTTCGGGTCGACGTGGACGCTCTTGACGTCGTGGGTCTCCCCGCCGCTCCCGTCGGCGTTGACGGTCCCCAGCGTCACCCGGAAGGAGCTGGCCGGCATGGCCGCGCCCGTGGGGATCCCCGCGATGCCCGTGTAACTGGCGCAATGGCCCGCGGTGACCACCCAGGTGGGGGTGACGAGGCTGCCGGTGCACCCCGCGACGCCCCCGATGGCGACGTTCGCGGTGAAGTCGTAGCGCCCCGCGGGCGCCGGCCCGCCCCCGACGATGGCCTGAGCCATGCTCGGGAGCAGCGCGAAGGCGGCGAGTGCGGGGAGAAGTGCGCGGCGCATCGTAAAGTGGACAGCCTATGGCCGTCATGAGTGGAGCTTTCTACGAGCAGGACGAGGATCAACGCGCGATCATCGAGATGGTCCGCCAGTTCGTCGACGAGCAGATCCTTCCGCACGCCGAGCACTACGACGCGAAGGACGAGTTCCCTGAGCCCATCGTGGAGCAGATGAAGGAGCTCGGGCTGTTCGGGGTGACCATCCCCGAGGAGTACGGCGGCATGGGGCTCGACCTGACGACCTACACGATGATCGTCGAGGAGCTCTCCCGCGGCTGGATCTCCATCTCCGGCGTCATCAACACCCACTTCATCGGGTCCTACCTGCTCATGAAGTTCGGCACGGACGAGCAGAAGGAGCGCTTCCTCCCGCGCATGGCCACGGGCGAGATCCGCGCCGCCTTCTCGCTGCTCGGAGCCCGAGCTCGGCTCGGACGTCCAGGCCATCAAGACCTCCGGCGTCAAGAACGACGACGGCAACTGGGAGATCAACGGCCAGAAGATGTGGGTCACCAACGGCCTGCGCTCCGGCCTCGTCTTCCTCCTCGCCCGCACCGATCGTGACACGGCCAAGCCCCACCAGGGCATGACCTGCTTCATCACGGAGAAGGAGCCGGGCGCCCACGAGAACGAGGGCGACTGGAAGGGCCTGAACGTCCCGCCCCAGATCAAGAAGATGGGCTACAAGGGCGTCGAATCCACCGAGCTCGTCTACGACGGCTACCTGTGCCCGCCCGAGAACGTCCTCGGCGGCGAGGAGAACGGCCTCAACAAGGGCTTCCCGCAGATGATGGACGCGCTCGAGGTCGGCCGCGTCAACGTCGCGGCCCGCGGCGTCGGCATCGCCCAGCGCGCCCTGGAGCTGGCCCTGCGCTACTCCCAGGAGCGCAAGACCTTCGGCAAGCCGATCGCCGAGCACCAGGCGATCCAGTTCAAGCTCGCCGACATGGCCACGAAGATCGAGGCCGCCCGCCTCGTCACGCTCAAGGCCGCCCGCATGAAGGACGCCGGCGAGCGCTCCGATCTCGAGGCCGGCATGGCCAAGCTGCTCGCCTCCGAGACCGGCAAGGAGTGCGTCGAGGACTCCTTCCGCATCCACGGCGGCTACGGCTACTCCAAGGAGTACGAGATCGAGCGCCTGTACCGCGACGCGCCGCTGCTGCTGATCGGCGAGGGCACCTCGGAGATCCAGCGCATGGTCATCGGCAAGAAGCTGCTGCAGCGCCACAAGATTTGACCTCGAGCGACACCAAGCACCTCGTCGAGAAGGCGGTCGCCGACTTCCAGAAGCTCGTGCCCGCGCTCCAGAAGCTCAAGCTCGTCGCCGAGCTCGAGCTGCGGGGGCGCGGCGACGTGCAGCTGTACCGCGTCGAGCTCTCCGGGGCCGGCGCGCCGAAGGTGACCAAGGACATCGCCTCCGACGCCAAGGTGCGGGTGTCGATCCCGCGCTCGCACTTCAACGAGCTCGTCGAGCATCCCGGCCTGCGCTTCTGGCGTGAGGCCTTCGAGTCCGGCCACGCCCGCGCGATCGGGCCGCCGGAGATGCTCAAGCTCATCGCGCAGGTCGTGCAGAAGCAGGAGGAGCGCGACCGCTCCAAGCGCGCCCGCGGCCAGGGCCGCCGCCTCACCGCCTCCTAGCTCAGTCCGCGGAGGCGCCGGAGCGGGCGACGCGGAGCGCGTACTTCGACGGCTGGGCGGCGACGACGGGGTTGTCGATCTCGCCGAGCCGGTCGATGAGCTTGATCCACTGCTTGGGCTTGAGCACGGAGGCGGCCTGCTTGGAGGCGGTGCCGCTGGTGCCGAAGAGGGGGTGGAAGCCGACGTGGATGTGGTCGGCGTGGTCGGGCATCGCCAGCGTGTTGTCGGCGTCCTTGAAGGTCATCAGGGAGATGATCTGGTGCGGCTTCATCGTGCCCTGGAGGGTGAGGAGGCGCTCGATGGTCATCTCGGTGATGGAGGCGGGACCCTGGTGGCCGGCGATCGGGATGCCGTTGACGGCGGCGATGTCGACGGCGTTGCCCGAGGAGTGCTCGGAGACGTTGCCGGAGGCGGTCAGGTAGCCGTGGCCGCAGCGCAGGGAGGAGACGGCGGGCTTGAGGCCGGAGGAGGCGAGGAACTCGAGGGTGGCCAGGATGCGGCGGTCGACGAGGCCGAGGCGGACGTCGTCGCGGCCGCACTGGTAGAGGTCGATGCGCGGGTTGGCGAGGACGTGCTCGGTCAGGGCGGCCTTGCTCATCAGCAGGATCTGGCCGACCGTGGGCTGCTCGGCGTCCGGCCCGACCAGCGGGTTCTTGCCGGCGGCGCGGTAGAGCGCGGTGGTCTCGAGCAGCTTCCAGCCGTCGAGGATCGGCTTGGGGTCGATCTGCGGGGCGCCGCGGCCGGCCGGCTTGATGGCGAAGCGGACGTGCGGGGCGACGGTGGGGGAGACCTTGCCGATGCGGCCCAGGACGGTGCCGCTGATGATCCGGGCGCCCTTGCGCATCGGCCGGGGGACGTAGTCGCGCGGGTTGAGCTTGAGCGCGGCGTCGGCCTCGGGGGTGTAGGCGTCGGCGGCCAGCTGGACGTCGCCGCCGGCGGCGCGGGCGCGGGGGCGCTTGCGGGTTGGCGAAGAGGCGGTCCTTGGAGATGGCGACCGGCGCGGCCTGGACGGGCGCCGGGCGCGCGGCGAGGCGCTGCTTGGCCGGCTTGGCCTTGCGGTGCGCGGCCTTCTCGGCGGTGGAGGAGGCGGCGACCTTCGGCTTCGGGTCGGCGCTCGGGCAGCTTGAGCTCGCGGCGGATCTGCTTCTTGGTGACCGTGCGCTCGCGCGGGGCCGGGTAGGTCTTGGCGACGGAGCCGAGGTGGCTGTAGGTGAAGGTGTTGCCGAAGGAGTCGCGCAGGCGGATCCAGCGGCCGTCGGTGCCGTTCTTGCCGAAGCCGGTGACGCGGCCGTCGTTGACCGCGACGACGGGGGAGCCCTTCTTGGCGAAGATGTCGATGTCGTGGCGCTCGACGTCGCTCTCGACGGGGACGGCGACGTTGCCCTGCTTGACGCGCTTGGTCTTGGTGTCGACCTGGCCGGCGTAGCGGGAGGCGGCGTTGACGGGGAAGCGCGCCTGCGTGAGGCCGGTGAGGGAGCCGACGAAGTCGGCCGGCAGGCCGCCGATGGTGCGGGCGCGCAGCAGCACGGAGTCGACGTACCAGTCGGCGTGGTTGTAGGCGAAGATGCCGCGGCGCAGGTCCTTCTCGGCGCCCGCGGCCTTGAGGTAGCGCGCGGCGGCGAAGATCGCGTCCACCGGGTTGAAGGGGTCCTTGACGCCGTCCTTGTTGGCGTCGACGCCGTACATCTTCCACGTCGCGGGCATGAACTGCATCCAGCCCAGCGCGCCGGCGCTGGAGACGTTGAGGTTGCGCCCGTAGTCGGTCTCGATCTCGTTGATCGCCGCGAGGACCTCCCAGCGGATGCCGTACTCCGTGCCCGCCGCCTGGTAGATCGGGAGGCAGGAAGGGCGGGATGCGGAACTTGTCGATGAAGAAGTTCGGGACGCCGATGGGGGCCGCGCCCGGGATGGCGACGGAGAGGGCCGGGTTGGAGATGGTCGGGGTGCCGTCGGCGGCGACGGGGGCAGCCGGCTTGTCCTCGGCCTTGCGATGGGCGCGGGCGGCACGCTCGCGATGCGAGCCGGGCGCACTCTCGAGCTATGGTCGAGGGTGAGAGCTTGTGGCCGTCACGGCGGCGGGGGACGTCGTCGCATCCCTTGATGGTCTTGGCCTCCTCGTCCTCGTGCCGAGTCCGCATCTTGCTCGGCGACCGTCGGGAGCTCGTCGACCTCGTCCTTGGGCGTGGCGGTGGGGGAGGGCTGGGCGGTGGGCGTCGCGTCCGCCGTGGCGACCGTGGCCGTGGGCGTGGCGGTCTGCGTCGGCGCCTGGGTGGCCGTCTCCACCGGTGCGGTGGTGGCGGTCTCGGTCGGAGCCGGCGGCCGGCGCCTCCGTGGGCGTCTCGGTGGCGACGCTCGTCGCGGTGGGGCTGGGAGCGGCCGCGTCGGCGCCCGCGGAGGGGTCCTGCGCGATCGCGCCCACGGGGATGAGCAGCGCCACGTACACGCCGGTGGCGACCAGGGCCTTTTGCAGGATGCGCAGGAGCACGTCCCGTCAGAAATCGGCACCCAGAGGGCCGCGCTTGAGCAAGGATCGCCCGAAGCACGGCCGATTTCGTCCCACCTGACCGATTTGCGGTCAGACTCAGCCTCTATGTGAGGGTTAGACTTGTTCCTTCGGGCACCAGTAGGTCGTACGACCGCCGACCGTGGCCCGTTCCAGGCCGGATCCGCACCGCGGGCAGGTGCCGCCGCGCTCGCGGTAGGGGATGAAGCGCCCGGTGTGGACCCCGCCGTGCTCGATGGCGTCCTTGATGCGCCCGGCGCAGGTTGCGGTGCAGGCGGTCGAGCTCCGTCCGCGTCAGCTCGCCGGACGGTCGACGGGGCGACAGCTTGGCCTGCCACAGGACCTGGTCGGCGAGCAGGTTGCCGATGCCGGCCACCACGCCCTGGTCCAGCAGCCTCGCCTTCAGCGGCGCGCCGCCCCGGCCGACCCGCTCGCGGAACTCGGCGGCGCCGACCTCGCCGGCGTCCGGGCCGACGTGCGAGAAGTCCGGGTTCGAGGACCGCGCGGCCGAGCCGGCGCTTGTCGCGCAGGGCGAGGCGACCGCCGTCCGCGAAGTCGATGGCGAAGCGGTCCCAGTGGTTCGGGGCGGGCTCCGTGTCGATCTTGATCGAGCCGGCCATCCCGAGGTGCAGGCCGAGCACCGGGCCGTCGCCGTCGTCGGTCTCCACCCAGAGGAACTTGCCGCGCCGGTGCGCCGACGTCAGCGTCCGGCCCGCGAAGGCGCCCGCGATCTCCCCGGGCGCGTGCGGGCGGCAGACGTAGGTGTCCGCGTCGTCGACCGCCTCGATGGTGCGCCCGAGCGCCCGCTCGATCTGCTGGCGGGCGCGTTCGGCTTCGGGGAGCTCGGGCACCGCCCGACCTTACGTGGGCTCAGGCCGTGGCGTGCGCCACGATCCAGCGCCCGTCGGCGGCCCGCCGGACGAGCCCGCCCGTGGTGAGGCGCTTGAGCGCGGTGGTCACGCTCGGCCGGCGCGCGCCGACGAGCGGGGCGAGCACGGAGTGGGTCAGGAAGGAGGGCAGCGCGACACCGTCGGGCGTGACGACGCCCCAGCGATCGGCCAGTACCCGGAAGGTGGCCATGAGCCGGTCGTCGGCGGAGGACCACTGGGCGAGCACGAGCTGGCGCGCCACGGTGTTCGTGCGCATGGTCGCCGAGGTCAGCAGGGCCGTCGAGCAGCTCGGGGTAGGCGCCGGCGTCGGCGATGACGCGGCCGTCGAGCAGGGCGAGGGTCGTGTCGGCGACCGCGCGCCAGGTGACGTCGCCGTCGGACTCCGTCGCTGGCTGGATCAGGTCGCCCGCGCCGAGCAGCTCCGCGCCCTCGCGATGGCCGACCACGACGCGGCGCAGGATGGCGCCCTCGACGATGATGAAGCCACCGGTGACGTCATGGTCCCTGGCGTCCGTGACGGCGTCCCAGACGCCGCGGCGCACGGAGATGGTGTTGGCCCGGACGGCGCTGCGGGCGCGTTCGACCCGCTCGCGCGACATGCCGTCGAGCTCATGGATGACGTCGACGAGGGCGACGGGGGTGGGCAGGGAGCGACCCCGGTGCGGGGCGCGGGGAGCGACGGCGCCGATGGCGGGAGGTGTGAGCATGGTGGAAGGCGTGTCGAGTCGGGGAGCGATGGGGTTGGCTCGCCGGCTGCCGGAAAGTCGCATCGAACGCATGCGCCGTTCCTGCCTCCTGCTGACCTCGAGTCTAGGGGAGCTGACGGGGAGTCAGCAGCGACTTACTCGAGCACTCCGCCGAGCTGACTTGCGTCGCCGGCCAGTACGGGAACTCCCTCGAGGCCTACGACCTCACTCGAGCGTCTCGCCCGAGTACTTCTTGAGGATCTTCACGGTGCCGGCGGGGGTCGCGTCGATGCACAGCCGGCACAGCACGCACTCGTCGAGGTTCTCGCTCGACGATGTCCAGCGTGCCGTCGCTCGGCCTGGGCGTAGATGTCGACCGGGCACACCTCGGTCAGCTTGGCCGCGAGCTGCGGGTCCGACGAGACGCTCTCGTCGACCTGCACCTCGATGAAGACTCCATTGCTCACTTAGATCCGCTCCTTCACGAGGTCGGGGATGTCCTCGATGCGTTCGGCCACGACGATGCCGGCCTCGGCGAGGCGGGCGATCTTCTCCGTCGCGGTGTCCTCCTTGCCCTCGACGATGGTGCCGGCGTGGCCGAAGCTCATGCCGGGCATCTCGTCCATGAACCGGCCCGCCATGAAGGCGACGATCGGCAGGCGCGAGTTGTTCTCGGTGACCCAGTCGGCGAGCTGCTTCTCCATCCGCCCGCCGGGCTCCGTGTAGATGACGATGGCCTGGGTCTCCTCGTCGGCCTCGAACAGCGGCATCAGCTCCGCGTAGGTCTGGCCGATGATCGCGTCGCCGCCGATGGAGACGGCGGTCGACTGCCCGAGGCCCGCGGCCTTGAGCGTCGAGGACATCTCCGTGGTCATGCCGCCGGAGCGGGAGATGACGCCGACCGAGCCGGGCGTGTAGGCCTGCGCGGCGTTCTTGGCCGGGCCGCCGATGCCGCCCATCTTGATGACGTCGGGGACGATGATCCCGAGGCAGTTGGGGCCGATGATGCGGGCGCCGGTCTCGTTGGCGCGCTCGACCATCTGCGCGACGTCGGCGCGCGGGATGCGCTCCGTGACGATCACGATCAGCTTGATGCCGTTGTCGAGCGCCTCGAGCACCGCGTCCTTGGTGAACGCGGGCGGGACGGTGACGACGGAGCCGTCGATCGGGCCGCCGTGGGCCTCCACGGCCTGGGCGACGGTGTCGAAGACGGGGACGCCGTGGACCTCGCGGCCGAGGCGGCCGGGGGTGACGCCGCCGACGACCTTCGCGCCGGCGCCGTAGTCCAGGCACTCGCGCGTGAGGTTGACGGCCTCGCGGCCGGTGATGCCCTGGACGATGAAGGTCGTCTCGGCGTTCAGCAGGATGCTCACTTGGCGCCCTCCACCGCGCGGCGGGCGGCCTCGTTCAGCGACACGGAGCGGTCCGCGTAGGGGACGCCGTAGGCCTCGAGGATCTTGAAGCCTTCCTCCTCCCACGCGCCCGGGATGCGGAAGATGGCGATCTTCTCGCCGGGTCGTGGCCGAGCTCGAGGCACGCCTTGATGACGCCGCGGGCGACGATGTCCACGCGGGTGTTGGAGACGATGGACATCATCACGGCGATCTTGTCCACGCCCTCCTTGGAGAGCACGAGCTTGGCCAGGTCGCGCGCCTTGCGCACGGACGGGTTGCCGCCGATCTCGCAGTAGTTGGCGGGCTTGCCGCCGTGGTTGCGGACCGCGTCGAAGAGCGTCAGCGAGCCGCCGCCGGCGCCGATGACCAGGCCGAGGTCGCCGTCGAACTCGGTGACGTTGCCGGCCACGCCGCGGTGGTCCTGCGCGTCGACGGCCTCGCCGGCGAGCTCGAACTCCGTCGCCTCGCGGGCCTGCCGCGTCTCCTCGTCGCCGACGCCGAGCTCCTTGAGCAGCGCCTTCTGGCGGCCGCGGGCCTCGTTCTCCATGTCCATGTGCGCGTCGAGCGCCACGAACGTGCCGTCGGTGAGCTTGCCGAGCGGGTTGATCTCCGCCAGCGTCATGTCGTAGTCGACGAACAGCTGCGCGAGCTTGGTGATGATCGGGACCAGCTTGTTGAGGTCCGACCCGGTGACGCCGACGGAGGCGACGAGCTCCTTGGCCATGAACGGGCTGAACGGCCGCGTGGTCTGGAAGTGGCGGCGCCCGACGCGGTCGGGCTGCTCCTCGGCGACCTGCTCGATGTCGATGCCGCCGACGTCGGAGAAGATCATCACCGGCTGCTTGTTCGTGCCGTCCCAGACGACGCCCGCGTAGTACTCCTGCGCGAGGTCGGCCCGGGTGTCGACCATGACGCCGCGCGGCATGTGGCCGTTGATCTCGAGCTCGAGCACCGTCTCGGCGTGCGTGGCCGCCTCGTCGGGCGAGTCGGCGAACTGGACGCCGCCCGCCTTCATCCGGCCGCCCGTGAGGACCTGGGACTTGATGACGGTGGGGCCGCCGATGTCGGCGGCGATGGCGCGCGCCTCCTCGGCGGTGGTGGCGAACCCGAACTGGGTCGTGGGTATTCCGGCGCGGCGGACGATCTCGCGGGACTCGTATTCGAAGAAGCGCATAGGAAGGCGCGGAAGCCTATTGACTCGCGAGTCGGGTCAGCGGCGGTACTCGGCCAGCGGCATGCCGAAGTGCTCGTCGTCGAACTCGGCGTGCAGGGTCCAACCCTCGCGCTCGTAGAAGCGGCGGGCGCGGGCGTGCAAGCCCGGTGTGAACAGCCGCGCCGGGCGGCCGGCCAGGAAGGCGACGGCCTCGTCGTGGAGGGCGACGGCCAGGCCGGTGCCCCAGTGCGGAGGCTCGATGAACAGGTGGCGCAGGCGGATGGGCTCGCCGTCGATGGGGACGACGTGCACGTGCCCGGCGCCCGGCGCGATCAGGGTGAGGCAGTCGTCGCGGCCGATCTCCTCGCGCGTGCGCTCGAGGTGGACGCGCTCGTCGGGCGGCTCCCAGCCCTCCGGCGCGAAGGCGCGGTAGGCCTCGAACGCCTGCACGAGGCGTCCGAGGATCTCCTCCGCGTCGGCGGGCTCAGCCCTGCGAAAGCCCGTAGGCCTCGGCAAGCTCCGGGTCCTTCTCGGCGAGCATCTCGGCGAGGTCGACCATCACCTTGGACTGCTTCCAGGTGGCGTCGTCCTGCATCTTGCCGTCGAGCATGTGCACGCCGGCGCCGTCCGGGATCGCCTCGATCACCCGCTGGGCGAACTTGACCTCCTCGGGGTCCGGCGAGAAGACCTTCTTGGCGATGTCGATCTGCGCGGGGTGCAGCGACCAGGCGCCGACGCAGCCGAGCAGGAAGGCGGAGCGGAACTGCGCCTCGCAGCCCTCGACGTCCTTGATGTCGCCGAACGGGCCGTAGAAGGGCAGCGCGCCGACGGCGGTGCAGGCGTCGACCATGCGCGCGATGGAGTAGTGCCACGGGTCCTGCTGGTAGCTCGGGCGGACCTCGCCCTCGGCGACCGGGTCGGCCAGCGACGTGTAGCCGGGGTGGCCGCCGCCGACGCGCGTGGTCTTCATGCGGCGGGAGGCGGCGAGGTCGGCCGGGCCGAAGGACATGCCCTGCATGCGCGGGGACGCGGAGGCGATCTCCTCCAGGTTGGCGACGCCCTGCGCGGTCTCGAGCAGCGCGTGGATGAGGATCGGGCGCTCGACCTTGCCCTTGGCCTCGAGCTGGGCGAGCAGGCGGTCGACGTAGTGGATGTCCCAGGCGCCCTCGACCTTGGGGACCATGACGACGTCGAGCTGGTTGCCGATCTCCGTGACCAGCGTGGTGAGGTCGTCGAGGACCCACGGGGACTCGAGCGCGTTGCAGCGCGTCCACAGCTGCGTGGTGCCGAAGTCGGTCTTCTTCGCGAAGTCGACGAGGCCCTGGCGCGCGGCCTCCTTGCGCTCCACGGGGACGGCGTCCTCGAGGTTGCCGAGGATGATGTCGACCTTCGCGACGGTGTCGACGGCCTTGGCCGCCATCTTCTCGTTGGAGAAGTCGACGAAGTGGATCATCCGGGAGGGGAGGACCGGGATCTCGCGGACGGGCTCGGGGGCGTCGATCGCGAGCGGCTTGAAGAAGTCACGCGGGTTTTTCATGTGTCCCTGACCGTACACTCGCCGCCTCAATGAGCGACTTCACGACAGATCAGCGCGAGCGCGAGAGCACCGGCGGCCACCCCTACGGGCGCTACCTCGAGGAGTTCGAGGTCGGCGACGTCTACAAGCACTGGCCGGCCAAGACGGTGACCGAGTCCGACGACCACCTCTTCTGCCTCATCACCATGAACCACCACCCGTTGCATCTCAACGATGTCTACGCGGCGGCGTCCCAGCAGGGCCGCAACGTGGTGGTCGGCCCGCTCGTCTACTCCCTCGCCCTGGGCATGAGCGTCTCCGACGTCTCCGGCAAGGCGATCGCCAACCTGGCCACGGAGGAGCTCAAGCACCCCGCGCCCGTGTTCCACGGGGACACGCTGTTCGTGGAGTCCGAGGTCCTCGAGAAGCGCGAGTCGCAGTCCAAGCCCGACCGCGGCACCGTCAAGGTCCACACGCGCGTCTTCAACCAGGACGGCACGCTCGTCGCCGAGTTCAAGCGCCTCGTGCTGGTCCCGCGCAAGAACGCCGGCTAGCACCGGATCGATCGCCTGCGGCCGGCCTCGCCGGGCGCCGGCTGCTCGATCCGCTACGTGGCGACGGACGTCGCGTAGGCCGGCGCCGGCTCGGCGTCCGGCTCGGGCCGCTCGGCCACGGCCGCGGCGGTGAGCAGCCAGCCGGCGACGGCGTAGAGCGCCGGCATCGCGAGACACGACGGCGGCGGCGAGGATCAGCGCCGCCGCCTCCAGGGCGCGCCCGACGCGCGCGTCGTGGGCGCGGCGCCCGCAGGCGCTGAGGATGCCCACGCGGCAGATGCCGTGGCCCGCCTTGACCTTGAGGTGCACGAGGAACCCGGCAGCGAAGAGCGCCAGGCCGGGGGCCACGAACAGCCCGCCGAACGGGACCGTCAGCGCCAGCAGGCCCATGCTCACGGCGTAGAGGTTCCAGGCCAGATGCGGCTCGCCCGGGCGGTCGGCGCCGCCGGAGCTGATGCCCGCCGCGAAGACGAGGTAGAGGGTCGTGACGGCGTAGGTCGCCGGCCCGCCGACGAACAACGCCACGGAAAGCAGTGCGGCGAGCGGTAGGGCGCCGTCGAGCAGCGCACGGCGTGGGGCATTCGTTCCCGCCATCTGTCACCAGACATCGGCTTCGGGGTTTGTTCTGGGTAGAACAAAGGCCTCTGGTGGACGGACGTCCGCCATAGAGTCTTGCCATCCATCGACCTTGATGACCTTGAGGAGCAGTTGACACCGTGACCGACGCGCCGACGAACCACGCCAAGCTCAAGCAGTGGGTCGAGGAGGTTGCTGCCCTGACGCAGCCCGCCGACATCCACTGGTGCGACGGGTCGGCCGAGGAGTACGACCGCCTCGCACAGGCGCTCGTCGACGCCGGCACCTTCGAGAAGCTCTCGGACGCCAAGCGCCCGAACTCCTACCTGGCGCTGTCGGACCCCAAGGACGTCGCCCGGGTCGAGGACCGCACCTTCATCTGCTCGGAGAACGAGCACGACGCCGGCCCGACCAACAACTGGACGGACCCGGGGGAGATGCGCGAGACCCTCAACGGCCTCTTCGAGGGCTGCATGAAGGGCCGCACGATGTACGTCGTCCCCTTCTCCATGGGCCCGCTGGGCTCGCCGATCGCCGAGATCGGCGTCGAGCTCACCGATTCCGCCTACGTCGCGGTCTCCATGCGGATCATGACCCGGATGGGCAAGGGCGCGCTCGACGTCCTCGGCGACGACGGCGACTTCGTCCCCTGCCTGCACACGGTCGGCGTGCCGCTGGCCGACGGCGAGGAGTCCTCCGCCTGGCCGCACAACGAGGAGAAGTACATCGTCCACTTCCCCGAGACGCGCGAGATCTGGTCCTACGGCTCCGGCTACGGCGGCAACGCGCTGCTGGGCAAGAAGTGCTTCGCGCTGCGCATCGCGTCCGTCATGGCCCGCGACGAGGGCTGGATGGCCGAGCACATGCTCATCCTCAAGGTCACCAACCCCCAGGGCGAGTCCAAGTACGTCACGGGCGCCTTCCCGTCGGCCTGCGGCAAGACGAACTTCGCGCTCATGGTCCCCAAGCTCGAGGGCTGGACCGTCGAGACGGTCGGCGACGACATCTGCTGGATGAAGTTCGGCGACGACGGCAAGCTCTACGCCGTCAACCCCGAGGCCGGCTTCTTCGGCGTCGCCCCGGGCACCGGCTACGCCAACACGCCGAACGCGATGGAGGCGATCCGGGAGAACACCATCTTCACCAACGTCGCCAAGACGCCCGACGGCGACGTCTGGTGGGAGGGCATGTCGGACCCGGCGCCGGAGGTCCTCACGGACTGGCACGGCAACGAGTGGACGCCGGACTCGGAGACGACGGCCGCGCACCCCAACGCGCGCTTCACGGTCCCCGCCGACCAGACCCCGTCCATCGCCGCCGAACTGGGACGACCCGGCCGGCGTGCCGATCGACGCGTTCCTGTTCGGCGGCCGCCGCTCCACGGTGGTCCCGCTGGTGCGCGAGGCGTTCGACTGGGAGCACGGCACGTTCCTCGGCGCCACCATGGGTTCGGAGAAGACCGCGGCCGCGGCCGGCACGGTCGGCGAGCTGCGCTTCGACCCGATGGCGATGCTGCCGTTCTGCGGCTACAACATGGGCGACTACTTCGGCCACTGGCTGAAGATCGGCCAGAAGGAGGGCGCCGTCCTCCCGAAGATCTTCTTCGTCAACTGGTTCCGCAAGGACCAGGAGACGGGCAAGTTCCTGTGGCCGGGCTTCGGCGAGAACTCCCGCGTGCTCGAGTGGGTCTTCAACCGCTGCGAGGGCACCGCGGAGGGCGAGGAGACGCCCGTCGGCATCATCCCGACCGCCGACGGCATCACGCTCGACGGCCTCGACATCTCCACGGAGGCCTTCGAGGAGGTCCGCAACGTCGACCTCGACGCCCTGCGTGACGAGCTGCCCCAGGTCCGTGAGCACCTCGAGACCTTCGGCGACGACCTCCCGCAGGAGCTGTGGTCGCAGTTCGAGGCGCTGGAGCAGCGCCTCGGGGCGACGGCGGCCTGAGCGAGCCGCGGGAGCCGCTCTGGGCGAGCGGGCTGGCGCAGGAGCGCCGGCCCGCCGACGAGGACTACTTCGCGCCGGACGCGCCGCCGGAGCGGGCCGAGCCCGTGGCGGCGCCGCGCGGCCGGAGGGTGGGCGTCCTCACGGCGCTGATGGTGGTGCTGCTCGTCCTGCTCTGGGGGACCATCCTGACGGGCCGGTCGGCCTACACCCACCGCGACGTCCTGTCGGCGTGGCGGGACATCCCCATGCTCTGCGACACGCAGCGGTTCGACCGCGAGGACGGGGCGGCGGAGCTGTTCACGTGCCGGGCGCTGGGCGGCGCCGAGCTCCCGGCCGGGCTCTACGAGTCACCCCGCGCGCAGTGGACGTCGGACCTCACGCGCGAGGACGCGCGCGCGAGCGTCATCCGCATCACGCGCGGCGGCGACCTGTCCGGCGTGGCGATCTACTAGAGCGACAGGCAGAACTGGCGGAACTTCTTGCCGTCGCGCCACGGCGGCCCGTGCCCGAACAGCGCCACGGACGGCTCCCCGATGTCGGCCAGCTTCCGGGCGCTGCGGCGGTTCTGCTCCGGGTCCGGCGAGAAGAAGGTGTAGGGCTCACGCAGCCCGCGCCGGAACGGCAGCAGCGAGTCCGCGGAGTTGAGCACGTCGCCGACGATGAGGACCCTGTCGCGCTCCCGCCAGAAGACGACGTGGCCGAGGGAGTGGCCGGGGGTCTCGAAGACGGTGAAGTCACCGACGGTGTCGCCCTCCTTCAGCCGCCGGTCGACCGGATGACCGGGCCCGGTGAACGCCCACACCATGAACTGCGCGATGGGGTGGTTGGACTGCCGCTCCCCGATCAGCTTCGGGTCCTCCGCGGCGTCCGCGTCCTTCTCCGGCACCCAGTAGGGGATGCCGAGCTCCGTGCAGACGTGGTGCGACGCGCCCTGGTGGTCGGGGTGCGCGTGCGTCAGCGCGTGGGCGGTCAGCTTCCGGTCGCCGATCTGCTTGACGATCTTCTTCCCGTCCAGCTTGGTCTGCGCGTCGAAGAGGATGTCCCCGGCCACCCATGCGTTGATCGTGTTCGGGGGGACGCTCGAGAGCACCCAGACGTCGTCGGCGACTTCCTTCATGCTCGGAACCTACCGAGCCTGCTGTTCTCGTTGTGTGACGAGGACAACGACAGGGTCAACTCCGCAAGGACGGCATCCGGTTCGTCACGGAGGCGGCGATACGTGAAGCGAAGAACCAGCCACCCGGCGAGTTGCAGCGCGTTGGTCTTCGCGCGGTCGGCTTCGAAGGCCTTGCCGGTCTCGTGGAAGGCGCGGCCGTCGAGTTCCACGATCACTCGCTGGTTTCGCCACACGGCGTCGACGTAGACGCCGTCGATCCACACGTTCATCTCGGGCTGGTCGAGCCCCGCCAGTCTGATCAACGCGCGGAACAGGTCCTCCAGGACCGACCGCGCGACACCTCGGTCATCGATGAAGGAGCGAAGGATCGTCACCCCACGCCGGCCCTTCCACCCTTCGATGCGTTGTTCGAGCTGCGACGGCGTGACGAGCTTCTTCACCTGCGCCTCGTTCCACGCACGTTCCACCAGCGCCCGAGACTCCGTCGCGGCGAGGTCGAGCATCAGGCGGCACGGGCTGGTGAGGAGGAGTCCGTGACGGCGCCACAGATCGTCGGCGACATCAGCCTCATGCAGCACGGTGCCCGGCCGTGATCTCCCACCGGTCGGACGTGAGACGTCGATGGGTCCGGCCGGCTCCCCGAGGACCCCGAACACCGCCGCGCACGCACGGTGGCTGAGCCCGGACGTCGCTCCGTAGGCCAGCCAGGCGGCGAAGGCCTGCGAGATCCAGGCCTCCGGCAGGTGCCCGAAGGCGAAGACGCCGCGGTGGCGGGGGATGAGGAGGCCGCTGCGACGCCGCGTGTCGATCTCCCCGTCGGAGATGCTGCGCCCTCAGCTGCGCGTAGGTGACGTTGCCGTGCTGGCCCGCGGCGAGGCGAGCGATGAGGGCGTCGGGCGACACACGCGAATCGTGGCTTCCCCCACTGTGACGGAACAAGACGCAGGTGTGACAACTCTCCGCAACGCGCCGGTGAGCCTGTCGTTCTCGTCGTCAGACGAGGAGAACAGCGGGGTCAGTGGGGGTCGGTGCCCGTGGCGGCCGGGGGGCGGGACTCCTCGGCCAGCGAGGAGATCACGAGGCGGCCCTGGGCGGCGGTGGAGAGCGTCTCCATCGCCTCCTCCTGGTTGCGGGCGTAGAGCTCGACCAGGAGGAAGATCACGATGCGGTCGTCGTCGTGCTTGTGGAAGCGGACGTGGGTGAAGAACTCGCGGGTGCCGTGGTCGCCGAAGGCGGCGAAGGAGAGGTGATCGGCGGCGTCGGGACCGGAGCAGGACTCGACGGTGTCGGCCTCGACCTGGACCTCGCAGGAGGCGACGAAGGGCTGGCCGGCGACCATGCGCTCCCAGCGGTCCTCGATGGGCTGGACGCGGTCGTCGACGAACCCGAGGTGCGGCTGGTCGTGCATGCAGTCCAGGCACTGGACGACGGCTTCCTGGAGCTCGTCGACGGCCTCGGCCTTCTCTCCCGTCATCGGGTCGATGCGGTGGATTCCCTCATAGTGCACCTGCACCTCGAGGTTGGTCGACCAGCAGCGGTAGCACCGCAACCAGGCGCCCAGAGCCGGGCCTGCTTCCATAGTGCTGATCCTAGCTATGAGACCGCTCCTCGCCGCCCTCGCCATCGCCGTCGCCCTCGCCGGGTGCGGCGGCTCCGACAAGCCGGACGCCGCCACGGAGGTGCGCGCGACCCTGCAGGCGTTCGTCACAGCCGTCGAGAAGCACCAGTACCAGCGGCTGTGCGACGACATCTTCGCCCCGAAGCTCCTGGCCAGCGCGCAGTCGATCGGACTGCCGTGCGAGGTGGCGATGCGCACGTCGCTGGAGGACGTCCGGGACCCGAAGCTCACGATCGGCCCCGTCACGGTCAAGGGCAGGACGGCCAGCGCCGAGGTCAAGACGGCCGCGGCGGGTCAGGCGCCGTCGACGGACGTCGTGCGGCTCGAGCTGATCAAGAAGAAGTGGCGGGTCAGCGCACTGGGTGACGCGTCGCCGACCCCGACGGCGTCTCCGAC
Source organism: uncultured Solirubrobacteraceae bacterium (assembly GCA_963843865.1). GTDB lineage: Bacteria > Actinomycetota > Thermoleophilia > Solirubrobacterales > Solirubrobacteraceae > DATLGB01. The sequence continues at coordinate 250,384 of CAWJMO010000001.1, read as the reverse complement.
CGAGGCGCCGTAGACAGCACGAAGGGGACGTCGCGGGCCGCGCGCTTGGCGGCGTACATGCGGTCGTCGGCGAGGCTGAGGGCGGCGCTCGCGGTGTCGGCCTCGTGCGGGAGCCAGGCCGTGCCGTGGGAGGCGCCGATGCCGTCCTCCTGCAGCGCCGCCTCGCAGGCGGCGAGGGCCGCGGAGTCCTCCAGCAGGACGCACAGCTCGTCGCCACCGAGGCGGAAGGCCTCGCCCTGGCCGGCCACCGCCGCGTTGAGCCGGGCGCCGAGGCGCATCAGCAGCGCGTCGCCCGCGGCGTGCCCGAGGCGGTCGTTGTAGCGCTTGAAGCCGTCGAGGTCGAAGAGGACGAGCAGGCGCGGCTGGCGGTAGCGGACGACGTCGTCGAGCGCCTCCATCAGCGCCCGGCGGTTGGCGAGGTCCGTCAGCGGATCGGTGCGCTCACGCCGCTCGAGGTTCTCCCGCAGCCAGATGACGACGCCCGTCGCCACGCACACGGTGGGGATGCCGACGATCGCGTTGGCCAGCGCGTCCGGCTCCACGGGCGACGCGTAGATCGCGGTGGAGACCATGCCGGCGACGATGGCCGCGACCTGCGCGAGCGCCTCGCGCCGGCGGCGGAACGCGTAGGCGGCGAAGACGCCGGTGAGCACGAAGTACCAGCTGAAGACCATGGCGTGCGCGGCGTGCACGACCACCGCCAGGACGACCTCGCCTGTCGCGACGAGGACGAGCACGTGCAGCCAGCGGCGGTCCAGGCGCTGCCACGGGATGGCGAAGGTGACGAGGGCGCTGACCAGCGCGAGGCCGTCGACCGCCCACGGCAGCGTGCCGGCGTCGAGGATCAGGTTGGTGGGCAGCGACGCGAACGCGCCGCACAGGAACAGCAACGCTGCACAGCGCCCGAGCACGAGGTTGCGCTTGCCCCCCATCGGTCACGCATCGGCGGCCCTCTCCAATGCCTTGACCAGTTCAGGCTCCGACGCGCCACCTTCTTGTGCGTTCAGGAACCGCATGGCCGCCCGGCGGCCGCCGAGGGCGCGCAACCCGGCGTCGCCGCGCTCGGCGAGGAAGTCGCTCAGCGCGCCCGACCGGCGCGCCGCAGCCCGGCGCGCGGCCAGGTCGAGCCCCGCCCGATGGGCGTCGATCGCGTCGACGAGCGTGTTGATTCCCAACGTCGGCGGAACCGACGAGACGGCGACGACCGGGGTGTCGCGGGCGCCGATGGAGCGCAGCGCCGCGTGGAGGTCACGCCGGGCGCGCGTGGCGGTGGGCCCGAGGTCCGACTTGGTGACGACGAGGACGTCGGGGATCTCCATGATCCCGCTCTTGAGGAACTGCAGCGCGTCGCCGGACCCCGGCTGCACGACGACCGCCACGGTGTCCGCCGCGTCCGCGACGTCCGTCTCGGACTGCCCGACGCCCACCGTCTCGATGACGACGACGTCGAAGAGGTGCGCCAGCGCCTGCGCCGCCGCCCGGGTCGCAGGGGCGAGGCCGCCGAGTCGCTCGCCGGCGGCCATCGAGCGGATGAAGACGGCGCGGTCGCGCGGGTCGTGGTCGATCCGCGCGCGGTCGCCCAGCAGCGAGCCTCCGGAGCGCTTGGAGGACGGGTCGACGGCGAGCACCGCGACGGAGCGCCCGCGAGCGCGCCATTCCTTCGCCAGCGCGCTCAGCAGCGTCGACTTCCCCGCGCCGGGCGGGCCGGTGACGCCGACCACATGGGCCGGCGCGTCCGTCCCCAGGGTGGTGAGGAGCGCCGCCGCCGCCTCGCGCTGGGTGCGGTTCTCGACGAGGTTGAGGACGGCCGGGGCGACGGTCAGGTCGCCGTCGCGCAGCCGCGCCGCGAGGTCCTCGCTCACGCCTCCGCGGTGATGTTGTTGCGCTCCTCCACCAGGTGCACGATGTCGCGCATGATCTGGGAGAGGTCGAAGTCCTTGGGCGTGTAGACCGCGGCCACGCCGACCTCCTTGAGCGGCTCCACGTCGGCGAGCGGGATGATGCCGCCGACGACCACGGGGATGTCGCCGCCGCCGGCCTCGCGCAGCGCGTCCATGATCGACGGGATCAGCTCCCGGTGCGAGCCGGACAGGATCGACAGGCCGATGACGTGGACGCCTTCGTCGACCGCCGAGCGCGCGATCTGCTCGCCCGTCAGGCGGATGCCGTCGTAGACGACGTCCATGCCCACGTCGCGCGCACGGACGGCGATCTGCTCCGCGCCGTTCGAGTGCCCGTCGAGGCCGGGCTTGCCGACCAGGATCTTCATGGTCCGCCCGAGCGCCTCGCCGGCGCGGGCGACCTCGTCGCGCAGCTCCGCCATGTCTTCGGTCGGCGGCGCCGCGGCGGCCTCGCCGATGCCCGTCGGGCCGCGGTAGGCCTCGAAGATGTCCCGCAGCGCCTGCGACCACTCGCCGGTGGTGACGCCGGCGCGGGCGGCGGCGAGCGTCGCCTCCATGATGTTCTCGTCGGACCGCGCGACACGCGCGAGCTCCTCCAGCGCGGCGTCGACCGCGGACTGGTCACGTCCGGCGCGCCACTCCTCCAGCGCCGCCTTGGCGTCCGCCTCCACGCCCGGGTCGACCGTCATGATGCCGCCGTCCTCGCCGGCGGCCAGGGGCGAGTCGGCGCTCTCGCGGAACTTGTTGACGCCGACGACGATCTGCTCGCCGCGCTCGATGCGCCCGATGCGCTCGCGGTGCGACTCGACCAGCGCGGCCTTCATGTAGTCGACGGCCTGGACCGCGCCGCCCTCCTCCTCGATGCGCGCCATCTCGTCCTTCGCGCTCTCGACGAGCTCGGAGACCAGCGCCTCCATCACGTGCGAGCCCTCGAAGATGTCCGGGTACTCGAGGATGTCGGTCTCCATCGCGAGGATCTGCTGGATGCGCAACGACCACTGCTGGTCCCAGGGGCGGGGCAGGCCGAGCGCCTCGTTCCAGGCGGGCAGCTGCAGCGCGCGGGCGCGGGCGTTGCGGCCGAGCGTGACGGCAAGGGCCTCGAGCACGATGCGCTGGACGTTGTTCTCCGGCTGGGCCTCGGTGAGACCGAGCGAGTTGACCTGGACGCCGTAGCGGAAGCGCAGGTGCTTCTCGTCGGTGACGCCGTAGCGGTTGCGGCCGATCCACTCCCACATCTCGCCCATCGCGCGCAGCTTGGCGTGCTCCTCGATGAAGCGGACGCCCGCGTTGACGAAGAAGGAGATGCGGCCGAAGACGGCGGGCATCTTCTCGGCGTCGACGCGCTCCTGCACCCCGTCGAGCACCGCGATGGCGGTGGAGAGCGCGAAGGCGATCTCCTGCACGGGCGTCGCTCCGGCCTCCTGCAGGTGGTAGGAGCAGATGTTGATCGGGTTCCACTTGGGGACCTCGTCGACCGTGAAGGCGATCATGTCGGCGATCAGCCGCATCGACGGGCCGGGCGGGAACGCGTAGGTCCCGCGCGAGAGGTACTCCTTGATGATGTCGTTCTGGGTGGTGCCCTGGAGCTTGTCCCGGTCCACGGGGTGGGTGGGATCGTCTTCCGCCGTGACGATGTAGAGCGCCAGCAGCCAGGCCGCCGTCGCGTTGATCGTCATCGACGTGTTCATCTCGTCGAGCGGGATGCCGTCCAGCAGCGCCTGCATGTCGCCCTTGTGCGCGACGGGCACTCCGACCTTGCCGACCTCGCCCCGCGCGAGCTCGTGGTCGGCGTCGTAGCCGGTCTGCGTGGGCAGGTCGAAGGCGATGGAGAGCCCGGTCTGCCCCTTGGCGAGGTTCGAGCGGTACAGCTCGTTGGACTTCTTCGCCGTCGAGTGGCCGGCGTACGTGCGCATCATCCAGGGCCGGTCGGGCCGCTCCAGTCGCGGGTTCATGGCAGCTATCTTCGCAGGCTGATGCGGGTCATAGACACGGAGCACCTCGGCAACCCGCGCGTGATCGCCTGTTTCGAGGTGGATGGGGTCCTCGTGGACCCCGGGCCCGAGTCCACCGTCGGAACGCTGCTGGCCGGGCTGGGCGAGGACTTCGTCCCGCGGGCGATCCTGCTCACGCACATCCACTTCGACCACGCGGGGGCCACCGGGGCGCTCGTGCAACGCTGGCCGGACGTCCCCGTGTTCGTGCACGAGGTCGGCGCACCGCACCTGATCGCCCCGGAGCGGCTGGTGAAGTCCGCCACCCGCCTGTACGGCGAGGCCGACATGCAGCGCCTGTGGGGCGAGGTCGTCCCCGTGCCGGAGGACAACGTCACCGTGCTGCACGGCGGCGAGACGGTGCTCGACGACTGGCAGGTCGCCTACACGCCCGGGCACGCATCCCACCACGTCTCCTTCCTCCACGACGGCGTCGCCTTCACGGGGGATGTCGCCGGGGCGCGCATCCCGCCGTCGGACCTCGTGGTCGCGCCGACGCCGCCGCCCGACATCGACGTCGGCGCCGTGGAAGCGGTCGCTGGACCTCGTGGCCGCGTGGGAGCCGCGGGCGCTGGCCATCACGCACTTCGGCCTGTGGGACGACGACGTCCCCGGCCACCTCGAGCGCTGCCGCGTCTCCCTCGACGAGGAGGCGGAGCGCGTCGGGCGCCTCACCGAGGAGGAGTTCGTCGCCTCGCAGATCGCCTACTACGAGGAGCGCAGCGACCTCGGCACGGCGAAGACGTACGCCCAGGCCGTCCCGCACCACCACATCTGGCTGGGCCTGGACCGCTGGCGGAGCAAGCAGACTTGAGCCAGACGATCGAGCGCCCGCGCATCGATGGGCCCGGCTCCGGGTTAGGAGGGGCGTGGCGCGTCATCGTCCTCAACGACGACCACAACACCTTCGATCACGTGGCCAAGACCATCTCCCGCTTCATCCCCGGCGTCAACCTCGATCAGGGGTACGCCATCGCCGAGCGCATCCACTCGTCCGGCCGCGCCATCGTGTGGACCGGCCAGCAGGAGCCGGCGGAGCTGTACTGGGAGCAGCTCAAGGACGCCGGGCTCACCATGGCCCCGCTCGAGCAGGGCTGAGATGAGCCCCGTGTACGCGCCACCGCCGGCCCCGCCGCCGGCCATCTGCCGGAGCGCTGCCTTCGTGGACATCGTCGGCACGGCCGGGGACGATCGCCTGGTCGCGTTCGACCGCGCGACCCGGGTCTGGGGCCTGGGCGGCGCCGACCTGCTCTACGGCTCGGCCACCCGCGCCTCGTGCCTGCTCGGCGGCCCCGGCAACGACGTCCTGTACCTCAACGGGGGCGGCGGCGTCGCCCACGGCAACCGCGGGCGCGACTACGTCTTCGGCTCGAACCTCGGCGACGTCATCGACCCCGGCCGCGATCCCGACGGGGTCTCGGCCGCCGGCGGCGACGACAAGCTCGTGACCCGCGACGGTCACGCGGAGGTCATCGACTGCGGCGACGGCGCCGACATCGTCAAGGCGGACCGCCGCGACCTGCTGATCGGGTGCGAGTCGACCAACCTGGCCGGCAAGCCGGGCCTGCACCTGCGGGCGCGCCCACAGCGGGTGGACCGGACCGGCACGGTGCGCTTCCGGCTCCCGAAGGCCGACGCCTACAGCGTCCTCTACGTCAACAGCTGCCGCGCCCCCGGCGAGGTCCTCAAGGAGACGGGCAGGCGCGCGATCCGCGTGCCCCGGCCCACGTTCGGCTGGTGCGAGGGGACGGCGCGGCTCGCCGTGGTCCGCGACCCGGGCTACGGGCTGCCGCTGATCCCGGTGGCGCGGCTGGCCTTCACCGTCCGCTGAGCGCGGCTGATCAGGTCGTAGCCGCTCTCGCCGTCCTCCCAGCTGACGCCGGTCACGGCCGCCTCCGGGCCGACCTCGGCGCTGACGGCGTCCTCCGGACTCGGGTGGCTGCCGGGCACGAGCAGGGCGAGCGTGCGCCCGCCCAGGCGGCAGGCGACGCCGCCCGTCGTGGCCTCTGCGCGTCGCAGTGCGGTGGCGGTGCGGACGAGCAGGCGGTCGCCGGCGGCGAAGCCGTCGCGCTCGTTGACGGCCTCGAGCGCCGCGACGTCGACGACCACCAGGCAGCACCCGCGGCCGCCGCGCGCCTCGGCCTCCGCCCGCTCGTGCAGGTAGGGCGCGGAGTGCAGCAGGGTGAGGTTGTCCACCAGCGCGTAGGCGGGCTTGCCGAGGGGGCCGCGGCCGTCCTCGCGGTGGGGCTCGAGCTCGGCGTCGACTGTCGGGTCGGGCGCCGCCACCGGTGACGGCGGCTGCTTGCGGACCTCCTCGACGAACAGCCGGACGACCTCGGGGTCGAACTGCGTGCCGGCGCAGCGCTCGAGCTCGGCGCACGCCGCCTCGAAGCTCAGCCCGGACGAGTACGGGCGGTCGGCGATCATCGCGCTGAAGGAGTCCGCGACGCCGACGATGCGCGCCTCGAGCGGGATGCGCTCGCCGCTCAGGCCGGCCGGGTAGCCGCCGCCGTCGTATCGCTCGTGGTGGTGGAGGATCGCGGGGGCGATGCCGGCCAGGGCGGGGATGCCGGCCACGATGCGGTGCCCGATGCGCGGATGCAGCTTGATGACGTTGAACTCGTCGTCGGTCAGCCGGCCGGGCTTGAGGAGGATGCGCTCCGAGATGCCGATCTTGCCGACGTCGTGCAGCAGGGAGCCGAACTGCAGCTCCTCGCGGCGCCGCTCGTCCATGTCCAGGCGGGCGGCCACGGCGCTGGCGTAGCGGGCGACCTCCTCCGAGTGGGTGCGCACGCCGGGGTCCTTGGCCTCGATCGCGTCCGCCAGCGAGCGGACCGTGCCCAGGTAGGCGGTGCGCAGCTCGCCCTGCAGCCGCGAGGTGTCGAGCACGGCACCGGCGTGGTCGCCCAGCGCGAGCAGGACCTCGTCGTCGAAGCCGGCGAAGTCGCCCTTGTCCTTGGCGCAGATCATCGCGCCGTCGAACTCGTCGGCGATGTAGACGGGCATGGCGACGGCGTTGGCCTCGCGTACCGTCTCGTCCTGGTCGAGGGTGCGGCCGCCGATCTTCTGGACGAACGGGTCTGACTCCGGATCGCGGTCCCCGAAGCCGATCGCGCAGATGACGTCGAGGTTCCCGTCGTGGTCGGCGTCGTGGCGGCCGAGCAGCAGCCCGCGGTCGGCGTCCAGCATCGACATGGCCGCCTGCAGGACCAGCGTCTTCGTGTCGCTCGGGTCGTGGAAGGTCCCGTGCCCGTGGCCGATGCTGCCCATCTTCCGCCGCAGGGAGCGGCGGACGTGGTGGCCCTTGGATTCACCCGCCTCGAGGCGCGCGATCTTGTCGCGCGCCCGGGCGTAGGCGATCAGGCCGGCGATCAACGCCACCAGCATGATCGCGAAGACGACGTACTCCAGCTTCCGTTCTGGGGTCACCCGGGCTCACTACCCGGGTTGTGGCGCGCTAAGACTCCGTAACGAGTTCCGTCGCGCCCTGGGCGACGACGTCGTGCCACACGTAGAGCACGGGCACCTGGTACCAGCTCGTGTACTTCGCGCGCCAGTCGGAGAACTCCGGGCCGTTCCAGTAGCGCTCCCACTGGATCTTCTCGTCGAACTCGACCGTGTGCACGAACTTGTACTGGTCGTCGCGGGAGCGGTAGACCGCGTAGCTCGTCGCGCCGTAGCGCAGAGCGAGCGGCGCGATCTCCTCCAGCGCCTCCGCGAACTTGTCGCCGCGGAAGAGGGTCGCGTACCAGGGGATGTGAACGGAGCCGGCGGCCATGCCCTCAGCCTATCTCGGCGTAGATCGCGCCCGGGCCATCCTCCGTCTTGCCCAGGCCCTCCTTCTCGGCCCCCACGAGGATCGAGATCTTGCCCGAGTGCTTGTTGTCGCGCATGAGCTGGTGGGCCTCGCCGACGCCGTCCCACGGCATCGTGCGCCAGATCACGGGGCGGATGAGGCCCTGGGCGATGAGCTCGTTGGCCTTGTAGCACTCGTACGCGTTGGCGAAGTGCGAGCCGATGATCTCCTTCTGGCGCATCCACAGGTAGCGGACGTCGAAATCCAGCGTGTAGCCGGTGGTGCCGGCGCAGATGACGACCTTGCCGAACGGCTTGACCGTGAACACGGAGGTCGGGAAGGTGGCCTTGCCGACGTGCTCGAAGACGATGTCGGGCTTGTCGCCGAGGATCTCGATGACGCGCTTGTCGAAGGCGCGCATGACCTTGAAGCGCTCCTTCTCCTGGTCGGCGTCCTCGTCGCCCGTCCGCATCATGCCCTTGAACTCGTCGCGGTTGATGTAGTCGACGCAGCCGAGCTGCTTGACGAGCTCGCCCTTCTCCTCCGAGGAGACGACGCCGACCGCCTGCGCGCCGACCGCCCGGCAGATCTGGCTGGCGAAGACGCCGAGGCCGCCGGCGGCGCCCCAGATGAGCACCTTCGCGCCCGCCTGGATGTTGCAGCGCGTGATCAGCATGCGGTAGGCGGTGAAGTAGACGAGGCCGTAGGAGGCGGCCTCCTCCCAGGTCAGGTTCTTCGGCTTGGGGATGAGCTGCTGCGCCTGGACCTTCGTGAACTGCGCGAAGGAGCCCCAGGTCGTCTCGTAGCCCCAGATGCGCTGGGAGGGCGCGGTCATCGGGTCGACGGTCATGGCCACGTCCTCGTAGTTGGCCATGTTGCAGTGGATGATGACCTCGTCACCCTCCTTCCAGCGCTCGACGCCCTCGCCGACCTTCCAGACGACGCCGGAGGCGTCCGAGCCGCCGATGTGGTGGCCGAACTCGGGGTGGTCGCCGTAGCGCCACACGCCGACGGGCTCGCCGAGGGCGGCCCAGACGTTGTTGTAGTTCACGCCCGCGGCCATGACGCGGACGATGACCTCGAAGGCCTTGGGCTCCGGGACCTCGATCTCCTCGAGCTGGAAGGCGTCGATCGGCTCGCCCTGGCGCTCTTCACGGATGACCCAGGCGGTCATCGTCTCCGGCAGCGTGCCGGGTTCCACGTCGATCTTCGTGACGTCAGCTGTGTCTAGGCTCATCGCGCGGGAAGCCTATTGCCTCCTTTGGCCTTCTAGAGCCAGTCTTTCCGCTTCCGGTAGAGGATGACGACGAGGATGACCGTCGGCAGCAGCAGCGCCCCGATCTCGTAGGCGAAGAAGGCGCCCTTCGTGTCGATGTGGTCGGTCAGGAACTGGAAGTTCTGACCGAAGAAGCCGGTCACGAGCGTCCAGATCAGGAAGAACATCGAGCCGACGGCGATCCGGGTCGCGAGCTGGTTCAGCCGGTTCGCGTTGGCGTTGAAGAAGGTGTCGGTGAGGGCGTTGAGGTCGCCGGAGAGGCGCCGCAGGTCCGAATGGACGCTGTCCAGGTGGGCGTCGACGTCGCGCAGCCATTCGCGCGACCCGTGGGTGAGGCCCTCCAGGTCGTGGATCGTGTCGATGGACGCCGGGAACATCGCGGCCATCGGGTGCGCGCGGCGGACCAGCTCGCCGACCTCCTGCTTGAGGCGGTAGATGGTGGTCAGCTGCCCCTGCGCGGGCCGCTCGAGCACGATCGCCTCCACCTCGTCGACGCGCCGGTCGATCTCGTCGATGACCGGATCCCAGCCGTCCGTGAGCGCGTCGAGGACGTGGTAGAGGATCTCGTCCTCGTCGTCGTAGTCGTTCGCGGCGAGCCACTCGCGCTTGCGGTCGAGGGTGGTCTCGCACCGCCGCGCTGTCACGATCCAGCGCCCGGAGACGTAGACGTGCACCTCGACGGGCTCGACCTGGTCCTCGACGGGGCGGGCGGAGAAGAAGACCAGCAGGACGTGGTCGCCGTAGTCGTCGAGCCGCGGGAACTGGTTCCACTCGCGGGTGTCCTCGACAGCGGCGGGATGCAAGCCGAGGAGCTCGGACAGGCCCTCGATCTCGTCCGCGCCGGGCTTGACGAGGTCGAGCCAGAAGAACGTGTCGGCCTTCAGCAGGGCGCCGATCTTCGCGTCGTCGACCTCGGTCAGCACCTCCACGGTGCCCTTATTCAGGGCTGCAGCAGCTGATCCTGCGAGGACTCGCGTTCCGGGCCCACCTTGAGCTGGGCCTCCCGGATCGAGTTCTCCTTCACGGAGACGACGTAGTCGCCCTCCGCGATGTCCACCTTGAGGCTGGCGGTGCCCTGCGGGTTGATGACCGACGAGCTCTGCTTGATGCCGGCCTTGTCGGAGAGGTCGCGCGTCTCGACCGTGACCGTCTGGTTCTCGTCGGTCAGGTTGGCGATCAGGAAGGTGACCGGGCCGGCGCCGAACGACGTGGGGGAGACGGTGATCTTCTCCGGGGAGATCGCCGCCGAGACGCTGATGGGCGTCGGCGGACGGGGGTCGTTGGCGTAATCGGACTCGCCGCCGCAGCCCGCCAGCGCGAGCATCATCAATCCGATAGCGGCCGTAGCTCTCCTCACTCCGGAGCGGAACCCTAACCACAATTCCGGCGTCCCGTGGCCGCACGCGTTCTTGCACTCCGTCCGGAGCGTCCCGTAAGAACAGGCGTTCGCATGCTGGAGACCCCCCTGATGACCGCCGAATTCCTCGCCGTGGACACGGAGACCAACGGCCACGCGCGGGAGCGCTGCGAGCTCACGGAGGTCGGCGCGGTGCTCGTCGGCGGAGGTGAGCTCCACGACCGCTGGTCCTCCCTCGTGGGTGTCAGCGCGCCACTGTCGCCCGGCATCCAGCGCTTCACGGGGATCTCGCAGGCGATGGTGGACCGTGCCCCGCCGCCCGAGGCGGTGCTGCCCGGCCTGGCGAAGCGGATGGAGGGCCGCGTGCTCGTCGCCCACAACGCGGGGTTCGACGCGCGGGTCCTGCGCGGCGCGTTCCACCGCGCCGGCCTCGACTGGCCGGCGCCGCCCGTGCTGTGCACGGTCGCGATGGCGCGGCGGCTCGCCCCGTTGCAGCGCCGTCGCGGCCTCGCCACGCTGGCGGACGCGCTGGGCATCGAGGTCGGGACGACGCACCGGGCGCTGCCGGACGCGGAGCTGTGCGCGCAGGTCTTCTGTGCGCTCTTCAAGCGCTTGTGCGCCAACGCGGGAACCGTCGGGGAGGCGCTGGCGCTGCTGCGCGCGCGCTCGTCGAAGCCGAAGCGCGGTACTCCGCCGCGCGTGCGGATGCCCGTCGAGCGGCGGCCGGACCTGCGCGCGCTGACCACCGGGCCCGGCGTCTACGTGTTCCGCGACGCCGACGGGCGGCCGCTCTACGTCGGCAAGTCGGTCAACGTGCGCACCCGAGCGCGCTCGCACTTCACCGGCGGCGCGGCGTGGACGGCACGCGCGGAGTCGGTCGACTGCGAGGCGACGGAATCCGAGCTTGGCGCGCTGCTGCTCGAACATCGGTTGATCCGAGCCCTGAAGCCCCCCGCGAACGTCAAGGGCGTGCACGAGGCGGACGGCCAGGTGTTCATCCGCTGCCGCCTGGACATCCCGTTCCCGATCCTCGAGGTGGCGCGCGAGCCCGCGGCCGGCCACGCCGTCTGCATCGGCCCCGTCCGCGGGCGCGCCGTGGCGGCGGAGCTCGTGGAGCAGCTCAACTCGCTGTTCGGCCTGCGCCACTGCGGGCGGAAGCTGCCGCGGCGCTACCACGCGTCCGCCTACGGCCAGATGGGGCGCTGCCTGTCGCCCTGCCTCGGCGACCTGGACCCGAACCTCTACCGCTCGCGGCTGGAGGAGGCGCTGCGGCTCTTCACTCCGTCTTCGCCTTCGGCGGCAACAAGTACAGGCACTCCGTCTTCGCCTTCGGCGGCAACAAGTACAGGCACTCCGTCTTCGCCTTCGGCGGCAACAAGTACAGGCGTCGACGCCCGGGACGGCGGGCGGGCGCTGCTCGATCACGTGGAGGCGCAGATGCGCGCCGCTTCGGCGGCCCACCAGTACGAGCGGGCCGCGACGCTGCAACGGCGCCACAAGCGGCTTGAGTCGCTGGTCTTCCGGCTCGGGGGCGTCCTACGGGCGGTGCACTCCGGCGCGCGGCTCGTCGTGGCCGCGCATCCGAAGGACCCGGGCAAGGGCGACGGGATCCTGCTTTCGGGCGGCCGCGTCTTCGACACCTTCACCCTGCCGGTCGATGACCTGGCCGAGCGGGCGGCCGGCGCGGTGCGCGCGGCGCCGTCACCGCGGGACCTCGGCGGCTGGCTGCCCGCCGACGAGGTCGACGAGGTGCGGCTCGTGGGCGCCTACGTGGCGCGGATGGACGTCGCGGTGCTCGAGCTGCCGGCGCCGGACCCGGCCGGCTGGGCGTCCCGGGTGCTGAAGGGCAGCTCCACGACCGTCGCGCCGTCGAGCTCGTCGCCGACCTCGACCTCGCGGCGGACGAACGCGAGCGCGATCGGGCCGAAGGTGGGGGAGACGACACTGGACTTCACGACGGCGACGACCTTGCCGTCGCGGGACAGCTCCGTGCCCGTCGGCAGCGGCTCGGCGGAGCGCAACCCGAGCAACCTGCGGTTGGGCTTCCCCCTGTAGAAGAGCCGGGCGACGGTCTCCTGCCCGACGTAGCAGCCCTTCTCGAAGTTCACGGCGCGCGCGTTCAGGCCCGCCTCCTGGGGGATGACGCTGTCGTCGAGGTCGACGCCGTAGCGGGGCCGGCCGGCCTCCACCCGGGCGATCTCGGCCTCCTCCTCCGTCCCCTCCGGGATGCCGAGGCGGGCCTTGACGGCCTCCGTGTCCTCTGCGTCGCAGACGACGTCCGTGCCGGCGTCGGTGGCGATCAGGCGCACACCGTCCTCGAGGCGGTGGCTGTGCTCGGGCCCCTCGACGAGGTGCTCGCCGATGATGGACAGCATCCCGCGCTGGACCGTGCGCTTGTGGATCTCGACGTCCCGCCCGAGCTTGAAGCGATGGATCATGTTGAAGAGGTCCTGCAGGACGACTCGCTCGCAGTCCACGAAGACGCCCGCGTCGCCCGCGTCGAAGATGCGCAGGTCCCCGATCATCTTGCCCTTCGGGGTCAGGAACGCCGCGTAGCAGCCGGTCCCGGGGGTGAGGGCGAGGACGTCGTTGGTGACCTGGCCCTGGAGGAAGTCCTTGACCTCCGTGCCGGTCAGCAGGAGCTTCCCGCGATCCGAGCGATCGATGAGCATCGCCATGACAACCGAGGGTACGCTGCCTGGGACATGGGCCTCGCGGACGACTTCCAGGAGATCATCGACTCACTGCCGTCGGACTGGACGGACCTCGAGCTCGACGTGCGCGTCGACGAGTCGCAGTACCTCGAGGCGGCGACCCTGATGGTCACCTGCAACTCCCAGCCGTACTCCAACCACGACTGGCACTGGCGCGTCCTCGTCGCCCACCAGTTCGGCCACGCGGCCGCCGCGCCCGCCGTCCACGGCATGTTCGTGGCCGTGGACAAGGCCGGCATCCGCGGCGAGCTCGTCCTCCGCGAGCTCCGTGAGGGCCGCGTCGAGAACTACCACGACTGGGGCCGCCCCGAGACGTGGCGCAAGGAGTTCCGCCGCATCCGCGCCCAATAGCGCCGAACCCACCCGAAGTTGCCACTACGGCAACTTTGGGTGGGTTCGTCCGGTTGGGCCCTCGGTGGCGATGGCGATGACGCGTCCCGACAGCCGACCCGCCGCGACCACGGCAGCGGCGGCGCACTCCCCTCCTTCAATGCCCGACTCGAGGAGCCGTGAGAACCCGAGCGGAAGCTCGTCATCCTCCACGAGCTCCACCGAGTCCACCTCCCGCAGGTCCGGCCACGCCGCCGGCGACACCTCCGCGCAGTCCATCCCGGCCATCACGGTCCCGGGCGTCTCGATCCGCACCGGCCGTCCGGCCTCCAGCGCCGCGGCGAGGCAGGCCGCCGACGCCGGCTCGACCGCCACCACCCGCACCCCGCGCGGCCGCGCCCACCGCACTGCCGCCGCGCACAGCGACCCGACGCCGACCGGCACCACCACCGCGTCGCACTCCACATCGTCAAGCTCCCCGAACAGCGTCGAGTACCCGTCGATGACGTCATGGGCGGACGGCGAAGACCCCACATCGGCGACGAGCAGCCCGCCGTCGGCCTCCGCAGCGGCGACCGCGTCCTCATACGAACCCGAGACCACCACCACCTCCGCGCCTTCTTCAGTGATTGCCGTTCGCCGCGCAGCCAGCGAACGCGCGGGCAGGTAGATCCGGCACGCCAGCCCGCGCCAGCGAGCGGCCCGTGCGACAGCGCGCCCGTGATTGCCCGCACTCGCGGCAACGACCAGAGCGGTGTCCGGTCCAGCCGCCCGCTCCAGCGCCCACGACGCGCCGAGGATCTTGAACGCCGGCAGCCCGAGCCGGTGCGTCTCGTCCTTGATCCACCCGTCCACCAGCGGCGTCGGGGCGTAGCCCGGCAACGACCGGTGGAAGGCGAGGACCTCAGTCACGGCTGACCGGGCCGATGAGCCGGTAGTCGAACTTCCCCGGCGGCAGCTCGCCGCGGCGGAGGAAGCCGAAGGCGGGGACGCCGGCCGTGAACGAGGAGGCGACGTCGTCGAGCTCCCGCGCCAGCGTGGCCTGGTCGAGGCCGCCGGCCTGGCTGAGCATGGCCTGCACGGCGCTCTCCGGATCCGCGTTGGTCTCCGTGTAGCCGCGCTGCAGGGTGCGGGCCAGCGCGCCGACGGTCGCCCGCCGGTCCTCGAGCTCCGTTTCGAGCACGCAGATGAAGTGGCCGGGCCGCGGCGTCTGGGTCAGCGCCATCACGCAGGCGGTGCCGGGCAGCGGCCGGTCGAGCACCGCGGCGAACACCCGGCGGTTGCGCAGCAGGCGCTTGGCGTCCCCCGTCCGGCGGATCGTGAGGTCGATGCTCTCGGCCTCGTCGAAGCCGCGCGCGACGGCCAGGTAGATGCCCGCGTGCACCCCGGCGGGCTTCGTCCCGATGAGCAGCGTGACGTCCGAGTCCGCGCGGTCGACACTGCTCACGCCACCGCACCCGGAAGCGGTGAGTGCCAGCACGACGAGGAGCGACCGCAACACGCTCCCGCAACGCTAGCTTTCCGGCATGGCGTCCCTGATGCTCGGTCCGGTCCTGCGGCACGCCTCCGACGATGAGGCGACCATCTGGGTCGAGACCAACGGTCCCTGCACCGTCGCGGTGCTCGGCTGCGAGGCGCAGACGTTCCGGGTCGCCGGGCACCACTACGCGCTCGTGCACGTCACCGGCCTCGAGCCCGGCGTCGCCACCCCGTACGACGTCACCCTCGACGGCGAGAAGGCCTGGCCCATCGACGACTCGTGGCCCCACAGCGTCATCCGCACGGCGACCAAGGGGAAGCCCGTGGACATCGTCTTCGGCTCCTGCCGCACGCACTACCCGCACGATCCGCCGTACACGAAGCGCAAGGACGAGCACCCGGAGGGGCGCGAGGTGTGCGCGCTGCGGGCGCTCGCGCTGCGCCTGCGCGAGCAGCCGCCGGAGGAGTGGCCGAACGCCCTCTTCCACCTGGGCGACCAGATCTACGCGGACGAGTGCGACCCGCGCACGCTCGAGCTCATCGACGGCGAGGAGATCGCGAACTTCGAGGAGTACACGCTCGCCTACAAGCTGTCCTGGAGCGAGCCCGCGATCCGCTGGCTGATGTCCACCGTCTCCAACGCGATGATCTGGGACGACCACGACGTCATCGACGACTGGAACACGTCGATGGCGTGGCTCGAGGAGATCCGGGACACCGACTGGTGGGACGAGCGCATCATCGGCGCGTTCGTCTCCTACTGGGTCTACCAGCACATCGGGAACCTCAGCCCGGCGCAGCTGGCCGAGGACCCGCTCTTCCGGCGCGTGCACGAGCTGGAGGACGCGGAGGAGCTCCTGCGCGACTTCGGCTACCGCGCCGACCGCGATCCGGCGCTCGCGCGCTGGAGCTTCTGCCGCGACCTGGGCTCCACCCGGCTGATCATGATCGACTCCCGCGCCGCCCGGAAGCTCGAGCCCGACGCACGGGCCATGGTCGACGACGAGGAATGGGCGTGGGTGGAGCAGGCCGGCCTGGACGCCGACGTCGACCACCTGCTGATCGGCACCTCGCTCCCGTGGCTGCTCTCGCCCGGCCTGCACCACCTCGAGGCCTGGGACGAGGCCGTCGCCCAGGGCGCCTGGGGGAAGGGGCCGGCCAAGCGCTTCGGCGAGAAGCTGCGCCAGGACCTCGACCTCGAGCACTGGGCGGCCTTCAACCGCTCCTTCACGAAGATGACCGACTGGCTCGGCAAGGTCGGGTCGGGCGAGAAGGCGCCCGCGACGATCGTCGCGCTGTCGGGCGACGTCCACCACGCCTACCTCGCCGAGGTCAGCTACCCGAACGGCGTCCGTTCCCGCGTCTACCAGGCCACCGCGTCCCCGTTCCGCAATCCGCTCGACAAGAAGGAGCGGCGGATCATGAAGGCGGCGGCGTCCAAGCCCTTCGCGCGCTTCACGCACATGCTGGCCAGGCGGGCCGGCGTCGAGGACCCGAGCATCACCTGGGAGCTTCAGCGCGCACCGATCTTCGACAACGTCGTCGCCACCCTGCGCATCGACGGGCGGGAGGCCGAGGTCACCCTGTGGCGCGCGCGTCCCGAGGACGGCGGGACGGGGACCCGGCTCGAAGAGGTCCGCGCCACCACCCTTTAGGGTGCGTAGCCGACATGTTCCGGCGGCTACGGCCATAAGTGGTCAGTCGATGCTGACCGAGACCCGCACAGACGCAGAGCTCCTTCAGGCCGCCCGGACGGACCCGCAGGCGTTCCGCGAGATCTACGAGCGCTACGCGGTCTGGATGCGCTCGTGGTTCGCGCGCCAGACGGGTTCGGAGACGGTCGCCCTCGACCTCACGGCCGAGACGTTCGCCCAGGCCTGGCGCGGGATCCGCCGCTTCAAGGACATGGCCGACGGGTCCGCCGCGCCATGGCTGTTCGGCATCGGGCGCAACCTGCTGCGCCAGTACCACAAGCACAACCGCATCGAGACGGCCGCCCGGGCCCGCCTGGGCATGCCGATCGACTGGGAGGGGACGGAGGCCTACGACGCCGTCGACGAGCGCCTGCACGCCCACGGCCTGCGCCCCCGCCTGCGGACCGCCGTCGACGCCCTGCCCGACGACCAGCGCGCCGCGCTCGAGCTGCGCGTCATCGAGCAGCTCGGCTACGACGAGATCTCGGCCCGCCTGGACTGCTCCATCAACGCCGCCCGCCTGCGCGTGTCGCGGGCGCTGCGCGCGCTCACCGTCGACCTGCGAGGAACCGTCTAGTGCTGCGCCCGCTGCCGCCCGAGCTGCTCGCCCTGGGCGACCACCTCGAGGCCGCGACGCGCCGCCAGCTCAGCCGTCGCCGCACCCGCCGGCAGATGACGCTCAACGCGCTCGCGAGCATGGCCGTGGCCGTGCCGCTCGTGGCCGGCGCCCTGCAGGCGCCGAGCGCCCCGGTCGCCGCCTCCGACAGCGCCGTCGTCGCCCCGAACCGGCCGAGCTTCGGCCACAAGGGCTACGACTCAGCCGCCGCGGCTGCTGCGCCGCGTCAGCCGCGCCAACGACGACGTCCTCTACGAGGACACGACGCTGCGCCGGGCGCTGCGATGAGCCTGCTGCTCGAGGACACGCGCGTCGCCGACGAGCGCGCGCGGATGGCGTCCCTGATCCGCGAGGGGCTCGGCGTGCTGAGCTCCAAGTGGTGCGTCGGCGTCCTGCTCGCGCTGGGCGACGGTCCGCGCCGCTACCACCAGATCCTGTCCGAGCTGCACCCGATCTCCGAGAAGGTGCTGACCCAGACGCTGCGGACGATGGAGCGCGACGGGCTCATCTCGCGCCACGTCCACGCCGAGGTGCCGCCGCGCGTCGAGTACGAGCTGACCCGCCTGGGCGCGTCCATGGCCGGGCCGATGAAGGCGCTCGGCACCTGGGCCGTCGCCAACGCCGAGTCGGTCGAGTCCGCCCGCTCGGACTACGACGCGGCGATCTCGCGCGCCAACTGAAGCGCGTGCAGCGGGCCGAGCCCGACGCCCGCGCCCTCGTGCCCGCCGATCGCGTACACGCCTGAGTCCAACCGGCCGGCGAACGGCCCGCCGGACCGGTACGGGCGGAAGCCGACCCACGTGCGGGTGACCGGCAGCTCTGCGAGCACCGGCATGAAGTGGACGGCGCGGGCGAGCAAGGCCTCCTGGTGGGGCGCGCCGGCGTCGAAGCCGACGTCGTCGCGCGTCGAGCCGACGTAGACCTCGCCGGTGACCGCCTCCTCGATGACGGCGGCGACGGCGGCCGGGTAGGCGGCATCGATGACCTTGTGGCGGACCAGGCCGGGCCTCGGTCCCAGGGCGACCAGCTGCCCACGGCGAGGGACGACGCCGAGCGCGGTCTCCCACGGACCGCGGGCGAGCACCACGACGTCGGCGGCGATGCGCTCGCCGTCGGCCAGCGTCACCCCGTGCGGCCGCGTAGGCGACCACCTCCGCGCCCGTGCGGTGCGGCACCGCCTGCGCCATCGCCCGCGCCGTCGAGCGCGGGTCGACCTGCAGGTCCTCCTCTGCGTAGATGCCCTGCGAAGCCCGGGCGCAGTGCGGGCTCCATGACCGACGCCTCGGGGACGTTGGCGCCCGCGAGGTCCTCGCCGATCGTCAGCGACCCCTTCGCGCGCAGCTTCACGGCCTCGGGGAAACGCGCGGCGAGGTCGTGCCAGACGGCGTGGCCGCCGGGGGCGTCGGCGACGAGGACGTTCCCCTCGCCGAGGCCGGTCGTCGCGCCGGAGAGCGCACCGCGCTCGAGCAGCAGCACCTCGACGCCGGCGTCCTGGAGGAACAGCGCGGTCGCCGACCCGCAGATCCCGCTGCCGACGACTAGAGCCTGAATCCGGCGGGGAAAGGGTCGGTGGGGTCGAGCGTGTACTGGGCCGTGCCGGTGATCCAGGCGCGGCCGGTGATCTCCGGTATGACGCCCCGGTCGGTCTCTTCGACGAGGCGGCCGGTGAAGGAGCTGCCGATCACGGAGCGGTGGACGTAGTCCTCCCCGATGGCGAGCTCGCCGCGGTGGTGCAGCTGGGCCATGCGGGCGCTCGTGCCGGTGCCGCAGGGCGAGCGGTCCAGGTAGCCGGGGTGGATGGCGACGGCGCTGCGGTTCTCTCCGACCCAGATCACGTGCTTGCAGGTCGGGCTCGGGCACGGTGAGCAGCAGTTCCATGCCGGCGGCGATCAGGCGGCCGGCGTGCTCCGGCGCGACCGTGAGGCCGTGCTCGGCGGCGTCGGCGATCGCGTAGTGGTTGCCGCCGTAGGCGAGGTCGTAGCCGTCGTGGGCGGCGACGAAGTAGGACGGGACGTTGCGGATGGTCACCGACCTCGCATGCCCGTCCTCGACGCGGACCCGCGCCTCGACGAGGCCCGCGGGAACGTCGAGCCGCACGATGGTCTCCGGCTCGGTCACCTCGACCAGTCCCTGTTCCACGAGCACGGTGGCGACCCCGATCGTCCCGTGCCCGCACATCGGCAGGCAGCCGGCGACCTCGACGTAGACCACGCCCCAGTCGGCGTCGGGCCGGATCGCCGGCTGCAGCAGCGCGCCGGACATGGCGCCGTGCCCGCGCGGCTCGAGCATCAGGAACGTCCGCAGCTCCTCCGGGACGTTCTGGCGGCGCTCCTCCATCGTCGCACCCGGGAGGGTCCCGACGCCGTCGATGACGACGCGCGTCGGCATCCCCTCCGTGTGCGACTCGACGGTGCGGATCACGGCTCAGCCGTAGATCGTGCGCGTCTCGGAGAAGAACTCGAGGCCGGCCCGGCCCTGCTCGCGCGGGCCGAAGCTCGACGCCTTGGTCCCGCCGAAGGGGACGTGCGGCTCGACGCCCGCCGTCGGCGCGTTGACGCGGATGATGCCCGCCTCCGCCGACCGCGCGAAGGCCTCGATCTCGTCGCGCAGGGGGGACACGATGCCGGCCACCAGGCCGTACTCGAGCGCGTGCAGCCGCGCCAGCGCCGCGTCCATGTCGGCGACCGGCTGGACGGAGACGACGGGCGCGAACAGCTCCGTCGCGTTCGTCCAGTGCTCGCCGGTGAGCAGCGTCGGCTCGAGCAGGCCGTGGTCCCGGGCCTGGCCACCGGCGAGGATCTCGGCGCCCGCGATCTGCTCGGCGACCTCGTCGCGCTTGGCGGCGTCGATCATCGGGCCGACCACCGTGCCGTCGTCGGCGGGGTCGCCGACGCCGAGCGCGGCGACCTGCTCCGTGAGCGCGGCGGTGACCGCGTCGGCGTTGCGCTCGTGGACGAAGGCCAGCGAGGTCGCGGTGCACTTCTGCCCGGCGTAGCCCATCGCGCCGCCGAGGACGACCCTCGCGGCGAGCGCGGGGTCGGCGGCCTCCGAGACGTAGACGCCGTTCTTGCCGCCCATCTCGAGCTGCAGCGGGACGAAGGTGCCGGCGAGCCGCTCGGCGATGGAGCGGCCCGTGGCGGTGGAGCCGGTGAAGGAGACGGCGTCGGGACGGGCATCGAGCAGGGTCTCCGCCACGGTGCGGCCGCCCTCCGCGATCTGGACGACGTCCCCGAGGTCGAGGTGCTCGACCAGCCGCCGGGCGATGCGCAGCGACTGCGACGCCGGCTTGATCACCACTGCGTTGCCCGCCTGCAGCGCGGGGGCGAGCTTCCACGTCGGGATGGCGATGGGGAAGTTCCACGGCGTGATCAGCAGGACGACGCCACGGGGGAAGCGCAGCACCCGCACGGTCGCGCCCGTCGCGTCCTCGTAGAGGTCGCCGGCAGAGGCGGACGCCTGGGAGGCGATGTAGCGCAGGATCGCCGCGGCGCGGCCGACCTCCGCGCGCGCCTCGACGACCGGCTTGCCGACGTCGGTGACGATCAG
The DNA here is from genome assembly GCA_963843865.1 of uncultured Solirubrobacteraceae bacterium. GTDB lineage: Bacteria > Actinomycetota > Thermoleophilia > Solirubrobacterales > Solirubrobacteraceae > DATLGB01. The sequence goes on along the minus strand of CAWJMO010000001.1, from coordinate 229,684 downwards.
GTCGACGAGCTCCTTATCGGCGGCGACGCGCTCGGCGGCGGCGGCGAGGCGGGCGCCGCGGCCGTGCGCGTTCGAGCGCCGCCCAGGCCGGCTGCGCGGCGCGGGCGCGGTCGAGCAGCCCGGCCGGGTCCTCGGCGGGGGTGACCTCGTACAGCGTCTCCCCGGTGAAGGGGGCGAGGATCGCGGTCATCGCGGCAGCGACTCCTTGACGAGCTCCATGTCGTCCTCGTCGAGCTCCAGCCGCGGCGGGCGCACCGGGCCGCCGTAGTGGCCGGTGAGGTCGAGCGCGGCCTTGAAGGACTGCACGAGGCGGGGGTCCATGTCCAGGCGCGACAGTGGCGCCAGGCGCGGCCACAGCTTCCGGGCGGCGGCGAGGTCGCCGTCGAGCACGGCGCGCTCGAGCGCCAGGCACTCCTCCGGCAGGACGTTGGCCACGCCGGACACCCAGCCCACGGCGCCGGCCGCGTAGCCCTCCAGCGCCCAGTCGTCGCCGCCGACGAGGACCTCGAGGTCGTCGCGCAGCTCGAGCAGCTGCCCGATCCGGCGCGCGTCGCCGCTGCACTCCTTGACCGCGATGATGCCCGGCAGGTCGGCGATCACGTCGGCCGGCATGTCCAGCCGCGACGCCTCGGGGTTGTTGTAGGCCATGACCGGCAGCTCGGTCTCGCCGGCCACCGTCTCGTAGAAGGCGTGCAGCTCGCGCTCCGTCGCCTCGTAGGTCGTGGGCGGCAGGCACATGACGCCGTGGGCGCCGTTCGCGGTCGCCTGGTGCACGTTGGCGACGACGGCGGCGGTGGTGGCGGCGGAGACGCCGACGGTGACCGTGAGGCCCGTCTGCAGGGCGGCCTCGATGACGGCCTGGCGCTCGGCGGCCGACAGCGACGCCGCCTCGCCCATCGTCCCGCAGACGACGACGTGCGCGATGCCCGCCGACTGCAGGCGGCGCGCCTGCTTGTCGAGCTCGGGCAGCTTGAGCTGGAGGTCGTCGTCGAAGGGCGTCATCAACGCCGGGATGACTCCGGTGAAGGTCATGCCCTCAGTGTTGCGCAGCATGCTGTTTGGCGCAGCCAATCAGTAACAGGTCTCCCTCGCGGGCGCGGACCAGCGCTGCGGCTCCCGGACCGTCATCGGCCAGCACGTACGGCTCGAGGCCGCGGAGCCGGACTGCCGGCTGACCGCCGGCCTTGCTGCGGGCGAGGTCCGCGGCGGACGCGGCCTGGTCGGCGACGGCGACGTGACTGGCGACCATCTCCCGCCCGTCGCGGTCGAGCTCGCCGCGGTAGTCGGCCAGCGGCTCGAGGCCCGCGCAGCCGATGGCGATCTCCATCTGCCCGATCCGCCACGGCCGCCCGAAGGAGTCGCTGATCACGACGGCGCAGCCGAGCGCGGCCCGCAGGGCGCGGGCGGAGGCGTCGGGATCGAGCGGCAGCAGGATGGCGCGGTCCTCGCCGCCGGCGTTGGAGCGGTCGACGCCCGCGTTGGCGCACACGAAGCCGTGGCGGGTGCGGCAGATCAGCCGGCCCCCGTCGGCGCGTACGACCTCCGCGGCCTCGTCGAGCACGACCTGGACCGCGCGCGGGTCCTTCTCCCACCGCGCCGCCCAGTCGCGGGCCCACTCGCCGGGCTCGATCGACGCCAGGTCCACCACGCGACCTTCGGCCTTCGAGACGACCTTGTGGGCGACCACGAGGACGTCGGTGGGGAGGAGGTCGAACCCGGCCAGCAGCGCGGCGAGGTCGTCGCCGGGCCGGACCTCGGGCAGCCCCGCGAGGGCGGCTGCCTCGATCACGCCGTCTGGCGCAGCGCGGCGACGTCGGCGGGCGTGTCGACGTCGAAGGCCAGCGACGGGACGTGGCGCACCTGCACCGATGCTCCGGCCGCCCGGGCCAGGGCGGCGTGGCGGGCGAACGAACCCGGGCCGAAGGACGGCTCCATCACCCGCGGCGGGTCGAGCACGAGGGCGTTGGTCCCCGTGCCGTGCCGGTCGGCGACGATCGTCACCCCGGGACCGGCGAAGTCCAGCAGCGCGTCCACCTCGTCCGCGTCGAGCCACGGGCAGTCGCCCGGGACGAGCAGCACGCGGCGCGCGCCGGCGCGCTCCGCGGCGTCGATGCCCAGCAGCGCCGCCGCCGAGTGGCTCGTCTCGTGCGGGTCGGGGACGACGTGCTCGGCCAGAGTCGCCATCCGCGGCTCCCTCGTCACGACGATGACGCGCTCCAGCGAGCGCACCTCCAGCAGCGTCCTCAGCGCGCCGGTCGCCATCTTCTCGGCGAGCTCCGCGCGGGCATCGTCGTCGAGCACCGTCCGCGTCTTCGCCCGCCCGAAGGACTTCACGGGGAGGACCGCGATCGTGGTCATGCCGCCAGCGTGACGGGGTAGCGACGCCGGATGTCGTAGAGCGTGGTCCGCTCGGCGGCGGGGCGGCCCGCGGCGTGGGCGGCGCCGATGAGCTGCTCGGGATCCAGGCGCACGCCGTACTCGGAGCCGGCCATCCGGGAGATGGACTCCTCCATGAGCGTGCCGCCGAGGTCGTTGACGCCCCAGCGCAGCGACTCCGTGGCGGCGTCCAGGCCCATCTTCACCCAGCTCGCCTGCAGGTTGCGCACCGTGCGACCCAGGGCAAGGCGGAAGACGGCGGTGTGGCGGAGGTTGTCCTCGCGGGAGATCGGCTCGATGCCGTGGGTGCGGCCCAGCAGCGTCTGGTACGGGATGAACGAGAGCGGCACGAACTCCGTGAAGCCCCCCGTGCGCTCCTGCAGCGCCCGGACGACGCGCATGTGCTCGGCCAGCTCGTGCGGCTGCTCGACGTGGCCGAACATGACGGTGACCGTGGAGCGCAGGCCGACCTCGTGGGCGGCGCCGATGATCTCCAGCCAGCGGGCGGCGGGCAGCTTGTTGGGCGAGATGCGCTGGCGGACGCCGTCCTCGAGGACCTCGGCGGCGGTGCCGGGGACGGAGCCGAGGCCCGCCTCGCGGAGGCGCTCGAACACCTGTGCCGGGGACAGCCCCGACTGCGTGCACATGTGGTCCACCTCCATCGGCGAGTACGCGTGGAGGTGCAGCTGCGGGGCGGTCTCCTTGGCCAGCCGCAGCCAGCCGAGGTAGTCGTCGAAGGACCAGTCGGGATGGATGCCCGACTGGATGCAGACCTCCGTCGCGCCGTAGTCGATGGCGTCCCCGAGGCGGCGGACGAACTCCTCCTGGTCGTGCTCGTAGGCGTCGGGGGAGCGCTTGCCGACCCCGAAGCCGCAGAAGGCGCAGCCGACGATGCAGACGTTGGAGACGTTGACGTTGCGGTTGACGACGAAGGTGACCTCGTCGCCCGCCAGCTCCGAGCGCAGCGAGTCGGCGGCCTGGCGGATGTCCTCGACCGCCTCCGGGCGCGACTCGGCGAAGAGGCCGGTGAGCTCGTCGGGGGTCAGCGGCTCCCCCGCGTGCGCGCGGGACACCACCCCGGCCAGGTTCCCGTTGAGCGTGGGGACCGTCCGGCGCGGCTTGAAGGTGGGGTAGACGCGGTCGATGACCTCGAGGACCCGGTCCGACTGCCACTCGGCGTCCATGTACTGCGGGTACACGCACAGGCGCTCGGCCAGCGCGACGCCGTCCTGCTGGAGCCGCTCGCGGACCTGCTTGGGCGAGGGGAAGGGGTGCTCGGGCGAGATGTGGTCGCCGTTCGCGCTCAGGCCGCCGAGGTCCGTCGCGCCCGCGGCGACGAGCTCCGGCCACCATTCGCTGAGGTTCGGCGGGACCTGGATGCCGACGCCCGGCAGCAGGCGCCGCGCCTCGCCGATCAGCCGCTTGAGGTCGCCGAGCGAGATCGGGTTGGCCCACGTCGGGAGGTTCTCGTGCGGGCGGTCGAGGATGCCCGTGCGCCACAGCTGCGAGGCCGCCGCGTCGGCGATGTCCGCCGGCTCCTGGCCGTAGTAGGACTGGTGCGGGACGAAGTTCTGGAGGATGACCTCCTGGATGTGGTCCATCCCGGACAGCGCCTCGAGCGCGGCGACCTGCTCGTCCTCGGACTCGCCGATGCCGACGAGGATCCCGGAGGTGAACGGGATGCGCAGCTCGCCGGCCGCGCGGATGGTCTTCAGCCGCTCCGCCGGATGCTTGGTCGGCGACCCCTGGTGGGCGACCAGATCCGGGTTGACCGACTCGAGCATCAGGCCCTGGGAGGCGGTGACCGCCCGCAGCCGGGCGAGGTCCTCCCGCTCCATCACGCCGAGGTTCGTGTGCGGCAGCAGCCCGCGGTCGAGCGCCTGCTCGCACGCCCAGACGACGTAGTCGACGAAGTCGGAGAAGCCGAGCTCGGCGAGCTTGGCCCGCACACCGGGGTGGTGGTCCGGGGCCTCGCCGGTGAGCACCAGCAGCTCCTTGACCTGCCGCCGCGCCGCGCCGTCGATGAGCTTGAGGACCTCATCCGGCTCGTGCAGGTGCGGCTTGTGCGTGGCGAACGCGCAGTACTTGCAAAAACAGCGGCACGTACGCGAGAGCGAGAGCGTGACGTTGCGCGAGAAGGTGACGCGCCGGCGCATCCGATCCGACAGTAGGACCCCTCAGATGAAGAGGTCCGGGATGAGGTCCTCCTCCGACCCGCCCTCGCCCGCGCGGTAGCTTGTCGAACGGGCCCTCGAGCACCTCGTCGTCGATGAAGAAGTTGCCCGTGCACTCGCGCGGGCGTCGCGCAGAAGATCGCGTGCGCGGCGTCGGCCATGATCTCCGGCGTGCGGGCCTTGGCCATCGCCTCGTCGCCGCCGAGCAGGTTCTGGACGGCGGCGGTGGCGATGATCGTGCGCGGCCACAGGGAGTTGAAGGCGATGCCGTCCTCCTTGAACTCCTCGGCCATGCCGAGCGTGCACATGCTCATCCCGAACTTGGCGATCGTGTAGCCGACGTGGGCGCCGAACCACTTCGGCTCCAGGTTCAGCGGCGGCGACAGCGTGAGGACGTGCGCGTTCTCGGACTGCTTGAGGTGCGGGATGCAGGCCTTGGAGAACAGGAACGTGCCGCGCGTGTTGATGTCCTGCATGAGGTCGTAGCGCTTCATCTCGAGCTGCCTCCGTCCCGGCCAGGTTGATCGCGGAGGCGTTGTTGACGCAGATGTCGATGCCGCCGAACTGCTCGACGCACTTGGCGACGGCGCCGTAGACGGAGTCCTCGTCGCGGACGTCGCCGACGATCGGCAGCGCCTTGCCCGCCGGCCGCCTCGATCTCCTCCGCGGCCGTGTAGATCGTGCCCTCGAGCTTGGGGTGCGGCTCGGCGGTCTTGGCGACCAGGCAGACGTTCGCGCCGTCCTGCGCGGCCCGCATGGCGATGGCCAGGCCGATGCCGCGGCTGGCGCCGGAGATGAACATGGTCTTGCCCGCGAGGTCGCTCATGCCGCGAAACCTATGACATCGCGGGCGACCTGCTCGCGCCGCTCGGGGGTGTCCATGAGGACGTCGCGTGACGAGCGTGTCGAAGCCGGCGACGTCCTCGTCGGCGACCCACGCGTCCACGATGTCGTCGTAGAAGCGCGACGGCGTCGTCGAGCGTGGGGAGGAACGCGGCGGTCGGGCCCTTGAGCACCTGCGCCGTCGCACGAACGGGCTGACCGCGACCACCCGTTTGGGCGCCAGTGCCTCGCGCATCCCCGTCGTCCGCAGGATCGGGTCGATGGAGATGGCGGGGTTGCTCGGGCCGATGACGACGGCGTCGGCCTCGGCGATGGCGTCGGCGATCTCGGGGGTCGATCAGCCCGCCGCCGGCCTCCACCACGCCCGATCGGGCTTGCCTGCTGGCGGATCATCCACTCCTGGAAGGGGACGCCGCCGACGAAGGTCGGGGACGGGTCGTCGGACATCGGCAGGACGCGGGTGGGGACGCCGAGGGTCGCCCGCAGCGCGTCGATGGCCTCCGTGAGCCGCTCGCCGTTCTCGAGCCGCCGCAGCCGGTCGCGGCCGATCTCGAGGTCCTCGTCGCCGAGGTTGAACCAGACCTCCTCGCCCTTGGCGCGCAACCGGTCCATCGCGTGGAAGGTGTCGCCGTCGAGGCCCCAGCCGCGCGCGTCGATGCGGTCGGCCAGCCAGAACAGGATCAGGTCCGGGTCGGGGGAGACGTGCGCGCCGTGGATGACGATGTCGTCGCCCGTGTTGGCGATCACCGTCAGGTCCGTCAGGTCGCGCATCCCGCGGGCGAGCTTCGCGCCGCCGGTCCCGCCGGCGAGGAGGACGATCACCGGCCGCTGAACTGGGGCTGCTGCTTGTTCGCGAAGGCGGCGGCGCCCGTGCGGAAGTCCTCCGTTGCCGCGCACACCGTCTGGAGCGCGACCTCGAGCTCCAGCGTCGTGGAGAGGGCAGGGCGGGCGCTCGCGTCGATGACGCGCTTGCTCAGGCCGACGGCGATCGGGGCGCAGACGAGGAGCTCGTCGACGAGCTGCTGGGTGGCGGCCTCGACGTCGTCCGCCACCCGGTTGACGAGCCCGATCTGCTCCGCGCGCTCGGCGCCGATCAGCGCGCCGGTCATGATCAGCTCCTTGGCGCGGCCGAGGCCGACGACCTGAGGCAGCCGCGAGGAGCCACCGACGTCCGGGATGAGGCCGATGCGCGTCTCGGGCAGCCCGAGCACCGCGTTCGTCTGCACCACGCGCAGGTCGCAGGCCAGCGCCGTCTCGAGCGCGCCGCCGATGCAGCCGCCCTGGATGGAGCAGACGACGGGCTTGGGCAGCTCCTCGAGCGCGTTGGCGACGTCCAGCCACGCCTTGCGGAACGCGCGCAGATGCTCCAGGCCGCCGTCGCCCGCCAGCGACTTGAGGTCCACGCCCGACGAGAACATGGGGCCGTTGCCGCGCAGGACGACGACGTGGACGCCGTCGGCGGTGTAGGTGGCGCGCACCGCCTCGGCGAGCGCCGCGATCAGCTCCTCGTTGAACGCGTTGCGCTTCTCGGGGCGGTTGAGGACGATGTGGCGGACGTTCCCGGCGTCCTCCGTCAGCACGAGCTCGGTCATGCCGGCACCCTATGTCGCTCCATCGTCTCCTCGCAGGTGCGGGGCGGGTTGACGATGCCGACCAGGCCGAGCGCCCCCCCGATCGCGACGAGCCCCGCCGCGATCGCCATCACGCGGTGGAAGGAGCCGACGGTCACGGCGCCGGAGACGATGATCCCGAGCGCGGCGACGGCGACCAGGCCGGCCATGCGGGCGAGCGCGTTGTTGATGCCGGAGGCGATGCCGGCGTTCGAGTCGTCGGCGTCGGCGAGCACCGTCGCGGTGAGGGGCGCCACCGTCATGCTCAGCCCGAGGGAGAAGACGATCAGGGCGGGCAGGACCTCCGTGCGCGTAGGCGGCGTCCCGGCCGACGCGCAGGTAGAGCAGCAGCCCGCAGGCGGCGAGCAGCGGGCCGAGCCCCATGAACAGCCGCGGGCCGAAGCGGTCGGCGAGGGCGCCCATGCGCTTGGACAGCAGGAACATGATCACGGTCACCGGCATGGTCGCCAGCCCGGACTCGAGCGCGGTGTAGCCCGCCACCTGCTGCAGGAAGAGGACGACGGTGAACAGGTTCAGGCTCAGCCCGCCGTACATCGCGACCGTTTGGAGGTTGCCCACGGCGAAGTTCCGTCGCTTGAAGAGGCCGAGCGGCAGCATGGGGCGCGGCGACCGGCGCTCCCAGCCCAGGAAGGCGGCGATGAGGGCGAGGCCGGCGAGGAGTGGGAAGACGACCTCCGGGCTGCCCCAGCCCACGTCGGGCTGCCGGGTGAGCGCGTAGACCGGGCCGCCGAGGCCGAGCGCGCAGAGCACCGCGCCGATGACGTCCACGTGCGGCCGCTGGTCGGGCCGCGGCCGGGCCTCCACCGCGGACGCCACGACGAACAGCGTCAGCACCACGAAGGGGATGTTGATGAGGAAGATCCAGCGCCACGAGGTCGCGTCGACGATCACGCCGCCCGCCAGCGGGCCGACCACGAAGGCGATGCCCGTCCACGCCGTCCACGAGCCGATCGCCGCGCCGCGCTCGGCCGGCGGGTAGGCGGCGATGATCACCGCGAGCGCGCTCGGGGTCAGCAGCGCGCCGAAGACGCCCTGCAGCGCGCGGGCGGCGACGAGCAGCTCCACGGAGGGGGCGGCCGCGCAGATGAGGGAGGCGACGCCGAAGCCGCCGACGCCGAGGCTGAAGACGCGGCGCTCCCCGAACAGGTCGCCGAGCGAGCCGCCGATCAGGATGAGCGAGCCGAGCGTGAGCAGGTAGGCGTTGGAGATCCACTGCTGCCCGGCGAGGCCACCGCCCAGGTCGTCCTTGATGGACGGGAGGGCGACGTTGACGACCGTCGCGTCGAGCCCGGCGACGAAGGACCCCAGGACGGCGGCGATCAGGGCAAGCCGCTTGCGGTCCATGTCCCGCGGACGGTACAGATCGGGTTGGATACACGCGAATGCGCGAGCTGCTCCGTCCACCGCCGCACCGGGGGCCGCTGATCGCGGCGGGTGCGCTGGTGCTCACGGTCGGCGTCGCGCTGCTGCAGGTGCGCATGGACTGGGGCGCCGGCGCGCACCTCGCGGTGGTCGCGGCGCTCGCGGTCGTGTTGCTGTGGCTCGGGCTGCAGGCGCCGGGGGAGGGCGCCGCGCCCTACCCGCACCAGTCCGTGCTCATCGTGCTGGGCCTGGCGGCGTTCGGGGGGACCCTCGTCCGCCTCGTCGACCTCTTCGCCGACCTCGGATCCGTCGCCAGCGGGACGCTCGTGTGGACGAGCCTGCTCGAGTGCGGCGCCGCGGTCTACGTCTCCGCGCGCCGCCGGTCGGCCATCGCTGCCCTGATCGCCGCGCTGGCCGGGGGCGCGGCGCTGCTCGCCGCCTGGGACTGGATCTTCAGCCCGGATTCCGTGACGCCGTACCGCTGGCTGCTGCTCCTGCTCGCCTTCGTCTTCGGCCTCGCCTCGCTCCCGCTGCGCGGAGAGAGCGGCCGCCACGCCGACCAGATGGTCAACGCGGCGGGGTTCGCGATCCTGCTCATCGGCATCACCGGCTCCGTGTACGTGTTCGACGACCTGCCGGTGGGGTGGGAGCTGGTCGTCTTCGTCGCCGGCGTCTCGCTCGCCGCCTACGCCGCGGCCGACCGGGCGCCGGGCGCCGCGTATCTGGCTGCGGGCAACCTCGCCGCGTTCATCGCCGCCGCCGCGGGTGGAGGGGACTTCGCCGGCTGGCCGCTCTTCCTGCTGGCCGTCGGGGCGATCATGCTCCTGGCCGGCCTGCGCCCGCGCCGGCCGCTCCCGCCCGAGCCGGAGTCGTCCACCCGCCCCGACGACATGCCGCTGACGGTGCGGGTGCACCGGGATTGAAGCTCCGGCGCTACCAGGAGCTCGCGCTGGAGGCCTTCGAGGCCGACCGGGCCGCCGGCCGCCGGCACACCTACGTCGTCGCGCCGCCGGGGTCCGGGAAGACGGTCATGGGCCTCGAGATGGCGCGGCGGATCGGGGCGCCCGCCGTCGTCCTGTGCCCGACGGCGGCCATCCAGGGGCAGTGGCGCGCGCCACAGCTGACCGCGCTGACCTACCAGGCGCTGTGCCGGACGGAGGACCCTGACGGTGCGCTTCGAGTCCTGGCCGAACAGCGTCTCGGTCCGGGTGCTCCCTCGCGTCGGCGCGACGACGAGCTGATGCGCGCGGTGGCCGCGATGAAGGTGGAGGTCGCCCGCGGAGGTGACGTGCGGGACCTGCTGGCGCCGGGCGCGCGGGCGCGGCTCGAGGGCCTGCGCGCGGGCGGCGTGAAGACGGTGATCCTCGACGAGTGCCACCACGTCGTCTCCATGTGGGGGTACGTGGTCCGTGCGGCGCTCGCGGAGCTCGGGGACGACGTCCATGTGATCGGCCTGACCGCCACCGCGCCGGACGACATGACCGCCGACGAGGCGCGCCTCTACGAGGAGCTGCTCGGGCCGGTCGACTTCCACACGCCGACGCCGGCCGTCGTCCGCGAGGGGCACCTCGCGCCGTTCCAGGAGCTCGCGCTGTTCACCACGCCGCTGGACTCGGAGGTGGAGTGGCTGCGGGCGCGGCACGAGCGCTTCCAGGAGATGCTCACCGATCTGCTGTCCTCGTCCGGCGAGCTCTCGTTCGCCGAGTGGGTGACGGGACGCATGCGCTACCGCGGGGAGGGCGACGCCGAGATCCCGTTCGGTGAGCTGCTGCGCCGCCAGCCCGCGCTCGCCCGCGCCGGCCTGCGCTACCTGGCGAGCGCCGGGCTGCCGCTGCCGCCGGGCGCACCGCGCGGCGAGGGCTTCCGCGAGGCCCCGACCCTCGACGACTGGGTGACGCTGATCAGCGACTACGCGGTGCGCTGCCTGCGGGCGCACCCGGGCGTCGAGGCCGAGTCGCGCACGGACGCGCTGGCCGTCGCCTTGGCGGACCTGGGCTTCGCGCTCACCCGCACGGGCGTCCGGCCGGGGCGGACGGACATCGACCGCGTGCTCGTCAACTCCTCCGCGAAGCCGATCCTCGCCTGCGAGGCGCTGGCGGTGGAGCACGAGCAGCGTGGGGACGCCCTGCGCGCCGTCGTCCTGTGCGACTCGGAGCGCCCGCCGCGCCAACCGGCCGGGTCCGCCCTCACGCTCGGCGGCGGCGGTCGCGGCCTGCTGGAGACGATCGCCGACGACCTGCGCCTCGCGCCGCTGCGCCCACGCCTCGTCACGGGTGCCGACCCGCGCGAGGCGGTCGCCCAGGCGACGGAGGCCCTGCGCACGGGCGAGACGCAGTGCCTGATCGCCACCCGCGCCCTGCTCGGCGAGGGCTGGGACGCGCCCTTCGTCAACGTCCTCGTCGACGCCACCTCCGTCGCCGCCTCCATCTCCACCCGCCAGATGCGCGGCCGCACCCTGCGCCTCGATCCCGCCGACCCGGACAAGATCGCCTCCAACTGGGACCTCGTCTGCGTCGCCCCGGAGCTCGAGCGCGGCGTCGCCGACTACGAACGCTTCGTCCGCCGCCACGCCCACCTGCACGCGCCCTGCGAGGACGGCTCCATCGAGTCCGGCGTCTCCCACGTCCACCCGGAGCTCAGCGCCTTCGCCCCGCCGCCCGCCGACGGACTTCCCCGAGCTCAACGCCTTCGCCCTCGCCCGCGCCGCCGACCCCGCCGCCGCCCGCGCCCGCTGGCGCATCGGCGAGCCCTACCGCGCCGTCGAGCTCCCGGCGCTCCTGGTGAGAATGAGGGGACAGTCCCCCCATTCTCACCCGACGCGAAAAAGGGGACAGTCCCCTGAGTCGCAAGAGTTCAGAACACCGCGGCCGGCCGGGAAGCCGCGGTGGTGGCTGCCGCTGCGGGTCCGGCGGCGGCGGTTCCCGGCGGTGCTGCCGCTGGACCGGGTGGCCCGGGCGGTCGCCGACGCCTACGTGGCGCTCGGGGAGATCGGGGCGGGCGCGGCGGCGAGCCTGGCCTGGCAGCCGCGGGCCGGCGGCTACGTCCGCTGCCTGCTGCCGGAGGGGTCGCCGGAGGAGAACGCGCGCTTCACCTCGGCGCTGGGGGAGGCGGTCGAGCCGGCGGTCAGCCAGCGCTACGTGCTCGCGCGCCCGCTCGGCGACCGGCCCTACGGGCGCGCCTGGCATCCCGGTCCCGTCCGACCTCGCCCGCAACCGCGAGCGCGCCGACGCCTACGCGGCGGCGTTCGGGCGCTGGCTCGGTCCGGGGGAGCTGCGCTACGTGGTCACGTCCGACGAGGGGAAGGCCGCGCTCGCCGAGGCCGCCGCGGGCACGGCGGACTGGGAGACGCAGACGCGGCAGCTGTGGCTGTGAGCCCGTAAGCGAACCTCACGGCGGCAGTTCTCGAAGCATGTTCACCGAGACCAAGCCGTTCGGGGTCATCATGGGCCTGCTGGGCAACGTGATGATCGCCATCGCGATCGCCAAGCTCGTCAGCATCGACGCGCTGTCGGCCGACCTCTCCGGCGTGTGGCTGCTGCCGGCCGGCATCACCGTGTCCACCGTCGCCATGTTCCTCGGCGGCAACTGGCTCGTCTTCCACTCGATGTTCCTCGCCATCGGCGTCGGTGCGCTGGCCGCCGGCGACCCCTTCGGCCGGCTGTTCGGCGGCATCTTCGTCGCCTCCGCGCTGCTCATGGGCGGCGCCCACTGGGCGTTCTGGGGCCGGATCAAGACGGAGCCGCACGTGCTCGCGGACCTCGACGCCCGCGGGACGGGCACGGTGACCGGCGTCGGCGACACGGGAATGACCATCAACGGCAACCCGCGCATCCAGCTCAACGTCCGCATCCAGCCCGAGGACGGCTCGCCCGCCTTCGACGCCACGAAGGTGGTCGTCGTCTCCCGCGTGGCCATCCCTCGCGCCGGCGACCAGCTGCCGGTCACCTACGCCAGGTCGAACCCGACCCGCTGGGCGTACGGGGCGACGGCTACCCCCGCGCTGCTCTGAAGTCCTCGATCGCTCGGATCGCGCTCGACCTTGTGGTCGACGATCGGGGCCGGGTAGGCGTCCGTCCCCACCTCGGGGACCCAGCGTTTCACGTACTCGCCGTCGGGATCGAAGCGCTCCTGCTGCAGGGTCGGGTTGAAGACCCGCGTGTAGTCCTGCGGGTCGGTGCCGGTGCCGGCGATCCACTGCCAGCCGCCGTTGTTGTTGCCCATGTCGCCGTCGATGAGGTGCTCCATGAACACGCGCTCGCCCTCGCGCCAGTCGATGTGCAGGTCCTTGGTGAGGAAGGACGCGGTGATCATGCGCGCGCGGTTGTGCATCCAGCCGCAGGCGCGCAGCTGGCGCATCCCGGCGTCGACGACCGGATAGCCGGTGCGGCCCTCCTCCCAGGCGGCGAGGCGCTCCTCGTCGTGGTCCCAGTCGGGCTCGGGATGGTGGACGGGGCCGAAGAGCTGGACGTAGGCGTAGAAGTCGCGCCAGGCGAGCTCCTGCCGGTAGACCGTCGCGTCCTTGGTGCGCTGCTCGAGGCGCAGCGGGGAGATGCAGCCGAAGTGCAGGTACTGGCTCATGCGCGACGTCTGCTGGGACAGGGTCACGCGCGCGTCCTCGTAGGTGTCGGTCTTGTGGACCCAGGCGTCGAGGGCCTTGAGCGCGGCGGCCTCGCCGGGCTCGGGCCGGTCCTCGAGCTCGGGCGGGTCGCCCAGGCCGAGCTCGCGCAGGGTCGGGATGCCGTCGCCGTCGACCTTCTTCGTGGGGATGTCCGACGGCGTGTTGTGCATCGCCCGGCGCGGCTGCTCGGTCCAGGCGCGGCGGAAGGGCGAGTAGACCTTGAAGGGGGTGCCGCCCTTCGTCTTGAGGTCGCCCAGGCGCGAGATGAAGTTGCCCGGACCGAGGCGCAGGTCGACCTCCTTCGCAACGCGCTGGTCGCGCTTGCGGGCGTAGAGGGAGACGTCGCCGGCCGCGTAGACGGCAGTCGCGTCCGCCTCGCGGACGACCCGCGGGATGACGTCTTCGAACTTCCCCCGCCGGACGACGAGCCGGCCCTCGAGGCGCTCGTCGAGGGCCTGGAGGCAGTCGAGGAGGTACTGCGTCCGGTTGGGGGAGGGGAAGCGGCCGTGGACGAGCCGGTCGTCGAGGACGAACAGCGGCACGATCTTCTCGTGCTCCTTGAGCGCGGCGACCAGCGGCGGGTGGTCGTGGAGGCGCAGGTCCCGGCGGAACCAGACGACGGCGGTGCTCATCCCGCATAGGCTTCCCGCCGTGAGCGAACCCAAGCAGTTGTGGACGCCTCCGGAGGAACTGTTGGCGTCTTGCACCATGACCCGGTTCGCGCGCTGGGCCTGCGACATGGGCTTCGACGACTACGAGGAGCTGTGGCGCTGGTCGGTCGAGGACATCACCCGGTTCTGGCGCCTGGTGTGGGAGTACTTCGACGTGCAGGCCGACGCGGCGCCCGAGCGGGTGCTGGGGTCGCACGAGATGCCCGGCGCGGAGTGGTTCCCGGGGGTGCAGCTCAACTACGCCGAGCACGTCTTCCGGGGGAAGGAGGACTCGGACGTTGCCATCCAGTTCGCGAACGAGTCTCAGGCAGTGCAGTCGTGGGACTGGGCGCGGCTTCGCGCCGAAACGGCTCGGGTGAGGGAGGGGCTCGTGGGGCTCGGCGTGGTCCCGGGGGACCGCGTGGTCGCGTACCTGGGGAACGTGCCTGAGACCGTCGCGGCGTTCCTCGCCTGTGCTTCGCTGGGCGCGGTCTGGTCGTCCTGCTCGCCGGACTTCGGGGCGCAGTCGGTCATCGACCGCTTCCAGCAGATCGAGCCGAAGGTGCTGCTCGCCACGGACACCTACGACTACGGCGGGAAGACGTACGACAAGACGCCGGTGGTCGACCGGCTGCGGGCGGAGCTCGGGGCCGAGCACGTGGTCATGCTCGGCGAGTGGTTCCCGGAGACGGACGCCGAGCTCGCGTTCGAGCGCGTCCCGTTCGACCATCCGCTCTGGGTCCTCTACTCGTCCGGGACCACCGGGCTGCCCAAGGCGATCGTCCAGGGGCAGGGCGGCATCCTGCTCGAGCACCTCAAGAAGATGCACCTGCACCTGAACGCGCAGGAGGGCGACCGCGTCTTCTGGTTCACCACCACCGGCTGGATGATGTGGAACTTCCTGGTCGGCGTGCTGCTGACGCCGGCGTCGATCGTGCTCTACGACGGCAACCCGGGCTACCCGTCGATGGACCGCCTGTGGGACCTCGCGGAGGAGACGGAGATGACCGTCTTCGGCACGGGTGCCGCGTACATCCACGGGTGCATGAAGGCGGGGGTCAAGCCGGCGGAGGGGCGGACGTTGTCGCTGACGTCCGTGGGATCGACGGGGTCGCCGCTGTCGCCCGAGGGCTTCGAATGGGTGTATTCGGAGCTTGGACCGGTGTGGTTGTTCTCGACGTCGGGGGGCACCGACGTCTGTACCGCCTTCGTGGGGGGCGTCCCGTGGATGCCGGTGTGGGAAGGCGAGCTGCAGGGGCGCGCGCTGGGGTGCGACGTTCGAGCGTTCGACGTCGACGGGAACAGCGTCACGGAAGAGGTGGGGGAGTTGGTCATCACGCAGCCGATGCCCTCGATGCCGCTTTTCCTCTGGGGTGACTCCGACGGGTCGCGCCTGCACGAGTCCTACTTCGACACCTACCCGGGCGTGTGGCGCCACGGGGACTGGATCCGCATCACCGACCGCGGCACCGCCGTCATCTCCGGCCGCTCGGACTCGACGATCAACCGCGGCGGCGTGCGCATGGGCACCGCCGAGATCTACGCCGCCGCCCTGTCCGTCGACTCGGTGACCGACGCCCTCGTCGTGGACGTCGACGACTGGATGCCGCTCTTCGTCGTCTCCGACGGCGAGCCGGACGAGGCCGCGATCAAGGCCGCCATCCGCGAGCACTGCTCCCCCCGCCACGTCCCGAACGAGATCATCCGCGTCGACGCCGTCCCCCGCACCCTGTCCGGCAAGGTCCTCGAGGTCCCGGTCAAGCGCCTGTTCCTCGGCGGCGATCCGGACCAGGTCGCGTCACGTGAGTCGTTGGCGAACCCGGAGGCCTTCGACTGGTTCGTCGACTTCGCCCGGCAGCGGAGCGCGACTTAGCGCTGCCACGGCCACGCGAGGAGGCCGAGGTGGGGGAAAGTCGCGCCAGGCGCGACTTCGGCCCACCTCGCGGTCCGCGCCCGATCGTGGTGGAGGAAAGTCGCGGTCAGGAAGCGGTGGTCGCCGACCTGGCGAGGGAGGCGTCGAGAGCGTCGACGGTCTCCAGCACGAAGTCGTAGACGGCGTCGAGCGTCGTCTCGCCGACCGCTGCGGCCGTGTCGTGCGCGGAGTAGAGGCGCGCGGAGACGCCGCGGGGGGAGACGGTGCGGACCGCGAGCGTCGGCAGGCCGCGGGGGGCGCGGGGGAGGCGGCGGCCACGGTCGCCGGCGGCGGCGACCAGCTGCGGGTGGCGGGCGGCCCAGCCGACCTCGCCGGAGCCGCAGGGCCCGAGCTCGACGATGACGGTGTCGGCCGGCGGCGGCTGCTCCGACCGGCGCCACGCGCGGAAGGCGAGGGGCGGACCGAGCACGAGGCCGACCGACAGCCGCTCGGGCGCGCGCCGGGTCAGCTCCTCGTGCAGCGCGAGCGCGACCGCGACGCCGCCGGCCGACGACGCGCCGGGAGTCCAGTCGCTCAACACGTGATCCAGCGCGGCCGCGGCTCCGACGAGGAGCATGACCGTCGGGACCAGCTGCACCACCCCGACCCACGTTCCTTCACTGCCAGAAGCACGGGCCGCTCCCATCCCGGTGATCCACAGCAGCGCGATGAGGACGAGCGGCTGGGGCACCGGAAGCAGCCGCCGCCAGCGCTCCCGGAACGCCGCGCCGCTGCGCTCGGCGTCCGTGCGGGCGACGAGCCAGAGCCGGATGCCGTCCCCCGGCGGCTCGACGACGACGTGCTGCGTCGCGCGCCGGTAGAAGAGCCGGGCCAGCACCGGGAACCCGAGCTGCTCGGCGCCGTAGGAGAGCGCCAGCACGAAGGCGGCGATCGCGATCGCGGGAACCGCCGCGGCGGCCAGGGACACGGCCATCCCGAGCGCGCAGTGCCAGAACAGCGAGCCCGCCCACTGCGGCCGCACCCACACCGTCTCGACCCACGCCTCGTAGCCGCGCTTGCGCAGGTCGTCGTGCAGCCAGACCGCCGCGCGCCGTTCGGCGTCCGTGCACGCGCCGCGGTCGGGGAACGCGGTGAGGGCTTCGACGACGTCGCGCATGTAGGTTGCGCACGATATGTCGGAAGCAGACGTCGCCTTCGCCGGTGCGGCCGCCCAGGCCGAGATGGTCCGCAGCGGGGAGATCTCCTCGCGCGAGCTCACGCAGCTCAGCCTCGACCGGATCGCCGAGCACGATCCGGTCCTCAACGCCTTCCGGATCGTCTTCGCCGAGCGCGCGCTGACGGAGGCCGACCAGGCCGACGCCCGTCGCAAGGCCTCAGGCGACCGCCCGCTGCTCGGCGTCCCCGATCGCCATCAAGGACGACATGGACGTCAAGGGCGAGGTGACGGCGAAGGGCTCCATCGCCCACGGCGGCCCGGCCCGCGAGGACGCCGAGATCGTGAAGCGCCTCCGCGACGACGGCGCGGTGATCGTCGGCAAGACCAACGTCCCCGAGCTGATGGCGATGGCCTTCACGGAGACCGTCTGGTACGGCGCGACGCGCAACCCGTGGGACCTCGACCGCACGCCGGGCGGCTCCAGCGGCGGCAGCGCCGCGGCGGTCGCGGCCGGGCTCGTCGGCGGCGCCACGGCCTCCGACGGCGCCGGCTCCATCCGCATCCCCGCGGCGTGCACCGGCCTCGTCGGCCTCAAGTGCGGCACGGGCGTGATCCCGACCCCGCCGAGCTGGAACGGCCTGAGCACCTTCGGCTTCCTCAGCCGCAAGACGGCGGACGCCGCGCTGCTGAACCGCATCGAGCCCGCGCCGCGCCGCCCGCTGCGCATCACCTGGTCGATCAAGCCGCCCGACGGGCGCGCTCGTCGGCCCCGACGAGGACACCGCCGGCGCCATCGACCGGATGCTCACCGTGCTGCGCGACCTCGGGCACACCGTCACGCACAAGGACCCCGAGCTGGGGCACCGCCGGCCTGCGGGTCGTCACCCGCTACCTGCGCGGCATCGCCGACGACGCCGCGTCCCTCCCGCACCCTGAGCGCCTCGACCGCCGCTCGCGGGGACTGGCCCGCATGGGCCGGCTCGCGCCCGGCTTCGAGGGCGCCGTGAAGGCGGCGGAGGCCGACCGCCGCAACCTGGAACAGCAGCTCGACGAGATCCTGCTGCTGCCCGTCATCAACACCCTGCCGCCGCGCATCGGCGAGTACGAGGGCCTCGGCGGCCTGCGCTCGCTCGACAAGGCGTTCCGCTACACGCCCTTCCCCGGCCTGCTCAACCACATGGGGCTGCCGGCGATCTCCGTCCCGACCCCGGCCACCGACGGCTTCCCGCGCGCGGTCCAGTTCGTCGGGAAGACCGGCTCAGAGCCGCTGCTGCTCGCGCTCGCCGCCCAGCTCGAGGAGGAGCTCGGCTTCGCCGGCCGCCGACCCGCCGGCTTCTAGGCGGGCCTTCAACCGCTCGCCCTCGCCGGCCGCGACGGCACGCGTCGCCCGCTCCGGGTCGGCGCCCATCTCCACCAGCCGGTCGCGCTCCTCCGTCTGCCGCGCGGCGCGCAGGAACAGCCAGCAGAACAGGCCGATGGTGAGCAGGCTCTCCTCGACCATCATCACGCTGCCGGCCAGCGACTGGTCGCCCAGCCGCGGGTAGACGTCGTCGTAGAAGGGGTGGTTCGCCCACAGGAAGACGTTGCCGAGCACCGCGCCCGTGAGCCGCGCCGCGACGATGTAGCCGAGACGCGCCAGGTTCCCGAACCAGGCGGGCTTGGGCAGCGGGCCGAGCAGCGCCATCCACAGGTTCACGGAGAAGAACAGGAAGCTCGCGTGCTCGAGGCCGTGCACCGCCGGGTTGCGCACCGCGCCCTCGTAGAGCGGCGGCAGGTGCCAGACGTACAGCGAGAGCGCCCACGCCGGCAGGGCCACCAGCGGGTGCGCCAGAAAGCGCAGCGGGGAGGTGCGCCGCAGGACGGGTGCGAGCACCGGCCCGGTGAGCCCGAGGACCAGCAGCAGTCCCGCCACGTCGCCGATCAGCAGGTGCTCGGCCATGTGCAGCGAGAAGCGCTCGGAGCTCGGGATCAGCTCCGCGCCGGCGAGCGCCAGCAGCCCGGCGAGGTAGCAGCCGATGCGCCAGCCGGGTACGGGCCGCCCGTTCCGGGCAAGATGGCGGGCGCGTACGAGATACGGCACCGCAGTACGCCAGCACGATGATGGGAAGAGCAGCCGTAAGCGAGGAGATTAGGGAGAGACATGAACCTGGCAGAGCTGATGACGGAGACGGCGAAGGAGCACGGCGACCGCGTGGCGCTCAAGCTCGACGACGCCGAGGTGACCTACGAGATGCTCGACGAGGGCAGCCAGCTCGTGGCCGGGCTGCTGAAGGCGAACGGCTTCGAGGTCGGTGACCGCGTCGGCATCATGCTCCCCAACGTCCCGTACTTCGGGCCGATCTACTACGGCGTCCTGCGCGCCGGCGGCGTCGTCGTGCCGATGAACCCGCTGCTCAAGGGCCGCGAGGTCGCCTACTACCTGAGCGACAACGGCGCGAAGTTCCTGTTCGCCTGGCACGGCTTCGAGGAGCCCGCCAAGAAGGGCGCCGACGACGAGGGCGCGAAGCTCTGGCTCGTCGAGCCGGGCGAGTTCGAGAAGACGCTGGGCGAGGCCGAGCCCGACGACACGATCGAGGACCGCGACGAGGCCGACACCGCCGTCCTGCTCTACACGAGCGGCACGACCGGCAAGCCGAAGGGCGCCGAGCTCACGCACGCCGAACCTGACCAAGCAACGCCAAGGCCGCCGGTGCGCTCTTCTCCGTCAGCGAGGACGACATCGTCCTCGGCGCGCTGCCGCTGTTCCACTCGTTCGGGCAGACCTGCGGGCTCAACGCCACCATGGCCGTCGGCGGCATGATCACGATGATCCCGCGCTTCGATCCCGACAAGGCGCTGGAGATCATCGAGCGCGACAAGGTCACGGTCTTCGAGGGCGTGCCGACGATGTTCAGCGCGATGCTGCACTCCGAGGCCGACCACGACGTCTCGTCGCTTGCGCGTCTGCGCGTCCGGCGGCTCCGCCATGCCCGGCGAGGTGCTGCGCAAGTTCGAGGACAAGTTCGACGCGACGGTGCTCGAGGGCTACGGCCTGTCGGAGACGTCGCCCGTCGCGACGTTCAACCCCCAGGAGAAGTCCAAGGAGGGCTCGATCGGCATCCCGATCGACGGCGTCGAGCTGCGCCTCGTCGACGACGATCGCAATGAGGTCGACACGGACGACCCGGAGGCCGTCGGCGAGATCGCCATCCGCGGCCACAACGTCATGAAGGGCTACTGGGACCGCGAGGACGACGACCAAGGAAGCCATCGACGAGGACGGCTGGTTCTACTCGGGCGACATGGCCAAGCGCGACGACGAGGGCTACTACTTCATCGTCGACCGCAAGAAGGAGCTCATCATCCGCGGCGGGTACAACGTCTACCCGCGCGAGATCGAGGAGGTCCTCTACGAGCACCCGGCCGTCCGCGAGGTCGCCGTCGTCGGCGTCCCGCACGACGACCTGGGCGAGGAGATCGGCGCGGCCGTCGTCCTCAAGGACGGCGAGGAGGTCTCGGAGGACGAGCTGCGCGACTACGTCAAGAACGAGGTCGCCGCGTACAAGTACCCGCGCAAGATCTGGTTCGTCGACGAGCTCCCGAAGGGCCCGACGGGCAAGATCCTCAAGCGCGAGGTGGAGATCCCGTCCGAGGTGAAGTCGTAAGCGACCTGGAGCTGGCAGAGTCCATCGCGCGCGAGGCCGGGGCGTTCCTGCGGGAGCGCTTCGGCGACGTCGTGCGCGTCTCCGCGAAGTCCACGCCGACGGACCTCGTGTCGGAGCTCGACGTCGCCGCGGAGGAGCTCATCCGCGGCCGCATCACCGACGCGCGGCCCGACGACGCGATCATGGGGGAGGAGGGCGACGACCATCCCGGGACGTCGGGGCGGCGCTGGATCGTCGACCCGCTCGACGGGACGGTCAACTACCTCTTCGGCATCCCGCAGTGGTGCGTGTCCGTCGCGCTGGAGGACGAGGTCGGCGTCGTCTACGACGCGATGCGCGACGAGTGCTGGACCGCCGTCGCCGGTGAGGCGCCGCGCATGAACGGCGAGGTCGTGACCGCCACGTCCCGCACGGAGATGCAGGAGGCGATGGTCGCCACCGGCTTCGGCTACGACGCCGAGGTCCGCCGCGTCCAGGGCGCGCATCGCCGCGCGGCTGCTGCCGCAGGTGCGTGACATCCGCCGCCTCGGCTCCGCCGCGCTCGACCTCGCCTGGACAGCCGGCGGCCGCTACGACGCCTACTTCGAGCGCGGGGTCAAGCCGTGGGACGTCGCCGCGGGCGGGCTGCTGTGCCGCTGCGCAGGGCTCGAGGTGCGCGACCTCGACCCGCTGCCGCCGTCAGACGGCGGGATCCTCGTCGCCCCCGCCGCCTTCGCCGACGAGCTGCACGACGCGGTCCGCGACCGGTAGCGCCATCAGCTGGGCGTAGCGCGACACGTCGACGGGCTCCGTTCCCCAGAGCGCGTCGTCCTCCAGCGTGTCGCTCGAGGCGTTGCACCACGAAGCGGGCGAGGCGCAGGCGTGTCTCGGCGTCGACCTCCGCGGCGGTCGCAGCGGCGACCTCCGCCTCGATCAGCGCGTCGTTGAGGGCGCTGCGGGCACCGGCCTGATGCTCGATGTACGGGTCGCGTGCCGGCGGCGGTTGCGGCTCCGTGAAGAGGATGGGACGATCCGGCAGCTCGAGCGCGTGGCGGTCGCGCGTGAGCGGGTCGTCGTGGCCCTCCAGCAGCTCGAGGGCCTGGATGCCGAGCGTGCGCTTGACGTGCAGGTGCGGCTCACGCGGCAGCCGCGCGAGGAGGTCGAGCGCCCTTTGGCTCAATGCTGGATGGGCGGCGTCCGCAGCATGGCGGCCATGAGGATGCCACCCACGATGAGGACGATGCCGATCAGCCAGCCGACGAGGCCGAACGCGGCGGTCACGACCGGCCCGAGCAGGACGGCCAGCGCCGCGACCGGGAGGACGCGGCCGGGCGTGGGCTCCGGCGGCTGGTGCGTCCCGTACGAGCCGAACATGAGCAGGCCGAGGACGAGTCCGACGGGGATGACGGTGGCGAAGGCGACCATGCCCTCGGGGTTCGCCGCCGGCGCCAGCGTCCCTGGTAGGTGCAAGCGGTCATGCGCCCGCGGGCGGGCGACGCAACAGCCGGGCCGGCATCGTGAGCGCCGACCCCGTGCGCTCCAGCAGATCGGCCTGCAGGTTCATGACCTGCGCGGCCTGTTCGAAGGCGACGGCCGCGGCCGAGAACGCCTTCGCCTGCGTGCGCAGGGCGGCGGGCGCGTCCCGGGCGAGCTCGTAGACGGTCTCCAGCTGCCTGATCGTCTGGTCGAGGTCGGCCTCGAGCGCCTGCTGGCGCGTGAGCATCTGGTCGAGGACGTCCGCGCCGAGCTGCAGCGGCGCGACCATCGCCCCGAGCGGTCCGGCGGACTTGCGCAGCCCGCCGAGCATGTCGCGGTAGGCGCTGAGGAGGTCCCGTGGCTCAGGCATCACCTGCCGGAGTTCGACTGCGCGCGACCTTGTCCTGCGATGCGGCGGGTGGGAGTCGAACCCACACTTTCCGGGACTTGAATCCGGTGCCTCTGCCAGTTGGGCTACCGCCGCGAGCGGCGGGCGTCACTTTAGGCGGGCTGCAGCTCGCCGTCGCGCTCGCGATTGCCCTCGGCGGGACGCTCGACCTCGACGTTCCACGCCTGCGCGAACCCGCGCATGGAGAAGCCGATCAGCAGCACCTGGACGGGCACGAGGATGAAGGTGAGCAACCCGATGATGTCCTCGTTGAGCGCGGGACTGGTGAAGCCGTCCTTGTCGCGTTCGAACCAGGCGTTGCCGGAGACGGCGGCGAAGATGAGCAGGATGATCGCCAGCGCGGCCACCAACGGCAGCAGGCCGCGGTTCCAGCGGGCGATCATGAACGCGCAGAAGATGAAGAAGATCGGATAGGCGATCTGCACCGGGCGGGCGCCCTGCAGCGCGTCCCAGCCGCCGATGGTGATGATGATCATCAGCGCCGCGGTGACGAGCAGCAACAGGACGACGACGGCCTTTGTGGCCTTCGACGCGCCCTTGTCCCGATTCGGGTGCTCGATCACGTAGCCCTCGCGCGGGCCCTTGCGTTCCTCCTCCGCCATTCCAGGAAAGCTACCCGCTCGCGGCGTTTCGTGCATCCGCTTCAATGAGGCCGTAACGCGGGCGTGGCGGAATTGGTAGACGCGCGAGGTTTAGGTCCTCGTGTGCGCAAGCACGTGGGGGTTCAAGTCCCTCCGCCCGCATCCGATCCGAGCCCGGCTGCGTACGGTGTGGGCATGGGCATGCTCTCGACGGTGAAGATGTACGCAAAGCGGACGAAGAAGCTCGACGCGCCGACGGACCTCTACACGCACGAGGTCGAGCTGCTCGAGGGGGGCAAGCTGGACCTGGAGTCGCTGCGCGGCCGGCCGACGCTGATCGTCAACACGGCGTCCAAGTGCGGCTTCACGCCGCAGTTCGAGGGGCTGCAGAAGCTCCACGAGAAGTACGCCGACCAGGGCCTGCAGATCCTCGGCTGCCCGTCCGCGGACTTCGCCGGCCAGGAGCTCGACGACGCCGAGGCGATCGGCGAGTTCTGCCAGCGCAACTACGGCGTGTCGTTCCCGATGACCGCGAAGATGTCCGTGCGCGCCGATCCGGATCCGCTGTGGGAGGACCTCGCCCGCCAGCCCGACAGCGCGCCGCCCGTCTGGAACTTCTCCAAGTACCTCGTCGACGCCGACGGCAAGCTGATCAAGCGCTGGGCGACGAAGGTGACGCCGGAGGATCCCGGACGTCGTCGGCGCCATCGAAGCGGCCCTGCCTTCGTCCTGATCGTCATCGGGCATCGGGGCGCCTGCGGGTACCGCCCCGAGCACACGCTGGAGTCCTACGCGCTCGCCGCCGCGATGGGGGCGGACTTCCTCGAGCCCGACGTCGTCTGCACGCGCGACGGCGTGCTCGTGTGCCGGCACGACGTCGGCCTCGCCGACACCACGGACGGCGGGGGCGAGGTGTGGGACCTCACGCTGGACGAGGTGAAGGCGCTGCGGGCGCGCGAGCGGCTGCCGGCGCTCCGCAGCACCGCGTTCGACGGGCGGTTCGAGGTCCCGACGTTCGACGAGATGGTCGCCCTGGCGGCGCGGCTGGGCAAGGGCGTCTACGTGGAGACCAAGCGGCCGGAGGAGCACGCCGCGCGCGGGCTCGCACTGGAGCCGCTGGTGGACGCCGCGCTTGCGGGCTTCGAGGGTCCCGTGTACCTGCAGTCGTTCTCGGAGGCGTCGTTGCGCGCGCTGGGGGACCGGCCGAAGGTGCGGCTGCTGCGGCGCGAGGACGAGCTCGACCTCGCCGGCGATCGCCGAGTACGCCGACGCCATCGGGCCGGCCAAGCAACGGGTGGACCCGGCGCTCGTCTCGCGACGCGCACGCCGCCGGCCTCGAGGTCCATCCCTTCACCTTCCGCCGCGAGCCGGAGTTCCTGCTGGACGGCTGCGCGGACTGGCGCGCCGAGTACGCATGGGCCGCCGAGCTGGGGGTGGACGCCGTGTTCACCGACAACCCGGATCTCGCCGTCGCCTGTCTCTAAAGTGGAGGCAGTGCCTCCGTCTCCCCGCCCGCACCCGATGCGCTCCCTGGCCGTGCTCTCCCTCTCCGGCCTGGCCTACTCGCTCGCCCAGACCATGCTCATCCCCGCGCTCGGGGACCTCAAGGACCGCCTCGGCACCGACGAGGCCGGCGTCGCCTGGACGCTGACCGGCTTCCTGCTGAGCGCCGCGATCGCCACGCCGGTCTTCGGCCGGCTGGGGGACATGTTCGGCAAGCGCCGGATGCTCGTCATCTCGCTCGCCTTCTTCGGCGCGGGCTCCGTCGTCTCCGCGCTCGGGAACACCCTCGGCGTCGTCGTCTCCGGCCGCATCCTGCAGGGCCTCGGCGGCGGCCTGTTCCCGCTGTGCTTCGGGATCATCCGCGATGAGTTCCCGCGTGACCGCGTCGCCGGCAGCATCGGCCTGATCTCGTCCATCCTCGGCATCGGCGGCGGCGTCGGGCTGATCCTCGGCGGCGTGATCGCCGACGAGGCCTCCTACCACGTGCTCTTCTGGATCGGCGCCGGCATGGCGGCCGTCGCGGCGCTCGCCACGCAGCTCTTCATCCCGGAGTCGCCCGTGCGGACGCCGGGCAAGGTCGACATCCGCGGCGCCGTCGTCCTCGCCGTCGGGCTGGTCGGCCCGCTGCTGGCCATCTCGCAGGCCTCGTCGTGGGGGTGGGGCGACCCGCGCACGCTCGGCCTGATCGCCTTCGGGGTCATCGTGCTCATCGGCTGGTACCACCTGGAGGCGCGCACGGAGTCGCCGCTGGCCAACGTCAAGACGCTGATGCTGCCTTCGGTGGCCATGACGAACCTGGCGACGACCTTCGTCGGCTTCGGCATGTTCGGGTCCTTCCTGCTGATCCCGCAGCTGGCCGAGTCGCCCGTGTCCAGCGGCTTCGGCTTCGGGCTGGGCGCGACCGGGCGCAGGCCTGCTGATGCTGCCGGGGTCGGTGGCGATGCTCTTCACCGGGCCCGTGTCGGGCCGGCTGGGCAACCGGCTCGGCTCGCGGATCCCGCTGGCCATCGGCGGCGGCGTCACCGCGGCGGGCCTGCTGATCCTCTCGCTGCTGCACGGGTCGCAGGCGGAGATCGTCGTCGGCTCGCTGCTGCTGTCGATCGGCGTCGGCTTCGCGTTCGCCGCCATGCCCAACCTGATCGTGGAGGCCGTGCCGCTCGCGCAGACAGGCGAGGCGACGGGCTTCAACACGCTGCTGCGCAACGTGGGGGCGTCCCTGGGCTCCCAGGTCAGCGCGGCCATCCTCGCCGGCAGCGCGGTGGCGAGCGGCCCGACCGACTCGGGCTACACGACCGCCTTCATGGTCTGCGCGCTCATCGCCATTGCGGCGGCGGGCATCGCGCTGCGCATCCCGCGGGGCGCCGCCGTCGAACCCGTGCCCGCCTAGTCGTTCAGGGTCCGGAAGGCGAGCAGGCCGCCGAACCCGAGGATCGCTCCGCCCGCGCCGACGTCGATGGCCTGCAGCAGCCGCGGCCCGATGCGGTTGCGGGCCAGCGCGCACACCCCCGCGAGGAGGCTGCACCAGGCGAGGCTCCCGAGGCCGACGCCCAGCACGAGCAGCACGCTGTGCTCGGCGACCTGCGCGGTCGACGCCGCCGCGAAGACCGCCGCCCAGCTGGCGATGGTCAGCGGGTTCGACGCCGTGGCGCCGAGCGCGGTCAGGAACGCCTTCCGCGGTGAGGCGACCTCGTCGGCGGCCTCGAGCCCGGCGCGCACCCGGAACGCGCTCATCACCGTCCTCGTCCCCAGATAGACGAGCACCACGGCGCCGAGCAGGCCGAGCACCGTCCGCAGCCCGTCAACCGTGAGCAGCGGCGCCGCCCCGGCCGCACCCAGCGCGGCGTAGGCGCCGTCGATCACCGCGATGCCGCTGCCGATCGCGAGCCCCGTCGCCAGCCGCCCGTGCAGCGTGCTGCGGATGAGGAAGAGGCTGAGCGGCCCGAGCTGCGCCGCCACGAAGAACCCGAGCCCGAGGCCGGCCACCAGCGATCCCATGCGCGGATCTGATCGCTCGCCACGAACGACCGAGGGCCGCCCTTCCGGGCGGCCCTCGATCAGGCGGGGGATGCAGGATTCGAACCTGCGACCTTCGGTTTTGGAGACCGCTGCTCTACCGGACTGAGCCAATCCCCCAGGGTGCTCGCGCGGGCAGTCTAGACCGGCCTATGCTTCGGCCTCCCGCGGGCGAGGTGTCACTGGCTGCACATCAGCCTTCCAAGCTGAGAGAACGGGTTCGATTCCCGTCGCCCGCTTCGCCTGCGAGCAAGAGCCGAACGGTCCGGTCGGCGTCGTGCGGTGCGGCGACGGTGGCAGTTCGCGCAGACCACCTCGCACTTCTCGATCTCGGCCAGCACCGCGTCCCATCGACGCGAGTAGTACCGCTGCGCGATGTCGAATTCTTTGTCGCGGAGGTGATCGAACTCGAGCACGAGCGGGTCCGCTTCGCCGCAGTCGACGCACGGATTCTCGGCGAAGTACTCGAGGAACAGCTTCGTCCGCTCCAGCTTCGGAGTTTCCGCTTGCTGACGTGAGCCTGTCTCGATGTACCGCTGCTTGTTCGCGAGGTAGTGCTCGCGCTTGTAATCGGAGCGACACGGCCGGCAGAAGGAGTCCCGCTGGTTGCGTTCCTTCCTCCGCCAGGCGAACGCATCGACCGGCTTGAGCTCCCGCGCAGCGATAGCACTTGATGATCTCGTCCTCGTCCCGCATGACGAACGTATGTTCCCATTCAGGCCGGACGGAACTGACCGATAGAGTGGCCCCGGTCACGGGGAGTGGCGCAGTCTGGTAGCGCACCCGGCTGGGGGCCGGGCGGTCGCAGGTTCAAATCCTGTCTCCCCGATACGCAGGACGCACCAAGCAGAGCCGAAAGCACTTTGTTCGTCGCCGAAGCAGAAGGTCACGGGGAACAAAACGGGGAACATTGCGCTAGCAAGTTCTTTGGCTTGTGTGAAGCGAAAGCTCTGCCCCAAGGCGCAATCTCGACCGCTCCGCAGCCGGCCGTGCGACTCGGGTGGTATGAAGGGGCGCTGCTTTACATACGGCCAGCAATACAGCCGGCCGCCTGTCGTTTCAAAGGGTCGCCTTGTCGTACCGCCGGCCGGCCTCCCCGCACGCGGCGGTTGGCTCAGTCCGCGAGATCGGACGCAACGTCTAGCGCGAGGCTGTTGGAGTTGGATGAGCCCGGATCGACAGAACGCCTGCCGAGCCTGATCCTGTGTGCGTGCCTCAGAGAATGCTCGTAGGTGAGCGTCCTGCGTAGGTGTTGCAGCGGGCCTAGGACCTGATGGGACCCGCGCAAGCGGGTCGGGGCAGCGACAGCTGCGGGGTGCCGCTCGCCGGCACGTGAGCGCGCCGCCAGGCGCGCTGTGTGGTCCGCAGGACCTCTCGCCGGGACGCCCGTCAGGGCGTGCCCGAGCGAGACCGAGCGCTCTGCGCGAGGTGTCAGCCCCTGACACCTCGCGCAAGATCCCCATTTCCAGCCTGTTTGCGCTCCCAGCGGACGAATTTGTCACGCCCATCCCACGCCTTGACCCCGCATCGCCCCCCGGATCTCGTCCCGCATTCCCGGTGCTTTCATTGCCGGCTTTCGGCATTCTCGGCGATTCGACTTCCCAATGAGCTTCGGTCAACGCTCACGAACGCCGCGCACCACTCAAAGCGAGTGCGCCGCAGTGGCCCGACATGCACGGAACTCAGATGGCGGCGCAAGACGTAGCTCTTGCAACGGCGCCCGCCGAACGTGTCACGAGTCGGTCGCTGATGACGGCAGACGAGGTGGCAGAGCTGCTGGGCATGCGGGTCGACTGGGTGTGGGAGCAGTCGCGGAAGGGGCGCATCCCCACCGTCCGACTCGGTCGGTACCGGCGCTATCGCTGGGAGGCGATCGAGCGCTGGTTGGCCGACATCGAACGCTAATTTCCGACCGAGGGGTCGGCGACAATGAAGAGCATGGCGGCTAGGCGCACATACGGGACCGGCGCCCTCTACGAGAAGCACGGTGCCTACTACGGGCGCTGGCGTACGTCCGACGGCAGGCAGCTCAACCGCCGAGTTGGTCCGATGCGGACGCCGTCGGGCGCCGACGGCCTCACGCGGAAAGAGGCGGAGCGGGCGCTGCGCAAGCTGCAGGACAATGAGGAGCGCAAGCCCAGTCCGAAGGTGGCGTCGCGCGTCACAGTTGACGACGCCGCCGACGCGGTGCGCCGAGACCTCGCTATCGCGGGAGCGCGCAAGTCCTACCTCGAGAACTGCGAGTCGATGCAGCGGGTGCACATCCATCCCGCGTTCGGCGAGCGGGCGGTCACCAAGGTAACGCGACGGGATCTGGAGGATCTCGGCGCGGCGATGCTCGCCAAGGGCCTCGCGCCCAAGACAGCCCGCAACGTCCTCACCTTCTTGCATCAGGTCTTCGAGCACGCCCTAGACGAGGGGTGGGTTACGGAGAATCCCGTTCGACGGGCGAAGCGCCCTGGCCGCCGACGTACGGGCGACTCCGCGCCCGACCTCCAGTTCCTCACGGTGGAGGAGCTCGACGCCGTCATTCGCGCTATCCCGGACGAGACCGTTCTTCGCGCCGGCGCGCCGACCCGCCGCAACCGGCGCGGTCCTGCGCCCCCGCCGCCCGCCGACACTTGGGGGCCTGTGATGCGCGTGATCATCCTCACCGCCGCACTTACCGGTCTACGCCAGTCGGAGATCCTCGGGTTGCGCTGGCGAGACGTCGACTGGACGGCACAGCGCATCCGCGTACGGAACACCTGGGTCCGAGGTGAGCACTCGACCGACGGCAAGTCCGACCTGTCTACTCGTCGTTCCGTGCCGACTGCCGACCGCCTCTTCCGGCTGCTCGACCAGTGGTCACAGCGGACCGCGTACGGGGGGTCGGAGGACCTGGTCTTCGGCCACCCCGAGACGAACAACCCGCTGGATCGCAGCAAGGTGACCAAGCGCTTCAAGGGAGCTTGTGAGGACGCCGGCGTGCCGGTCATCCGCTTCCACGACCTGCGGCACACCTTCGGCACGAGGCTCGCTTCGAGAGGCGTGCCGATCCGGACGATCCAAGAGTTCCTTGGACACGCCGACAGCAAGACGACCCAGATCTACATGCACTACGCGCCGTCTGCGCACGAGGTCGAGATGGTCAATGACGCTTTTCGCGATCAGCCGGGCAACGGGGATCTCAGCAGAAGCACGCCTGACTCGCCAACGTCCGCATGATGGAGGAGATGTCCGGGTGAGGTGGGCGGTCAAGCGTTCGAACCTTGATCGAGAGCCGAGCGCCGACCGCCTGGCGAAGCTCCCGCGACATTGGGAGTAGCTGTTGTCATTGCCGCCTCGCCTTTTGACCCATGGTCACCTAGTGTCGCGGTCACGGTGCAGCGTCCCTTCTTGATCGAAGCAGCCGATGACGGTGCAGAAACCCGGCTGCGGGTCACGGGCGAGCTCGACATCGCCACCGTTCCCGAGTTGGTGGCGACCATCAGGGCGCAGCAGCTGGCCGGCCGGGCCGTGCGGCTCGATCTGTCCCAGCTGGACTTCATCGATTCCACCGGGATCATGGCCACGATGCAAGCGGTGAACGACGCGAAGGTGAACGGCTGGGACCTGTCGGTCCATGCGCAGCTCTCCGAGCCGGTGCGCCGGGCTTTCGCACTCACGAGCCTGCTGCCACTACTTCCCGTCGTCGAGGACTAGACGGGCCACGGCTGCCGAGGAGCAGGCGGCGGTTGAAGCCGCCGCACTGGTCGTTCCGCGGTTCACGCGACCTGCGTTGTGGCGGCGTCACGCGTAGGCGAGTATGCATTTGACGGCGTCCCCGTAGTCATCGGGTAGTCGTCGATGCCGAAAGGTGGCGCAACGGCCGCGATGGTCGATAGAGCCTGAGGCCGATGAGCTCGGGCCGCATAGGACGGCAGTACCTCCGCGTGCGCGCTTGCGGTCTGCTCGCGAGGGGAAGGCTCTAGGAGTGGATCGCACGTGGCGTATGCCCGCCACGCCCGTGGCGGTTACGGAACTGCGGGCAGCCGTGGCCAATTTCAGCGGAGCCGTCGGCGTGCTTGACCCGCCTCTCGCCGACGTCAAGCTGGCCGTGAGCGAGGCCGTGACCAATGCGGTGATGCACAGCTACCGCGAGGATCCGGCGCCCGGACCGGTCGAGGTATCAATCTGCCGCGACGGCGACGAACTCCGGATCGTGGTCATCGACGAGGGCCTCGGCTACGGCCCCAGAGCCGATAGCCCAGGCATGGGCTTGGGAATGGGCCTGATCGCGATCCTGACTAACCGCGTAGAGATCCGAAAGCGCGAACCACGCGGCACCGAGATTCACATGTGCTTCAGCTTGTAGACGGCGACCTGCCGCGACAAATCGCGCCGAGCAATCAGCAGTTTGGAAACGGTGTCGGCGCGCCCCAGGCGCCAATGACGTCCGAGCGCCTGCTCGACCATTGCGAGACGTTCTTCTGACTCTTTGAGCAGCCACGTGTCCGTGGTGCAGCGGCGCTCGTCTGGCTGGTCTTGCATCCCGTCTATCGAACGCCCGTGGAGGGCACGAACCGCCGAGCCGACGGACGTCTTCACCAAGTCAACACCGAGCTTTCAGGGAGCTGCTCTGTCTCTAGCGGCACTGGTGCAATCGTTCCGCGACCCATTCAAAACTGTGGCACTTACAGGCATCCGCGTGCGGCATCACGCACAACGACTGAGGCAGCAGGCGGACGTTCGTGAGCGATGTCAAGCGCCCATTGCTACTAGCGCTGGCGCTCGAGCATCAGCTGCTCGAGCGCCAGGAACGACTGGGTGAGGTCAACGGGCGCGTCGTATTGCTCTTGAAGCTACGCGATGGCAGGCTCTCGCAGCATGCGCTGCGCCATCAGCCCGAAGCCGATGACCATGACCACGCCCGCGGCGACGAACGTGACCGCGCTGCCCGCGAATGCGAGGACCATCGAGACCAGGAACAGCGCCGGGGTCCAGACGGGGATCGAGCGCAGACGGGCGGCGGACACGAGCAACGTCAGCGGGCCCACGAAGAGGCCGATCCGCGCGGGGATCGCGAGGAGCTGCGCGCCGATCAGATCGTCGGCCTCGTCGTAGATGCCAGCCGCCTGGCTCGCGGACAGAGTCTTGGCCAGCGCGATGTCGTAGTAGTCGGTGACGACCATGCCCGACAGCGTCGCCGTGGCGAACGTGCCGAACACGAGTGCGGCGGTGCGGACCCAGCCCGGCCGGGCCAGCGCCCACAGGCCGGCCATCGCCGGGATGAAGGCGAAGAAGGCCAGGTGCAGGACGTAGGCGGACACCTGGTAGCGATCGGCGGCGCTGCCTTGGGCGAGGCCCTGGAAGTAGGTCGTGTGCGAGGTCTCGTCCACGCCGGGATCGATCGCACCACCGACGGCCATGAGGGCTGCGGCGGCAGGGAGGGAGAAGATGACGAGCTTCTTGGCGGAGGCGGTGGTGAACATGCGCCGCACTCTCTTCGCGCAGCCGCCGGGTGTCATCGGTGCTGCCCCCTGGAGTTACCCCCGGAGTCAGGCCCCTCGGAATCCAAACCGTCCCTGGCACGTCCCGCCCCGGTCCCAGAAGTCGACGGTAAACGAGCCGGCACCGGGCGTCCGCCCGGGTCACGGTGCGACGCTGAACTCGCCCAGTTCCGGGGCTAACTCCGGGGGGTGATCCTGATGTAGCCGCGGCCGGAGTCGCGGAGGCTTGTGCCATGACCACGCACCCCCTCCGCCTCACGGCCGCGGCCGGCGCCGCTCTCGCGCTCGCCGTCCCCGCCGCCGCGCAGGCCACCTCTCTCGTCTATCGCGACGGCAGCGACGTCTGGGTCTCCAACCTCGACGGTACGCAGAAGCGACAGGTGACCACGGACGGCACCGTGTCGCGCCCGTACGACCTGCCCACCTCCGATGATGCGGGGACCGTGTACGCCGTGCGCGGGGACGACCTCGAGATCCGGCCGATCAAGGGCGACGCGGCCACGAAGCCGCTGCCCTTCCCGGACGAGGCGCTCGACGCCCCGATCCGCGACGCGGAGGTCTCGCCGGACGGCAAGCAGTTCGGCTTCGTCTACGACGAGGAGGACGGCGCCACGCTCGGTCAGCTCAACCCGACCGCGGCCACGCCGACGCTCTCGCTGCGGACGGGCACCTTCACCCGCGCCTCGCTCTACAAGGGTCGCTGGATGGCGGCCTTCCCCGGCAGCGACGGGTCGGAGATCCTGTCGCAGAAGACGGGCGGCGGCTTCGAGCAGTTCCTGGCCGCGCCCGAGGGCCTGCTGGCCGCTGAGCTGAGCCGCAACGCCAAGCGCATCCTGGTCGCGCAGGGCGACGGCGAGGTGGAGCTGATCGACACGGACGGCGCAGCACCGCCCTACACCAACCCAGTCGGCAGTTGCATCGTCACCGGCGCGACCGACGACTTCTTCTCGCCGGACCTGCGCATCAGCGTGTCCGCCGACGGGAGCCGCATCGCGTGGACGAGCGCCGCCGGCGTCCACACCGCGAAGGTCCCGACGAGCTACGAGGACAACGAGCCCTGCCAGCTGACGGACGTCAAGACGATCAGCCCGACGGGCGGCGAGCCGTCCTTCAGCGAGGGGCCGGTCGGCTCCGTCGTGGTGGCGCCGACGCCGACACCGTCACCGACGACGGTCCCGACCGTCGTCCCGACCGCCACGGCAACCGCCACCGCCACGGCGACCGCCACGGCCACGGCGACACCGCAGCCACCCGCCGCCAAGCCGAAGCTCACGGTGTCCAAGACCAGGCTGCGGAAGGCGATCAAGTCGGGCCTGAAGGTCAAGGTGACCGGCGGCGTGGCTGCCGCGAAGCTGTCGGTGACCGCCAAGAAGGGGTCCAGGACCGTCGCGGCCGGCGCGCTCAAGCTCGACCCGGCCGGAGCGGGCAGCGTGAGGCTGCGCTTCTCGAGCTCGGCCCGCCGGTCCTTGAAGAAGGCCAAGCGCGCGACCCTCACGATCACCGCGGGCGCGCTCACCGCCAAGGTCACCCTCCGATGACCCTGAAGACCACCATCGCGATCGCCGCGGCGGGCCTGGCCCTGGCGCCGGCCACCGCCTCGGCGGCGAGCCTCAGCGTCGACGGCGCCGACCTCACGTTCACCGCCGCGGCCGGGGAGCGCAACAGC
The DNA here is from genome assembly GCA_963843865.1 of uncultured Solirubrobacteraceae bacterium. Lineage (GTDB taxonomy): Bacteria > Actinomycetota > Thermoleophilia > Solirubrobacterales > Solirubrobacteraceae > DATLGB01. The sequence continues at coordinate 196,259 of CAWJMO010000001.1, read as the reverse complement.
GTCTTCTACACGCGGGACTCCGGGCAGCCGGCCGACACGATCACCATCGGCGACCTCGCCGGGGACATCAGCTACCCGTCCGATCGCTGCGACGAGAGCAACGGCTCCGTGCGCTGCGTCGGCATCACGGGGACCATCACCCTCGAGCTGGGCGACGGGGACGACTCGTCCGGCCAGCCCTCGGGGGACACGATGGACAACCGTGTCGTCGTCCACGGCGGGCCGGGCAACGACGAGCTCAAGTCCCCCGACCGGGGTGCGGGCACGGCCGTCCTGTTCGGGGACGCCGGCACGGACGTCCTCAAGGGCGCCCGCAACCGCGACGAGCTGCACGGGGGTGCCGGAAACGACACCCTCGACGGCTACGGCGACGGCGACGCGCTGTTCGGCGACGAGGGCGACGACACCCTCGACGGCGACACCTACCAGGAGGCCGCGGCCGACATCATCGACGGCGGCGCCGGCACGGACCGCGTCGCGGGCTGGACCGGCCCGACGCCCGACGACCACCCGCCCGTCTCCATCACCCTCGACGGAGCCGCGAACGACGGCCGCGCGGGGGAGGGTGACAACGTCGCGAGTGTCGAGAAGCTCGTCTCCCACGTGTCCGGGACGTTCGCGTTCTCCGACGCCTCCGACACGATCGACGTCTGGGCCAACCTCGACAGCGGCGCGTCGAAGGTCGCGCTCGCGGGCGGCGACGACGTCTTCCGCGGTGGGACCTTCGAGGAGACGGTCGACGGCGGGGCGGGCAACGACCGCATCGACGCCGGCTACGGCAACGACACGATCGTCGCCGGCCCCGGCAAGGACGTCGTCTTCGGCGACAAGGCCACGCCGGACTGCGGCCTGTTCGAATCATGCTCGCTGCCCTACGGCGACGACACCATCGACGTCCGCGACGGCGAGACCGACCAGGTCACCTGCGGGGTCGGCACCGACCGCGTGCTCGCCGATCCGGACGACCAGGTGGCGCCGGACTGCGAGAAGGTCGAGCGCGGTGGCGGCCCCGGGTTCATCCGCGATCCCACCGATCCGAGATCCACATGCACCGTGACCGCGAAGCGGCGCGGCAAGGTCGTCAAGGTCTCCGGGAAGGTCACGGGGGCCGACGCAGGCAGCAGCGTGACGATCCGGCTGTACTCCGGCAAGCGCCGCGTGGCGTCCGCCCACGAGTTCGTCGAGGCCGGCGGCCGCTTCGCCGCCCGGCTGAGGACGCGCAAGCGCAAGCGGCTGACGGTCCGTGTGGCTGTCGTCGGCACGAGCCTCGGTGGGAAGGCGAAGGTCCGATGACCGAGGGTCTGCAAGAGTTCCCGGTCGTGGTCGCCGCAGTACCGTCCGCCATCACCGCCGCCACGCCCGTCGTGGCGGCGGACGGGTCCTACGCGCTGCTCGATCTGCGCGTGCCGGCTGGGACGACGGTGCCGCCGTTGGCCCACCGCGGCACGACTGTCCTGTGCGTGCTCGCCGGGGAGCTCGAGGTCGTCTGCGCGGACGGTCATCGGCCGGCGGGCGTGGGGGAGCCGGTCGTGCTCGCGGCCGACGAGCCGTGCCGGGTCACCGTCCTCACCGACGCCCACGTCGCGTGCCTGGTGACGCCGGCCGGCCCCGACGCGCTGGTCGACCTGGTCGAGGGACCGGCCGGTAACCCTGACGACCTCGCCGCGCGCCTGGCGGTTGCGGGTGTGACGCTGCTCCCGCCGAGCTGGGGAGCGACGACCTGAGCACGATGCTCGTGGAACGCGATCGGGAGGCCGGAACGCTGCGCGCGCTGGCCGACCGAGCGATGGCGGGGCAGGGGGGCGTCGCAATCGTCGAGAGCCCGGCCGGCCTCGGTAAGACCGCGTTGTTGCGGCGCCTGCGCGAGGACGTCGCTGATGCGCCGGTCCGGGTCCTGTCCGCGCTCGGCGGAGAGCTGGAGCGAGAGTTCCCCTTCGGCCTCGTTCGTCAGCTCTTCGAGCCCGTTGTCCTACGCGCGGACGCCGAGCGCCGCTCCGAGCTGCTCGGCGGCGCTGCCGCCCTCGCGGGGCCGGTGGTTGGCGCGGCGCCGGACGCAGAGGACGCCGGGGCGGATGCCGTCTTCGCCACCTTGCACGGCCTCTATTGGCTGACCGCCGCGCTGGCCGACGAGCAACCACTTGTACTGGTCGTCGACGACGCCCACTGGGGCGACGCGGCTTCCCTGCGCTTCCTGGACTTCCTCGCTCGCCGGGTGGATGAGTTGCCGGTGCTCGTCTGCGTGGGAATGCGGCCGGATGAGCCAGGAGCCGAACACGCGCTTTTGGCGGCGCTCACCGACAGCCCGCACGCGTCGGCGATCGCGCTCGGCCCGCTCTCCTCCGACGGCGCCGGGGCGCTTGTCGCCGACACGCTCGGCCCGGACGTCCCGGCGGGCGTCGTCAGCGCCGCCGTCGACGCCACGGGTGGCAACCCGCTGCTGCTGCGCGAGCTGCTCCGCACGCTCGCGGCCACCGGCACCCCACCGACCGCCGACGCCGTGCGAGACGCCATCCCGTCGTCGGTGACCCGCTCGGTGGAGCGTCGGCTCGGGGCGCTCGACCCCGCCGTCCGTCGCCTCGCCCACGCGCTGGCGGTGCTCGGCGACGGCCGCGGCGGCGGGCTCACCGCCGCGGCGGCGGCCGCCGGCGTGGAAAGGGCAGAAGCGGTCGCGGCCCTGGATGTCCTCCGCGGCGTCGGGCTCGTCGAGGACGAACCCCCGCGCTTCGCGCATCCACTGCTGCGCGCGGCGGTCGCCGATGCGATCCCCGCCGCGCAGCGCGCCGCGCTGCACCGCGAGGCGGCTCGCCGCCTGCGGGAGATCCCTGGCGGCGAAGAGGAGCTCGTGCTGCACCTGCTCGCCGCGCCGGCGACCGGCGAGGACTGGACGGTGGACCCATTGCGACGGTCGGCGCAGCGGGCACTGTCGGAGGGCGCTCCTGACGCCGCGCTGCGCCGGCTGCGCCGGGCGCTGGAGGAGGCCCCGCCCTACGACGCGCGTCACGACGAGCTGACGTTGGAGGCCGCGTTCGCCGCCATGGGCGCTGCCGACCCGGCAGTGGTGGAGCTCGCGGCCGCCGCCGCAACCGCCGACGACCCGCAGATCGCGGGGCGCGGCCTCGGGCTCTCGGTGGTGATGCTCACGGGGATGGATGACAGCGCGGGGATGATCGACACCGTCCGGCGGCTGGAGCAGGTCCTCACCCGGCTCGGCCCGGACCAGAAGCCGGTGCGCGACGGGATCCGCGCTCAGCTCTACAACGCCATCGTCGTCGACAGCCGCCTGGCGAACGAGCGGCGCCGGCTCATCGACGAGATCACCGAGGACCCGGGCGAGGCCGCGCTCGGCATCCTCGCCTTCGAGCGCGCCGCCACCGACGGCACCGCGGCGGAGGCCGTGGAGCTCGCGCGCCGCTCGCTCGCGGCGACCCCACTGATCAGCGTGGCCGCGCTGGAGGAGTCGACGCCCTTCTGGGCAGTCATCGCCGTCTGCACCGTTGAGGGCGGGGACCTCGCCGATGCCGCGCTGCGAGACGCGGAGGCCACGCTCCGTCAGGGCGGCACGCGCATCGGCAGCGCCGTCGCGCACCACATGCGCGCTGAGTGGGCGCTCATCTTCGGGACCGCCGAGGGGGCCGAGAGCGCGGCCCGCGAGTCGATCGAGCGGTGGGGGCAGGCGCAGCTGGCCTCCGCCGGGCTCGGGGCGAAGTGCACCCTGGCGCGGGCGCTCGTGCGCCTCGGTCGCCTCGATGAGGCGGAACACGTTCTGGACGGGCTCGGCGACCTCACCCACCGCTTCATCCTCGCGGTGGGCTCGGCCGCCCGCGGCGAGCTGCTCCTCGCCCGCCGCCGCCCGCTGGAGGCCGCCGCGGTCCTCGACGAGGTCCGCGTCTTCGCTGAGCGCTTCGGCTGGCGACGTCTTCCCATTGGCACGCCCGACGCCGATCGCGCGCTGGCGCTCGCGTTGAGCGGCCGGCGCGACGAGGGGCGGGCGCTCGCCGAGGCCGAGATCTCCGAGGCCCGGCGCCGTGGCACGCCGCTGCTGGAAGCCGAGGCGGGCATCGCCCTAGGCCACGCGCTCGAGGACACGGAAGCGTCGCTCGCCGCCTTCGCCGCCGCAACCGCGGCCAGCGAGCGCACCGCGTCCCTGCACACCCGCGCGAGCGCCCACTACGAGCTCGGCGCCGCGCTGCGCCGGGCCAACCGCCGCTCCGACGCGCGCAACGCCCTCGCCACGGCCCGCGACCTGGCGGGCCGGGCGGGCTCGGTCGCGCTGGGTGCCCGCGCGACTGAGGAGCTCGTGCTCGCCGGCGGCCGGCCGCGCCGCACTGCGCTCAGCGGCGTCGAGTCGCTCACGCCCAGCGAGCGTCGCGTCGCCGAGCACGCCGCCTCGGGCCTCACCAACCGCGAGATCGCCGAGGCACTCTTCATCACCCGCAAGACCGTCGAGTACACGCTCGGCCGGGCCTTCGCCAAGCTCGACGTCAAGTCGCGCACCCAGCTCGCGGGCCTGTTCGACTAGGACAGCGCTAGACGCGCCCAGGGGCGTCCGTGCACCCAGCTCGTCTCCGCAAATCCGGTTCACGCATCGGCGCGATGGCCTCGAAGACGTAAAACGCGCGCCGGTCACCGGACCAGGGTCGTCCGCGCCGCGGCGTGGGCGTCGGCGGTCGTGGCGGTGATGCGCACCTTGGTCCGGCGGCCGAGCCGGCGGACAACCCGGGCGGGCAGCTTGACCCTCAGGGCGGCCCGGCCGCTCGCGCCGAGGGTGAACGCGGTGCTGCCCAGCCGGATGCGCTTGCCCCGCAGACTCAACACGCGGACGGTGCCCGTCGCGCCCGCCGGGCCGGACAGGGTCAGCGCCACGCGGGCGCGCTTGACCCTGACGCGCGCGCCGACAGAGATCCGCAGCGTCGCGCCCGCACCGTCGCCGGCCGTGGCGTCCGGGCCTCTAGGACCAGCCGGACCCGTGGTGCCGGCAGGCCCTGACGTCCCGACGGGCCCTGTCGTGCCGGCTGGCCCGGTCGTCCCGTTCTGGCCGTCCTGGCCACTCGGTCCGCCGGGGCCTGACGGACCCGCGGGGCCGTCGGTGCCTACGCCAGTCCCGACCGCGATGGTCAGCTCGGCCGGCGCTGACTCGAGCTGGCCGTCGGACGCCCGCACCGCTGCGGTCACCATGCCCGCAAAAGCCGGGTCGGGGGTGAATGTCGCGGTCGCGCCGGTCCAGGCTGACAGCGTCCCGCTGCTCGGCGCGCGGACGGTCCGGATCGTGAGGGGGTCGCCGTCGGGGTCCGTGCAGCTGACGCGTAGCGACTGCGACGCATCGATGGCGCCCATGCTGCTCAATGGCGTGCACGACGGAGCGTGGTTGACCGCATCCGCTGCGGTCACGCGGACGTTGGCCAGAGCGACGTCGTCCTCCTCATCGTCACCGGACCCGGGGATCGAGTCTGCGTCCGGGTCGGCGGCCGCGGTGATCTCGGCGCGCAGCTTGCCCGTGCCCTTGGCGATGCCCTTGAGCTTGAGCGTCAATGTCCGCTCGCCGCGGGCGGGGACATCGGCCACGGTCCATGTCGGGGACGTCCCGTCCAGGGCCAGGCCCGCCGGCGGGGTGAGCGTGACGGTCGCCATCCCGGCCGCACGCGGCCAGTCGTTGCGCAGCGTCACGGTCGCATCCGCGGTCTCGCCGACAGCGACGGTGTCCGGTGCGGCGACGGCGAGCGACAGATCGCGACCCTCCACCGCCGTGGCGCAGGCGTCGCCGAATGCGTCGCCGTCCGTATCGACCTGTGCGGGATCGGCGATCAGCGGGCAGACGTCTCCGGAGTCACTGACGCCGTCGTCGTCGAGGTCGCCGGCATCGCCGAGCGCAGTCGGAGCCGCTGCCGCTCGGGTCACCCGCAGACCGTGTCGGTCATCGTCTCCGGAAAGAGTGTCCGCCGCGGACATCGGGAAGAGCAGCTCGCTCCACTCACCGTCGGCGCTGTGCATGGAGCCCGCGTTCTCGTAGTCCGTGCAGTTGGTGTCGTAGGGGTCGTCGACACCGAACTCGCGGCCGCCAGCGGGCGTCTCGCCGTCGCCGTCGAAGTCAAACGGGCCGGTGGCAGGCAAGCGGAGCCACTTGCACTCGGGCCGCCCGCTCGACAACCGCAGCCCGGTGGCGATGATCCGCCAGCCGCGGGCACGCGGCGCCGTTGGGACGGGAATGCCCTCGCTGTCATCGATCATGGTCTCGTCGATGAGGGGCCCGTCGCCGCGAGCGAAGTCCAGCGGCTCGTCGGTGCGGGGGAGGGCGTATTGCGGGTTCATCACTGACAGCCGGTTGGGGAAGTCGTTGGCGCCGTCGAGCCCCAGGGTCAGGCCTAGCTCGCGCATGATGAGCCGCGTGCGCAGCACGTCCATGCAGGTGCCCGCATTGCCGCAGCCGCGGTTGCCTCGTGCGGAGGCGATGATGTCGGAGTCGTTGAACCGCGCGAGGCCCTCGGCCATGGCGCGCGCGCCGAAGCTGTCCGTGGCCTGCGAGGAGCCAGCTTCCACGTCGGTGACCTTGCGTGCCGAGAGCAGATAACGGGTGGCGACGCCGAGGGCGCCCAGGCGGGCGAAGCAGTGCGGGCCGCGGCGCATCGCGGGCGTACCGAACTTACCCTCGCAGACGTCGTCGTTGGAACCCCAGCGGTAATCGCCGAGGTCGTCGAAGTCGCCGCTGAGCCGTTCCTGAGCGGCGATGCTCCCGGCCGGATCCACCTGCTCGGGGCGGCGGCCGCCCACGATGTGCAGACCCACCGGACTGTCGCCATGGTCGGCGAACGCCCGCACGATCGGCTTGAGGATGTCGGTGTCCTCGAGGGTGGGGCTGATCCCGGTGGGCACCATCGAATCGACCTCGAGGAAGACGTCCGGACGGCCGACCTCAGCGCCGGCTCCCGCGAGGTCGAGGTCCGTTTGCCCGTCAGCGTCGTAGTCGATGCCCGTGCGTTCCCAGGCGTCGCAGATGCCGTCGCGGTCGGCGTCGGGGTCGCTTGACCGTGGACAGCTCATGGCGAACTCGGATGTCTCCCCACGCTCCTCGAGGTCTCGGTCCTGCTCGGTCACCTGCGCCGTGTACCGCGTGTGGGTGTCGTCGGCGGGCAGGCGCAGCTTGAACTGGCCGTGCTCGTCCGGGCGAACCGTGCCGAGGAAGTCGGCCTGGTCGCCGCCCGGAGCGCTGTCGCTCACCGGCCGCTCGCCGTAGACGTCGACGACCGCGCTCTGTGCGCCCTCGACATCGCCGGTGACGTAGTCGTAGCCGATGTCCTCCGAGGGGACGCGTTGGACCACCGTCGGGCGGTTGACACCCCCGTTCGCGCCCCTGTACTCGCGGGAGAGCGGGTTCAGGCGTGGCTGCGGGTCCTCCTGGTCGGACTCGTCCGTGCTGAGGTCGACGGTCTGCGCTTTGCCGGCGAAGAGGTTCCCGCGCAGCAGCGTGCGCGACCCGGCCGTCAGCTGCACGCCGGCGAGCTTGGAGTCGAGGATGTGGTTGCAGCCTTTGACGACGGGGCAACCGGCGGCGGTGGGCAGCGCGGCATCCCAGGTCGTCGCTGCTCCGACGGTGACGCGATCGGAGATCACCGACACGCCTCGGCGGGCCTCGATGATCGTGTTGCCACGCACGCGGGCGTCGACGCTGTCGAGGATCTTCACACCCGCCTCGCTGGAGCCGGTGATCCCGTTGCCGAAGCCAGGCAGGCCGATGTCGACGGCATGCGCGTCGTGCACGCGGATGCCGATGCGCTGCTCGGATGTCTTGCCGTGCGCGTCGGCGCCCACGATGTTGTTGACGAGCTGGGTCGTCACGGAGTCGGTGCTGTTGAAATCGCCCTCGACGTCGATGCCGATGTCTCCGCCCGCGATGATGTTGCCGTCCTCGGCGTCTTCGCCACCGACGAGCACGTCCGTCGGGTAGTCGGGGTCGTCGTCCTGACCGATCTGAATCGCACGCCGGTTGGCCAGGGCCCCTACGGCATCCCCTTGGCGGTTGATCCCGAAGGTGTTCGCGCGGACGTGGGTGCCGATCGATTTCTTGTCGAGCACGAGCACGCCGTAGTCGTTGCTGGCGGCGATGAGGTTGCCCGCGATGGCGGAGTAGGTGGCGCCCGACACCTCCACGCCCGTGTCGTTGGGATAGTCGGGCTGGTCGCCTTCGCCCAGGCCGAGCTCGTTTCCGCCGACGGCGGTGCCGCTGCCCCCGAAGAGACCGACGGCGAACGCCTCGTGGCCGATTGAGTTGCCCTCGATGACGGTGCCGGTCGGGATCGCCTGCTCGAACTGGCTGACCACGACCCCGCCGAGCGTGTCGCCGAAGCTCCGCGACGCGCCGGTGGTGCCGATCTCGTTGCCGACGATGCGGGCTGCTTCGGCCGCCCCAGTGAGGCGGACGCCGTAGTGCTGATTGCCGCCGATGTAGTTCGTGGCCGACGCGACGTCGCCGCCGACGGTGACGTCGTCGAGCGAACTCGGCGCTCGGGTGCCCTGGGCCAGGCCCTCCAGGTAGATCCCGGAGCGACCGTTGCCCGTCGGCTTGCCGTTTGCGTCCGAGGTGCCGGTCAAGTCGTAGTTGAGGCCCAGGGCATTGCCGGTGATGTCGAGCTTGGCGATGCCGTCGAAGGCGTAGATCCCGTCCCGGCCGGACGCGGCGACGCGGTTGCCGTGGATGACCGCGCCATTGGACTGGCGGATGGCGATGCCGTATTCGGACACGCCGAAGGACTGCCCGTCGGCGTCGCGGACGTCGTGCTCGACGGGGTCGAAGCCGACGACGTTGGTCCTGACCTCGGTGGACGTGGTGTCGGAGACGGTGATGCCCGAGCCGTGGGTGGTGGCCACGACGTAGTTGTCCTCGACCAGCGTGTGGCTGGGAACGCCCAGGTCGATGGTCGAGGTCACGCGGATGCCGTCGATGTCGTTGCCGACCACGTGCGATCCGTCGGTCGAGGTTCCGACGAGATTGCCCTTGACGACGGTGTTGTCGCTGGCGCCACCGACGTAGATGCCGAACTGCAGGCCGGAGACGACGTTGCCCTCGGCACCGGTGCCCCCGAGCAGCGTGCTCTCGGCGTTGAAGAGCGCGATGCCGACGGAGCGGTGCGGGGCGGGGAGCTCTGGCCCGCGGTCCAGCGTGCCGCTGCGATCAAGGCCGAGCACGTTGGACCGCAATCCGACGCCGTGGGCGGCCTCGACGACGATCTGCGGGCCGGCGAACGAATGGATCGCCATGCCGTAGACGTCCACGCCGTCGCCTGTGACGTAGAGGCCGACCGGCCCGTCGATGGCGTCCGGCCCGTCGGGGTCGCCACCCGCCGGCGCGGGCAGCAGGGAGCCGTCGATCTCCGCCCCGGCCGCGCCGTTGGCGGCGCGGCCGTCGATGGCTGCCGCCTCGGTGATCTCGGGGAGCTGCCGCGTGACGCGGATGGCGGGCAGAGTGCTTGAGAAGCGGATGGTGTCGTACCCCGCGAAGGCGTCGGCGTTCTCGATCGCCGCCCGCAGGGTGCAGGCGCCTTCAGCATCGGCGCAGACGCCGTCCTCGAGCTTCTTGTCGGAGAAGTCAGCAGGGGAGTTGACGAAGAAGGTGGCGGCGTCGGCGCTACCCGCGAGGGCGAGGGCGAGCGATAAGGCGGCGAGCAGGAGACGGGCGATCCGGGGCATGGGCGCCACGATCTCCGACCCCGCCGAGCCCGCCAAGGGGGACCCACCCCGGGGTCATCCCCGGAGTTTTGACGGCCGGCCACCCTGGGCCCAAACCCCGGGGCAAACACCGGGGTGGGTCCCCCTTGGCGCGCCGGCCGGTGCCGTGCAGCCTCCCGGGCATGTTCCGATCCGTCCTCGCCGCCATGGCCGTCCTGGGGGTGTCCACCACCACCGCGGTGGCCGCTCCGATCGTCAACGGCGCCACCCAGTCCGACGTGCGGATCGAGATCGGCTCGCCATTGATCCCCGCCCTGACCACCACGGGCCCGGCCGGCGACTTCAACGGCGACGGCCGCGACGACCTCATCGTCGCCGACTGGCCGTCGAGCCGGGTGCTCGTCCTGTTCGGCGGCCGGCTCACGCCGCACATCCAGGCAACGGGCCTCCCCGCGAGCACTGGGATCACCATCTCGGGTGGCTACGACGACCACGCCGGGTCGTCGGCGGGAGCCGCCGGCGACGTCAACGGTGACGGCTACGACGACGTGTTCGTCGGCGCCCCGGGCGCGGACGAGCACGGGAGCGCCTCCGGCCGCTTCAGCGTCATCTACGGCTCTGCCCAGCCCACCGACCTCGAGCTGGGCGCGCTGAACGCAGACCAGGGCTTCAGCTTCTTCGGCGGGCACAAGGGGGACTTCGTCGGCAACGTCGGCGGCGCGGCCGGTGACCTCGATGCCGACGGGTACGACGATGTCGTCGCCCAGACGACCGTGAAGGTGCCGGGCCGCGTTGATGCCCAGTCGAGCTACGTCTTGTGGGGCGGGCCGGACCGCGAGGACTCCGACCTGCAGGACTTCCGCCCGCGCGACGGCATGCGCATCGACGCGCCCGACGGCGCAGGCCCCGTGACGCTGCTGGGCGCAGCCGGGGACGCGGACCGCGACGGCTTCGACGATGTCACGATCGGCTTCGGGTCCGCATCTCCCCGGGGCCGTAGTGGTGCCGGGAGCGTGTTCGTCCTACGGGGCCGTGAACGCGTCGTGTCCGTCGATCTCAAGGCCTTTGGTGCGGCCGACGGCATGCGCATCGACGGCATGCCGAGCGGCAATGACTTGGCCGAGGACGGCTCCTTCGCCGCCGTCGGCGATACGGATGGCGATGGCGTTGACGACTTCGGCGTGGCGACGGGCGCTCCGGGCTTCGCCCGGATCCTGCGCGGCCCGCTCCCCGCCACCGTTGACCTGGCCGACCCGCCCGCCCGGTCGTACGCGCTGACCGGTAAGGACGCCGATCACTACATCGCGGCCGCCGGCGATGTCGATGGCGACGGCTACGACGACGTGACCGTCGACGTGACCCGCAACGGCGCCGTCTCGCACCTGATCCACGGCCGCCCGGACCCCGTGGACGTCGACGTCCGGACCGCCGGCGTCGAGACGGCGCTTCCGCTGGCCGTCGGCTTCTCGGCCCAGAGCCCAGGTGACGTGGACGGCGACGGTCGCGACGATCTGCTGTTCCGTCTCGCAGGGTCGGCCGAGGTGGTCTTCAGCCATGTCTTGCCGCGGCTCGACTACGGCGAACAGGTGGGGCTGGTCCGCGGCGAGCCGGCACGGGTGCGCCCCGCTCACCATCACAGCTTCGCGGAACGCACCATCACGGTCGAGCCGGCGCTGCCCCCCGGGTTGGCCCTCGACTCCGCGACCGGCGTCATCGCCGGAACCCCGACCACCGCCGGCCGCAGCGAGCACACCGTGACCATCCGGGACCGCTACGGCGTGGGACGCAGCGCGCTGACGATCGTCGTCGAGGCGCCGGCCCCGCCCGACGGGACCCCCGGCCCCGCCGGTCCCGACGGCACACCCGGGCCTGCTGGGGCTGACGGCAAGGACGGCGCGCCAGGGGCCCAGGGCCCGGCCGGCGCCGCCGGCCGCCCGGGCGCATCCGGCGCGTCGGGCGCGGCCGGGACGACCGGCCCCGCCGGCGCTGACCTCGTGCTCGGCAGCGCGACCAAGGCGCGGCCGTCCGTCGCCTGCGCGCTGCGCTCCGGCCGTCTGCGCTGCCGCGTGCGGTCGCTCGGCTCGCCCGCTGCCGCCCGCGTCGCCGTCACGGTTCTACGGGGGTCGCGGGTGATGGCGACTGGCACGGCGGTCGCCACCGGCTCCGTTCCCCTGCCGGCCCGCCGCCTGAAGTCCGGTCGCTACCGGTTGCGCGTACGCGCCACCGACGGCGCCGGCGCCGTCCTCTCGTCCACCGTCCGTCCCATCCGCCTGTGAGGCCCGCCATGCGCCGCGTTCTGCTCATCCTCCTGCTCCTCCTCGCCGTCCCGGCAGTGGCGCGCGCCGCCACCGTCCCTGTTGATGCCACCCTCGCCTTGCGCGTCGACGGCGCCGGCCACGGCGAGATCGGCGTCGCCATCGCCGGTGTCGGCGACGTCAACGGCGACGGCCGCGACGACGTGCTCGTCTCCAACCCGCAGGCCCGCGATCCCTCCGACGACGTCGACGCCGGCGCGGCCTGGGTCGTCTACGGCACGGCGGCGCCGACCACCGTCGATCTGGCCCACCTCGGCCGCGAGCAAGGCTTCAGCATCACTGGCTTCTACGGCGAGGACGTCGGCCAAGGCGTCGCGCCCGCGGGGGACGTCAACGGCGATGGGTTGGGGGACATCGTCATCGGCGCGCCCGACGCCAACGGCGATGTTCGCGACGGCACCCGGACGGGCGTGGCGATGGTCATCTATGGCCGCCGCGTGTCGGAGGACCTCAACATCATCAACCTCGCGCGGCCGCGCGGCTTCTACATCGACGGCTCGTGGCGCGAGCCCTTCACCAAGCTCGGCGCGGCCGTGGCCGGCGCGGGGGACGTCAACGGAGACGGCCTCGACGACGTCATCGTCGGCCTGCCGGACGCGCGCGGTACCGGCCGCGATCTGTCCGGTTCTGCGTTCGTGGCATACGGCCGCGACGACGAGCCCTTCGACGTCGACCTCGACACCGCGACCGCGGCGGACGGCTTCCGCATCCGCGGCGCGGACGCCTACGACCACGAGGGCACCGTGGTCACCGGGGTCGGAGACGTCGACGGTGACGGCTTCGACGACGTCGCGACCGGGTCCCCTCAGCACGGCGCCGGCGCCGGGTCGGTATCGATCGTTCGCGGCGCGGCCTCGCAGCCGGAGGTCGACCTGCGCTTCGACCTCGACGCCGTCGGGTGGCGCATCGACGGCCCGCCGGGGGCGTTGATCGGGCGCGCTCGTTCGCTGGCGTCCGGGGAGGACGTCGACGGCGACGGCATCGACGACCTGCTGCTCGGCGCCGAGTATGCCGGTGCCGGTGGCGCGGCGTTCCTGGTCCGCGGGCCGCTGAACCGGTCAGTCGACCTCGCGACTGGCGGCGTTCGTCTCGACGGACCCGCCGACAGCTCCTTCGGCCGGTCCGTGGCCCTGCCCGGCGACCTCGACGGCGACGGGCGCTCCGAATTGGTAATCGGCTCCTACGAGGGTGCCCACCTGGTCACCGGTGCGGCGGCCCTGGACCTCGCTGCGGCGCTCCTTCTCACCGGCGACCCGGATGGCAACCCCGGCTTTGCCGTCGCGGCCGCGGGCGACCTCGACGCCGACGGCCGGCGCGACCTGCTCGTGAGCGATCCATACGCCCATGACGACGCTGGTTCGGTGTTCGGCGTGTCGGGCCTTGTCCTGCCACGTATCGGCTATCGCGACCCGGCGACCGTGCGCCTGGGGCGGTCAAACGCGCTGACCCCGGAACGGCTGAGCGCGACGGGTGCACGGACGGTCGCCATCAGCCCGGCGTTGCCATCGGGTCTGGCGCTCGACCCCGTCACCGGAGTGATCTCTGGAACGCCCGCGGCGACCGGGACGAGCGAGCACACGGTCACCATCGCGGATGACCGCGGCCGCACGCGCACGCAACTGATCCTCACCGCGCTGCCGGCGGCTGGCACCAGCAGCGTGCCCGGCCCGCCCGGACAGTCAGGGCCAACCGGCTCCGCAGGCGCCCCGGGCGCGCCGGGGACCCCTGGCGCCGCCGGTGTTCCGGGTGCGGCAGGCCCTGCGGGTGCCCCGGGACCGGCAGGTCCGGCGGGCGCCGCCGGCCCGGCCGGCGCGGTCGTCCGGCCTGCCCCGCGGGGCACGCCCGTCGTCAGCTGCCGGGGTGGCCGCGGCCAGGTGCGCTGCACCGTCTCCTCGCTTGGCTTCCCCTCTGCTGAGCAGATCACGTTCACGCTCAAGCGCCGCCGACACGTTGTGACGCGCGCAACCGTGTCGGCGACCGGCACCGTGTCCGTCGGCCGTCGCGTGCACCCAGGCCGCTACCGGTTGACGGTCCGCGCAAGCGGCCCCGACGGGACCACGCTGCTGACCCGCACGAGCATGGTGCGGGTGAAATGACCAGGGTCAGCCTCGACGGCGTTCGGGGGAGGCCTCGCATCTCGAGCGCACCTGGACAGTGAGCTTGCACGTCGTCGGGCCGTCGTGCCGGGGATCGGGCGACGCACTGTTCCGGCTGGACCGAGCGGTCGCGCAGGTCCAGTCTCCCGAATAGGGCGGCCGCGGTGTCTTGCGATGAGACCGGCGCCCCCGGCGTGTGAGAGCTAGTGGATTGCTTGCTAGAGCAAGGACGGGGAACAAAACGGGGAACAATTTGACGGCAAGTAGGAACGTTTTGAGCACAACTAAAACCGCTCTAGCTAGCCAAATCGACAGCCGGTGAACACCCATAAGTTCCGGCTGGGGGCCGGGCGGTCGCAGGTTCAAATCCTGTCTCCCCGACTGAAGCGGTCAGCGCACCACCGCGGTCATCCGCATCCCGGGCGCGTGGATCGAGCAGACGAAGGTGTACCGCCCGGGCTCGGTGAGGCGCGCGGAGAACCGGCCGTGGGCCTTGGTGGGCGAGCTGAGCTGCATCGGGCCGGAGCCGACGGTGACCTGGTGCGACTGGCGGGAGCGCCAGAGCCAGGTCAGGCGCTGTCCCGCACGGAGATGGGCGACCGGGCGGTCGCGCCCGCGGTTGAACGCGTTGTCGAGGATCGCGACACGGCGCTCCGTGAGCGGCTTGCCGGCCGGGAGGTCGTCGACGGCGGGTGCGAGGGGCGGCTTCGGCGCATCGGAGGGCGGCGGCACCGGGGCGGACACCAGGGCCGTCGTGCCGCGGCGCACGTCGCGGAGGAACACGCCGCGGCGATCGTCGGGCTTGCCGGCCGCGAGGTTGGTGGCGGTCGAGGCGAACGCCACCTTCCGCCCGTCCGCGGACAGGGACGGATCCACCGCGTCATCGTCCGCGGGCGCGCCGTCGCGGCCGTCGGCGCGGGAGACGACGACGGCGCGGGGGCGGCGCAGGTCGCGCAGCATGACCGTGCTGCGCCCGCCGGCCACGGCGGCGTAGGCGACGAAGCGGCCGTTCGCGCTCACCGCCGGCCGGAGCGCGATGCCGTCCGCGCGCCCGCTGACGGCGACCGTGGCGCCCGAACGGAGGTCGTGCAGGCGGATTCGCGTCCGGCCCCCCGAGTGGCCCTCGACGAACGCGACGTGCCGACCGTCGCCGGAGAGCGCCGGGCTCGAGGCGGCACCGGCGCCGTCGCTGACCTTCGTCGTCGTGCCGCGCTCGAGGTCGCGCACGAAGACCTGGGACCGGTGCCCGCCGGCGCCCAGGTTGCGTGCGGCCGACGTGAACGCCACGCGGCGGCCGTCGGCCGAGATGCTCGGCTCGTAGGTGTCCGCGTCCGCGGCGGGTCCGGAACGGCCGCGCCGGCTCACGAGCACCGTGCGCCTCGATGCAAGCTGGGTGACGAGCACCTGCGTGCGCCCGGAGGGGAGCACCGCCTGGTAGGCCACGGCGCTGCCATCGGCGGAGATGGCGGGGTTGAAGGCGGACCGCGAGAAGCGGCCCTCCGACGGGCGGACCTGACGCTGGACCCCCGAGCGAGCGTCGCGGACGAAGACGCGGATCGCGCCGTAGCGCTTCGCGAAGTTGCGGTTGCCCTCGGCGGACTCGAAGGCGACGAACCGCCCGTCGGCCGACACGGACGGGTTGTAGCTCGACTGCGGGCCGCGCCGCGCCGCGTCGACCCGTGAGACCGGCACCGGCGCGCCGGCGCCCGCCGACCGGGTCTGCACGCTGATCTCGCCCTGCTGCAACGCGAGCTTCAGCTGCTGTTGGTAGGCCTCGAAGGTCACGTGCCGCCCGTCGGCCGACACCGCCGGGTTGGCGGCGTAGTTGCGTGGCAGGCGCACGAGCTTGCCGTCGTGCGTCGGTGGCGGGCCGTTGTAGCGCGCCTGCGAGAGCCACCGGGGCAGCTGCGCGAGCTGCCGGCCGAGCAGGAGCCTGCCCTGCGCCTCCGGCATCGCCCCGCTGCGGACCCCGGCGCGCACCTGTTCGCGGAGCACGCTCGCCGACAGCGCCTGGATCTCCGCCGGCGACCGGCCGTTCGCACGCCCGATGTCGAGCGGGCTCTGCTCCTCGCGACGCAGCCCCCGGAAGTCGGCGTCCGTGAGGCCGAAGATCAGCGGCGCCTCGCTCGGGATCGCGAACTGGTGCAACGAGTGGAAGAGCAGGTGCTGCGACAGGTGACCCTGGGTGAGCGTCCGTTCGGCGCGCTCGCGCAGCACGGGCAGCATCGCCGCCGGTACCTGGGCGCGCAGCGGCTCGACCAGCGCCGCCGCGAGCTTCTTCGGCTGCTTCCAACCGTGGGCCGCTGCGAGCTCGGCGATCGTGTGCCGGTCGTCGCGCAGGTGACGCCAGATGTCCCCGCGCGTCACGCCGAGCAGCGCGTAAAGGCGACCCTCGTCGTACGGGAGCCAGTGGTTGTAGACCCAGTCCTCCGGCGGTAGCCAGTGCGCCGGAGCACCCGCGGGGGCGAGCGAGTCGAAGGATGCCTTCGTCTGCGCACGCGCCTCACCGTCGCCGCCGCGCCGGACGCCGATCATCACCACGGCCGCGCTCACGATGAGGAGCGCGGCGGCCAGCCACCGTCTCATCCCGCCAGCCTGCCCGGGGCGCGCCGCAATTGCAAGCCCGCCGGGGGCCGAGTCCCTCGTCGGCCGCGGCCGACGGTGGGGCATCCTCGGTGGCCGCGAGCAGCGGTCCGAGGTCCAGCCGTTCCGTGGGCCGACCCTACGGAACCCTCAGGTTGCGAGGGCCGATATGTAGGATTGCGGACACGCGAGCGCTACTCGGACCGTCTGGGACGAGGGAGGGACGCGGGCCACGCGGACGGTTCAACCCGTCTTCCTCCTACTTTCGCGTGCGCCCGTTTCAGGAGGAAGGCGAGACAGGCCTTTCATTGAGCGACAGCTCCAGCGAACCGCCGCAGGGCGCGCTCAGCGCCGCCATCTCCAATCTCGTGGTGCGACTCGTGAGCGAGTACACCGGCCGCGGCCCCACCAAGGCGCGCACCCACATGGACGGGGACCTCATCACCGTGGTGCTGCGCGACACCATGACCAAGGGCGAGCGCAGCCTGGTCCGCGACGGCCGCTCGGAACTCGTGCTCCAGGTCCGCAAGGCCTACCAGGACACCATGCGCGAGGAGCTCAGCAACGGCATCGAGACGCTCACCGGCCGGCGGGTCGAGGCCTTCCTCAGCGACAACCACATCGACCCCGACATCGCGGTCGAGTCCTTCGTGCTCGAGCCGCTCCCGACAGCAAGCTGACACCGGCTGCCCGTAAGAGCAAGAACGGGGTAGTACAGAACCGTGGCACCTGAGGACGTTCGGCACCACTTCTTCGTCATGGTCGGCACCGCGTGCGAGAGCGCACGTCTGGCCCGCCTGCCGGTGGAGGCTCTGACGAGCGACGGGCGGCGCTGCAGCGGCGTCCCACAGCCCCGGGCGGCCGAGGAGGCCGCCGCCGGGCACGAGGTCGATGAGACGGGTTTCGCCCGCGAGTTGCGGATCGGTGACCAGGTCGTGGCGCTCGACACGATCGTCGAGCTCAAGATCGGCCTCCCGGGTTCGTCCCCAGACGTCTAAGCTGTCGAACACGCGGCAGGGCCGGTGGCGGCCGGACCTGACGCTCACAACCGAAGGGCACCGGACGCTTTCGCTGGGCGGCCGGGACCGGGATTGCCAGCTTCCTGCCTCGAGGAGGGCAGTGCGTCCCTGTCGTTGTCATCCGCAGTCCCACAGGCGTCGAAGGATCGCCGAGGTGCGTTCGTGAGCGTGCACGCGGCCGAAGGTGTCTCCCGTCGCTTCGAGGTCCGCAAGATCCCGCTGCTGCGCGCGGACGCCGGCCTGCGCAGCGCCGTCCCGCCCGGCGACCGGGAGCTCGCCGAGCAATCCGTGGCCGCCGCCTGCGTGCACCTGCCGGCCGGGCCCTGGGAGCCGCGTCAGCTGGCCGAGAACCCCAACGCCGCCACCGTCGTCCTGATCCTCGACGGCCTGATCACCTTCGAGATCGCGCTGGCGGGCACCCCGTCCGCCCATCTGCGCGGGCCGGGGGACGTGATGGTCCCCTGGGAGCGGGTCAGCGACGCGCTGCCCATCGCCACCCGGTGGACCGTCGGGACCGGGGGCGTCGAGCTGGCCGTGCTCGGTGATTCCTATCGCCGGGCGGAGCGGCGCTGGCCCCAGCTGGCCATCAATCTCCAGCAGCGCTTCGCGGACATGGCGGAGGCGGCCGCGGTGCGGACCGCGATCATGAGCCTGCCGCGTGTCGAGCACCGCATCCTCGCGCTCTTCTGGCATCTTGCGGAACGGTGGGGCACGGTGCGCCCGGACGGCATCCGGATCGAGCTCAAGCTCACCCACGAGCTGATCGGGCGGCTGGCCGGCGCGAAGCGGCCGACGGTGTCACTGGCCCTGGCGACACTCGCCGAGCAGGACCTGCTGCGCTCCGACGAACAGGGGTGGTGCCTCGCCCACACGTCGCAGACCGTCCTGAGCGAGGTGGCGGCGCGACCGGCCACCCCGGGCGCCTCCAGGCCGGGCGGCTGACGGCCGCGGTCCCGCCCGGCGCCAGGCCGGACGGGACCGGGATCAGCCGACTAGCAGGGAGACGACGCGCTGCCCGAGATCGGGTTCTGCGCCGGCGGGCTGGGGTTGGGCGACAGCGGAAGGTCGACGGTGACCTTGTCCTCGCCACCCACGCAGCCGACGCGGGAGATGAGGAAGGTCTTGACCTTGACCTTCTTCTTGACCTTCTTCTTCTTGCCCTTCACCTTGACCTTCTTCGTGACGGTCTTGGAGCCCGTCGCGGGACCCAGATCGGCCGTCGTCGAGGTCACGTAGGAGTACAGGCCGGGGGCCGGCTGCTGCACGTTCGGGGGGATCGTCAGGCTGATGTGGCCGTTGGCGATCTTGCCGTCGAAGGCGACCTGGACCGAGCCGTTGTCCTGCTTGAGCGCCAGCGTCAGGCCGTTCTTGCCGTTCGTGTACACGTTCGTGGTGAACGTGATCGGCGTCTTGCCCGGGCCCAGCAGCGCCGTGGACTTGCCGACGCCGACCTTGGACTTCGGCGGGCAGGCGGCCTCGCCCTTGGTGTTGACGGTGGTCGCCGAGCACTCCGGGAAGCCCTCGCCGCTGATCTTCAGGCTCGGCGGGATGCCGTAGTCGATGCCCGAGAGCGTCGAGTTGCTCTCCGGGTTGACGTCGAAGCGGATGGACGTCGAGGCGTTGATGGGCTTGCTCTTCGAGCCACCGGTGGACGGGGTGACCTTGGCGGTGACGGTGACGACGGCGGGCGCGTTCGTTTGAGCGACGGCGACGGCGGCGATCGCGAATGCGACCGTGACCGTCAGGCCCATGAGTACGAGCTTCCTCAAGATGGTTCCTCTCCTCTGCTGCTGTGATCGACGCCGGCCCTCACCGTCGCCGCTGGGGTGTGACGGGCGCGATGCTACCTCCTGGGGGTTAGCGATCAACCCCCGGCGTTCGTTGCCGGTGGACCGGGGCAAAAGGAGCTTCGAGCGAACGCGGCCGAAGCCGGTCGGTGTCCGTCTCACCGTGCGGGGCGTCCCGCTGCCGACCTCTCTCCTCAAGCTCGCCGTTCTTCCTTCCGGCGATCAGGCAGCGGGACCGCCTCTGCCCGCTTCAGCGGCGGTTGCCGCCCGGAAGCTTGTCGGCGAGCCGTCCCACCGGCTCCATCGATTCCTGCAGGGCGGCGACGTTCCCGTCGAGGGTGCCCAGCGAGGCGGTCAGACGTCCGAGCAGCTCGGTCAGGCCGGTGATGCCCGCGTCCAGGGCCGCCATCGTCTCCGGGAGCTTGGCCAGGTCGCCCTGGACCTCCACGAGCGTCGGCATGGCTTCCTCGATCGTCGCCATCCGCCGGTCCATCGCGCCGATCTGCTCGGTCAGGGCGGCGATGCCCGACCGCACCTCGGGCAGGGTGTCGGTGTTCGCCTGGATCCCCGCGACCGTCTCGCCCAACCGGGGGAGGCCCTCGATGTCGCTCCGGATCCGGTCGACGTCCCGAGTGATCGCGTCGAGGTTCGCGGTGTGCGTCGCGACCGCCTCGAGGCGCTCGGCGATGAGCGGGAGCGTCCGCAGCGCCCGCAGGGCTTCCGCGGGCAGTGTCTCGATGCCGAAGGGGCTCATGATCGCCAACCTACCCCCGCTGGACGGTCACGTTCACTAGCTTCTCCCGCCTGTCCGTGTTGACCCCCGATCAGCAGCCCCGGTCGCCGGAGGCGCTGGCTTCCCTCGCCGCGGAGCTGGACGCCATCGCAGCCGACGTCCGCGCGGACCTCGGTGCCGTCGACGCCACCTACATCCGCCGCCTGCTGCGCACCCAGCGCCGGCTCGACCTGGCCGGCCGGGCCCTGCTGGTGTTCGCCCGCCGCGACCCCGCGCTCGTGGCCGGCACGGCCGTCCTCGCCCTGGCCAAGGTCCTGGAGAACATGGAGATCGGCCACAACGTGCTCCACGGCCAGTACGACTGGATGCGCGACCCGGAGCTGCAGTCGAGCACCTGGGAGTGGGACGCCGCCTCCACCGCGTCGTCATGGCGGCGCTCGCACAACTACCAGCACCACACGTACACGAACGTCCTCGGCAAGGACCGCGACCTCGGCTACTCGGCCATGCGCGTCGACCCGGCCCAGCCGTGGCACCCGGTCTACCTGCTCCAGCCGGTCTACGGGCTGCTCATGGCGACGGTCTTCGAGTGGGGCATCGCGCTCTACGACATGGAGCTCGACGCCGTGCGCAAGGGCACGAAGACCAAGGAGCAGGCCCGGGCGGAGGTGGCCGCGTTCGCCCGCAAGGCCGCGCGCCAGCTGGCGAAGGACTACGTGCTCTTCCCGCTGCTGGCCGGCCGGTCATGGCGGCGGGCGCTGGCCGGGACGATCGCGGCGAACGTCATCCGCAACGTATGGGTGCACACCGTCGTCTTCATGGGCCACCTGCCCGACGGCGCGGAGACCTTCACGGAGGACTGCCTCCAGGACGAGTGCCGCGGCGGCTGGTACGCCCGTCAGCTCAGCGGGTCCTGCAACCTCGAGGGCCGGCCGCGCTTCCACCTGCTCACCGGCCACCTGTCCTTCCAGATCGAGCACCACCTCTTCCCGGACATCCCGAGCCGCCGCTACCGGGAGATCGCCCCGCGCGTGCGCGACGTCTGCCGGCGGCACGGCCTGCCGTACCTCAGCGGGCGCCTCGGGCCGCAGTACCGGTCCGTGGCGCGCCGCATCCTGCGGTTGTCGCTGCCCTAGCCCGCGACGAGCTCGCGCTCGGCCGGCACGGGGGCCGCGCGGAAGAAGCGCAGCGCCTCGTCGGTGACGGGGCCGCGCCTGAGGTACTTCGCGTCCTTGGCGTAGTTCATCGCGAGGTGCCACGGCTCGGCGACGCCCTGCTTGGGGAGCTGGTCGAGCGCGCGCAGCACGTAGCCGGCGCGGAAGTCGAGCAGCGGCTGGGTCTCCATCGCCGGGTCGACCTCCGCGACGCAGGCGTCCTGCCCGTGCGTGTCGGCATGGGCGATGAGGCGGCAGAAGTGCTCGCAGACGAGGTCGACCTTCAGCGTCCAGGACGAGTTCGTGTACCCGATCGCGAAGGCGAAGTTGGGGACGCCGCCGAGCATCATGCCCTTGTAGGCGACGGTGTCGGCGGGGTCGATCGTCTCGCCGTCCATCTCCACCTCGACGCCGCCGAAGAGCAGCAGGTTCAGTCCGGTGGCGGTGACGACGATGTCGGCCTCGAGCTCCCGGCCTGACCGCAGCCGCACGCCCGTCTCCGTGAACGTGTCGATGTGGTCGGTGACGATCTCCGCCGTCCCCTTGCGCAGCGCGCGGTAGAAGTCGGCCTCCGGCACCGCGCACAGGCGCTGGTCCCACGGGTCGTACCGGGGCTTGAAGTGCACGTCGACGTCGACGCCCGTGCCCTCGAGCTGCTTGGCGTTCACGCCGCGGATGAGCTTGCGGGCGGTGGTGGGGAAGCGCCGGCAGAAGCCGTAGAGCGCGCGCTGGCGGACGATGTTCTTGCGGCGGGTGAGCGCGTAGGCGCGCGTCTCCCCGAGGAGGTCCTTCAGGCGCTCCGCGATCGCGTCCTTCTCGGGTACGGGGAGGACGTAGGTGGGCGAGCGCTGCACCATCGTCACGTGCCCGGCGGTCTCGGCCATGGCGGGGACGAGGGTGAAGGCGGTCGCGCCGCTGCCGATCACGACGACGCGCTTGCCGGCGTAGTCGAGGTCCTCCGGCCACTGCTGCGGGTGGATGACCTGGCCCGCGAAGTCGCTCGAGGCCGGGCAGCTCGGGCGTGTAGCCCTCGTCGTAGCGGTAGTAGCCGCTCGCGCAGAACAGCCACTGCGCGGTGAGGGTGACCGTCTCGCCGTCGTGCTCGGCCTCGACGGTCCAGCGCGCGTCGGCGCTCGACCAGGCCACGCGGGTGACCTTGTGGCCGTAGCGGATGTGACGGTCGATGCCGTTCTCCGCCGCCGTCTCGCGGACGTACTCGCGGATGGAGGCGCCGTCGGCGATCGCCTTCTCGCCCGTCCACGGCTTGAACGCGTAGCCGAACGTGTGCAGGTCGGAGTCCGAGCGGATGCCGGGGTACCGGAACAGGTCCCACGTCCCGCCGAGGTCCTGCCGCGCCTCGAGGATCGCGTAGCGCCTTGCCCGGCAGGTTCGCCTGCAGGTGGTACGCCGCGCCGATGCCGGACACCCCGGCGCCGACGATCAGGACATCGAGATGCTCGGTCATGCCTCCATTCTCCCCGTCCTGGCCCGGCCGCAGTGTGTCGATCCGCCCCAGGGTGCCAGGCACCGTGGTATGAAGTGCACCATGGCGTCGGAACGAGTGCGGGAGCTGATCCGGGAGGTGGCGGGGCGGGCGCTCGAGCTGCCGCCGGCGTGGCTGGAGGAGCTGGACGCGGTCACGCTCTCGGAGGGCGGGGTCGCCGAGGTGGCCGAGGACCCGGTGCTGAGCGCATCGGTCAAGCGCGCCAACCGGGCCAACCTGCGGTACTGGCTGGAGGCGAGCCTGCGCGAACCGGGCGCGCCCGTGCCCGCGAACCTGGGGCCGGAGCCGCTGGGCATCGCCCGCGACCTGGTCCGCCGCGGTCTCGACGACACCGCGCTCAACGCGTACCGCGTCGGGCAGAACGTCGCCTGGCGGTTCTGGATGCAGCTGTGCTTCGAGGTCACGCGCGACCCGGAGGAGCTGCGCGAGCTGCTCGACGTCACCGCCCGGTCGATCTCCGGCTTCATCGACGCGCAGATCGCCGGCATCGCCGAGCAGATGCAGCAGGAGCGCGAGGCGCTGACGCGCGGCACCCACGCCGAGCGGCGGGAGGTCGTGGCGCTGATCATCGACGGCGCACCCATCACCCGCGAGCGGGCCGCCACCCGGCTCGGCTACGACCTCGACCGCACGCACACCGCCGCGGTCGTGTGGAGTGACGACCCGGCGGTCGAGCACACGGCCCTGGAGGAGGTGGCGCAGATGATCGGGCCGCTGACCGTCGTCGCCGCGGCGTCGACGCTGTGGGTGTGGTCGCCGAACGCGGTGGACGCCGCGGCGGTGGAGGCGGCGCTGTTCGGCGGGGTGCGGGTGGCGCTCGGGCCGCGCGCGTCCGGCCTCGAGGGCTTCCGGCGCAGCCACCTGGACGCGCTGACCGCGCAGCGGCTGCTCGCCCGGCTCGAGTCGCCGCTGCGCCTCGCCACCTACGAGGCCGTGGCCCTGGTCGCGCTCGTCACCCAGGACGAGACCCGCGCCGCCGCGTTCGTGCGCGAGACGCTGGGCGGGCTCGAGACCGCCGGCGCCGAGCTGCGCGACACCGTCTCCGCCTACATCGACGCGGGCAGTCAACGCCTCCCGGACGGCGGAGCTGCTGTTCACGCACCGCAACTCCGTCCTGCGCCGGCTGGCCCGGGCGGACGCGCTGCTGCCCCGGCCGCTGGCCGAGCACCTCGTGCAGGTGGCCGTGGCGCTCGAGGTCGTCCGGTGGCGCGGGGCGTGAGTCATGCTGGGGGCATGAGCTTCCAGCAGAAGGTGTGCGTCGTGACCGGCGCGGGATCGGGCATCGGACGGGCGCTGGCCCTCGACCTCGCGCGGCGCGGGGCGCGGCTGGCGCTGTCCGACGTCAACGAGGCGGGCCTGGCCGAGACCGCCCGCCTGGCCGGCGGCGAGGTGCACACCCAGCGCCTCGACGTGAGCGACCGCGACGCGGTGATCGCCTACGCGGACACGGTGGCGGCGCACTTCGGCGTCGTCCACCAGCTCTACAACAACGCGGGCATCGCCTACTCGAGCTCCGTCCTCGAATCCGACTACGAGGACTGGGACCGCGTCCTGGGCATCAACCTCTTCGGCGTCATCACCGGCAGCAAGGCGTTCCTGCCGCACCTGATCGCGTCGGGCGACGGGCATGTCGTCAACATCTCGAGCCTCAACGGCATCCTCGCGCAGGCGGAGTCGAGCCACTACTGCACGGCCAAGTTCGGTGTGCGGGGCTTCACGGAGTCGCTGCGCCTGGAGATGCTCGCGGCCGGCCACCCGGTGAAGGTGACGGTGGTGCACCC
Source organism: uncultured Solirubrobacteraceae bacterium (assembly GCA_963843865.1). Classification (GTDB taxonomy): domain Bacteria; phylum Actinomycetota; class Thermoleophilia; order Solirubrobacterales; family Solirubrobacteraceae; genus DATLGB01. The sequence continues at coordinate 171,630 of CAWJMO010000001.1, read as the reverse complement.
GGGCGGCATCAAGACGAACATCGCCACCGCCGCGCTCGAGTCCGCCCGGGAAGCGGGCAAGGAGATCACGGCGGCCCAGGAGCGGCGCCATCGCGTCTACCAGGAGAAGCTCCTCAAGATGGACCCCGCGCAGGCGGCGGCGGTCATCCTCAAGGGCGTGGAGGCCGGCCGCATGCGCGTGCTCGTCGGCAACGACGCGAAGGCGCTCGACCTGCTCGTCCGGGTGCTCCCCACCCTCCACTCGCAGCTGCTGCGCGCGGGGGAGAAGCGGCTCTTCGGCTCGTGAAGCGCCTGTGCGTCTACGCCGGCTCGAGCGCCGGGGCGCGCCCGGAGTACGCCGCCGCCGCGGCCGCGCTGGCGGAGCAGATGGCCGCGCGCGGCGTCGGCCTCGTCTTCGGTGGTGGTCGCGTCGGGCTGATGGGCGTGCTGGCCGACAGCATCCTCGCCGCCGGCGGTGAGGCGATCGGCGTGATGCCGCAGGGGCTGGTGGACCGCGAGCACGGGCACTCGGGGCTGACGGAGCTGCGCATCGTCGGATCCATGCACGAGCGCAAGGCCCTGATGGCCGAGCTCGCGGACGGCTTCGTAGCCGTCCCCGGCGGGATCGGGACGCTCGAGGAGCTCATCGAGATCCTCACCTGGAGCCAGCTCGGTCTGCACGCCAAGCCGATGGGCGTGCTGGACGTCGCGGGCTTCTACGGCGGCCTCGCGAGCCTGCTCGACCACATGGTCGCGGAGGGGTTCCTGCGGGCGGAGAACCGCGCCCGGCTCGTCTCCGAGCCGGATCCGGACGCACTGCTCACCCGGATCGCCGGGAGCGGCGCATCCAGCGAGATCTGAGGGAACCCCCCGGAGACGCACAGGCTCGCGGCGCAGGATGATCGACATGACCACTCCCCGCCGGTTGCTCCCGATCATCCTCGCCGCCACCGCCCTCCAGCTGGCCGGGCCCGGCGTCGCTCACGCGGCGTCCCCGGCGACGCACCGCCCGCCGCCCGGCCGGCACGTCCACCACGGCCCGTCGCCGGCGCTACCGGGGCTTCAGCGGGGTGATCGCGAAGAGCGGGAGGACGCCGCAGTGGCGTAGGAGGGCGAAGCGGCCACGGGGGTTCAGCCGCGCCTCCTCGCGCACCAGCGCCGACACCGCCGCGATGACGCCGTCCCGCGGGTGCGCGGCGATCGCGCTGTCGAGGTAGCCCGGCGGCAGGTCCCAGGCGCGCAGGCCGCCGAGGTCGAGGATCGCGCCCGCGCCGACGTAGGCGCCCATCCCGTCGACGGCGAAGCTCGACCCGGGGGTGGAGTGGGAGGTGATGGCGTCGCCGACCGCGTCGGGCGCGCCGCAGGCGGCGGCACGGTCGGCGCTGCGGATGGTGAAGTCCTCGCCTGCGACGGGCACGTCGAGGCCGTGGTCGTGCAGCAGGCAGGCGACGTAGAAGCCCTCTGCGTCGAGCGGCGCGCGGTCGAGCGCGGCGAGGCCGGCGCCGAAGATCCACGTCCGGTAGCCGTGGCCGAGCAGCGCCGGGCGACTGCTCGCGCGCGGCCGCCTCGGCCGCCCGGGCGACGGCGCCGTCCGGCGGGCGCAGGTCGACGTCGAGGTCGCCCCGCGGCACGCGGCCCGTCGCCAGTTTGACGCGGCCGGCGACGTAGCTCGCCTGCCCCTTGACGATCTCGCCGAGCAGCCGTCGCCGCTCGCGCGGGGTCAGGGCGCCGCCGGTGCGGCGGGCCCAGGCGATGCCACCCATGCGGTCGGGATCCGGCGTCAAGGAAGGTCACCCTCGCGCAGGAACCGCGCGCCCGGCAAGGGCGGCGAGCATCTGGTCGCGCACGAACGGGACGCGGCCCAGCGGCGCCGCCAGCAGGTCGCGCGGCGGTGCGAGCACCTCCAGGCGCGACTGGAAGACGGGCGTGAGCAGCCGGCTCGCCCACGCGTAGAAGCGCAGGTGGGCGCGGCGGCGGCGGGAATAGGCGGCGAGCGCGGCGTCGACGTCGGAATGGGTGCGCAGGCAGTCGGCCAGCACCCAGGCGTCCACCAGCGCCAGGTTGGCGCCCTGCCCGAGCTGCGGGCTCATGGCGTGCGCGGCGTCGCCGGCCAGGACGACGCGGCCGTGGTGCAGGCGGCCGAGGACGACGTCGTGGTAGCCCGCCCACAGCAGCTGGGCCTCGTCCTCGAGTTGCTCGAGGACCGGGTCGATGCGCGGCCCGCACAGCGCGCGGACCTCCGCCTTGAGCGTCTCGAGCCGGACCTGCTCCCGCGCGGCCACCGCCACCGAGATGAACACGGAGACCCGGGCCGGGCCGTCGTCCGGACGCCCGCTGGGGAGCGTCCCGACCATCTCGTGCGTGCCGCGGTAGGTCTGGTGCAGCACGCCGCCGAAGCGCCCGTCCGGGTCGTCGACGATCGCCCACAACGCGCCCCACGGATACGGACGCATCCGCCGGCGGCCGAAGGCGCGCCCGTCGCCGCGCAGGGCGGAGCGGGCGCCGTCGGTGCCGACGACGAGGTCGTACCCGGCGGGCGGCTCGGTGACGGCCGCGCCCGCGTGGACGGGGATCGACCGCGCCGCCACCGCGCCCCACAGCGCGTCGAAGAGGATGTGCCGGTGCACGCCGAGCCCGTGCGCGCCGGTCCGCCAGTCCGCGTAGGCGAGGTCGAGGACCGGCCGCCCCGCCGCCGTCTCGCCCCACAGGCGCTCCACCCGGGCACCGGACGCGACGACGCGGTCGCGCAGCCCCAGTGCGCCGAGGACCGCGAGCCCCGTCGGCTGCAGCAGGAGGCCGGCCCCGACGGGAGCGGGTTCCGTGAAGCGCTCGAAGACCTCGACCTCGTGCCCGTCGTCGTGCAGCAGCGCGGCGGTGGCGAGGCCCGCGGTCCCGCCACCGACGACCGCGACGCGCACGGCTAGAGCCCCGGCGGGTGCCGGACCACGAAGCGCGACGGGTCGCGGTGCTCCGCTCGTCCAGCGGGTGCCGCGCTGCGTCGCGCCGCTGGTGTCGAACCGCCGCGCCGTCGACGACCATGTACATGTGGCCGCGGTTGGCGTAGATGGTGATGTGGCGCCCGGGCCCCGGCGCGCCCCAGCGCTTGAAGGCGCCGGAAGGCAGCGGCGAGAGGACAGCAGCCCGCCGCCGTGCAGCGCGTAGGAGACGGACCCGCTGCAGTCGTAGCCGAGTCGCGGAAGCGGCGGTGGCCGCCGCCGTAGCGATAGGGCTTGGTCGGCGATCCGGTTCGCCGCGGCGACCACCCGGGCGACGACGCTGCCCGCGTTCGGGAACAGCGTCTGGCGCAGCGTCCGCGCGAGGCCGGCGTGGCCGAGGGCGGCCCACGTCGCCGGCCCGACGATGCCGTCGGCGGTCAGGCCGTGGCGCTTCTGGAAGCGCCGGACGGCCGGCGCGGTGCCCGGCCCGAAGACGCCGTCGGCGGGGATGCGCAGCGCGCGCTGGAGCGTGATCGACGTCTGCCTCCGCCTCGGGCGCGTCGGAGCGCCTTCCACGTCGCGGGCCCGACGATGCCGTCCGCGGTGAGGTGGCGCCTGCGTCTGGAAGCGCCGTGACCGCCCGCTTGGTGGCCGCACCGAAGATCCCGTCGGCGGGCAGGTGGAGGCGCGCTGGACCTTCGCCACGCGCGGCCCGTGCATGCCCTTCTGAGGTCACGGGCGGAGGCCGCCGCGGGCAGCGCGAGGGCGATCAGCAGGAGAGGCGGCAGACGGCGCACCGCGCCGGTCTAGCAAGCGTGACGGCTCCTCATTGCAGGATCTTCTGCGAGTGCGGGGCGGTCCCGCGGCCGGCGGTCGTAGACGACGCGCGTGCCCGCGACGCGGTCGTGCCAGCCGCGGCGGGTGGGGGAGAAGATGATCGCGACGAACCCCAGCGCCGCCGGGCGCGAGCGCGAGCAGCACGCCGAACAACCGCCGGATCGCGCGCTTGAGCCCGATCTCGTGCGAGCCGTCGCACGTCGAGCCGGATGCTCAGGAAGCGCATCCCCGGCGTCTGGCCCGACCAGCGCCCAGAACGCGACGAGGATGCCGCCGCCGAGCAGGAAGCCGAGCACCGCGATCGTGACGATCGCCCACAGCGGCAGGTTCTTGTCCGCCCGAAGGCGAAGGGCAGGATCGGACGCCAGCAGCCCGGAGGCGAGCGAGTAGGCGACGCTGAGCAGGCCGAGGTCGACCGCCGGCCGCGAGCATCCGTGTGAGCAGGCCGGCCTCGTTCGTCTCCGTCTCGGAGGCGCCGCCGCGGCGCAGCAGCCGGTGGACGACGTGCTCGAAGGCGTCGTCGAGCGTCTCCGTGAGGAGGTCAGCCGCCGGCCGACGTCCGTGATCAGGCCCGCGCCCTGCTGGGTGATCGCCACCCGTACCTCCGGCGCCTCCGCGATCCGCTCGACGAGCATCTGCGCCTTGCTGGCTGGCCAGGATGTCCGCCCACACCTTGTCGGCGACCTCCGTGTCGAGCGCCTTGATGATCGCGTCCGCCACCTCCTCGGAGGTCAGCGTCCGCGCCACCGCGTCCTGCACGGCGTTCTGCTGGATGACCCGGACGACGGCCCGCTCGACGGCCGGCGAGCGCAGCGCCCGGACGATCGCCTCCTCCAGCGCGTCCTCCAGCGCCTGGTCGACGCCGGTGAGCGCCGCGACCCGCTCGGCGGACCGCGCCCCCGCCCCGAGGAGCCGCGAGGCTGGCGTTCTCCGGGCGGGCGGCTCAGTCATGAGGCAGTGCGGATGAGAGGACTCGAACCTCCACGGGGTTACCCCCACGGCGACCTGAACGCCGCGCGTCTACCAATTCCGCCACATCCGCAGGCCGGGCAATCCTAGCGCTGCCGCGTGTTGTACATTTAGGGCACGCGCCGCTATCGTCCAGGGGACTAGGACGCCGCCCTCTCACGGCGGAAACGGGGGTTCGAATCCCCCTAGCGGTACTCACGAAAGCCCTCCACATGGAGGGTTTTCTCGTTCTAGGCCTCCCAGCCGCCGAGGTAGGCCTCGAGGTCGGGCTCGCCGGTGATCGGCTCGAGGCCCGAAGCGTCGCGGCGCGCGGAGGAGAAGCCGTCCGCGCGGCCCCAGCGCAGCTCGCGGGCGACGGCACGGGCGGAGCGCAGGACGGCGAGGTCGGTGAGCTCGAGGCGGTCGGCGGTGCTCGCGGCGGCCACGGCGTCCCGCAGCCCGGTGCCGCGGACGCGGACGGGGTGGGGGAGGTCGACGAGGACGCGCGCGCCCTCCGGGGGAGTGGTGCCTACGCGGGGGTCGCTCGCGAAGACGTGCGCGACGGCTTCGGGGACCGCGACCGATGCCTCCGGCAGGGCGACGAGCACCGAGTCGACGCACAGGAAGGCGGCCCCGGCGGAGGGAGCCGCGTGAAGCGTGACCGCGACGTCGGGGCGGCGGGTGCGGACGCCGTGGCCACGGGAGCCGGGCACGGCGATGGTCTGGGCCAGCCGCAGCGTCTCGTCGTTCTTGACGGCCTGGCGCTCGGCGCTGTCGCCCGGGCGGCCGCTCCAGTCCGGGCCGTCGTGCCAGGCGACGGCAGCGGGCACGTGGGCGAGGATGCCCCCGGCCACCCAGGCGCGGTAGGCCCAGTCCCAGTCCTCGCCGCCGTAGGCGTTGAAGGAGTCGTCGAACGGGCCGACCGCCTCGAAGAACCAGCGGCTCGTGGCCAGGACGGCGCTGATGACGTACCGGTAGGAGCGGTCGTCCGCGCGGAGCAGGTCGTCGCTGTCGGCCCAGCCCTGGGCGAGCCATCCCGGCTCGGGGAGGACGGTGCCGTCGCGCTCGGCGTAGCGGCGCCGCCCGACGCACACGGCCTCGGGCGCCAGCGCCGGCAGGCGGGTGAGCGCGCGCAGGCAGTCCGGCTCGGGGGCGGTGTCGGCGTCGAGGAAGGCCAGCACGTCGCCGCGGGCCGCGGCGGCGCCGAGGTTGCGCGCGGCGGCGGTGCGGTTGCCGCGGTCCTCCTGGCGCACGAGCCGGACGCCGGCGGGAAGGTCCGGAGCGCGCGCGGAGCCGTCGTCGGCGACGATGACCTCGACCGGCGGCAGCGTCTGCGCGGCGAGCGCCGCGAGCGTGCGGGCCAGCTCATCGTGCTGCTCGAAGTGGACGACGACGACGGACACGCGCGGGGGCTCCTCGGGCCAGACGCCGTCGAGGACGGACCAGTCGTTGCCCGGGACGGTGCGGCCGGTCACCACGCCACCTGCTCCCACCAGGCGCGGTAGGCCTCGGCGGTCGCCCGGGGCGAGGGGCCGGGGTCGACGTCCGGAGCGCGCCACGTCGACGCCGGGTCGGCCAGCGCGGCGGCGATGGCGGCGCGCAGGTCGGTGTAGAGGGTCACCGTCCCGGGCGCGAGCTCCCGCGCGTACGGGCCGTCCGGGACGAGCGGCCGCCGGCCGGCCGCGATCCAGGTCGCGATGGATCCCGACGCCGAGAGGTGCCGGTGCGCGGCGACCGGGACGCCGACCGTGCGCAGCCGCGCCGCCAGCGCGGCGTCCTCCAGGTAGCCCGTGATCTCCGCCGCACGGGGACGCAGCGCCTCGGCGTCGGCTTCGTGACCGGGCGCCGCGCCGCCGAGGAAGACGACCGGCGCGAGGCCCTCCGCCGCGTCGAGCACCTCCGGGTGCCCCTTGCCGGGGTAGATGAAGCCGAGGATCCCCACGCTGCCGTCGACCTCGTCCGGCCGTACCCCGTCCGGGGCCTCGACGTAGTGCGGGATCACGTGCGCCCGGGTGCGCACGTGGCGGGACAGCAGCCGCGCCTCGTGGGTGCTGCTGCACGCGACGCCCCGGGCGGCGCCGACCACCCGGCGGTAGGCCTCCGAGCGCCGCGGGAGGTTGCGCTCGCCGTCGGAGGGCTGCGGCGCGTCGTGCAGCGTGACGGTGGTGGGGACCTCGGCGGCGAAGCGCTCGAAGCGCGCCGCGGCGTCCTCCGGTGACGCGCCCCACAGCCGGTCGGTGAAGTGCACGTGCGCGCGGGCGCCGTCGGTCTCCGGCAGGTGCGCGGCGACCGTGCGGGCGTAGCGGTTGACGCCGTGGCGGTGGTCGCCGCGGATGACGGTCCGCGGGGTCACAGGCCGAGGTGCTCCAGTGCGGCGGCGTGGCGGGCGAGACCGGCGGTCACGGCATCCGGATGCTCGGCGTACCAGCTGAGGTGGGCCGCGCGGACGGTCTCCGTGTCCACCGGCGCTCCCTCCACGAGCCAGTGCGGGCGCGGCTCGCCGGCGAGCCCGAACGCCTCCAGCACGGCCGGCTCGCGCGGCGCGTGGACGCTGTTCAGGAGCGGCCGGCCGGGATCCACCGGCCGCGGCGGCAGGCCCGCCGCCTCCCGGACGCGCTCGGCCAGGGTGGCCAGCAGCGGGTTGCCCGGGTGGTTGAGCGTGCGCATGTCGGCGAACGTCGGCCGCTCCAGGCGATCGGAGACGACGACGGTGCCGTGGCGCGCCTCACGCTCGCGCAGCGCCGCCAGCGAGTCGGCGTGGATGGCGCGCACGGCCGCGGCGTCGAGGCGCGGGCGTCCCGGCCGGCCCGCCGCCTCGGCCAGTGTGCCGAGGTCGTGGTAGGCGACGACGGGTGGGACCAGCGAGGTGTCGGACGGCGGCCGGATGATCGCCTGCCGCGGGTACAGGCCGGCGCAGCGGATGACCGGCACGCGGACCACGCGGGCGCGAGCAGGCAGCGCCGTCGCCAGCTCGGCGGTCCCCACCGGCAGGCCGCGGTAGCCGTCGCGAACCGGCTGGGAGATGAGCACGTCGGTGTCCGCGAGCCGACGGCGCAGCGTCACGACGTCGTCCGGAGTCATCTCGTGGACGGGCGGGATCCGGACCGTCTGCAGGTCTCCGCCGTCGAGCATCAGTCGCAGCGACTCGGCCTGGCAGTTGCCGTGCACGATGACGACGCTCACCCTTCCTTCCACCACCTCACGACTGCGCGTCGCCTCCGTCCCCGGCGGGCACCCGTACGTCCGTCACCTCGGCCTCGACGTCGACCTGCTCGCCGATCCCCAGCCACGGGGCGCCGGTCCGGGTCAGTGGTGGCCGCCGGTGATGCTGGACCCGGCCTGGACGGCCGCCAACGCCGACCGCTTCGACGTCATGCACGTCCACTTCGGCGTGGAGACCGTCGACCCGGGCGAACTGGCCTCCGGCCTCGCGGCGGTCCGGGCCGCCGGTCGGCCCCTGGTGGTCACGGTCCACGATCTCGAGCATCCCCAGTTGTCCGGGCCTGCGGCGTTCCGCGACCACCTGGATGTCCTGCTGGCGCACGCGGACGCCGTCACCACCCTGACCACGGGCGCCGCCGAGGCCATCGCGGCGGGCTGGGGCCGGACCGCCACCGTCATCAGCCATCCCCACATGCATCCCCTGGCGCTGCCCCTCCCGCGGCGAGACGGACCAGGTCGGGTGGTCGGGATGCACCTGCGCGACCTGCGGCCCAACGTCGACGGGCCGCGCGCGACCGCCGCGCTCATCGCCGCCGTCCGCGACCTCGGCGACGTCACCGTGCGTGTCTTCCTGCGGGACCGGGTGCGCGACGAGGCGGCCCGCAACCGCGTGCGCCGCCTCTGCGCGTCGGCCGGACCGCGGGTGCAGCTCGTCGAGGCGCCGCGTCCGACGGACGCCGAGCTGGCGCGCGAGCTCGCCGGCCTCGACGCCGCCGTGCTGCCCTACGCACACGGCACGCATTCGGGCTGGCTCGAGCTGTGCTGGGACCTCGGGGTGCCGGTGGCGGCGGGGCGGGTCGGCTTCCTCGCCGAGCAGCACCCGGTCGCCGGCTTCGACTGGGAGGACCCCACCTCGCTGGCCGACGCGATCGGCGCGTCCCTGCGCGCGCCGCGGGCGGACCTCGAGACCCGCCGCGCGCTGCGTCTGCGACGGCGGCGCGAGATCGCCGACCGCCACCTGGCCGTCTACCGGGCGGCGCTCGAGGCCCACGGCGCCGAGGCGCCGCGGGCCCGCACCACGATCAGCCCTTGAAGGGGCGCGTGACCTTGATGATCTCGGCGCCGTGGATGCGCTTGAGCTCGCGCGGGTTGCAGCGGACCTTGTCGCGGCCCTTGCCGCCCCAGACCGTCGCCAGCGCGCCGGCGGTGGCGACGTTGATCTTGTCGTTGCCGCGCCCGCCCCAGACGTTGTCGCGACCGTAGGCGGCGTTCAGCGTGTCGTTGCCACGCCCGCCGTGCAGGCGGTCGGACTTGCCGTCGCCGTTGACGACGTCGCGACCGGAGCCGCCGAACATGCGGTCGGGGCCCTGCCCGCCCGTGATGAAGTCGGTGCCCTTGCCGGCGTCCACGCAGTCCGGCGCGGCGCCCGGCGTCGACGCGGTCGGTCCCGCCGAGGCCGATGATCCGGTCACGCCGGTTGGTCCCCGTGATGCGGTCCTTGCCCTTGGTGCCGACGACGACGTAGAGCGGGCCGCCGCCCTTGACGCACGGGCTCTTCGGGAAGCGCTTGCGGGCCTGCGTCAGCGTGATCACGGTGCCGCCCGAGGGGCCGCTGGAGGGCGCGCCGACGATGACCGAGCCGGGGCCGGTGAGGTCACCGGCGGGGTTCAGCGGGGTCTGGGACCCGGGCACGGCGATGATGCACAGGTTGCGGCTGACGTCGTAGACGGCGCCCTGCGGGCAGACCGGCGGGATGGGCGGCTGCGGATCGCCCGTCGCGTTCGGGTCGCACGCGGCGCCGTTGAGGTCCAGGCGCGACTCGGCGACGATCACGTCGGCAAGCGGCGTGCTCCCGCGCAGCAGCGTGACGTGCGCGGCGCGGACGGCCTTGCCGCCGCCGGGGAGGTCGACGACCTCGTTGAGCCGGACCTCGACGAGCGCGCCGATGGCCTCGGTGAGCGCGTCCGTGATCGGCTGCACGACGCCGTCGAGGACGATGGGCGTGCCCGCCAGGGAGATGCTGGCGACCTCGGAGGTGGGCTTGAGGGTGGCGTTGCCGCCGGCGCAGGAGCCGGTGATGGCCGAGCGCGCCGCGCCGACGCCGAGCAGCGGGCCGCCGAGTGTGACGTCGAGGCCCTCGACGCCGGCCGCCGCCGACGGCTTGGAGGCGGACGGCTTGTCGCCGCCCGGGATCGACCGCCGCGTAGGCGGTGCGGGCCGTGATGATGGACTGCAGCGACACCGCCTCGCCGACGTTGGGCAGGCCGGCGATCGCCGGCTGACAGGCCTTGCCGTCGCCCCCTGCGGTGATCGGGTTGACGACGGAACCGCCGGCGACCTGGGCGGTCACGGCGTTGGCGGTGCAGGAGAACGAGGGAGCGGTGGCGGCGTTGGCGTCACCGTGAGTGGCTGCGAAGGCAGCGGCACAGGCGATGAGCGCGACGCGCCCCCGCCGGGCGCGAATGATGTCCATTTGACGTAGTTCGGCGCCAAACCCCCTTCAACTTGAATCTAAAGCGGAAGCTTGCCGCGGCCCTTGCGTCCGGCCGAGCCCGACTTGTCCATCGCCTTCGACCCGGAGCGGAAGGGCTTGGACAGCCACTCGCCGAGCTTGCCGGGCGCCTTGGCGCCGCCCTGCGACCCCACCGCATGACGCCCTTCCCAGCGCGCTCGGGACCCTTCGAGAGCCGAGGGAACACGAAGGCCAGGACGGCGAGCAGGATGCAGAAGGCGATGACGCCGGCGATGATCATGCGCCGGGCCTGTCCGGTCGTGACGAACGTCACGCACCGGCTGGACGTTCGTTCGATCCCTAGCGTCCGCAGGACCCGATGCCGTTCTCCGTCCAGCTGGGGCTCCTGCTCGCGATCGCCTGCTCCATCGTGGCCAGCCTCGGCTTCCTGCTCAAGCAGAAGGGCGCCGCCGACGCGCCCGCCCGTCGAGTGGCGGCATCCGTGGGCGAGCACCGTCGCGCTGTTCTCCAACCGCTGGTGGACGCTCGGGATCCTCGTCGCGATGGCGGCGTGGGGCTTCCACGTCGCGGCGCTGGCGCTGGCGCCGATCAGCCTCGTGCAGTCGGTGATCGCCGGCGGCCTGGCGCTCGTGACGATCTTCGCCGACCGCCTCTTCGGGCTCGAGGTCTCCCGCCGCGAGTGGATCGGCGTGATCATCACCGCCGCCGGCCTCGCGCTGCTGGCCGCGACCCTGGGCAACACGGGAGACTCCAAGCACGGCGACTGGCAGGTCGGCGACCTCACCCTCTACGCCGGGCTGGTCACCCTCGCGGCGGTGTCGCCGCCGCTGCCGTGCGCGGGCGACCCGCCGCAGGCCGGCCCGGTCCTCGGGCTCTCGGCCGGCATGCTGTGGGGCGCCAGCGACGTCTCCATCAAGGCGCTGTCCGGCCGCCTCGGCGACCTCGGCCCGCTCGTCCTCGTCCACCCGCTCGCCCTGGTCATCCTGCTGCTGTCGCTGGTCGGGCTGGTCGTCTCCGCGCGGTCCCTGCAGCTCGGCCCGTCCGTCGCGGTGATCGCCATCACCACGACCGCCGGCAACATCGTCACCATCGCGGCCGGCCCGATCGTCTTCGGCGAGCCGCTGCCCGACAGCACGCCGCTGCTCGTCCTGCGCATCATCGCCTTCGCCATGGTCTGCGTCGCCGCCGGGCTCACGCCCGGGCCGACGGAGCCCGATCAGATCCAGCCGGCCGGGAACGCCCCGGCGGGCACCTCGCCCGCCTGTCGCGGGAACAGCCCGCGCGCCCAGTCGGCGATCGGCTCGAGCGTCGCATGGAGGTCGCCGACGAACAGCAGGACGCGGACGGTCGCGCCGATCTGCAGGTCGGCGGCGTTCGGGGTCTCGCCACCGAGCGTGCCGTCGTCGAGCCAGCCCCGGATGCGGTCGACCTTCTCCGGCAGCCCCGCCAGGTCCGCCGCGAGCCGCTCGCAGGTGATGCCGTGGTACTTCCAGCTCGCCGCGGGTGAAGCGCATCGCGAAGTCGGTGCCGGCCGGGTCCAGCGGCTGCCCGCCGGGGCCATCAGTGCCCATCGACTCCGGCCGGAAGTGGAGGGCGCCCCAGGGCAGCCGGCGGCCGAGGTCCTGCAGCTCCTCGTCGCCCCAGCGCTCGGCCTCGCGCACCGCGTCGCTGGGGTACAGCGGCGGGTCGGGGTCGAGGGCCTCGAGGCGGGCGAGGATCGCGCGCGAGCCGTGCACCGGCTCGCCGTCGAACATCGCGCCCGGGACCGGTCTTCGCGCCCTCGCCGTAGAGCTTCTCCATCTCCTCGTTGAAGTGACCCGAACGGCAGGTCGACCCGCTCGTACTCGAGCGCCCTTGAGCTTGAGCGCCGCCTCCGCCGTCATGCACGGATGGGACGGCGGCAGCGCGTGGAGGGTGATCATCACGCCAGTATGCGCAAGGCGGCGACGAGCCGCTCCGTCGAGCGCTGGTCGCGCAGGGTCACGCGGACGTGGTCGTCGTCGCCCCAGTTGGCCCCGGAGGCGACGTGGATGCGCTGCTCGGCGAGCGCGTGGGTGAGCTGCGCGGCGGTCATCCCCGCTGCGCTCAGCCACACGGCGTGGCGTCTGCGACTCGGGGAACGAGAACGGGCGTCTCCGGCGAGCGCGGTGGCCAGGCGGGCCCGCTCGGCGGCGGCGGCGGTCCGGCGCTGCTGCAGGCGCAGGCGCGCGCGGTCCTCGTTCTCCAGCGCGGCGGCGACGGCGGCCTGCGCGGGGGAGGCGACGCCCTGGCCGGGGGTGAGGACGCCGAGGAGCTCCGCGTCCGTGGCGGAGCCGATCACGTAGCCGGCGCGCAGGCCGGCCAGCGCCCACGCCTTCGAGAACGAGCGGAACACGAGCAGGTTCGGGAGCTCGTCGAGCAGCGGGACGACGGAGCTGCCGGGCGGCGCGAGCTCCACCAGCGCCTCGTCGACGAACACGGACACCTCGGGCGCAGGCCCTCCGCGAAGGCGCGCAGCTCGGCGTGGTCGAGGACGTGCCCGGTCGGGTCGTTGGGCGAGCAGAAGACGACGGCGCGGGTCTCCTCGGTGACCGGGAAGGTCGGCGAGCGGGCCGTGGGGGGCGAGGATGGGCCGGGCGCCGGCGCGGGCGGCCAGCGTCGGCAGCGGGGCCCAGCCCGGCCAGGGGATGACGACCTCGCCGCCGGCGGCCATCTCGCGCAGCGCGGCCTGCAGCAGCTGGCCGGCGCCGTGGCCGAGGGCGACGCGCTCCTCCGGGCACGCCGTGGTGGGCGGCGATCGCCGCGAGCGCCGGGCCCGGCCGTCTCCGGGTAGCGGTTGATGGAGCGCCGCAGCGCGTAGGTCGCGGCGTTGACGACCTCGGGGTCCGGCGGCTCGTGCCAGGTGGTCGTGGCGAGGTCGAGGTCGTCGACGCGGGCCAGCTCCTGCGAGCGCTGCTCGGTCCGCGCCTTGCGCAGCCGCTCCGAGTCCTCCTGCGGGGAGAGCGCCTCGAACTGGCGGTAGTAGTCCAGCCGCCGCCGGCGGGGGCTCACGGGCCCTGCGCGGGGCCGAGGGACGAGCCCGGGCCCCTGGATGAGGATGAGCCAGGCGAAGAACGCGCGCGCCGGCGAGGATCGCCGTCCACATGAAGATGCGCCCGAGGACGCCCTCCTTCTGGTCGTGCCCGGCGGCGCGGCGCAGGATCCGCCACAGGCCGTCCATGCGCACGGTGACCCAGAGCGTGAGCATGACGCGTGAAGCAGCAGGCCCGGAGAAGGCCGCGGTGATGCCGAGCATGACCGAGTCGGCGGCGTAGCTGATCTGCGAGCCGACCCACAGCCAGCCGACCGGCTGCGGGCCCCAGCACGAGAGCACGACGAGGATCTCGAGGAACAGCAGCAGGTTCGCCAGCAGCCCGTCGATGCGCTGGCGGCGATCCAGGCCGCGCTCGGGCGTGTCGCGGTACTTCAGCGGCGCGCTGCCCGGCCGGCGCCCGATGAACAGGCCGCCGGTATCGGTCGGGTCGTTGCGAGGCACGGCCGCACGCTGCGCGGTTTAGGTGCGGCTCCGTACCGTCTAGGGGACGTGATCGCGAGCGCCGCACGATCCTCTCCCTGGCCGTCGCGTTCGGCGCGGCCGTGCTGGCGCTGTTGACCTGGTGGCTGGCCTTCCGCACGGGTGTGGGCCACCGCGCGGACGTGGCCGCTGCTGCGCCGCGTGACCGACATCCGCGGCACGCGGCTGCTACCGGCCGACGGAGCTCGTGGCGGCGCTGTGCAACACAGCGCCCTACGCCGTGCTCGCGTCCGGCGTCGTCGCTGCCGCGCACCACTACCGCGGCCCGCGGGTGGCGGCCGTGACCGCGGCCGTGATCGTCGTCCCCAACGCCGTCAGCCAGGCGCTCAAGGTCATCACGGCGGAGGACCGCGTCAACGGGCCGCTGACGCCCGCGGTGCACGTCGCTCCGGAGTCGTGGCCGAGCGGCCACGCCACCGCTTCGCTGACCCTCGTCCTGTGCGCGATCGCCATCGCCCCGGCCGTCCACCGGATGGCCGTCGCCGCGGCCGGCCTGGGCTTCGCCGGCATCGTCGGGCTCGCGGTCACCGGGCTCGGCTGGCACTTCCCGTCCGACGTCGTCGGCGGCTACCTCGATCGCGATCTGCGGCGCGTCCCTAGCCGCCGGGCTGCCAGAGCGGCTCGTCCGGCCCGTTCGCCTCCCGGGCGAGGATGAAGAGCAGGTCGCTGAGCCGGTTCAGGTAGCGCACGGTCTCGGGGCTGACCGCGTCCCCGCAGGCGATGGTGCGCCGCTCGGCGCGCCGGCACACGGTGCGGCACACGTGCAGCTGGGCACCGGCCGGCGTCCCGCCGGGTAGGACGAACGACTTCAGCGGCTCGAGCGTGTCGTTGACCTCGTCGCAGCGCTCCTCCAGCCACGTCGTCTGGTCGGCGCGCAGGCGGAGGCGCTCGCCCGCCTTGGTCGGCCCGGCGTCGAGCGGGACGGACAGGTCGGCGCCGACGTCGAAGAGGTCGTTCTGGATGCGCTGGAGCCAGTCCGCGCGTGGCGTCGCCGGCCGCGAGCGCGACGCCGATCTGCGCGTTGAGCTCGTCCACCGTCCCGTAGGCCTCGATGCGCGCGTCCGTCTTGGCCACGCGCGACATGTCGCCGAGGTGCGTCTCGCCGCCGTCGCCGAGCTTGGTGTAGATGCGGGTCAGGTTCACCATCTAGAGTTCCGCCGGACAATCTAAGGTCGGACGAACAGGGAAGCCGGTGCGAGACCGGCGCGGTCCCGCCACTGTGACCGGGAGCAGCCCGCAACGTGCCACTGAGCGATCGGGAAGGCGCGGGAGTGGCCGGAAGTCAGGAGACCTCCCTCCGACCACAACGCCGAACGCCCTCGTGGAAAGGGGTCAACGCATGAAACGCACCGCACTCGCCGGTCTCCTGCTCGCAGTCCTCGCCGTGCCCGTCGCACACGCCGACGTCACCGTCCGTGTCGAGGGCGCAACCAGGACGCTCGTCAACGCCAGCGTCGCCGCAGACGGGTCCCGGCCGTCACCAAGGCGGCAACACCTGCTCGGCGCGCACCGGCCGCGGCGGGCGCACTCGAGCGCGCCTCCGGCGGCAACTGGGACGCCACCTACTACGACGGCTTCGGTCCCTGCACCGTCGACCGCGTCTTCACGGAGACCCTGTCGTGCGACACGAACCGCTACTGGGGCTTCGACCACGACAACGTCTTCTCCAACGAGGGCATCTGCGGCTACACCCCGACCGTCGGGGACGAGCTGCTCTTCTACGCCGCGCTGCGACGGCCGACGGTGCGACGGGTTGCTTCGACGGCCGCCCGCTCGACCTGACCGCGCCGGCCACCGCGACCACCGGCGTCCCCTTCACCGTGACGGTCGCGGCCAGTTCGACGACGCCGAGGACCCGGCGGTCGCCCGCGGCCGCCGCGGGAGCGAGCATCGGCGGCGCCACGACCGGCGCCGACGGCACCGCACAGGTGACCCTCGACCAGCGCGGGCACCACGACGCTCTGACCGCCACGAAGGGCGACCAGGTCCGCGACGAGGCGACCGTGACCGTCACCGACCCGCCCGCGTCCGGCACTCCCGACGCCGCCCCCGTCCTCGCCGACCGCCGCGCCGACGCCGACCCCTCGCCGGTCGCCCGCGGCCGACGCGCGGCCTCCCTACTCCGCCGTCCGGGGCATCCGCGAGCAGCAGGTCTTCCGCAAGCGCGCGCCGCGGACGCTGCGGCCACCGTCGACGAGCCCGTCGACGAGGTCACCCTCGGGCTGACCCGGCAGGTCGGGCACCGCTGCTGGCGCTTCGACGACGCGCGCGGCGAAGTTCGCGCAGCACCCGGTGCGGCCGTCACCCGCGCTTCGAGGTCGGCCGCGACACGGACGATCTCCTACCTGCTGCCGGAGCGGCTGCGGAAGGGGCGCTACGTCCTCGACGTCGTCTCCAAGGATCCCGCGGGCAACGTGGAGCAGCTGGCCCGCGGACGCAACCGGGTGGTGTTCTTCGTCAGATGAGAACGCTGGTCGTCCTCCTCACGCTGGTCTGCGCAGCACCCGCCTCGGCGAGCGAGCTGCTGGTCGTCGGGCGCACGAAGACGCTGTCCGGCCCGCGCGCGGTCAAGGCCGGGGCCGATCACGTGAAGGTGGGCGGCCGTCGCTGCGCCGTGGCCGCGCGCACGCCGCTGGCGGCGCTGCTCGACGCGCGGCTCAAGCTCTCCCTGCGCGACTACGGGGCGTGCGGCAGGCAGGCGGCCGCCGCGTCGGGCCTGTACGTGCGCGGCGTGGCCGGCGAGCAGGAGAACGGGCGCCGACGGCTGGGTCTACAAGCGCGGGCACCAGACGCCGTCCAGCGGAGCGGCCGACCCGGCGTCGCGCACGCGCGGCCGGGTGCTGTGGTTCTGGTGCCGGCAGGGCAGACGGGCTGCCAGCGCACGCTGGACACCATGACGCTCGCCGACGTCGGCGCCGCCGGCGAGGTCCTCGACGTGCAGGTCCGCGCCTACGACGACCAGGGCAAGGGCATCCCGGCGGCGGGCGCGACGGTCAGCGTCGGCGACTCGGCGAGCGCGGTCGCCGACGCGGACGGCGTCGCGCACGTGACGCTCGGGCCCGAGACCGGCACACTGGACGTCGTGGCCACCGCTCCCAGGTGGGTCCGGTCCTTCCCGGATCCGGTGGAGGTGCAGTGAGGCGCGCCGTCCTCGTGCTGCTCGCCGTCGTCCTCGCCGGCTGCGGACCGGGCGCGGGCTCGTCGGCCGACGCGCCCACCGGCGTCAACGTCCGTCGTCACCCGCGACTTCGGCGCCGAGGAGCTGCGCGACGTCGACTCCTCCAAGGTGCCCGGCGGGGGAGACCGTGATGCGCTACCTGCAGCGCAAGTTCACCGTGACGACCCGCTACGGCGGCGGCTTCGTCCAGTCGCTGGAGGGCCTGTCGGGCGGCCAGAACGCCGACGGCCGGCCCGTCGACTGGTTCTACTACGTCAACGGCATCGAGGCAGTCGAACGGCGCCGCGTCGCGCAAGATCGCCCCGGGCGACCAGATCTGGTGGGACCGCCACGACTGGGGCGCAACGCCCAGCGCATCCCGGCCGTCGTCGGCTCCTGGCCCGAGCCGTTCCTGGCCGGCGAGGGGGGCAAGCGCATCCCGCTCGCGCTCGTGTGCGCGGGCGAGGAGCGCTCCTGCGACGAGGTCCAGACGCGACTGAACGATGAGGGCGTCACGGGCATCTCGCGGACCGGCATCGGCACCGCGTTCGGCCAGAAGACCCTGCGCATCGTGATCGGCCCGTGGTCGAAGATCCGCGGCGAGGCGGCCGCGCCGCTCGCTGGAGCGCGGCCCGCAGGCGTCCGGCGTCTACGCCCGGCCGGGCGACGGACGGCTTCGAGCTGCTCGACGAGCGCGGCGAGGTGGCGCAGACGCGCACGGGCTCCGTCGGCCTCGTGGCCGCGACGAAGGTCAGCGCCGCAGAAGCCGACCTGGATCATCACCGGGACCGACGACGCCGGGGTCGCCGCGGCCGCGGCGGCGCTGCGCACGGACGTGCTGAACAACCGCTTCGCGGTCGCGCTCATCGACGGGCGAGCCGAGAGCCTGCCGATCCGCCAGGACCCGTAGGCCGTGATCTACGCCCGCCGCCGGAGCCCGCTGCACGCCGCGCGCGCGGTGGTCGGAGCCGCGTGGTGCCTCGCGGTCGTCACCGTCGCGCTGTCGGTGCACCATCCGCTCGCGCTCGCGGTGTTGATCGGCTCGGTGGTGGCCGCCGGCTACGCCTCGCGGGTGGGCCGGCCCGTGCTGATCGGCGTCGCCTTCGGTATCCCGTTCGGCGTGACGGTGGTGCTCATGAACGCGTTGACCACCCGCGACGGGCTGACCGTCATCTACCGCCTTGGCGGGCCTTTCGACGTGACGCTCGAGGCAGTGGTCCAGGGCGGCGTCTACGCCCTGCTGGCCATCGCGCTGTTCGCCGTCGCCCGGCTGTACTCCGCCGCCGTCGATCCCGACGACCTCCTGCGAGCCGTCCGGCGCCTCTCCTTCTCCAGCGCCCTGACCGCTGCGCTCGCGACCCGGCTCGTGCCCGTGATGGCCCGCGACGCCCGCCGCCTCGCCGACGCGCAGCGGTGCCTGGCGGGCGAGTCCGCATCGCGGATGGTGCTGGTCCGCGCCGTCGCCACGGGGACGCATGGACCGGGCGATCGACGTCGCCGCCACGCTGGAGACCCGCGGCTACGGGACCGGCCGCCGGTCCCCCGCGCTGCGCCGCGCCTGGTCGCGCCACGACCTCGCCTTCGGGTTGTCCGCAGTGGCGTTGTTCGTGCTGGCGGTCGTCGGCCACCGGCTTGCGCCCTTCGACGCCTACCCGCGCGTCGTCGGTCCGGTCGACGGCGGCGTCCTGCTCACCTGCGCGCTGCTCGCCGTCGCCATGCTCGCCCCCTTCGCGGACCGGCGCGGATGCTGAGCCTCGACCGCGTCACGTACACGTACGCGGGCGCGAGCGCGCCGGCGCTGCGCGACTGTCTCCCTCGACATCGAGCCGGGCGAGTTCGTCGTCGCTCGCCGGCGGCACGGGGTCGGGCAAGTCGACGCTCCTGCGGGCTGCCTCCGGACTGGTCCCGCACTTCCACGGCGGCACGTTCGCGGGCCGCTGCGTCGTCGGCGACCTCGACACCCGCGAGCACGGCCCCGCCGACCTCTCGCGGGTCGCCGGCACGCTCTTCCAGGACCCGGAGACGCAGGTCGTCCTCGGGACCGTCCGCGCCGAGCTCGCCTTCCCGCTCGAGAACGCGGGCCTGTCCGGCGCCGCCGTCGCGCGCGGGGTGGAGGAGGCCGCGCTCGCCCTCGGGATCGCCGAGCTGCTCGACCGCCCCACCCACGAGCTCTCCGGCGGCGAGCTCCAGCGCGTCGCCCTCGGCGCCGCCCTCGCCACCCGCCCGGCCCTCGTCCTGCTCGACGAGCCCACCGCCCAGCTCGACCCCGTCGCCGGCGACGAGCTCCTCGGCGTCCTGCGCCGGCTCAACGAGGAGTGGGGGACCACCGTCCTGCTCGCCGAGCACCGCCTCGAGCGCTGCCTGTCCGCCGCCGACCGCGTCGATCGCCATGCGCGACGGCGCGGTCGCCTTCGACGGCTCCCCTCGCGCCTTCCTCGAGTTCTCGCCCGAGACGCCGGGCGCGAAGTTGTTCGCCCTCGCCGGCATCACCCCGCCACCCGTCTCCGTCAAGGACGCCCGCGCCACCCTGGGGTCAGGTCCCGGCACAGGACACGTGTCCGGTGCCGGGACCTGACCCCTCCGCGGGAGGCGGGCGCTGGAGGTCAAGCGGGTGTGGCTGGAGCCGCGGGACGCGCCGGCGCGGCTGCGGGGCGTGTCCCTGACGGTCGCGCCCGGCGAGGTCGTCGCGCTGCTCGGGCGCAACGGCGCCGGGAAGTCGACGCTGCTGCGGATCGCGGCCGGGCCTCGACAAGCCGACGCGCGGGAAGGTGAAGGCGGCGGGCCGCGTCGCGCTGCTGCTGCAGACGCCGGGCGACTACTTCCTGCACGACACGGTGGGCGGCGACGGGCCCGCTCGGCGCGACCGCCACCCACGCGACCTCTCCGGCGGCGAGCGCCAGACGCTTGGCCCTCGACCTCGTCCTCGGCGATGCCCGCCCTGCAGTGCTGCTGCTCGACGAGCCGACGCGCGGCATGGACGCAGGCCGCAAGGCCGCGCTGGCGGAGCGCATCGAGGCGCTGGCCGCCGACGGGGTCGCCGTCGTCCTCGCCACCCACGACGCCGAGCTCGCCGTGGCGGTGGCATCGCGGACGCGTGCTGATGGGCAAGGGCGAGGTCGTGGCGGACGCGTCGACGCGCGAGGTCCTCGGCGGCGGCTGGTACTTCGCGACCCAGACCGCCCGGATCCTCGGCGGCGCGGCGCTGACCCCCGAAGAAGGCGCCGCGCTGCTGCGAGAACGGGTGCCCTGGCGTGATCGCCTCCATCGTCATCCTCGGCGTCGCGCTGCTGGCGGGCTTCGCCTGGTGGGAGCGCACGCAGCCGCCGTCCCGGCTGCTCGCGCTGGTGGCGACGGTCGCCGCGCTGGCGGCGATCGGGCGCATCGCCTTCGCGCCCGATCCCCAACGTCAAGCCGACCACGGACATCGTCCTGTTCGCCGGCTTCGCGCTCGGCGCCGCGCCCGGCTTCATGGTCGGCGCGACGGCGGCGCTGGCCTCCAACTTCTTCTTCGGGCAGGGGCCGTGGACGCCGTGGCAGATGGCGGCATGGGGGCTCGTCGGGCTCTGGGCGCCGGTCTCGCCCGCGTCGCGCCGAAGGCCGGCCGCGTCCCGCTCGCCCTCGCCTGCGCGTTCGCCGGCCTGCTCTTCGGGGAGCTGCTCAACGCCTCCCTGTGGGTCAACTACTCCGACCACTCGCTGACGGCGCTGCTCGGCCTACATGGGCCGCGGCGTGCCCTTCGACGCCGCGCACGTGATCGGCAACGTCGTCTTCTGCCTCGCCTTCGGGCCGGCGTTCGTGCGCGCGCTCGGCCGCTTCGAGACGCGCATGCACGTCCGCTGGATCCCGATCGCGGCCGTGCTGCCGACGCTCCTGCTGTTCCCGGCGCTGGCGCTGGCGAAGTCGCCGACCGCAGTACCTGCCGGGCGCCCAGAACGCCGACGGCGGCTTCGGCGGCGCGCCCGGCCAGGCGTCGGCCGACCTCTACACGGGCTGGGCCGCGCTCGGGCCTCGAGGCGGCGGGCAAGCACCCGGCGGACGTCGGGAAGCTGCTGACCGCGCTCAAGACGTCCAAGCCGTCCGACGCCGGGCGCCCGCGCCCGGACGATCCTCGCGCTGGCCGCCGCCGGCGAGGACACGAGCGCGCTTGTCGCCGAGCTCAAGCGGTCGCGCAAGGGCGGCGCGTTCGCCGACCGTGTCAACACGACCGCGTTCGCGGTCCTGGCCCTGAAGGCGGCCGGGCAGCGGCGGGCCTCGCCCGCTCCGTGCGCTGGCTCGAGTCCCAGCAGAACCGCGACGGTGGCTTCAACTTCGCCGGGAAGGGCGGCCAGTCGGGCATCGACGACACGAGCGCGCCCCTGCAGGCGCTGGTCGCCGCGGGCGGGGCTCGCGTGCGCACATCAGGCGCGCCGCCCGCTTCCTCGTCCGCCACCAGAACCGCGACGGCGGCTACCCGCTCACCCCGGGCGGGTCGTCCAACGCGCAGTCCACGGCGTGGGCGGTCCAGGGCCTGGTCGCCGCCGGGCGCAGCGTGAAGCGGCCGCTCGCCTACCTGCGCGGCCTCACCGCCCCGAGCGGCGCCGTCCGCTACTCCCGCACGAGCACCCAGACCCCCGTGTGGGTGACCGCCCAGGCCGTCGCCGCGTTCGCCAAGCAGCCGTTCCCGCTGCGCCGCGTCAGCCGGAAGGTCCGCGTGGCCGTCGAGACCCCCGCCCCGGAGCCGACCGCGACCCCGAGACCGAAGGCGAAGCGCAAGGCCGAGCCGGAGAAGACGCCGAAGCCGGTCGCCTTCGCTGCGCCGGCGCGGACAAAGGCGTTGGGCGAGTTGGCGCGAGTCGCCGGAAGCTGGCTGAACGTTCTTGTACGGTTGCGCGCCGCATGAGGATCGGCGTACTCAAAGAGGCCCAGGCCGGGGAGACGCGGGTCGCCGCGACGCCCGCCACGGTCGAGCAGCTGCTCAAGCTCGGCTACGAGGTCGTGATCGCAACCTGGCGCGGGCGACGCCTCCAGCTTCGCCGACGACGCCTACGAGGCGGCCGGGGCCACCATCGGCGACCCGCTCGCCGCCGACATCGTCTTCGGCGTCAACGCACCCTCGAAGGAGCAGCTCGGCGGCCTCAAGGACGGCGCCACCCTCATCGCCCTGCTCTCGCCGCGCCTGGACGAGGCCATCGTCGAGGACCTCGGCAAGCGGCCGATCACCGCGCTGTCCATGGACGCGGTCCCGCGCATCTCGCGCGCGCAGTCCCTCGACGTCCTGTCCTCCATGGCCAACATCGCCGGCTACCGCGCCGTCGTCGAGGCCGCCCACACGTTCGGGCGCTTCTTCACCGGCCAGGTCACCGCGGCCGGCAAGGTCAACCCGGCGAAGGTGCTGGTCGCCGGCGCCGGCGTCGCGGGCCTCGCGGCCATCGGCACGGCCGGCAGCCTGGGCGCCATCGTCTACGCCACGGACCCCCGCCCGGAGGTCGCCGACCAGGTCGCCTCCCTCGGCGGCGAGTACCTGGCCGTCGCGGACGAGTCGGCCGAGGTCAGCTCCACCGGCTACGCCAAGGAGATGGGCGACGACTACAACCGCCGCGCCGCCGAGCTCTACGCGAAGACGGTCCCGGACATCGACGTCCTCATCACCACCGCCCTGATCCCGGGCCGGCCCGCGCCGCGCCTGATCACGTCCGAGATGGTCGCCTCGATGAAGCCCGGCAGCGTCATCGTCGACATGGCGGCGGCCAACGGCGGCAACGTCGAGGGCACCGTCAAGGGCGAGGCCGTCGTCACCGACAACGACGTCACCATCCTCGGCTACACGGACCTCGTCGGGTCGCCTCCCGGCCCAGTCCTCGCAGCTCTACGGCACGAACCTCGTCAACCTCATGAAGCTGATGACGCCCGAGAAGGACGGCGTCCTCGAGCTCGACTTCGAGGACGTCGTGCAGCGGTCGATGACCATCGTCCGCGACGGCGAGCTGACCTGGCCGCCGCCGGAGGTGCAGGTGTCCGCCGCCCCGAAGGCCGCGCCGGCCGCCGCCGTCGAGAAGGCCCCGCCGCCGGAGCCGATGTCCGACGAGAAGCGCCTCGGCATCGTGCTCGCCGCCGCGCTCGCCTTCTTCCTGCTGGCCGCCTTCGCGCCGCGCGCGCTGCTGCCCGCAGCTCACCGTCTTCGCGCTGGCCATCGTCATCGGCTACTACGTGATCGGCAGCGTCCACCACGCGCTGCACACGCCGCTGATGTCCGTGACGAACGCCATCTCCGGCATCATCGTCGTCGGCGGCCTGCTGCAGATCGGGCACGACGACACCGCCATCACCGTGGTCGCCGCCGTGGCGATCCTGCTCGCGAGCATCAACATCTTCGGCGGCTTCGCGGTGACGCGCCGCATGCTCGCCATGTTCTCGAGGAGCTAGCCGACCATGACCGTCGAAACCGCGGCGCAGGCCGCCTACATCGTCGCGGCGCTGCTCTTCATCGCGGCGCTCGCCGGGCTCTCCAAGCACGAGACCGCCAAGGTCGGCAACCGCTTCGGCATCTCCGGCATGGCCGTCGCCCTCGTCGCGACGATCGTCCTGGCGATCGACCGCGACATCGAGACCTCCGGCGCCATCCTGATGGTGATCGCCATCGTCATCGGCGCCGCCATCGGCCTGTGGCGCGCGCGCATCGTCGAGATGACGGGGATGCCCGAGCTGATCGCGCTGCTGCACTCCTTCGTCGGCCTCGCCGCCGTGCTCGTCGGCTGGAACGGCTTCCTCGAGGTCGAGGACAAGCCGCGCGGCGCGGAGGCGCAGCACCTGGACGCGCTCGGCACGCTCGGCATCCACCACGCCGAGGTCGTCATCGGCATCTTCATCGGCGCCGTCACCTTCACCGGCTCGATCATCGCCAACCTCAAGCTGTCGGCGAAGATCAACTCCAAGCCGCTGGTGCTGCCGGGCAAGAACGCGCTCAACCTCGGCTCGCTCGTCGTGCTCGTCGGCGCTCACGGCCTGGTTCTGCGCCGATCCCGGGGTCGTCCCGCTCGTCCTCGCCACGATCGTCGCGCTCGCCCTCGGCCTGCACCTCGTCGCCTCCATCGGCGGCGGCGACATGCCCGTCGTCGTCTCCATGCTCAACAGCTACTCCGGCTGGGCCGCGGCCGCCTCGGGCTTCCTGCTCGAGAACGACGCGCTGATCATCACGGGCGCGCTCGTCGGCTCCTCCGGTGCCTACCTGAGCTACATCATGTGCAAGGCGATGAACCGGTCGTTCATCTCCGTCATCGCCGGCGGCTTCGGCATCGAGGCCGCCAGCGGCGAGGAGACGGACTACGGCGAGCACCGCGAGATCAACGCGGAGGGCGCCGCCGAGCTGCTCAAGCAGCGCGAAGTCCGTGATCATCACGCCCGGCTACGGCATGGCCGTCGCCCAGGCCCAGTACGGCGTGGCCGACCTCACCCGCAAGCTGCGCGACGCCGGCGTCGAGGTCCGCTTCGGCATCCACCCGGTCGCCGGCCGCCTGCCCGGCCACATGAACGTGCTGCTCGCCGAGGCGAAGGTGCCCTACGACATCGTCCTCGAGATGGACGAGATCAACGACGACTTCCCGGACACCTCCGTCGTCCTGGTCATCGGCGCCAACGACACGGTCAACCCGGCGGCCTCCGAGGACCCCAGCAGCCCGATCGCCGGCATGCCGGTGCTCACCGTCTGGGAGGCCGAGAACGTCATCGTCTTCAAGCGCTCCATGGCCTCCGGCTACGCGGGCGTGCAGAACCCGCTGTTCTTCCGCGAGAACTCGCAGATGCTCTTCGGGGACGCGAAGGCGTCCGTCGGCGAGATCCTCAACGCGCTCTGACGCTGAAGGCGGTTCTCTTCGATTACGCGGGGACGCTGCTCGTCCCGCTCAGCGCGCGCGACTGGGTCGCGGCGGCCGGCGCGCCGCCGGAGCTGGCGGAGGCGTTCGGGACCGCGGGCCTGCCGGGCGGCCCGTACCCGGAGACGGTGCCGGAGGACATCGCGGAGGACTACGAGCGTCGGGACCTCTCGCCGGAGGCCCACCGCCACGCCTACACCGCGCTGGCGCGGACCGTCTCCGAGGAGCACGCCGAGGCCGTCTACGAGCAGGTCGCCCAGCCCGGAGACCTGGGTGCCGTACCCGGACGCGCTGGGCGTCGTTGAAGAGCTCGAGCGCCGCGGCGTCCCCACGGGCGTCGTCTCCAACGCCGGCTTCGACATCCGGACGATCCTGCGCCACCACGGCTTCACCGGCCTGGCGGACCGGACGACCGTCTCCTACGAGGTCGGCGTCATGAAGCCCGACCCGAAGATCTTCCAGGCTGCGCTGGAGATGCTCGGCACCTCCGCCGAGGAGACGCTGATGGTCGGCGACAACGCAGAAGCCGACGGCGGGGCGACCGCCGTCGGCATGGAGTTCCTGCTGCTGCCGATGAGCCCGCCGGGGGAGACCCCAGGGACTCGCCGAAGTGCTTACGCGGCTTCCACCGGCGCCGGGGGCGGCGGCGGCGGGGGAGCGGAGTTGACCGGCTCGGCCGTGGCGACGAACTCGGGCTCGTCGACCTCGGCGGCCGGCACCGCCGGGTAGGTCTGGACGACGGTCATCATGCGCTCGCCACCGCGGCGGGCGACCTCGATGCCGTAGCCGGCGACGACGATGCCGTGCTGGACCAGCCAGTCGACGATGGTGACCGAGCCGGCGTCGAACTCCGCGCCGACGAGGACCATCTTCGGGGACGGGTGAGCCTTGAGCGCCTCGTGCATCGCACCCAGGCGATCACCGTCCCAGCCGGCGACGGTGGCGGCCGCGGCGACCATCCCGTTGAGGTGATCGGCGGCGTGGCCGTCGGCGACCGTGACGATGACCGGACGGCCGTCGTTGGTGTCGACGGCGAGCAGGTCGATCCCCGGGGCGGGGTTCGGCGCGACCGCGTGGACGTGGGGCAGGCCGATCTCCGCCGCGAAGGCGTTCCATCCGGAGGAGATCAGGGCGTGGAGCTCGTCGCGGGACGGCGGCTCGTCGGGGACGAGCTCAGCGGCGTCGGGCGCGACCAGGGTCTTGGCGGACTCGTCGATGCGCAGCATGTGCTGCCGCTATCGGCACGTCACCGCTCAGTCTGAAGCTCCGGATAGCGTTCTTGCGGATGCTGGACCGCGCCGCCGCCCTCCGCGCCCTCGCCTCCGAGCCCTTCGACGTCGTCGTGGTCGGCGGCGGGATCACCGGCGTCGGGGTCGCGCTCGACGCCTCCACGCGCGGGTACAGCGTCGCTCTGGTCGAGCGGGCGGACTTCGCCAGCGGCACCTCGTCGCGCTCCTCCAAGCTCGTCCACGGCGGCCTGCGCTACCTGCAGAACTTCGACCTCGGCCTCGTCCGCGAGGCACTGCTCGAGCGCCAGTTGATGGTCGCGCTGGCCCCGCACCTGGTCAAGCCGCTGCCGATGATCATCCCCGCCTTCGACGGGGAGCGTCCCGATCGCAAGGTCGGCGTCGGGCTGAACATGTACGACGTGATGGCGGTCGACCGGCCGCGCTCCCCGCTGGCGCGCCGCAAGGCCCGCAGAGACGCGAACGGCGACGGCTTCGAGGACTGGTCGCCGGACCGCCACCGCATCATCGACGGGGACGAGATCGCCGAGCGCCTCCCCGCGCTGGCGGCGCGCGGCCCCTCGTCCGGCTACCTCTTCTACGACTGCCAGACGGACGACTCCCGCCTCGTGCTCACCGTGCTCGGGGAGGCGGAGCGCTTCGGCGCGGTGTTCGCCAACCGCTGCGAGGTCACGTCGCTGGTCGAGGACGGCGGGCGCGCCACCGGGGTCAACGTCCGCGACGCCCTCGGCGGCGAGGAGTTCGTGATCCGCGCGAGCACCGTGGTCAACGCGACGGGCGTGTGGGCGGACCGGCTGCGCCCCGACGAGCTGCGCGACGAGGCCGAGGTGCCCGTCATCAAGCCGACTCGCGGCACCCATCTGCTGGTCCCCTCGGAGAAGCTGCCGGTGGTCGACGGGGCGATCGCGCCGGCCGGCAGCGGCCGGATGATGTTCGTGCTGCCGTGGCTCGGGCAGACGCTGATCGGGACCACCGACGTCACCTACGACGAGGGGGACGACCTCGACCACGTCAAGCCGAGCGACGGCGACGTGGAGTACCTGCTGGACGCCACCAACGCGTTCTTCGAGTCCTCGCTGACCGCCGCGGACGTCAGCGGCGCCTACGCGGGCGTGCGGCCGCTGATCTCCACGGGCGACCCGAAGAAGTCCGTCGACATCTCGCGCAAGGCCGAGCTCTACGAGACCTCCAGCGGGATGATCACCATCACCGGCGGGAAGCTGACGACGTGGCGGCGGATGGCGAAGTCGACCGTCGATCGCATCGTCGAGCGCGACGGCCGTGTCGCCCCGTGCCGCACGCACGAGATCCCGCTCGGGATGGCCGTCGACCCGCGAGGGGCTGCCGCGGGTGGAGGGCGTCCCGGACGAGTCCTACGGCCGCCTCGCCGACCGCTACGGCTACGCCGCCCACGAGGTGCTCGGCGTCGCCCGCGAGCGCGGTGAGCTCGCGCAGCCGATCCTGCCCGGCCACGCCGACCTGCTCGCCGAGGCCGTCTTCGCCGCCCGCCGCGAGCAGGCGCAGACGGTCGGCGACGTCCTGCTGCGCCGCACGCGGCTCGCGCTGCTGGACGCCCGCGCGCTGCTCGACGGGGACGAGCCGGTGGCGCGCGTGGCGGCCGCCATGGGCGCTGAGCTCGGCTGGGACGCCGAGCGGGTGGCCCTGGAGGCGCGCGCGTTCCGGGACGAGGCCGCCGCGGAGGGGCTCCTCGTCGCATGAGCGTCCTCGCCTCCCGCGTGGACGAGGCGGTCGCCGCGTTGCCCGCGGCGGAGCAGCGGGTCCTGGCACTGAAGGAGAAGGACGGGGCGGACTACCGGGCCATCGGCGAGGAGCTCGGGGTGGGGCGCGAGGGCGTCGCCGAGCTGCTCGTCTCCGCTCGCCTGTCGGTGTGGGGTCATCTCCACGAGGCCGGGCCGCCGCCACGGAGGACGCCCCAGTGCGCGCCGGCCCGCTACGTCCTCGCCGCCCAGGGCGACGGCGAGGCGGTCAGCGCGGGCGACCTCGACCGCGCCCGCGAGCACCTCGCCGGCTGCGAGCCCTGCCAGGCGGCGCGGCTCGCCCTCCGCGAGGCCGAGATCGCCTGCCGCACCTGGACCACGACGCCGGCTGTGTCGCCTGACGGTGGATATAGCCACCGCGAAGCGACACAGACGGCTCGACCCTCGCTCGTCGTCGGCCGCCGCCGGCTCATCGCGGCGGCCGCTGCTCTCCTCCTCTTCATCGCCGTCCTTGTCGCCGCGTTCGGAGGTGACGACCCGGCGCCGCACGCCCGGTGCCCCCAAGCCCGGCCCCGGCTCCGCCCAGGCAGCCGGCCAGGACGTCGTCCCGCCCCCCGGCGACAAGTTCTGCCCCGCCGAGCAGCCGGACTGCAAGTGACGGCGCAGATCATGGGCGTCCTCAACGCGACGCCCGACTCCTTCTCCGACGACCGCTCCGCGAAGACGACCGACGACCGGCTCCGCCAGGCGGAGGCGCTGCTCGCGGCGGGCGCCGACCTGCTCGACATCGGCGGCGAGTCCAACGTCACCAACCGGCCGGCGGTGTCCGTCGAGGAGGAGCTCGATCGCGTCGTCGCCCTCATCGAGCGGGTGACGGGCGAGCTCGGCGCGCGCGTCTCCGTCGACACCTACAAGCCCGCGGTGGCCGATGCCGCGGTCGCCGCAGGCGCCTCCATCGTCAACGACATCTCGGGGCTCGCCGACCCGGGCCTGGGTGAGGTCTGCGCCCGCACCGGCGCCGCCCTGGTCGTCATGCACACGCCCGTCGCCCCCAAGCAGCAGTCGCTCGACGAGGACCGGGCGATGGACGTCGTCGGCTGGCTGCGCGACCGCGCCGCCTACGCCCAGTCGCTCGGCGTGCGTGACCTCATCCTCGACCCGGGCCCCGACTTCGGCAAGACCCCGGCGCAGACCGTCGCGGTCCTGCGCGACCTGCCGTCACTGGTCGCCCTCGGACATCCCGTCCTGCTCGCCGTGTCGCGCAAGGACTTCGTCGGCGCGATCGTCGAGCGGCGCCCGCGCGAGCGCCTCGCGGGGACGCTGGCGGCGATCGGGTTCGGCGTCGACGCCGGCGCGACCTACCTGCGCGTCCACGACGTCGCCGAGGTCCGCGACTACCTCGCCGTGCGCGCCGTGCTGCGCGGCGAGCGCGAGCTCCCGGCGGGCGCCCGCGTGCCCGAGCACCTGCGCCGGGAGCCCGTGAGCTAGGGTTTGCCGCGGAATCCCGCTTCGCTGTCCAACGCGAGCGGATGCCGACGAAACCAACCCATAGGAAGGACCCATCATGTCCGTACTGGACCCCGCTGCCCTCGAGGGCAGCCCTCTCGCTGATCTGCACGTCATCGCCGACCAGCTCGGCGTCGACGGCTACCGCCGCCTGCGCAAGGCCGACCTGATCGACGCGATCGTCGCCAAGCAGTCCGGCGAGGAGCCCGCGCCCGCCGCCGTCGAGGAAGACGGTGCGACCGACGAGGACGCCCCCAAGCCCGCCCGCCGCCGCCGCTCCCGCGGCCGCAAGACCGACGAGACGTCCGCCGCCGTCGAGGCCGGCGACAAGGCCGACGAGGAGGAGCCCGAGGAGACGACACGGTCCCGCCCGCCCCGCAAGCGCGCCCCCCGCGCCGACAGCTCCCGCGGCGACGCACCCGCCGCCGCCGCGAAGGTCGACGAGTCCATCGAGGGCATCATCGAGCTCGCCGGCAACGGCTCCGGCTTCATCCGCCCGAACCACCCCGAGACCAGCGACGTCGACGTCTACGTGTCCGCCGCGCAGATCAAGCGCTGCGAGCTCGTCTCCGGCGACCGCGTCGGCGGCCCCGTCCGCCCGCCGCGCCGCTCCGAGCGCTTCCCGTCGCTCGTCCGCGTCGACACCATCAACGGCAAGTCCGCCGACGAGGTCGCGGGGGAGGGCACGAAGTTCGACGAGCTGAAGGCCACCTTCCCGACCGATCGCCTCGAGCTGAACGGCGGCGACGCCACCGTGGACGCCGTCCAGTGGCTCACCCCGTTCGGCAAGGGCTCGCGCGTCGTCGTGACCGGCGGCGCCCTGGCCGGCAAGTCCGAGCTGCTGCGTCGCATCGCGAGCGCGCTCCCGAAGGAGGGCCTCGAGGTCACCGTCGTCCTGGCGGGCGCCCGGCCCGAAGAGGCCGGCGAGTGGGGTGAGGGCGTCTCCGGCGTCCACCTCGGCGCCTCCGCCGACGCGCAGGGCCAGGCCGTCGACGGCGCAGTCGAGCAGGGTCGCCGTGTGGCCGCCCGGGGCGGCGACGCCGTCGTCGTCATCGATTCGCTCGACGGCGTCTCCCCGAACGTCGCGCGTCGCGCGCTGGCCGCCGCCCGCAACATCGTCGACGGCGGGTCGCTGACCGTCATCGCCGCTGCGGCGACCGCGCTGGGCGGCGAGACCACGGTCATCGCCCTCGATCCCACGCTGACCGCGCTGCGCCGCTTCCCCAACGTCGACCTGACCGCGTCGCAGACGATGCGGCCGGAGCTGCTCGTCGGGGACGAGGGCGCCGAGAAGATCGCCCAGGCGCGCGCCGAGACGCCTCGCCTAACCGCCGGTCGCCGTCTTATGGTCAGGGCGTGCAGCGCGCCCTGGCCACCCTCGCCTCCGTCCTCGCCGACCCTGCCGCGCCCGCGGCCGGGGAGGCGCTGGACCTCGTCCGCGCCGGCTGGAGCGACCTGGCGCCGGACGAGCGCGCGGCGCTGACGCCGCTGGCCCAGCTCGCCGCCCGGCGGGTCGCCGCGGCGGTCCCGGCCGCGCCCACCGTGGTGCGGCCGTCCGCGCCGATCAGCGACGCGACGCCCGAGGGCCTGCTCTCCCTGCTCGGCCTGGCGACCTTCCGGCCCGGGCAGCGCGAGGCGGTGCAGGCCGCGCTCGACGGCCGCGACTCGCTGGTCGTCATGCCCACGGGCGGCGGCAAGTCGCTCTGCTACCAGCTGCCGGCGCTCGCCGGGGATGACCTGACGGTCGTCGTCTCCCCGCTGATCGCGCTGATGCGCGACCAGTGCGCGCGGCTCACGAGCCTCGGCCACCCGGCGGTCATGCTCGCGTCGGGCTCCGACGAGAACCTCGCGGCGCTCGACGGCATCCGCGACGGGACGGCGAAGGTCGTCTTCGCCGCGCCGGAGCGGTTCGCGTCCGGCGCCTTCCGCAACGCGCTCGCCCACCGCACCATCGCCCTGTTCGTCGTCGACGAGGCGCACTGCGTCTCCGAGTGGGGCCACGACTTCCGGCCCGACTACCTGCGCCTGGCCGGGATCATCGACGAGCTCGGCCGCCCGTGCGTGATGGCCTGCACGGCGACGGCGACGCCCAAGGTCGCCGAGGAGATCGTCGCCCGGCTCGGCCTGCGCGACCCCGAGCGCGTGCGGTCCGGCTTCGACCGGCCCAACCTCTCCTTCGACGTCCTGCCCTTCGACGGCCAGGGCTCCGTCGCGCGCAAGCGGGCGACCCTGGTGGCCGGCGTCGCGATGCCGGAGAACCGGCCCGCGATCGTCTACTGCGGGACGCGCAAGTCGACGGAGGAGATCGCTGAGCTGCTCGGCGCCGCCGCCTACCACGCGGGCATGCCGGCCGGGACGCGCAGCAGCCGCCAGGACGCGTTCCTGCGCGGCGACATCGACGTCATCGTCGCCACCAACGCGTTCGGCATGGGCGTCGACAAGGCGGACGTCCGCTCCGTCTGGCACTGGGCGCTCCCGTCGAGCCTCGAGGCCTACTACCAGGAGGCCGGTCGCGCCGGCCGCGACGGTGACGCCGCCCGCGCGGTGCTGCTCGCGTCGCGCTCGGACCTCGGCCGCCTCGTCCGCTTCATCGGCGAGGCAGAGGTGACGGTGGAGCAGGTCGGCGCCGTCGTCGGCCGCCTGCAGGCGCGCGGGGAGGACGCCGAGCTCGACGCCGCCGACGACCGCGATCGCATCGCGCTGGCCATCGCCGAGCGCGCCGGAGCCGTCACGTTGGCGCCCGGGGCCGGAGGACGACTACGCGTCTCCGTCTCACCCGGCGGGCTCGACCACGCCGCCGCCGACCGCCTGTGCCGCGCCGCCAAGGACCGCCGCTGGCAGTCCTACCGCTCCATCGAGCGCTACGCGGCCACGGGTGACGTCTGCCGCCGGCGCCAGCTGCTCGACCACTTCGGGGACGACGAGCCGATCGCCCCGCTCGGGCGCTGCTGCGACGTCCACGATCCCGTCGACTGGCTCCCGCCCATCAACGCCGGGAAGGGCTCGAAGAAGACGGCCGCGGTCGACGACGGCCCGCCCGTCCCGGACTCCGAGATGGAGCCGCTGAAGGCCTGGCGCCGCGATCGCGCCGACGGCAAGCCCGCCTACACGGTGGCGACGGACGCGACGCTGCGCGAGGTGGTGCGCCAGCGCCCGAAGACGCCCGCGGAGCTACTGGAGATCAAGGGCATCGGCCCGTCCTTCGTCGACAAGCACGCCGACTCGCTCCTGGAGCTGATCGGCGCTCAGCGCGGGACGTAGGCGACGCGGTGCCAGTTCGGCTCGGGACTGAGCTCGATCGGCTCGGCCTCCCGATCCGGCTGCACGTAGCCGAAGGTGTGCGTCTCGTCGCAGAAGACGATGTCCAGCTCGCCCTCCTTGACCCGCTGGTCGAGCCAGGCGGAGCGGAAGACGAGGCGGCGCAGCCAGTGGACCAGGGAGCGGTCCGACGGGCCGACGATCTCCGGCCAGCAGTCGTTGACGTGCTCACCCAGGCCCGAGGCGGGATCGGAGACCTCGCCGTTCACCGTCAGGTTGACCAGGTCCTCGAGCTCGTGGCCGTCGAGGCGGGCGTCGACGAAGCCGAGCTTCACGCCCGCCTGCTCGACGCGCTCGGCGAAGTCACGCTCGTTGAACGTGAAGCGCAGCTCTCCGTATTCCAGGACGTAGTCCTGGCCTGAATCGTAATTCCCGCGGCGAAGTTGGTCCATGATGTAGAAAGTCGCCCGGGCCGCGAAACCGCTGCCCAGGCGAGGCGTCGGAAACATAGCCTGGACTCCTCCTTTATTTCTCCTTTGGGAGAGATCTTGCGGCCCGGGACCTACTACGGGTATGACCGACACCCTCCTGCTGGTCGAGGACGACTACGCGCTGCGCA
The DNA here is from genome assembly GCA_963843865.1 of uncultured Solirubrobacteraceae bacterium. Taxonomy (GTDB): domain Bacteria; phylum Actinomycetota; class Thermoleophilia; order Solirubrobacterales; family Solirubrobacteraceae; genus DATLGB01. The sequence goes on along the minus strand of CAWJMO010000001.1, from coordinate 138,390 downwards.
CGTTCCTCGCCGACAACCTGACCGCCGACGGCTACGAGATGGTCGTCGCCGCCGATGCCGCCGCCGGCCGCCGCGCCCTCGAGCAGCACGCGCCCGCCGTGGCCATCGTCGACGTCGAGCTCCCCGACGCCTCCGGCCTCTCCCTGATCAGCGACGTCCGCGGGCAGGACGCGCGCACCGCCCGCGTCGATCCGGCGCAGCGGTTCATCGTGCTCAGCGGCCGCGGGAGCGAGCTCGACCGGGTCCGCGGCCTGCAGCAGGGGGCGGACGACTACGTGGCCAAGCCCTTCAGCTATCCAGAGCTGCTGCTGCGCGTCCGGGCGCTGCTGCGGCGGGGCGGCGGCGCGGGCGGGGGCGCCGCCCGCGTGCGCGTGGGGGCGCTCGAGGTCGACCCGCCGACCCGCGACGTCCGCGTCGGCGGAGAACCGGTCGAGCTCTCGGCGAAGGAGTTCTCGCTGCTGCGCGCACTGGTGGCGGATCCCACGCGCGTGTTCACGAAGGACGAGCTCCTGCGGGACGTGTGGGGCTTCGCCTCCCGCGGCTCCACGCGCACGCTCGACTCCCACGCCTGCCGGCTGCGGCGCAAGCTCGGCGTCGGCGGCGAGCGCTTCGTGGTCAACGTCTGGGGCGTCGGCTACCGGCTCGTCGACCTACCGTGACCCGGTGCGTTTCCGCAGACCGTCTCCCGAGGTAGCCGCACCCGAGCGCTACGACGCCGTGCTCCGCGCGGTCGGCGTCCCGGACGATCCGCACGCGGCGGGCGACGAGCTGTGGGCGCTGCTGCTCACCCGCCAGTACGACGGGTTCCCGGAGGTCGCGGCGCAGCTGCCCGACGTCCCCGAGCCGTCCTGGCAGGAGCTGTGGAACGGGGCCAGCGGGGCGCGGCTGGCCGCGCAGACACTCGCCTTCTACCGGGTCCTCAAGCCCTGGCTGACCGAGGACGCGCGGGTGCTGGACTTCGGCTGCGGGTGGGGGCGGGTGACGCGCTTCCTCGCGCGCGACGTGCCGGCCGAGCGGCTGTTCGCGTGCGATCCGGTGCTGGGGATCCTCGACGTCTGCCAGAAGAACGGCGTGCGGGCGACGTTCGGCCTCACCGACCCGACGAGCACGACCCTGCCCTTCGACGGGCCCTTCGACCTCGCCTTCGCCTTCAGCGTCTTCACCCACCTGTCCGAGCCCGCGCATGAGCGGGCGCTCGACGCCCTGCACGCGGGGCTGCGGCCCGGCGGGACGCTGGTGGTCACGGTGCGGCCGCCGGGCCACCTGGGCGAGCCCGCCGGCACGCCCTTCCACTACGTCCCGCACGACGAGATCCCCGAGAACTTCCAGTGGGAGAGCGAGGACGGAGTTGACTACGGCGACACCGTGATCACGCTCGACTACGTCCGCGAGCGCTGGGCGCCGCGGTTCGAGTTGGTCTCCGCGACGCCGCTGGTGGGCGACCTCGCGCAGATCGCGTTGACGCTCCGACGAGTCTGAATCCGGGGGTCCGCGGGAGGCGGCCCGTGCCGTCCTCCTCGTATGAACCCCCTGACCCTGCTGCGAACGCCCCGCCTCGCCGCGCACGCCTCCCACGAGGTGCGCGGGCCACTGACGGTCGCGCTGCTCTCGCTGGAGGGCATGGTCGCGCGGGGCGAGGTGCGGATGGACGCCGCGCGCGGGCTGGAGCTGCAGTTGCGGCGGGCGCGCCTGGCGGTGGACGACCTGGCCGCGGCGGCGGACGGCGGGCGGGCGCCCGACCGCCTCGAGCCCGTCACGGTCTCCGGGCTGCTCGGGCAGGTCGGCCTCGCCTGGCGGCCGGCGGCCCGGGCGCACGGGGTGGACCTGCGCGTCGTCTCGGAGGGCGACGGCGCTCTGCTCGCCGACCGGACCCGGCTCGCGCAGGCGCTCGGGAACCTGATCGCCAACGCCCTGGAGCACGGCGCCGGCCCGGTCGAGGTGCGCGCGCGGGCGCTTGGGTCGAGGCTGCGCTTCGAGGTCCATGACGCTGGGCCGGGGCTGACCGAGCCGCTGCGAACGCTGACCCGGCAGCCCCGCGGCCGGCGGGGGCACGGCCTGGCGATCACCGCCGAGATCGCCGAGCGCCACGGCGGGCGGCTGGTGGCGGCGCCCTCGGCGTCGGGCGCGACGCTCGCGCTCGAGCTGCCGTTGCGCGACCTCGCCGACCTGGACCGCACGGAGGACGGATGAGCCGCCGGCGGCGCGGCTTCATGCTGGTCGGGCTCGCGCTCGTCCTCGGCGCGCTGGCCGCGGCCGATGTCGGCCGTCGCGAGGCGGCCCTGGACCGCCGCCTGGCGCCGCTCGTGCCGGTGCTGGTGGCGCGCGCCGACCTCGCGCCGGGCCGCCCGATCCGGGTCGACGACGTCGAGGCGCGCGAGCTGCCGGCGCGCTGGGCGCCGCGTCGGCGCCGCCGGCGGGCCAGGAGAGGTCGCCGGCGCGTCGCCGGCGGTGCGCATCCCGCGCGGTGCCTACGTGGTCGCGTCCGACCTCGCGGCGCCGTCGGCCGGCACGGTCGCCCGCGGCGAGCGCGCGGTGGAGATCGTCGCCTCGGGCTCGCCGAAGCTCGTGTCCCCCGGCGCGCGGGTCGACGTCCTCGTCACCCGGGAGGACCGCGGGACGCGGCTGGCGCTGCAGGACGTCGAGGTGCTCGCCGCCCGCGCTGCGCCGGCGGCCGACCAGGACGCCTCGGGGGCCGCCCGCGTCGCGGCGACGCTGCGGGTGACCGTCAAGCAGGCGGTGTTCCTGACGGCGGCGCAGTCCTTCGCGCGCGAGGTCCGGCTCCTCCCGCGCGCGCCCGGCGACGCGAAGCTGGCCGGGCCGGTCGAGGTGGGGGAGGGGTTGCGGTGAGCGACGCCCTCGACAGCCTGGCGGGCAGCCTGCGGGAGCAGCTCGTCGCCGAGTCGGCCGAGGGCCCGGCCGCGGCCCGCATCACCGCGCTGGTCGAGCGCGAGGCGGCGCTGCTGGACACGGCGACCCGTGCCGAGCTCGTGCGCCGGGTCACCGAGCGCGCCCTCGGGCTGGGCCCGCTGCAGCCGCTGCTCGAGGATCCCGACGTCGACGAGATCATGGTCTCCGGCCTGCGCCCCGTGTGGGTCGAGCGTCGCGGGCGGGTGGAGGAGACACAGGCGGCCTTCGTCTCCGAATCGCAGCTGCGCGACGTCATCGAGCGGGTCCTCGCGCCGGCCGGCCGCCGGGTCGACGAGGCCGCGCCGCTGGCCGATGCCCGTCTGCCGGACGGTTCCAGGGTGAACGTCGTGATCCCGCCGCTGGCCGTGGACGGTCCCGCGCTGACCATCCGTCGCTTCCGGCGCCGCGCGTTCACGGGCGCCGACCTCGTCGCGGCCGGGACGCTGCCGCAGTCGCTGCTCGACTTCCTGGGCGCCGCCGTGGCCGCGCGCTGCAACGTCCTCGTCTGCGGCGGCACCGGTTCGGGCAAGACGACGACGCTGAACGTGCTCGGCGCGTTCATCGGCGCGACGGAGCGGGTGGTGACGATCGAGGACGCAGCGGAGCTGCGGCTGCCGCAGCCCCACGTCGTCCGGCTCGAGGCGCGGCCCGCCTCGCTCGAGGGGCGCGGCGAGGTGAGCATCCGCGCGCTGGTGCGCAACGCGCTGCGCATGCGCCCGGATCGGGTGATCGTGGGGGAGGTGCGCGGTCGGTGAGGCGCTGGACATGTTGAGCGCGCTGTCCTGCGGGCACGACGGGTCGCTGTGCACGGTGCACGCCGGCACCCCGGCCGAGGCGCTGCGCCGCCTTGAGACGCTGGCGCTGATGGCCGGGGTCGGCCTCCCGCACGCGGCGATCCGCGAGCAGGTGGCCGACGCTCTGGACCTCGTCGTCTGCCAGGCCCGGCGCGCCGACGGCACCCGCGTGATCACGGAGGTCGCCGAGGTGGTCCGGGTCGCCGGCGGCGCCGGGGTACGGACGGTCTACACGCTGCGGGACGGACGGCCCGCGTGGCGGGCGGCCCTGAGCGACGAGCTCGCGACGCGGCTGGGCGTGCGATGACCCGCGCGGGGATGATGGCCTTCGCGGCGGCCGGGTGCGGGGTGGTCGGCGGCTGGGAGCTGCTGGCGGTGCTGGAGCGTGCGCGGATGGTCGCGTGGCTCGAGTCGGTGGTGCGACCGTTGGCACGGGCGCGCCGGCAGGGGCGGCTGCCCTCCTCTGCCGAGCGCCGGCGACTGACCGTGCTCGCCTCCGGCTGCCTGTTCGCCGCGGGCTGGCTCGTCGCCGGTCCGGGCCTCGGGGTCCTCGCGGCGATCTGCGGCCCGGCGGCCAGCGGCGCGGCGTTCGCGTCGCGCCGGCGGGCCTACCGCACGCGCCTCGCGACAGCCGCGCCCGACGGTCGCGAGAGCCCTCGCCGCCGGCCTGTCGGCCGGGCGCTCGGTGCGCGGGGCCATCGACGAGGCCGCACTCGGCCTGACGGGTCCGGCGGGCCACGAGCTGCGCCGGGTGTCCGCGGCGCTCGGGGTCGGGGCGGGCACGGAGGCCGCCCTCGAGGACCTCCGGGCGCGGGCGGGCAGCCGGGCGTGGGACACCCTGGTCGCCGCCGTGCTCGTTCAGCGCGACGCGGGTGGCGACCTCCCGGCGCTGCTGCGGGAGCTCGCCGCCTCCCAGGAAGCCGCTTCCCGCACGGACGACGACGCCCGCGCGGCGACCGCGCAGGCGCGCTTCACGGCGCGGCTCGTCGCGGGCCTGCCCGGCCTCGCGGTGATCCTCGCCGAGCTCGCGAGCCCCGGCTTCGCCGCCGGCCTCCTCAGCAACCCCCTGTCGCTGGTGCTCGTGGTCCTCGCCCTCATCTTGCAGGCGGTCGCGTTCGTCGCGGTCCGCGCGATCTCACACCGCCTGGCCGCGCCGTGATCGCCGTGGCCGCGCTGGCCGGCGCGCTGCTGGCGGCCGGGATCGTCGATCTGGCGTCCATGCCGCGCACGCCACGGCCCCGCGGTCGCGCCCGCCGCGCCCTGCTCGCCCTCGGGCAGCGGGTGGGCGTCCCGGCCGCCCCACGCGATCTCGAGGAGCGATTGCAGGCGGCAGGGGTGCGCCTGAGTCTCACGGACGCCATGGCGCTCAAGGCCGGTGGCGCCGTCAGCGGTGGCCTGGGCGCGCTCGTCCTCGCGGTCGGCGCGCCTGGCCGGCTCGGGCTGGTCCTGCCCCCGGCGGGCGCCGCCGCCGGCTACATCGGCCTCGACCTCTGCCTGCACCGGCGCATCCGCGCCCGCGGGCAGCGGATCGCAGTGGAGCTGCCGGACGTCGTCGACCTCCTGCGCGTCGCCCTCGAGGCCGGGCTGCCGCCGACGCGCGCGCTCGCCGAGGTGGGCCGCCGCCACGCCGGTGTGCTGGCCGCGGAGCTGCGCGGCGCAGCCGCTCGCTGCGCGGTGGGGGTCCCGCGCCGCGAGGCCCTCCGCGGGCTCGAGCTGCGTGCGCCCGCCGCGGGCGTCCCCGCGGTCGTGGCCGTGCTCGACCGCGCCGACCGCCTCGGCGCCCCACCCGCCGAGGCGCTGCTGGCGCTGGCCCGCGACGCCCGCGAGAGCCGCGCCCGCGCTCGCGCGGAGGCGGCGGCGAAGGCCGCGCCGAAGATCCAGCTGGTGGTCGCGCTCCTGCTCGTCCCCAGCGTCATGCTGCTCATCGCGGCGGCGCTCGTGCCCGCGCTGCTCGGCGCGATCTAGGGCAGGGGGCGCACGTCGGGCTCGGTGAAGCCCGCCCGTGCCTCAGCGCTCCACAGCCGTTCCGGCGAGTAGTAGCCGGACAGGATGTCGCCGTCCAGGAGCTCCGGGCGGGCCGCCACGAGCGCGTCCACGTCCGGCGCCTCGTGTGCGTGGTGCGCGACCAGCCGCGCCCACGCGACGGTCACCGTGTCGTGGTACTTCGCGTGGTCCCCATGCGCCTCCGCGAAGGTGCGGATCCGCCGCGCCCCGTCGATCGCGGCGTCCCGCCCGCCCCGTCTCGCGTAGAGGAGGGCGACCCGGAGATGGTCGCGGTGGGTGAACTCCTGGAGGTCGCCGCGCTCGAAGCGGTCGAGGAACTCGTCATCGTGCATTCCGATATCGTACTATTCGATGTCGGACTACGTTGCCCAGCTGCAAGTCGCGATCCACCATGTGCTCGACCGCCTCGCCGCCGAGCTCGAGGGGGTCGAACTCACCCACGCCGAGTGCAACGCGCTCCACCAACTCGCGCAGCCGAGGTCGGTGCGCGAGCTCCAGCGCGCGACGGGGCAGCGCGCGTCGACCCTCACCAGCGTCCTCGACCGGCTCGAGGGCAGGGGCCTCATCCGCCGGGCGGTCAGCGACACCGATCGGCGATCCTTCACCATCAGCCTCACCAGATCCGGGAGGCGCGCGGCCGGGGAGGTCGATCGCGCCTTCGCGGCCGTCAACGCGACCATCGCCGGGGACGTCACCCCGGCGGACCTCGCGGGCTTCCGCCGTGTCGTCGCGGCGATCGCCGGCGGACGGTGACGGCCTTGCCCGTCTTGCGCGCTGTCGATGACGCCGTCCCCGTCGCGAAAGCGGTCTGAGCAACGCCTCCTCCGGTGTGTAGCTCCCTGCGACGCCGGCGACCGTCCCCTTCCCGGAGGTCTGCCGGAACGCAGTTGTCGCGCCGCCGGGCCCGGAGAGGTTCGCGTCGGAGCGGGACCCGTGCTCGTCACAGGGCGGGGATGGGCACGTTGACGATGCGGGTGGTGTAGCCGCAGCTCGTGGCCAGCGCCGTCGGGGCGACGTACAGGAACACGACAGCGGTCAGGGAGGACGACGAGGCGCGCGATGGGGCCGCAGTCTCGCGGCTCCTGGCCCCTGTCAAGCTGAGACCCATCACGCTGTCCGTCCTCATCCCCACGCGCAACCGCGCCGCCGTACCTCGACGCCGCGCTCGCCTCGCTGCGCGGCGCAGTTCGACGGCGAGGTGATCGTCGTGGTCGACGGCCCCGCCGATCCGGACACGGCACACGTCGGCGAGGCCCACGGCGCGCACGATCGATCACGCTCGGCGCGCCACGAGGGCATCAACGTCGCCCGCAACGCCGCGGCGGACGCGGCCTCGGGAGACCTCCTCGCCTTCCTCGACGACGACGTCACGGTCTGGCCCGGGTGGCGCGCGGCCCTCGAGCGGGCGGCCGCCGAGCACCCGGAGGCCGGCTGCTTCGGCGGTCCGATCCACCCGCGCCTGGAGGGACCGCACGCCCCGCACGGCTGCGGGCGCCCGCAGGACGCGCCGGTCACCGCGCTCGACCTCGGCGCCGGCCGACCGCGAGGCCGACTTCGCCTGGGGCGCGAACTTCGCCGTCCGCCGCGCCGCGCTCGACGCGGTCGGCCCGTTCGATCCCGCCATCAACTACTGCGGCGACGAGGAGGACTGGCAGCGCCGCCTGCGCGCGGCCGGCGGCACCGTCCGCTACGTCGCGCAGGCCGGCGTCGAGCACCGCCGCACCGGCGACGACGCTCGGCTGCGCGCGCTCGCGCGCGCCGCCTACCACCGCGGCCGCGCCGCCCGCGGCTACGACGTCCGCAAGAGCACGGCGCCGCAGCCTCGCGCACGAGCTCCGCGTGCTCGCCGGCACGCTTCTGGCACGTCGCCCGGCACGGCTGCGCGGCCGGGCTGGTGCCCGTCGCGCACACGGCCGGCCGGTCGAGCGCCGCTACTTCGTCGTCACGGTGAACAGCGACCGCAAGCTGTCGCCGTCCTTCTCCGTCCCCGTCACGGCGAGGTCGAGCTTCTCCAGGTAGGGCTTGGCCTCCTCGTAGTCCGCGTCCGTCTGCGCCGGAGGACTCGACCAGGGAGAGGATGGTCGGGATGGCGACGAGGATGGAGGGCTCGATGCCGTCGATGGCCTCCTTGGCGGCGTCGTAGCGGCCGCTGTCGCCGAGGGTGTCGCCGGTGGGGGAGAGCGCGTCGCCCGCCGCGGCCTCGCCGAAGGCGAGCACGACGCGATCCGCGCCCTGCGCGAGCACCACGGGGCCGGGTGCGCCGGGAACGGCGACGGAGAAGGCCTGGTCGGCGCCGTCGACCTTCGCGCCCTGCACCGGCGCGCCGCTGCGGCGTGCGGCCGCGACGAGCCGCGGAACGGCGGCCTTGGCCGCGGCCGCGTCGGTCACGCTGATGGTCACGGCGCCGTCGAGGTCGGAGATGGTCTCGCCGCGCGCGAAGACGGAGACGTCGCCGACCCAGCTCGAGGAGGTCGCGCTGCGAGGTTGATGCCGGTCTGGGACTCGAGCTGGCCGGTCAGCGCCGCCCCGCCCAGCGCCCCGGCGAACGTGTCGATGCTCGCCTTCAGCGTGTCGCCGACGTCGGCGATCCCGTAGACCGCGAAGGCGTCCGCCGGCGCGTCCTTGACGAGGTCGGTGGACGCCCCGCCGATGCAGCCCGAGCGAGCTCAGCCGGGCCAGCGCCTCGCCGGCGGCGCGCGCCTCGACGGTCGCGCTGTCGGGCTCGGCGGTGAGGGCGGCGGTCAGCGGCGGCAGCTCCTTGTCGCCCAGCACCTTGTTGAGGATCGCCTTCTCCTGCGGCCCGAAGTCCGGCTCGCTCTCGATCAGCGCCTTGGCCCCCTTGAGGTCGACGTAGAGCGCACCGAGACGCTCGTCGGGCAGCTCGTCGACCGCGTCCTCGAAGGCCTTGCTCTCGGAGAGGCCGCCGTCGGCCGCCGCGTCGATGCCCTTCTTGAGGTTGGCCTCGGACTCCGCGAAGACCAGCAGGTCGTCGCTGACCGCCGCCCACGTGTCGTCGTCGAAGTAGAGCTTGGCGTCCTTGTAGTCGCCCTTGGCCTTGCCCTGCTTGCCGAGGAACGCTTCGGCGGCCTTGTCGGCGTCCGTGACCTGCGCGGCACCGATGAAGGTGGCATCGTCAGCGGCCAGGTCGAGGACGCCGAAGCCGAGCTTCTCGCCCAGCCACGGCTTGATGTCCTTCTCGTAGCTCTCGACCTTCGTGTTCTCGTCCTCGGCGATCGCGTCGTCCAGCAGGCTCTCGAGGCGTCGTCCCCGAAGGAAGGAACTTCTTCAACAGCGCCCGCGCGTTGTCGCCCTGCTCGCCCTCGGGCCGGACGGCCCCCTCGACGTACACGAGGGTGCCCTTCGGAACGGCGGACGCCGGGTCCGCTGTCACCACCCGAGGAAGAGGAGGAAGAACCGCATCCGGCCACGGCCAGGGCGACGACGAAAGGGATCACGAGCCGGTGCAAGCGCATGTGCAGGACCCTACCTGCCTGTGCAAGAACCTGGTCCGCATGCAGGGAAAACCTGCGCGGCGGCATGTCGAACATGCGTCCAGGTGGGTGGAAAGTTCAGCCAAAGTGTTGCGTTGTGGGAGGAAGTGGGCTACAACTCTTCGGGACAAGCCGGTCCGGAGGGGCGGGGCTCCTCCCACTCCGCCTCTCCGGATCGACTGAGTCACCTGCCTTTCGATCTCATGCGCCTTGCCCTTCCACGGCATCCACGACCACACGCTGGACTCGAAGAACCGGCTCACGGTTCCGTCGAAGGCGCGTGCCCAGCTGGCCGCCGGCGTCACCGTGTCGGTCGGGCTCGGCGAGCCGTGCCTGCAGGTCTGGCCGGCGGATGCGCACGCCACGCTCGTGCAGCGCGCCCTGGCGCCGCTCGTCCCGTTCAGCAAGGAGGAGCGGGACCTCAAGCGCTTCTTCCACGCGTACTCGGAGACGATGGAGCTCGACTCCGCGGGACGCATCAACGTGCCGCCGAAGCTCGCGCCGTCACGCGGGCATCGAGCGCGAGGTGACCGTGGTCGGCGCCGGCGACTGCCTCGAGCTGTGGGACGCGAAGTCCTGGGACGACGACACCGGCCTGATCGACCGGGCCGCTGAGCACATCCAGAGCATTGGCCATCCTGCTTGACATGACACGCGAGCACGTCCCCGTCCTGGCGGGCGAGCTGATCGAGGCCCTCGACCCCCAACCGGGCCAGACCGCGATCGACTGCACCCTCGGTGGCGCCGGTCATGCGCGCCTCGTCGCCGACCGCCTCGGGCCGGCCGGCCTGCTGATCGGCATCGACCGCGACCCGAGCGCCGAGCGCGCCTTCAACGAGCTCGCCGCCCAGGTCGAGTGCCGGACCCGCTTCATTCGTGCCGACTTCGCGACGGCGCTGCACCAACTCGCCGCGGAGGACGTCACCGCCGACCTCGTGTACTTGGATCTCGGCATGTCCTCCATGCAGGTCGATCAGCGCGAGCGCGGCTTCTCCTACGCCTACGACGCGCCGCTCGACATGCGCATGGATCCCGACCACGGCGTCTCCGCGCACGAGGCCGTCAACACGTGGGAGCGCCGCCAGCTCGCGAAGGTCATCCGCGACTTCGGCGAGGAGCGCTACGCGGACCGCATCGCGCGGGAGATCATCCGCCGCCGGCCGGTGGACACGACCTTCCAGCTCGTGGACGCCATCACGGCGGCCATCCCGGCACCGGCGCGCTTCGCCGGCGGCCACCCGGCCAAGCGCACCTTCCAGGGCCTGCGCATCGCCGTCAACGACGAGCTCTCGCAGATCGACGCGGGGCTGCCAGCTGGCCTGGGACCGCCTCGGCCCCGGGCGGGCGGCTCGCCGCGATCTCCTTCCACTCGCTCGAGGACCGCCGCGTCAAGCGCTTCCTCGCCGAGCTCGCCACGGGCTGCGTCTGCCCGCCCGACCTCCCCGTCTGCGTGTGCGGCCACGAGCCGGAGGCCGAGCTGATCGGCCGCGGCGGCGTCGTTCCCACGCCGGGCGAGGTCGCCGCCAACCCACGCGCCAAGTCCGCCCGCCTGCGGGCAGCCAGGAGAGTCTGATGGGCCGTTCCCGTACCGCCGCCGCGCTGTCGCGCCCCGCCGTCCCGCGCCACCCGCGGCGCGTCTCCGGCCCCGCTCCGCCGCGTCCGCGGCCGGTCCCCGTCCCCGGGCAGCCGCGGGCGCGGACGCCGGTCGCCCAGCCGCACACCACCTTCGGCGCGGCCGTCCGCGCTCTGCCCGACCACCGCCTGCTCGACACGCTGCTGCGCAGCCGCGCGTGGATCTGGCTGCTGGGCATCGCCCTCGGCGGCATCGTCTTCATGCAGGTCTCGCTGCTGGGGATGAACGCGGGCATCGGCCGGGCCGTCGCCGCAGTCGACGGAGCTCGAGCACCAGAACGCGCAGCTGCAGGAGACGGTCGCCGAGCTCTCCGACGGCGGCCGGGTGCAGGACAACGCCAAGGCAGCTCGGCCTCGTCTCGCCGAGCGCGACCGACGTCTCCTTCCTGCGCGCGCGCCGCGGTGACGCGCGCCGCGCCGCCGGCGCGATGCGCCCGCCCTCCGACGAGGCCCGGCAGGCGCTCGCCACCGGCGGCCAGCCCGCCGCGCACGACGACGGCCGCGCGCCACGACGACGACCGCCGCACCGGCGGCCACCGCCGCTCCCGTCGCCACCGCGGCGCCCACCACCGCCGTCGCCACGCCCGTCGCCGACCGCCGCCGCGCCTGTCGTGACCGCCGCCCCCGCGGCCACGACGGCGCCGACCACCGCCACCGGCGGCGGAGTCTCGGCCACCCCCTGATGCGCCTGATCGAGCGCCGCGTCGGACTCGTCTTCGCCCTCTTCCTCGTCGGGCTGGCGTTCGCGGCCACCCGGGCCATGTGGCTCGGCGTCGTCAAGGCCAACACCCTGCGCGGCGCCGCCGCGACCCAGCAGAAGGCGCAGATCGTCGTCCCCGCCCGCCGCGGCCCGATCACCGACCGCACGGGCGAGGAGCTGGCGGTCTCCCTGCCGGCGATGAGCGTCGCCGCCACGCCGTACCTGATCGAGGACCCGCTCGCGGTCGCCAAGCGCATCGCGCCGATCCTGCGCCGCGACCCCGCCTCCGTCCTCGCGGACCTCTCCAAGAAGCACACGGGCTTCGTCTACCTGGCGCGCAAGCTCCCGATGCAGGACGGCGAGCGCATCAAGAAGATGCACATCGCGGGCCTCGAGTTCATCGAGGAGTCCACCCGCGAGTACCCGCGCAAGTTCCTCGCCTCGCAGCTGCTCGGCTTCACCGGCACCGACAACAACGGGCCTGGCCGGCCTGGAGCAGCAGCACGAGTCGGAGCTCAGCGGCAACGACGGCCGCCGCCTGCTCGTGCGGGACGCGCTCGGCGACCCGATCAAGCTCGACGACGAGCAGCCCGCCCGCCAGGGCCACACGCTCAAGCTGACCATCGACGACCGCATCCAGGAGGAGACGGAGAACGTCCTCGCCGCCGTCGGCGAGAAGTTCCAGCCCGCCAAGGGCGCGACGGCGATCGTGATGAACCCGCACGACGGCGAGCTGCTCGCGGTGGCCAACTGGCCGCGCGTGGACGCCAACGAACCCGGCGAGGCCCCGGCCTGGGCCCGGCAGAACCGCGCGGTGCAGACCTCCTACGAGCCGGGCTCCACCTTCAAGGCGTTCACCATGGCCGGCGCCCTCGAGGACGGCAAGGTCACGCCGGACACCGTCTTCCAGCTGCCGTCGGCGCTGCAGGTGGCCGACCGCACGATCACGGAGGCCCACGGCGAGGGCTACGGGACGCTGACGGCCTCCGACATCATCAAGAAGTCCTCCAACATCGGCGCGGTCATGATCGGCCAGCGCCTGGGCGCGACGCGCTTCGACCAGTGGGTGCGGCGCTTCGGCTTCGGCAAGACGACGGGCGTCGACCTGCCCGGCGAGCAGACCGGCATCGTCCTGCCGCGCAAGAAGTACTCCGACTCCTCCATCGGCAACCTGCCGATCGGCCAGGGCGAGGCCGTCACGCCGATGCAGATGGCCACGGCCTACGCGGCGATCGCCAACGGCGGCATCCTGCGCCCGCCGCGGATCGTCAAGGCCGTCGGCGGCGAACAACACCCCGCTGCCGCGCGGAAAGCGCATCATCTCCACGCGCGTCTCCCAGCAGCTGCGGACGATGCTCGAGGGCGTCCTCGGCCCGGGCGGCACCGCCTCCGGCGCCGCCATCCCGCCCTACAACCTGGCCGGCAAGACGGGCACGGCGGAGAAGCCGGACCCGATCTACGGCGGCTACTCCAAGACGAAGTTCGTGGCGTCCTTCGTGGGCTTCGCGCCGGCGCAGAACCCGCGCCTGCTGACGCTGGTCATGGTCGACGAGCCGGTCGGCGACATCTACGGCGGCTCGGTGGCCGCGCCGGCGTGGCGTGACATCATGAGCTTCTCCTTGAACTACCTCAAGATCCCCCCGAAATGAGGGTGGGGGCCCCGCCTCGGGCGGCCAGGGCGCCAGCGTTCTGCCCTCGGCACCCCCAATGATCATCGGGCTGGCCACCGCCGCAGCGGCCTGCTCCATCTTCCCCTCGTCCTTCGCGACCAACCGGCGAATCGACTCACCCGCCCTCCCGGTGCTGCCCGGATCGGATCGGATGATCGCCGCGCTGTCGCCCGACCGAGGCATCCACCCCGACTTCGGCACGCAGTACGGGATCCCGTTCGACCGCGTGGGCCCGAAGACGCCCCGCAGCCGCGTCTCCTTCGACTACGCCGACGAGTCCGACCGCGTCCGCTACCCGATCCCCGCGGGCGTCCACATCGAGGCGGGCGGGGGCGACCGGCACGCGCTGCTCGTCGATCGCCGCGGCTGCCGCCTCTACGAGCTCTACGCCCTCGAGCGCACCGCGAGCGGCTGGCACGCCGGCTCGGGCGCGACCTGGAACCTGCGCTCGAAGCGGCTGCGGCCGAAGGGCTGGACGAGCGCCGACGCCGCCGGCCTCCCGATCTTCCCGCTCCTCGCCCGGCCGGGCCGCGATCCACCACGCGTTGCGGGTGACGTTCTCCCGCACGCGGGACGCCTACGTCTACCCGGCTCGCCACGCCGCCTCCTCGGACAGCGACCCGAGGCTGCCGCGGATGGGGGAGCGGCTGCGCCTCAAGCGCAGCTTCGACGTCTCCCAGCTGAAGGGCCAGGCGCGCGTCGTCGCCCGGGCGATGCAGAAGTACGGGCTCATCGTCGCCGACAACGGGTCGGACTGGTACGTGACAGGCACGCCGGACCCGTCGTGGGACGACGACGTCCTCCACACCCTCGGGCAGGTCCACGGGCGCGACTTCGAAGTCGTCGACGCCTCCCGGCTGCACTGATACCTGAGGCAAGCGACTCGACTGGCTCGCGCGGGCCGTCGGTGGGAACGTGTGGGGCATGGACCGTCGGAGCTGGCTGCTGTTGTGGACGCTCGCGCTCATCTGGGGTGCGAGCTACCTCTTCATCAAGCTCGGCCTGGAGGACCTCGACCCGGTCTTCCTCGTGTGGTTCCGGCTCGTGCTCGGGGCGGGCGTGCTGCTCGTGCTCGCCCACCGGCGCGGAGCGCTGGCGGCGCTCAAAGGGCGCGGGGGCCCGCTCGTCCTGCTCGCCGCGATGCAGGTCGCCGGCCCGTTCGTGCTGCTCACCTACGGCGAGGAGCGGATCGCCTCCGGGCTGACCGGCATCCTCGTCGCCGCCGCACCCATCTTCACCGCCCTGATCGTCTCCACCGGGTTGACGGGGGAGAGCCGGATCCGCGGCTGGGAGCTGACCGGCATCCTCATCGGCATCGTCGGGGTCGCGCTGCTGTTCGGCCTCGACCTGCGCGGCACGGAGGTCGTCGGCGGCCTGATGGTGCTGGGGACCGCGCTCGGCTACGCGGCCGGGGCGCTCTTCCTGCGCCGCCGCTTCGCCGGGACGCCGCCGCTGGGCATCGCCGCCGGCTCGATGAGCGTGAGCGCGCTGCTGGTCACCCCGGTCGGTCTGCTGCAGCTGCCAGACGCCATGCCCGGCGTCAAGGCGCTCGGGTCGGTCGCCGTGCTCGGCGTGTTCGGGACGGGCATCGCCTTCTGGATCTTCTACACGCTGATCAGCGAGGTGGGCGCCTCGCGGGCGTCCGTGGTCGCGTACCTCGCCCCGGGCTTCGCCGTCGGCTACGGCGCGCTGTTCCTCGACGAGGCCGTCAGCGGTGCCGCCGCGGGCGGGCTGCTGTTGATCCTGGCCGGCTGCTGGCTCGCCGCCGAGGGCCGCGCGCCCTGGGCCGCGAAAGCCGTCCCGGCCCCAACGTAGACTTCGGCCGCATGGACCTGCACGAACTGCTGGGCCAGGGGCCGGCGGGCGTGCAGGTGGCCGACCTGGCCTTCGACAACCGGGTGGTCGCGCCCGGGACGGTCTTCTTCTGCGTCCCCGGCTTCACGCGGGACGGGCACGACTTCGCCGCGGACGCGGTGGCCCGCGGCGCCGTGGCCCTGGTCGTCGAGCGGCCGCTCGGCCTCGGGGTGCCGGAGGTCGTCGTCCCGGACGTGCGCGCCGCGATGGCGACCGTCGCCGCCCGCTTCGCCGGCGACCCCACGGAGGACCTGCGCGTGGTCGGCATCACCGGCACCAACGGCAAGACGACCACGGCGTTCATCGTCCGCTCGCTGCTGGAGGGGGCCGGCGTGCAGTGCGGGCTGCTGGGGACCGTGAAGTCGGTCGTGGGCGGCGTCGAGTCCGAGGTCAAGCACACGACCCCCGAGGCGATCGACCTGCAGCGCACGTTCGCGGCGATGCTCGCGGGCGGGGACATCGCCTGCGCGATGGAGGTCTCCTCCCACGCGCTGGAGCTGCGCCGGGCGGACGCGATCCACTGGGCGGTCGGCGTCTTCACCAACCTCACCCAGGACCACCTGGACTTCCATCCCGACATGGAGGCCTACTTCCTGGCCAAGCGCCGGCTCTTCGAGGCCGCGCCGGTCCGCGTCACCAACGTCGACGACCCCTACGGCCGCCGGCTCGCCGACGAGTTCGCGTGCATCACCTACGGCCTCGACGGGGACGCCGACTACGGGCCGGACCGGCTGCCGGAGCTCCCGCTGCCGGGACGCTTCAACCAGCTCAACGCGCTGGCGGCACTGGCGGCCGTGGAGGCGCTGGGGGTGACGGTCGCGCCGGACGCGCTGTCGCGGATCGCGCTCGTCCCGGGCCGCTTCGAGCCCGTCGACGCCGGCCAGCCGTTCACCGTGGTCGTCGACTACGCGCACACGCCCGACTCGCTCGACAACGTGCTGCGGGCGGCGCGGGAGATCGCGGACGGGCGCGTGCTGTGCGTGTTCGGCTGCGGCGGCGACCGCGACCAGGGCAAGCGCCCGCTGATGGGGGAGATCGCCGGCCGCCTCGCCGACGTCCCCATCCTCACCTCCGACAACCCGCGCTCGGAGGACCCGGAGGCGATCCTCGACATGGTCGAGGCCGGCATGGAAGGGGTCCTGCACGAGCGCCACGTGGACCGGCGCGTCGCCATCGAGCGCGCCGTCGTCCTCGCCGCGCCGGGCGACGTCGTCGTCATCGCCGGCAAGGGGCACGAGCTCGGGCAGGAGTTCGCCGGCGGGCGCAAGGAGCCCTTCGACGACCGCGTCGTCGCCGCGGAGGCCATCCGCGAGCTGGTGCGCTCTTGAAGGCGTGGCTGGAACGGGCCGCCGCCGGCGACGCGCCGCGCGTCGTCATCGATTCGCGCGAGGTGCGGGAGGGCGACCTGTTCGTCGCGCTACCCGGGGAGCACGTGGACGGGGCGCGCCTTCGCGGACGCGGCCAGGGCCGCAGGCGCGTGGGACGTGCTCTTCGGCCTCGAGCCGCTGCACGACCTGGCCCGCGCGTGGCGGCGCGCGCTCGGCGCCCAGGTCATCGGCATCACGGGGTCGGTCGGGAAGACATCCACGAAGGACCTGCTGCGGGCGATGCTGGCGCCCCACCGCCGCGTCCATGCGTCCCGCGCCAACTTCAACACGGAGATCGGGCTGCCGCTCGAGCTCCTGCGCGCGCCGTCGGGCACGGAGGTCCTCGTCCTGGAGATGGGGATGCGCGGGCCGGGGCAGATCGCCGAGCTCGCGGCCATCGCCGAGCCGGACGTGGGGGTGGTGACGGCCATCGGCGCGGTCCACCTCGAGCTGCTCGGTTCCCTGGACGCGATCGCGCGCACCAAGGCCGAGCTGCTCCAGCACGTGCGGGTGGCGATCGTGCCGGAGGGCGAGGCGCTGCTCGAGCCCTATCTCCCGGAGAACGCGGAGGTGGTGCGCTTCGCCGACGACGTCGGAGCGGTCGAACTGCCGTTCACCAGCGCGCACATGCGCCGCAACGCAGCCGCGGCGGTGGCGGCGGCGCGGGCCGTGGGCGTCGAGCCGGCGGGCCCGATCGAGGTCGAGCTGAGCGCGATGCGCGGCCAGGTCAAGCGGTCCGCCGACGGGGTCACCGTCATCGACGACTGCTACAACGCCAACCCGCTGTCCATGCGCGCCGCCCTCGACGACCTCGCCCAGCAGTCCCCCGCCGGCCGGCGCATCGCCGTGCTCGGCGACATGCTCGAGCTCGGGCCCACCGAGGTGGCCGAGCACGAGGCCGATCGGCGCCCACGCCGCCGCCTCGGGCGTCGACGTCCTCGTCACGGTCGGGCCGCTGGCCGCCGCCATGGCCGGGCCGTTCGGCGGCGAGGCGCACGTCGCCGACGATGCGGCCGCCGCCGCGGCGCTCGCCCGCTCGCTGGTCGCGCCGGGCGACCTCGTCCTGGTCAAGGCCTCCCGCGGCGTCCGCCTGGAAGCCGTCACCGAAGCGCTGGCCGGCTGATGGGCGAGGTCCTCGTCGGGGGCACGGCCTCCCTGCTGATGTGCGTCTTCCTGTCGCCGAAGTTCATCGAGTTCCTGCGGCTCAAGGAGTTCGGCCAGTACATCCGCGAGGACGGCCCGCAGGAGCACCACGCCAAGGCGGGCACGCCGACCATGGGCGGCCTGATCATCTTCACGGCGATCACCATCCCGTTCCTGTTCCTCGTCTTCACGGAGGAGAACCCGGGGCCGGACCGCTCCCGGGCGCTGGGCGTGGTGGCCGTGGCGCTCGCCTGCGCCGCGCTGGGCTTCGCCGACGACTACACGAAGATCATCCGCAAGCGCTCGCTCGGCCTGCGCGGCCGGACGAAGCTCGGCGTCACCGTGCTGATCTCCATCGGCCTGTGGCTGATCGCCACCCAGGCCGCCGACCTGCCCGACAACCTGCGCCTGCACGTCATCGACGCGACGGTGCCGGTCGGCTGGTTCTACCCGGTGATCATCTACCTGGTCCTGGCGGGGACGACCTCGGCGGTCAACCTCACGGACGGCCTCGACGGCCTCGCCGCCGGCTCGACGGCGATCGTCCTGCTCGCCTACATCGCCATCTCCTTCGCCACGGGCCTGACCTCGCTGGCGCTGGCCGCGGGCTGCCTCGTCGGCGCCTGCGTCGGCTTCCTGTGGTTCAACTCGTTCCCGGCCTCCATCTTCATGGGGGACACGGGGTCGCTCGGCCTCGGCGGCGCGGTGGCGGCCATGGCCGTCATGACCCGCACGGAGCTGCTGCTGATCATCATCGGCGGCATCTTCGTCATCGAGGCGCTGTCGGTGCTCATCCAGGTCTTCTGGTTCCAGACCCGCGGCAAGCGCGTCTTCCTCATGGCGCCGATCCACCACCACTTCGAGCTGCGCGCCTGGTCGGAGACGAAGATCATCCTGCGCTTCTGGATCGTGGCCTCCGTGCTGGCCGCCATCGGCTTCACCCTGTACCAGCAGTCGCTCCCTTCGTGACGACTCTGCACCGCTTCCGCACCGACTCCGTCACACCCGGCTGAACCCGGCCCCCGCCGAGGGATCCTCCGCGCAGACAGCAACTGCGAACAGGAGGAACCGATGGACGTCGAGCAGATGGAGGCGATCGTGGCCCAGATCCCCGAAGGCCACTGGGCCAGCTACGGGGACGTCGCCCGCGGCGCGGGCGGCACCGACAAGCACGCCCGCGCACTGAACGGGCGCTTCATCCGGTCGGAGCTCGAGGGCGCCCACCGCGTCCTCAAGGTCGACGGCACCGTCGGCGCCACCGCGCTCGGCGACGCGTCCGAGGTCCGCCGCCGGCTGGAGGCGGAGGGCCTCGAGTTCACGGGCGGGAAGGCGGACCCGGAGCGTCGCTGGCGGCCGGGGGACCCGGTGCCGGGCGCGAAGAAGGGTCGGCGGAAGAAGGTCGCGGCCGCTGCCTAGGGACGAACTGCAGGCATTGAAGGAACCTTCCCTTCATTGCCGCAGTTCGTGCCGCAGTCGCGCTGCGCAGGCAACGTCCCGAGGCCCGCCCATAATGAGCGGGTGCCCCGACCACCCCTTCCCGACGGCCCGTTCCTCGTGGTCGGCCTCAAGCGCTCGGGGCTTGCCGTGGCGCGCGCGCTGCGGGACGCCGGGGCGGAGGTGCGGGCGTGCGACGCCGGCGATGCCGACATGGCCGGCCTCGCGGCGCTGGGCATCGAGGCGCGGGCACCCGACAGCGGGATCGACCTGCTGCCGGGGACGCGGACGCTCGTCAAGAGCCCCGGGGTGCCCCAGACGGCGCCGGTGGTCGCCGCCGCGCGGGAGCGGGGCGTCCCGGTGATGGGGGAGGTGGAGATCGCCTGGCGGCTGCTGCCGCAGGAGTGGATCGCGGTGACCGGGTCCAACGGGAAGACGACGACGACGGAATGGCTCGGGCACATCCACCGGGAGGCCGGGCTGCCGGTGCGGGTGGCGGGCAACGTGGGGACGGCGGTGTCGACGCTCGCCGGGGAGGCCCTCGACCCGGCCACGACGATCGTCTGCGAGGCCTCGTCCTTCCAGCTCGAGGACACGGCGCTGTTCGCGCCGGAGGCCGCGATCCTGCTCAACCTCACGCCGGACCACCTGGACCGCCACGGCACCTTCGCCGCCTACACCCAGGCCAAGCTCCAGATCTTCGCCCGCCAGGGCAACGACGACGTCGCGGTCGCGCCGCTGGGCCTGGGCATCGAGGACCTCGGCGGCTGCGCGCGGCGGGTCTGCTTCGGGGACGGCCCCGGCGCCGAGCTGCAGGACCGGGCGGGGCAGCTGTGGTGGGACGAGGAGCCGTTCATGGACGTCGACGAGATCGGCCTGCCGGGCCTGCACAATCGCCAGAACGCGATGGCGGCGGCGGCGGTCTGCCTCGCCCGCGGGCTGGATCCGGAGGCGGTGCGGGCGGGCCTGGCGAGCTTCGGCGGCGTCGCGCACCGGCTCGAGCTCGTCGGCACCCACGACGGCGTCCGCTACGTCAACGACTCGAAGGCGACGAACGTCGACGCCGCGGTCACCGGCCTCGGCAGCTTCGCCGGCGGCGTCCACGTGATCCTCGGCGGCCGCGGCCTGGGCACGGACCTGGCGCCGCTGGTGGCGGCCGTCCGGCAGCGCGCGAAGGCGGCCTACCTGATCGGGGAGGACGCGCCGCGGCTGGCGGAGGCGCTCGACGGCGTCCCCACCGTGACGGCCGGCGACATGGAGGCCGCGGTGGCGGCGGCGGCGCGCGCGGCAGAGCCGGGGGACACCGTCCTGCTCAGCCCCGCGGCGAAGTCCTTCGACCAGTACGCGGACTTCGAGGCCCGCGGCGACCACTTCCGCGCCCTCGCCCGGGCGGCGGGGGCGCGGTGACGCTCAATCGTCGCCGGACTCCGGCGTCAGCGCGTCCTTGACCTTCTCGATCGGGCCGCGCGACGCAGTCGGCAGCGTGTTCGTGAGCTCGTCGACCTGCTCACGCACGGTGGCGAATTCCTCCTTGAGCTGGTTGACGTCGGGCTGGAGCCAGCCGTCCATGTCGTCAAGCCGCTTGCGCAGGTAGGAGACCTCGCCCTTGAGGTACTCGAGGTCGCCGTGCAGCCAGTCGAGCGCCTCCTCCAGCATGCGGCGGATCCGGACGACCTCATCGACTGCGCGGAGGATGCCGTTCGCGACGTCCCCTGGCCGCCGCATGAGGTCGCCGGGACCGATCACTCGGGCTGGGGGCGCTCCTCGCCCGGCCAGGTGCCACTCGAGCGGGCGACCGCGTGGCGCAGGCCGTGGTCGACACCGCCCTTGACGAGGCGCTGGACGGCGCCCTGGAGCAGCAGGGAACCGACGAGCTGCCAGCCGTTGATCTCGCGGTGCTTGGGATCCGGCGGCTCCTCGTCGATGATGTTGCCCCAGATCTTCACGAAGATCTTGTTGGCGAGGATGCCGGCCAGCAGGCCGGCGATGACGCTGATGGGGGTGAACGCCTTGGCCATCAGCGGTCACCGCTCCGGCGCCACACGATGATGGCGATCAGGACCACTGCGGCGATCGCGAACGGGGCCGGGTTGGACTTGACGTTCCCGACGGGCCTCTGCCTTGACCGTGGCCTGCGGCGGCCTGGGCGGAGCCCTTGGCCTCCTCCACCTTGGCCCGGGCGTTGCCCTTGACCTCCTCGACCTTCTCGTGCGCGCGGCCCTTGACGTCCGTCTTGGCGCCGAGCGCCTCCACGGTGTCGCCGAGCTCCTCGCGCGTCTGCTCGATCTCCTCCCGGATCTGGTCCGGGGTCTTGGTCTGCTCCTGGTCGCTCATCGTGCGTTCCTTCCGGCCTGGGCGCTCGTCTTGATCGTCTCGGTGTCCTGCTTGACGCTGGCGATCGCCTGCTCGGGGGCGGGCGGCGTGCCCTGCTCGACCTGCTTCTTGCCGCTGAGGGCCAGCACGCCGGCGATGATGCCGAGCACGACGGTGACGATCAGGGCGGAGAGCCAGGCGGTCGACGCCGATCTCGACCAGCAGCAGGATGATGCGTCGCCAGCAGCGTGCCGACGAGGTAGAAGCCGAGCACGCCGGCGCCGCCGAACATGCCGGCGCCGATGCCGACCTTCTTGCCCTTCTCGGAGACCTCGGCCTTGGCCAGGGCGATCTCCTGGGAGACGAGCGTGCTCATCTGCTGAGAGAGCTGGCGGAGCAGCTCCGCCGTCGGCGCGTCGTGATCGGCCGGGCTCGTGGGTGTGCGGGACGTGTCAGACATGCGGACCTCCGTTGGGGGTGGGGGACGACTGGCGGGCGGCCAGGCCGGCGGCAGCCGCGGCGGCGGCGCCTCCGACCAGGACTGCCCGCAACGTGCGGGTCCGACGCTCGGCCCGGCGTTGCGCCTCCGCCTTGGCGCCGGCGCGGGTCACCACGGCACGGGTGAGGACGGTGAGGTCGGGCATCAGGTGCTCTGCTTTGGCTTGGGGGTGTCGCGCGGCTCGAGCTGGATCTCCTCGTCCGCCCGGGGCACGCCGGCCTTCAGTTCCTCCGACCGCTCGCGCTCGGCGTTGATCTCCATGCCCAGCAGCAGGACGACGTTGGTGATCCACACCCACACCAGCAGGGCGATGAACCCGCCGAGCGTCCCGTAGGTCTTGTTGTACGAGCCGAAGTTCGCCACGTAGAACGCGAACAGCGCCGAGGCGATGATCCAGAGCACGACGGCGATGACCGCGCCGACGCTGACGAACTTGAACGCGGGCATCTTGACGTTCGGCGAGAAGTGGTAGAGCACGCTGAACATCAACATCACGACGACCAGCAGCACGGGCCACTTGGCGATGTTCCAGATGTCGACCGCCGTGCCGCCGACGCCGAGCGGGCCCGCGACGGCGTCCACGACTGGGCCGGTGAGCACGACGGAGAGCAGCACGGCCGCCAGCAGCAGGACCATGATCAGCGTCACCAGGATCTGCAGTGGCTTGAGCTTGAAGAACCCGCGACCCTCCGGCGTCTCCCACACGACGTTCGACGCCCGCATGAACGCACCGATGTACCCCGAGGCGGAATTGAGCGCGAGGACGAGGCCGATGATGAAGGCGATGCCCGAGGCCGACTTGGCCTTGGCGACGGACTCGAACGGCTTCGCCGCGGAATCGGAGCCGGTGATGTTGGTGACGATGTCCGTGATGGTCTTCGTCGTCTTCACCGGATCGCCGACCAGGCCGATCAGCGAGACGAGCGCGATCAGCGCCGGGAACAGCGCGAGCAGGCCGTAGTAGGTGAGCGCGGCCGCCCAGTCGGTCATGTTGTCCTCGCTGAACTCCTTGAAGGAGCGCTTCGTCAGCGCGACGAGGCCGGTCCCGGTGTCGACGCCGGTCGGTGAGTAGTCCGCACGCGGTGCGCCGGGGAAGCTGCGTTCATTGCCGTCTGCTGTCTTCTCCGCCATGTGGGACGATCTCCTCTTATGTGGGACACGGCGCACGGCCGAAATTCGGACAACCTGGCACCTAACCCAATCTGAGGTGAGACAAACCGGGGGTGTCAGACACGGCGCGTCCGGGGTACCCCGAGCGGTGATGGCGCAGCCCGAACGAATCCGCGCGGACGCCCTGGCCAGCCGCGCGCGGATCCTGGATGCGGCTCGGGCCCTGGATGCCGACCGGCGGCTCAGCATGACCGAGCTCGCGTCGGCGGCCGGCGTCGGCCGCTCGACCCTGTACCGGCACTTCCCGACGCGCGCCGCCCTGTCCGAGGCGCTGCAGGCGGCGGAGCCCGTCGTCGAGCAACTGCCCTTCCTGGCGCCGGGCCGGCTCGGCCGCGCCGAGGCGAGCGTCGTCGACGTCATCCACGTCCTCGACGAGGTCCCGCCGCACCTGATCGGCGATCAGCTCGTCGCGGAGGCCCGCCGCGTCGCCGGCGTCGCCGTCGCCCTCTACGTCGTCGACCTCGACGGCTCGCGGCTGCTGCGGCTCGCCGGGACGGACGACTTCCCGGTGGAGCTCGACGCGCCGCCGGCGCTCGGCCCGGAGATCGTCCCGGAGGGCCTGCCCGCCTTCTACGCCCGCCTGAAGGAGACGCTGCCCCGGGCGAGCGTCGAGCCGCTGTGGCTGCGTGGCCGCGTCATCGGGCTGATGCTGTGCGTCGGCCGGCCGGTGGTCGCGCTCGACGACATCGCCAAGCAGGGAGCGGCCGCGCTCGCCCTGGCCGGCGACTACACGGACTTCCTCGAGGCGGCGCGCCGGCGCAAGCCGACCACCGCCGCCGCCGAGGTGCAGCTCGGGCTGCTCCCCGCCCGCGTGGCCCGGGTGACGGGCGCGCAGATCGCCGGCGGCCTGCTGCCCTCCTACGAGGTCGGCGGCGACTGGTTCGACTACGTGGAGAACCGCGACGGCGTGTGGCTGGCCATCGCCGACGCCCGGGGCACGGGCCCCGCCACCGCCGGCGTGAGCGCCGCCGTGCTGGGCGCCCTGCGCGCCGCGCGCCGCAGCGGCCGGGACCTCGTCGGCGCAGTGGCAGCGATGGACGAGGTGGTCGCCGCGCTCGGCCACCACGAGGTCACCGCGCTCGTCGCGCGCTGGCACGCGCCGACCGCCACGCTGGCCTGGATCAACCGCGGCCACCCGCCCGGCCTGCTCGTCACCCCCGACGGCACGATGACGGAGCTCGAGGGAGCGGTCGGCACGGCCCTCGGCGACGGGTCGGAGGCGGAGGTGGCGAGCGTGACGCTCGAGCCGGGCGAGCGCCTCGTCCTGGTCACGGAGGGCATCACCGCCCGGCGGACGGAGGACGGCGGCGTCTTCGGGCTCGAGGGTCTCCGCGCCGCGGTCGACGGCCCCACCACCGCCGCGGCCACGGCCATGGCCATCCAGCAGGCCGTCGTCGCCAGCTGGACGGAGCCGCTCGACGACGACGCGTGCCTCGTCGTCCTCGCCGTCGACTGAGCCTCAGCGGTTGTGGTTGACGACCTCGACGTTGTGCCCGTCGGGGTCGAGCACGAAGGCGCCGTAGTAGCCCGGGTGGTAGGTCGCCCGCTCGCCCGGCGCGCCGTTGTCGGTCGCGCCGGCGGCCAGCGCCGCCGCATGGAAGCCGTCGACGACCGCGTTCGGTCGCACCGGGGAAGGCGAAGTGCAGGTGCTCGGAGACGATCCCACCCACCCCGCCGGCCACGAGGGTCAACGAGGCGCTCGGCCCGCGGAAGCGCGCGAGCTCCGGCTCGTCGACGACGAGGGCGAAGCCCGTCCACTCCGCCACCGCCGCGTAGAAGGCGCGCGAGGCGGCGAGGTCGCGGACGCGCAGCCAGACGTGGTCGACGCGACCCAGCAGGCCGGTGGCGCTCTCGTGCACGCACGCCTCGATCGAGTTGCCACCCGGATCGAGCAGGAAGCCGCCGTAGTAGTCGGGCCCGTAGACCGGCCGCGGGCCCGGCGCGCCGTCGCTCTCCAGGCCCGCGTCGACCCCCGCCTGCCAGAAGGCGTTGACGGTCTGGGAGGTCCCGCCGACCAGCCCGATGTGGACGTGGCGGGTCGCCGGCCCGTCGTCGGCGTAGCTGAAGTCCTCCCACTCCACGCCCATGTCGTCGACGGACCGCTCCACCTGCAGGTGCTCCATGGCGGCGGAGAGGCCGCTGACCGTGCCGTCGAGGTCCGGCGGTGCGAAGGGTGACGTGATCGAACATCGTCCGCGGAACATAAGCAGGAACGTCCGACCGATCCTGGAAGCTCGCGAGGATGGCCGCCGCTTTCCTCGTCGCCGCTCGCGCTCGGCCGCGCAGCAACCCCTGGAGCACCGTCTGCTGCTGACGGCGACCTTCTGCCTGCTCGCCGGCGGTGCGGTCATGGTCTATTCGGCCTCCTCCGCGCGGACCCTCCTGGAGGGCAACGGCAACGGGACGACCTACCTCGTCAAGTACCTCGCCTACGGGCTGGTCGGCCTGGTGGCCATGCACGTGCTCTCCCGCCACGGGCTGGAGACGGTGCGGCGCCTCAGCCCGACGCTGCTGGTGGTCGCGTTCGTGCTGCTGCTCGCCGTCCTCATCCCGGGCATCGGGGTCAACATCAACGGCGCCCGGCGCTGGCTGGGGGCGGGCCCGGTCCAGTTCCAGCCGTCCGAGGTGATGAAGCTCGCGCTGGTGCTGCACACCGCGACCGTCATCGCCGCGCGGCCGAAGCTCACGCGCGACCTGCGCAAGCTGATCGGCCCCGTGCTCGGCCCCGGCGCCGCCGCCGTCCTGCTCATCTTCATGCAGCCCGACCTGGGGACGGCCCTGGTCATCTCCTTCACGCTCGCCTCCATGCTCCTGGTGGCGGGGGTGCCGGTGAAGCAGCTGCTGATCGTCGCGGCGGTCGGGGTCTTCCTGATCTCCGTCTTCGCGATCCTCGAGCCCTACCGCCGCGACCGCCTCACCGCGTTCCTGAACCCGTGGGCGCACTCGGGCACGATCGGCTTCCAGTCGGTGCAGGGGCAGATCGCGATCGGCTCCGGCGGCATGTTCGGCGTCGGCCCCGGCCAGTCGGTCCAGAAGATCTTCTACCTGCCCGAGGCCCACACGGACTTCATCCTGGCGGTCATCGGGGAGGAGCTCGGGGCGGCGGGAATCGTCTGTCTGCTCTTCCTGTACGGCATGATCGCGTATGCCGGTCTGCGGACGGCGAAGGCGGCGAAGGGCATCTACGCCAAGCTGCTCGCCGCCGGACTCACCTCACTCATCCTGTGCCAAGCCCTTCTCAACGTCTACGCCGTCCTCGGCCTCGCCCCGCTGACGGGCGTCCCGCTGCCGTTCATCTCGTCCGGCTCGACCTCGCTGATCGTGCTGCTCTGCGCGATGGGGCTGCTGCTCAACATCGCCGGCGGCGGGTCGGCGCACCTGAAGGCGATCCCCGGTGAAGGTCGTGATCGCAGCCGGGGGGACGGCGGGACACGTGGTGCCGGCGATCGCAGTCGCCGACGCGCTGCGAGCTGAGGGCGCCGACGTCGTCTTCGTGGGCGGCGAGCGCGCGGAGGCCGAGCTGGTCCCCGCGGCCGGCTACCCGCTCGAGCCCATCCGGGTCGAGGGCATCTCGCGCTCGAACCCGCTCAAGGCCGCCCGCGCGGTGGGCAAGGCCGCGGCGGCGCTGGGCGCGGCCCGGGGCATCCTGCGCCGCCACCGGCCCGACGTCGTGCTGGGCGGCGGCGGCTACGTGGCCGGGCCGGTCGGTCTCGCGGCGCTCGCGCGGCGCATCCCGCTCGTGCTCACGGAGGCCGACTCGCACCTGGGCGTCACCAACCGGCTGCTCGCGCCGCGGGCACGCCGGGTGTGCCTGGCGTTCCCGATCGAGGGCCGCGACGGGGACCGCTACCGGGTCACCGGCCGCCCCGTCCCGCCGACCGACACGGACCGCGCGGGGGCCCGCGCGCACTTCGGGATCGGCCCGGACGAGCTGTGCGTGCTGGTCTTCGGCGGCTCGCTCGGCGCCCGGTCGATCAACGAGGCGTCCGTGGCGGCGTTCGCCGAGGCGCCCTTCCGGGTCCTGCACGTCGCGGGCCGCCGGGACTTCGCGTCCTTGACCGCCCCGGGCCCGCACTACGACCTGCGCGACTACGTGACGCCGTTCGGCGCGGCGCTGGCCGCGGCGGACCTGTGCGTGGCCCGCTCGGGCGGCTCCATCTTCGAGGTCGCCCAGTACGGGCTGCCGGCCATCCTCGTCCCGTATCCCCACGCGAGCGCCGACCACCAGACGGCCAACGCGAAGTGGATGGAGGACGCCGGGCGCCGCCGTGGTCATCCCGGACGACGAGCTCGACGGCACCCGGCTGGCGCGCTGCGTGGCCGAGCTCGTCTCCGACCCGACGCGGCTGGCGGCCATGGCGGCGGCGTCGCGGCGCCTCGCCCGTCCCCGATGCCGCGGCCGACATCGCCCACGAGGTCCTGCGCGGCGGCGCGATGAAGGGCCGCAAGCTGCACTTCGTCGGGATCGGCGGCGCCGGGATGTCGGGCCTCGCCCTGATCGCCCACCAGCTGGGCGCCGCCGTCACCGGCTCGGACCGCGCGGCCGGCGGCCCGTACCTGGACCGGCTGCGGGCGGCGGGCATCGAGCCGGCGCTCGGCCACGCCGCGGAGCACGTCCCGGACGGGCGCGGAGGTCGTCTACTCCACCGCCGTCGGCCCCGACAACCCCGAGCGCCGCGCGCCGGAGCTGCACCGCGCGGACTTCCTCGCCGAGCTCACGCAGCTCAAGCCCTCCATCTGCATCTCCGGGACGCACGGGAAGACCACCACGACGAGCATGGTCGTCCACGCGCTCACCGCGCTCGGGCTCGACCCCGCCTACAGCGTCGGCGGCGAGGTCCGCACGACGGGCACGAACGCGGCGTGGGGGGACGGGCCGTGGTTCGTGGTCGAGGCCGACGAGTCCGACCGCTCGCTGCTCAAGCTCCACCCGACCATCGCGGTGGTCACCAACGCCGAGCTCGACCACCATGCGACCTACGGCTCGCTGCAGGACGTGCTCGACACCTTCGCGGCGTTCGCGGCGAAGGCTGAGCACGTGGTCATGCCCGCGGACTACGGGCCGGCGGGCATCGAGCTCGGTGTGCCCGGGGAGCACAACCAGCTCAACGCGGGCGCGGCGCTGAAGGCGCTGGAGCTCGCCGGGGTCGACACCGCTGCGGCAGCCGAGTCACTGAAGGAGTTCGTGGGGGCGGGGCGGCGCTTCGAGACGCTGGGCGTGACCCGGGGAGGCGCGACGGTGGTGGACGACTACGCCCATCACCCGACGGAGGTCGCCGCCACCCTCGCCGCCGCCCGCACGCTCGGCTTCAAGCGCGTCGTCGCGATCTTCCAGCCGCACCTGTTCTCTCGCACCCAGGCCGAGGCCCGCGGCTTCGGCGCCGCGCTGGCCGCGGCCGACCTCCCGATCGTGTGCGGCATCTACCCGGCCCGCGAGCGCCAGGAGGACTTCCCCGGCGTCACCGGCCTGCTCGTCGCGGAGGCAGCCGCGGACGCGGGCGCCCCCGTGGTCTGGATGCCGACGCTGGAGGACGCCGAGCGCTTCGTCGCCCCGCGGCTCGAGGAGGGCGACCTCGTCCTCACCCTGGGCGCCGGCGACGTGAACGACCTCGGTCACCGCCTCCTCGCCTGACGGACCGCACCCGAACCGGCTATTCCGAGTTCGGTGGGTTCGCCGGAGGAGGGCCCGGATCGCGTCGAAATTGGCGGCATGGACCGCGTCCTTCGTCTCGCCGACACCGTCCGCGTCCCGGCGCTGCCGTGGCGCCTGCTCCTTCCCCTCGTTGCCGCAGTTCTGGTCCTCGGCGGCGGCTGGCTCGTCGGCCGCGACTCGTCCTTCGTGCAGGTCAAGCGCGTCGAGGTCATCGGCCTCTCCACCAACGAGGCCCCGGCCGTGCGCCGCGCGCTCGAGACCGCGGCGATGGGCATGACCACCCTGCACTTCGACCGCGCCGCCCTCGAGGCGTCCGTCGACGCCTACCCCTCCGTCGCCGGCCTGCGCGTCCAGACCGACTTCCCGCACGGCGTCTCCATCGAGGTGACCGAGCGCGCCCCGATCGCCGAGGTCGACCTCGCCGGCGACGTCGTCCCCGTCGGCGCGGGCGGCCGGCTGATGCGCGGCGTCAAGCCGGAGACCAAGCTCCCCGTGCTGCACGCGACGCGGCTCGCGCCCGGCGGTCGGCTCACCGATCCGGCGGCCCTGGACGCCGTCCGCGTCCTCGCCGCGGCCCCCGCGCCGCTGCGCCACAAGGTCAGCCGCATCTGGTCCTCCAAGAAGGGCCTCACCCTCGACATGCGCTCCGGCCCCCAGCTCTTCTTCGGCACCGCCGGCCGCCCCGAGGCCAAGTGGATCGCGACCGCCCGGGTGCTCGCGGAGCCCTCGTCGGCCGGCGCGGTCTACCTCGACGTCCGGGTCCCCGAGCGGGTCGCCGCCGGCGGCCTCGGCACCGCGCCGACGACCACCGAGGACTCGCTCGCGCTGGACCCGACCAACACTCAAGCTCTCCCTGAGAGTACGCCGACTCTCAACCCTTAGTCGAGACTGAGCCTTGCTGCAACGGCCCTTGCGTGACTCGGGTCGCGTTGCACGATGGGCGAAAAGCCCCTACCGTGCGGGGAAATCGAGCGCTTCGCGGTGAGGGCGAAACGCTCAACAATGACTTGAGGTCCGGACAGATCCTATGGAAGCCACAGGCAGCTATCTCGCAGTGATCAAGGTCGTCGGTGTCGGCGGCGGCGGCACCAACGCCGTCAACCGCATGATCGACGCAGGGCTCTCCGGCGTCGAGTTCATCGCTGCGAACACCGATGCGCAGGCGCTCCAGATGACGGATGCCGACATCAAGCTCAACGTCGGGCACAACCTGACCAAGGGCCTCGGCGCCGGCGCCAACCCGGCCATCGGCCAGGGCGCCGCGCAGGAGTCGCGCGACGACATCAAGGAGGCGCTCAAGGGCGCGGACATGGTCTTCGTCACCGCCGGCGAGGGCGGCGGCACCGGCACGGGCGCCGCGCCCGTGATCGCCGAGATCGCCAAGCACGAGATCGGCGCGCTCACCGTGGGCGTCGTCACGCGCCCGTTCGAGTTCGAGGGCCGTCAGCGCGGCGTGCAGGCCTCGGACGGCGTCGACCGCCTGCGCGAGCAGGTCGACACGCTGATCACCATCCCCAACGAGAAGCTGCTCTCCATCGTCGAGCGGCGCACGAGCATCCTCGACGCCTTCCGGATGGCCGACGACGTCCTCCGCCAGGGCGTGCAGGGCATCACCGACCTGATCACCATCCCGGGCCTGATCAACCTCGACTTCGCCGACGTCCGCACGATCATGCAGGACGCGGGCGGGGCGCTCATGGGCATCGGCACCGCGTCCGGCGAGTCCCGCGCGGCCGAGGCGGCCAAGATGGCGATCTCGAGCCCGCTGCTGGAGGAGTCCGTCGAGGGCGCCACCGGCATCCTGCTCAACATCACCGGCCCGCGCGACCTCGGCCTCTTCGAGGTCAACGAGGCGGCGGAGATCATCCACTCGGCCGCCGACGCCAACGCGAACATCATCTTCGGCTCCGTCATCGACGACGGCATGCAGGACGAGATCCGCGTGACCCTGATCGCCACCGGGTTCGACATGGGCTCGCGACCGAGCCAGAGCGGCGGCGGCTACCGGCCGACCACCGCCTCCTCGCGTGACCGCGACCGGGGCAGCGAGCGCCGTCCCTCCAGCGGCCGCAGCCAGGGCCCGCCCGACCGCGGCCCCCGCGTCTCGGATCGCGACCGCTCGTCGCTCGAGATCTCCGACGACGACATCGACATCCCGCCCTTCCTGCGCTTAGCGCCGGCCGATCACGCGCCGGACGCTCGCCCGGCGCCTAGCCGGCGCCAGCGGATGTCCGTTCCTGACGCCGAAGCTTCGCCGCACCGCGCTGCACGACCGCCACGCGGCGGCCGGCGCGCGGCTCGTCCCCTTCGCCGGCTGGGAGATGCCCGTCCAGTACGCGGACGGGATCCGGGCCGAGCACGAGGCCGTGCGCACGCGCGCGGGCGTCTTCGACGTCAGCCACATGGGGGAGATCGAGACCCGCGGGCCGCAGGCGGAGGCGTTCCTGCAGCACCTGCTCTCCAACGACGTCACCAGGCTCGGCGAGGGCGGTGCGCAGTACAGCGTCATGTGCCTCGAGGGCGGCGGGATCGTCGACGACCTCTTCACCTACCGGCCTCGCCGGCGACCGCTACCTGACCGTCACCAACGCGGCCAACCACGCGAAGGACCTGGCCTGGTTCCAGCGCCAGGCGGAGGGCTTCGACGTCGAGGTCGTCGACGCCGCCGACGCCTACGCGATGCTCGCCGTCCAGGGCCCGGAGGCGCGCGGCATCGTCGCCGGGCTCGCGAGCGGGGAGCTGCCCGGTCGGTTCCGCACCGCCACCCTCGAGGTCGCCGGCGTCGAGGCGCTCGTCTGCGGCACGGGCTACACGGGGGAGGACGGCGTGGAGCTGCTGCTCGACCCCGCCGGCGCGACGACCGTCTGGGACGCGCTGGTCGACGCCGGCGTCGTCCCCGTCGGCCTCGGCGCGCGCGACACGCTGCGCCTGGAGGTCAACTACCACCTCTACGGCAACGACATGGACGAGACCCGCAACCCGATCGAGGCGGGCCTCGGCTGGGCCTGCAAGGAGGAGACGGGGTTCGTCGGCGCGGAGGCCGTCGCCGCCGCGCGCGCCGAGGGCACCGCCCAGAAGCTCGTCGCCTTCGTGCTCACCGGCCCCGGCATCGCCCGCCAGGGCAACCCGATCGACCCGGCGGCGGGATCGTCACCTCCGGGACGCATGTCGCCGACGCTCGGCGTCGGCATCGGCATGGCCTACGTCCCGGCCGACCGCGCGGAGCCCGGCACCGCCCTGACCATCGACGTCCGCGGCAAGGCCCGCGACGCCGAGGTCCGCCCCAAACCCCTGTATAAGAAGGCCAATGGCTGATTACCCGTCCGACCTCAAGTACCACGCCGAGCACGACTGGGCCCGCATCGACGGCGACAGCGCCACGCTGGGCATCACCTGGTACGCGCAGGACTCGCTGGGCGAGATCGTCTTCTTCGACCCGCCGCAGGTGGGCGCGACGATCACCAAGGACGACCCCTACGCCGAGGTCGAGTCGGTCAAGGCCGTCAGCGACGTGATCGCCCCGCTCAGCGGTGAGGTCATCGAGGTCAACGACGCCCTCGGCTCCGAGCCCGAGAAGATCAACGACGCCCCCTACGACGACGGCTGGCTCGTCAAGATCAAGCTGACCAACCCGTCCGAGGCCGACGACCTCATGGACGCGGCGGCGTACGAGGCGACGCTCGAAGGCTGACGACGAGCACGGCCGCGTCGTCGCGACGCGGCTCGCGTCACCGTGGCCAGCAGCCGGTCGGCCATCCCGTCGACGTCGCCGTGAGCGCCGCCGCCCGGTGGGCGAGCGCGGCCAGACCCTCGTCGATCGACTCCTCCGGGCGCTCGACGAGCCCGTCCGTGTAGATGACCAGCACGTCGCCGACGGCCAGGGTCACCGCCGCCTCCGCCCGGGGGCCGGGCGGCGGGACGCCGAGCAGCGGTGAGCGGCCGCCCTCGAGGTACTCCGTCGTCCCGTCGGCGCGGATGAGCAGCGGCGGCGGGTGCCCGGCGACCGCGTAGCGCAGCTCCCCCGTCGCGAGGTCCAGGACGGCGTAGGCGACGGTGGCGAGCGGCCGGTGCTCGATGGAGCCGGCGAAGCGGTTGAGCGCCGTCAGCGCGTCGGCGGGCGCGCTGCCGTTGAGGCCCTCCACCCGCGCCGCCGAGCGCAGCTTGCCCATGGTGACCGCGGCCTGGAGCCCGTGCCCGGCCACGTCGCCGACGTCGAAGGCCACCCGTCCGTCGCCGATGTCGACGAGGTCGTACCAGTCGCCGCCCACCGCCACCACGCCCTGGGCCGGGACGTAGTGCGCGGACACGTGCAGCCCATCGGGGATCGACCAGGTCGGGCAGCAGGCTGCGCTGGAGGGTGAGGGCGATCTCCCGCTGCTCGGCGAGGGCGTCCTCCCGCTCGCGGTCCAGCCGGTCCAGGCGGCGGGCGGTGGCGAAGGTGAGCACGACGCCGAGGAGCGCGAACAGGACCAGCGCGCCGATCTCGAGCCACAGCGCCCGGTCCAGCGGGCCGATGACGGCGCCGTAGTCGCGGTCGACGACGACCATCCAGCCCGTCCCCTCGACGGCGCTGAAGCCGAGGATGCGGTCCTCGACCCGCATCGTCCCGGACCCGCGGGCGCGCATGCGGCCCAGGGGGTAGACCCCCGGCGCCGGCTCGAGGCCGCGGATGGGACGGCGGCCGACCACGACGTTCCCGGCCGTGTCGATGATCGTCGTCCCGCCGGCGTCGCCGATCGCCAGCAGGCGGCGCAGGGCGTTTCCGACCTCGTCCAGCCGCAGGCCCGCGCCGACGATGCCGCCGCCCGCCGGGTAGCCGAACGCCAGGGAGGGCCGGTTGGTGACGCGCGACTGGATCACGTCGCTGACGGACGGGCGCCCCGCGAGCGCGAGGCGCACGTAGGCGCGGTCGGAGACGTCCACGGGGATCGGCGCGGTCGGCGGGACCGCCGACTCCTGGATCATCCCGTCCCGGTCGATGTAGGTGACGTTGTCGAGGCCGCCCGCCTCCGAGGCGTCCACCAGGAAGCGGTGCAGGCTCGCGGAGCGCAGGCGGAACGCGGGCGCCGCGCCGATCGTCGCCAGGACGTCGAAGCGGTCCTCGAGGTAGCCGCGGGCGTTCAGCGACGCCGAGGCGGCCAGCTCCGCCGACTCGCGCGTGCGGTCGTCCGCAGAGCTGTCGCGATGGCTGATGGCCAGCAGGGCGCCCAGCACGGCCAGCACGGCGATCGCCGGGAGCGCGGTGAACATGAGCCCGCGCCGGGTGCGCAGCAGGGGTGGGGCGCTGTCAGCGATGGCGCCATTCTGACCCCTGGCGTCGCTAGCGTGATTCCTCGTGTCGCGCTACACCTCAGCCACGGACGCCGACCGCCAGGCCATGCTCGACGCCATCGGCGTCGAGTCGGTCGACGACCTCTTCGCCGACGTCCCGGAGAGCCTGCGGTTCGACCGCGCGCTGGACCTCCCGGACGGCAAGCCCGAGCAGGAGGTCTACGGATACCTGCGCGCCCTCGCCGCCCGCAACGTCTCCACGGAGGACGAGCTCTCGTTCCTCGGCGCGGGGATGTACGACCACTACGTGCCCGCGCTGGTCGACAGCGTCACGTCGCGCTCGGAGTTCCTGACGCCGTACACGCCCTACCAGCCCGAGGTCTCCCAGGGCGGGCTGCAGGTGATGTTCGAGTACCAGACGATGATCTCCGAGCTGACCGGGCTCCCCGTCTCCAACGCGAGCGTCTACGAGGGCCCGAGCGCCCTGGCCGCCGCCGGCTACCTCGCCAAGGTCCACACGGGCAAGACGCGCTTCGTCGTCTCCCAGGGCGTCCACCCGCACTCGCGCGAGACGCTCGAGACCACGAGCGCCGGCTGGGGCACCACGGTCGACGAGGTCGCGCTCGCCGACGGCGTCACGGACGCGGAGGCCCTGCGCGCCGCCATCGACGACGACGTCGCCGCCGTCTTCCTCGCCCAGCCCAACTTCCTCGGCGCCGTCGAGGACCTCGAGGCGCTGGCCCCGATCGCCAAGAAGACCGGCGCCCTGCTGGTCGTCCAGGTGGACCCGATGACGCTCGGCGTCCTGCGCCCGCCCGGCGACTTCGGCGTCGACCTCGCCGTCGGCGAGGGCCAGCCGCTCGGCAACCGGCTCGACTACGGCGGCCCGTCCTTCGGCTTCTTCGCCGCCGACCAGGCCTTCCTGCGCCGCATGCCGGGCCGCATCGCGGGCGAGACGAAGGACGTCGACGGCAAGCGCGGCTTCGTGCTCACGCTGCAGACGCGCGAGCAGCACATCCGCCGCGAGAAGGCGACGTCGAACATCTGCACCGCCCAGGCGCTCAACGCGCTGATGGCGACGATCTACCTGAGCTGGCTGGGCAAGGAGGGCTACGCCGAGCTGGGCGAGCTGCTCCTGCGCCGCACGGACTACGCGCGGGAGACGCTGTGCGCGCTGGAGGGCGTCAGCGCCCTGCACGAGCAGCCCGTCGTCCGCGAGTTCGCGGTCACGCTCGACGCGCCGGTGCGCGACGTGCTCGAGCGCTGCTGGGCCGAGGGCGTCAACCCCGGCTACCCGCTGGGCGAGGAGTACGGCGAGAACGGCCTGCTGGTCGCGATCACCGAGCAGCGCTCCCGGGCCGACATCGACCGCCTCGCGCAGGTGCTCGGCGCGGCCGTCCGCGAGCTCAGCGGGGTGGCGGCATGACCGAGACGATCTTCGAGATCTCCAAGCCCGGCCGCCGCGCCTTCGTGGCGCCGGCGCTCGACGTCCCCGAGAAGCCGCTCGACGACCTGCTGCCCAAGCAGTTCCGCCGCACGGAGCCGCCGAAGCTGCCGGAGGTCTCCGAGCCGGAGATCAACCGCCACTACAACCGGCTCTCCAAGCGCAACTTCGACCTCGACACGGGCTTCTACCCGCTCGGCTCGTGCACGATGAAGCACAACCCGAAGCTGCACGAGCGCGTCGCCGCGCTGCCCGGGCACGCCCGCCTGCACCCGCTGCAGGACCCGCAGCCGCGCCCAGGGCGCCCTGCAGCTGATGTACGAGCTCCAGCAGGCGCTGGCCGAGATCGCGGGGATGCCGCACGTCTCGCTGCAGCCGTCCGCCGGGTCGCACGGCGAGCTGGCCGGCGTCCTGCTCACCCGCGCCTACCACGAGGACCGCGGCGAGCACCGCACGAAGGTCCTCGCGCCCGACACCAGCCACGGCACCAACCCGGCCACGGTGACGATGGGCGGCTACGAGACCGTCAAGGTCGCGGTGAAGGCCGACGGCAACGTCGACCTCGACGACCTGCGCGCGAAGGCGACGGAGGACGTCGCCTGCCTGATGCTCACCAACCCGAGCACGCTCGGGCTCTTCGAGACGCAGATCTCCGAGATCGCGAAGATCGTCCACGACGTCGGCGCGACCCTCTACTACGACGGCGCGAACCTCAACGCCATCATGGGCAAGTCGCGGCCGGGCGACATGGGCTTCGACATCGTCCATTACAACCTGCACAAGACCTTCACGCAGCCGCACGGCGGCGGCGGCCCGGGCTCCGGCCCGATCGCGGTGTCCGACCGCATCGCGCCCTACCTGCCGCGGCCGCGGGTCGTGCAGGTGCCCTCGGACAACGGCGCCGGCCCGACCTACGACCTGGACTTCGACCGGCCGAAGTCGATCGGCCGCCTGCGCGGCTTCCAGGGCAACTTCGGCGTCTTCGTGCGCTCCTACGCGTACATCCTGTCGCTCGGCGGCGACGGCCTCACCGAGGCCTCCGAGACCGCCGTCCTGAACGCGAACTACCTGCAGGCGCGGCTGAAGGAGGTCGCCGGCGAGCACCTGCCCGTCGCCTACGACCGCCGCTGCATGCACGAGTTCGTCCTGTCGGGCGCGCCGATGAAGAAGGCAGCTCGGCCTGCGGATCCTCGACCTCGCCAAGCGGCTGCTGGACTTCGGCTACCACCCGCCGACGGTCTACTTCCCGCTCGTCGTCGACGAGGCGCTCATGATCGAGCCCACGGAGACGGAGACCAAGGAGACGCTCGACGCCTTCGCCGAGGGGATCGCGGCAGATCCTCGCCGAGGCCGCCGAGGATCCCGAGATCGCCCGCAACGCGCCGTACACGACGCCCGTCCGGCGCCTCGACGAGGCCGGCGCGGCCAAGCGCCCGGTCATCCGCCAGACCGCTGTAGCCGGAGCACCGGATTGCCGATGAGGACTCGATGGGGTCTCATCGCCCACGTCTGCTGCTCCGGTTCGGCCTGATCAGCGCGCTCGCCATCGCCGCTCTCGGGCGTGGTGCTGATCGCTGAGCTGCGGTCGACCGATCCGCGGTCAGGCGGTCGACGAGGGGCGCACGCTCGCGACCCTGGCCACGCGGCTGAAGGTCATGCCGCTGCTCGAGCCCGCCGACCTCAACGGGGTCCCCAATCCGTTCCGTCAGAGCACGCATGCACGACGTGCTCGACACGGAGCTGCAAGGCCGCCGACGTCGTCCGCATCAAGATCTGGAACCGCGACGGCAAGATCGTCTACTCCGACGACCGGGAGCTGCAGGGGACGACGGAGCCGCGTCAACGCGAACCTGCGGGCCGCGCTCGAGACGGCCAGACCGTGGCGGGCATCGAGGAGGCCGAGGAGGCCGAGGACCCCGACGAGCGCAAGCTGGGCGACCTCGTCGAGGTCTACGTGCCGCTGCGCTTCGCCACGGGCGGCCCGGTCGCGCGGCGCCTTCGAGGTCTACGTCCCGTACAAGACCGGTCGCCGCCGGCGGCGAGAAGAAGGTCCGCCGCACCGTCTTCATCCTGCTCGACGGCCTCGTGCTGCTGTGGGCGGCGCTGTTCCGGCTCATGGCCGGCGCGTCGCGCCGGCTGCGCAAGCAGGCCGAGGAGAACCGCCGGCTGGCCCGCGAGGACGGCCTGACCGGCCTCGCCAACCGCACGAGCTTCACCGAGCTGGCCGCGCGACGCGCTGGCCAAGCGCCCCGCCCACGCCGCCGTGCTGCTGCTCGACCTCGACCGCTTCAAGGACCTCAACGACTCGCTCGGCCACCACGCCGGCGACCTGCTGCTGCGCGAGATCGGCCCGCGCCTGAGCACGGCGCTGCCCGAGGGCACCGTCGTCGCCCGCCTCGGCGGCGACGAGTTCGCCGCGCTGCTGGCGCCCGCTGGACGACCCCGACGAGGCCGCCGATCGCCGCCAAGCGCGTCCGCGAGGTGCTGTCGCGCCCCGTCGAGATCGAGGGCATCGCCGTCTCCGCCGAGGGCTCGGTCGGCATCGCCGCACTACCCGGAGGACGGCGCAGGACGTCGCCACGCTGCTCCAGCGCGCCGACGTCGCCATGTACGACGCCAAGGAGCGCCGCGTCGGGCGTCTCCACCTACCAGCCCGACGCCGACCGCTCGAGCCACGAGCGCCTGCTCGTCCTCGCCCAGCTGCGCGAGGCGATCGAGAACGACGAGCTCGTCCTGCACTACCAGCCGAAGATCTCGCTGACCGACGAGCGGATCGTCGGCGCCGAGGCGCTCGTGCGCTGGCAGCACCCCGAGCGCGGCCTCGTCGGCCCCGTCCACTTCGTCCCGCTCGCCGAGCACACCGGCCTGATCGGGCCGCTCACCGCCTGGGTGCTCGAGCGCGCGCTGCGCGACGCCCGCGGCTGGTGGGACCGCGGCCACCGCATCACCGTCGCCGTCAACCTGTCCGTCGCCAACCTCGTCGACCCGGAGCTGCCCGGCCTCGTCGCCCGCCTGCTGGCCCAGACGCGCCTGCCGCCGTCGCGCGCTCGAGTTCGAGATCACCGAGAGCGTGCTGATGACCGAGCCCGAGAAGGCGCTGAGCACCCTGCGGCTGCTGCGCGCGATGGGCGCCAAGCTCGCCGTCGACGACTACGGCACCGGCCACTCGTCGCTCGCCTACCTGCACCAGCTGCCGCTCAACACGCTCAAGATCGACCGCTCGTTCGTGGCCGAGATGGCGCGCGAGGGCGGCGTCATCGTCCGCTCGACCGTCGACCTCGCCCACTCGCTCGGCCTCGACGTCGTCGCCGAGGGCATCGAGGACGCGGAGACCGGGACAGGCGCTGCGCGCGCTCGGCTGCGACCTCGGCCAGGGCTTCCACTACGCGCGGCCGGTCCCGGTCGACGCGCTCATGGACCGCCTCGAGCCGCCGCCCGTTCGTCGCGCTCACTGCTCCCGCAGGTAGGCGAGGACGGCGAGGACGCGCCGGTGGTCGGCGCCGCCGGGCGCGAGCCCGAGCTTGTCGAAGATCCGGGAGATGTGCTTCTCCACGGCGCCGGGCGTGACGACCAGCGCCTCGGCGATGCCCTGGTTGGAGCGGCCCTCGGCGATCAGCCGCAGCACCTCGTGCTCCCGCGGGGTCAGCTCGGCGAGCGGGCCGCCGCCGCGGCGCGGGTTGACCATGCGCGGCGACGACCTCCGGGTCCAGCGCCGTCCCGCCGGCGCCGACGCGGCGCACGGCCTCAGCGAAGGTCCGCACCTCGCTGACGCGCTCCTTGAGCAGGTAGCCGACGCCGCCGCGGCCGTCGGCGAGCAGCTCGGCGGCGTAGACGGGCTCGACGTACTGGGAGAGGACGAGGACGTTGAGCTCGGGGTGCCGGCGGCGGGCCTCGAGCGCGGCGCGCAGGCCCTCGTCGGTGAAGGACGGCGGCATGCGGACGTCGACGACGGCGAGGTCGGGCTTGTGGCCGGCGACGATGCGCAGCAGGCCCTCGCCGTCCCCGGCGGTGGCGACGACGTCGAGGCCGTGCTCGGCGAGCAGCCGCGACGAGCCCCTCGCGGAGCAGGACGAGGTCCTCGGCTAGGACGACGCGCACGGCAGCGATGCTCGGACGGTCGTCCCCTGCCCGGCGGCGCGAGACGACCTCGAGGCGCCCGTCGACGGCCTCCACGCGCCGCGCGCAGGCGCGACGAGGCCGGACCCGTGCGGGTTCGGCGCCGCCGCGGCCGTCGTCGGCGACCTCGACGGTGAGCACGCCGGCGAAGCGGTCGCACGACGACGCCGCATGCGGCCGGCGCGCGGCGTGCTTGGCGGCGTTGGCCAGCGCCTCGGCGGCGACGAAGTAGCCGGCGCGCTCGACGGCCGGCCGGGCGCGCGCTCGCGGTCGCCGCGGACCTCGACGGGAGCGGGCGGTCGCGGCCAGCGCCTCGATGGCCGCCGTGCAGCCCGCGGTCCTGGAGGACGGGCGGGGCGATGCCGCGGGCGAGGTCGCGCAGCTCCTTGATCGCCGTCGCGGGCCTGGTCCTGGGCCTCGGCCATCAGCTCGCGGGCGCGCTCGGGGTCCTCGTCGAGGCGCGACTCGGCCAGCCCGAGGCTCATCGCGAGGGACACGAGGCGGGCCTGGGCGCCGTCGTGGAGGTCGCGCTCGATGCGGCGCAGCTCGTCCTCCTGGGCGCCGACGACGTCGGCGCGGGTGCGGGTGAGCTGCTCGCACGCGCTGCCGAGCCGTTCGACGACGCGGTCGACGGCGATGCCGATCGCGATGCCCGAGCGCCGGCCACACCGGCCAGAAGTAGCCGCCGCCGGCGACGCGGCCCAGACAGGCGACGCACGACGCCCGACGACCAGGCCGTTGAAGCGCCGGCTTGGAGCGCCGCGATGACGGCCGACGATGGTGCCGGCCACGACGACGTCAGGCCGATCGCCGTCCACACCGGCCAGAGAGCGGCGTGCCCGGTGGCGCAGCCACACGACCAGGCAGACCGCCTCGAGCCAGCGCGCGCGGCGCGTGATCGGCGTCGAGCGCGGAGCGAGCGCGGGCGGCTGCGCGCCGGCTCGTTCGCCGTGCAGCAGGCGCTCGGCGAGCGCGCCGCCAGCGGTCCGTAGCGGGCCGGCCAGCCACAGATCAGCGGCGACCAGGCGAAGCCCAGCGGGATGACCGCGAACGCCTCCGGCAGCGTGTCGACCTGCAGATGCCGAGTCGATGCCGTCCGGGACCGCCCAGTACCAGAGCGGGGCGACGAGCAGGCCGAGCCCTGGACGACCAGGCCGAGCAGGACGGACCGACGACGAGGCCGAGGAAGAAGCGCAGCAGCAGGTACAGCTGCGCGTGCCAGAGCGCCGGTCCTTCAGGCCGCGCCCACAGCGTCCCAGCCGGGTGGGCGGCGGGGCGCTCGACGTCGGCGCCGAGCCAGCGCGCGGGCCAGCTCGGCCTCGACCGCGGCCATCCAGCGCGCGCGGCGCACGAGCGTGAGCCAGATGACCGGCAGGCCCGAGCAGCGTCACGGCCAGGCCGAGGCCCGTCGCCCACAGCGTGACCAGCAGGGAGAACCACAGCGTGCCGAGCACGATGGCCGAGGCGGCGTGGAGGAGGGGGCGGAGGCGCTGGATCACAGCACGCAATGCTCGCATGCGGCCCGGCCGCCGGGTATGCGGATAACCCCCGACGAGCCAGCCGTCCAGCGGACCGCCATGACGGTCATCTTCTCCGGCATCCAGCCCACCGGGCGCAAGCACCTGGGCAACTACCTCGGCGCCATCGAGCAGTACGTGGCCGGGCAGGACCGCGGGGACCCGGCGATCTACTGCGTGGTCGACCTGCACGCGATCACCGAGACCCACGACCCGGTGGAGCTGCGCGAGCGCGTCTACGACACGACGGCGATCCTGCTCGCCGCGGGGCTCGAGCCCGAGCGCTGCATCCTCTTCCGCCAGTCCGACGTGCGCGAGCACACGGAGCTGACCTGGCTGCTGTCGTCGGTCACCGAGCTCGGCCGCCTGGACCGCATGCACCAGTTCCGCGACAAGGCCACCCAGCGCGAGCTGGCCAGCGCCGCGCTGCTCTTCTACCCCGTGCTGATGGCCGCCGACGTGCTCGTCTACCGCGGCCAGGAGGTCCCGGTGGGGGAGGACCAGCGCGAGCACGTGGAGCTCATGCGCGACGTCGCCAAGCGCTTCAACGGCCGCTTCGGCGAGGTGTTCCCGGTGCCGGAGGTCCGGATCCCGAAGACCGCGGCGCGGATGGCCGACCTGCAGGACCCGACGCGCAAGATGTCCACCTCGGCGCCGTCGGACGCGGGAACGATCCACGTGCTCGACGAGCCGGCGACGATCACCAAGAAGTTCAAGCGCGCGGTGACCGACTCCGGCACGGAGATCGTCTACGACCGCGCGGAGAAGCCCGGCGTCACGAACCTGCTCGACATCTACGCGGCCGTCACGGCGCATCTCGCCCGACGAGGCGGTCGCGGCCTTCGCCGACGCCCGCGGCTACGGGGACCTCAAGGTCGGGGTCGCCGAGGCCGTCGTGGAGCACCTCGCGCCCGTGCAGGAGCGCTACGCAGGCGCTGCGGGGCGACGAGGCGGCGCTGGACGCGGCGCTGGCGGTCGGCGCCGAGAAGGCCCGCGCGATCGCGTCGGCGACCCTCGCGGACGTGCGCGAGAGATGGGCTTCGTCCGGTCCCCCGGGTAGCTTCCCGGCCGTGTCCGTCGTCGGCAACCTCGAGCTGGACCTGGACGTCTTCGCCGGGCCGTTCGACCTGCTGCTCTCGCTCGTGCTGCGCGAGGAGCTGGACCTGCTGGAGGTCGACCTCGCCGACATCG
Organism: uncultured Solirubrobacteraceae bacterium; assembly: GCA_963843865.1. GTDB lineage: Bacteria > Actinomycetota > Thermoleophilia > Solirubrobacterales > Solirubrobacteraceae > DATLGB01. The sequence goes on along the minus strand of CAWJMO010000001.1, from coordinate 96,220 downwards.
TGATCACCTACGTGGATCACCTGGAGGCGCGCGAGGAGCTGGACCTCGAGGCCACGACGGAGTTCCTCGTCCTGATCGCGGCGCTGCTGGAGCTCAAGTCGCGCCTGATGCTGCCGGGCGAGGAGGTCGACGAGCTCGACGAGCTGGTGCCCGCCGAGGCCGCGGAGGAGCTGCTGGCCCGGATGCTCGCCTACGCGCGCTACCGCGGCGCCGCCGCCTGGTCGCGCGAGCGCTTCGAGGACGGCCACACGTCGCTGTTCCGCGCCGCGCCGCTGCCGGCCGAGCTGCGGCGGGTCAACACGGACGCCGCCGAGGCGGTCTTCGACCCCGCGCTGCTCGGCCGCGCCATCGGCGCGCTGCTGCGGCGTGCCGGCGCCCGTCGACGTCTCGCACATGCGCGGGCCGTCCGTGTCGCTGAGCGACCGGCTGGCGTGCTGCGCGGCCTGCTGCGGCGCGGGTCCTTCGACTTCGAGGAGGCCGTCCGCGGCGCCGACCGGATGACGGTGTGCGTGACGCTCTACGCGCTGCTGGAGCTCTACAAGCGCGGCGAGGCGTCGTGGGAGCAGCCCGAGCCGTTCGGCGACATCGCCGTCGGCATGTCCACCGTGGCGGCGGTCGCATGAACGGCTGGCCGCGCACGCTCGAGGCGCTGCTGTTCCTCTCGTCGGATCCCGGTCGCGGTCCGCGACCTGGCCGCGGCCACGGGCGAGTCCGAGGAGGAGGTCGCAGGCCGCGCTGCGCGGACCTGGGCCAGGAGCTCGACGGCCGCGGCATCGTGCTGCGCGAGCTCGCCGGCGGCTGGACGCTCGCCTCCCATCCCGACGCGGAGGAGGCCGCCCGGCAGCTGCTCGCCCGCCCGCGGCCGCCGCAGCTCACGCCTGCGCAGGCGGAGACGCTGTCGATCGTGGCCTACCTGCAGCCGGTCTCGCGGCCGGAGATCGCCCGCATCCGCGGCGTCGCGTCGGACTCCGCGGCGACGTCGCTGCTCGAGCGCGGGCTCATCGAGGAGTCGGGCCGCTCGCAGTTCGGCGCCGTCCTCTACCGCACCACGCCGCTGTTCCTGAAGCTCTTCGGGCTCGAGTCGCCCGACGACCTGCCCGACCCCGGGCAGTGGGATCCGTCCCCGGAGGAGGAGTCCGCGCTGCGCGACCGCCTGCTCGCCGCGGGCACCGCCCGGTCGGGCACCGCCGCCCCAGGTTGATCCCGATCGGCTTCGGGGGCAGTACCCGGGGTATGCAACTCGCGTACTTCATCGTTCCCGGCGGTCATCCTGGCCATCGTCTCCTTCGCGACCGGCCTCGTGCCCGTGGGCATCGTCCTGCTGGTCGTCGCCATCATCCTCGGCGTGTTCCAGAGCCGTCAGGGCGCCCCGTCGGCCAGGCGCGCCGAGCGGATGGAGAAGCGCGATCCGGGCGATCCGCTGCCCGCCGCCCACGAGGGCCAGGCGCACATGACGCCCGACAAGATCTAGCTTCCGGGCAGCCCCCGAAGGCGAAGGGGTCGCGCGACGAGCTGCGCGAGGAAGGTCAGCCGCGCCGGGCGTGCGCTCGGCCGCCACGCCCTCCGGGTCGATCGACGGCGAACCGCCGCGTCGTCGTGCCCGTCCGCACCACCCAGGCGATGCCGAGGTCCTCGCCGTCGTGCAGCGTCGGCGCGACGTCCGGGCCGATGGTCACCGCGTAGTCACCCTCCACGGCGGCGACGGGCAGGAAGCGCGGCTCGGTGATGCCGGCGGTGTGCAGCTCGGCGCCCACCTCGCTCGGGCCGTCCGGCGTGCCCGCGCAGGGTGCCGCCGAGGGGGACGACCTCACCGCGTTCGTCGTCCGGCCACCAGATCTCGTCGCCGATCGAGCCCGACGCGCTCGCGCCGCCACCCGTCCGGCCCGTCTCGGCGACGACGGCGTACTCCGTCATCCGCGCGCAGCCGGGCGGGAGGCCGCCGGGAGCGTCACCCGGTGCGTTCCGGGGCCGAGCTCGCCCGAGCGGCCACTTCGCGCGCCCGGCGCATGTCCCAGCCGAGCAGGCGCAGGTAGACCTGCGCAACGCGCCGCGTCCGTGTCGATGGCGATCGTCCGCCTCCGCGCCGGCGCGCAGCACGGGCTCGGTGGTGACGTCACGGCGCGGCGCCGGGTGTCTTCGGGCGGCGGAACCTCACCGGCTGCCGCTCGATCTGCGACGGCGATGCCGTCGAGGACGATCTCCAGGCCGCGCTCGAACTCGTCTCGGGCGGCGCGTCGAACTCGCGCCAGCGCCGCGGCCAGACGTGCGGGTAGTCGCCGGTCGCCGCCATCGCGCGATGTGCGAGAAGAAGCCTGCCATCGTCCGTCGTCCCGAGCGCGTTGTGCATGACGCGCCGACGGCGTACGCGTCGACGACGCCGGCGTAGACCATGCGCTGCTCGAGCGGCAGGAAGTCCCAGCTCGGCGACGATGGCCATGCGTCTGCTCGATGTGGCGCGAGGAAGCTCTCGCCCGGCTCGGCGCGGTCGCCGGCGTGCCAGCTCGCCAGCACCCACGGGTGGTCGACGAAGATCTGATGCGCGCGCCGGGCGATCTCGGCGAGCCCGCCGCGCCAGCCCGCCGGCATCTCGTCGTCCGGGATCAGCTGCTCGCGCCATGATCGCGTCGCCCATGGCCGAGTAGAGCTCCTGCTTGTCGCGGACGTGGTGGTAGAGCGACATCGTCCCGACGCCCAGCCGCTGCGCCACGCGGCGCATCGAGACCGCGTCCACGCCGTCCTCGTCGGCGATCGCGATGGCGGCCGCGGCGATCGATCTCGCGTGAGAGCCTTGACACTCGTACAGCGTACGATAAGGTCGTCCGTACGATGTACGAAACCATGCACCACGGCGTCGAGGCAACCGGCCTCGGCAAGCGCTTCGGCGATCTCTGGGCCCTCCGGGACGTCGACCTCTCCGTCCCCGCGGGCACCGTTCTCGGCCTCCTCGGCCACAACGGCGCCGGCAAGACGACGGCCATCCGCATCCTCACCACGCTCGCCGAGCCCACGGAGGGCAGCGCCCGGGTGGCCGGCTTCGACGTGGCCTCCCAGGGCGCGGACGTCCGCCGCTCCATCGGCCTCGCCGCGCAGGCCGCGACCGTCGACGGCCTCATGAGCGGCCGGGCCAACCTCGAGATGGTCGGGCGGCTCTACCACCTGTCGCGCGAAGGACGCGAAGGCCCGGGCGGGCGAGCTGCTCGAGCGCCTCGACCTCGTCGACGCCGGCGACAAGCTGGTCAAGAGCTACTCGGGCGGCATGCGCCGGCGGCTGGACCTCGCGGCCTCCATCGTCGCCTCGCCGCCGGTCCTGTTCCTGGACGAGCCCACCACCGGCCTCGACCCCCGCAGCCGCAACGACCTGTGGACGCTGCTGGGCGAGCTCGTCCGCAAGAACGGCGTCACCGTCATCCTCACCACGCAGTACCTCGAGGAGGCCGACCGCCTCGCCGACGACATCGTCGTCCTCGACCACGGCCGCGTCGCCGCCCACGGCACGCCGGCGGTGCTCAAGCAGAAGGTCGGCGGCCAGCGCGTGGAGGCGACGCTCGAGAACGGCGACGTCATCGACCTCGGCGACATCCCGATGCTCGACGCCCTGCGCCAGATCGAGGCCGACGGCCTCGACCCCACCGACATCGTCCGCCGCGAGGCCACCCTCGACGACGTCTTCCTGTCCCTCACCGAGACCCCCAAGGAGGTGGCGGCATGACCACCCTCGCGTCCGACTCCCTCGTCTTCGCGCGCCGCAACGCCGCGCACATCCGCCAGATCCCGGAGAAGCTCCTCGACGTCACGCTGCAGCCGCTGATGTTCGTGCTGCTCTTCGCCTACGTCTTCGGCGGCGTCATCGACATCCCCGGCTCCGATTACAAGGAGTACCTCGTCGGCGGCATCCTCGTCCAGACCCTCGCCTTCGGGATGATGGGTCCCGGCGTCTCCATCGCCACCGACCTCACCGAGGGCGTCATCGACCGCTTCCGCTCCCTTCCCGTCTCCAAGGGCGCGTACCTGATCGGCCACCTGATCTCCGAGCTCGGCGCGGCCATGATCGGCCTCGTCGTCATGCTCATCACCGGCCTGATCGTCGGCTGGCGCGTCCACGAGGACGTCCTGCACGCCGTCGCCGCCATCGGCCTGCTCGTGCTGTTCTCCAGCGCGATGATCTGGACGGGCACCCTGCTCGGTCTCATCAGCCGCTCCGCCGACGCCGTCCAGGGCCTGATGTTCATGACCGTGTTCCCGCTGACGTTCCTCTCGAACGCCTTCGTGCCGGCCGACGGCCTGCCCGACGGCCTCCGCGCAGTGGCCAACTGGAACCCGATCTCGGCCGTCGTCGCCGCCGTCCGCACCCTGTTCGGCAATGCCCGCGCCACCCCGGCCGACGCGCCCTGGCCACTCCAGCACCCGGTCGTTGCGGCGCTCCTCTGGTCCCTGCTCATCCTTGCCGTTGTCGTCCCGCTCACCCTCGCCCGCTACAGGCAGCGCACCACCGACTGAGCAGCGCTCGAACCCATCGGGACTTACCTCAGCGGTAAGTCTGGGCGGGTTCGGCAGCGGGGACACCTCAGGTCTTCCGCGCGCTACCGACTGAACCCTCGACTCCCCTCAAGCGTGCCTGGCGCCCTTGAGGGTGGTCGAGGGTTCGTGGGCGATGGCAGACTGCGTGTCATGGCGACCGCCCGAATCCAGAACCTGCGCGTCCTCGAAGGCCGCTTCGCTCTCGAGCGCGTGACCGGCGCCGGCGGTGGCGGTGCATGAGGGCCTCCTCGCGCTCGTGCTCGGGCCGGACGGCGGGGCGGCGATGCGGGCGACCCCGAGGCGACGGGCATGCGTCGTCCTTGTCCCGGCCGACCGGCTCGACGACGCCGTCGATGCGCTCCGGCAGGCCGGCCACACCGTCAGCAGCTGACCCAACGGGCCCTGGCTAGGCGGGGGTCTTGGCGGCGAGCTGGCCGCACGCGGCGTCGATGTCGCGGCCGCGGGTGAGGCGGACCGTCGCCGTGTGGCCGTGGCTCTCGAGGACGTCCTTGAAGGCGGCGATGGCGGCGGGGCTGGAACCGGTGTAGATGCCGCCCGTCGGGTTGTACGGGATGAGGTTGACCTTGTAGCGGACGCGGTCGAGGAGCTTTGCGAGCTGGTGGGCCTGGCCGACGGTGTCGTTGACCCCCTCGAGCATCAGGTACTCGACGAAGACCTGGCGGCGACGCTTGGCGTACCACTCGTCGCAGGCGTCGAGGACCTCCGCGATCGGGTGCCGGGTGTTGATCGGCATGATCTGGGTGCGGAGCGCGTCCTCCGGCGCGTGAAGGGAGAGGGCCAGGCGCAACGGGATGTCGCACTCCTCCGTCAGCCGCCGGATGCCGGGCACCCAGCCGACGGTGGAGAGCCCGGTGCGCCGCGGGGCGATGCCGATGTCCTGCAGCTTGCCGGCGGCGGCCAGCACGTTGTCGAGGTTCATGAGCGGCTCGCCCATGCCCATGAAGACGAGGTTGCTCACCGGTTCCAGGCGGCGGAAGTGCAGGACCTGGTCGAGGATCTCGTCCGCGGTCAGGTTGCGGCCGAACTTCATCGCGCCCGTCGCGCAGAAGGTGCAGGTGAGCGCGCAGCCGACCTGGCTGGACACGCAGACGGAACGCCGGCCGTCCCGGAAGCGCATGAGCACGGCCTCGATCGGGCGCCGGTCGTGCGTGTGGAAGAGGGTCTTGACCGTGCCGTCCGAGGCCTCGCGCTCCGTCACCGGGTCCAGCGAGGTGAAGGGGACGTGCTCCTCGAGCTGCGCGCGCAGGTCCGCGGGCAGGTCGGTCATCTCGGCGTAGGACGCCGCGCCACGGGCCTTCCACGCCCAGATCTGGCGGGTGCGGTAGGCGGGTTGAGCGGCGAGCACGTCCACGTCTGCGAGGCTAGAGCGCGTGCGCCTCGGCAAGTACCTCGCCCATGCAGGCGTCGCGTCCCGGCGCGGCGCCGAGCAGCTCGTCTTCGCGGGACGGGTGACGGTCGGTGGCGCCGTGGTCAAGGATCCCGCCCGCGACGTCGACGACACATCGCGCGTCGCCGTCGACGGCGACCTCCTGGACACGGGCTCGCCCACCCGACGCTCCCATGTGACCTACGCCGTCCACAAGCCGATCGGCGTCGTCTCCACGGCCAAGGACCCGCAGAACCGGCCCACGGTGGTCGACCTGATCGAGACGGACCGGCGCCTGTACCCCGTCGGCCGCCTGGACATCGACACCAGCGGCCTGATCCTGCTCACGGACGACGGCGACCTCGCCCAGATGCTCACCCATCCCAGCTACGGGGTCCCCAAGCTCTACATCGTCACCGTGACACGCGGGCCGCTGCACCCGGGCCGCCTCGACCGCCTGGCCACGGGGGTCGAGCTCGACGACGGGATGACGCGCCCGGCGAAGGTCCGCAAGACGGGCACGGACCGCTTCGAGCTCGAGCTGCGCGAGGGCCGGAAACGCCAGGTGCGCCGGATGACGGAGGCCATCGGCTACCGGGTCAAGACCCTGGAGCGCGTCAAGCTGGGGCCCATTCGGCTCGACCGGCTGGTGGAGGGCGGTCATCGGCGCCTCAAGCAGCACGAGATCGAGGCGCTGCGCGCGGCGGCCTTGCGCACGATGTGACAGAGGACGACGTCCCTCCTGCGCGCCGCCGCGGCGGCGGCGGCGTCAGCGTGGACGCGGCGCCCGGCGGCGCCGCTATTGGACAGTGAGCCGGGTCGTGACGACCACCGCCTTGCGCCCGAGCCTCCAGGACAGCCGCACGCGGTAGCTGCCGGCGGGCAGGGCGCGCCGGCGGACGGACAGGCGCACGCCGTCCTTCGTGCGCTTCGCGGTGCCGCGCGCGACGGTCTTCTCGCCGCGCTGGACGCGAGCCATCACCCCGCGCGCGGGCGCGCCGCTGACCGGGCAGGTGACGGTCACCCGCTTCTTGGTCACCTTGGCCCGGCAGACGCTCTGGGCGCCGGCGAGGCCGGCGGGTCCCTGTGGGCCCGCGGGTCCCTGCGCGCCGGCGGGTCCCTGCGGGCCTGCTGGTCCCTGCGGGCCGGCGGGACCCTGCGCGCCGGCGGGACCCTGCGCGCCGGCGGGACCCTGCGCGCCGGCCGGCCCGGTGCTACCCGCCGGGCCGGCGAGCGCCGGCGTTCCCGTGCCGGTGACGGCGATGACCGGGTTGGCCGCGCCGTAGGTGGCGACGGTGATCGTGGCCGTGCGCTGGCCCTCCATGGTCGGCGTCAGCCGCACCGGGAGCACGCAGCTCTCCCCGCCGGCGAGCGTCCGCCCCGCGCAGTTGCCCGCCTCCACCAGCACGTCCGCAGAGTCGGCGGTGGCGCCGTGGATGGTCACCGGGCGCTCCCCCGGGTTGGCGACCGTGACGGTCTGCGGCGCGCTGGTCTGACCGACGGGCGTTCCCACGAAGGTCAGGCCGGAGGGGGACGCCGAGGCGGCCCGCGTCAGCCGGCTGAGCTCGCTCAGAGGTGCCCCGGACGCGTTCACGGCGATGTCGTCCACGCCGTCGCCGTCGAGGTCGCCGGTGGCCACCCCGACCGGGTTCGTCGCGCTGCCGACGGCCTGAGGTGCGCCGAACGCGACGGCGCCGGCGGACGACTGGTTGAGCGCGACCAGCACGCCCGTGGTCGTGGCGGCGACGAGATCGGGCCGCCCGTCGGCGTTGACGTCGCCGACGACCAGGTCGCGCACGGCCGCGCCGAAGTCGTACGTCGGCCCCGCCGTCAGCGAGAGGTCGCCCGGCCCGGTGGAGCCGTTGCGGAGGACGCCGACGGTGCCGGCGGTCTCGACGATGACGTCCTGCCTGCCGTCGGCGTCGACGTCGGCCGTGTGCAGCTCCTTCGCGACGGGGGCACCCGTGGGCTGCGCCGGCGTCGGGATCGCGAAGGTGTGATCACCCTGGTTGCGGAAGATCCGGAATCCGCTCGAGCCCGCGAGAACGAGGTCTGTGCGGTCGTCGCCGTCGACCTCCACGACTTCCACCGCGTCCCCCAGCGACTCGCCCTTGCTGCCGGGGAACGAGGTCGTTGTGCCGTCGCCGAAGCGGATGCGGCTGGTGCTCGCGAGGTCGTCGGAATCGTCGGCGTCGAGCCGCCCGACCGCCACGTCGGGAACGGTCCCGACCGCGCCCAGGGTGGTGGGGACCAGGGTGCGATCGGCGGCGGCCGACACGAGCAGACCCGTATTGCCGCCCGCGCCGTCGTCGGTGGCGAGGAAGACGCCGCGCCCGCTGGTGGGCGCCTCGATGTCGTTCACGATGGCCGCGGTCAATCCGTGCACGCCGTGGGGGAACCCGCCGGCCCCATCGCCGTAGAAGGCGCACAGCCCACGGTTCTGGCGACCGACGACGTCGGCGGCGCCACCCTGGTCGAGGTCGACGATCGCGATCTCCGCCGACAGGGCCGCGGTGCCCTTGGCGTCTGCAGGGCACACCACCGAGCGGTTGACCTCGGCGAAGCTCACGGCGTGCGCCGGCCCGGCGCCGGAAAGGAGCGCGCCCGCTCCGAGGGCGACCGCCGTCGCGGTCCGGCCTGCTGTCTCCATCGGTCCTCCAGTGTCGTCTTCGGGAAGAGCGTGAAAATTACATCGCCGGCGCCCGTACGAACAGGGCGTTCTCGGCCAGGCGTTGGATGGCGGCGTCCACGCGGTCGGCGAGCACCGCCGGATCGAGGTCGACCGCCCGCGCCGCATCCGCCGCGATGGCAGCGCGGTCGCGGGTGCCGTCGCAGTGGACGAGGATCGCCCGGCCGGCGTCGTCGCGGATGGTCAGCCGGGTGTGACGGAGCGTGGTCACATCACGGCTCGTCTGCGCCTGCAACCGTGCGAGCGCGAACGCCAACGGCCGCTCCCCCGGGTCGAGGGTGAAGCGCTCCGGAGCGGCCAGGCGATCGGCGGCGTCTGTCCCGCCGGCGGTCGGCCGTGCGGAGGCGGGCGCCGCCGCCGGCACCAGGACGACCTCCCGGTACGCGCGCCCTGACACGAGGTCGTCCAGCTCCTGGTGCGCTGTCAGAGGCTCCGCCTCGAGGTGGGCGTCGCACAACACCCGGAGACCGTGGTGAGCAGCGTGCTCGACGACGTCGTCATGCCAGGCCGCGCCGGTGTTGGGGGCGAGGTCGTCGTGGACGAGCAGCGGATCGGGGACCCTGTCCAGGCGCCGGCGCTCGGCGGCGAGCACCTGCCCGAGGGATCCTCGCGCTCCTCGAGCCCAGCCAGGTCGGCGAGCAGCGCCCGCGCGGTCGCCGCCCGCTCGGCCAGCGACCCGCGACCCCGCCGCGCCAGCGTCCCGCCCAGCGTCCGCCGGGCCAGCCAGCCCGGCATCACGTTGAGGGACAGCAGCCCGATCGAGTCGGGCCCCATGGCCGCCGCCACCGTGGCCAGCGCGGCGTCGGCCACGCGCGGCGGGACCCAGGTGTACAGGCCGTGGCAGATCACGTAGTCCGCGGGCTCCGGGGGGGCCACGTCCATCAGGTCGACGACCTGCAACCGGACGCGGTCGCCGAGCTCGAGCGCCTCGGCCATCGCCTGTCCGCGGGCGATGGCGGCGCCATCCAAGTCGAAGCCCGTCACCCGCACGCCGGGTGAGGCCGCTGCCATGCCGATCAGGTTCAGCCCGTCGCCGCAGGCCACCTCCAGCACCGTGCAGCCGTCGGGGTCGACCGGGCGCAGGTCGTGCCTCCGCGCGCACCGGGCCAGGTGGTCGGGGTGGGTGCGCGCGTACGGCAGGCCGGGGTAGGGGAGCTCGGCGTAGGGATCGGCCATGGGCGGAGCTAGTGTCCCGCTTCATGAGGCTCTATGCCCTTCGGGGAGCCACGACGGTCGAGGCCGACGAGCGCGCGGCCATTCTCGCGGCGACGGACGCCCTCATGCGCGAACTGCTCGACCGCAACGGGCTGGCCGCGGAGGACCTCGTCTCCTGCATCTTCACGCTGACGCCCGACCTCCACGCGGAGTTCCCGGCCGTGGCCGCGCGGGAGATGGGCCTGTCCGGCGTCCCGCTGATGTGCGCGCAGGAGCTGCGGGTCGAGGGCGCCATGCCGCGCGTCATCCGCGTGATGGTCCATTGCTACCTCGGCGAGGGCCGCGAGCCGCAGCACGTGTACCTGGGCGAGGCGCGCCGTCTCCGTCTCGACCTCGAGGGCGCGCAGTAGCAAGAACGCTTGGGGGCCCGCCTCCGGCGGCCTCTTACTATCTCCGCAATGCCTCAGACCTACGGCCGCCTTCGGCACCCCTAGGCCATGGAGTTCGCGGAGAAGCTGAGCCGTCTGAAGGTCTACCCGGCCGCGGACGGCTACGCGCTCGGCCCGGAGGTCGCCCTGCTGGCCTCCAACGAGACGCCGTACCCGCCGCTGCCCGCCGTGCGCGAGGCAGTGGCGGCGGCGCTGGGGGGCGTCAACCGCTACCCGGACCCGTCGAACACGCAGCTGCGCAAGGTCCCTCAGCGACCGCTACGGCGTCCCCGCCAACCGGATCGCGATCGGCAACGGCTCCTGCGACATCCTGCTCGCCGCGGGCGACGCGCTGCTCGAGCCGGGGGCGGAGGTCATCTACGCGTGGCCGTCCTTCTCCGTGTACCCGCACCTCGCGGCCGCGAGCGGCGCGCGGGCGATCGAGGTCCCGCTCAACGACCGCCACGAGCACGACCTCGAGGCGATGGCGCGCGAGATCACCGTCGCCACGCGGCTGCTGATCGTCTGCAACCCGAACAACCCGACGTCGACGGCGCTGCCGCTGGACGACATCGCGGCGTTCATCGCCGACGTCCCCAAGCACGTCGCGGTGATCCTCGACGAGGCCTACTGCGAGTTCAACCTGCTCGACGACCCCGACGCGTCGATCGACCTGCTCGACCGGCACCCGAACCTCGTCCTGCTGCGCACGTTCTCCAAGGCCTACGGGCTGTGCGGGCTGCGGGTCGGCTACGGGCTGTGCGGGTCGGCGGAGTTCCGCGAACGCCGTCGACGCCGTCCGCCAGCCCTTCTACTGCAACATCGCCGCGCAGGCCGCCGCCATCGCCGCGCTCGGCTCCCAGGACGAGATCGCCACGCGCGTGGAGACGAACCTCGCCGAGCGGATGGGCCTGGACGCCGGGCTGCGCCGCCTGGGCATCGACGCCCGCCGAGTCGCAGGCGAACTTCGTCTGGTTCGACCTGCCGGAGGGGGAGGGGATCGAGCGTGACGTGCTGTCGGGGCCTCAAGGAGCGCGACATCCTCGTGCGGGCGGGCACGCCGCTCGGCCGGCCGGGGGCGCTGCGCGTGACCGTCGGGACGGCGAGCGACAACGAGCGCTTCTTGACCGCGCTCGGCGAGCTGGTGTAGCGTTCACCACCTCGTGACCGCCACTGCCTCCACCCGCGGTCACATGTATCCGGCCTACGCCTGGCGATTTACGCAGGCGCTCGGTCGGTCGTCCTCCTAGGGACGTCTGTCTGTGAGAAGGCCCACGGGCCGAGCGCCGCGCCCAACCGCCGTGCCCTGGTGTCCGTACCCTTCTTGAAAGACGAAAGCCCATGAACCTCCTCCGCAACGACCGCGTCCGCGACCGACGCATCGAACAGGTAGTCCCGCTGGTCACGCCGGCCCTGATGCTGCACGAGCTGCCGCTCACCGAGACGCGGTCGGAGGTCGTGACGCGCGGCCGGGACGAGATCGCCGCGATCCTCGACGGGGTGGACGACCGCCTGCTGGTCGTCGTCGGACCGTGCAGCGTGCACGACGTCGACGCGGCCCTCGACTACGCCCGCCGCCTGGCGGTCACCGCCGGCGAGCTCTCCGACGACCTGTGCGTCGCGATGCGCGTCTACTTCGAGAAGCCGCGGACGACCACGGGCTGGAAGGGCCTCATCAACGACCCGCACCTCGACGACTCGGGCGACGTCAACGCCGGCCTGCGCATGGCCCGCCGCCTGCTGCTCGAGGTGCTGGAGCTCGGGTTGTTCGTCGGTTGCGAGTTCCTCGATCCGATCATCCCGCAGTACATCTCCGACACGGTCGCCTGGGGCGCCATCGGCGCGCGCACGACGGAGAGCCAGATCCACCGCCAGCTCGGCTCGGGCCTCTCCATGCCGGTCGGCTTCAAGAACGGCACGGACGGCAACGTCCAGGGTGCGCTCGACGCGTGCCGCGCGGCGGCGGCCCCGCACGCGTTCGCCGGCGTCGACGTGTCGGGCACGCCCGCCATCCTCCACACCACCGGCAACCCCGATTGTCACGTGATCCTCCGTGGCGGCCGCGGCGCGCCCAACTACGGGCCCGAGGCCGTCGCGGAGGCGCTGAACGGTCTGCGCGATGCGGGCCTGCCCGAGCGCCTGCTCATCGACTGCTCGCACGACAACAGCGGCAAGGACCACAAGCAGCAGCCGGCCGTCGCGGCGGCGGTCGCCGAGCAGGTCGCGGCGGGCAACCGCGCCATCAACGGCGCGATGCTCGAGTCCTTCCTCGTGGAGGGCCGCCAGGACTGGTCGGACCCCGAGCACGTCTACGGCCAGTCGATCACGGACAAGTGCATGTCGTGGGACACGACGAAGGACGTGCTCGAGCAGCTCGCGGCGGCGACCCGCGCCCGCCGCGGCAGCGCGGCTTGAGGGTCGCGGTCATCGGGGTCGGGCTGATCGGCGGCTCGGTCAGCCTCGCCGCCCGCGAGCGCGCCGGCGCGCACGTCGTCGGCTTCGACCCCGTGGTGACGGAGGGCGTGGTGGACGAGGTCGCGCCGTCGGTGGAGGCCGCCGTGGCCGGCGCGGACGTCGTGGTGGTCGCGACGCCGGTCTCCACGCTGCCGGACGCGGTGCGCGCCGCGCTCGGCGCGTCCGACGGCGCCGTGGTCACCGACGTCGGCTCCACCAAGCGCGCGCTCGTCGAGGCGGTCGATCACCCGCGCTTCGTCGGCGGCCACCCGCTCGCCGGGGCCGAGACGGCCGGTGCCGAGCACGCCCGCGCGGACCTCTTCGACGGCGCCACCTGGTACCTGACGCCGACCCAGCGCACGGAGGGGATCCTCTACGAGCGGCTGCACCGGTTCCTCGCCGACCTCGGCGCCCGGCCCCAGGCCGTCGACCCCGAGACCCATGACACCGTCATGGCCGCCGTGTCCCACCTCCCGCACGTCGTCGCCAACGTGCTCGTCGCCCAGGCGGCGCGGGCGCTGGACGCCGAGGGCGAGCGCCTGCCGGCGACGGGCCCGTCCTTCCGCGACGCCACCCGCGTGGCCGGCGCGCCCACGGCCATCTGGCGTGACATCTACCTGGCCAACGCGGACGCGCTGGGGACGCTGCTCGACGACACCATCGAGCGCCTGCGCCGCGTGCGCACCGCGCTGGCCGAAGGGGACGGCGACGGCATCGCCGCCTGGAACGACCACGCCGCGGAGGAGCGCCGCCGGCTCGTGGACGCCCAGCTCTCGGGCTCGGACGGCGTGCGGCTGCGCGTGTCGGTTCCCAACCGCCCGGGCGTCGTGGCCGAGGTCGCGCTCGCCCTCGGCCGCGGGTCCGTCAACATCACCGACATGGCCCTGCACCCGACGCCCGACAACGCCGCCGGCACGATCGAGCTGTGGGTGGCCGCCGAGGAGGCGGGCTATGCGGCCGAACTCATCCGGGCGCTGGACCTGCCGGTGACCGAAGGATGAGCCGCCGCTTCTTCCGTCCCGCCGGCGCGCCTGCGCGGCACGGTCGTCGCCCCGCCCGACAAGTCCATCTCCCACCGCGCCGCGCTCCTGGGCGCGATGTCCTCCGAGCCCGTCTTCGTCTCCAACTACCTGCGCGCGGAGGACACGCTGTCCACGCTCGCCGCCGTGCGCACGCTGGGCGCCATCGCCGAGGAGCGGGAGGGCGGCTTCCTGCTGCGCGGCCCGGGCCTGCGGGGCGCCGCCGTCCACGACGCGCCCATCGACGTCGGCAACGCCGGGACGCTGATCCGCCTGATCGTCGGCTGGCTGGCCGGGCAGAGCGGGGGAGGGACCTGGACGCTCGACGGCGACGCCTCCATCCGCCGCCGTCCCATGGGCCGCGTCGCCGACCCGCTCGCGCTGATGGGCGCGCACATCGAGACGAGCCCGGGCGGCGTCGCGCCGCTGCGCGTCGAGGGGCGCAACCTGGAGGGGATCGACTACACGCTGCCCGTCGCCTCGGCGCAGATCAAGTCCTGCCTTCTCCTGGCGGGCATCCTCGCCGACGGGCGGACGACGGTCACCGAGCCCGCCGCCAGCCGCGACCACACGGAGCGGATGCTCGTCCGCGGCGGCGTCGACGTCCGCCGGGACGGCCTCGCGGTCAGCGTCGGCACGATCGACGAGCTCGAGCTGGAGGCGATCCACGTCCCGGGCGACCCGTCCTCGGCGGCCTTCCACGCGACCGCTGCCGTGCTCGTGCCCGGTTCGCGCATCGTCATCGAGAACATGGCGGCCAACTGGACGCGCGTCGGCTTCTTCCGCATCCTCGAGCGGATGGGCGGCATCGTCGTCGGGCCGATGGAGGCGCCGACGACCGAGCTCTCCGCCGACGAGCCCGTCACGGAGCTCGACATCTCCCACAGCCCGCTCGTCGGCACCGTCGTCGAGGCCGAGGAGGTCCCGCTCGCCATCGACGAGCTGCCCCTCGTCGCGCTCCTCGGCTGCTTCGCGGAGGGGGAGACCATCGTCCGCGGCGCGGAGGAGCTGCGCCACAAGGAGACGGATCGCATCACCACCGTCGTCGACGGCCTGCGCGGCCTGGGCGCCGACATCGAGGCGACGCACGACGGCTTCGTCGTCCGCGGCACCGGCGGCCTCGACGGCGGGGTCATCGCCGCCCACGGCGACCACCGCCTGGCCATGCTCGGGGCCGTCGCGGGCTTCGCCTCGCGGCTCGGCGTCGAGGTCGACGGCATGGAGGCGGCCGCGGTGTCCTACCCCGGGTTCGTCGCCGACCTCGAGGGCCTCAGTCGAACCCCTTGAACTGGCTGAGGGAGAAGGTCGCGCCGGCCGGGTCGCTGACGATGGCGGTCCGGAAGGGCGGGTTGTCCATCGGGCCGACGTGCACGGCGCCCACCTTGGTCAACGCGGTGTCGAGGTCGTCGATCCAGAAGTCCGGCACCCACGCTGCCGGCCCCGACGGCTCGGGAACCATGACGGCGACGGTCTCCCGCGACACAGGCTGCTCCGGCTCGCCGCCCACGTAGCCGGGGACGCAGAACATCGTCGCCGGCCCGAACGTCTTCGTCGTCCAGCCGAACACCTCGCCGTAGAACGCCACGGCGGCGTCCGGCTCCGGTGTGGCGAGCCGGCTCATCGCCCAGGCACCCGGCTCGTTGACCACCTGCGCCCCCATGAGTGAGCCCGGCTCCTTGACGTTGACGACGGCGCCGGCCGGGTCGGCGAACACCGCCTGACGGCCGACGGTGGCCAGCGTGAACGGCTCGGCAAGGATCGTCCCGCCGGCTGCGCGCGCCCGCTCCACCGTCGCGTCGGCGCTGTCGACGGTCACCTGGGTGATCCAGGCGGCGTCCGTCACCCCCTGCGGGACGGGAGCGATCGCGGCGACGTCGCGCCCGTCCCGCTGCGCGGTGAAGTAGCCGTCCGTGGGGCTGACCGTCCAGCCGAAGAGGTCGGCGTAGAAGGCCGTAGCGGGCTCCGGATCGGGCGTGATGACGGTGACCCAGGAGGGAACGCCGTGCGGGTACTCCGTGCGATGGCTCATGAAGGCGACCGTATCACGATCAAGTCAGATAAACTGACCAGATGCGCTCCTACGCCGACCCCTGCGGCATCGCCCGCGCCCTCGACGTCGTCGGCGACCGCTGGGCGATCCTGATCGTCCGCGAGCTGCTGCACGGGCCCAAGCGCTTCGGGGAGCTGCGGACGGGCCTCGGCAAGGTCAGCGCGGAGATGCTCGGCCAGCGCCTGCGCGACCTGGAAGGGCACGGCGTCGTCGTCCACGACGGCGACTACGCGCTCACCGGCCGCGGCCGCGAGCTCGCCCCGGTGCTGCGCGCGCTCGGCCGCTGGGGGAGCGTGATGCCGTTCCCGGACGGGCACGGGCCGCTGACCCCGGACGCGTTCGCGACCGCACTGGAGACGCTGTACGCGGGCGGGGTCCCCGAGCCGGTCGTCGTCGAGGTGGGGGAGACGGCGTTCACCGTCGCGGACGGGGTCGCCACGCGCGGCCGCACCGACGCCGCGGCGGGCCTCGCCGGCCCGCTGCCCGCCGTCCTCTGGCACGGGGAGGACCCGCAGGCGCTGACCGTCACCGGCGACCGGGTCGTGGCGCGGCGCTTCCTGCGGGCCTTCCCGCTCCCGGCGTAGCGCCGCTCGCCGCGCCGGGTAGACCCCGGCCGATGCCCGAAGGCTGGAACGTCACCGCGCAGGACACCGGGCCGATCGAGTTCGAGATCGGCATGCGCTGGACGCAGCTGTGGCGGCTCGCCGCGCGGCCCTGGGTCCCGGCCGCCTTCGTCGGGATGGTCCGCCCGTCGCGCAACACCGGCCTGGTGCGCACCTGGCTGCGCGTCACCCCGGCCGGCCCCGCGGTCGTCCAGCTGTGGGAGGACCGGCCCGCCGTGGACGACTGGGCCCGCGACCGCGCCGAGAGCCACGCCGTCCCCTGGGGGCGCTTCGCCCGCGAGGCCGGCAGCACCCAGGCCTGGGGCATCTGGCACCGCGTTCGCGACGCCTAGCGCGACAAAAGGGTCAGACCCCTCAGTCGCGCAGCTCGGGCGGGAAGGCGTACAGACCGTCCGGGTAGAGCTGCGCCTTCTGCTCGTCGGTCATCTGCGTCGTGTCGCCGGCCTCGGGCGGCGCGCCGACGATCAGCCAGACGGCGTCGGTGTCCGTGTCGTTGAAGGGCTGACGGACGGTCTCGGGGTCGACGGCGACCGCGCTGAGCGGCGCGAGGGTGAGCACCTCGTCACCGATGCGCATGCGGCCGGTGCCCTCCAGCACGACGTAGAGCTCGGTCTGCGTGACGTGGCGGTGCTTGGTGATCCGCTGGCCGGGGCCGAGGCGCCAGAGCCGCGCGCCCATGGTCTCGACGCCCATCTGAGCGGCCAGGTTCGTGTTCGGGACCCCCGTCGCGTTGGACGGGCGCCAGAACGCGTCAGCGGCGTGCAGGACACGGAAGCCCACGCCCCATAGCCTCTCACGGGTCATGGTGATCGCGATCGACGGCCCGGCCGGAGCCGGCAAGAGCACCGTCGCCCGCGCGGTTGCGGAGCGGCTGGGCTTCACGTACCTCGACACGGGCGCGATGTACCGCGCCGTCGGGCTCGCGGGGACGCCGGACTGCGACATCGCCTTCGACGACGACGGTCACGTCCTGCTCGACGGCCGCGACGTGAGCGGGGACATCCGCACGGCGGAGGCCAGCGAGGCCGCTCGCGCGTCGCCTCCGACCCCGCCGTCCGGAAGGTGCTCGTCGCCAAGCAGCAGGCGCTGCTGGCCGACGGGGACTGGGTGGCCGAGGGGCGCGACATCGCGCTGGTGGTCAAGCCGGACGCCGAGGTCAAGGTCTTCCTCACCGCCTCGCCGGAGGAGCGCGCGCGCCGCCGCGCCGCCGACCTCGGCGCCGACGTGCAGACGGTGCTGCGCGAGCAGACGCTGCGCGACAACCGCGACCAGGCCTCCGGCGACCGCACGGTCATGGAGCCCGCGCCGGGGGCGACGCCGCTCGACACCACGGGCCTCAGCCTCGACGAGGTCGTCGACCGGATCGCGGGGATGGCCCGGTGAAGGTCGCGATCGTCGGCTACCCCAACGTCGGCAAGTCCTCCCTGGTCAACCGGCTCACGCAGTCCCGTGACGCCGTCACCCACGAGACGGCGGGCGTCACCCGCGACCGCCGCGAGCTGCACACGGACTGGAACGGACGCGAGCTGACCCTCATCGACACGGGCGGCATCGACACCGACGACGACGATCCGATGGCCGTCTCCATCGCCGACCAGTCGCGCGCCGCGCTGTTGGACGCCGACATGGCCGTGCTCGTGGTCGACGCCAAGGGCGGCCAGCGCCCCGGCGACGCGGAGATCGCCGACATCCTGCGCCGCTGGGACAAGCCGGTCCTCGTCGCCGCCAACAAGATCGATTCGCCGCGCGACGTCCCGATGGCCGCGGAGTTCTACGGCCTCGGCCTCGGCGACCCGATGCCCGTCAGCGCCGCCCAGGGCCTGGGCACGGGCGACCTGCTGGACGCGATCGTCGCCCACGCGCCGGAGGAGGACGAGGGCGCCTTCGAGGACGACGACACCTTCCGCCTGGCCATCATCGGGCGCCCGAACGTCGGCAAGTCGTCCCTGCTGAACACCTTCCTCGACGAGCAACGCGTCATCGTCTCCGACGTCGCCGGGACCACGCGCGACCCGATCGACGTCGAGTTCGAGGTCGACGGGCGCAAGATCCGCCTCGTCGACACGGCCGGCATCCGCCGCGCCGCCAAGGTCAAGGAGTCCGTCGAGTACTACACGGCGCTGCGCTCCCAGCGCGCCGCCGAGCGCGCCGACGTCGCCCTCGTGGTCTGCGACGCCGTCCTCGGCGTGACGACCCAGGACCTGCGCATCGCCGACCTCGCCATGCGCTCCGGCTGCGCCACCGCGCTCGTGCTCAACAAGTGGGACCTCACCAACGGCGACGACTTCGACCTCGACCGCGAGCGCCAGGTCGTCCTGCGCAAGCTGCGCCTGCGGCCGAAGCTGCTGACGGCGTCGGCGCTCACCGGCCGCCACGTGCAGCGCCTCCTGGTCGAGGCCGTCTCGCTCGCCGACCGCCGCCGCCACCGCGTCCCGACGCCCGAGGTCAACAAGTTCCTGGCCGACATCGTCCAGATCCGCCAGCCGCCCGCCAAGCAGGGCCACCGGCTGAAGATGATCTACGGCGCGCAGATCGGCGTCGACCCGCCGCGGCTGTCCATCCAGGTCAACTCGCGCACGCGAGTGACGCGCGACTACGCGTACTTCGTGGAGAATCGGTTCCGTGAGCGCTACGCGCTGGACGGCATCCCGGTGATCATCGACTTCGTGGAGAGGAAGCAGCGTCGCCGCGCCGAGGCCTAGCGGCGGCTGCGGTCGCGGCGGTCGCCCTGGCCGGCTGCGGTGCCAGCGCACCCTCCGATGACGCGGCTTCGCTGATCCCCGGCGACGCGCTCCTCTACGTCCACCTCTCCACCGACCCCGACCGCGACCAGGACCGCGACCTCCTCGCGCGCCTGCGCAAGCTCCCGGCCTTCGCGCCGGCCGACCGGGCGCTGAAGGACGCCCGGCCGTGGCTGGGCGACGAGGCCGCGTTCGCGGTCACCCCGCGCGGCACGGTGGCGGTGTTGGCCGTGCGCGACAAGGCCAAGGCGAAGGCCGCGCTGCCCCAGGCGCGCTTCTTCGGCCACTTCGCCCGCGTGGGCACGGGCGGCAGCGGCCGCGCGTTGGCCGACGTCCCCGCCTTCGCCGAGCGCAAGGCCGACGACGGACGCGCGGCCGACCTGTACGCCGCCCCGGACGCCGCGCGCCTGCTGCCGGAGGCGCTGCGCTTCCTGGGCGGCCAGGCGGTCACCGCAGACGTCGTCCCCACCGACGAGGGGCTGCGGCTCCGCGCCCGCCGGGTCGGCGGCGCGGTGAAGGCCGCGGACTTCGAGCCGGGGCTGCTCGACGCCGTGGCCAAGGACGCCTTCGCCTTCGCCGACGTCCGCGCCTTCCTGCCGCCCGTGCTGCCCGACGTCGCCCGGCCGCTGGTCGCCGCGCTCGACGAGACGGCGCTGGCCATCTCGCCGGGGGTCGGCGATGCCGTGGTGACCCTCGTCGCGCACGCGAAGGACCCCGCCGCCGCGCGCCGCGCCCTCGCCGGCCTGCAGGCCACCGTCATCGACGCGCTGACCGACCCGGGGGAGGCCACGGGCCAGGTCCCCGTCTTCGAGGAGCGCGACCTGGGCGGCGGGCATGACGGCTACTCGCTCACCCTCGCGGGCGGCGGGCAGCTGGTCTACGCCGTCGCCGGAGCGCGGGTCGTCGTCTCCGGCAGCGAGGACGGGGTCCGCCGGGCGCTGCGGGATGCCGACGGCATCGACGACGCCGATGCCTTCGACGACGCCGTTCCCGACCGGCCCGATCGGGTTCAGGCGCTAGCCTTCGTCGCTTCAAGCCAGCTCCTGGAGCTCGCTGATGCAGCCGGATTGGACGCCGTTGCGGCCTACCGCACGCTTCGTCCCAACCTGGCGGCCATCCGCGCGCTCGGCGCCGTCGTGCGCCGGCAGGGGGACGACACGACCCTGGATCTGAACCTCCTCTTCTAAATGAACGACTACCTCTTCACTTCCGAGTCCGTCACCGAGGGTCACCCCGACAAGGTGGCCGACCAGATCTCGGACGGCGTCCTCGACGCCGTGCTGCGCGACGACCCGTACGGGCGCGTCGCCTGCGAGACCCTCGTCAACACGGGGCTGGTGGTCGTGTCCGGTGAGATCTCGACGACCGTCTACGTCGACATCCAGGAGATCGCCCGCGAGACGATCCGCAAGATCGGCTACACGGACGCCGAGCTCGGCTTCTCCGCCGACTCCTGCGCCGTCCTCAACGCCATCGACAAGCAGTCGGCCGACATCGCCCAGGGCGTCGACGACGCCTTCGAGCACCGCGTGGCCGGCAACGCCGACGACCTCGACGTCGCCGGCGCGGGCGACCAGGGCATGATGTTCGGCTACGCCAGCAACGAGACGCCGGAGCTCATGCCGCTCCCGATCTCGCTGGCCCACCGCCTCGCCGAGCGCCTCACCGCGGTCCGCAAGGACGGCACGCTCGACTACCTGCGCCCCGACGGCAAGACCCAGGTCACCGTCCGCTACGTGGACAACAAGCCCGGTCGCCGTCGAGAAGGTCCTCATCTCCACGCAGCACGAGGCCGGCGTCGAGGGCAAGATCCGCGCCGACCTGTGGCAGCACGTCGTCCTGCCGACGCTGCCCGAGGGCCTGTACGACGCGGATGCGCTCGAGACGTCCTTCCTCGTCAACCCGACCGGCCGCTTCGTCATCGGCGGCCCCGTCGGCGACGCGGGCCTCACCGGCCGCAAGATCATCGTCGACACCTACGGCGGCATGGCCCGCCACGGCGGTGGCGCGTTCAGCGGCAAGGACCCGTCGAAGGTCGACCGCTCCGCCGCCTACGCGGCGCGCTACGTGGCCAAGAACGTCGTCGCGGCCGGCCTGGCCGACCGCTGCGAGGTGCAGGTCGCCTACGCGATCGGCGTCGCGCACCCCGTGTCCGTGATGGTGGAGACGTTCGGGACGGAGAAGGTCGCCCCCGAGCTCATCGCCGAGCTGGTCGACAAGCACTTCGACCTGCGCCCCGGCGCGTTCCGCGAGTACCTCAAGCTGCACCGGCCGATCTACCAGAAGACCGCGGCGTACGGCCACTTCGGCCGCAACGACCCGGACTTCACGTGGGAGGCGACCGACCGCGCGGACGCGCTGCGCGCCGAGGCCGGCCTCGAGGCCGGCGCCCCCGCTTGAGTTAGGGGTAGACCCCAATGGTCATCCGCGCGGAGCGCAGGTAGCTTCGCGCGGATGCCTATCTCGATGACGCAGCATGTGCCGGGGATGCCGGCCGAGGCCTACGACCAGACCACGGCTCAGGTGGGGGACACCCTCCGCGGCGCACCCGGCTTCATCTCCCACGCGGGCGTCGTGGACGCCGACGGCGTCACCGTGACGGAGCTCTGGGAGACCCGGGAGCAGTGGCAGACGTACTTCGACGAGCACGTCAAGCCGCACCTCCCGCCGGACCTGCCGGAGCCGAGCTTCACGGAGCTCCGCGCCGGCTTCGGCCGTTAGCGCAGCGCTTCCATGGCCGCGACGCCGGCGTGCTCGGCGTCGCGGATCCGGTCCACCAGCGCCTGATCGCGCGTGCCCTCGCGGGCGCGCGCGGCCAGCTGGACCCAGGCGGCGGCGAGGTCGTCGTAGTGGTCGGCGGCGTCCGCGAAGCCCGACTCGCGCAGGAACGTGGCGTGCAGCGAACGGAAGAACGCGCCGCCCGTGCCCGCCTTGACGATCAGCGCCCAGAGGAGGTTCAGGTCGTCCCACGAGGCATAGGCCGCGGCGAACGCGTCGATCGCCTCGAGGCCGCTGAGGCCGGGGACGTCGCCGACGCCCGGCGGGTCCTCGCGCATGTTCGCGACGGCGCGGGCGATGCCGCGGCGCGCCGCCGTGGTCCGGTCGGGCAGCGCGTCCGGCCAGTCGTAGAGGTAGACGCGGTGGCGGTTGGGGCCGGGGAAGCCGTCGGAGTGGCGGGCGGAGGCCAGCGACTCGAGCGAGCAGCGCTGCAACTCCTCGCGGTCGTTGTCCGCGATCCACGCGTGGGTGTCGTCGTAGCCCGCGACGACGATGTCGTGACGGGTGTTGACCATGCGCACGCGCAGGTACTCGAGGCGGGCGATGTCGGCCCACACCATCGGCGGACGACCGGCGTCGACGGCCTCCCGGACCCACGCCCAGCCTTCCGCGGGGTCGTCCGTCTCACGCACGTCCAGGCCGGCGCCGAGCACGGGGGCGACGTCGCGTTCGAGCTCGCCCGTGCGGCCGACGAGGTAGCGGACGTCGCCGGCCTCGACGTAGAAGCAGCCCAGGCCACCGGCCAGCCCGAAGACCATGCCCTCGCTCAGCGGGCCGTCGCCGAAGTCCAGCCCCCGGTGTTCGAGCAGGTCGCGCAGCGCGCCGGAGCCGCAGTGGCCGGCGAGACGGTGCGGGAAGTCCACGGTCACGCCAGGCGGTCGCGCATGACGGCGATGGCTTCGGACCGCTCGTCCATGAGCAGGTAGCGGCGGTCGAGCTTGGCGGCCACGGCGCCGAGCGTGCCCGACCCCGCGAACGGGTCCAGGCACAGATCGCCGGGGCGCGTCGAGGCCTGCACGAAACGGCGGATCAGGCCCTCCGGCTTCTGGGTGGGGTAGCCCGTCTTCTCCTTGCCGGTGGGGGAGACGATGGTGTGCCACATGACGTCGGTGGCGCGCTTGCCCTTCGCCACCTTCTCCGGCGTCACCAGGCCGGGCGCCATGTACGGCTCGCGGTCGACGGCCTCGCAGTCGAAGACGTAGCGGGCGGGGTCCTTGACGTAGACGAGGATCGTGTCGTGCTTGGCCGGCCAGCGGTTGCGGGCCTTCCCGCCGTAGTCGTAGGCCCAGATGATCTCGTTGAGGAAGCAGGCGCGGCCGAAAAGGCCGTCGAGGGCGACCTTCGCGTAGTGGGCCTCGCGGTAGTCGAGGTGCAGGTAGAGCGTGCCGTCGTCGGCGAGCAGGCGGTGCATCTCCGTCAGGCGGGGGAGGAGGAAGCCGGCGATGTAGTCGTCGAAGCTGTCCTCGTACTCGATCCGGCCGACCTCGAGCGTGGCGTAGCGCTGCCCCTTGAAGCCGGTGCGGTCGCCGTCGATGTCGGGGACCGTCCGCAACGCGCGGCGAACCTGGCGGGTGCCGGTGTTGAACGGCGGGTCGGCGTAGATGAGGGTGGCGATCCCGTCCTCGAGGCCGCGCATCAGCTCGAGGTTGTCGCCCTGGAGGATGCGGCCGTCACGGGGGCGGGCCCGATGCTCCCGCCACGCCGCCATCGCGTCCTCCCCCTGGTGCTCGCGGAGGAACGCGTTGAGCTCGAACTGCGGACCGATCGCACGCGCCTCGCCGCGGGTCTCGTGCCAGTGGTCCACGAGCTCGCCGAGCGTGCGGCCGGCGCCCGAGGCCACGAACTCCCGCATGGGGGCGTCGAAGCGGAAGCCCGGGCCGATCTCCTGCTCGAGGTAGGCGCGCAGCACCTGGCTCGCGCGCTGGCCGGCCGGGAGGACGGTGTCGGCGGTGAGTGGACCCTCCAGCTGCGCGCCGGCACGGCGGCGGGGCTCGGAGGCCGGCGCGGGCCGGCCGTCGAGATGGGCGGCGATGCGCTCCGTGAGCGCCTGCTTGCCGCCGCCGGGGCTGATCCCGAGGGTGCGCGCGAACCCGAGGAGCTCATCCTTGAGCCAGTACCAGCGCCGGAGCTCCGCGCCGGTGAGAGAGGCGTCGAGCGGCGGGCGGGGCACGCCGGGGAGGCTAATACCGTCGCCGGTTGTGATCGCCCGGGTCGAGCCGCTGCACACGACCCGGAAGGTGACGGGGCCGTTCGACTACCTGGCCGAGGACGTCGCGGTCGGGTCCGTCGTGCGGATCCCGTTCGGGCGGCAGAAGCTCGACGGCGTCGTCACGTCGCTCGCCGCGACGACCGACGTCCCGGAGGAGAAGCTCGTCGCGGTGACGGGGACGCGCGCCCAGTCCGTGCCGCCGGATCTCGTCGACACGGCGCTGTGGCTGGCCGACGAGTACTGCTCGACGCGGGCGCGCGCGCTGCAGCTGGTCGTCCCGCCGAAGGGGCGGCCCAAGACGGAGCTGTGGTGGACGCGCGCGGGCGAGGACGGCGAGCTGACGGAGCGCCAGGCCGAGGTCGTGGCGCGGCTGCCCGGCCCGAGCGGCAAGGACCTGGCCGTGCTGCGGCGCCTGGAGGCGCGCGGCGTGGTCTCCGTGGCCGAGCGCGTGCAGCGCCGGACGCCGCTGACGGTGGGCGAGCCCGACCGCGAGGTGGCGCTGACGGCCGAGCAGGCGGCCGCGCTCGCGGAGCTGGGCGATCGGCAGCTGCTGCACGGCGTCACCGGCTCCGGGAAGACGGAGGTCTACCTGCGCGCCGCGGCGCGCGTCCTCGAGGCGGGCCGCGGGGTGATCGTCCTCGTCCCCGAGATCGCGCTCACGCCCCAGACCGTCGCGCGCTTCGTCGCGCGTTTCGGCGACACGGTCGCGCTGCTGCACTCGGGGCTCAGCGACGGCGAGCGCTTCGACGAGTGGCTGCGGCTGCGCCGGGGCGAGGCGCGGATCGCGGTCGGCCCGCGCTCAGCGGTGTTCGCGCCGGTCGAGGACCTCGGTCTCATGATCGTCGACGAGGAGCACGATCCCTCCTACAAAGCCGATGGGGACCCGCGCTACGACGCCCGGCTCGTCGCCCGCTACCGCGCCGGGCTCGTCGGCGCGCAGTTGATCTGCGGGACCGCGACGCCGCGGCCCGAGACCTGGCAGGAGCTGCCCCGCATCACCCTGTCCCAGCGCGTCGACGGGCAGCCGCTCCCGCCCGTCGAGATCAAGGACATGCGCGGCCACCACCATCCGCTGCACCCGGACACGCAGCGGGCGCTGGTCGACGCGCGCAAGGCGATCGTGCTGCTCAACCGCCGTGGTTGGTCGAACTTCCTCACCTGCCGCGACTGCGGCAAGGTCTGGAGCTGCCCCAACTGCGACGTCTCGCTCGTGCTGCACCGGGCCGCCGGGACCGTCACCTGCCACCACTGCGGCCACACGGAGCGCGCCCCGCAGCGCTGCGACAACTGCGGGTCCACCGCCGTCGCGCGCCATGGCGCCGGCACGGAGCGCCTGGAGTCAGACCTCGCCGAGCTGCTCGACGTCCCCATCTTCCGCCTGGACGCGGACACGGGCGCGGCCAAGGACGCCATCCCGCGGCTCATCGGCGCCTTCCGGGCGGCGCCCGCGGGCCTGCTGCTCGGCACCCAGCTCGTCGCGAAGGGCCACGACTTCCCGGACGTCACCCTCGGCGTGGTCGTGGACGCCGATCAGACGCTGCGCTTCCCCGACTTCCGGGCGGAGGAGCGGACGTTCGCGCTCGTCGCCCAGCTCGCCGGCCGGGCCGGGCGGGGCAGCGCCGCCGGTCGGGTGATCGTGCAGACCATCTCGCCCGACGCGACCTCGCTGCAGCATGCGGCCCGGCACGACGCCGCGGGCTTCCTGGCCGAGGAGCTCGGACGGCGTGCGGCGCTCCGCTACCCGCCGTTCGCGGACCTGATCCGCGTCGTCTGCTCCCACGGGCAGTTCGCCGCGGCGCACGCGGCCGCCGCCGCCATCGCCGAGCGCGTGGACGCCGGCGAGCTGCTGGGTCCAGCGCCGCTGTTCCGGATCCGCAACCGCGAGCGGGTCCAGGTCGTGGTCAAGACGGACCGGCGGGCGGAGGCCATCGCCCAGGTCGGCGCGGCCGTGGAGGCGGTGGCCACCGATCGCGCCCACCGTGACGTGACCCTCGCCGTGGACGTCGACCCTCAATAAGATCGAAGGGGATGGCAGACGAACCGGTTGAGGTCGAGGAGGAGCAGGCTCCCCCGCCGCTGGACCCTGAGGTCAAGGCCCGGCGGGACGCGGCGCTGCGGATGGTGCGCAAGTACGGCGATCCCGTGCTGCGCTCGCGCGCGATCGAGATCGACCGCTTCGACGAGCGCCTGGTCGACGAGACCCGCCGCATGGGGCAGGTCATGCACGACGCGCTCGGCATCGGCCTCGCCGCCACCCAGGTCGGCGCGATGCACCGCGTCCTCGTCTACCGCGTCGAGCAGGACTCGCCGGTCGCGTCCCTGGTCAACCCGGTCATCGAGTGGCGCTCGAAGGAGCAGGAGATCGCCGAGGAGGGCTGCCTGTCGCTGCCCGGCGTGCTCGTCGAGGTCGAACGGCCCGTGCACGTCCGCGTCCACGGGCTCGACGCCCGCGGGGACGGCCTGACCATCGAGGCGTCCGGTCTCGAGGCGCGCGTGATCCAGCACGAGATCGACCACCTCGACGGCGTGCTGATCCTCGACCGCACCTCCCGCGGTCAGCGCAAGGAGGCCATGAAGGCCCTCCGCGAGCGCCTCGCCGAGTTGCAGCCCGCCTAGTGCGGGTCGCGTACCTCGGAACGTCCGACTTCGCGGTCACCGTCCTCGAGCGGCTGGCCGCATCCGCGCACGAGGTCGCCCTCGTCGTCACGCGCCCCGACCGGCCGCAGGGCCGGGGCCGCAAGGTGTCGGCACCGCCGGTCGCCACCGCGGCGAAGGCCCTCGAGCCTCGAGCTCGCGCAGCCCGACGACGTCCACGCGCTGGACCTGCCCGAGGTCGACGCCCTGATCGTCTGCGCCTTCGGCGCGCTGATCAAGGAGCCGCTCCTCAGCCGCTACGAGATCTTCAACGTCCATCCCTCACTGCTCCCGCGCTGGCGCGGCGCAGCGCCGATCGAACGGGCGATCATGGCCGGGGACGAGCAGACGGGCGTGGCCATCATGCGGCTGACCGCCGGCCTCGACGAGGGCCCCGTCTACGCGATGGAGCCCGAGGCCGATCCGCCCCGACGACGACTTCGGCACGCTCTCGCACCGGCTCGCCGACCGGGGTGCGGCGCTGCTCGTCGACGTCCTCTCCAACCGCCCCGAGCCCGCGCCCCAGCCCGAGGACGGCCTCACCTACGCCGAGAAGATCACGGCGGCCGACCGGAACCTGGATCCCGAGCGTGTGGACCCCAACGTCGTCCGCGGCCTGCGGCCGCACATCGGCGCCCGGCTCCCGCTGCCCGACGGCACGTTCCTCGGTGTCTGGGACGTCTCGCCGGACGGTGAGCTGCTGGAGGTCCAGCCTCCTGGCGGCCGCCGGATGCCGTACGACGCGTACCGCCGCGGACGCGCCTCCTGAGCGGCGACGAGCTCACCGGGAGTGGCCCGGGCGTGGACAGCACGAACGTCGGAGCCGCTCGGGTCGCGTGCAGCGCCGGCGAAGCTCGCAGCCGGGGATCGAGCAGACCCGACCGTCTCGGTGTTCGAGGGCCCGACGCAGGCCCGGCGAGACGACACGTTGGGTGCGTCCCAGGTCGAGGGCGGTTGAGAGAAACCTCGCAGTCGCACGTGAGGCGGCGCGCAGGTACGGAAGGGACTGCCGGTCCATCCCGCAGGAAGCTCACGGCGCCTCCGCGCGATCTCGGCCATCGACGAGCGAGTCGCTCTGCACCAGTTGGGTCGCGGTCTCGACGGCCTCGCAGATCAGCCCGGTGCCCAAGGCCTCCGCGACCTGGGACCATTCACTCAACCGCCGCGCGACGCGGACGTGATCGCGAGCCGTCCGCGCCGTCAGCCGGCACTCGAATCCGGTTCACGTGAACCGCCGCCCGTCATCGCGGCTTCTGCCTTTCAGGCGAATGCGGCAGCCGGGAGCCTCTCTCGCCGAACCCACCCAGAGTCTGAATTATTCGACGTTTCGATGGGTTCGAAACGGGGCCTCATCCATCACGCCTCGCTGGTTACGGTCGTCGCTTCCGTTCCGCCTCAGAGCAACAGCGTGAGCGCAGCCGGCGAACCCACCGAAAGCTTCCTATATGGCAACTCTGGGTGGGTTCGGCGCTCGGCCGGTCCGCTGCTGTTCCCGCCTGAAAGCACGAGCCGGCGCGCTTCGAATTTCAGATGCCCCAACTCCGCCGTATGCATCACACGGCGCCTCTCGCCAGACTGGCGTGCGAACGCGCCAGATCGGGCATCATGCGGCGCATGGGGAAGTGGGGGATGGTGCTGGTCGTGCTCGTGACCTGCGCGCTTGCGGCGCCTGCGCGGGCGGCGGAGCCCGTGAACGTCCCATGGACGACGCTGCTTCCGGCGATGCCCGGGCCGAACGGGAACAGCGGAGGCCCGCAGCCACGCTGCCGGAGCGGCAAGCTCAAGTGCGTTCGCGAGACCATCGGCCGGCTGGCCGCGCGCGAGCGGCACTTCGGCTGTGACCACCGCGCCGTGTTCGCGACCACCTACAAGACGCTCACGCAGGTGATGCTGCGGACGATGAGGAGCGATCCGAAGGTCTTCTATGACCGGAAGGGCATCGTCTTCCAGGTCGCCCTGTTCAGCGACATCTACTTCAAGACGCTCAAGCGCTACCGGCTCGGCAAGCCGGTGGACGAGGCGTGGAAGATCGCGCTGGACGCGGCGGGCGACGGCGACGTGCAGGGAGCGGGGGACATGCTGCTGGGCATCAACGCGCACGTCCAGAACGACATGCCGTTCATGCTCGCCGCGATCACGCTGCGCAACGCGAAGGGGCACTCGCGCAAGGACGACCACGACGCGGAGAACCGGATCCTCGACGACGCCTTCGACGAGGTGGCCCGGGAGGTCGGGCGCCGCTACGACCCGTTGGCGACCACCATCCTGGTCGGCGGGAGCCCGGTCACGGACGTCTTCGGGTCGGAGCTCGTGAAGCTGTGGCGGGAGGGCGTGTGGCGCAACGCGGAGCGGCTCGTCAACGCGAAGACGGCCCAGGAACGGGCGCAGGTGGCCGACACCATCCACCTGCAGGCGGCGGCGTCCGCGCAGGCGATCCTCGCCGCGGCCCGCATGCCGCCGGGCTACCGGGCCACGCGCGACGAGTACTGCGCCGCCGCTAGCGCCTGAGCCATTCGCAGTGCGCGGAGCGCACCCGGCGGCCCGCGCCGATGGCGAGCGTGTCGTATCCCGGGCCGCAGTCGACGACGATGCTGCCCCGCGAGTTGGCGGTGATGTCGTCGTCACCGGCCCCCGCGGCGACGACGTTGGGCCCCTTCCCGTCGCCGCGCAGGATCACCGTGTCGTTGCCGTCGCCGCCGTAGATGGCGTTGGTGGCGATGCCGTTCTCGAGCTGGTCGTCGCCTGGGCCGCCGAGGATGAGGTTGTGGTCGCGGCCGCCGAAGATGACGTCGTTGCCCTCGCCGCCGTCGAGGAAGTCCGTGCCGACGTCCTGCCCCGTGGGGAGGTGGTTGCCCCACAGCTCGTCGTCGCCACCGAGGCCGATGAGCGTGTCGGCACCCGCGCGCCCGAAGAGGCGGTCGCGCTTCTCCGTTCCCACGATGCGTCCGCCGGCGTCCGTCTCCACGTCCTGCCAGAGCCCGCGTTCGGGGTCGACGGGCGCGGCCGCGGCCTGGATCGTCTCGCAGCCGACGTACTTGGCGTAGTGGCGGGCCGGGTTGTAGGGCGGGTTGACGAGCAGGGTGTCCTCGCCGGCGCCGCAGTCGACGCGCCGGACGGGGTTGCCCGTGTTGGCGTAGACGGTGTCGTTGCCGTCGCCGGCGGCGATCACGTCCGGGCCCGAGTCGGCGTAGACGGTGTCGTCACCCGGGCCGGCGTCCGCGGCGTCGCCGCCCGGGCCGAGGTGGATGACGTCGTCGCCCTCGCCGCCGAAGACGATGTCGGGCGCCGGGCCGGAGGCGAGCGTGTCGTCGCCCGCGCCGCCGTCGACCCAGTCGTGCCCGAACCCGCCGACGATGACGTCCGCGCCCTCCTGCCCCGCGAGGACGTCGCCGCCGTTGCCGCCGTCGATGGCGTCGTCGCCCGCCCGGCCTTCGACACGGTCGCGGCCGTACTCGCCGGCGAGCCGATCCGCCCCCGGACCACCGAAGATGCGGTCGCCCCCGCCGCCGCCGTGCACCTCCCGGCCCTCCGTGCCCGTGACGGTGAGGACGTCGCCGCTCAGCGTCCCCATCAGGGCGGCGACGGCCAAGTACGCGGCGACGGACATACCAACCACAACGCGCGCCGGGCCCCGGCGTTTGCGCGCCGTAGCCTCGAATGGTGCCCACACTGACCGTCTCTCCCGCACGCGTGGTCGCGTTCCGCGTGCTCGAGCGGGTCTTCGAGGAGGGCGCGTGGGCGGACCGGGCGCTGGTGGCGGAGGCTCGCCGCGCCGGGCTGGACCGCCGCGACCGGGCGCTCGCGACGCAGCTCGCCTACGGCACGGTGCAGCGCGCGGCGACGCTCGACCACCTCATCCGCACCTTCGCCGGCCGGCCGGCCGGGAAGCTCGACGCGCCGCTGCGCACCGCGCTGCGGCTCGGCCTCTTCCAGCTCGCCTACCTGGAGCGGGTCCCCGACCACGCGGCGGTCACCGAGTCCGTCGAGCTGGCGAAGGGCCGGGCGCCGCGCGGGGCGGGCCTGGTCAACGCGGTGCTGCGCCGTGGCGCGCGGGAGGCGCGGGCCCTCGTGGCCGCGCTCCCGGAGGCGACGGTCGAGCAGGCGGCGCTGAAGCACAGCCACCCGCTGTGGATCGCCCAGCTGTGGTGGGACGCCTTCGGCGCCGAGACGGCCCGCGGGCTGATGGCGGCCGGGAACCGGCCCCCGGAGGCGGTGCTGCGGGCGAACACGCTCAAGACCACCGCGGCCGACCTCGCGGCCGCCCTGCCCGTCGAGAGCCACCCCGCCGAGGGCCTGCCGGACGCGCTGGTCCTCGACGCGCCCTTCGACGCGCACGAGCACGCGCTGCACGCCGAGGGCCACTACATGCCGCAGTCGCGCGCCGCGCAGGCGGTGGCCCGCATCGTCGACCCCCAGCCGGGCGACCGCGTCCTCGACCTGTGCGCCGCGCCCGGCGGCAAGAGCACCCACCTCGCGGCGCTCGGCGCGACCGTGACCGCCGTGGAGCGCGACCCGACCCGCGCCGAGCAGCTGCAGGCGACCGTCGCCCGCATGGGCGCCGACGTCGAGGTGGTCTGCGCCGACGCCCGCAGCGTCACCGGCAGCTACGACCGCGTCCTCGTCGACCCGCCCTGCACCGACCTCGGCACCCTGGCCCTGCGGCCCGACGCGCGCTGGCGCAAGCAGGCCGCCGATCCCGAGCGCATCGGGGCCATCCAGCGCCAGATCCTCGCCGCCGGCGCGGCGTGCGTGAAGCCCGGCGGCGTGCTCGTCTACTCCACCTGCACCATCTCCCCGGTGGAGAACGAGGAGCAGCTCGCGGGCTTCGAGATCGACCCCTGGCGGCCGTCCGACCTCCCCGCATGGGAGCATCCGACCATGGCGGGCGTGACGCAGACCCTCCCTCACCGGGACGGGACCGACGGGTTCTTCATCGCGAGGCTGCGCCATGGCTGAGCAACCGGTCGACCTCGGGCCCGTCTGCCCGAGCTGCAAGGAGCCGTGGCTGCGGCCGACGAACCTGCCGGGCCGCTACCGCTGCGTGAACTGCCTGACGCGCTTCGAGCTGCGTTCCGTGTGCCCCAACTGCGGGGAGCACTCCACCATCGTGCGCATGTCCAACACCGCCCTCTACCAGTGCAACCACTGCGGGTCGCCGATGCTGGTGCCCGGTATGACCTGGTCCGGCGTCGCTCCCTCGATCCTCAGCGCCGACTTCGCCAGGCTCGGCGAGCAGGTGCAGACCGTGCTCGACGCGGGGGCCACCGTCATCCACGTCGACGTCATGGACGGCCACTTCGTCCCGCCCATCACCATGGGGCCGCTCGTGGTCGAGGCGCTGGCCGAGCAGGTCCACGGCCACGGCGCCGTCCTCGACGTCCACCTGATGATCGAGCGCCCCGAGCGCCAGGTCCAGGCCTTCGCCGACGCCGGCGCGGACGGCATCACCTTCCACGTCGAGGCGACGCCGCACGTCCACTACGCGCTGCAGCACATCCGCGAGGCGGGCTGCCGGGCCGGCCTCGCGCTCAACCCCGGCACCCCCGCCGCCGCGATCACCGAGGTCGTCGGCGACCTGGACCTCGTGCTCTGCATGACCGTCAACCCGGGGTGGGGCGGGCAGCCGTTCATCGAGCGCTCGCACGGACAAGCTGCAGCGGCTCGGGGAGATGCTGCCCGCACGGCGTCGTCCTCGAGGTCGACGGCGGCATCGGCCCCGACACCGCCGCGCAGTGCGCCCAGGCCGGCGCGACCCTGTTCGTGGCCGGCTCCGCCGTCTTCGGCAAGGACGACCCCGCCGCGGCGCTGCGCGCTATCGCGTCGCGGCTTTGAAGTCGGACTGCAGGATGTGCGGGAAGCGCCCGCGTCTGACCCTTGAAGACCTTCTCCTTCTGCGACGACGCAGGCCGGGTCGCCGTCCGTCTGCTTGTGCTCGCCGCCGGCGGTCGACGCAGTCCCAGTTGGGCAGGATGAAGAAGCCGTTGCGGTAGGTGTCGAGGTTCAGGGAGTCCGGCCCGAAGTAGGTGTTGCCGCGGTTGTCGGGCGACCGCGTCGGGGTGATCAGCGTCTGCGAGCCGGCGGTGATCAGCTGCGGGAGGACGTGACCGTTGGAGCCCGGGACGCTCGTGCCCGCCTTGCCCTGCAGGGCCCAGCCCGGCATGGCGATGAAGTTCGAGACCGTGCCCTGCTGGTAGGTCAGCCACTGCAGCACGGGGTTGAGCTGGGCCAGGAACGGGCCGGTCGCGTCGAGGACCGGCCTGAGGCCGCGCAGCACCCGTGACAGCGCCGGCAGCCCGG
Organism: uncultured Solirubrobacteraceae bacterium; assembly: GCA_963843865.1. GTDB lineage: Bacteria > Actinomycetota > Thermoleophilia > Solirubrobacterales > Solirubrobacteraceae > DATLGB01. Next base: position 63,238 of record CAWJMO010000001.1, on the reverse strand, counting down.
CCTTGGACGCGGTGATCGCCGCCGGGCAGCGAGACGAAGAAGGTCTGCAGGTCGGGCGCGGTCGCGCGCAGGTCGCGCAGCGTCGGGCCGCAGGTCCTGGGCGACCGGGCCGAGGTCGTCGACCAGCGGCTTGGTGTCCTGCGCGAAGGTGTCCAGGCGGCGCAGCGTGGTCCGCGACTCGCGCAGGAAGGTCGGGAAGATCTGGATGGACTCGGCCAGCGCCTCGCGCTGGGAGGCGGTCGCCTGCAGCCACGTCGAGCTGTCCCCGATGAACGCGCGGAACTGGTTCTCGTCGCGCGTCAGCGCCTCGAACACGTTGCCCGTGCTGCGCACGAGGGACTGCACGGTGGCGGCGTTGCGGTCGAGCACCGTCGAGCAGGTCGGCGCCGCTCGTCCGAGAAGCCGGCGATGTTGCCCAGCGCGGAGTTGAGGTCCTGGCCGCGGCCCTTGATGGACGCCGCCGAGTTGGCCTGCCAGCGGCGGAAGTCCGCGCGCGTCTTGGGCGGGAACAGCTCGAGCACCTCGTCGAGCTCGACCGCCGGCTCGACGCGGGCGTTGGAGAGCCTGCCGTCCTCGGCGATCTTCCCGGCCTTGGCGTGGCCGAGGGTCATCTCGACGTAGGTCTCGCCGAGCAGCGTCTTCTGGCGCAGGATCGCCTTCGCGTCCTTGTTGACCGGCGCGTAGGCGCGGTCCATCTCGACCGTGGCCAGCGTGCGGTTGCCCGCCGGGTCGCGGACGATGTCCTTGACCTGGCCGACGGACACGCCGGCGACGCGGACGTCGGCCTCGTCGGCCAGCGTCGTGGCCTCCGGGAAGGAGACCATGAAGCGGTAGCCCTTCGGCTTGAGCGGGATCGAGCCGCCGAAGGACAGCCACAGGAACAGCAGCAGGGAGAAGCAGGAGAAGGCGAAGATCACCATCGCCGCCATCTGCCCGCGGGTCGCGCCGGAGGTCTTCACCTCGTCTCGCCTACCTTCGACGGCTCGGGCGTCCTTGCGGAGCTGCTGCTTGACCACCGGCAGGTTCAGCGACGTCGTCGCCGGGTTGTTGCACGTGTCCGCGAGGACGCCGCTCAGGCCGAGCAGGAACTCGAGCTGCGGCTCCTCGTTGACGAGGTTGGTGATCGTCTGGCAGGTGCCGGTCAGGAAGACCGGGCGCATCGGGCCGTTGGCGTCGTCGACGTTGATGAGGTTCTCCGTCTGGTGCGTCAGCCAGGCCAGCCAGAACAGGTAGCCCTCCTGGCGGTTGGCGACGTCCTTGGCCTCGGCGCCGTTCGGGTTGTAGCCGAGCATGTTGAAGAGGTGGTTGAGGCGCACGAAGGAGCCCGTCACGTCCGGCAGCGACTTCGCCAGGCCGCTGGCGGCGGGGCGCAGGTCGGACACGAGCGGCCGCGCCTCGCGCACGAACGGGCGGATCTGGTCGCGCAGGACGGGGGTGATCTCGCGCGCGATCGGGGTGACGACGCGGTTGGTGCGGTCCAGCGCGCGGAAGGTCGGCTGCAGCGCGGTCGCCGCCGGCCCGAGCTCGTCGGCGAAGCGGCGCACGTCGCCGAGCGTCGACGTGGTCTGCACGCAGCGCGCCCGGCAGCTTGTTGACCGTCGCGCTGACGTTGCGGTCCTCGGAGGCGAAGGCCTCGAACACGGCGGCGGAGGAGTCGACGAGCTCGCGCGACGTCGTCGTCCTTGTTCGCGATCGCGTCCGTGAGCTGCGCCAGGCCGTGGATGCCGTCCTTGATGCCCTCGCGCTCCACCGCCACCGCCTCGTTGACGCGCCGCAGGTCGCGCGCCGTCGGGCCGAAGCGCCGGAAGAGCTCGGCGAGGTCCATGCCGCGGCCCTTGAGGCCCTCGGCGGCGCCGCCGAGCAGCAGCTGCAGGTGGTCGCGCGTGTCGACGTCGAGCGCGCCCAGGAACTCGTCCAGGTTGACGTCGGGCATGGTGTTGGACGCCGGGATGACGAAGCCGTCCTTGGCGACGGGCGACTTGGGGTCGCCCGGGTCGACCTGCAGGGTCATGTCCTTGAGGCCCGTGCGCGGGCGCAGCAGGCCCGCTGACGCCGTCCGTGTGGATGACGTCCTTGAAGCGGGGATAGATGTCGAGCGCCACCCGGGCGCGGCCGTCGACGAGCTTGACCTCGCCGATCAGGCCGACCTTGATGCCCGCGACCTCGACGGTCTGGCCCTGGCCCGGCGTGACCGCCTGGGCGGTGCGAGATGTCGGCGTACAGGCGCGTCGGCTTCTCCTGGATGAAAGGGAAGCGGAAGCGCTGGTTGGTGAGGATGACCGAGCTGACGGCGCCGGCGATGAGCAGCAGGCCGATGATGGCCGCGAAGTCCCGCCAGTGGTCCTTGATCGCGCGCTTCATGCGATCACCCCCCGGCCTTCCGGATGTTGCGCTGTGTTGAGGATGTCGCCGTCGCGCAGCACCTTGAGCTGGGCGACGTTGCCGGCGCGGCGGGCGAGCTGGTCGATCAGGCCCTTCGTGGCGTCCTCGGTCGAGACGGTGAGCTTGGAGCCCGTCGCCTTGATGTCCTGGCGGAGCGTCTCGATCGCGGTCAGCTTCGCCTTCTCGTAGCGCTCCTTGAAGGCGGCCGAGTTGGTGTCGACCTTCGTCGCGGTCGGCGGGCCCCGCGGCACCGTCTCGAGGTTCGGCTTCTCCTGGGTCTCGCAGGGCGTGTCCGGCATGATCGGCGGCCGGCTGGTGGGCTTCGGCGGGTTGACGCCCTCGACGGGGAACAGCGGCACGCCGAACAGGCCCTGGCCGAGCTGCACCGTCTCCAGGCCACCGGAACCGAGGACCTTGAACCACTGGCCGTTGGCGTCGAAGGAGCGGCTCTCGCCGGCCAGGCCGGGCAGCCACTTGACCGTGGACTGGAAGACGGGGCCGGTCTCGGGGAACGCGGCGTCGGGCACGGTGTCCTTGCTCCACGGCAGGACGACGTTGTTCAAGCAGGAGGCCAGCGGGCGCAGCTGCTTCCACAGCGGCACCGAGCGGTTGCTCAGGCGGACGAGGCCGGGCGTGGAGCCGCGCAGGTCGCGCGACAGGCCGCGCAGCTCGTCCTCGCCGACCACGCCGGCCAGCTGGGCGACCAGCGGACGCAGGGCGGCGATGGCGGGCCGCGAGGAGCGCACGCCGGGCAGCGCGGTGACGGCGAGGCGGCGCGTGGGCGGGAAGGACCGGTTGAGGCTGTCCAGCGCGGGGCCGGCGGCGGCGAGGGTGCGGGGCAGCTCGCCGACGGCGGCCTGGAGGTTGTCGTCCTCGATGGCGAGGGAGCGCGCGAAGACGTTGAAGTTCTGCAGCAGCGACTTCAGGCGCGCGGGGGAGCGGTCCAGCGCGGCGGCGGTCGTGCCGAAGTCGCGCACGACGCCCGAGAGGTCGTGGGGGCGGCGGCCGAGCAGGGCCTCCGTGACGATGGCGGTGAACTTGAAGGCCGGGCCCTGGTCGGGCAGCGACTTGTTGAAGCTCTTGGCGAGGCCCTTGTCGAAGGCGTCGCCGAGCTCGCCGAGCGTCTGCTGCAGGTTCTTGCGGGTCGGTCCGTTGAGCGCCTTGAGCACCTCGTCGAGCTGCACGGGCGTGGAGGTCTGCGTCGCCGGGATGACGTCGCCGTCGCCGAGCTTCGGCGCCCCGGGGGACCCCGCCTTGAGGTCGACGAAGAAGTTGCCCTCGAGGAAGATGCGCGGCCGGATCTTGGCCGTCGCGTCGGCGTGGATGGGGCGGCCGTTGTCCTTGATGCGTCATGGTGACCATGGCCGAGCTCTCGCCCTTGCCGGTCGGCTCGACCTTGGACACCCTGCCCACCTCGACGCCGGCGATGCGCACGGGCGAGTTCGGCTTGAGGTTGTTCGAGGACCGGAACGCGGCCTTGATCTCGAAGTGGCTGCGGAACGGGATCTACTTGGTGAAGCCCAGGTAGGAGCCGATGACGATCACGACGATCGCGATCAACCCGGCGGCGAAGGGACTCAGGCGGCTCTTGTGCATTACGGCTGCGGCCTCAGGTTCCCGGGATCGATGCCGGGCAGGCCCTCGGCCACGGACGTGAAGGTCTGGCCCTCGGGCACGCGCGGCGAGCCCGGAGAAGGTGGTGCCCTGGTTGCCCGGGCGTGACGGGCTCGCCGACGACCTGGCGGGCCGGGTCCACGCCGTTGGCCAGGTGGGTCAGGTAGCCGCGCTGGCCCTGCTCGCAGTCGGCGTCGCCGTTGGCGTCGACCGCGCCGCCGTAGGGCTGCGCGTGCAGGCCCTTGATCGGCTCGGCCTGGCCGAACTGGCTCAGGGCCGCCCTGGTCGCCGCTGCGTCATCTTGCGCCCGGATGCGCTGGATCCCGCCGGTCTGGTCCTGGTCGGTGATGTGGTCGGCCAGGTAGGTGAAGCTGTAGTTCCAGTAGTTGCAGACGGTCACGAACGGCCCGATGTAGCGCGTGAACGGCGTCAGCGTCGTCATCGTCTCCGTCAGGCCGGCGACGCCCGTGTCGCTGCCCGGCGAGCGCGCCAGGCTCGGTCAGCGCCTTGAAGCGTCCCGTCCAGGCGGCGGTTGAGCGCGGGCGTCTGGCGCAGCGGGGTGATGCCGGCGGCCAGGGCGCGGCGGATGGGCGGGGCGGAGCGGCGCAGCTCGCCGGCGGCCAGGCGCAGGTCGCCGCTGACGTTCGCCAGCGAGCGCAGGAACGGCCGCGTGTTGCGCAGCGCGGTGGTGCCGACCGCGAGCGTCTCGGGCGACTCGCTGATGGTCTCCTTGAGCTTGCTCGGGGTCGCGGGACAGCGCCTCGAAGGTCTGCGCGCCGGCGCGGAAGCCGTCGGCGATCGTCTCCGCCAGCGGGGCGCTGAGGCGCGCGGCGTCCTCGAGCTCCTCGAAGAAGGGGACGAGCCGGGTCTGCGGGTCGGCCGAGCACCAGCATCACCGGCGGCACGGTCCGCAGGAAGCGGGGGAGGGACTCGAAGGCGCGGTTGAGTGACAGGCCGCGGCTGGCGAAGCCGGCGCCGAACTCGTTGAGGTTGGCCTGGACGTTGTCGCGCGTCTTGCTCGTCGAAGAGGTTGAAGAACTCCTGCAGCTCGGGGGCCAGCGCTTCCTGACCGGCGGTGATGGTCGCGCCCTCGGAGAACGTGTCCTTGGACGTCGCCGCGCTCCAGCTCGACGTACTTGAGGCCGAGGGCGGAGCGGGGGCGGATGCGGACCGTCGAGTCGGCCGGGACGGGGCCGGCCTCCGCGTCGAGCTGCATGAGCAGCTCCGCGCCGGTCGTCTTGTCCTTGCGCAGGTTGGGCGTGATCTCCGTGATGGTGCCGATGCGGTGGCCGCCCTCGCGGACCTCGTTGCCGGCCACGAGCTGGGCGCCGTTGGGCACATGGGCCTTGAGCTCGTAGGTGGGGACGAAGGGCAGGCCGCTGTTGGCGTTGTAGGCGAGGAAGACCGCGACGGTGATGACCAGGATCGTCACGGCGCCGACCAGCACGGGGTTCGCGAAGACGGCGGATGTCGACGGGCGGCGCATCAGGGCTTCAGGAGGAAGTCGAGGAGGTCGTTCGCGGGATCGGAGCCCTTGCCCTTGCCGCCGGTGGCGCCGTTGACCGCGTTCGGGACGAGCTGCCCGGCGCCGTCGATGAGGTCCTGGACCGGCTTGAGCCCGAAGATCGGCTTCTTCTCCGGCTGCGGCTGCGCGGTCGGCGCCGGGGTGGCGGCTGCCGGGCGTGGTGGCCGGCGCCGGCGTGCTCGTGTCATCCGTGCCGTTGCTGCCGCCCCGGCCGCCGCGGCCGCGGGTCGAGCGCGTGGCCTGGCCCGTGGCGCCGATGTCGGGCGAGGTGATGCCCGGCTGGTTGGGCCCGAGGTTCTGGTTGCACTTCTTGTACTTCTCGGGGTTCGACTTGGCGTTGGCGGCGTCCGTGTAGTTGCCGCACTCGCCCGCGCTCAGGTTGATCTTGAGCGCGTACCCGCGCTGATCGAAGATGTTGGCCGCCAGCGACTGGTCGAAGATGTACTGCAGCGGCGCCTCGAGGCCGGTGTAGCCGGCGCCGGTCGGGGAGTCGGAGTCCTGCTCGACGGCGAACTTCCGGTCGTCGAGGTGGTCGAGGATGATGCGGAGGTTCTTGGCCGGCTCCGGCGCCGCCTTCCCCAGCCCGCTCAGGCGGCTGACGAGGGAGCGGGCCTCGCGGGACGCCGTGCGGCCGGACCGCGACGCGTCGCCGAGGCGACGTCACGGCGGGCCGCGATGCCTGCGAGAAGGGCCGCAGGGTGTTCAGCAGCGCGGTGACGGTCGGCGCGGCGACCCGCAGGTCGGCCAGCGCGGGCGTGAACTGCCGCGAGGCCGTGCCGAGGTCGCGCATGGTGGGCTCGAGCTCGTCGAGGAAGCCGGGGAAGCGCCGGAACGTCTCCGCGACGGCCGCGCGGCGGTCGGCGGTCGCGACGGACGCGTTCTTGGCCTGCGTGACGAAGTCCGTCACGTCCTTGCGGCGGCGGCCCAGGACCTTCAGCACCTGACCGGACTCGCGCCCGAGGTCGGCGAGCGTCTGCCGCTTCTGGGCGAGCAGCCGCAGCACCTGGTTCGTGGTCTGGATGGCCGGGATCGCGCGCCGGATGGTCTCGTTGACGTCGCCGCCGCGGGCCGCGAAGCCGACGCCGAGCTGGGAGAGGATGATCGAGAAGCGCTCCGCGACCGGCCGGCGCGTGATGTCGAGGACGAGGTCGGGCGGGATCGGCGACGTCGTCTTCTTGACGGGGATCAGCGCGCCCGACTCCAGCAGCTTGCCCGGACTTGCCCGGCTGGCAGTCCACGAAGTACTCGCCGATCAGCGACTGCGGGTTGATGGTGCAGGTGGCGTCGTCGCGCAGGCCGGCGAAGCCGTCGCCGGTCTTGGTCGCCTTGACGGTGACCAGCGCGCGGGCGTCCTGCTTGTGGACCGCGAGGTCGTCGATGGAGCCGACCGCCACGCCGCCGACCTTGAAGTCCGCGCCCTTCGTGAGGCCGAAGGCGTTGTCGAAGACGATCTTGTAGGTCTTGCCCTTCTTGCTGCCGCCCGCGCCCAGCGAGACGAACGCGCCGCCGATGACGATCACGCTGAGCAGGCCGACGACGAACGCGCGCCGCATCAGGGCCCACCGGCACGATCGAGGCGTCGCAGTTGAAGTCCTCCGTCGGCTTGAACGGGACCTCGCCGCGGCCCTGGTCGCGCTCGTCGGAGCCCGGGCAGCGGTTGTTGCGGCCGATCTTGGCGCCCGGCCGCCAGCGCGTCCTGGCGCAGTCCGAGCGGCAGCGGCACCAGGTTCAGCGCGGGCGTGAGGGTGAAGGCGCTGAGGGCGAGGCCGGCGCGCGAGAAGGCGCCGTTGGCGTCATAGACGCCGGAGGTCGAGAAGTCGTCGAACCAGCCGGTGAGATCGGCCGCGTAGGGCCGGAAGAAGGCCAGCTCCGGCGCGCCGTCCGTGAGCGAGTCGGTCAGCGACGTGAAGGTGGACGGCCGCAGGGCGCCGTTGGCGCGGACCTTCTGCGTCGTCGCCCGGGCCACGGCGGGCTGCGCGCGCAGCAGCTCGACGAGGTCGTTGCCGCTGCCGGGGCGGCGGATGGTGCGCGACAGGTCGCGGAACGTCGGCCGGGCGTTGCGGGCGAAGGGCCGCAGGTCGGCCAGCAGCGGGCGCAGATCGCGGACGACGGGGCGGGAGGCGCTCACGAGCGGGTCGAGGTCGTCCAGCGTCGCGCGGAGGTTCACGAACGTCGTGTTGGACTTGCGCAGGAAGCCGGGCAGCTGGCGGATGGAGCTCGCGAGCTCCGTGTCCCGGCTGGCCAGGGCGGTGGAGACGCGCCCGAAGTTCGAGACGATGCCGGCGACGTCCTCGCGCTTGTCGTCGACGTCCGTGACCAGCTGGGCGGACTTGACGATGAAGCGCTGCAGCACGTCGTCGTTGCGGTCCAGCTCCCCGAACAGCCGGGCGGACGCCGACAGCACGGGGTTGAAGTACTTCGTCGCCTCGTTGGCCTCCTGCGTCTTGCCGTCCGTCGCGTCCGCGAGGCCCTTGATGACGGCCTTGGTCGCCTTGCGGGTCTTGGGGTCGAAGGTGTTGAAGAGCTGGTCGAGGTCGACCGCGGACTCCGTCGTCTCCGTCGGCAGCGTGGCGCCGTTGGGGATCGCCTTCGCGTTCATCGGGCCCTGCTGGAGGTCGATGTAGCGGTTGGCGATGCCCGACAGCGACGCCTGGCGGATGACTGCCCGCGTTCCCTGTCGCAGCGGGGCATAGTCCTCGTTGACGGAGATCCCGATGACCGCCTGGTTGTCCTCCGTGAGCTTGATCGTGGAGACCTTGCCGACGCTCGTGCCGGCGACCTGGACGAGGTCGCCCTTGACCAGCTGGCTGGCGTTCTCCGTGCGCAACTTGACCTTGTAGGCCGGTCCGCCGCCCTTGACGAGGACGACCACGAGGGCGACGGCGAGCAGCAACGCAGCCGCTGCCACGGCGCGCCGAGCCATCAGGTCCCCACCCTCATCGTCAAACCGCCGGTAACTTTAGGCGAGCTTGAATCAGTACGCGGGCCGGTTCATGCACGCTTAACTCCTTTCCGATGGATGCCCTCCGACCGGCCCCCGGGGTCGTGATCCCCCTGACCGACGTGGTCCTGCGCGCCAGCCGGTCCTCCGGGCCGGGCGGACAGCACGCCAACGTCACCGCCTCGCGCATCGAGGCGATCTTCACCGTGGCCGACAGCGAGGCGCTAAGCGAGGAGCAGGCCCGGCGGATCGTCACCCGCTGCGGCCCCGTCGTCCGGGCCATCGCCCAGGAGACCCGGTCCCAGGCGCGCAACCGCGATCTTGCGCTGGAGCGGCTGCAGGCCCGGCTCGCCGATGCGCTGCGCGTCCGCAAGCCACGCAGCAAGACGCGCCCCACCCGGGGCTCGAAAGAGCGGCGGCTCGCGGGCAAGCGCGCGCAGGCCGAGCGCAAGCAGGGCCGCAAGCGCCCCGACTACTGAGCACGGGGCCCGCCCACGGCGGCCACTTACGATCTCCGGGCGAGGGCGACCGACGGGCCGCCTACGGCACCCCTAGCGCCCGATGAGCGGGGCGCCGTCGAGCGTGCCGATGGCGTCCTCGACGCTCCCGAAGCACTCGAAGGTGTGGTCGAGGCCGGTGACCTCGAGCGCGCGGCTGAGCGGGCTCCCCGGCGAGAAGGCGAGGCCGAAGCGCCGCCGGGACCGGTTCAGGCGGCGCAGCGCGGACACGAGCGAGGTGATGCCCGTCGAGTCCACGAAGGTCACCCCGTGGGCGTCGAGCACCACGTGGCAGTCCTGCTCGCGGATCGCCTGGTCGACCACCGCGTCCAATCGATCGACCGTCGCCGCGTCCATCTCGCCCGTCGCGGTCAACACCACGACCGGCTCTGTGCGGTCGACAGCAACCGCGAACGTTCCCCCGCTCCCGCTCATCATGAACACCGAGGTACCCATCGGCCCGGACCGCTATCCGGGCGATCGGTGGTAGACCCCAGCCGGGCCCGGTTCCACCGATCCCGGCGGCCTGACGACGACGCATGCGTTCGCCATACGGCGCCGGACGAGCACCCCAAGGACACCACCCTTCCGGTGCCCGTCCGGCACCGTCTGACTCGGCCTGCGTCGCCCTCAGCCTCACCGCTCATCGGTGGAACCGGGCCAGAAGGAGCCCGAGCACGAGCGTCGCCCCCGCGTAGCCGACCTCGGCCCGCAGCAGTTCGTCCCCGATCGCGCCGCTGAGCATCCAGGCGACGAAGCCCGCGGCGGCGACCACCCAGCAGGCCGCGGCGGTGCCCGCGCGGTCGCGGGCCAGCGCCGCCTGGTTCAGCGTTCCCGCCGCGAGATGGGCGCCCATCCCGACCGCGACCAGGGCGAGTCCCCAGCGCGGGTAGCGGAACGGGTCGTCGAACAGGACGTCCATCGCCCAGGGGCCGAGCAGGAGCAGCCCGAGGGCGACGGCGCCGGCGAAGGCGGCGATGGCCAGCACCGTGATGCGGATGGCGCGGCCGAACTCCGGGTCGCCCGGCTCGAGGCCGGCGAGGTGGGGGAGGAGCGACCCCTGGATGGCCTGGAAGAGCTGCAGGGGCGCGCGGGCGATCAACAGCGCGTTGAAGACGAAGCCGGCCACGGCGGCGTCGGTCGCCGTCGCGTCCGCGGTCAGCACGGCGGCGTTGATGAGCGTCTGCTCGGCGAGCATGACCACGAGCACCGCGACCGCGAAGCGCCCGGCGGCGACCTCATGCGATTCCGGCCCGGTGGGGGCCGCAATCGCATGACCCCCTCGGCGGAAGGCGAGCGGGACGACGACGAGCGAGACGAGGGGCGCCGCGGCCATGCCCGCCGCCACCGCGATCTGGCCGCTCGCCAGCCCGATGGCGACCGCGATCGCGAAGAGGATCCGCGACGACGCCTCGAGGAACACCAGCGCGCCGTAGAGCTCGAACCGCTTGTTCCCCGCCAGCCAGCCGCGGGCGAAGTACGACGCCGCGTAGAAGAGCACGGCAGCGACGAACACGACCCACAGCGCGTCCTCGCCCCCCAGCACTCCCTCGGTGATGCGGTTCCGGAAGACGACCGCGATGGCGAGTGCAGCCACTGCGAACGAGGCCTGGATGCGCAGTGCGGTGCGCGTGACGTCCCGCCCGGCCGCCAGGTTGCGCGACAGCAGCTGCTCCACCGGCCGGTAGATGACCGTGACCGTCACGAACAGCACCGACCACAGCAGCGAGATGCGCTTGTAGTCGACGTCGTCGAGGACGTAGGAGGCGACGGAGAAGTACGCGAAGGTGACCAGGCCCGTCGAGGCCAGGCCGATGCTCAGCAGCCGCGCGCCGCGGCCGTACCCCGAGGCCTTAGGAGGGGAGGCGGACAAGCAGCATGGTCCACGGGAACGGCGAGCGCGCCTCGACGACCGTCCCCTGCTGCGACAACAGCTTCACGAACGAGCCTTGGACCAGTGGTTGAGGTGCCCGGGCGTGTTGCCCAGGTCCTTCAGATAGGCGCCGCGGGCCATGTTGACCATCCGCCACACCGGCTCGCGGGGCACGGAGACCAGCAGGTGCTTGCTCGGCGACGCGGGCCATCTCGGCGACGGTGTGCGCAGGGTCCGGCACGTGCTCGAGCACCTCGATGGCGCTGGCGGCGTCGAACTCCCCGTCGGCGAAGGGCAGGTTCTCGGCCTTCATGACCCGGTACTCGAGGTTGGGCGCCTGGCGCTTCGCCCACTCCTTCTGCAGGACGGGGTCCTCCAGGTCGAGGCCGACCACGCGGCCCGGGATGCGCTGCGCCCACTGGTGGGTGAGCACACCCTCCCCGCAGCCGACGTCGAGCAGCGAGCCCGGCGCGGCCTGGGTGAAGAGCTCCTCCAGGTGGCGCTCGAAGCCCGCCATCAGGCGCTTGACGACCGGGTTGGTCGAGCCGTACTTGTCGTACGTGTTGCCGGTGACCGTCCCCTCGGCGTCCTTGGTGACCGTGGGGCTCACAGCTTGAGCGCCTCGCGCTCCTCCGTCTCCCGCGAGGCGTGCGGGACGGCGTGGGCGCCGGTGGTCGGCGCGTGCTCGGTGGAGGCGCCCGGCTCGTAGTGGGACGGCTCGACGCCGAGCTCGAGCTCGATCCGCCGCACCCGCTCGAAGGTCCGCTGGAGCATGATCCGCTGGCCGGAGAGCAGGTCCCCGATGACGCCCAGCGCGGCGAGCACGACGGCGGCGTTGAAGAGCACGGCGCCGAGGATCAGCGACTGCACGTGGCCGTTGCCGTCGCCCTGCACGAAGGCCACGAAGAAGCGCGTCCACACGGCGAGGGCGACGAGGCCGAGCAGGAACGCGGCGGTCATGAAGACCCGCAGCGGCTCGTACATCGCGTAGATGCGGAAGATGGAGACGCCGTTGCGGCGCACGTAGCTGCCCATGGACGGGAACAGCCGCGACTCGCGCAGCTTGGCGTTCGTCCGGATGGGGACGTGGTCGATCGCGACCGTCATCTTGCCGGCCTGGATGATCGTCTCGAGCGTGTAGGTGAAGCGCGAGACGACCTGCAGGCTCAGCGCGGCCTCGCGGTTGTAGGCGCGGAAGCCGGACGTCGCGTCGGGGATGGTGGTGTCCGACGCCTGCCGCACCACCCACGAGCCGAGCCGCTGGAGCGACTTCTTGAGCGGCGAGAAGTGCTCGATGGTCATGACCTCGCGGTCGCCGACGACCATGTCGGCGTCGCCGGCGACGATCGGCGCGACCAGCTTGGGGATGTCGTGGCCGTTGTACTGGTTGTCGGCGTCCGTGTTGACGACGACGTCGGCGCCCAGCTTGAGCGCGGCGTCCAGGCCCGGCCTGGAACGCGGAGGCGAGCCCCTTGTTGTTGGTCAGGCGGACGATGTGGTGCACGCCGCCCGCCTTGGCCACCTCGACGGTGCGGTCGGTGGAGCCGTCGTCGATGACGAGCCACTCGACCACGTCGAAGCCGTCGACCTCCCGCGGGAGGTCGGCCAGGGTGACGGGGAGGTGCTCCTCCTCGTCCTTGCAGGGGATCTGGATGATCAGCTTCACGCGTTGGTGAGGGTACCCCGGAGGGCAGGATGGGGGACATGACGTGCTGATCACGGGCGCGACGGACGGCATCGGCGAGGGGCTGGCCCGGCGGCTGGTCGAGCACGGCGAGGACGTGATCGTGCACGGCCGCAGCGCCGCGAAGGCCGAAGCGGCCGCCGAGCGCGTGGGCGCGACCGCGACCGCCGTCGCCGACCTCGCCTCCTTCGCCCAGGTGCGGGCGATGGCCGCCGACGTGGCGGCCCGCTTCCCGCGCCTCGACGCCCTGGTCAACAACGCGGGCATCGGCTACGGCACGACCGCGCCGGCCGCCGGCGCGCGCACGGAGGACGGCCACGACCCGACCTGGCAGGTCAACCTGCTGTCGGGCGTCCTGCTGACGCTCGGCCTCCACGCTCCCCTGGCCGCCGCGCGGGGGCGCGTGGTGTTCGTCAGCTCGGGCCTCCACGCCGGGGCCGAGATCGACTTACGAGCAGCCCGACGAGCCGCGCCGGACGAACCCCTACGGCCACTCCAAGCTCGCGCAGGTCATGGTCGCGCGCGACGCTGGGCGAGCGCTGGGCGGCGGACGGCATCGACGTCAACGCGTGCAGCCCCGGCTGGATCGCCACGAAGATGGGCGGCTCGGCGCGGCGCGCCGCTCGCCCAGGGGGTCGACACGCCGTTCTGGCTGGTCACGGAACCCGCGCTGGCGGGCACCACGGGGCGTTACTTCTCCGACCGCCGCGAGCAGCGCCCCGCCGCGCCGGTGGAGGACGCCGCCGCGCGCTCCCGGCTGTGGGACCTGATCGAGCGCTCGCTGGCCTGACCGCGCGGATACCCTCCCGCGCCATGCGCCGGTGGACCACGTTCCGCGTTCGCCGGGCTCTGCGTGGCCACGGTCGTCGGCACGCTCGTCTATCCGACGTATCCCAACTACGACTCGTACTACTCGCTGCTCTGGGGCCGGGAGATCCTGCACGGCCACAAGCCGCACTTCGAGGGCTTCCGGCACCCGACGGAGCACCCGCTGGCGATCGTCGCCGGCGCCGTCCTCGACCTGTTCGGCCAGGTCGCCGACCGGCTGTGGATCATCCTCATCCTGGGGACGTTCCTGGCGCTGGTGGCCGGGATCTACCGGCTCGCCGCGACCGCCTTCACCCCGCTCGTCGGCCTCGTCGCCGCGCTGCTGCTGCTGAGCCGCTTCGACTTCGCCTTCCTCGCCGTCCGCGGCTACATCGACATCCCGTACCTGGCGCTGGTCGTCTGGGCGGTGGCGCTGGAGGCGGAGCGGCCGCGCCGGGGGCTGCCCGTCTTCGCCCTGCTCGTGCTCGCGGGGCTGCTGCGCCCGGAGGGCTGGCTGCTGCTGGGCCTGTACTGGCTGTGGATGTTCCCGGGCGCGTCCTGGCGGGACCGGTTGATCTGGGCGGCCGTCGCCGCCATCGCGCCGCTCGGGTGGTGCCTCGTCGACGGCATCGTCACCGGCGACCCGCTGTTCTCCCTGCACTACACGAGCGACAGCGCGGAGGACCTCGGCCGGGCGAAGTCGCTCTCGGAGATCCCGGGCGCGATCCCCGGCTTCCTGGCGAGCATCGTCAAGGTCCCCGTGATGCTCGCCGGGGTGGCCGGGCTCGCCGCCGCCTTCGTGATCGCGCCGCGGCGGTCGCTGTGGCCGGCGCGTGCTGCTGGCCTCGGGCATCGTCACCTTCGTGGCCATCGGCGTCGCCGGGCTGAGCGCGATCGAGCGCTACCTCGTGGTCGCCGCGCTCGGCGTGCTGGTCTTCGCCGCGGTGGCCGCCGCCGGCTGGACGATGCTGCCCCGCGGCACGCGTCCGCACCGTCTGGATGACGCTCGCCGGCCTCGCCGTCGCCTTCGTGGCCGTCCTCACCGTGCTCAACCTCGACCTGCGCCGCTTCGACAACGAGCTGTCCTTCCGCGGGCGCGCGCACGACTCCCTCGAACGCGATCCTCGCCAAGGCGCCCGTCCGGGAGGCGCTCAAGTGCGGGCCGCTGACGCTGCCCAACCACAAGCTCGTGCCCGACGCCCGCTGGGTCGCCGACCTCCCCTTCGAGGACGTCCGCTCGCGCGTGAAGCGCACGCGGGCAGCGCAAGGGCGTCGCCCTCGTCGTCACCGGCCGCTTCGCCATCTTCAAGCAGGCCTGGACCAACGAGCTCGATCCCGCGCGGGTCGAGCTGCCGCCGGAGGGCATGCGCTTCGTCGCCCGCACGGAGGACTACGCCGCCTATGCGCGCTGCTAGGGGACGCGGGTTCGCGCTCGCCGCTCGGCGGGATCCTCCTGCTCGCGCTCGTGCTGCGCGTGTGGGGGACCAAGACGGGGCTGCCGTACGTCTACAACGTCGACGAGGGCGCGCACTTCGTGCCGCGGGCCGTGGGGATGTTCGACCACTCCTACGACCCCGACTACTTCATCAACCCGCCGGCGCTGACGTACCTCTACCACGTGCTGTTCTGGCTGCGCTGGGGCGGCGACCACACGCGGGTGCTGGTGGCGACGGACCCGACGACCGTGTTCCTGTTCGCGCGCATCGCCGTCGCGGTGCTCGGGCACGGTCTCCGTCGGCCTGATCGCCTGGGCGGCGGCGCGGCTGTTCGACCGGCGCGTCGGCCTGGTCGCCGCCGCGCTGCTCGCCGTCGCCTTCCTGCCGGTCCACTACGCGCACTTCGCCCTCAACGACGCGGTGCTGCTGGTGGGGGTGTGCCTGTCGCTGGCGGGGTCGGCCGGCGTGCTCAGCCGCGGGCACCGCGCCGACTACCTGCTCGCGGGGGCGGGCCTCGGGCTGGCCATCGCCACCAAGTACACGGCCGGGATCATGCTCGTGCCGCTGATCGCCGCCACGCTGATGGCGCCGCGGCCGCGGCGGGAGCGGCTGACGGGGATCGTGGCTCGCCGGCGTGGTGACCGTCGTCGTCTTCCTGGTCCTCAACCCGTACGCGCTGCTGAGCTTCGACGAGTTCCGGCGCGGCTCTGAGCGAGCAGTCGTCGGCCTCCTCGGACGACTTCGGCAAGCTCGGGCTGCCCGCCACCCGCGGGCTCACCTACTACGCGCGGACGCTGCTCTGGGGCCTCGGGGTCGTCCCGCTGGCCGTCGCGATCGTCGCCGGGCTGGTGCTGTGGTGGCGCCGCTACCGGACTGGCGATGCTGCTGCTGCCCGCGCCGATCCTGTTCTTCCTGTTCATGGGCTCGCAGGACCGCTTCTTCGCGCGCTGGTCGCTGCCGGCCTACCCGTTCATCATCCTGCTCGCCGCGTGGGGCGCCGTGTGCGTGTTCGACCGCCTGCGCCGGGTGCCCGGCGCCCGGCCGCGTCGCGCTGGCCGCGGCTCGTCCTCGGGCTGCAGGGACTCGTCTACGTCGTCCACAACGACGTCGTCCTCGCGCGCGCCGACACGCGGGAGGACGCGCGCGAGTGGATGGTCGAGCACATCCCCGCGGGCGCGAAGGTCGTCGTCGAGCCGATCGCGCCCGACGCCTGGGGGGACCGCTGGCGCAAGCGCGCGGTGTCGCACTTCCGCATCACCCCGGAAGGCAAGAAGGCGCTGATCCGCGATCGCATCAAGCTCGAGGACTACGAGCGCACGCTGCGGCCCGACCTGATCGGCTCCTACCTGCGCGGCGGCTACTGCTGGGTCGTGACCGGCTCCATCCTCTACGGCCGCCCGCTGGTGACGCCCGACCGCGCGCCCGTTCGCGATCAAGTACTACCGAGCGCTGCGGCGCCAGGGCGACGTCGTCTACAGCGTCTCGCCGCTGGCCAAGGGCGCCGACGAGCCCGCCTTCTCCTTCGACGACTCCTACAACTGGCGCCCGCTCGGCTACCGCGCGCCCGGGCCCGCGCGTCGTGATCTACCGCCTCCACGGCGGCCGCTGCCCCTAGGGGGGGTCAGGTCCCGGCAGCGGACACGTGTCCTGTGCCGGGACCCGACCCCTTTAGGTGCGTAACGTGTGGTTCGGTTTGGCAACGATCCTCGAGACCGACACCGTCCATCTCGCGCGTGCGGTCGAGATCGCCCAGCGCGGGCGGGGCCGGGTCTCGCCCAACCCGATGGTCGGCGCGGTCGTCGTCCGCGACGGCGTCGTGCTCGGCGAGGGCTGGCACCGGGCGGTCGGCAAGCTGCACGCCGAGCGCGAGGCGCTGGCCGCCTGCCGCAGCGTCGACACCGCCGGCGCGACCATGTACGTCTCCCTGGAGCCGTGCGCGCACCACGGCCGCACGCCGCCCTGCACGGACGCGATCGTCGAGGCCGGCATCGCCCGCGTCGTCATCGCCTCCGACGACCCGAGCGAGCACGCCTCCGGCCGCGGCCTGGGCGTCCTGCGCGACGAGGGCATCGAGGTCGTCGTGGCCGACGGCGCGATCGCCGCGGAGGCCCGGCGCCTCAACCAGCCGTTCCGCAAGCACGCGCGCACCGGCCGCCCGCACGTCCTCTTCAAGTCCGCCATGACGCTCGACGGCAAGGTGGCCACCCGCACGGGCGACTCCAAGTGGATCTCCGGCGAGTCCTCCCGCGCCCGCGCGCACGAGTGGCGCGCCGAGCGCGACGCGGTGATCGTCGGCATCGGCACCGCGCTGGCCGACGACCCGCTGCTGACGGCCCGCATCGACGGCGTGGAGCGCCAGCCGCGCCGCGTCGTATTCGACTCGGAGGGCCGCCTGCCGCTGGACTCCCAGCTCGTGCGCGGCGCCCCGGAGCTGCCGCTGACCGTCGTCGTCGGCCGCGCCGCCCCGCGCACCGCCACCGACGCGCTGGAGATCGCCGGCGCCGACGTCATCGTCGCCACGGGCGAGCACGAGCCCGCGCGCATCCGCTCCGCGCTCGACCAGCTCGGCGCCGCGGGCATCACCTCCGTCCTGCTCGAGGGCGGCCCGCACCTCGCCGGCGCGTTCCTGGACGCGGGCGAGATCGACCAGCTGGCGCTGTTCATCGCGCCCGTCCTGCTCGGCGGCTCGGCGGCCCGCGATCCCGCTGGAGGGCGAGGGCGTCGAGCTCATCTCGGAGGCTGTGCGCGCCCTCACCCTGGAGACGGAGCAGATCGGCGACGATGTGCTGATCTGCGCGCGAATGCGGGAGTGGTGATGTTCACGGGACTGGTCATGGACCTCGGCGAGGTCGGAGCGGTGGAGACGACGGACGACGGCGTGCGGCTGTCCGTGCGCACCGTGCTGACCGCGGAGGTCTCGCCCGGCGACTCCGTGGCGATCAACGGCGTCTGCCTCACGGCGACCACCGTGGGGGAGGACACCTTCACCGCCGACGTGATGCACGAGACGCTGGACCGCTCCTCGCTGGGCGCCGCCGGCCAGGGCGCGCGCGTCAACGTGGAGCTGCCGCTGCGGCCCAACGACCGCCTCGGCGGCCACGTCGTCCAGGGGCACGTCGACTCCGTCGGCACGGTGGCGCGCGTCGAGGTCGACGGCTTCGCCCGCCGCGTGCGCATCGAGCCGGCCGACCCGGCCGAGCTGCGCTACATCGTCGAGAAGGGCTCCGTCGCGATCGACGGCGTGTCGCTGACGGTCGCGTCGCTTCGATGACGATTCCTTCGAGGTCTCCCTGATCCCGGAGACGCTGGAACGCACGAACCTGGGCGCCGCCGAGCCCGGGACCGTCGTCAACCTGGAGTTCGACGTGCTCGCGAAGTACGTGGAAAGGCTGGTGAACCGGTGAGCATCGAACCGAGGGTCTTCGCGACCATCGAGGAGGCGCTCGACGAGATCCGCGCCGGGCGCATGGTCGTCGTCTGCGACGACGAGGACCGCGAGAACGAGGGCGACCTCACGATGGCGGCGCAGTTCGTCACGCCCGAGGCCATCAACTTCATGATCAAGGAGGCGCGCGGGCTCGTCTGCCTGGCGCTGACCCCCGAGCGCTGCGAGGAGCTCGGCCTCGACCTGATGGCGGCCAAGAACGAGTCCGCCTTCGAGACGCCGTTCACCGTCTCCATCGAGGCCCGCGAGGGCGTCACCACCGGCATCAGCGCCGCCGACCGCGCCCGCACGATCCAGGTCGCCATCGACCCCGAGTCGCGCCCGCGCGACCTCGTCCAGCCCGGCCACATCTTCCCGCTGAAGGCCCGGCCCGGCGGCGTGCTCGAGCGCACCGGCCAGACGGAGGCCGCCGTCGACCTCGCGCGCCTGGCGGGCCTGAACCCGTCCGGCGTCATCTGCGAGATCATCAACGACGACGGCACGATGGCCCGCGTCGAGCACCTCGTCCCGTACTGCGAGCAGCACGGCCTGAAGATGATCACGGTCGCCGACCTGATCGCCTACCGGCGCAAGCACGACAAGCTCGTCGAGCGCGTCGTCGACACCAAGCTGCCGACCGAGTACGGCGAGTTCGCGGCCGTCGGCTACCGCTCGCTGGTCGACAACAAGCACCACGTCGCGATGGTCAAGGGCGACGTCTCGGGCAAGGACGACGTCCTCGTCCGCGTGCACTCCGAGTGCCTCACCGGCGACGTCTTCCACTCCCTGCGCTGCGACTGCGGCGAGCAGCTCGAGTCCGCGCTCGCGCAGATCGAGCGCGAGGGGGAGGGCGTCCTGCTCTACCTCGCCCAGGAGGGCCGCGGCATCGGCCTGCTCAACAAGCTGCGCGCCTACAACCTGCAGGACGAGGGCTTCGACACCGTCGACGCGAACCTCCAGCTCGGGCTGCCGGCCGACCTGCGCGACTACGGCATCGGCGCGCAGATCCTGTCCGACCTCGGGCTGACGTCCATCCGCATCCTCACCAACAACCCGAAGAAGATCCGCGGGCTGGAGGGCTACGGGCTCAGCGTGTCCGAGCAGGTGCCGATCGTGCACGCGCCCAACCCGCACAACGAGCGCTACCTGGCCGCCAAGCGCGACCGGATGGGCCACACGATCCACCACCAGGCGCTCCCGCTCGACGAGGAGATGCTGGCCGAGGAGCACGAGCGCGTGACGAGCGGTCCTAGGTACGCGATCGTCGTCGCCCGCTTCTACGAGGAGCTCGCCGAGCGGCTGGAGGCGGGGGCGCGCCGGGTGCTCGGCGACGAGGTGGACACCTTCGACGTCCCCGGCGCCTTCGAGCTGCCCGTGTCGGCGAAGCTGCTGGCGGAGTCCGGCAGCTACGACGGCATCGTCTGCCTCGGCGCGGTCATCCGCGGCGAGACCGACCACTACGACTACGTCTGCGGGGAGGCCGCCCGCGGCATCGGCGAGGTCGCGCTGGCCACGGGCATCCCCTGCGGCTTCGGCGTCCTCACCGTCGACAACTACGAGCAGGCCCTGGCCCGCACGGGCGAGGGCAAGCGCGACTCGGGCGCGCACGCCGCCGAGGCCGTGCTGGCCGTCGGCCGCATCCGCACCGCGCTGTCGGCCTAGTCCCCGCGGCGCCCGGCCGCGAGCGCCCAGGCGACGAAGCCGATCTGCAGCGGGCAGGCGCGCCCACAGCGCGGGCTTGGGGACCTCCTTGTACTTCTCCGGGTTGAGCGCCATGTAGCAGGTTGGCGGGGAAGACGCCGAGCATCGTCGCCGTCTCGAACTAGCCGCCGAAGCGCCGGACCTTCGGGTCGGGGTGCATGAGCGCGGCGCCGCCGACGGCCTCCGCCACGCCGGACGCGTAGACGAGCTCGCGGTGCCAGGGCAGCCACGGCGGCATGATCCGCTCGTAGACCTTCGGGATGACGAAGTGCATGACCCCCGCGAAGACGTAGAAGGGGCCGGCGGCAGCGAGGAGGCGGCGCATCCCGCGGACCCTACTTCGCCTGCTTGAGGGCGTTCGCGACGTCGCCGTTCGCGTTGTCGCCCCAGACCTTCAGGCGCGTCTTGAGGACGGGTTTCGCCTCCTTGCCGCGGCCGGCCTTGATCAGCGCGAGGCCGAGGTTGTAGTAGGCGTAGCCGCAGGGGTCGAGCTCGCCGCCGCCCCCGCAGGCGGCCACGGCCTGCTGCAGCTGGTCGATGGCGCCGTCGGTGTCGCCCGCCTGGAGCGCCGCGAAGCCGTCCCGGTTGAGCGCGGCCGGGTCGCCGCCGTGTCTCGGACACGGTGGTGGGCTTCGGCTTGGCCTTGGGCTCCGGGGTCGGGGAGGCGGTGGCGGTCGGCTCCGGGCTGGCCGTCGCCGTCGGCTCGGGCGTCGCCGTCTTCTTCGCCTTCGCCTTCTTGCCCTTCTTCTTCGCCGCCGCGGTGGACGTCTTCGTCGCGCGGCTCTTGTCGCCGTCCCCGCCGCCGCTCAGCGACGGCCACGGCGACGCCCGCGACCAGCAGGGCCGCGAGGAGCCCGGCGATGACCGCGGTGCGGCGGCCCGCGGGCCGCGTCACGCGGGGACGGCGTCGGTGCCGCCGCGCGGGGCGGCGACGGGGCCTCGCGCGGGTGGTCTGCGGCGCCATCGCCCGCGTCGGCTCCGTGGCGGCGGGGACGTCGCCCATCGCCTGCTCCAGCGCGTCCACGAACGCGGCGGCGGTCGGCCAGCGGTCCTCCGGGTCCTTGGCCAGCCCGCGGGCGAGCACGCGCTGGGCGGCGGGCGGCAGGCCGGGCGCCGGGGGCGGGACGTCCTCGATGTGCGCGCGGGCCTGGGCGGCGAAGTGGCTGGCCGTGAACGGCTTGTCGCCCGTCAGCAGCTCGTAGGCGACCACGGCCAGCGCGTAGCGGTCCGAGGCGGGCGTGGCGGGCTCGCCCGTCGCCTGCTCCGGCGACAGGTAGGAGGCCGTGCCGAGCACCTGGCCCGTCTGGGTGAACTTGTCCGTCTCGTGGGCGAGGCTGGCGATCCCGAAGTCGGCGACCGCGACGCGGTCGTGCTCGTCGAGCAGCAGGTTGCCCGGCTTGATGTCGCGGTGGACGACGCCCTGCGCGTGGGCGGCGTCGAGCGCGTCGGCGATCGTGTGCAGCCAGCCGAGCGCGCGCTCGGGGGACGACCCGGCCGGCGTCGCCGATCGTCCCGCCCTCGCGGCGCTCCATGACGATGAAGGAGCGGCCGTCGTGCTCGCCGACGTCGAAGATCGTCACCACGCCCGGGTGGTTGGACAGACCGGCGGCGGCCCGGGCCTCGCGCGCGAAGCGCTGGCGGGCGACCACGTCCTCGTTGAGGTGGTCGGCCAGCACCTTGACGGCGACGGGACGATTGAGCAAGGTGTCGTGGGCGGCGTAGACCGCAGCCATTCCTCCCGCCGCGATCCCGCCCTCCATCCGGTAGCGGTCGGGGAGCATCAGGCCCACGCTAGAGTGACGCGTCGCCCATGGCTCGCGTTTGTCACAGCTGCGGAAAAGGCCCTGCCTTCGGGCAGAGCCGCTCTCATTCGATGGTCGCCACCAAGCGCCGTTTCGACCCGAACCTGCAGAAGGTGCGGATCGTCGAGAAGGGCGCGCCCGAAGCGCGCCTACGTCTGCACGCGCTGCCTGAAGGCCGGCAAGGTCACCAAGGCCCGCTGAGCGGCGCTGCGATGTCGCAGCCGCTCGATCCCAGCCTCGTCCGCTTCCGCGCCGTGGTGGAAGGCGCGCTCGCCGCGCTCGAGGCGCGGCGGCAGGAGATCAACGACCTCAACGTCTTCCCGGTCGCCGACGGCGACACGGGCGACAACATGGCCCTCACCCTGCGCGCCGTCGTCGACGAGCTCGCGCGCCTGGGGGAGCAGGAGGTGCCGCTGGACGAGATCGGCCGCGCCCAGATCGTCGAGTCCGTGGCCCGCGCCGCCCTGCTCGGCGCCCGCGGCAACAGCGGCGTGATCCTCTCCCAGCTCGTGCGCGGCGCCGCGGAGGAGCTGATCTCCCGGCCCGGCGAGCTGGTCGACCCCGTGCTGGTCGCCGCCGCCCTGGCCCGCGCCGCCGAGCGCGCCTACGCGTCCGTGCGGGAGCCCGCCGAGGGCACGATCCTCACCGTCGCCCGCGAGATGGCCGCGCGCATGACCTCCGAGCTCGCGCACATGCCGCGCGACGAGCAGCGCCTGATGGACACGGGCGACGCGGAGCTGCAGAACCGCCTGATCGCCAACATCCTCACCAGCGCGCTGGAGACGGGCGAGTCGTCGCTCAAGCGCGGGCCGGAGCTGCTGCCGATCCTGCGCCAGGCCGGCGTCGTCGACGCCGGCGGCTACGGGCTGCTGGTCGTCCTCAGCGGCTGCCTCTCCGTGCTGCAGGACGCCGAGGTGCCGGTGCTCGAGCACCACGCGCCCGCCAAGATCTCGCACCCCCAGCACGCGTCCTCGACCTTCCGCTACTGCACGAACTTCGCGGTCACGGGCGCGGAGCTCTCGACCTCCTACTTCATCCCGCTGCTCGAGCAGATCGGCGACAGCGTGCTCGTCGTCGGCGACCAGGCGACGCTGAAGGTCCACGTCCACACGGACGACCCGGAGCGCGCGACCGCGATCTTCGCCGAGCACGGCGCCATCTCCCACCTCGACGTCGCCGACATGCGCGAGCAGGTCCTCGCGCGCGCCGAGCGCCTGGCCGCCAAGGAGCCCGACGTCTGCGGCGTCCTCGCGGTCGTCTCCGGCGACGGCATGGCCGAGATGTTCCGCTCCCTCGGCGCCACGCCGCTCGACGGCGGGCCGACGCTGAACCCCTCCACCTACGAGCTGCTGGCCGGCATCCACTCCGTCCCCGCCGAGGAGGTCGTCGTGCTGCCCAACTCGGGCAACGTCCGCATGGCCGCCGACCGCGCCGCCGAGCTCTCCGACAAGACCGTCTTCGTCGTCGGCTCCCGCTCGCAGCAGGCCGGCCTGGCCGCGGCGGTGGCGCTGGAGTCCGGCCGCGGCGCCGCCGAGAACGCCGACGCGATGCAGGAGGCGCTGGAGGCCGTCCGCACCGGCGCGGTCACCGAGGCCGCCCGCGACGACGGCGAGCAGCGCTTCCGCGCCGGCGAGGCGATCGGCTTCGTCGAGGAGCAGCTCGTCGCCTGGGGCGACCCGGAGGAGACGCTGCGCTCCGTCCTCGGCCAGCTGGGCACGGAGGCCGAGCTGCTGACGCTGATCGCCGGCCCGGGCGCGCCGCTCGGCGAGGCCCAGATCGCGCCGCTGGTCCCCGACGGGGTCGAGTTCGAGCTGTCCGAGGGCGGGCAGCCGAGCTACTGGTGGCTCGTCGCCGCCGAGTGACCGAGCAGCAGCGCGCCCACGCGCACCAAGCCGGCCAGCGGTTCCCGCCGCATCGTGCGCGCTGAGATGCGAGCGGTCCGGTAGCCGCGCGCCTCGAAGTCGAGGTCGCGAGCCCGGTCCCGGTCGAAGGCGTCCCGGCGGCCGTGCGCGGCCCAGCCGTCCGTCTCGACGATCACGCGTTCCCGGGGCCAAAGGAAGTCGACTTCTCTTCCCAGCAGCTGCGCGTTGGTGATGGGGCGCGGGAGCTGTGCTTGGTGGATCAGGGACAGAAAGGCATCTTCGAGGGAGGAGTGGGTGGGGGCCACATCGTCGCCCAGGGCATGGCGAATGGCCGTGGCTCCCTTGCGGCCTCTTGCCAGGTCACGGAGTGCGTCGCGGTCGAGGATGCGGTGGTACTCGGCCTCTCCGAGGGCCCGGGACAGCTGCCTCGGGGGGACGAGGGTCGCCAGGTCGAGGAGGGTCTGCTCGACCGTCGTGACGCGGAAGCCCTTGTGGATCGTCGTCAGCGGTGGGACGCGGACCCGTGAGACGTCGAGGCCGGGCGGCTTGCTGCCCGTTCTCGCTGTCGTGGTCAGCTGCGGGAGGCCGTTCCAGCGGAGGACCTCCCAATGCGCTGCTGCGGTGCGGCGGCTGAGCGCGGCGTGGTCACCGACGGCCAGCAACGCGGCGCGGAGCCGAGCCCGGTCACTGAGGGAGGCGTGGCCGACGTGGTAGACGCCACGGTGTTGACGATGGAGTCGCCGACTGCGCAGCAGCGCCTCGATCTCCCGGTCGGACAGCCCGATCCCGGCGAGCTGCTTCCGGGTGATGATGCCGTCCTGCCGGCTGGCCAGGTCCGCCACCGCCCGGTCAACTTCTACGCCCACGCGGCCTCCTTCGGTCACGGCGGTGGAAGTGCACCACTAGGTCGGGGTGTTCTCCATCCATGAGGTGAAGACGGCACGCGGACGTACTTCTCGACCCCCTCGTCCGCCCACCCGGCGACAATGAGCGGCATCCCGCCGACCGCCTTCGCATCGACCACCCCCTCACCCGGCCCTCCAGCCACGGCCGGGGCTCCGCGACCGTCCGAGCTGGACGAGCCCACGAACGTGCGCGGCAAGAAGGCCCACGCCGCGGTGGAGGCGCTGGGCATCGAGACCATCGGCGGGCTGCTGCACCACCTGCCGCGCGGGCGCCGGGAGGCACAGACCGTCGCGTCATTGACCACTGACGAGACGAGCACCGTCGTCGTCGAGGTCCGCTCCATCACCAGTCGGCCGGTGCGCCGTCGAGGGATGAAGCCGCTGGTGACGGCCGTGGTGACCGACGGGACGGGCCAGATCGAGGCGACGTTCTTCAACCAGCCGTGGCTGGCCAACCGCTACAAGCCGGGGACGAAGCTGATCCTCACGGGGAAGTTCCAGGCCCGGAACCGCTTCCGGGTCTCGGGTCACGCGCTGACCCAGGGGGACGTCGGCGCCGAGGTCGCGACCTACCCGGCGACGGAGGGCCTGACCAGCGACCAGATCCTCGAGCTCGTCCGCGAGCACCGCACCAAGCTCGCCCACGTGATCGAGCCACTGCCGGCGGCGATCCGCGTCGCCGAGCGCCTTCCGGACGTCCACGCGGCGCTCGACGCCGCCCACTTCGGCGACCAGGAGCCGGGGCGCCGCCGTCTCGCCTTCGACGAGCTCCTGCTCTCCCAGCTCGCCTTCCTCAAGCGGCGGGCCCTGCGGAGGAGCTCGCGCCACCGCCCTCCCCCTCGAGGCCAACGCCACCATCACCGCCGGCTGGAGCGCGGGCCCTGCCCTTCACGCTCGACGGAGGACCAGGCGAAGGCCATGGCCACGATCGACGAGGACCTCGCCTCCGAGCGCCCGATGCAGCGCCTGCTGATGGGGGAGGTCGGCTCGGGCAAGACCGTCGTCGCCCTCCACGCGATGCTCCGCGCGGTCGAGAACGGCGCCCAGGCCGCGCTGATGGCGCCGACGGAGACGCTGGCCGAGCAGCACTTCGCCACCCTGCAGAAGCTGCTCCCGCACGCGATGGTCTCCGTCGCCCTGCTCACCGGCTCCACGCCGGGCAAGCGCCGCGTGGAGCTGCTGGCCAAGCTCGCGAGCGGCGAGCTGAACCTGCTGGTCGGCACCCACGCCGTCATCGAGGAGCCCGTCGAGTTCGACCGCCTCGCCGTCGCGGTCGTCGACGAGCAGCACCGCTTCGGCGTCAACCAGCGCCGCGCGCTGGACCGCAAGGGGCCGCGCCGGCCTCGTGCCCGCACGTCCTGCACATGACCGCGACGCCGATCCCGCGCACCCAGGCCCTCGCCGCCTACGGGGACCTCGACACGACCATCCTCAAGGAGCTGCCCGCCAACCGGCAGCCGATCGTCACCCACCTCGCCAACACGGAGTCCGAGCGGGCACGGGCGTACGCGCGCATCGAGGAGGAGCTCGACGCCGGCCGCCAGGCGTTCGTCGTCTGCCCGCTGGTGGAGGCGAGCGAGGCGCTGGAGGCGCGGGCGGCGACCGTCGAGTACGAGCGCCTGCAGCGCGACGTGTTCCCGAACCGCACCCTCGTGCTCCTGCACGGCCGCATGACCCCGCGCGAGAAGCAGGAGGCGATGCTCGCCTTCGCCGACGGCGGCGCCGACGTCCTCGTGGCCACCACGGTGATCGAGGTCGGCATCGACGTCCCCAACGCCACGGTGATGGTCGTGGAGGACGCCGAGCGCTTCGGCATCAGCCAGCTGCACCAGCTGCGCGGGCGCGTCGGGCGCGGCGAGCATCCGAGCCTGTGCCTGCTCTTCGGCTCCAAGGAGTCCAAGCGGCTGCAGGCCCTCGAGCAGCACTCGGACGGCTTCCGCCTCGCCGAGATCGACCTCGAGCTGCGCGGGGAGGGGGAGCTCGTCGGCGTCCGCCAGTCCGGCTCCGGCAGCTTCCGCTTCGCGCTGCTGCCCGACGACGCCGAGATCCTCGAGCGCGCCCGCGAGCACGCCCGCGCGATCGCGGACGCCGACCCCGACCTCGCCGAGCCCGAGCACGCCCTCCTCGCCGTCGTCTTCGCCCGGGCGTTCGGCCCGGAGGCGCTGGAGCCGATTCCGGCCTGAGCGGGTACCCCGATGGCATGGCACGACAGACGATCAGGCGCCACGGCGACCGCTGGGCGCTCTACGAGGGCGACGACGAGACGCCGCGCGGCGAGTACGGGACCCGCGAGGAGGCCGAGCTGGTGGCCGGGCCGGGCGTCGAGGTCGACGAGACCCCGCGCGGCGAGGGCCTCGGCGGCGGGGCGGTCGGCGACGAGGACTCGCGCGTGCGCAACCGCGACGCCGGCATCGACCAGCGCACGGGCGGCGCCGGCTCCAACGCGGGCACGACGCAGGAGCCCCAAGGCGGGCTCTAGTTGAGGATCGTCGCCGGCGAGTGGCGGGGGCGACGACTGAAGGCACCGAAGGGCGCGCGGCCCACCGCCGATCGCGTCAAGGAGGCGCTCTTCTCCATCCTCGGGGCGCGGGTGTTGGACGCGCGGGTGCTCGACCTGTTCGCGGGCTCGGGCGCCCTCGGCATCGAGGCCCTCAGCCGGGGCGCCGCCCACGCCACCTTCGTGGACGACAGCGACGACGCCGTGGCCACGTTGTGTTCCAACCTCCCCGAGGCGGATCGGGCCACCGTGATACGCCGATCGGCCACCGCGCACCTGCGCGACAGTGGCGAGCAATACGATCTCGTCTTCCTCGACCCGCCATACCGGCTCGCGCCTCGGCTCGGACCGGAGTTGTCGGGCCTCGTCGCCGCCGTGCTCGCTCCCGACGGCCTGGTGGTGAGCGAGAGCGACCGCCGTCAACCACTTCAGCTCCCCGACCTCCACGTTCACGACGAGCGCACCTACGGAGACACCCTCATCCGCCTTCATGCCCCCCACTGAGCACCGCATCGCCGTCTGCCCCGGGACCTACGACCCGGTCACGCTCGGCCACCTCGACGTCATCAACCGCGCGTCCAAGCTCTTCGACGAGATCATCGTCGCGGTCGTCAACGCCTCCGTGCGCAAGACCAAGGCGCTCTTCACCACGGAGGAGCGCATCGCGTTCATCCAGGAGGGGACGAGCCACCTGCCCAACGTGCGCGTCGAGTCCTTCGACGTCCTCGTGGTCGAGTTCGCCCGTCGCAACGAGGCCGTGGCGATCGTCAAGGGGCTGCGCGCGATCTCCGACTTCGAGTACGAGGTCGAGATGGCCCAGCTGAACCGCCTGCAGGACGACTCGGTGGAGTCCGTCTTCATCATGGCGAGCCCCGAGTACAGTTTCCTCTCGTCCAGCGGTGTGAAGGAGCTTGCGATCTTCGGGGCCGACATCTCGAAGCTCGTGCCGGCGCATGTCGTCGATCCATTGAAGGAAGCTCTTGCCCGCTGACGAACTGACGCGATAGCCCATGGACGTCCTCGTTCTCATCGACAAGCTGGATGACCTGATCCACAACGCGAAGCGCACCATGCTTCCCGGGTCCGATCAGGTGCGCCTCGACCGCGAGGAGGTCTACGACATCCTCGATCAGATGCGGGCGACCATCCCCGAGGAGATCAAGCAGGCGCGCTGGATCGTCAAGGAGCGCCAGGAGATGCTCGCCGAGGCCAAGCGCGAGGCGGAGCGGATCGTCAAGGAGGCGCGCGACAAGCAGGACCAGCTCGTCTCGCAGGAGGAGGTCGTCAAGATGGCCGAGCGCTCGGCCGACGACATCATCGAGGACGCCCGCGGTCGCGAGCGCGAGATCCGTCTCGGCGCCGAGGACTACGCGGACGAGATCCTCAACACGCTTGAAGTGAACCTCTCGAAGTTCATCGCGGCCGTGCAGCGCGGGCGCGAGCGCCTGCAGGGCAAGGACGAGCCGGTCGAAGCCGGCCGCTAGCCCTGCGCGTCGCCACCCACGACGGGTCCTTCCACGCCGATGAGGTCTTCGCGGTCGCCGCGCTGACCCTGCTGGCGGACGAGTCCGTCGAGATCATCCGCACGCGGGACCGCGAGGCGCTCGCCGCCTGCGACCTGCGCGTCGACGTCGGCTTCCGCGACGACCCGGCCACGGGCGACTTCGACCACCATCAGCGCGAGTTCGACCGCGAGCGGCCCAACGGCATCCGCTACGCGTCCTTCGGCCTGATCTGGCGGGAGTTCGGCGCCCGCGTCTGCGGGGGCGACCAGGACGTGGCCGACACCGTGGACCTGACCCTCGTCGCCGCCGTCGACGCCAACGACACCGGCCAGCAGCTCACGAAGTCCCTGGTGGAGGGCGTCCGGCCCATGAGCGTCAACGGCATCATCGGCGCCTTCAACGGCCATTGGGACGAGGACCTGACGGTCGAGCAGGAGCGCGAGCGCTTCGACGCCGCCGTGGCGCTCGCGGCCGGCATCCTGCGTCGCGAGGTGGCCTCCGCGGCCTCGGGTCGCCGCGCCGTCCTCACCGTCCGCGAGGCGATCGCCGCGGCGGCCGACCCGCGCGTGATCGAGCTGCCGATCAACGCGCCCTGGAAATCGGTCGTGGTGCCCGAGGCACCCGAGGCGCTCTTCGTGATCTACCCCAAGCGCCAGGGGTTCGGCCTGGAGACGGTCAACCGGGAGCTCGGCTCGTTCGCCAACCGCCGCGACCTGCCCGCGGCGTGGGCCGGCCTCGAGAACGAGGACCTCGTCGCCGCGACGGGCGTCGAGGGCGCGCTGTTCTGCCACGCCAAGCGGTTCCTCGTCGTCGCGCGCACGCACGAGGCGATCACGGCGCTGGCGAAGCTCGCCCTGTCCGCCTGACGACAGTTTTCCACGGGCCGGCCCGTTGGGTGGACATGCGCCGCATCGGGCTGCTCGCCCTGCTCGTCCTCGCCACGCTCGCCCAGGAGGCCCGCGCGGCGGAGATCACCCAGTGCACGCGGACCGCGGTCGCGAACGCCGCGGTCGCCGGTGGGTCCTACACCTTCGCCTGCGACGGGCGGATCGTCATGAACCCGCCGCTGCAGGTGTCTCAGACGGTGTCCTTCGACGCCTCCGGTCACACCGTCAGCTTCGCGGGCGGCAAGCCCGACTACGACACCACCTTCGCCACCGGCCCCTACGACAACCGCGTCGTGAAGGTGCTCGCCGCCGGCGACCTCACCCTCCGCGGGATCACGATCGAGGACGGCCTGATCGTCGGCAAGAAGGGCGTCAACGGCGCTGCCGCCGGCTCGGGCGCTGACGGCGCCTCGCCCGGCGCCGCCGGCGGGCCCGCGCCCAGTGGCGCCAAGCCGGGCACGAGCGCGGAACCGGCCCGCGGTGGCTGCATCATGGTCGAGGCGGGCGGCCGCCTCGTCCTGCGCGCGTTGACGATCCGGCGCTGCCAGGCCGCGGCCTCACCGTCCGGGCTGAGCGGCGCCACGGGCGGGGGCGGCCGGGGCGCGAAGGGCGCGAAAGGCGTCGACGCCACCGGCACGACGCCCGCCGGGCCCGGCGGTGCGGGTGGTGCGGGTGGGGCCGGCCCGACCGAGGCGCCCGTGCCGGGGCCGGAGGGCGGGCCGGCCGAGGGCGGTGCCGTCTACAGCGCCGGCGTCCTCGACGTCGGCGGCGTCCGCTTCGAGGACAACCTGGCGCGCGGTGGGCGCGGGGGCACGGGCGGCGGCGGCGGAGGCGGCGGCTACGGCGGCGCCGGCGGCAACGGCGGCAATCCCTACGGCACGTACCGCGGCGGGGACGGCGGGCCCGGGGGTGCCTCCGGCAGCGGCGCGCCCGGCGCGGCGGGCGGAGCCGGCGGGGCGGCCCGCGGCGGCGCCGTCTTCGGCACCGGGGCGGTGTCGATCTCGGGCTCGCACTTCGCCCGCAACACCGCCATCGGCGGCTACGCCGGCTTCGGCGGCGATGGCGGCTCGGGCGCCGAGACGTTCCTGGGCTACCCGGGCCGGGTGATCATCGGGAACGGTCCGGGCGATCCGGCCTGCGCGGTCCCGGGAGACAGGACCCAGTACGCGCGCTGCGGTCAGTTCACCTCCGGCAACGCGGGCACCGGCGGTCCCGCCGGGCTCAACGGGGACGGCGGGCCGGCCCTGGGCGGCGCGCTCTTCCTCGCCGGCGAGCAGCCCCCGCCCGTCAACACGACCAACGACGCCAATGTGGTGCAGGGTGGGGACAACCTCGCCGCGGAGTGCGCGAGCAACGAGCCGTGGCGCGGCTGCGGGAAGGGTGGGACGGGCGGCCGCTTCTTCGTGCCGTTCTGCGAGTTCGACGTCACCGAGCCGCGCTGCGCCCGCGGCGCCGACGGCGCGAAGGGCGTGCCGGGCAAGGTCGGGCGCGCAGCCGACGCCGATGCGGCCTCCGACCAGGCCGACGGCCTGCGTGTCGCCATCAGCTACGACGGGGACGACCTCCCGGGCTATCGCTTCCCCCTCGACGAACCGGTCACCGCCCACGTGAAGGTCTCCGTCGCAGCCACTGCGGCAGGCCCCGTCAAGGGCATCGCCTTCGACGAGGGCGCCGTGCTGTTCGAGAACGAGGCCGACCATGTGCGCTTCACCGGCACGGATCCGCCGCAACCGTTCACGCTCGAGCCCGGCGGGTCGCGGGAGCTCGAGGTCCAGGTGATCGGCACGAGCCGCGGCGCGACCGCCCTGCGGACGGGGGTCTCCGGCAAGGACGAGCTGGGCCGCACCGCGGAGGCCGCCGACCGCGACGAGATCCGCGTCGGTGAGGACATCCGGGTCGGCGTCACGGTCGATCCGGCGGAGGTCGCGCTCGAGGTCGACGACGGCGCCCCCGTCAAGAAGCCGGTCACGATCACCGTGTCGCTCGAGAACACCTCCGAGGAGGCGTTGACCGGCGTCAAGCTCGACCTGCGCACGCGCATCCTGACGCTCGTCGGCTACGACCCGACAGCGCCCTACCCGCTCCAAGTCACCAGGCTCGATCCGGGCACGCCCCTCGACAACGACAGCGCGCGGGCGATCGACATCGGATCGCTCGCCATCGACGCGAAGAAGACGCTCGTCTTCCACGCCGACGCGGCCAACAAGGGCAGCGTCGAGATCCGCGCCGACGCCACCGGCACCGCGGCCGGGCCGCGCACCGTCGTCGGCTCGGACCGGACGGGCATCGACATCGACCAGCCCAAGCTGCTCGCCGTCGAAGGCGGGGCGGCACCGCCGAGCCGGCTGCTGGATCCGGGCGAGGTGTGGCGCTACGACCCCGTCATCAAGAACATCAGCCCGGACGAGGACGTCATGGTCCGGGTGCTCACCGACCACACCGGCAACGTCTACGGACGGCCGATCCTCGACCTCATGGAGCCGCCGGACTCCGACCTGGGGGACATCAAGGTGCTCGAGCCCGGCGAGCGATGGCTGCTCGGCGCGCAGTACACCCAGATCCACGACGGCGGGACCCGCGGGACGATCGACCTCGAGGTCAACGCCTGGACGTCCCCCTACGCGACCGCCGACGCCGTGGATCCGGACAAGTTCGCCGTCGCTGCGGGCGCCCTCAGCCATACGGTCTCGATCAACGACGCGCCGCCGGATCCGCACACCATCCCGCTCGAATGGGCGCACGCCGGCGAGCTGGGGTGGATGTTCACGGAGAACTTCGTCAGCGCGGGCCTACGGAGCATGGCCGCGCCGGTGGAGATGGTGCTCGGCGCCCCGGCCTTCGTCAAGCGCACCGCCGTGGCGACCTGGTACGGCGCCGGCAGGGTGTGGTCGAGCCTGTCGAAGGAGGAGATCTCCGGCGTGATCGACTCCCTGGGCGCGGACCTGCAGGCGCTGGGCCGCTACGAGACCTACGCGGAGGCCAGGGGGGTCGTCGACACCAAGCTCCAGGCCCTGTTGGCCACCCCTGCCAACGCCTACTACGACGGGGACGCCGGGTACTTCGTCGGCGCCACCGGCAGCCTCCTCGGCTCGGTGGCCGGCGACGCGCTGACCGCGAAGATCGGCAGCGCCGCGTACGCCAAGTTCCTCAAGGAGGGCATCGCCAAGCGTGCGCTCGCCCGCTCGTTCGAGGAACAGGCCGCCACGCTGGCCGGTCGGACCGCCGGGGTCGGGGAGGTCGGCCGGGCCGGGCTGAAGGCCGGCGACCTGCTGGACCTCCCGTTGGCCCGGCGCCTCTACGGCATCGACCGCAAGCTCGACGGCCGGCTGCTCGACTACGCCCGCCGCAACAAGCTGCTCATCGCCATGCGCGACCGGTCGCCGGGCTCCATCGCCCGCCTCGCGGAGGGCCTGCTGCCCAAGATCGAGAAGGTCAAGGCCAAGAACGTCAACTCGATCGACATCGACTTCCTGGGCTTCGCCGAATCCCACCGCGACGTGGCGATGATCAAGCAGATGCCCGACTGGGACACCGTGAAGGCCGGCATCGGGCACCTCACCAAGGAGGAGCAGTTCGAGGTCTTCGAGCGCTGGTCGACGCGCCTGAAGGAGTGGAACGGCCCGATCCGGCGCGAGCTCGAGGGCTACCACCTCCGAGGCTCGATCCCGGTGCCGGGCGGCAAGTGGGGCCTGAACCCGACGTCCAACGGGATCTTCGACGCCGACCAGGTCTGGTCGGCCACGGAGTTCAAGATGCCCAACTCGGTCGACGCCGGGTTCGGGGCGACGAAGGACAACCTGAAGGCCTTCGTCCCCATGGTCAACAGCACGGGCAAGAAGGGCAAGGGGTTCTGGGCGCTCACGGGCGACATGGACGCCATCGCGATCCTCGACGAGAACATGCAGCTCCTGTCGATGGAGCGCCGCACGCAGGTCTACAAGGACCTCGCCCGCATGGGCTTCCAGCACCCTGAGTCGCTGACCTGGGACAACGCCATCGGCCGGGCGAAGTACCTCTCCGACTACGACCGGGCAAATCGGAGGGCGCAGGCGCTGCTCGCCTACACCCCGGCGGGCGAGCGGCGCGCCGTGTACTTCGACAGCCGCAAGAGCACCTGGGAGCTGGCGGGAGCCGCCGGCGGCAACCGTCGCAGCGCAGGCAGCGCAGCGCGCGAGGTGGGCAACGACGATCCCGGCGGCGGGCTGTTCATGCTCGACGGCGCGCCCATGTCCTGGGACGCGCCCACCGTCCCCATCACGCCGTTCGAGGGCGACGTGACGGAGGAGGAGGACCCCGATGCGCCGATGTACCTCACGCCTGCGGGCGACGACGGCGCCACCCTCAGCGACGACCCGGACGCGCCCACGGTGCGGCGCAACCCGGACGGCTCGTACTCGACCTACGGGCCCGGCGGCGCGCGAGCGGCCCGGCGCTCGGGCGCGTGGGCGCCGTACACCCGGCCGGCCGGCGTCCTCCGGCTCCGGGTGCAGAGCGGGGTCCGCGAGCCCGCCGCCCAGGGCGCGGCCGAGCTGCCGGTCTTCGGACTGGACGACCTCGCGCTGGGGACGACGGGGAACGCGTGGTTCTCGGCGAACATGGCGGTGCTCATCGACCCGGGCGGAGCCCACGAGGAGGCCGCCACGGTGGCGGCGGCCGGCACGCGCGCCCTCACGCTCACGGCGCCGCTGGCCCGCGCACACGAGATCGGCGAGCTCATCATCGCCCTCCCGGCGGCGGTGACGGCGCCCGGCCTCACCGCGACGCCGACCCCAGCGGCCGCCGCGACACCGCGGCCCACCGCGACCCCGACGCCCCACCCCGCACGCGACACCTCCAAGCCGAGGCTGACGCGGATCAAGCTGTCACGGACGCGCTTCTCGCTGACCGTCTCGGAGGCGGCGACGATCACGGTGACCGTCGCCCGCAAGCGGGGCAAGCGCTATCGGAAGGCCACAGCGTTCAGGCTGGCGGCGCGGAAGGCCGGCCCGGTGAAGCGCAAGGTCCGGCTCAGGCGCGGGCGGTACCGCCTGACCATCGTGGCCACCGACGCCGCCGGCAACCGCACGAAGAAGACGCCGGCCGCGCGCCTGCGCTAGAGCAGCGGCTGCTGGACGGGTGAGTCGTCGCCGTCGGCGGCGGCGACCATGCGGTCGATCTCGCGCAGGTGCTGGCGGACCACGGCGCCCATCGTGTCCAGGATCTTGCGGGCCGCGTCGATGGACGTCGTCGCCGACGTGAGCTGCGCCTTGACGCGCCGCTCGTCCTCCAGGGCGCCGAGCGCGCGCTCGACCTCCGCCCGCAGCACGGGCCCGTCGAGGCCGTCGGCGTCGCGGCGGGCGAGGATGACCCGGGCGCGGGCCAGGGAGTAGGCGACCGCGAGCTCCGAGCGTGACCCGCCCGGCTCGTAGACGCAGAAGAGCTTGTCCCCGTTGACCTCGCGCAGCGGCAGCGTGCGCGCCGGCAGCTGGTCCGGGGAGGGGACGACCCAGATGCCGAAGGCGGCGTCGCGCTGCTCCATCGCCTCGTCGAGGTACTCGAGCGCGGCGTTGCGGCTGACCTGGGAGTGCTTGGCCTCGATGACGATCCGGCAGCGGACGGGGCCGGCGCAGCCGTCGAGCCCGACGACGACGTCGCCCTTGCGCCCGCCGAAGCCCGCGGCGTCCCCGACCGCCTCCGCGAGGTCCCCGTGGCCCGCGGCGATGGCGTCCACCGCCTCGAAGACGGCCTCCTCGTACGGCCGGCCCTTGGCGGTCGACAGCGCGTGCTCGGCCGCGACCTCCGTGTCCTTCTCGCGGTCGGCGTGCAGCCGGGCGACCTCCGCCTGCAGCTCCGTCACCTGCTGGCGCATGGCGCTCAGCTCGTCGACCTGCATCTTGGAGACGCGCAGGACGCCGTTCTTGAAGTCGGCCAGCGGGTTGGACGCGTCCGGCGAGGAGAACTGGCGCACGAGCTGCTCGCGGCCGTCGCGGGTCGCGGCGTCCACGGTGGCGCGGATGCGGTGCTGCACGGCGGCGGAGGACTCGTCCCCGAACAGGCGGGCCAGCTCGCGCGACAGGGCGCCCTGCTCGCCGAAGGCGGCGTCGAACCGGGACGCGAAGGCGTCCGCGAGCTCGCCGACCCGGGCGGTCAGGGCGGCGTCGGCGGCCGCGGTGGACTTCTCGAGGTCGGCGCGGAAGAGCTCCACGGTCGCGCCGGCCTGCTCGCGGTCCAGCACGCGGGCGCCCGTCTCGATCACCCGCAGCAGCGTCTCCACCGGCTGCTCCGAGCCGCGGATGAGCTCCACGGCGCGCTCGTCGGCGACGACGAGGCCGTCGACGACCAGCCGGTTTCCCAGGATGGCGATGTGCGGGGGGCGGAGGGCGGCAGCGGCTTCCATGACAGACGTAGTCGCACGCTACGCCACCTACCTGACGGAAAAACCCCCGGATTGCTCGTCGTCCTCGCTGACGTCGACCGAATCGACCGCCGCGTCGGGCGGCCCCGTCCGGCAGTACTCGACGAGCGCGTCCACGCCCTCCGGATCTCCGCTGAACACCGCCTCGACGGTCCCGTCGTCGCGGTTGCGCACCCAGCCGCCGAGACCGCGCGCCTGCGCCTCGCGCGACACGGAGTCCCGGAAGAAGACGCCCCTGCACCTTCCCGTGCACGATGACGCGTTTAGCCATGGCGTTTACCTTCCCGGGCATGGCGCGCCACGAACTCGAGCTGGCGTTGACGGAGGGCGGGAGCGTCGCCCAGATCCGGAAGCTCCTGCGCGCCGAGCTCGAGCGCAGCGCACGTGAGCTCAAGCTCAAGCGCGCGGGATACGACGAGCCCGTCACCGTCGCCTTCGAGACCGGCCTCTACGCCGCCTTCCCGGAGGGGCGGGTGGTCGCCGAGGCGGCCGAGCAGGCGCTGCGGGAGGCGGGCGACGGCGGTGAGCTGCTCGGCGCCGACTGCGTCCTGCACCTGCCGGGGACGGACGCGGAGCTCGCGGCGCTGGCCTTCGACGAGGTGGTCGCGGGCGTCGACCGCCTGCGGGCCCGCGCGGTGGTCGTCCCGGCCGGCGTGATCGAGCCGGGCGACCTGCGGCCGGTGCTGCGCGAGGCGGCCGCCGACGGCGTCCCCGGTGCCCACGACGACCCCGACCCGGCCCGCCGCGTCGCCCGCCGGATCCTCCAGCGGCTCAGCGGGATGGGCAAGTGGGGCGGCTACCACACGGAGTACGCGCACCTCGCGCGCGGCTTCGAGGGAAACGACCGCGCATTGGCCCTGGAGGTCGGCGAGGCGTTGATCGCGGCGGGCCTGCTGGCGGAGAAGCCGAGCGTCGGCCAGCGCCACGTCTTCCTCAACCCGCGCCGCAAGGGGGACATCGAGCGCCTGGTCGCCGACGCGCAGATTCCGGGTGACCTGGTGTTACCACCCGGTTGAGTGGGAACATGCCGGACATGCCGTCGATCCCGGGTCAGGTCTCCAGCAAGCTGTTCCTCCTGAAGACGCTGGCTGGCGCCGGCGTCCTGCAACCGACCTGGCCGGACCGGATCGTCTCCGCCGCCAACGCGCTGATCCGCTTCGGCCCGACCCCCGCCGCGGGCTACGCCGCTGCCGCCGCCCGCTTCCCGGACGAGATCGCGGTCATCGACGAGGCCGGCACGATCACCTTCCGCGAGATCCACGAGCGCTCCAACGCGATCGCCAACGCCCTGTCCGACGACGGCGTCAACGAGGGCGACAACGTCGGGCTGATGATGCGCAACCACCGCGGCTTCGTCGAGGCGCATCGTGGCGTGCTCGAAGCTCGGCGCCAACGCGATGTTCCTCAACACGGCGTTCTCCGGTCCTCAGCTCGACGGAGGTCTGCCAGCGCGAGAAGCCCAAGGCGCTCATCTACGACGAGGAGTTCGCGGAGGTCCTGCACGACGCCAGCCGGCGGCGGCTGCGCTACATCGGCTGGCACGATCCGGAGCCGGAGCGGTCACGCAACGACAAGACGCTCGACGAGGTCGTGGAGGCCGGCGACCGGACCGACATGCTCGCCCCCAGCGCACCCGGCAAGGCGATCATCCTCACCGTCGGGGACGACGGGAACGCCGAAGGGCGCGCTCGCGCTCCCAGCCCAAGTCGCTGGACCCGGCCGCCGCGCTGCTGAGCCGCATCCCGCTGCGCGCGCGCGAGAACACGATGATCGCGGCGCCGCTGTTCCACGCCTGGGGCTTCGCGCACTTCACGCTCGGGATGGGCCTCTCGAGCACGCTCGTCCTCAAGCGCAAGTTCGACCCCGAGGCGACCCTGTCGCTCGACCGCCCGCCACGAGTGCACGGCGCTCGTCGTCGTCCCGGTGATGCTGCAGCGCATCCTCTCCCTCGAGGACGAGATCCTGCACAACTACGACCTCGGCAAGCTGCGCGTCGTCCCCGTCTCCGGTTCCGCGCTGCCCGGCGCGATCTCCGAGCGCTGGATGGACCTGTTCGGGGAGAACCTCTACAACCTCTACGGCTCCACGGAGGTCGCCTGGGCGACCATCGCCACGCCGGAGGACCTGCGCGCGGCGCCCGGCACGGCGGGGCGCATCCCGCGCGGCACGGTCGTCAGCATCTACGGCGACGACGACCAGCCCATCGAGGAGCCGAACGTCACCGGCCGCATCTTCGTCGGCAACGACATGCAGATGGAGGGCTACACGGGCGGCGGCGGCAAGGACGCGCTCGACGGGCTGATGTCGAGCGGCGACGTCGGCCACTTCGACGACGAGGGCCGCCTGTTCATCGACGGCCGCGACGACGACATGATCGTCTCGGGCGGCGAGAACGTCTTCCCGCAGGAGGTCGAGGAGCTGCTCCAGCACCACGAGGCCGTCGAGGAGGTCGCGGTCTTCGGGGTCGACGACGAGGAGTTCGGCCAGCGCCTGAAGGCCGTCGTGGTCAAGAAGAAGGGCAAGTCGCTCGACGGAGAAGCAGGTCAAGGACCACGTCAAGTCCAACCTGTCGCGGCTACAAGGTCCCGCGCGACGTCGAGTTCATCGCCGAGCTGCCGCGCAACGCCACCGGCAAGGTCCTCAAGCGCGACTAAGGACGACGAAGACGAGGCTTAGCCTGGAGGCATGCCCCAGAAGGCGGATGTGTTCGAGCTCGAGCCCCTGGCCCTGCGCTCGGGGGAGGGGCGCCGCTTCGAGCTGCAGGTGCGGCCCGGCGACCTCGACGTACGGCGGTCAGCGCTACGCGGTCACGCCGCCGACGCCGGACGCGGTCCTCGACGTGTCCCGCACGACGCACTCGGGCTACGCGCTGCGGCTGCGCTTCACGCGTCTCGCTCGAGGGCCCGTGCATGCGCTGCCTGGAGCCGGCCTCGCCGGAGCTCGAGATCGACTCGCGCGAGGTGAACATCCCGGGCGGCGGGGAGGAGCTGACGTCGCCCTACGTGGACGAGGCGGGCGACCTCGACGTCGCGACCTGGGCGCGCGACGCGCTGGTGCTGGCCGTGCCCGACCAGATCCTCTGCCGGCCCGACTGCGCCGGCCTGTGCCCCGTCTGCGGGGCGAACCTCAACGAGGATCCGGACCACGCGCACGAGCGCGAGCCGGATCCCCGCTGGGCCGCGCTGCGCGAGCTCAAGCTCGACTGAGGTGGGGGCTAGACGCCGACGATCCAGACCGTGTTGACGTCCATCGGGTCGACGCGGAGCGGCACGGCGCTCCCCGGCTGGACCTGGGGGATGTGGACGGGGTTGACCAGCTGGCGGTGCGTGACGCGGTAGGCCGGCTGGCCGGGGATGGTCACGTCGATGTCGAACTCGATCTGCGGGCTGTAGTTGATCAGCACGTCCGTGTTGCGGATCGCGGCGATC
Source organism: uncultured Solirubrobacteraceae bacterium (assembly GCA_963843865.1). Lineage (GTDB taxonomy): Bacteria > Actinomycetota > Thermoleophilia > Solirubrobacterales > Solirubrobacteraceae > DATLGB01. The sequence goes on along the minus strand of CAWJMO010000001.1, from coordinate 24,074 downwards.
AGGCCGGTGGCGACCGTGCCGCTCTGCATGAGCCGGGCCGCGTCGCCGTTGGCCTGGGTCATGTCGCCCAGGGTCGCGTTGGCCTGCGCGACGGCCTGCTTCATGCCCTTGAAGCCCGTCTGGATCCCGGCCTGCTTCTGCATCTGCTTGCCGGTGTCGTTGAGTTGCTTGAGATCTCGGAGGAAGCCCATGTCCGGGTAACTCACCTCACCGGCTACCATTACGCGACCCATGGCCGTTCCCAAGCAGAAGCAGTCGCACAGCCGCACGACCAAGCGCCGTTCGACCCACAAGGTCGCCGCGCAGGCCGTCAACGCGTGCCCCCACTGCCATGAGCCGCGCCGCCCGCACCGTGTCTGCGGCAACTGCGGGTACTACCGCGGCCAGGAAGTCGTCGCTCTCGCGCACGACCACGGCCACGACCACGATCACTGAGCAACTCACTGTTGCCCTAGACGCCAACGGCTCGGATCACGGGCCTGGCGAAGTCGCGCGCGGTGCCGCCCTGGCCGTCGAGCGTGACCCCTCTCTTCGTGTCGTCCTCTTCGGGCCGGCGAGCGAGATGGAACCGGCCGACCGGGTCACCGTCGTCGACGCCCCGGTGTCCGTGGCCAAGGCCGCTGATCCCGTCGCCGCCGTCCGCAACCAGCGCGACGCGTCCATCGTCCAGGCCGTGCAGGCGGTCGCCGACGGCGAGGCCGACGCCCTGGTCAGCGGCGGTTCGACCGCCGCGGCGCTGGCCGCCGGCGTCCTGCGCATCAAGCGCGCCCGCGGCGTCCACCGTCCGGCGCTGGCGATCATGCTGCCCGTCCCCGAGCACCCGTTCCTGCTGCTGGACGCCGGCGCCAACGTCGACGTCCGCCCGGAGCACCTCGTCCAGTTCGCGCACATGGGCGCGGCCTTCATGTCGGCGGTCAAGGGCGTCGCGCAGCCCCGTGTGGCGCTGCTGTGCAACGGCACCGAGTCCGTCAAAGGAACGGAGGCCGTGCTCGCCGCCCACGAGCGCCTGGCCGGCATGCCGGGCTTCATCGGCAACGTCGAGGGGTTCACCGTCGCGGCGGGCGAGGCCGACGTCGTCGTCACGGACGGCTTCACCGGCAACGTGATGCTCAAGACGATGGAGGGGACGGCGAAGGCGCTGCTGGACGCGATCCGCGCCGCGGCCATGTCCAACACGCGCTCCAAGGCCGGCGGCCTGCTGCTCAAGCCCGCGCTCGGCGGCCTGCGCGACGGGGTCGACCCCGAGCTGCAGGGCGGCGCCTTCCTGCTCGGGCCTGCGCAAGCTCGGCGTCGTCCCGCACGGCTCGTTCACCGCGCGCGGGATCGCCGACCGCGGTCGACGTCGCCGCCCGCGGCGTCCGCGCCGACCTGGTCGGCCGCACCCACGCCGCGCTGGAGGAGGCGGGCGCGCTGCGCCGTCCACCGGCCGAGGTAGTGTCAACCGAGTCATGAGCGCATCCCGGGAAGAGGTCTTCGCCGCCATCCGCGACCATCTGGCCGACGAGCTGGAGCTCGATCCGGCGCGCATCACGGAGGAGACGCGCTTCAAGGAGGACCTGGACGCGGACTCGCTGGACCTCTACACGCTCGTCCAGGAGCTCGAGGACACCTACGGCGTGACGATGTCCGACGAGGAGGCCGCGGGCATCACGACCGTCGGCCTGGCGGTCGACTTCGTCACCGCCCGCGTTCCCGCCTGAGGCGTGCTGCTGCGCGAGCTCTTCGACGCGCTCCCGGAACCCATGCGCCGCCAGGCGCTCACCCACGCCTCCTGGGTCGATTCCCGGGCGGACTCCTACGACCGGCTCGCGCTGCTGGGCGACTCGGTGCTCGGCCTGTCCATCACCTCGCACATCTGGCCGCTGCTGGGCGAATACGGCGCGGGGCAGCTGACCAAGATCCGGGCCCAGACGGTCTCCGGCCGCTCGTGCCGCAAGGTGGCCGAGCGGCTGGGCGTGCCCGACCGGCTGCGCGAGCTCGCGCCGGAGGAGTCGCCCGCCAACGAGGCGCTCACCCACACGGAGCGCGTCCTCTCCCAGATCTGCGAGGCGGTGATCGCCGCCTGCTACCTCGAGCACGGCTTCGAGACGACGGCCGCCGCGGTCGTCGACGCCTTCGCGCCGGAGCTCGACGCCGCCCTGAACGACCCCGGCGACTTCAAGTCCGCCCTGCAGGAACGGCTCGCCCAGCACGGCGAGGTCGTCTCCTACTCGGTGGTGGGCGAGGAGGGGCCGCCGCACGACCGGACCTTCGAAATGGCTGCATTCGTGGAGGGTGAGGAGGTCGCGCGGGGCTCCGGGCGGTCCAAGAAGGACGCCGAGCAGGCGGCAGCGTCCGCCGCACTCGACAAGATGCCCGCCTGATGCACCTCCGCTCCCTCACCCTGAAGGGCTTCAAGTCGTTCCCCGACCGCACGCGGCTGGAGTTCTCGCCCGGCGTCTCGGTGATCGTCGGCCCCAACGGCTCCGGCAAGTCCAACATCACGGACGCCGTGCTGTGGGCGCTGGGCGAGCAGTCGCCGCTCAACGTGCGCGGGCAGTCGATGCAGGACGTCATCTTCGCGGGCGCGCACGGGGTGCAGGCGCGCTCGGAGGCCGAGGTCGAGGTCGTGCTCGACAACGGCGGCGAGGGCGCGATCGACCTGCCGATGTCGCGAGATCGCCATCTCCCGGTCGCTGGACCGGGCGGGGGAGGGCGGCTACAGGATCAACGGCGCGAAGTGCCGCCTCACCGACGTCACCGAGGTCATGTCGGACACCGGCCTGGGCAAGGAGATGCACTCCGTCGTCTCCCAGGGCCGCGTGACGGCGATCGTGACCTCCAAGCCGCGCGACCGCCGGGTGCTCATCGAGGAGGCCGCCGGGCTGGGCAAGCACCGCAAGCGCCGGCGCCGCGCGCAGCTCAAGCTCGACCGCACGACGGACAACCTGGACCGCGCGCTGGACGTGGAGCGCGAGGCGCGCTCCCGGCTGCGGCCGCTGAAGCGCCAGGCCGAGGCCGCGGAGCTGCACGAGCGGCTGGAGCGGCAGTCGCTGGAGGCGCTGCTGGTCGTTGTCCCGGGACGACTCGCGGCTGGCGCGCGCTGGCACTGGCGGAGGCGTGAGGCCGGCGTCGCGGCCGCCGCGCGTGAGGCCGCCGCCGCGGTCGAGGCCGAGCTCGCCGAGGTCGCCGCGCGGCGCGAGGCCGCCGAGGAGGCGCTGACCTCCCGCGGGTCCAACCGGGAGGAGCTCTCGAACGCCTTCCATCGCGCCCGCTCCGCCGCCGAGCGGGTCGAGACGCGCGAGGAGTCCGCGCGCGATGCCGCCGGTCGTCTGCTCGGACCGCGCCGTGCGCCGCCGCGCGCTGGTGGAGGCGCTCGAGACCGAGGCTCGACGGACGAGCCGGACGAGGCAGGGCTCGAGCGCGTCGCCGAGCTCGAGCGCGAGCTCGAGCAGCTGTCCGCCGACCGGGCCGTGCGCCTGGAAGCCGAGCTCGCCGCGCTGGCCGCGCAGCGCGAGGCGGCCGCCGCCGAGGTCGCTCGCTGCGCCGCCGTGGTGGCGGAGGCCGAGGCCGCCCGCGCGGCGGCCGACGCGCGCCTTCGAGTCCTTCCGCACCGCTCGCCGCGAGGCCGAGCGCGCGGCCGACGGCGCCCGCCGCGAGGCCGCCCGCATCGGCGCCGACCTCGCCGGCGTCAACCAGTTCCTGCGCTCCCAGGCCGGCGCGCCCGGCGGCGCCCGCGCGCTCGGCGACGGGCTGCGCGCGCGGCCGGGCTTCGAGCTCGCCCTGGCCGCCGTCCTCGGCCCGCGCCTGCGCGCCGCGGTCGCCGATGACCTGCCCGCGGCGAAGACGCTGCTCGAGGGCGCCGGCCGCGACGGCGGCGCCGCGCTCGTGCCGTCGACGAGGGATGTAAGTGGTGCTGGAGCCCCGACTTACATCCACTTCGGCCGAGGCCGTCCCCCTCATTGCCGCAGTTGATGCCGGCGACGACGCCTCACGAGCGCTCGCGCAGACTCTCCTCGCCGACGTCTTCGTCGTCGACGAGCTCACGGACCTCGACACCTTCACCGGCGTCGCCGTCACCAGCGAGGGCCTGGTCTGGGACGGCCGCGCCCGCGAGCTGCGCCGCGTCCCCGCCGGCGGCGAGGACCGCGTCCTCGCCGAGCGCAACCGCCGCGACGCGCTGGTCGCGGAGGTGGAGGAGGCCGCGCAGGCCGAGCACGCCGCGAAGGCCGCGGTCGAGGCCGCCGTCGCCGCCGCCCGCGAGTGCCGACGCCGCCCGCGAGGAGGCCGACCGCGCCGCCCGCACCGCCGCCGCGCGCACGCCGACGCGCAGGAGGCCGAGCGCCAGGTCGCCGGCGCCGCCGAGGCGCGCCGCACGCGCGCCCGACGACGCCGAGACGGCCGCGCGCCGCGCGCAGATCGCCGCCGCGCTGAACGCCGAGCGCCGGTTCCTCGAGCGCGCCGCCCGCGAGCGCGAGCAGCGCGGCGCAGCGGATCGCCGCCGAGCGCGAGCGGGCCGCGGACGACGAGGCGCTCGCGCCGCTCGCCGAGCGGCTCGCCGCCGCGCTGGCCGCCGCCGCCGAGGCCATCGCGCGAACGCGTCGAGGCGCTTCGAGGCGGCGCTGCGCGCCGAGCGCGAGGCCGGCGACAAGCTCGCCGGCGAGCTGCGCGCCTGCGCCCAGCAGGAGGCCCAGGTCCAGGCGCGGCTGAAGGCGCAGGGCGAGGCCGTCACCCGCGCCGAGGTCCGCGCCCAGCAGGTCCGCGACCAGGCCGCCGACGCCGAGCAGACGCTGACGACCCTGGCCGAGACGGCTCGGCCTGGAGGCGCGAGGCCGCCGAGGAGCCGCTGCCCGACGAGGAGCGCGACGCACCTCACCGGCCGCATCGAGCGGCTGCAGCAAGCGCCGCGAGCAGCTCGGCCCGGTCAACCCGCTCGCCAAGGCCGAGTACGACGAGGCCGTCGCCCACGTCGAGGAGCTCGAGACCCAGCGCGAGGACCTCGAGGCCGCGATCCGCGAGCTCCAGGGCATCATCAAGGACACCGACGCAGCGCATCAAGCAGGCCTTCGAGGAGACCTTCGACCGCCGCCGCGAAGAACTTCGAGGAGGTCGTCCAGCAGCTGTTCCCCGGCGGCCGCGGCCGCCTGCGCCTCGTCCGCGAGGACTCCGGCCCGCGCCCCGTGCTCGGCGGCGCCGACCCGGAGACCGCCGAGGCCACCGAGGGCGACGTCGAGGCCGCCGCGGAGACGGAGGAGCGCGCGACGAGGACGAGGAGCTCGGCGTCGAGATCGAGATCACCCCCGCCGGCAAGGCCACCAAGCGCCTGTCGCCTGCTCTCCGGCGGCGAGAAGTCGATGACCGCGCTGGCCTTCCTGTTCGCCGTCTTCCTCGCCCGGCCGTGCCCCTTCTACATCCTCGACGAGGTCGAGGCCGCGCTCGACGACCTCAACATCGACCGCTTCCTCACCCTGCTGCGCAAGTACGCCGACCGCGCGCAGTTCATCGTCGTCACCCACCAGAAGCGCACGATGGAGGCCGCCGACTGCCTCTACGGCGTCTCCATGGCGGGCAACGGCGTCTCCAAGGTCGTCTCGCGCCGCTGCCGCCCGCCGCGGCGGCGCGACGCCGACGGCCGCCTGGCGCGCCGTGACCGCGCCACTGCCGCGACGTCCGCCGCGACGTTCGGCACGCAGCGGCCCGCGGCGCGTGCGACTGCCGAGCGCGACCGTGCGCCGTCCGCTAGGGCACCGACCTCGCGCTGGCCGTCGCCTGAGCCCGACGGGCGGAAGCGCACGACGGCTCGTCGTCGCCTCGCCTGGCCCGACATCGGCCACGGCGGCCTGATGCGTCGGCGACGCCGCAGCTCTTCGCGCCGGGCCGCGTCGGGATGACGTCGTCGGCCTCGAGGCGCGTCGAGCATGCCCGAGCGCAGCAGGACGAGTCGAGTCCAGCGAGTCCCGGCGCGGCGGCGGCTTCTCCGCCCGCGTCGCCGACAGCACCCGGGCGGCGACGATGCCGCCGATCCCGCCGAACAGGTGGCCCTGCCAGGAGATGCCGTCCTGCGGCACGAGGCCGCTGATGAGCGTCGTCCCCCACACGACGCGCGACGACCGCGCCCACGCCGATGTGCAGCACCGAGCGCGTGAACAGGCCGCGGGCGACGAGGTAGCCCGCGTAGCCGAAGACCACGCCGGAGGCGCCGATGTGCAGCGAGTTCGACGGCGCGAACAGCCACACGCCGACGCCGCCGATCGCCGCGACGAGGACCGTCACGGCCGCGACGCGGGCGAGGCCGCTCAGCGCGATCAGCCCGCCGAGCACCACGAACGGGACCGTGTTGCCGATCAGGTGCCCCCACGAGCCGTGCAGGAAGGGGGAGAAGACGATGCCGTCGAGGCCGTCCGTCGCGCGGGGCCGGATGCCGAAGCGGTCCAGGGAGTAGTTGTCGAGGGCGTTGATGACCTCGACGACCCACATGACCACGACCATCGCCCCGACGAGCAGCAGGCCGGAGAGCCGCGGGTCAGCGGAGTCGCTTCTCTCCCCAGTAGGACGCGTAGACGTTGGCGTTGTAGTCATGGATGTCTGAGTATCCCGCGCTTCGATAAAGGTGCAGTGCGGCGGCCTGATGGACGCCCGTGTCGAGCCGGACGCGCGCGTAGCCCAGCTCGCGCGCGGCGTCCTCCAGCGCCGCCAGCAGCGCCCGCGACAGGCCGCTGCCCGCGCCGGTCGGGGACGACGTACATGCGCTTGATCTCCGCGACGCCGTCCTCCAGCCGCTTGACGCCGCCGCCGGCCACCGCCCGGTCGCCCTCGTAGAGCGCGACGAACGCGCCGCCGGGCGGGCCGAGGTCCTCCGGGGTCGCGCTCGGCCCGGGGTCGTCGTCGAGCGCCGGGTACAGGGTCGGCGATCTCCGCGAACATCGCGGCGACGAGCGCGAGGGCGTCCTCGGAGTCGGAGGGGATCCGGCGGACCTCCATACCCTGCCCGACCATATGGCGCGCGACTGGTACGACCTCTTCCTCACCGAGAACGGCGCGCCCGGCGGCGGCCGAGGCGCAGGCCGCCGAGGAGGAGCGGACCGGCTTCTTCCGCCGCCTGCGCACGAACATGCGCAAGACGCGCGAGGCGCTGCAGGCCGAGGTCCAGGCGACGCTGTTCCAGGGCGACCTCGACGAGGAGACCTGGGAGCGCCTGGAGGAGGCGCTGATCTTCGCCGACGTCGGCGCCAAGACCACCGCGCAGGTCGTCGCGCAGCTCGAGCAGGAGGCCGAGGAGGGCGCGCTCGTCGGCGGCGAGGCGCTGAGCGGCCGGCTCGCCGAGCTGCTGGCCGAGCTCGCGCGCACGGGCGACGACCACATCGACCTGCGCCCGGACCCCACCGTCATCCTCGTCGTCGGCGTCAACGGCACGGGCAAGACGACCACCATCGGCAAGCTCGCCTGGCACCTGCGCAACGAGCTCGAGCAGACGGTCGTCATCGGCGCCGCCGACACCTTCCGCGCCGCCGCCGTCGAGCAGCTCGAGCGCTGGGCCGAGCGCGCCGGCTGCGAGTTCGTCCGGGGCCGGCCGGACTCCGACCCCGCCGCCGTCGCCTTCGACGCCGTCGCCCGCGGCCGCGAGATCGGCGCCGACGTGGTCATCGTCGACACCGCCGGCCGCCTGCACACGCAGGACAACCTGATGGAGGAGCTCGTCAAGATCCGCCGCGTCATCACCAAGCAGATGCCCGACGCGCCGCACGAGACGCTGATGACCGTCGACGCCACGACGGGCCAGAACGGGCTGCGCCAGGCGAAGCTCTTCGGCGAGGCCGTCGACGTCACCGGCATCGTCCTGACCAAGCTCGACGGGACGGCGAAGGGCGGCATCGCCCTCGCCATCGCCAACGAGCTGAAGATCCCCGTGAAGCTGATCGGCATCGGCGAGGCGCTGGAGGACCTGCGGCCGTTCGACGCCGACGCGTTCTGCCAGGCGCTGCTGACGTAGAGCGGGCCGACCGCCTCCGCGAGCGTTCATACTCAACGTATGGACGACTGGGTCTACTGGCTGATCGCGGCGGTGATCCTCGGCATCGGGGAGACCGCGACGCTCGGCTTCTTCCTCGCGCCCGTTCGCCGGAGGCGCGCTGCTCGCCGCGCTGGTGAGCGCGCTCGGCGCCGGCCTGGGCATCAGCCTCGCCGTCGCCCTGGTCGCGTCGCTCGCTCCTGCTGGCCGCGCTGCGGCCGCTGGCGCGGGCGCACCGGCGCCAGCTGCCGAGCATCCGGACGGGCACCGCCGCCCTCGTGGGCCGCGAGGTGCTCGTGCTGGAGCGCATCACCCAGGACGGCGGCCTCGTCAAGCTCGAGGGCGAGCAGTGGTCCGCGCGCGCGTACGTCGACGGGCACGTCTTCGAGCCCGGAGACCGCGTGTCCGTCGTCGAGATCAAGGGCGCCACGGCGCTCGTCACCGAATAGGGAAGGACCACCACCATGACCGGCGGCGTCGTCGCACTCATCATCCTGCTGCTCTTCGTGCTCTTCGTCGCCGCGGCCGGCGTGAAGATCGTCCCGCAGGCCAAGGCCGGCGTCGTGGAGCGGCTCGGCCGCTTCCAGCGCACGCTCGATCCGGGCCTCGCGCTGCTCGTCCCGTTCGTGGACCGCATGCGGCCGCTGATCGACCTCCGCGAGCAGGTCGTCTCCTTCCCGCCGCAGCCGACGATCACCGAGGACAACCTCGTGGTCGCCATCGACACCGTCATCTACTTCACGGTGACCGACCCGAAGGCCGCCACGTACGAGGTCGCCAACCCGCTGCAGGCCATCGAGCAGCTCACGGTCACCACGCTGCGCAACGTCATCGGCGGGATGACGCTGGAGGAGACGCTGACCTCCCGCGACACGATCAACTCGCAGCTGCGCGCCGTGCTCGACGAGGCCACCGGCCGCTGGGGCATCCGCGTCAACCGCGTGGAGCTCAAGTCCATCGAGCCGCCCCGGACCGTCCAGGAGGCGATGGAGAAGCAGATGCGCGCCGAGCGCGACCGCCGCGCCACGATCCTCACGGCCGAGGGCATCAAGCAGTCCTCCATCCTCACCGCGGAGGGCGAGAAGCAGTCGGCCGTCCTCAAGGCGGAGGGCGCCCGGACGTCGGCGATCCTGCGCGCCGAGGGTGAGGCGAAGGCGATCGAGACGGTCTTCCAGGCCATCCACGACGGCGCCCCGGACGAGCGGCTCCTCTCCTACCAGTACCTGCAGATGCTGCCGCAGCTGGCCCGGGGCGAGGCGAACAAGATCTTCGTCATCCCGTCCGAGTTCTCGCCAGGCGCTCGGCAACCTCGGCGGCGCCGTCAGCCGCTTCGGCGGCCAGGGCCTCCCGCCCGCGGACCCGCCGAAGCGCAAGCCCAACACGGGTGCCGACGACGCGGCCGCGGCCGCCGCCGCCGACGCCGAGGCCGCCTCGCGCGCCGCGCGGGAGGCCAGCGCCGCCGCCGAGGGTGCCGCCATGCCCGGCGTCGCCGGGGTCGGTGGAACCGCCGGGCCGACGATCCCGCCGGCGCCGCCCGAGCCGCCTACCGGCGGCTGATCCGCTCCAGGGTCGCCCCGACCTGGAGCGCGATGATCCGCGCCCGCCCGATCTCGTAGCGGCTGAACGGCCGCCCGGTCGTGCTGAAGGCCTCGAACAGGCCGATGGCGCGGCCGGCGCAGCTGATCGGCAGCATCAGCATCGAGCGGTAGCCGTATTCCTGCAGCATCTCGACCTCGGCGGGGTCGGCCTCCGGGTCGTTCACGCTGACCTGGATGGAGTCCTGGTCGCGCAGCAGCCGCTCCGTCTCGGGGAAGTCGGCGATGCGGAAGCGCGCGACGTCGCGGTCCGGCCCCGCCCGGCCGACGGAGACGAGCTCGTCGCCCGTCGATGATGGAGATGGACAGCTCGTCCGAGCCCAGCTCGGCCTGGATGGCCTCGACGGCGCCGCTCAGGTCGGCGTAGTCGCGGCGCCTCGGAGAGCTTCCAGCTCAGCCACTGCAGCCGCCCGTCGCGGGCGAGGACGTCCGGCCGGGTCTGGCCCGTCAGCGACGCCGCCAGCGAGCTGGTGCACACGCGCGCGGCCTCCGGGTCGACGGAGACCCACGGCCGGGCGGGCCGGCCGCTCGCGTAGCCCTGGGCGTAGGAGACGTCGAGGTCGGCGAGCCGCTCGAGGTCGTCGAGCTCCTCCACGCCCTCCGCGCACAGCACGATGTCGAGCTCGCGCGCGTAGGAGACGAGCGCGCCCGACCAGCGCCGTCTTGACCGGGTCGAGGCGGACGCGGTGCACGAGCGCGCGGTCGAGCTTGACGATGTCCGGCGCGACCATCATCAGCTCGCGCAGGCCGGCGTAGTCGGAGGCCGGCGAGGTCGATGGCCAGCCGGGCGCCGCGAGCGCGCAGGTCGGCGCGGACGGCGCGCAGCGCGGCCTCGTCGGCGCGGGTGCCCTGGCCGGTCAGCTCGATCACGACGTGGTCGAGGCGGTCGGGCAGCGCGCGGGCGACCTCGGCGAGACGAGCGCCGACGGTCGACAGGTTGATGGCCAGGAACGCGCCCCAGGGCCGGCGTGGGACGGCGAGCGCGCGCGTCAGCGCGTGCGCCTCCAGCCGCGGCCCGAGCCCGGTCCGGTGCGCCTGCTCGAACCACAGGGCCGACGTCCCGGCTGCCGCGCATGAAGCGGGCGAGCGCCTCGTATCCCGCCACCAGACCCGTGCGGAGGTCGACGATCGGCTGGAACGCCGGTGCGATCTCGTCCCGCTCGATCGCTTCGAGTATGTCGCTCCGCCCCTGCAGTCGACCTAGTATGGCGATCCGTGTTCGACTCGCTGTCAGAGAAGCTCCAGGGCGCGCTGTCGGGCGTGCGCGGCCGCGGCGCGCTGACCGACGAGGACATCGCCAAGGCGATGCGCGAGATCCGCCTCGCGCTGCTCGAGGCGGACGTCAACTTCAAGGTCGTCAAGCAGTTCACGGCGACGGTCAAGGAGCGCGCGGCCGGCGTCGAGGTCACCAAGCAGCTCAACCCGGGCCAGCAGGTCGTCAAGATCGTCGACGAGGAGCTGACGAAGCTGATGGGCGGCCAGGCGGCCGGCATCACCTTCTCGCCGCGCCCGCCGACGGTGATCCTCATGGCCGGCCTGCAGGGCTCGGGCAAGACGACCGCGACGGCCAAGCTCGCCAAGCTACCTCAAGGAGCAGCACGGGTCCTCCGTCGGCGTCGCGGCCTGCGACGTCTACCGGCCGGCCGCGGTCGAGCAGCTGATCAAGGTCGGCGCCCAGGCCGGCGCGACGGTCTACGAGCAGGGCACCGACAAGGACCCGGTCGACATCGCCCGCTGGGCGCGCGACCAGGCGGTGCGCGACGGCAAGGACGTCCTGATCGTCGACACCTCCGGCCGCCTGCACGTCGACCAGGCGCTGATGGAGGAGCTGCGCAACATCAAGAAGGCGGTCAAGCCGCACACGGTGCTGCTGGTCGTCGACGCGATGACCGGCCAGGACGCCGTCAACGTCGCCGAGCAGTTCGCCGAGACCGCGCAGTTCGACGGCGTGATCATGTCCAAGCTCGACGGCGACGCCCGCGGCGGCGCGGCGCTGTCGGTCAAGCAGGTCACCGGCAAGCCGATCATGTTCGCCTCCACGGGCGAGAAGCTCGGGGACTTCGAGGCCTTCCACCCCGACCGCATGGCCCAGCGGATCCTCGGCATGGGCGACGTCCTGTCGTTCATCGAGAAGGCCGAGCAGCAGGTGGACGAGGACGAGGCCAAGGAGCTCGAGGCCAAGCTGCGCCGCAACGAGTTCGACCTCGACGACTTCCTCGACCAGCTCAAGAAGATCCGCCGCATGGGGCCGCTGACGTCCCTGCTGGGGATGATCCCGGGGCTCGCCGGCCAGCAGCTCAAGAACCTCAAGGTCGACGAGAAGGAGTTCGACCGCATCGAGGCGATCATCCTGTCCATGACCCGCGAGGAGCGGCGGCGGCCCGACATCGTCAACGGGCGGCGGCGCAAGCGCATCGCCGGCGGGTCCGGGACCTCGGTCCAGCAGGTCTCCCAGCTGATCAAGCAGTTCGGCGAGATGCGCAAGATGATGCGCGGCATCCAGCAGGGCAAGATGCCCGACATCGGCGCCATGATGCGCGGGCGCTGAGCCGCTAGCCTTCCCTGTCGCTTATGGCCGTTGCAATGAGACTCACCCGCGTTGGCGGGAAGAAGGACCCGGTGTGGCGCGTCGTCGTCGCCGATTCCCGCTCGCCGCGCGACGGCAAGTCCCTCGAGGTCGATCGGGCGCTACAACGCGCAGACCGAGCCGTCGACGATCGTCATCGACGAGGAGCGCGTCCGCTACTGGCTGCGCCACGGCGCGCAGCCGTCCAACACGGTCAAGAAGCTCCTGCGCACGCAGGGCATCTCCTAAGTCGTGGCCATGCCGCGGGATCTGCTCGAGTACCTCGCGAAGGCGCTCGTGGACAAGCCGGAGGCGGTCGAGGTCAAGTCCTTCGAGGACGACGGCGCCCTGGTGCTCGAACTGGCGGTGGACGAGGATGACTACGGACACGTCATCGGGCGCGGCGGGCGAACCGCCTCGGCGCTCCGGACGGTCGTCAAGGCCGCCGGGTCCCGACAGGACCAGCGCGTCCTCGTCGACATCGTCGACTGAGGTCGAGCGAGGTCGAGGTCGGCTGGGTCGGCAAGGCCCACGGGCTCGACGGCGCCTTCCGCGTCACCCGGCCCGACAACCTGCGGGTCGGGCCTGCGAGACGTCGCTCGGGCCGGATCACGGAGGTCTTCGGCACGCCGCAGAAGCCGGTCGTCCGCGTCGCGGGCATCACCTCCATCGCGCAGGCCGAGGGGCTGCGCGGCACGCCGCTCGTCGTCGAGCGCGACGCCATCGGCCTCGAGGAGGGCGAGTGGTGGGCGGACGACCTCGTCGGGCTGCGGGTCGTCGACGGCGACCGCGAGGTCGGCGTCGTCGAGCGCGTGCGGGCGCTGCCGTCCTGCGAGGTGCTCGTGGTCGGCGACCTGCTCGATCCCGCTGATCGACGACGCCGTGCGCACGGTCGACCTCGAGGCCGGCGTCATCGACGTCGACCTGGAGTTCCTCGGTGACAGGCTGACGTCTTCACGCTGTTCCCGGACGCGTTCGACTGGTTCCGCGGGCAGCGCCACGTGCGCAACTCGGGGGCGCGAGGTCGAGGCGGTCGACTACCGGGCGACGACGACGCTGTCGGGCGCGTCGGTCGACGACACGCCGTTCGGCGGCGGCGCCGGGATGGTCCTGCGCGTCGACGTCGTCGAGTGGGCGCTGCGCGCAGCGCTACGGGCGTCGACCCGGTCGACCTGCGCGAGCAGCGGCGCGTGATCGCGCTGACCCCGGGCGGGCGGGTGCTCGACGAGGACCTCGTCGTCGAGCTGGCCGCCGAGCCGGCGCTGACGCTGCTGTGCGGCCGCTACGAGGGCTTCGACGAGCGCATCCTCGACCACTTCTGCACGGACCGGGTCTCGATCGGCCGCTACGTGCTGGCCGGCGGCGAGCTCGCGGCGATGGTCGTGCTCGACGCGGTGCTGCGCCAGCTGCCGGGCGCGCTCGGGCGACGAGCGCGTCGGCGCACGAGGAGTCCTTCAGCGCGGCGCTCGAGGGGCTGCCGGAGTACCCGCACTACACGCGGCCGGCGTCCTACCGCGGCTGGGACGTCCCGGACGTCCTGCTCAGCGGCCACCACGCGCGGATCGCGGAGTGGCGGCTCGAGCAATCGCGCAGGCCGCGGGTCGCTAGAGTGACGCCGCCGCGCGCCAGTCGCCTGGGCGCTCTTTCTCGCCATGAGCACCGTCATCGACAGCCTCGAGCGCCAGCAGCTGCGGCGCGTCCCGTCTTCCAGGCCGGCGACCGCGTCCGCGTGCACTTCCAGGTCATCGAGGGCACGCGCCGCCGTACGCAGGTCTTCGAGGGCGTCGTCATCAAGCGCCAGGGCGAGGGCGTCCGCGAGACCTTCACGGTCCGCAAGCAGTCCTTCGGCGTCGGCGTGGAGCGCACGTTCCCGCGTGCACTCGCCGAAGATCGAGCGCATCGAGGTCGCCGCCCGCGGTGACGTCCGCCGCGCGAAGCTCTACTACCTGCGTGGTCGCGTCGGCAAGGCCGCCCGCGTCCGCGAGCGCCGCTACGTCGGCCCGGAGGAGGTCGTCGAGGCCGGTCTGCTCCACGAGGAGCCCGGCCGACGGACGCCGAGGGCCACACGGCGGACGAGCCGGAGATGGTCGAAGAGGCCGTCGCCGAGGCCGAGGCCGCTCCCGCCGGACCGAGGCCGCGCCTGCCGAGAGACGCTGCCTGCGCTCCGCCGAAGCGACCGCCGAGGCGGCGAGCCCGCCGAGCTGCGTGCAAGAAGCCCCAGTCCACCGCCGGCTCGCTGCTCGAGCTCGTGATGATCGTCGCCGTCGCCCTCGGGCTCGCGCTCGGCATCCAGAAGTTCCTCATCAAGCCGTACCGGATCCCGAGCGAGTCGATGGTGCCGACGCTCCAGATCGGCCAGCGCGTGCTCGTCAACCGCATCGGCCACTCCTTCTCCAAGCCGGCGGTCGGCGACGTCGTCGTCTTCCACCCGCCCGCAGGGCGCCGACGGCGGCACGCTGCGGCGTGTCGCACCCGCGCCAGGCAGGTCTGCCCCGAGGCCGTCGCCGCGCAAGGACGACGTCAACTTCATCAAGCGCGTCGTCGCCGGGCCCGGGCGACCGCATCAAGATCATCGACGGCCGCGTCGTCCTCAACGGCAAGCCGCAGAAGGAGCCGTTCATCCGCGCCCTGCGACGCCGGCGGCGGCTGCGACTTCCCGCGACGAGATCACGATTCCCGCCGGGCAGTACTTCATGATGGGCGACAACCGTGGAGCGTCCGACGACAGCCGGTTCTGGGGCCCGTCCCCGACAAGTGGATCATCGGTGGCGCCTTCGCCACCTACTGGCCTCCCGGCCGCATCGGCCTCCTCTAAGCGTCGCGACCGTGGCCGAGCGCACGCGCGCGGCAAGGCCGCCCGCGCGCCAGCGCGTCCTCGGGCTCGCGCCTCGTTCGCGCTACGACCGCGGGCTCGGCTTCCGCTTCGTCGCCGGCGCCGACGAGGCCGGCCGCGGCTGCCTCGCCGGCCCGCTCGTCGCCGCGGCCGTGCTGTTCGACTACGAGCGCTGTCGCTGTCGGACCGCCGCGCGCTGTCGGTGCTCAACGACTCCAAGCAGCACACGCACGAGATGCGCGAGGAGCTCTACCCGCGCGTCATGCGCGTCGCCGCGCGCGTCACCGTCACCTCGCGCTGCGTGCGCGGGATCGACTCGCGCGGGCTGCACAAGACCAACCTCGCCGCGCTGAGCGACTGCCTGCGCCGCGTCGCCGTGCCCGGGCGCCTTGCCTGTCCGACGGCTTCCCGGTCCCGCCCACCGGCTTCGAGCAGCGCCCCGTCGTCGGCGGCGACCGCACGTCAGCGCCGCCATCGCCGCCGCGTCCGTGATCGCCAAGGTCTCGCGCGACCGCTTCATGCACCGCGCCGCCGAGCGCTACCCGCACTGGGAGTTCGAGGGCCACGTCGGCTACTCGACGCCCGAGCACCGCGCCGCGATCGAGGCGCACGGCATCTCGCCGCTGCACCGGCTGTCGTTCCAGTCGGTCGCCTACTCGCAGTTGGCGCTGTAGCGCGCGCACTTTCGGCAACACCTCGCGTCTAGATCGGTACGGTCGCCGCCCGGTGAGAGTGGCGGCATGACCACGGACCGGCGTCACCGCCTCGGCGAGATCGGGGAGGACCTCGCCGCGCAGCACTTCGAGCGGCTCGGCTACGAGGTGCTCGCGCGCCGCCACCGGACCCGCTTCGGGGAGCTCGACCTCGTCGTCCGCGACGGCGCCGCTGCTCGTCTTCGCGGAGGTCAAGACGCGGCGGGCCGGCTCCGGGCGGCCGTTCGACAACCTGCACGAGCGCAAGCAGCGCCAGGTCCGCAGCATGGGCGCCGCCTGGCTGAAGCGAGGCCGACCGGCCGTTCTTCGAGTCGCTGCGCTTCGACGCCGTCGGCGTGGTCGTCGCGCCGGCGGCGGCGCTGCGTCGCGCTCGAGCACCTCGAGGGGGCGTTCTGATGCTCGCCCGGGTGCACTCGTTCGCGATCGACGGGGTGGAGACGCGCCGGGTCACGGTGGAGGCCGACGTCCGGCAGGGCCTGCCGGCGTTCACCGTCGTCGGGCTGGCCGACAAGTCGGTGCGCGAGGCGCGCGAGCGGGTGCGCGGCGCGATCATCAACACCGGCTTCGCGTTCCCGGACAAGCGCATCACGGTCAACCTCGCGCCGGCCTACCTGCGCAAGGAGGGGCCGCACTTCGACCTGCCGCTCGCGATCGCCGTGCTGGCGGCCAGCGGGCAGATCGACGCTCGACGCGCTCGAGGGCTGCGCGTTCATCGGCGAGCTGTCGATGTACGGCTCGGTGCAGCCCGGTGCGCGGCGCGCTGGCGGTGGCCGAGGGCGCGCGCCGGCACGGCCTGACGCCGGCTGATGCTGCCGGCGCTCGCGCGCGGCGGAGGCGGCGCTGGTCGAGGGCATCGACGTGCTGGGCATCGAGTCGCTGCACGCACGCCGTCGCCGTCCTGCGCGGTGAGCCGCCGGCGGTCGCCGGCCCGACCGCCGGCCGCCGGAGGCGCGAGCCCGACGACGCCGTCGACCTCGCCGACGTGCGCGGCCACAGCGGGCTGATGCCGGCGATCGAGGTCGCGGCCGCCGGCGGCCACAACCTGTTCATGCACGGCCCGCCCGGCACGGGCAAGACGATGATCGCGCGGCGGCTGCCGACGCTGCTGCCGCCGCTGACGCGCGACGAGGCGGTCGAGGTCACGCAGATCCACTCGATCGCCGGGCTGCACGAGGGCCACGGGCTGGTCACGGCGCGGCCGTTCCGCGCGCCGCACCACCTGATCTCGCCGTCCGGGCCTCGTCGGCGGCGGGCGCGACGCCGACGCCGGGCGAGATCACGCTCGCCCACCGCGGCGTGCTGTTCCTCGACGAGCTGAGCGAGTTCAACCGCAACGCGCTGGAGGCGCTGCGCCAGCCGCTCGAGGACGGGCGGGTCGTCGTCGTGCGCGCGCAGCGCGTGCTCACGTTCCCGACGCGGCGCGATGCTCGTCGCCGCCGCCAACCCGTGCCCGTGCGGGCTCGGAGCCGCGAGCGCTGCCGCTGCTCGGCGGCCGAGCGCGCGCGCCACGACCGGCGCCTGTCCGGCCCGCTGCTGGACCGCATGGACATCACCATCCACGTCGGCCGCCCCACCGCGGCCGCGGCTGCGCGACGACGCCGCGCCCGCGTCCGGCGGTGGTCCGCGAGCGGGTCGTCGCCGCCCGCGCGCGGCAGACCGCGCGGCTGCGCGGCACGGGCGCGACCTGCAACGCCCAGCTGACCCCGGTGATGCTGCGCGAGCTCGCGCGGGTCACGCCGTCCGCCCGCCGCCGGCTGTTCGAGCTCCACGACACGCGAGGGCCTGACCGCCCGCGGCCACCACCGCGTGCTGCGCGTCGCCCGCACCGTCGCCGACCTCGCGGGCTCCGACGAGGTCGGCCCGGAGCACATCTCCGCCGCCCTCGTCCTGCGCACCGACACCGCGTCCCCGCTGGCGGCATGACGGCGGCGGCGATCGACGCGTGCGAGCGGTGCCTGCGGCGGACGGAGCTGATCGGGTGGCTGTCCGGGCACATCGAGAACGAGTGGCGGCTGCGGCGCGGCCGGCCGCAGCTGCTGGCGCTGCCCGACGAGGAGCTGCTGCGGTGGGCCGACCTGCCGGACGTGCGCGAGCGCTACCGGGCCTTCGACGCCGGCGTTCGCCACGCGACCGCCTGGCCGCGGCGGGCATGAGCGCCGTGTGCGGCTGCTCGGAGGCCTATCCCGCCCGGCTGCGCGAGCTGCCCGACCCGCCGGCGGTGCTGCACTGGCTCGGGCGACCTGGCGCTGCTCGACGGCAGCGGCGTGGCGCTGGTCGGCGCGCGCAACGCGACGCCCGTACGGGCTCGAGGTGGCGCGCGCGCTGGGCCGCGGGCTCGGCGCGGCCGGGGTGACGGTCGTCTCCGGGATGGCGATGGGGATCGACTCGGCCGCCCACGCCGGCGCGCTGGAGACCGGCGCGGACGGTGGCGGTGCTGGCCACGGGCGCCGACCGGCCGTACCCGGCGCGCTCGCGCGGCCTGCACGGGCGGATCGTCGCGGCCGGCTGCGTGGTCTCGGAGCTGCCGCCCGGGCACCACGCCGCGGCGGTGGGCGCTTCCCGGCCCGCAACCGCCTGATCGCCGCGCTGTCGGTGGGCACGGTCGTCGTCGAGGGCGGCGAGCGCTCCGGCTCGCTCATCACCGCCGACTTCGCCGCCGAGCTCGGGCCGCTTCGTCGCGGCCGTGCCCGGCCCGGTCACCGCGCCGCTGTCCGCCGGCCCGCACGCGCTGCTGAAGGCCGGCGCCGAGCTGGTCCGCCACACCGCCGACCTGCTCGACCTCGCTGCCGGCCCGGCGCCCTCGCCGGCGAGCCGCTGCGGCCGGCGGTGATCGGCGCCGGGCCGCGCCTGGCGCCCCGCCCGGAGCCGGCGCCGCCGCCGCCCGACCTCAGCCCCGAGCTGCGCCGCGTGCTCAGCCGCGTCGAGCGCGGCGCCGGCTCGCTGGCCGAGCTCGTCACCGACCCGGCCGACGGGCTCGCCGTCGCCGGCGCGCTCGGCGAGCTCGAGCTGCGCGGCCTCGTCCGCCGCGTGTTCGGCGGCCGCTACATCCGCGCGGCGACCTACGCCTCGACCCTCGGATGCCCCGGCGTGCCCGCCGTCCTCACCATCGCCGGCTCGGACTCCGGCGGCGGAGCCGGGATCCAGGCGGACCTGAAGGCGTTCGCGGCCTGCGGCGTCCACGGCATGCAGCGCGATCACGGCGCTGACGGCGCAGAACACCGTCGGGCGTCGACCGACGTCCACACCGTCCCGCCGGCGTTCATCGTCGAGCAGGTCCGGGCCGTGCAGGACGACATCGGCGTCGACGCGGTGAAGATCGGGATGCTCGGCACGGCCGCGACGGTGGCCGCGGTCAGCCGGGCGCTGGACCTGCTGCGACCCGGGCACGCCGGTGGTGATCGACCCCGTGATGGTCGCCGAGTCCGGCGCCGTGCTGCTCGACGACGGCGCGCGCCGCGCGCTCGTCGAGCTGCTGCTCGCCGCGCGCGACGGTGATCACGCCCAACCTCCCCGAGGCGCGGGTGCTCGCCGGCACCGACGCGGACGCCGGCCGAGCTGGCGGTCGCGCTCGCACGCGCTGGGCCCGGCGAACGTCGTGGTCACCGGCGGCCACCGCGACGGAGGCGTCGACCTGTTCTTCGACGGGCGAGACCTCCACGGCATCCCGGGCCCCCGCCATCCCGACGGCGCGGCCCACGGCAGCGGCTGCACGCACTCGACCGCGCTCGCCGCGCACCTGGCCCTCGGCTTCACGCCGCTGGAGGCCGCCGAGCGCGCGCGCGGAGGTCGCCTCGGAGGCCGTTCGCGCACGGCCTGCGGGAGCATCGGGAACGGGCCCGGGACCTGTCGATGTCGCTCAACGTGGCGTCAAGGAGCGCCTAAGGCCCCTGCAAGAACCCTGTCATAATCGCGCGCATGAAGTTCCTGCGGATGCGGCCGGGCCACGGCGAGCAGCTCATCGCCGAGGGCGACCTGGAGGTCGCCGAGGAGGAGCAGGCGCTGGTCGAGGAGTTCCGCAGCCAGCTGGACGCCGGCATGTGGGCGGCGGTGCCGGTCACGTCCCAGGCGGGTAGGCGCGAGGCCACGATGGTCCAGGCCTTCGACCAGATCCCGCGCGACACCGATCGCGTCATCTTCTTCCCGCGCGCCGCCGGCGGATGATCGCCGCCCTCGTCGCCACCGCCATCGTCGTGATCGCGCTGCTGTGGGAGGCGTGCCTCCCGCTGGTCGAGCGCGTCCGCAAGCGCGTCCAGGCCGGCCGCGAGGCGCGCGCGGAGGGCATCCCCGTCTACGACCCCGGCCGCGAGCGCCGCGCCGAGCAGCGCGCGCGCGAGCTGCTGAGGTCGTGCGTCAACGAGGAGGAGTGGGCGATGTACCGCGACCTCGGCTTCCTGCGCGTGTGGGGCGGCCAGGCCGGCGGCCCGGAGGAGGGCTGGGACCTCGGCGGCGCGCCGTACGCCTACCTCGTCTACCCCCACAAGCCGATCGTCGCCTACCTGCCGCAGACCGGCCAGCTGCTCAACGAGTACTGCGTCGAGTTCCCCGACGACACGAAGCCCTTCGGCTCGCCGCGGCTGCCCGACTCCGACGACGTCCTCGCCAAGTGGATGGGCATCAAGGGCGACGAGCAGCGCCTGATCGGCTCGGCCAACCTGCACCTGCCGGGCCGCCAGATCGACCCGCGCAAGGTCGCCGCGCGACCTGTGGCGCCTGCGCCAGTGGGAGCGCACGCCGGCTCGCAGAAGGCCGCCCGCGAAGCCTCCGGCAGCCGTCGACTGACGCAAGTAGCCTCGGTCGCGGACCGACTTCGACGTCAAGCACCGGTCCCGCGCGCTCACGGACGGGCCCCACCGCGCCGCCGCGCGCGCCTACCTGCACGGCATCGGCTTCGACGCCGAGGCCCTGTCCAAGCCGATCATCGGCGTCGCCTCGACCTGGATCGAGACGATGCCCTGCAACTTCCACCTGCGCGCGCTCGCGAGCAAGGTCAAGGAGGGCATCCGCGAGGCCGGCGGCACGCCGATGGAGCTCAACACCATCGCGATCTCCGACGGCATCACGATGGGCACGTCCGGCATGAAGACGTCGCTCGTCTCCCGCGAGGTCATCGCCGACTCCATCGAGCTCGTCGCCGAGGGCCACCTGTTCGACGCGCCTCGTCGTGCTCACCGGCTGCGACAAGACGATCCCCGGCGGCGCCATGGCGCTCGCGCGCGTGAACGTCCCCGGCGTCCTGCTCTACGGCGGCAGCATCATGCCCGGCCGCTGGCGCGGCAACGACGTCACGATCCAGGACGTCTTCGAGGCCGTCGGCGCCCACGCCGCCGGCAAGATGTCCGACGAGGACCTCGCCGACCTCGAGAAGCACGCCAGCCCCGGCGCCGGCGCCTGCGGCGCCCAGTTCACCGCCAACACGATGGGCATGGTCTTCGAGATCCTCGGCCTCAGCCCGGCGGGCTCGAGCATGGTCCCGGCCGAGGACGGCTCGCAAGCCCGACGTCGCCAAGGCGGCCGGCGCGCTGGTCATGGACGTGCTCCGCCGCGGCCAGCGCCCGAGCGACATCATCACCCGCGAGGGCCTCGAGAACGCGATCGCCGCCATCGCGACCAGCGGCGGCTCGACCAACGCCGTCCTGCACCTCATGGCGCTCGCCGCGGAGGCGGGCGTCGAGCTCGGCCTGGAGGACTTCGACCGCATCAGCGAGGCCACCGCCACCACCTGCGACCTCAAGCCGGGCGGCAGCTACGTCGCCGCCGACCTCTACGAGGCCGGCGGCGTCCCGCTCGTGGCCAAGCGCCTGCTCGAGCTCGGCCGTCCTGCACGAGGACGCGCAGACCGTGACCGGCCAGACGATCGGCGAGATCGCGCGAGGCCGCCAAGGAGACGCGAGGGCCAGGAGGTCGTCCTGCCCGCCGACGCGCCGCTCAAGCCGACCGGCGGCCTCGCCATCCTGCGCGGCAACCTCGCCCCGGACGGCTCCGTGGTCAAGCTCTCCGGCCACGAGCGCCGCTACCACCAGGGCCCCGCGCGCGTCTTCGAGGGCGAGGAGGCGGCGATGGCGGCCGTCACCACCGGCCAGATCAACGAGGGCGACGTGCTCGTGATCCGCAACGAGGGCCCCGTCGGCGGCCCCGGCATGCGCGAGATGCTCGCCGTCACCGCCGCGCTGGCCGGCAACGGCATGGGCGAGCACGTCGCGCTGCTCACCGACGGCCGCTTCTCCGGCGCCACCCGCGGCTTCATGGCCGGCCACGTCGCCCCCGAGGCGGTCAAGGGCGGCCCGATCGCCGCCGTCCGCGAGGGCGACACGATCACCATCGACGTCGAGAACCGGCGCATGGACGTCGACCTCTCCGACGAGGAGATCGCCGCAGCGGATCGCCGCCTACGACGTCCCGCCGCGCCGAGCACACCACGGGCGTGCTCGGCAAGTACGCGAAGCTCGTCTCCAGCGCCGCCGAGGGCGCCGATCACCCGGAGCTCGAGCCGAGGAAGTCCTCGACCTCGCGGTTGAAGCGCTCGGGCGCCTCCAGCTGGACGACGTGCCCGATGCCCTCGTAGATCGAGGCGCGCGACCCCGGGATCAGCCGCTCGAGCTCCTTCGGCGTGGCCGACGCCGACGAGCGGGTCCTCCGTGCCCCAGACGATCAGGGTCGGGCAGCCGCACCGCGCTCAGCTCGTCGCGCAGCGGGTAGGACGCCAGCGCCTGGAAGGCGGGCAGGAAGCCCTCCGTGCGCTGCGGCCGGTGAGCAGCAGCTCGCGCTGGAGCTCGCGCGGCAGCTGGCGCGCGGATGCCGCCGAAGCGCAGCGCGCGGGTGCGGGCGCGGGGCCGCCGCAGCACCCAGCTCGGGCACCTCGGCCAGGACGCGCGCGGCGACGCGCCTCCGTCGCGTTGGCCAGCGTCACCAGCGGCTTGGCGTGGCGGTACTCCTGCCAGAGCACGGCGGCGGAGACGAGCACGAGGCGCTCGACGAGGTCCGGCCGCCGGATCGCCAGCTCCAGCGCGATGAAGCCGCCCATCGAGTTGCCGACCACGCCGGCGCGACGCGATGCCCAGCGTGCTCCATGAGCTCGGCGACCGAGCGGGCGTAGCGCTCCATCGAGACGTCGCCGTCCACCGGCTCGGACGCGCCGAAGCCGCCGAGGTCCATGGCGATGCAGCGGTGCGTGCGCGGCGAAGTGGGGGAGGTTCTCCAGCCAGTTCTGCCACGAGCCGCCGAGGCCGTGGACGAAGACCAGCGCCGGGCCCTCGCCGATGTCCACGTAGGTCATCTCCGAGCCGTCGACCGTCGCGCGGTGCGTCACCGCGGGCCAGTCGACGTCGAGCCACGCCGATCGCGCCATTGATCCAACATACGGGTCGCCGCGCAGGAGTCGTTGCATGGGTTTCATAACACCCCGGTCAACGCTTTAGAATGCGCGCGCAAATGCGATCCAAGTCCGTTCATGGCCGTGGCGGGCGCCCTCGTCGTGCTCGCTCCTCCTCGTGGGCGGGATGCTCATCTACGACTCCGGCCGCAAGGACACGATCGCCAAGGGCATCAGCGTCGGCGGCGTCGACGTCGGCGGGCTCAAGCGCGGCGCCGCCGAGGCAGAAGCTGCGCGACAGCTCGCCCAGCCGCTGCGCCAGCCGATCGTCGCCCGCTGCACAAGCGCCACTTCACGCTCACGCCCGAGCGCTCGCAGGTCGTCGTCAACGTCGAGGACAGCGTCGCGGCGCGCTCGACCGCTCCCGCGAGGGCGGCATCATCGAGCGCAGCATCGCGCGGCCTGACCGGCGGCCGATCAACGACGACCTCGACGTCGACATCTCCTACGACCGCGACGCCGTGAGCGCGCTCGTCAAGCGCGTCCGCGAGCGCCTCGACCGCCCGGCCGTCGACGCCGACGTCGACATCGGCAGCGCCGGCGTCAAGACGTCCGCTCCAAGCGCGGCCTGAAGGTCGACACCCGCTCGCTCAGCCGCGCGGTGCGCCGCAAGCTCGTCTCGGTCCAGGCCACGCGCGAGCTCCGGATCACCGCCCAGCCCCTGATGCCGAAGGTCACCACCAAGGAGCTCGCGAAGAAGTACCCCAAGATCATCGTGGTCAACAGGGGCGGCTTCCGCTGCAGCTCTACAGCAACCTCAAGCCGGAGAAGACCTACCGGATCGCCGTGGGCATGGCCGGCCTGAGACCCCGCAGGGCCTGTACGAGATCCAGGACAAGCAGGTCAACCCGTACTGGCACGTGCCCGACTCCGACTGGGCGGGCAGCCTCGCCGGCACGATCGTCCCGCCCGGCCCGAGCAACCCGATCAAGGCGCGCTGGATGGGCATCTACAACGGTGCCGGCATCCACGGGACCACTGACATCGGCTCGCTGGGCAGCGCCGCGTCCC